>DLCG01000019.1:129513-163431 GCA_002480495.1 Rhodobiaceae bacterium UBA7804 | reverse complement strand
ATATGCGCGCCATAACGCCGTTTCCCCCGCCCGCCCCTCTCCCGGGCGGCCCCCCTCTTCCGTCATTGCGAGCGGAGCGAAGCAATCCAGAAGCCGCAAAGCGGCGTCGGGCAAAAACCCCTTCTTCCCTCGCCCCCCAAACACCGCCCTTGACCCCGGCACCGCGAGCGGCATGCTTGCCTTCAGGCAAATCGGGGGTTTCATGCGGCTGAGCTGGAATGAGATTCGCGCCCGCGCGGCGCGCTTCTCGGAGGAATGGAAGGACGCCCACTACGAAAAGGGCGAGACCCAGACCTTCTACAATGAATTCTTCCAGATTTTCGACATCCCCCGCCGCCGCGTCGCGAGCTATGAGGAGCCGGTGAAGCTTCTCGGCGAGAAGCGCGGTTTCATCGATCTCTTCTGGAAGGGCACGCTCCTTGTCGAGCAGAAGAGCAAGGGCCGTGACCTGAAAAAGGCCAAGGCCCAGGCCCTCGATTACTTTCCGGGCCTGAAGGACAAGGAGCTGCCGCGCTACCTGCTCCTGAGCGATTTCCAGAGCTTCGAGCTTTACGATCTGGACGAGGACACCGAGACCCGCTTCGCCCTCCCGGACCTGAAGGACAATGTCGAAGCCTTCGGCTTCATGATCGGTGTCCAGAAGCGCACGTTCAGGGATCAGGACCCCGTCAACATCGAAGCCTCCGAGCTCATGGGCAAGCTCCATGACGCGTTGAAGGAAGCGGGCTATGACGGCCACGATCTGGAGCGTTATCTCGTTCGCCTTCTCTTCTGCCTCTTCGCCGACGACACCGGCATCTTCGAGCCGAAGGACATCCTGCTCGATTTCATCCAGAACAGGACGCAGCCGGACGGCAGCGATCTCGGCGCCCGCCTCAACGAACTCTTCGAGGTGCTGAACACGCCGGAGGACAAGCGCTACAAGACACTCGACGAAGACCTGAACCAGTTCCCCTATATCAATGGCGATCTCTTCGCGGAGCGCCTGCGCACGCCCGCTTTCGATGCCGCCATGCGCCTCACCTTGATCGAGGCCTGTGAGTTCAAATGGGAGGCGATCTCGCCCGCCATTTTCGGCGCCCTCTTCCAGTCCGTCATGGACAGGAAGGAGCGTCGCGCCCTCGGTGCGCATTACACGACCGAGAAGAACATCCTGAAACTGATCCAGCCTCTCTTTCTGGATGAGCTTCGCGCGGAGTTCGAGCGCGCGAAGGCGCTGAAGCGCGGGCGCGCGCAGGCGCTTCAGGCGCTGCACGACAGGCTCGGCGAACTCACCTTCTTCGATCCGGCTTGCGGCTGCGGCAACTTCCTCGTCATCGCCTATCGCGAATTGCGCCAGTTGGAAATCGACATTCTTCGCGAGCTGCATTCAAGCGACGAACAGCGCGTCCTCGATGTCGCCACCCTGTCGAAGGTGAATGTCGATCAGTTCTACGGCATCGAGATCGGCGAGTTCCCGGCGCGCATTGCCGAGGTCGCGATGTGGATGATGGACCACATCATGAACAATCGCCTCGGTCTCTCCTTCGGCCACAATTATGCGCGCATCCCGCTCAGGGCCTCGCCGCATATTCTCTGTGCCGACGCGCTGGAGGCGGACTGGGCGGCCTTTCTGCCGCCGGAAAAATGCTCATATGTCTTCGGCAACCCGCCTTTCATCGGCGCGAAGTTCCAGTCGGCCGAACAGCGCCAGCAGGTACGCGCTATCGCGAAGCTCGGCGGTTCCGGCGGCACGCTGGATTTCGTCACCGCATGGTTCCTGAAAGCGGGCGAATATGTGCAAGGGGGCAAGGCCGGTATCGCCTTCGTCGCCACCAATTCGATCACTCAAGGTGAGCAGGTAGCCCAGCTCTGGCCGCTGCTCTTCGACCGCTGCAAGCTCGAAATAGCCTTCGCCCACCGCACCTTCGCCTGGGGTTCCGATGCGCGAGGCGTCGCCCATGTCCATGTCGTCATCATCGGCCTGACGAAGCGCGAGAATGAGCGCGCCGAAAAGCGCCTCTTCTCCTATGCCGACATCAAGGGCGATCCCGTCGAAAGCCGCCACGCCGCATTGACGCCTTATCTCTTCGACGCCTCCGGCGTCGCCGACAGACATCTCGTGGTGCGCGAGACATCGCAGCCGCTATGCGATGTGCCGAAAATGGCGAGCGGCACTCAACCGATTGATGACGGAAACTACATTCTTGACGGAGCCGAGAAAGCCGCGCTCGTTGCCGTCGAACCTGCATCGGAGAAATTCCTGCATCCTTTCCTCGGTGCGCAGGAATTCATCAATGGCGGGGACCGATGGATTCTTGCTTTGCAGAAAGCAACGCCGCAGGAATTGCGCGCCATGCCGCTGGTCACGGAACGGATGCAGAAGGTCCGGCAGTTCCGCGCAAAGAGCCAGCGCAAAAGTACGCTGGCGATTGCCGACTATCCGGAGAAGTACAATGTCGAGGTGATCCCCGATCAGCCGTTTCTCGTCGTGCCCGAAGTCAGCTCCGAACGTCGCGACTACGTGCCTATCGGATACCTCGAACCGCCTGTGATACCGAGCAACCTTTTGCGCGTAGTTCTCGGTGCCGATCTCTGGCATTTCGGAATTCTGACATCCGCATCGCATATGGCTTGGATGCGCGACATTGGCGGACGTCTGGAAAGCCGCTACCGCTATTCCATCGGCCTCGTCTACAACACCTTCCCCTGGCCCGATGCCTCCGAGGCGCAGAAAGAGAAAATCCGCGCCCTCGCGCAGGCCGTGCTCGATGCCCGCGCGCTTTATCCGGGCGCGACGCTTGCCGACCTCTACGATCCCGACCTCATGAAAAGAGAATTGCGTCAGGCGCACCGCGCGCTCGACGCTGCGGTGGACAAGCTCTACCGCCCCGCCCCCTTCGCGAGCGACCGCGAACGCGTCGAGCATCTTTTCGGGCTCTACGAAAAACTCTCCTCTCCCCTCACCGCCGCGCCGAAGCCCGCGAAGGGAAAGCGAAAGAAGAAAGGTTGAGACATGGCAACCATTGACGACATCCCGAAACTCGACGCCCTGCTCGGCCCGACCATCGAGGCCTTGAAGCAGCTCGGCGGCTCCGCCTCCAATGACGAGATACACGACAAGATCGTCTAGCTGATGAATCTTCCCGAGGACGTGGTTGAAATTCCGCATGACGACAGCGGCAGCATCACCCGCTTGCGCTATCGCATGAACTGGACGCGCAGCTACCTGAAACATGTCGGCGCGTTGGAAAACACGCAGCGCGGTGTCTGGACGCTCACCTCCATTGGCCGGAACATGACTCCGGAAGAGCTTGCCGACGTGCCGCGCATCGTCCGTCAGAAGGGCCGCAAGCGGCGCAAGGCCGAGCGCGAGGTCACCGTCGAACAGGAAGTCAACGAACTCGAAAACGAACTCGTCTGGAACGAGCAACTCCTCTCCGTCCTCCTCGCCATGGCGCCGGATGCATTCGAGCGTCTCTGCCAGCGCGTCCTGCGCGAGGCGGGGTTCACCAAGGTTGAGGTCACGGGCCGCAGCGGCGATGGCGGCATCGACGGCAACGGCGTGCTGCGCGTGAATCTCATCTCCTTCCAGGTCATCTTCCAGTGCAAGCGCTACAGCGGCAGCGTCGGTTCCTCGGTCGTGCGTGACTTCCGGGGCGCGATGGTCGGCCGCGCCGACAAGGGCCTCATCATGACCACAGGCCGCTTCACCGCCGATGCCCGCAAGGAAGCCATCCGCGACGGCGCCCCCGCCATCGACCTCGTGGACGGGGACGATCTCTGCGAACTGCTCAAGAGCCTCAAGATCGGTGTAAAGGTGAAGCTGGTCGAGGAAGTCGAGATAGACGAAGCCGTCTTCGCCTCGATCTGACCTCCGCGCCCGCCCCGCCGGCGCATCCGGGGATAAACCGGCACCCGCCCCTCCGGCGCGATTTCATGGCAGCCCGGTCCGGGCTTGTCCCCGGCGAAGCACCTCTCTTTACGCTCGCAGCCGATGGAGGAGGAATGGGGCATGACAGGAGAGATGGAAGCAGCGGCCTTATCCCCGGGGGCGGGGACAAGAATTCGGAAATTATCCCCGGGGATGGGGACAAGAGCCCGATTTGTGACGGTTTGATGACGTTTCGATGACGTTCATCCGGGGATAAAACGAAACCTGAGCGATTCCAGTCACTTGGCCGCCGCCAAGATCGTCACGGTTCCGGAATAGTCCCGCCGCTGGAAGCGCTTGCGAAC
The DNA here is from genome assembly GCA_002480495.1 of Rhodobiaceae bacterium UBA7804. Classification (GTDB taxonomy): domain Bacteria; phylum Pseudomonadota; class Alphaproteobacteria; order Parvibaculales; family Parvibaculaceae; genus Parvibaculum. The sequence continues at coordinate 159,213 of DLCG01000019.1, read as the reverse complement.
GGGCCCGGCGCCCTCTAGTTTTCCCCGGATTTCCGGCATCAGGGAGTGCGCGACATGGCGGGCGGCAAGACACCGAAATTCTGCAACGAGGCGGGCGTCCGCGTGATTCATGTCGGCGTGAAGGAGTTCGAATGCATCGGCGCGAAGCCGCCTTTCGATCACCCGCATGTCTTTCTGGATATGGGCCGCGAGAACGAGATCGTCTGCGGCTATTGCTCGACGCTCTACAAGTTCGACCCCGCCCTCAAGGAAGACGAGAGCCGCCCTGCCGACGCGCTCTATCACGAGCCCGCCCACGCCGTCGCGGGCCACGGCTGAGCTTCAAGGCTGGCCTGCCGCCCGAAGCTCGCCGCAGGCGAGCGAAGGGTGGTGGCCCCTGCGGGACTCGAACCCGCACTCCCTTGCAGGAAGCGGATTTTAAGTCCGCTGCGTATACCAGTTTCGCCAAGGGGCCCTGAAAACCTGAGCCCTAGATAGCCTGCAAAACCAGCAGCTTACAAAGAAAAACGGCGGCCCCGAGGGACCGCCGTCTTGATTCCGTGAGCCGTGAGGCGATCAGCCTTCGAGGCCCTGCCACACCGGCCAGCAATTGTTGCCGGCGGAAGCGGCGAGCTTCGCCTGGGCTTCCTTGGCGTTCGCGCCGTCGGCGGTCTGCTCGCTGTCCGCGCCGCCCGTGCACCACACATAGAACTTGTGCGTGCCGGCCTTCGACATCGCGCCGAAGCTCGAATCGAGGGCGGAAGCAGCGCTCGAGATCATCATCGAGGCGCCCGCAGCCATACCCAGAATAGCGATGGTCTTCTTCATGTCGTTTTCTCCCTCCGGGTCACCTTGACCCCAAATTTTGTTTTCAGGCCTTTTCAGGTCGAAGCCTGTTCCCCCGCTACCGGACCCTGCGCGCATGGACGCCGGGGAAGGCCGGCAGACCTTCATGGGGGAAACTCTAATCGGTCCTGCGGAAATTGTATCGCCCGTAAGCCGCGGAAAGGCTGAAACTTTTGTAATGTTGCGGGGATATGTTGCAGTTTTGAAACAGATATCCCCGGTTTTCCGCGCCTCTCAGGCGGGATCGCCCATGGCCGGCTCTACGCCGAATTCGCGCATCAGCGCCGCCACTTCGCCCGCCACGATATCGAGTTCCTTCGAATCGGTGGCCCTCATGACGATGCTCGTGCCGAAGGTCTTGCCCCTGTAATAGGGATAGGAGCCGATGCCGACCGCGGGGTGCCGGGCCTGCAGATCGCCCAGCTTTTCGGCGATGGTCCCCTCCCCGATCTGGCCGGTCACGGTGCGGCTCTGCATGGCCGCACCGCCTTCCAGGCGGTCCGTCAGGCTGTCCAGCATCACCTGCATGACCATGGGCACGCCCGCCATCACGAAGACATTGCCGATCTGGAAGCCGGGCGCCTTGCTCAAGGGATTCTCGATCATGGTCGCCCCCTCGGGCAGCCGCGCCATGCGCATGCGCGCCTTGGTGAATTCGCCCCCCGTCGCCCTGTAGTGGTCGTCGAGGATCTTCACCGCCTCCGGATGGTAGTCGATGCCGACGCCGAAGGCCTTGGCGACGGCGTCCGCCGTGATGTCGTCATGCGTGGGGCCGATGCCGCCCGTGGTGAAAACATAGTCGTAGCGGGCGCGAACCTCGTTCAGCGTCGCCACGATGGTCTCCTCGACATCGGGGATAACCCGCGCCTCGCGAACCTGAACGCCGATCCTGTTCAGATGCGTCGCGATATAGGCAAGGTTCGAATCCCGCGTGCGGCCCGACAGGATTTCGTCGCCGATCAGCAGCACGCAGGCAGTCACGACGCTTGGCATGGGTGGTCCCTCAAGATTTCGTTGGCCCCAGAATAGCGCCGCCCCCCGCCCGCTTTCAAATGCCGCCTCCGGGCATTATGTTAGTGTCGGAACGAAAGCGGACCCTTGCGAAAGACCTCATGAGCTATACCGACGCCATCGAAGCCCCGGAACGCAATATCGGGCGGATCAAGATTCACGATGCCGAAGCCTTCGAGGGCATGCGCCGCGTCGGCCGTCTCGCGGCGGAAGCGCTCGACATGCTGGTGGATGAAATACGTCCGGGCATCACGACGGATCACATCGACCGGCTCGTTTTCGACTTCGGCATGGATCACGGCGCCTATCCCGCGCCGCTCAACTATCGCGGCTTCCGCAAGTCCTGCTGCACCTCGATCAACCATGTCGTCTGCCACGGAATTCCGGGCGACCGGACCCTGCGCGAAGGCGACGCAGTGAATGTCGACGTCACCTACATTCTCGACGGCTGGCATGGCGATACGAACCGCATGTATTTCGCGGGCGAGGCGCCGCGCAAGGCGCAGCGCCTTGTCGACGTCACCTATGAAAGCCTGATGCGCGGCATCGCCGTGGTGAAGCCCGGCGCGACGCTTGGCGACATTGGCCACGCGATCCAGGAATATGCCGAAGGCCAGCGCTGCTCCGTGGTGCGCGAATTCTGCGGCCACGGACTCGGCCGCGTCTTTCACGATGCGCCCAACGTCCTGCATTACGGCCGCAAGGGCCAGGGCGCGACGCTGAAGGAAGGCATGTTCTTCACCATCGAGCCGATGATCAACCTCGGCAAACCGGGGGTAAAGATTCTCTCCGACGGCTGGACGGCGGTGACGCGCGACCGTTCGCTCTCCGCGCAATTCGAGCACTCGATCGGCGTGACGGCGGACGGCTGCGAGATCTTCACCAAGTCCCCGGCGGGCCGCGACTGCCCGCCCTACGCCTGACGGAAACGAACGCGCATGGGGGACGGGGGCGAAGCAAAGCCGCATTATGCGGGCCACAGGGAACGCCTGCGCGAGCGCTTCCTCAAATCGCCCGAGGCCCTTCCCGACTACGAACTGCTTGAGCTCATTCTCTTTCGCGCGATCCCCCAAAAGGATGTGAAACCGCTCGCAAAAGCGCTCATCGCACGATTTGGGGGGTTCTCCGAAGTCATCAATGCCGAGCCTACACGGCTGAAGGAAGTCTCCGTTCCAAATCTTAAAGTCTCGGACAGGGTCATCACCGAGTTTCGTATTGCCAGGGAAACCGGACTCCGTCTCGCACAGGCAAAAGTCCTGAAGAAGGAAGTGATTGGCTCCTGGGATGCGCTGCTCGACTACTGCTCGGCATCCATGGCGCACAATCCGACGGAGCAGTTCCGCATTCTCTTTCTCGACCGCAAGAACGTGCTGATCGCCGACGAGGTGCAGCAGAAGGGAACGGTCGATCATACGCCGGTCTACCCGCGCGAGGTCGTGAAGCGCGCACTGGAACTAAATGCCTCCGCGCTCATCCTCGTGCATAACCACCCGTCCGGCGATCCGACGCCCTCCAACGCGGATGTCGAAATGACGCGCCAGATCGTGGATACGGCACGCCCTCTCGGAATCGAGGTCCATGACCACCTCGTCGTAGGCAAGGGACGCCATGCGAGTTTCAGATCGCTGGGCCTGATCTGATCGACGAATAGGAAGCGAGCCCCTCCTCTCGCGAGACCTTCCCAACATAACCAAGCTCGTCTCGGGCAGCGCTGTCGTCGATAGTGAACTCGCGACCGATCATGCGCACCATCGTCCGGCTCAGCGGAGGGTCCTCACCTGACCTCCTGAGCCTTGCGCCAATTTCCATCATGCGCCCCATAAGAAAGGCTACCGAATAGGGAACCGAACGCAGCTTGTCGATCGAGAGTCCCTGCAACCTTGCCAGCCCGTCGACAAATGCGCGGAAAGTGGTGTTGTCCGTATCCCGAACGAAATAGGCCTTGCCGCCTTCGCCCCGCTGAAGCGCGCAGATCAGCGCTTCGGCAACATTATCGACATGGCAGGTGGAATAGGGATAGTCGCCGCGCGCAATGAAGGCGAATTGTCCGGACTCGATCGCATGCGGGATGTTCCGGCTGAAGGCATCGCCCGGCCCCCAGATGCCCGGCGGACGAATGGCGATGGTACGGAAGCCGGGCCTGTTGGCTGCAAGCACGCCCGCCTCGCTCTTCGCCTTGCTTGCAATATAAGGCGAGAAACTGCGTGGAAAGGTACGGGCACTCTCATTGGCATTGCGGACAGGCGAGCCGCGATCGTCCATGATGACCGCCGCTGCCGTCAAATAAATGAACGACGAAACACCGGCCTTTTGCGCAGCCTTCAGCAGAGACTTCGTGCCGTTCACATTGACGCGAAAATAGGGCGCGCGCGGACCGGCCAAATGAAAGTATGCGGCCAGGTGCATCACCGCATCGACCTGCGGCATCTCAAAGCCGGAGAGATTGTCCATGTCACCGCGAACGGGCTTCGCGCCGAGCGGCAGCACCTTGTCGTCGGCCGGTGATGAGCGGGCCATGGCAAACACTTCATGACCTTCCGCGACCAGTTTGGGGATGAGGCGCGAGCCGAGAAAGCCGGACCCGCCGGTGACAAAAATCTTCATGGGTCTACTCCGGCAGTTTTGATTTGCAGATTGTCTCGATGGCGCAGTCGCGCAGGCTCTCGACGGTGGCGGCGTCGGGTGTTCCCATCGCGATGTCCGGCTGGAGCGCGCCGGAGAGAAACAACATCGCCGCCGAATTGACTGAGGCCCAGATGACCTGAGCAGCCGCCTCAGGCGCGATTGCCAACCTGCCTGCAGCCTCGATCTGGGCGATGCGATGGCGGAGCATCGCTTGTCCCTCCCGGGCCGCAGGCAAGTCAGCACCAGAGAGGAAACGCGCCATCATTGCCGCGTAAAGGCGGGGGCGAGCCGCAGCAAACCCCACATAGTTGTCCCAGCCTTCAATGAGCGCCGCGACGGGATCCGGTGACTGGATTGCCGACCGCTTCGACATGAGGAACTGCTCGAATGCTTCGGCAATCGCCGCATTCAGCAGACCGTCGGCGCTGCGGAAATGGTGATAGAGCGTCGGCGCTTTCACTTTCGCGATATCGCAGACCGCCCGCGTCGAGAAATGCGCCTCGCCCTCCTGCTCGATGAGCTTCAGAGCCGCCGCCACCAATGTCGCTTTCGTATCCATGAAGCCTGTATAGCACCGCTATACTGACGAGTCTATAGCACTGCTATACTAAATCGGAACCGAGCCGTGCCCATATGAAGACGCCCAAACGAAAAAGCCGCCACGCATTGCTGCGTGACGGCTTCATCGTCAGATGAAATTGCGTCAGCCCGCGAAGACAGGAGCGTATTTGCTGCCCCAAGGGCGCGCCTGTTCGAGCTCGAAGGCGAGTTCGTAGAGCACCTTCTCGCCGCCGAGCGGCGCGGCGAATTGCGAGCCGATGGGAAGACCCGCATCGTTCCACGAGAGCGGCACCGACATCGCGGGTGTGCCGACGACATTGTGGAGCGGCGTGTAGCTCACATATTCGACGGTGCGCTCGTAGAGCGTGTCGAAGGGAACGGTCGGCGCCTGCTCGCCGAGCTTCGGCGGCGCGGAGGCGAGAACCGGCGTCAGCCACACATCGTAATCCGCCATGAAGGCTTTCGTCTTCGCCGTCACTTCCGCGAAATGGTTGAGCGAGACTTCGAGCGCGTCGGCAGGCTTCGCGTCGTAATATTTCGCGAGACCGATGGTCCAGGGCTCAAGCACGGCTTCGGGATCGACACCGTTTTCCTTCGCCAGCGCGACGAGCTGCGAGGGACCGGAGGCCCAGACGGTGAGGAAGGCGTCGATAAAGGCGCGGCCATCGACCGGGTTCTTCACCGGCACGATTTCATGGCCGAGATCGGCGCAGAGCTTCGCCGTTTCCTCGATGGCTGCCTTCACATCGGCATCCGGCTCGACGCCATAATAATTCTCCGTATTGAACGCGATCTTGAGGCGCTTCTTGCCCGGCCCTTCGACGCGGCCGATGGGCGCGAGCACGGCCTTCTCGCCCTTCATCTCCGAAAGATCCATCAGCGTCGCACTGTCGCGCACGGAACGGCTGACGCAATGCTGTACACCAATATCGCCCGGCAGATTGCGCCCGCCGAGGAAGATGCGGCCGCGGCTGGGCTTGAGGCCAAAGACGCCGCAGCAGGACGCGGGAATGCGGATGGAGCCGCCGCCATCCGTCGCGTGGGCGAGCGGCACCATGCCCGACGCGACGGCCGCCGCCGCGCCACCGGACGAACCGCCCGTCGAATGTTCGAGATTCCAGGGATTGCGGCAGGGTTCGAGAAGGAGCGGTTCAGTCGTACCGAGAAGGCCGAATTCCGGCGTGTTGCTCTTGCCGACCATGACGAAGCCCGCCTCCTGGTCCGAGGCGATGAGCGGATCGGTCTCCTTGGAGATGTTGTCAGCGAAAAGACGCGAACCGGAAGTGGCGCGCGTACCCGCGAGATTGTCGAGATCCTTCACGAGGTTCGGCACGCCGGTGAAGGGGCCTTGCGGAAGCTCGCCCTTCGCCGCCTCGCGGGCGCGATCATAGAACTCGGTCACGACGGCATTGACCTTCGGGTTCACCTGCTCGATGCGTTCGATGCCGGCATTGACGAGGTCGAGCGCCGTCATTTCGCCCTTCGCGACGAGTTCGGCCTGCGCGAGCGCATCCAGCTTCGCGAGTTCCGGCGCGGCCAGCGCCGGACGAAGGCCCGCGCCATAGGCGCCCGCGGCAAGCGCCGTCGCCGCCGTCGATTTCAGGAAAGTCCGCCGGGAAAGCTCCAAGCCCATCACCACTTCCTCCTTTTTGCCGCGAGCTTCGGCCCGCGATTCTTTCGATGGGTGACGCTAGCGCGTAGACATGATCCGAAAAATCGAAAAAGATCAGAAATCATTTTCAGATTTTCGGAAAGAGACCATGCACCCCAATCTGGTGGACCAGCTCCGCACCTTTCTGGCGGTGGCCGAGACCGGCACTTTCTCTGGCGCGGCGGAAAGGCTCGGCCGGGCCGTCTCGGCGGTGAGCTATGCGGTCGGCAATCTCGAAGAGGCCTATGGCGTGAAGCTCTTCGACCGGTCGGGCTACAAGCCGCAACTGACCGCCGAGGGCGAGGCGCTGCTCTCCGACGCCGAAATCGTCTTCCGCCGCCTCGACAGGCTGAATGCGCGGGTCGCGGCGATGACCGAGGGGGAGGATGTGGACCTGCCGCTTGCCGTCGATGCGGGCTTCAGCCCTGCACTATTGGCAAAGGCGGCGGCAGCGCTTCTCGCCGAGAGCCCGCATGTGAACCTGCGCATCCGCATGATGCACGAGGCGCGGATCATGGATGAGGTGCTCACGGGCCGGGCGCGGATCGGCATTGTGAGCCTGGAGGCGGGACTTTCGGGCAAGGAGGTCGACGGGCGCGACATCGCCACCCATGAAATGCACACCGTGGCGGCGCCGGGGCACCCGCTTGCGCGGGCGGGCGCGCCCTTCCCCCTTTCGGCGCTGGACGACCACCGCCAGATCGTGGTGGCGGGCGGCGAGGCGGCGGCCAATGGCTTCGACTACCGGGTGCACACGACGGATGTGCTGATCGTCGATAATGCGGCGCTGAAACTCGAATTGCTGAAGGCGGGCGCAGGCTGGGCCTTCGCGCTCGATCACGAGGTGGGGGCGGCGCTCAAGGAAGGCTCGCTTCTGAGCCTCGACTGCACGGCGATCCGGCATCCTGGCCTTCACCGCTTCGGCGCCATCTGGCGGGTGACGACGCCGCCCGGCCGCGCGGCGGGGAGACTGCTGGACCTCCTTTCGCAAGAAGCCGGAAAGGCAGAGGCGGCCAGAAAGGTCGGGCCCTATTGATGACGATCGCCACTTGAAGCAGGCAGCACACCCTGCCCAAAACGTGCTCGACAACGAGCAAAAAATTCACCGAGACATAGACGCGATAAAGAAACGACCCTGAAGCGGCGGAGTCCGAGCGCGACATGCGGCAGTTGCCGGTGTGAACTATACTTGAGGTCCGGGGAGTATCCGGCGACAAGTTCGGGGATTTCTACGCAAACCGGCGCGGCTCCCGACCATTCCTGTCGGAGGACCGCATGAACGGAGGGGAATGTCATGGCCGAGGAACCATCGCTTCTTTTGTTGTTCTTGTCTTTGAGTCTTTTGACGTGGGTTGCGATCAGCTGCATCTTTTTCCCTGATCGAAAGATCGAGCAAGCCCGGGAAACGGGGGTGCCCGAGTTCTTCATATTTTCGAAGTTCTATCTCAGACTGATGGGAATCGGGCTGCTCGTGTTCGACGCTCTGATATTGGCGACACTGCTCCTCTGACGTCCCTGAGGCCCGCCAATCTCAAGGACTTTGCAGGCCTCTTGAGGGCCAGCCCCCCCGGTGCTAAACCCCGCTCATCCTTTCAAACATCACGAGGCGCCCGATGATCCCGCGCTATTCGCGACCGGAAATGGTCGCAATCTGGGAACCCGACACGAAGTTCCGCATCTGGTTCGAGATCGAGGCGCATGCCTGCGAGGCGCTGGCGGAAATCGGCGTGATCCCGAAGGAATCCGCGAAGAACATCCGCGAGCGCGGCGACAAGGCCGTCTTCGACGTCGCGAAGATCGACGAGATCGAGCGCGAGGTTAAGCACGACGTCATCGCCTTCCTGACGCATCTGGCGGAATTCATCGGCGAGGATTCGCGCTTCGTCCATCAGGGCATGACCTCCTCGGACGTGCTCGACACCTGCCTGAACGTGCAGCTTGCCCGCGCCTCCGACATCCTGCTGAAGGACATGGATGAGCTTCTCGCCGCGATCAAGCGCCGCGCCTTCGAGCACAAGGACACGGTGACCATCGGCCGGAGCCACGGCATCCATGCCGAGCCCGTGACCTTCGGCCTCAAGATGGCGGAAGCCTATGCCGAGTTCACGCGCTGCCGCGAGCGGCTCGTCAATGCGCGCAAGGAAATCGCGACCTGCGCGATTTCGGGCGCGGTCGGCACCTTCGCCAATATCGATCCGCGCGTGGAAGAACATGTCGCCAAGGCGCTGGGCCTCGAAGTGGAGCCCGTTTCGACGCAGGTGATCCCGCGCGACCGGCACGCCATGTTCTTCGCGACGCTGGGCGTCATCGCCTCGTCCATCGAGCGCGTGGCGACGGAAATCCGCCATCTTCAGCGCACGGAAGTTCTGGAAGCCGAGGAGTTCTTCTCCGAAGGCCAGAAGGGCTCGTCGGCCATGCCGCACAAGCGCAACCCCGTGCTGACCGAGAACCTGACGGGCCTTGCGCGCCTCGTGCGCGGCATGAGCATTCCGGCGATGGAGAACGTGGCGCTCTGGCACGAGCGCGACATCTCGCACTCCTCCGTCGAACGCATGATCGGCCCGGACGCAACGGTGACGCTCGACTTCGCGCTGGCGCGCCTTACCGGCGTGATCGACAAGCTGCTCGTCTACCCGGAGCAGATGCAGAAGAACCTCGACAGGCTGGGCGGCCTCGTGCACTCGCAGCGCGTGCTGCTGGCGCTGACGCAGAAGGGCGCAAGCCGCGAGGACGCCTACCGCCTCGTCCAGCGCAATGCGATGCCGGTCTGGCGCGGCGAAGGCAACTTCCTCGACCTCCTCAAGGCCGATGCCGACGTGAAAAAATATCTCAGCGATGCCGAAATCGAGGAGCGCTTCGACCTCGGCTACCACACCAAGCATGTGGACACGATCTTCGCCCGCGTCTTCGGCAAGGACGCGATGGCCAAGGCGGCGGAATGAGGGGTTCACCCGCCCGTCACATTCCGGCCTATACTGCGCGGCATCGGCATTCAGCTACCTAGAGGATATTCCATGCTCCGCACTGCCTTCGACGGCTCGCGCCGCCGCCGCATCTATCTCTTTCGCCATGGCGACGTTTCCTATGTGGACGACCGCGGCAATCGCGTCGCCGATCCGGCAGCAGTGCCGCTTACGGATTGGGGACGCGAGCAGGCGAGCCTCACCGGCAAGGCGCTTCAGAAGATTCCCTTCGACCGTGCGGTAACGTCGAGCTTTCCGCGCTCGATGGAGACGGCTCGCCTGATCCTCGAGGGACGCGGACTCGACATCGAGCCGCTCGATCACTTCGTCGAACTACGCGGCGACCCGGCCTTCCGCGAGCAGATCAAGGATCTGAACGACCTCGCCTATTCCTTCCGCAACGCGCATATTCCCGGCGAACGCTACAATGGCGGCGACAGCTTCGAGGAAGTGAATGCGCGCGTGACCGGCGCGCTCGAAACACTGATTGCCGAACCCGAATGGGAAACGCTTGCGCTCGTCGCGCATGGTGGCATCAACCGGCTGGTGATTGGCTGGGCGCTCGGCACCGGGCTATCGACCTTCGCGGCGCTCGACCAGAATACCTGCTGCGTCAACGTGATCGACTTCGACGAGGACCCCGAGACACGCGAGATTCGGCGCAAGACGCTCCGTGCCCTGAACGTGACGGTCTATGACATGGTGAAGGAGGGAAACCACCTCCTGTCACTGGAACAAATCGCCTCGCGCCTGAAGGTGAAGGAAGCGGCAGCCTGACGGCTACCGCTTTCCCTTCACGAATTTCTCGCTTTCCTCCTGCGCCGACCGGAAATTGGTCGAGAGCTGACTCTGATCGGCATCCGCATAGGCGCTCACCTTGTGAAGCGCGTTGGCCGTTGCGTTGACCGCCTCCTTGACCATTCGCACCGCGGGCGCGGGCATCGACGCGGCGGCGGAAGCAAGCTCCATCGCCTTCTCCACCACATGACCGTCATCCGCGATCTCGTCGACGAGACCCCAGTCCAGCGCATGTTCCGCGCCCATGCGTTCGCAGAGAATGCAGATGCGCTTCGCGCGCGCAGGACCGACCAGCGTGATAAGGCGCGGCAGCGCGCCCCATTGCAGGTTGATGCCGATCTTCACTTCGGGAACATAGAGAAACGCGCCCTTGCCCATGACGCGCCAATCGAGCGCAAGCGGCAGCGCGACACCCGCCCCCACCGCCATGCCCTCGATGGCCGCGACGGTGATCTGCGGCATGTCCTCCCAAGCCTGGCAGAGCTTCACGCCGCGATAATAAACCTGACGCAGCTCGAGGTCGGTACCGGCGGTTACGGCGCGGCTTGCCCGCTCCTTCAGATCGATTCCGCCCGAAAAGGCTTCCCGCGTACCGGTGAGCACGACCGCCTGCGTTTCGAGATCGTCCTGAAAGCACCGTGCGACATCGGTGAGCTCGAGTATCGTCTGCTGATTGAAGGCGTTGCGCGCACCCCTGCGATCGAAGCGGACAAGCGCAACCGGTCCTTTTTTCTCGATCGTTACGTTTTCATAGGCAGTCATGCCACCCTCCCCTTGTTGTTCTTGTCGGGAGATTGTGCAGGGCGGCGACCGTTATAGACAAGCGGAATGAGGTCTAGTCCGGCAATGCATAGGCGACCACGAAATCTCCGAGTTTCGTGCCCGCGCGCGCATGACCTCCGGCGGCTATCACCACATATTGGCGTCCCTCCCACAGATAGGTCATGGGCGTTGCCTGACCGCCTGCGGGAAGCCGGCCCTTCCAGAGTTCCTCGCCGCTCGCCGCATCGAAGGCACGCAGATAATCGTCCATCGCCGCACCGATAAAGACGACGCCACCTGCGGTCACGATCGGCCCGCCGAAATTGGGCGTACCCCATTTGAGAGGCACGGGAACGGGAGCCAGATCGCGCACCGTGCCGAGCACGCTTTCCCACTTGATCTTGCCGGAGGACAGATCGACAGCGGTGAGCATGCCCCAGGGCGGCGGATTGCAGGGAAGATCGAGCGGCGAAAGTAGGAGCTCGCGTTTCACCGCCCAGCGTGTGGGCGCCTGCGGAGAGATTTCCTCGTCGGGTTCGGCGGCTTTCGCAGCTTCATAGTTCTCGGAGGGTATCAACGTGATGAGATGAGCGGCGCGGCTCGTGTTGATGTAGAGCGTTGAGCTTGCGGGATCGAAGGCGGCACCGCCCCAGTTCGCCCCGCCGCCGGTGAACGGGAACATGATCGTGCCCAGCTCGGATGGCGGCGTGAAAAGACCTTCCGAGCGCGCGGCCGCGATCTTCTCGCGGCACGCATTGCGGTCCCATGGCGTAAGACCCCATGCGTCATCCGCGCTCAATGTCTGCGGCACCAGCGGTGGCGGCGCGACGGGAAAGGGCTGCGTCGGCGAGAGGACCTCGCCAAGCGCACCGCCCTGCGGTACGGGACGTTCCTCGACATCGAAAAGCGGCTTGCCCGTATCGCGATCCAGCACGAAGACGAAACCCGTCTTCGTCACTTGCGCCACGGCGTCGACGGGCTTGCCGTCCCGCATGATCGTGACGAGGCTCGGCTGAGCGGGCACATCATAGTCCCAGACATCGTGATGCACGGTCTGGAAATGCCAACGCACCTTGCCCGTCTTCGCTTCGAGAGCGACGACGGAATTGGCGTAACGGTTATCGCCCGCGCGTTCACCGCCGAAGAAATCCGGGCTCGGCGAGGATGTCGGAAGGAAAAAGAGACCGCGCGATGTATCCGCCGCGATGGGCGCCCAGACATTCGCATGGCCGGTGCGTGCCGCGACGCCGCCGCGCGGCCAGCTTTCGGGATGATCTTCCGCGCCGCGCGCGACGGAATTGAAGTCCCATAGCGGCTTTCCCGTCCGCGCATCGAAGGCGCGCACCGTTCCCTTCGGCGCATCGACGCGGCGGTTGTCGCTGATGGCCGAACCCAGGATGACGACACCATCCGCGACAGAGGGCGGCGAAGTGATCTGGAATTCGCCCGGCCATTGGAGCGCCATGCCCGGATCAACCTTCACTTGACCGTCCATGCCAAAGCCGAGACAGGGCTGGCCGGTGGGCGCATCGAGCGCGATGAGCCGCGCATCGACCGTGCCCATGAAGAAGCGGGAGGCACAAAGCTCGCCCTCTCCCGCCTGAGGATCGGTCCAGGGTGTGACGCCCCGGCAGACGAACTGATTGCCCGGGCGATAGCCGGTCGCGACCTTCGGGTCGTAGCGCCACTTCTCGGCGCCCGTGCCCGGATCGAGCGCAATCACCTCGTTGAACGGCGTGCAGAAAATCAGCGAGCCAGCAAAGAGAACGGGCGTTCCCTCGAACGCGGAATTCTTCATGTCATCCGCATGGGCCGTCATGTCGCCCGTGCGATAGACCCAGGCACGCTGAAGCTCTCCAACATTGCCGGGCGTGATCTCGGCCGCTGCCGAATGGCGCATGCCGCCCGCATCGCCACCATATTGCGGCCAGCCTACCTCCGCTCCCGCCGCCGAAACAGCCAGAAGCCACCCGATGCATGCAAACAGGACCGCGCGGGCCATGCCTTCCTCCATAAATATTTGACTGAATGATTCATTCATTTATTTTTAGGAGTCAAGGCGATTCGAATTGCACTAGAAGAATGGCGCCCAGGTCCCGGCGTCAGTGAGCGAAGGAGGCCGCATGGCCCGCAGGAAAGAACCGCAGAAACTGGAGGCAATCGCAGAGGCCGCCATTACCTGCTTCACCGATCTCGGCATCAGGCGGACACAGATGGCGGATGTGGCGAAGGCGGCGGGCGTTTCCTCGGGCGCGCTCTATCTCTACGTTTCAAGCAAGGAGGCCCTCTTTCACCTTGCTGTCCTGAAGGTCTGCGCCAGGCCTCTCGACGATCTGGACCTGCCCCTTGCCGATCCCGGCATGAAGGCCTCGGTTTCCGTATTCTCGGACCGCGTAGCCGAAATTCGCCACTGGCCGGCACTCGACGCGGCGCTGAAACCGCGCGCGAGCGTAACGCGCGAAACGCTCGCCGCCATCGGCCGCGAACTCTATGACATGCTGCATGAAGGGCGCCGCGCGATCTGGCTCGTGGATCGCTGCGCGGCGGAAATTCCCGAATTCGAGAAACTGCACGCGAAAGACCTGCGCGGCGAGCATCGTGACCGGCTCGCGGGCCTGGCCATGAAAGCCCTCGGACGGAAAGGCTCCCCCTCTCCGGAAACCCGCCTCGCCGCTCGTCTGGCAATCGAAGCCATTGCCTGGGGCGCGATGCACCGGACGCGGGAGAGCGCAGCCAATGCCATCCACGGCCTGAGCGAGGCTGACGCAAGGGAAACCTCGGCCGAGGCATTTGCCTCAACGCTTCTCGTCCAATCCAGAACCAATAACCCGACTAAATAGCTGCGTTAACGGCATCTTATCCGCTCGGAGTCGACATTATGGGATAGCGGCAGCGGGAAGCCGCGAAGGGGCCGGTGAAATGTTCTCCAAGCACGCGGCAAACGGCGTGAATGTGACGTCAGGCACGGTGAGGCAGATCGAAACCCAGGTGGTTCCGGTGCCCGAACCGCTGCATGCGCAATCCCGCGAGCTCATGGCCTTCTGGGAAAGGCACAGGAAAGACGGACGGCTGCTGAACCGCTCGGCCCTGCCCTGCCGCGAAACGACCTCCCTGCTGCCCAGCATCTTCGTGCTGGAACGGATGGACGTGGCTGGCGAAGACTGGCGGTTGCGGCTGGTCGGAACGCATCTGACGCGCTGGCTGGACTTCGACCCGACGGGCCTGACCATTTCGGCCTTCTATCACCCCGGCTGCGTCGCCCATAACGCCGGCGTCTACCGCAAGGTGACGGCGGACGGGTGCCCGCACGTCACGCATGGCCGCCTCCACGGCGTGAACCGGGATTTCCTGAAGCTCGAAATCCTCCATCTGCCTATGGAAGACAAGGGCCCGGAGGATCTCCTGCTGCTCGGCTGTATCTCGATCTTCGACGAGGACTAGCCCAAGGCGCCTCAGCTCTGAAGCTGGCGGATCGCCTCGTCCATCAGTTCGGCCATGGTGCGGCGGATCTGATGATCGGACTGGTCGACGCCCTTCGCATCGAAATCGCGCCGGACCTTGCGGAAGACGTCCTCGTCGCCCGCTTCCTCGAAATCGGCGGCAACCACTTCCTGCGCATAGGCGTCGGCCGCGTCGCCGCTGAGCCCCATCTTTTCCGCCGCCCAGAGGCCGAGCAGCTTGTTGCGGCGGGCAGCCGCCTTGAAGCGCATCTCCTCGTCATGGACGAACTTCTTCTCGAAACCGTCTTCGCGCTTGTCGAAGGTGGACATGGACAGGGTCTCTCCGTTCAAAACACCGGCGGAACGCCCGGCACTCATGCCGAACCCGCCAGCCAAGATTGGCCCTAGGCATAACCGCCCGGTTCCCTCAAATCAACCGCGATCGGACGACACGGGGGCCGCTGCGACGAAATACCTAAGCCCCTGATTTCGGGACACTTTTCCGGAGGCGTGCGGCGCAACAAAGGCTCATTGTATCGCATCTGGCCTTGCGTTACC
Organism: Rhodobiaceae bacterium UBA7804; assembly: GCA_002480495.1. Taxonomy (GTDB): domain Bacteria; phylum Pseudomonadota; class Alphaproteobacteria; order Parvibaculales; family Parvibaculaceae; genus Parvibaculum. The sequence continues at coordinate 144,019 of DLCG01000019.1, read as the reverse complement.
TTGCGCACGCCGGAGAGCCGATTCCGCAGCCTTTTCCCGGCTCTCCTTCCCGCCTCGAGCGGCCCTCGAAAACCGGCGGAGCGACATTCAGACCCGGAGCCGCTCTCCGGGCTAACCGATTGGAATCATGACATGAGCCGGCGCAGACGCGTGTACGAAGGCAAGGCCAAGGTGCTTTACGAAGGCCCCGAGCCGGGCACGCTCATCCAGCACTTCAAGGACGAAGCGACCGCCTTCGACGCGACCAAGCGCGCCACCATCGAGGGCAAGGGCGTCCTCAACAACCGCATCTCGGAGTTCATCTTCACGCGGCTGAACGAAATCGGGGTGCCGACGCATTTCATCCGCTCGCTCAATATGCGCGAGCAGCTCATTCGCGAAGTCGAGATCATCCCCTGCGAGGTGGTGGTGCGCAATGTGGCCGCCGGCTCGCTCTCGAAGCGCCTCGGCATCGACGAGGGAACGATGCTCCCCCGCTCGATCATCGAATTCTATTACAAGAACGACGAACTGCACGACCCGATGGTCTCCGAAGAGCACATCACGGCCTTCGGCTGGGCGACGCCGCAGGAAATCGACGACATGATGGCGCTCGCGCTGCGGATCAACGACTTCCTGACCGGCCTCTTCCTCGGCATCGGTATCCGCCTCGTCGACTTCAAGGTCGAGTTCGGCCGTCTTTACGAAGGCGATATGGTGCGCGTGGTGCTGGCCGACGAGATCAGCCCGGATTGCTGCCGGCTGTGGGACACGCGCACCAACGACAAGCTCGACAAGGACCGTTTCCGCCGCGACATGGGCGGGCTGGTCGAGGCCTATCAGGAAGTTGCGCGGCGGCTCGGTGTGCTCGTGGAGAACGAGCCGAAGCGCCGCGGCCCCACGCTGGTGAAATGAGTTACCCGAGAGACGAGGAAGCATGAAGGCGCGTATCAAGGTCACGCTGAAGAACGGCGTTCTCGACCCGCAGGGCAAGGCAATCGAGGGAGCACTCGGCTCCCTCGGCTTTTCCGGCGTCGAAAGCGTGCGTCAGGGCAAGTTCTTCGAGGTCGAGCTCGCCGAAACCGATCCGGCCAAGGCGCGCGCCGCACTCGACGAGATGAGCAAGAAGCTCCTCGCGAATACGGTGATCGAAAACTACGCTGTGGAGATCGACGAGCAGTGAGCATGAAGTCCGGCGTCGTCGTCTTTCCTGGATCGAACCGCGAGCGCGACATGCTGCGCGCGCTCGAAAACATCACGGGCTCGAAACCCGCCGCCATCTGGCACGCGGATACAGAGCTTCCCGATCTCGACCTCGTGGTGCTCTGCGGCGGCTTTTCCTATGGCGACTATCTGAGAACCGGCGCCATCGCCGCGCGCGGCAACATCATGCCCGCAATCGCGAAGGCCGCGGACAGGGGCGTGCGCGTGCTCGGCATCTGCAACGGCTTCCAGATCCTTTGCGAGGCGGGGCTCCTGCCCGGCGTGCTGATGCGCAATGCAGGCCTCAAATTCGTCTGCAAGGAAGTGAAGCTCGAAGTCGCCAATGCCGATACGGACTTCACGCGGAAATACAAGCAGGGTCAGGTCTGGCGCTGCCCCGTCGCACATGGCGACGGCAACTACTTCACCGATGCCGAGACGCTGAAGCGCCTCGAAGGCGAAGGCCGCGTGGGCCTGCGCTATGCCGAGGGAACGAACCCGAACGGCTCGCTGAACGACATCGCGGGCATCCTGAACGAACGCGGCAACGTCTTCGGCATGATGCCGCATCCCGAAAACATGATCGAACCGCTGAACGGCGCGACCGACGGGCGCGCACTTTTCGAAAGCGTGCTGGAGGCTGTGGCGTGATACCGAACGACGTCAGGATCACACCGGAGCTTGTCGCGGAACACGGCCTCAAGCCCGACGAATATCAGCGCATTCTCGACCTGATTGGCCGCGAGCCGACGCTGACCGAGCTTGGCATCTTCTCGGCCATGTGGAACGAGCACTGTTCCTACAAGTCGTCGAAGAAGTGGCTGCGCACGCTGCCGACCAAGGGACCCCGCGTCATCTGCGGGCCGGGCGAGAATGCAGGCGTCGTCGATATCGGCGACGGGCAGGCAATCATCTTCAAGATGGAAAGCCACAACCACCCCTCCTACATCGAACCGCATCAGGGCGCGGCGACGGGTGTGGGTGGCATCCTGCGCGACGTCTTCACCATGGGCGCACGGCCCGTGGCGGCGCTCAACGCGCTGCGCTTCGGTGAACCCGATCACCCCCGCACGCGGCACATCGTTTCCGGCGTCGTCGCCGGTATCGGCGGCTACGGCAACTCCTTCGGCGTGCCGACCATCGGCGGCGAAGTGAACTTCGATCCGAGCTATAACGGCAACTGCCTCGTCAACGCCTTCGCGGCGGGCCTCGCGGACGCGGACAAGATCTTCTATTCGGAAGCGAAGGGCGTGGGTCTTCCCATCGTCTATCTCGGGTCCAAGACGGGCCGCGACGGCATTCACGGTGCGACCATGGCCTCCGCCGAATTCGGCGAGGACTCGGAGGAGAAGCGCCCGACGGTGCAGATCGGCGACCCCTTCTCCGAAAAGCTGCTGCTCGAGGCCTGCCTGGAACTGATGGCGTCCGGCGCCGTCATCGCGATCCAGGATATGGGCGCGGCTGGCCTCACCTGCTCCGCCGTCGAGATGGGCGCGAAGGGCAATCTCGGTGTCGAACTCGACCTCGACAAGGTGCCGTGCCGGGAAGAAGGCATGACGGCTTATGAGATGATGCTCTCCGAGAGCCAGGAACGCATGCTGATGGTGCTGGACCCCGCGCGGGAAAAGGATGCCGAAGCGATCTTCGTGAAATGGGGTCTCGACTTCGCCGTCATCGGCAAGACCACCGACGACCTGCGCTTCCGCATCAAACGGCATGGCGATGTCATGGCGGACCTGCCGATCAAGGAACTGGGCGACCAGGCGCCGGAATATGACCGGCCCTTCGTGAAGGCGGAGAAGCCGAAGCCGCTCTCCCCCGCCGATGCGCCCGCGCCGAACGACCTCGGCGAAGTGCTGACCCGAATGCTGGCGCTGCCCGACATGTGCTCGCGCCGCTGGGTCTGGGAGCAGTACGACCACCTCATTCAGGGCAACACGGCGATCGGCCCGGGCGGCGACGCCGCCGTGATCCGCGTCGAGAACGGGCCCAAGGGTCTCGCCTTCTCGCTCGACGTCACGCCGCGCTATTGCGCTGCCGACCCACAGGAAGGCGGCAAGCAGGCGGTTGCCGAATGCTGGCGAAATCTCACCGCCGTCGGCGCGGAGCCGCTCGCCATCACCGACAATCTGAATTTCGGCAATCCGGAAAAGCCCGAGATCATGGGCCAGTTCGTCGGCTGCATCGAAGGCATCGGCGAGGCCTGCCGCGCGCTCGACTTCCCCGTCGTCTCGGGCAATGTGTCGCTCTACAACGAAACCAACGGCAAGGGCATTCTCCCCACCCCCGCCATCGGCGGTGTGGGCCTCCTGCCCGATGTTTCGAAGCGCGCCACCGTCGCCTTCAAGGCGGAGGGCGAAGCCGTCATCGTTATCGGTGAAACGAAGGGCCATCTCGGCCAATCGGTCTACCTGCGCGATATTGCCGGTATCCGGGACGACGCGAGCGCACCGCCGCCCGTCGACCTCGCTATCGAGCGCCGCAACGGCGACTTCGTGCGCGAGGAAATCCGCGCCGGAAACCTTACCGCGGTCCATGACGTGTCGGATGGCGGCATTCTTGTCGCTGCCGCCGAAATGGCCATGGCAGGCGGCATCGGCGCGAGCCTGAAACCGCAGACGGAACTTCCGCTCCATTGCTGGGCCTTCGCCGAGGATCAGGCACGCTACCTTGTGACCCTGCCGGACGCGGATGCGGAGGGCTTCCTAGCTCGCGCCGCAAAGACCGGCATTGCCGCCATGCGGCTCGGTGCCACGGGCGGGCACGAATTGACAGTGGATGGCGGCGTTCCCATATCATTGGCGGAGTTGAAAGCCGCTCATGAAGGCTGGCTGCCTGCCTATATGGCGGCAGGCGCCGAACTCTAAGGCCGGGGGAGAACGAGAAATGGCAATGACCGCGTCGGAGATCGAGCGCCTGATCAAGGAGGCGATACCCGATGCCATTGTCGACATTCGCGATCTTGCCGGCGACGGCGATCACTATGCCGCGAATGTCGTCTCCGCCTCTTTCAAGGGCAAGACGCGCGTGCAGCAGCACCAGATGGTCTATGCGGCGCTGAAGGGCGGCATGGGCAACGAGCTACACGCATTGGCGCTGCAGACCAGCGCGCCGCAGGATTGAACCACCCCGCGCGAGGCGCGGAGAGGAGAAACAGATGAGCGAAAATCCGGTCTTCGACCGCATCAAGAATGAAGTGTCGAGCGAGGACGTGGTGCTTTTCATGAAAGGCACGCCCGTCTTTCCGCAGTGCGGCTTTTCGAATGCCGTCGTGCAGGTGCTGACTTATCTTGGCGTGCCCTTCAAGGGCATCAACGTGCTGGAGGATGACGACATCCGCCAGGGCATCAAGGAATTCTCCGACTGGCCGACCATTCCGCAGCTCTATGTGAAGGGCGAATTCGTCGGCGGTTGCGACATCGTCCGCGAGATGTTCGAGCAGGGCGAGCTGCGCGACTACCTTGCCCAGAAGGGTATCGAAACGCAGGCGGCGTAAGGCACCCCGCCCTACTGCCCTACGGCAACAAAAAAGGCCGCTCTTTCGAGCGGCCTTTTCGTTTTCGCTGTCGCGGCTCGATTACGAGCGCGAACAGAAATCCCCAGCGCAGAGATCAGCTGCGCGAGTAGAATTCGATGACGAGGTTCGGTTCCATCTGCGCCGCATAAGGCACATCGGCAAAGGCCGGGGTGCGAACGAACTTCGCCGTCATCTTGTCGTGATCGGCTTCGATGTAGTCCGGCACGTCGCGCTCGGCCGACTGCGTCGCTTCGAGAACGAGAGCGAGCTGCTTCGACTTCTCGCGCACCTCGACGACATCGCCGTCACGCAGGCGGTAGCTCGGTACATTGACGCGCTTGCCGTTCACGAGCACGTGGCCGTGGCCCACGAACTGACGGGCGGCGAAGACGGTCGGCACGAACTTCGCGCGGTAGACGACGGCGTCCAGACGGCGCTCGAGCAGGCCGATCAGGATTTCGCCCGTGTCGCCCTTCTGGCGGTCGGCTTCCTTGTAGATGCCGCGGAACTGCTTTTCGGAAATATTGCCGTAGAAACCCTTGAGCTTCTGCTTGGCGCGGAGCTGGACGCCAAAGTCGGAAAGCTTGCCCTTGCGGCGCTGTCCGTGCTGGCCGGGGCCGTATTCGCGGCGATTGACCGGGCTCTTCGGGCGACCCCAGATGTTTTCGCCCATCCGGCGGTCGATTTTGTACTTGGACTCCTGGCGCTTTGTCATCGCGTTCCTCGGGTTCGAATATGAAGGAAACGCGCCCTCCTCTGCCCTTTTCCGCTTCTCCGGACCAGGGCCGACAGGGATCGGCTACAAGCGTCGCCGCCCCCGCGGGTGCGTATCGAAAGAAACCGGGCCCCGCCCCATTTGCAATGAATGGCGAAGCCCGTTTCGAGCGGGGTTGTAGCGCGGGGGGCGGGGGGTGTCAAATCCCCGGGAAACGGCCTATTCCCGCGGCTCTTCGCCCTTCGGATAGCGCCTCGTGAGGGAGGCTACGACGCCCCTGAGCGTGCGTACTTCCTGCTCGGTGAGGCTGGCGCGCTGGAACATGTTGCGCAGGTTGCGAACCATCGAAGGCCGCTTCTCCGGCGGCTTCAGGAAACCGAAACGGTCGAGTTCGCCTTCAAGATGCTCGAAGAAGCCGATCAGCTCCTCCTTCTTTGCCGGCCGCGTCTGCTGATAGTCGATCCGCTCACCCGCCGTGCGGTCGCCGGCCTTGTGCCATTCATAGGACATGAGCAGCACGCATTGCGCGAGATTGAGCGAGGCGAAGGCCGGGTTGACCGGCACCATCATGATGGCGTCGGCCAGCGCCACATCGTCATTCTCCAGTCCGGTGCGCTCCGGCCCGAAAAGAAGCCCCGCGCCGCCCCCGCCCGCGAAGGCCTCGCGCATGCGGAGCGCGGCCGTTTCCGGCGTGAGAATGGGCTTCACCATGCCGCGCGCGCGGGCTGTCGTCGCAATGACATAATCGAGCCCGGTAATCGCATCTTCCGTCCGCTCGAAGACCTGCACATTGTCGATAACGACATCGGCCCCGGAAGCCGCCGCCCGGGCACGCTCGTTCGGCCACCCGTCGCGCGGCCGCACGAGCCTGAGATCGGTCAGCCCGAAATTCAGCATGGCCCGCGCCGCCGTGCCGATATTCTCGCCGAGCTGCGGCGCGACGAGAATCACCGCGGGTCCGGGCGCCTGCTTCGCTTCCGATTTTTTCGTGCGATCCGTTCCGGCCATGCCGCCGATCCGCTGCCTTCCGTTAGGGGAACCTTGCCCGCCGGAAGCGGGCACGCGGTCAATAGGCGATTGGCCGCCTTTAATCAATCGGCCCGCGATGTTATAGGGATGTGGGCCGGTTTCGGCCCTTCGCGCGGCGCCCGTGTGCCTGTCTGCGCGCCGAGCCCGCCCCGTCCGTATGTCACTGTCGAAGGACCCCCCATGCCGAAGATCAAAGTCGTAAACCCCGTGGTCGATCTCGATGGCGATGAGATGACCCGGATCATCTGGCAGATGATCAAGGACAAGCTGATCTTCCCCTATCTGGACCTGAAGCTGGACTACTACGACCTCGGCATGGAGCACCGCGACGCCACCGACGACCAGGTGACCGTGGACGCCGCCGAAGCGATCAAGCGGCACGGCGTCGGCGTGAAATGCGCGACCATCACGCCGGACGAAGCGCGCGTTGAAGAATTCAAGCTCAAGAAGATGTGGCGCTCGCCGAACGGCACGATCCGCAACATTCTCGGTGGCACCGTTTTCCGCGAACCGATCATCTGCCGCAATATCCCCCGCCTCGTGCCGGGCTGGACGGAGCCGATCGTGATCGGCCGTCATGCCTTTGGCGACCAGTACCGGGCGACGGACATTCTCATCCCCGGCAAGGGCAAGCTGACGCTTACCTGGGTGTCGGAAGACGGCAAGCAGAAGATCGAGGAAGAAATCTACGACTTCCCCGGCGGCGGCGTCGCCATGGGCATGTACAACCTCGACGACTCGATCCGCGACTTCGCCCGCGCCTGCATGAAATACGGCCTCGACCGGAAATACCCGGTCTACCTGTCGACCAAGAACACGATCCTCAAGACCTATGACGGCCGCTTCAAGAATCTATTCCAGGAAATCTACGAGAAGGAATTCAAGGCGGACTTCGAGGCGGCAAAGATCACCTATGAACATCGCCTCATCGACGACATGGTGGCCTCTGCGATGAAGTGGTCCGGCGGTTACGTCTGGGCCTGCAAGAACTATGACGGCGACGTTCAGTCGGACTCCGTTGCGCAGGGCTTCGGATCGCTGGGTCTCATGACCTCCGTGCTGATGACGCCGGACGGCGACATCATGGAAGCGGAAGCCGCGCACGGCACGGTGACGCGTCACTACCGCGCGCATCAGCGCGGCGAGGAAACCTCCACGAACTCGATCGCCTCGATCTTCGCCTGGACGCGCGGCCTCTCGCATCGCGCGAAGCTCGACGGCAACGATGCGCTTGCCGAATTCGCGCACACGCTCGAGCAGGTCTGCGTTTCGACTGTGGAAAAAGGCTACATGACGAAGGATCTGGCCCTTCTCGTCGGCTCGGAACAGTCCTGGCTTTCGACGGAGGGCTTCCTAGACAAGGTGGCGGAGAACCTTGGAAAGGCGCTGGCAAAGGCGAGCTGAAGCAGGCCTGCGGGTTCCCGAAAAGACCTTCGCGAAAAGACAAAGGCCCGGCAAAGCCGGGCCTTTTTCATTGCGCCGAACTGGCCGCGAACGAGACTTCGCTCAGGCGGCACCGGCAAGTTCACCGACTGCGGCGCGCACCACATCGAGAGCCTGATCGGCCTTCGCGGCATCCGGCCCGCCGGCCTGCGCCATATCCGGCCGGCCGCCGCCGCCCTTGCCGCCCATCGCTGCCGCGCCCGCCTTCACGAGGTCGACCGCGTTGTAGCGCGAGGCGAGATCCTCGGTAACACCGACCGCGATCGCACCCTTGCCGTCTTCGGAAATGGCGACATAGACGACGATGCCGGAACCGACCTGCCTTTTACCCTCGTCGACGAGGCCTCGCAGATCCTTCGGGTTCACGCCTTCGAGCTTGCGGGCGATGAGCTTGACACCGCCGAGATCCTCGACAGGCGCTCCTGCGGGGCCGCCTGCTGCGGCGCCCCCCGCTCCACCGCCAAGGGCGAGCTTCTTCTTCGCCTCGGCAAGCTCGCGCTCCAGGCGCTTGCGCTCTTCCATCAGGGAGACCACGCGCGAGGGAAGATCCTCCGGCGCAATCTTGAGCGCGCCCGCGGCTTCCTTGAGCCGGCGCTCCTGCTCCACGAGATAGCGCCGGGCACCCTCGCCCGTCAGCGCCTCTATGCGGCGTATGCCGGAGGCAACCGCGCTCTCGCTCACGATCTTGAAGATCGCGATATCGCCGACGCGGCGCACATGCGTACCGCCGCAAAGCTCCACCGAATAGGTGCCATTGTCCTTCGCGCCGTCGAGCCCCATGGAAAGGACGCGCACTTCCTCGCCGTACTTTTCCCCGAAAAGCGCCAGCGCACCGGCGGCGATGGCATCTTCTGGCGTCATCAGCCGCGTGGAGACTTCGGAATTCTGACGGATGATGCCGTTCACGATGGATTCGACCTCAGCGATTTCTTCGGCAGTCATCGGTTTCGGATGACTGAAGTCGAAACGTAGCCGCTCCGGCCCCACCATCGAACCCTTCTGCGTGACATGTTCGCCGAGAACGCGGCGAAGCGCCTCATGCAGCAGATGCGTCGCCGAATGGTTCGCGCGCGTCGCATCGCGCAGCGCCTTGTCGACCTTCATTTCCACGATGTCGCCGAGCCCGAGCTCACCGCGCGAAAGCTTGCCGAGATGGACATGCATGTCGCCGAGCTTCTTCACCGTATCGATCACCGGGAACTCCGCGCCATCCGCGGAGAAAATGATGCCCGTATCGCCGATCTGGCCGCCCGACTCTCCGTAGAAGGGCGTCTGATTGGTGACGATCGCCGCGTCCTCCCCCGGTTTGATCTTCTCGACCGGTTGACCGTCGACGAGCAACGCAACGATCTTGCCTTCGGCAACCTCGCTCTCATAGCCGAGAAACTCGGTCGCGCCGACCTTGTCGCGCAGCTCGAACCAGACGGCCTCCGTCGCCTTCTCGCCGGAACCCGCCCAGGCGGCGCGCGCATCCTGGCGCTGCTTCGCCATGGCGGCATCGAACCCTGTCTGGTCGACACTGAGGCCTTTGGACCGCAAAGCATCCTGCGTGAGATCGAGCGGGAAGCCATAAGTGTCATAGAGCTTGAAGGCGACCTCGCCCGGCAAGACGGACTTGCCGCCCAGCGCCTCGACTTCCTCGTCGAGCAGCTTCAATCCGCGCGTCAGCGTCTCGCGGAAGCGTGTTTCCTCGAGCTTGAGCGTTTCTGTGACCAGCGCCTCCGCGCGGCGGAGCTCCGGATAGGCATCGCCCATCTGACGGACGAGCGCCGGCACCAGGCGGTGCATAAGCGGTTCGGCCACGCCGACGAGCTGCGCATGGCGCATGGCTCGGCGCATGATGCGCCGAAGCACATAGCCACGGCCCTCGTTCGACGGCATCACGCCATCGGCGATGAGGAAGGAAGACGAACGCAGATGATCCGCGATGACGCGATGGCTTACCGCGTGAGGGCCGTCGGGATCGCTTTTCGAGGCTTCCGCCGAAGCGACGATGAGCGCACGCATCAGATCGGTCGCGTAGTTATCGTGGGTTCCCTGAAGCACCGCCGCGATGCGCTCGAGGCCCATGCCCGTGTCGATCGACGGCCTGGGCAAGTCTGTGCGGCTTCCGTCGCCATGCTGCTCATACTGCATGAAGACGAGGTTCCAGATCTCGATGAAACGGTCGCCATCCTGATCCGGGCTTCCGGGAGGGCCGCCCGGTATTTTCGGCCCGTGGTCGAAGAAGATTTCCGAACAGGGGCCACAGGGACCGGTATCGCCCATCGACCAGAAATTGTCCGAAGTCGGGATGCGAATGATCTTCTCGTCCGGCAGGCCGGCGATCTTCTTCCAGAGATCGAAGGCTTCGTCGTCCTCCGCGAAGACCGTCGCCATCAGCCGCTCTTTCGGCAGCCCGAACTCCCTGGTGATCAGGTTCCAGGCAAACTCGATCGCTTCGGCCTTGAAATAGTCGCCGAAGGAGAAGTTGCCCAGCATCTCGAAGAAGGTGTGGTGCCGCGCCGTGTAGCCGACATTATCGAGATCGTTGTGCTTGCCGCCCGCACGAACGCATTTCTGCGCGCTCGCGGCGCGCGAATAGGCCCTCGCCTCCTGACCGGTGAAGACATTCTTGAAGGGCACCATGCCCGCATTGGTAAAGAGCAGCGTCGGGTCGTTGTTCGGCACGAGCGGGCCCGACGGCACGACCTCGTGGCCTTCCTCGCGGAAGAATTCCAGAAACTTGCTTCTTATATCGTTGAGGCCGGCCATTCGCTTGCGCTTCCGCTCTCTGACACAATCAAGGGGACACCCCGGCGGCTCGGCCCTCACGGCTCTATCCGCCCGGTTCCATTAAGAAATATAGGGTGCCAGCTTTTACCTGTCGCCCTTGCAACTGTCCAGAATCGGCCTTCGCGCCAAGGAGCATCGAAAACCGGATTTTCGCGGTCTCTCCCGGCAGCCATGCCCGCTCCGCAAAATGAGAACGGCGCCGGAGGGTACCCGGCGCCGTCCTTGATGCTCGGCCAAACGAACCGAACTAGAGAAACCTGTCGAAAGGCGAGTTACGGAACGAGATCGCGCCTCCCCCGCAAGCGTCAGGCGCTCGCTTCCATATCGCCGCTGTCGTCGGCGCTGTCCTCGTCGTCTTCGCCGCGCACATCCATGATCTGCTCGGCGATGAGGCCCGCATTCTGGCGGATCGCAAGCTCGATCTCGTTGGCGACGTCGGGATTATCCTTGAGGAACTGCTTGGCATTCTCGCGACCCTGCCCCACGCGCTGGCTGTTATAGGAGAACCAGGAACCGGATTTCTCGACGATCCCGGCCTTCACACCGAGGTCGATCAGTTCACCCGTCTTCGAGATACCCTCGCCATACATGATGTCGAACTCGATCTGCTTGAAGGGCGGCGCAACCTTGTTCTTCACGACCTTGACGCGGGTCTGGTTGCCGACCACCTCGTCGCGCTCCTTGATCGCGCCGATGCGGCGGATATCGAGGCGAACCGAAGCGTAGAACTTGAGCGCATTGCCGCCCGTCGTGGTTTCCGGGCTGCCGAACATCACGCCGATCTTCATGCGGATCTGGTTGATGAAGATCACCATCGTGTTCGACTTGGAAATCGAGGCGGTGAGCTTGCGCAGCGCCTGGCTCATGAGGCGCGCCTGAAGGCCTGGCAGGCTGTCGCCCATCTCGCCTTCAAGTTCGGCCTTGGGAGTGAGCGCGGCGACCGAGTCGATCACGAGGACATCGACCGCCCCGGAGCGCACCAGCGTGTCGGCGATTTCAAGCGCCTGTTCGCCCGTATCGGGCTGCGAGATCAGAAGATCGTCGAGGTGGACGCCAAGCTTGCGGGCGTAAATGGGGTCGAGCGCATGCTCCGCATCCACGAAGGCGCAGACACCGCCCTTCTTCTGGGCCTCGGCGACGGTCTGGAGCGCCAGCGTCGTCTTGCCCGAAGATTCCGGCCCATAGATCTCGACGATGCGCCCGCGCGGCAGACCGCCGATGCCGAGCGCGATATCGAGACCGAGCGAGCCGGTGGAAATCGCTTCGATCTCCACCACCTGCTCGTTCTTGCCGAGCCGCATGATGGAACCCTTGCCGAACGAGCGCTCGATCTGGCTGAGCGCGGCGTCCAGCGCCTTTTTCTTGTCCGTATCGTCTTTGGCCACGAGACTCACAACATTCTTGGACATGAGTGATTTCCCCTTATTTCATCGCCGCCCGAGTCGCGCAATGCGCTGTTCATGACGGTTAATGTACTTATTTTGTTCTCACTGGCAATGAAAAATTCAAGCCGCTGAAAACAAAGGGAAAATCAGTTCGTGTTCGCGCGGCGTTCCGGCTGATCGCTCCCGCTCGCCGCGTTGCGGGCCGCCGCCTCGCTCGCACTTTTGCGCGCGATCCGCGCACCCGGCGCGACGCCCGTCACAGGCGCGCCGAGGCCCCGCGAGGGCTTGCGATCCCAGGCATGGGTCCAGTCATGGATCGCCGCCCCTTCCGCCTCCAGGATCGGCCGCATTTCATGGAAGGCCGCGCCGATCCGGTAGAACGGAATACGGGGAAAGAGGTGATGGATCAGATGGTAGGTCTGATACATGTCGAGCACCGTCACCACGCGATGGATCGCGCGCGGCAGCAGGAAGACGCCGGAATCCTTGTACCGCTCCTGCGAGACATGCGGGCGATGCGGCAGATAGTTGAAGACGAGACCGATCAGCGCGACATTGAGGAAGGTCGGCACGATCCAGAGCATCAGCACCTCGTAGCCGAAGCCATAGACGAAACCGGCCGCGAGCACCGTCCAGGCCGTGAGGTGATGGGCGCCGGCGATGAAATATTGCCTGCGATGCGCCTTGTCCTTCCACAGCCCCATCCGCGTCATCATGTAGACGTAGTGCGGCGTCTGCGTGAAGAAGCGCAAGACCAGCAGCAGCGGGTTCCGCCCCGCGCACCATGTGTCCGGATCGCGCTCGAAATCGTTGGTATAGCGGTGATGCACGAGATGCATCACGTCATAGCCACGATAGGGTATGAGCGTGACGATGCCGCCGATCCAGGCCAGCAGATCGTTCAGCCATTTATAGCGCTTGTCGTCGCCCGAGATCGCTTCGTGAATGCCGTCATGAACCGCCATGAACTGCATCAGCATGAGATAGCCGTTGACGAGCGCCGCCGCCCAGAAGGGCCATAGACCGGTGAGCGCCGCCGCGCTCGAAACGGCAAGCCCCGCAAGCGATCCGAGCGAAACGAAAACGGTCGGCCAGGCGACATGGCCCATGTGACGGCGCGCAATGGCAAGCGCCGCGCGATGGTTCTCCGCGCCGGTGGCGGGCCTCGAGCTCTCGGGCGTCAATGTCGTCAGATCGGCGGACATGGAAGGACGCTGACCTCGCGTTTCATACTGGTACAAAATACACCCTCAGCGAGGGTGAAACCAGCATTCCATGGCAGCTTTCATGCCATGCGAGGAGAATGCCCGGCAGACTTCCTGCCCTGGCCGGTACCTCGCTCTCCCTTACTTGTTCCCCATGACCTCCTTCACGGCGGCGGCAAGCTGCTTCAGAGAGAAGGGCTTCGGCAGGAAATGGAACTCCTGATCGGGGTCGAGATTCTTCGCGAAGGCGTCCTCCGCATAGCCCGAGACGAAGATGATCGGCGTGCCTGGCAGCAGGCCCTTCAACTCCTTCGCCATGGTCGGCCCGTCCATGTTGGGCATCACGACGTCCGATACGACGAGATCGATCCGGCCTTCATACGCCCGCACGACATCGAGCGCGACCTCGCCGCTCTCGGCCTGCAGCACTTCGTAGCCGCGCGTGCCGAGCGCACGCGCCGCGAATGTGCGTACGGCGTCCTCGTCTTCCACCAGAAGGATCGTGCCCTTGCCCGTGAGGTCCGCCGCTTCGGCGGGCGTTGCCACGGCCGCGGCTTCCGCGGCCTTGTCGGCCGCCGTCTCGATGTAGCGCGGCAGATAGATGCGGAAGGTCGTGCCCTTGCCCACCGTCGAATAGGGAAAGATGAAACCGCCCGTCTGCTTGATGATGCCATAGACGGTGGAAAGGCCAAGCCCGGTGCCCTTGGAAGGATCCTTCGTCGTGAAGAAGGGCTCGAAGATCTTGCCCAGATTTTCCTTCGGAATGCCGGAGCCGGTGTCGGCCACCTCGATCAGCACATATTCGCCATGCGGCATCAGCGGATGGTCGAGCGCGCGGCTGTCCGCCTCCGACACATTGGCCGTGCGAATGGTGAGCCGCCCGCCGTCCGGCATCGCGTCGCGCGCATTCACCGCGAGATTGATGATGACCTGCTCGAGCTGGTTCTGGTCGACCTTCACAAGGCCGAGCTCCCGCCCATGCACAATCTTGAGTTCGACCTTTTCGGTGAGAAGCCGCGCGAGCAGGTTCTGCAATTCGGCAAGCGCATCCGTGAGCGACAGCACCTTGGGCCGCAGCGTTTGCCGCCGCGAGAAGGCGAGAAGCTGACGTGTCAGGTTGGCCGCGCGGTTGGCGTTCTGCTTGATCTGCACGACATCTGCGAAGGACGGATCGCCCGCCTGGTGCCGCGCGAGCAACAGGTCGCAGAAGCCGATGATCGCGGTCAAGAGATTGTTGAAGTCGTGCGCGACGCCG
>DLCG01000019.1:14697-129219 GCA_002480495.1 Rhodobiaceae bacterium UBA7804 | reverse complement strand
GCAGGTTGTTGAAGTCGTGCGCGACGCCGCCCGCAAGCTGACCCACCGCCTGCATCTTCTGGGATTGCGCGAATTGCAGTTCGAGCGACTTCTGCTCCGTCGCGTCGATGAGATAGACGACGATGCCCGCGCCCTCACCCATATCGACCCGCGCCGCATAAAGCTGGCCGACGCGGTCTGGGCTCCGCGCGAGGCGGACATCGACCGCCGCGGTCGCGAACTTGCCTGCCCGCGCGTTTGCAACCGTCTCCTCGACAGCCTGCCTGTCTTCCTCGACGAGCAGGGAGGTGAGCTGCGAACCCCGCTCGACGCCCTCGCCCACATAGGCGACGAAGGAACGGTTCGCATTGTCGATCCGGCCTTCCGCATCGATGGTCGCAATCCCGATAGGGGCATTGTTGAAGAAGCGGGCGAACCGCATCTCCGCGTCGCGCGCCGTCTCTTCGGCCTTGTCGCCAGTCGTCCGGTTAAGCACCAGCGCGAAGATGCGTGGCGGGCGGCCGCCGGTCGCTCTCACGCGCGACCGCAGGATGCGCACCGGAAGCGCCTTCCCATCCGCTCCCTTGAGGTCGATATCGAGCGGCGGCAAGTCTTCGTCATTGCCGGCCACTCCGTCGGCGAGAGCCGGTACTTCGCCGAGCACGAGTTCCGAAAGCTTTGTCCCCCGCTCGGTGAGCCGCTCCGGCACAACGTCGAGCCAGGAGGCAAGCCGCGCATTCATGAAGACGAACTTGCCGTCCTCATCCGTGGCGAAGAAGCCGAACGGCGCCTGTTCGATATAGGAGAGGGAGCGGCCATGCATGCGCTCCGCCGCCTCTATCCGCGCGCGTTCGCTCGTCATGTCGCGAAGAAGCCAGACGGCGCCGCCGGATGCCCCGCTGAGCGGGCGGACCACGGCGCGGTAGATGCGCTCGGCATTCGGCGGACCGATGCGGACATCTTCTTCGGCCGCAAAGCCCGTCCGGGCGGCCTGGGCGAGCCTGAAGGACGCTTCCGCCCCTTCGCCGCGCCCCGAAAGTAGCCGCTCGATGGGCACGGCCCTGTCGCCGTCGAACCCGCCGGTGAGCGTGCGATAGGCCTCGTTCGCGAAAAGGATCGCACCGCGCCTGTCGGACACATAGCAGGGATCGGGAAGCGCGGAGAGGGCATCGGCCGCCGCCAGTGGCGACCGGCTCAAGGTCTCGGCATTGCCGCCGGAAAGGCCGTAAAGAACAGCGCCCGCTATGGCGACGAGGCCGAGCGCGGTAAGCCCGCCCGGCATGCCGAACGCATGAACGCCGAGCGTGTCGAGCAGCGCCAGCACGAAACCGAGACCAAGCGCTGCGATAACCACCCAGCGCCGCGCAGGCAGCGACCACTGCGCATCGTCCCGAAGCGCGGCGGCATCCATGCCCTCCGCGCCGCTATCGGCAAGATCGGCCGGTGTCTCGGCCATTGGCTACTCCTGCTGTGCCCGCCCCTGCGGCGCCGGTTCGCCGCGCACATCACCTCGCGCAGCCGAATCACCTCCGGCCGCCACCTCCGGTGATCTTAGCCTTAAGACGCATGACATATCCAATAACCTCGGCCACGGCCTTGTAGTGCTCGGGCTTGACCTCCTCGTCGATCTGGACGGTCGCGTGGAGCGCGCGGGCGAGCGGCGGGTTCTCGACGATCGGAATGTCGTGTTCCTGACCGATTTCGCGGATCTTGAAGGCGACGGCATCGACACCCTTCGCCACCACGACCGGCGCGCCCATACCCTGCTCGTATTTGAGCGCCACGGCATAATGGGTCGGGTTGGTGATGATGACGGTGGCTGTCGGCACGGCGGCCATCATGCGCTTGCGGCCGCGCTCCACACGGATCTGGCGCAACTTCGCCTTCACCGTCGGGTCGCCTTCCATCTGCTTGTATTCGTCCTTCACTTCCTGGATGGACATGCGCTGCTTCTTCATCCACTGCATGCGCTCGAAGAGATAGTCGAGACCGGCGACCACCGTCATGACGGCGATGACGCCCATGAACATCTTGAGCGCCATGGCCTGCACCACGGGCAGGAGCTGCGCGATTTCCCAGGTCATCATGAGGGCGAGCTGATCGCGCTCCGGCCAGACGAGCATGAAGGAAACCGTTCCAACGACGGCCATCTTCACCACGCCCTTGGCGAGATTCATGAGACTCTTCGGCCCGAAAAGCCGCTTCAGGCCTTCCGCGGGCGAAATCTTGGAGAGCTTCGGCTTCATGTTCTCGGCGGTGAAGACCGGAGCATGCTGGATGAGATGGCCGATCAGCGCCGCGCCGACGAGAATGCCGAGCGGCGCGATGACCGCCCCGAAGGCGTCCCGCCCGATGCTGAGCCAGATGCGCCGGAGATGCTCGGGGTCCATCGGGATGGCGTCCGGCTGCGCGAGAAAGACCTTGAGCGAGCTCGCCAGGGAACTCGCAGTTGAAGGTCCCAGAAGCGCGATCGCCACGGCGCCTCCCATCATCACGAACCAGGTGCTGATTTCCTGACTCTTGACGACGTCGCCCTTCTTCTGGGCCTCGTCCAGTTTTCGTTGTGTTGGTTCTTCTGTTTTTTCTGAATCGTCCTGTTCGGCCAAGGCAAGCGCTCCCTGCTAACCGGCGAACATGGAGATCGACTGCTCGAAGGCCTGCAGGAACCACGTCATCATGGCGCCGAGCAGGAAGAGCAGAAGCACGAGACCGAGCGTGATATTCGCCGGCATCGCGATGAAGAAAATCTGGATCTGCGGCATGAGCCGCGAAAGAAGGCCGATGCCGACATAGAAGACGAGCCCGAAGACGAGGAAAGGCGCGGCGAGCTGCAGGCCGATGCGGAAAGCGTCCGAAACGAGCTTTACCGCCATCTGCGAGAAATCGCCAACGGGGATCGCCTGTCCGGGAACGAATATCTCGTAGCTGTCTCGCATCGCGGCGATGAGCAGGTGGTCGAGACTGGTTGCGAAAATGAGCGTGACCGCGAGCAGCGACAGGAAGTTGGAGATCAGCACGCCCTGCTGGCCTTGCGTCGGATCGACGTTCTGCGCGAAGGCAAGGCTCATCTGCAATGCGATGATGTTGCCTGCCACGTGAAGCGCGCTCATGATGATCCGCGCCACGCCGCCGATGAAAAGCCCGACCGCAATTTCCGTGAAGACGATGAAGGCAAGTCCGGGCACCGTGACCGGGATCGCGCCATAGGTCGAGGCAACCAGCGGCATCATGACCAGCGACAGGAGAAACGCCATCACCAGCCGCACCTGCGCCGGAATGCTCGTCTCGCCGAGCGCCGGCATCAGCATGATCATCGCGGCAAGCCGCGAGAAGATCAGCATGAAGGTGAAAGCCGTTTGCGGCAGGAAGTCGATGGTGATCATGGGATCAGACGTCCGCTCCTCAGCCCGACACGATCTTCTGCGACACGAGGATCATGAAGCCATGAAGCGCCTGCGCCATGAAGGGCAGCGCAACGAGAAGCGTCAGAAAGATCGCAACGATCTTCGGCACGAAGACCAATGTCATTTCCTGCACCTGCGTCAGCGCCTGCAGAAGCGCAATGGCAAGGCCGACGACAAGCGCGACCACCATCATCGGTGCGGAAACCTCGAGCATGACGTAGATCGCCTGCCGCGCGAGGTCGAGAATTTCAGGTCCCGTCATTTATTGTTAGCCCCCGCCGCAGCCGTCAGATCGGCATGCGCATGATTTCCTGATAGGCCGAAATGACCTTGTCGCGAACGGTCACGACCGTCTGCAGCGTGGTCTCCGCCTCCGCTACAGCCGTTACGACGTCGACAATGTTGCCGCTCGTGCCCCCGGTTACGGCGGCCATCTTCGTTTCCCCGGCTTTCGAGGTCTCGACCCCCTCTTCGATCGCCTGCTTCAGCATGTCGCCGAAGCCGCCTGACGCTTCCTTGGCGCCGCCAGCCTGTGGCGTCTGGTTGCCGGCGCCCATCCCCGCAGCGCGGGCATAGGCGTTGAGTGCTGTCGATGCCGGAATGGTGGTCATGTCGCTACCCTCGCTTCAGCCATCACTTGCGCAGGATGTCGATCGTCTGCGCGATCATGCGGCGCGATGCCTGGATGAGATTGAGATTCGCCTCGTAGCTGCGCTGTGCCTCGCGCATGTCCATGGCCTCGACCATGCCGTTGACGTTCGGCATCTTCACATAGCCGTTCTCGTCCGCGCCGGGATGGCCGGGCATGTATTTCAGCTTGAACTCGCTATTGTCCATCACGGGACGCCCGAGCGTCACGGTATGCGCGCCGATCTCGCGATTCAGCTTGTCCTCGAAGGTCACGATCTTGCGCTGATAGGGGTCGCCGCCCGGCACGCGCGACGTCGAATCCGCGTTCGCGATATTCTCGGCGATGACGCGCATGCGTCCGCTCTGGGCCTTGAGGCCCGAGGCCGCCACCATCATCGACTTGATCAGGTCCATGGCGCTCATGTTGCTTCTCTTCCTTTCAGCCCGCCTCAGCTACGGCCGAGAGCGATCTTTATGAGCCCGAGGCTCTTCGAATAGAGGCCCGTCACCGTCTGGTAGTCCATCTGGTTCTGGGCAACCTTGATCATCTGGTCTTCGAGCACGACCGAATTGCCGGTCGGGGAGGTTTCGAAGTCCGGCTTCTTGATGACTTCGCCGCCCGTCGCCTGCCCGGGATGCATGCCTTGGCCCCTGCCCGTCACCGGGCTGCCTATATGACCGGCCTGTGTCGCGACGGCGCGAAGCGCGGGTCCGCTCCGTTCCACCATCGCGCCGAAATCGAGCTGTTTGAGGTCGCGCGCCGTATAGCCAGGCGTATCGGCATTGGCGACGTTCTGCGCGAGCACCTGCTGACGCGCCGTCAGCCACTGCATGCGCTGCTTCATCATTTCGAAGATGGGAAGATCGCCGATTGCCATCGCCCGCGTGCCCCCGCGACCGGCTCCCCGAACGCTCGTCCTGAGCGATCAAACGGCCGTGTCTGAAGCCACGCATTCCTTGGCGGCAAGGGCGAGTGTCACCGTCCCGGAGTTAACATCGCCCTAACGCGGCAAATACTGCCGGGCGCGCTAACGAAGAGGTAACCAGCGAAAGCCGCGCTCCGTCTCGCCTTTAACCCGCCATTAAGCCTGACGCGGCAAATTCTTCCCATCACGGACGGTCCAAGGCCGTCCAATCTGGGGGTAGAATCCAAAATGGACTTCTCGGAAATCTTCCGGTTCGTTGCGGCTCTCGCATTCATTCTGGGGTTGATTGGCGTCTGCGCCATCGTCGCCCGCCGCCTCGGCCTTGCGCCCGGCGTCTCGGCGGCCGGCGGGCAGCGCCGCCTCGGCATCGTCGAGGTGAAGGCGATCGACGCCAAGCATCGCCTGCTTCTGATCCGCCGCGATGGAAAGGAACACCTGATCCTGACGGGCGGCGAAACGCCGCTGCTGATCGAAGGCGGCATCGAGGCGCCCGCAACGCCGGAAACGGAACAGACCGCCCCCGCCCACCCCGCGCTGCCGGCCCATGTGGTCCAGTTCCAGCGCATTGTGGAATTCATCAAGGAGCGCCGCGCGTGATTGTCCTCTCCCGGAAAGTCCTTGCCGTGTTGACGGCGGCACGTCTGCAGCGCTTCATCGGTATGCTCGGCCTCGTCGCATTGAGCTTTGCCTTCGCGCATCCCGCCGCCGCCGAAACGATCCAGGTGGACCTCTCCGAAGGTCTCGGCCTCACCGATCATATCGTCCAGATCGTCGCGCTTGTCACCGTCCTGAGCCTCGCACCGTCGATCCTCATCATGGTGACGTCCTTCGTGCGCATCATCGTGGTGCTCAGCCTGCTCCGCACCGCGCTCGGCATGCAGCAATCGCCGCCCAACGCGGTTCTGGTGAGCCTCGCCCTCTTCCTTACGGCCTTCGTGATGACGCCGACCTTCACGACCGCCTATCAGGAAGGCATAGAACCGCTGATGAACCAGCAGATCGAGACGGGCGAAGCCTTCGACCGCGCCAGCGTTCCCTTCAAGGCCTTCATGCTGAAGCAGGTCAGGAAGGAAGACCTCAAGCTCTTCGTCGATCTGTCGAATGCCCCCGAGCCCGAACAGGCGGAGGATATCGGCCTTCAGGTGCTCGTTCCCGCCTTCATGATCAGCGAGCTGCGCCGCGCCTTCGAGATAGGCTTCCTTGTCTTCCTGCCCTTCATCGTGATCGACATGGTGGTAGCCTCGGTCCTGATGTCGATGGGCATGATGATGCTGCCGCCGATCATCATCTCGCTACCCTTCAAGCTGATCTTCTTCGTGCTGGTCGATGGCTGGTCGCTGATCGCGGGAAGCCTGGTCCAGAGCTTCGGAACCTGACGGGAAAGCCCTGACAGAAAGAATTGGGCGGGCGTTCAGTTGAACGCCTGCACCTCTTCCGTGGTCTTGAGCGAGGCGAGGAAGCGGTCGAGCGTGTCGACGGAAGCGATGCGGCTCGTCATCTCCCGGAACGCAACTCCCTGTTCCACGATTGGCTCGGAGACGACCGCGAAGGCGTCTGCATCGGGGCTCCTGCTCATGGCTTCGCCGAACTTGGTGCGAAGCCTGGACAATCCTTCCTCGTCGCCCGCAAGCGAATAGGCGATCGCACCCCGCATGATGAGAAGCCGGATCTCGCCGTCCAGCATCTGGTCTTCTTTCCACCTGACGCCAAGCAGCTTTTCGATCGACGCGCCGGCTTCCGGCCAGCGGCCAGCCTCCCAATAGATATCGGCCCTCAGTTTCGCGGAGCGTTCGTCCTTGCGCCCGTCCAGCAGATCAAGTGCATGGTCGTATTGCTTTTCGCCGGCGAGTGCCCGCGCCTCGAGCAATATGCGCCGCTGGGCCAGTTCCTCGGGCAGCAGATTCTGTTTCGTCGCGCGAAGGGCGGCAAGCGCATGTCCCGGTTTCTGGTCCATCAGATAGATCGCGGCGAGGCGCGCCGCGACCTGCGCCTTGGCGACGCCGCCATGAAGACGATTTGCGACCTGGTAGTCGAGCAATTGCCCGGCCTGCGTCAGCAGATCGACCTCGACCAGCCGTTCCGCGAGATTGCGGATCATCTCGTCGCCCTTGGTCCCGATAGGCGTCAGCTCCTTGAAACGGTCGAAAAAGGCAAGCGCCTGAACCGGCTCCATCTTGTCGATGGCATCGCCGAGAAAATAATCCGCGAAGATGTCGGACATGTGCACGTTCATCTGGTGCGCCTCTTCACTGTCCGGATAGTTCGCGGTCGCCGTCTGCATCTGCTTCAGCGCCTCGTCGATCTGTCCCTCATCGAGCCGGAACTTCGCGAGCCGCGTCAGGATTTCGAGTTCCAGCTCGTCGCCTCGCCAGGCATAGCGAAGACTTTCGAGCTCTTTCGCGAAAGCGTCCTTGTCGATATCGCCGCGTTCGAGCTGCAATACCGCCTTGCCGAAACGGGCACGGGCCGCAACGGGCGGATAGCCAGTATCGATGGCCGCATCGTAGCGCGCGACGGCGTCCTCGCCGCCCTTCTCCACATCGGCCAGAGCAGCCTGGGCAAGCAATATACGGGCTTTCGCCTTCGGGCTCTCCGGCGCGGCCGGAAAGCCCGCCACATAGCTCGCGGCAGCCGTGGCATCGCCACCCTTGAGTGCAGCTTCCGCGGCCATGGCTCTGAAGCGTGTGCGCAATTCGTCGTCGAAGGCATCGAGGATCGCGCCTGCAAGCCCGAATTCCGCGCGCGCAGCCTCCCAATGTCCGAGTTCGCCGCGCGCGAGCCCGCGCCAGGCCGCCGCATGAGGCGCATTTTCGAGACCGTCGGAGGAAAGATCCGCGATCGCTTCCACATAGCGGCCACTCAGAACCCCGGCAACGCCCTTGGCCGCACGGAAGGCGGGATCGAGCGCAAGCTTTTGCTCCACCTCCAACGCGCCGTCAAATGCGGCAAGCGCCTCCGGCGCAAGGCCGTAGCCGAGCAGGAAACGGCCATAGGCGAACCGCAGTTCGCCAAGCTCCTGCGTTCGCGCATTCGCCAATTGCACGAGATAGTGCTGGCGCCGTTCCGTGAAATTTTCACCGGGCACATCCCGCCACTGCGCGAAATGCATTTCGGCCGGCGCAGCGGCCGCGACCACGGGTGCGCCCTGCACCGCGGGCGCGGAATAACCGCCGCCATTCGCGGAAAGCGCGAGCCCTTCGAGCCTCGTCACGATCACATTGTCCGGTGCCGCAGCGACATTCAGGTCGTCCGCCACCGGCACGATGGCAATCCCCTGCGCCGTCTGCAGCGCCTGGAACTCGACGAAGCTGAGCGGTGTCTGGATTGCCTGCACCGGGCCACGTGCGGTCGCGACGATAACCTTGTCGCCGACGAGATCGTCGCGCACTTCCAGCACCTTGCGCGTCCCCCTGAGGTCGAAGGAAATGCTGCCGCGTCCATCCTCGCGCCAGCTCCGCAGAAGCGAGATCGGCCGCCCCGTGGTGGCCAGCGTCTCGCCAGCGGAAATGCGCCAGGACGCGCCATCTTCCACCGCGCCGACAAGCACCTTTTCGCGCAGCGGCAGGACGAGTGCCGTCCCCCCTTCGAATGCCTGCAACTCGGGCGGGCCGAACGGCCCAAGCGTTCCCGGCGTCACCTCCGCCATGTCGATGGGTAGCGCGGCATCGAATACGACCCAGAGCCGGTCCGCCCGCTCGAAGACCGCGGCGCCGACGGGTTCGGGCCACTCGACCACGATGTCGGTTCCGCTCCGTCCCGGCTCAACGCGCATCACGGCCTGTCCTTCGGGCCGCGAACCCTCGGGCAAGGGATTGGTGGCGATCTGCTCCTCCGCCCCGGCATCTGCCGTCTCGGGCGCCTCGCCCTTTCCCTCTTCGTCTGAGCTCGCGATATCTGGCAGGATGCTCTTCGACGCATGCGCGCTGCTGTCTTCCGGCCCCTCTGCATTCGCGACAACGCTCACCTCGGCGTTTTCCGCTTCGGCTTCCGGCGGAAGGCTTCCATCGGCGGGCTTGAGGTCCAGCACCACGCTCAGCTCTTCCCGGAACGCGCTTACGGCCACGCCAGGCTTCAAGGTCAGTACGACAGCCAGCCGGCCGTCATGCTCGACCGCGCTCGCATGAGCGAGATAGGGCGGCGGATCCACGCGCAGTTGCGACAGGTCCACATCCGCCGTCCGGTCGAAGGTAATGGTCGCAAGCCCCTGCCGCTCGATCAGCGAATAGAGAACCGGCAGGTTCCAGTCGAAGACGAGGCGCGTCATCCCCGCGCGCGCGGCGACACGAACGTCGAGCGCCGGTTTTTCTTCCTCCGGCTCCTCGATGCCCTGCGCCTTGGCGGCAAGCTCCGCCGCCACCGCGGCCCGCTTGCGCTCCTTGGCCGCCGCAAGCCGCGCCAGAACATCCTCGGGCAGCGGCGGGGCCTTGCCCACCCAGTCCGGCGGCATGAGATCGAAATAGAGGGAGTTCTCGGCCGGCTTCGTATCGAGCCAGAAGTCCGTGGTCAGCGCCAGGCGGATGGTCTTCCCGTTCTCGTCCTGGCGCGCCATCGCGACATAGCGCGGCATCAGCCGGACGAATTCTTCCGTATTTGCATCGAAGGGCTTGTCGAAATCGAGAACGAGAACACCCGCATTGATCGAAGCTCGATAACCGGGAATACCTTCGGGAAAGGTGAAGACCATTCGTCCCCAGCCGTTCTGCTCGCTGAGAGACACACCGACGGTCGCGGCGCGCGCGGCAGGCGTCAGCGCGACAAGCAGAAGAAAGAGGACCGTAAACGCCGTCAGCGCGCGCAAGCGCATGCCGCCCCTCTCCAGTTGCGCGGAATATCGGTGAGATCGGTTCACGCCGCTGCTGCCCTAAGCTTCTGCCCAAAATCGAACGGCTTTCTGCCGCTCAGCCTCAGTCTAGGAGGCGCCGGTTAAGTGGGGCTTAAGGAAGGGGGGCGGAAAGCCCGGATTCTCGGACTTCAGCTGGCTTTTTCAGCAGGCCGGGCCGTCGCGGCGGGCGCCTTCGCGCCGTCTTCGCCAGGCCGGATACCGGAGAGCCTGTCGCCGGTCGCGAGTTCGACGGTAAGATCCTGTGCCACGACGGGATCCATTGCGGCGAGAACCGCCGCCATTTTGCGCGGCTGCATCCTTGTCACGACATCGATAAGAACGCCCATGTCGAGCCGCTCGAAGATGCGCGCGGCGTCCTTCGGCTTCATCGTTTCATACATCGAGACGAGCCCGGCGAGCCGTTCCTCGTTCGCCTTGTCCTCCGCGCCGATGCGTTCGTTGATCTTCGCTTCTATGGCCTTCAGTTCGGCCACGCGGTCTTCGACGCGCTTTTCCGCCGCCGCGAGAAGCCTTTCGCGCGTGTCGAGTTCCTTGGCGCGGGCATCCAGTTCCTCGCGGCGTTCGGCGAGGCTCTGAAGCACGGTCCGTTCGGACTTGCTGATTTCGGGTTCGGCAGCCGGTATAGGCTTAGCGGGCGCCGCATCGGCCGTTCCGGCCTCCCCAGCGTCCTTCTCCGCACCCGCATCCTTGCCGGCGGTTTCCTCCTCGCCCTCATTGTCGGCTTCCGCCGCTTGCTCGCCGCTCTCCTCCTTCGGTGCGCTCGCCTGCGCGGTCGAAATCGCCGCAAGCGTCGCGGAACCGTCGCCGCCCGCCGCGAAATCGGCGAGCTTCAGCACCAGCAGCAGCGAGGCGCAGAGAATGACGGTCGGAAGAAGACGAAGACGGTCGAGCATGTTTCTGCCTCAGCGGGCCTTCTTCAGCGCATCGAGAAGCTGGTTGGCGGCGCGCGCGGCCAGGGCTGCGTCGCGTCCGGATGGTTTGGGCGGAATCGCGTTGCGCGGGCCCGACGCAGGTTGCGGCGTGACATTGCGCTCTGCGGCATGGGAGCCGCGCGTTATGCGTTCCGCGATCCGCTCGCCGGATTCGATCATAAGCGCGAGTTCATCCGCGAGAACGCGCGCCCGATTTACGCTCTCGCCGAGTTCGTCACCCGTTGCCGCGCTCGCCTGCTTCAGCGCCTCAATGGCCGAAACGGCGCGTTGCGTCGCATTGTTCAGTTCGCCCACCAGTTCGCGCAGTCCGTCCTGCCCGGATCGCATGGCCCGGAGCCTCCGGTCGAGCATCGCGCAATAGGCGATCGTCGCGCCGAGAAAGACGCAGACGATGAGTTCAAGGATGGTGCCGAGCGGCAGAGCGGGAAGAACCGTCATTTGTCTGGCCCTGCAATCTGGGGTTCGGGAGATTTGGGTTGATCCACCTGCGGCGAGGCAGGGCGTTTCATGTGCTTGATTGCCTGATCGACACGCACGGCCACGTGATTTCCGACGCGGCCCATCTTGCCGCGGCCGAGCTTCACCCCGCCGCATCTCAGGTCGATCATGCCATCGGGTCCGTTGTTGAGCATCAGCGTCTGGCCTACCTCGAAGTCCATCACATCGCGCAGCGTCAGCATCTGTTCGTCGAGCACCGCCTCGAGCGGCACCCGCGTCGACCAGAGCTCGGTCGCGAGATGGCTTTCCCAGATCGAGTCACGGCCAAACTTCTCGCCCATGAACATCTGCAGCAGCAGCTCGCGGATAGGCTCCAGCGTCGCGTATGGAAGCAGCATCTCGATGCGGCCGCCGCGATCTTCCATGTCCACGCGCAGCTTGACGAGGATGGCCGCGTTGGCGGGCCGCGCAATGGCCGCGAAGCGCGGGTTGGTTTCCATCCGGTCGAGTTCGAGCGTCACCGGAGACAGCGGCTCGAACGCCGCCTGCACGTCCTGCAGCACGACCTCGATCATGCGCTGGACGAGATTGAGTTCGATGGTCGTGTAAGGCCGCCCTTCGATGCGCATCGCGGCCGTGCCGCGCCGCCCGCCCAGCAGCACGTCGACGATCGAATAGATCAGGTTCGAGTCGACGGTGAACATGCCGTAATTGTCCCACTGCTTCGCGCGGAAGACGGCGAGAATGGCAGGCAGCGGAATGGAGTTGAGGTAGTCGCCGAAACGGATCGACGAAACATTGTCGAGCGACACTTCGACGTTGTCGGAAGTGAAGTTACGAAGCGAAACCGTCATCAGGCGCACAAGACGGTCGAAGACGATTTCGAGCATCGGCAGGCGCTCGTAGGAGACGAGCGCGGAATTCACGATCGCATCGATGCCGTGCCGCTCGGTCGTGGATTCTTCGTCCACCTCGAATCCGAGCAGGCTGTCGATCTCGTCCTGATTGAGCACGCGCTCCGGCGCCTTCGCCGCGGCTTCGGCAGCGGCGTTCAGGGCTTCTTTTTCTAGCGTATCGCTTGCGGACATATCGAAACTCTTCCCGCCTGACTGCTACTGAACGATGATTTCCTTGAAGAGCACGTCGGTCACGATCGGCTCTTGCGTGGCGAGGTTGAGCCGCCGCAGCAGCTCTTCCTTGAGATAGAGCATGCCGCGCGAACCCTCGAGATCCTCGGGCCTGAGCTCGCGCAGGAAGGTCTGGAAGCCGTCCAGTACGCGCGGCATCAGCATTTCGAGCTGAGGCACCGCCTCCTTGCTCTTCACCTGCAGCGCGACGCGCAGCTTGAGATAATGCTGGGGTGGCGGACCGGAGAGGTTCACCAGGAAGTCGGGCAGATCGTAGAAGACGGGGTCCACCTTGACCTCCGCCACAGCCTCGTCGCTTTCGCCGCCACCCAGAATGCCCGACATGTAGACACCGGCGCCCGCTCCGATCAGGAGCAGGGCGGGCAGCACGACGTAGAGAACGATGACCTTCCCCGCCAGCCGCTTCTTCTTTTCCGGCGCGGAAGTTTCTTGTTCGTCGTCTTCGGAAATGTCGGCGTCGACTGCAGCCATTTTCTAACCGCCCCACCTTCGAGAATTCGCCCGCCGGATGTCATCTCTTCCGCACCCGGCTCATCACAACCGGATGCTCGCCGACTTTGGTTAACGAAGCGTTCCCGGTTGTGCGCCGAATGCGCGGATTCTCTTTAGTTGGTTACGCAGCCCCGCGCGCTTGTCCGATGCGGCAGAAACTGCCCGGTAAAGCCTGCCCGAAAGCGCGTCCGAACAGCCTTTCGGAAAACCAAACCATTGATTTAATTCAGTTTTTTCTTTGGCACAGGCCCTGCACATGACCGGGCGGCGCAATGCCGCGCCGATGCGACAAGCGAACTGCCGGACCGGACATGGAAAACGCTCTGCTCATAGGTCTCTCCCGCCAGATGGCGGTGACCCGGGAAATGGCGACCATCGCGAACAATCTCGCGAACATGAACACGACCGCCTACAAATCCGAAGCAATGCTCTTCGAGCAATATCTGATGCCTGACGCTTCCGAGGAGAGCACCGACAAGCGGATCACCTTCGTCCAGGATTTCGGCCAGCATCGCAACATGCGCGACGGCGCGCTGCAGACGACCGCAAATCCCTTCGACGTCGCCATCATCGGCGAGGGCTTCTTCCGCGTTCAGACGGAAACCGGCGTCCTCTACACGCGCAACGGGCATTTCCAGCTCGACGCCGAAGGCCAGCTCGTCACCTCGACCGGTGCGCCCGTACTCAGCGAGGGCGGCGCGCCCATCCGCTTCGCCCAGGACGAAACCGGCATCACCATCGCCCGCGACGGCACCATTTCCTCCGATCAGGGCCAGCGCGGCAGGCTCGCCATCGTCTCCTTCGAGAACCCGCAGGATATGCGCAATGTCGGCAACACCATGCTCGACACCGATCAGGCGGAGATCGCGCCGGAGAACATCCGTCTCATGCAGGGCGCGCTGGAAGGTTCGAACGTGCAGCCCATCGTCGAGATGACGAACATGATCGAAGTATCGCGCTCATATGCGAGCGCCCAGAAACTCATCGACCAGGCCGACCAGATGCGTCGCCAGGCCATTCAGGAACTCGGAACCGCGGCCTGAGGCCGTTCCGTTAGCCGGAAGTAGGGAAGAAAGTCCATGCAGTCGCTCAGCATCGCCGCCACAGGCATGATGGCCCAGCAGCTCAATGTCGAGGTCATCTCGAACAACATCGCCAACATGAGCACCTCGGGCTTCAAGCGTCAGCGCGCCGAATTCCAGGACCTGCTCTATCAGAACCTGCGCCGCGTCGGCACGAACTCGTCGGACGCAGGCACCATCGTGCCTGCCGGCGTTCAGGTCGGTCTCGGCGTGAAGACGGGCTCCGTCTATCGCATCATGACGCAGGGCAATCTCGACAACACCGAGAACAAGCTCGACATCGCCATTCAGGGCCGCGGCTATTTCCGTGTCGAACTCCCGAGCGGCGAGGACGCCTATACTCGCGCGGGCTCCTTCCAGATCAGCCCGGACGGCCAGCTGGTGACGGCCGACGGCTACACTCTCGCCCCCGGCATCACCATTCCGCAGGAAGCGACCGACATCACGATCAGCCGCGACGGTCAGGTCCAGGCCTCGATCCCCGGCCAGACCGACGCGCAGGTCGTCGGCCAGATCGAACTCGCCTCCTTTGCGAACGAGGCGGGCCTCGATCCTCTCGGCGACAATCTCTTCGTCGAAACCGCCGCCAGCGGCGCGCCCACGCTCGGCACCCCCGCCTCCACTGGCATGGGTAGCGTGCTTCAGGGCTTTCTCGAAACCTCGAACGTCAATGCGGTGAGCGAAATCACCTCGCTCATCACCGCCCAGCGCGCCTATGAGATGAACGCCAAGGTCATAACCGCCACCGACGAGATGATGTCGGTAACCTCGAACGTGAAGTAAAGGCGGCGTAAAGGATGTTCCCGATATTCAAGCGTACAGTCTCGCTCGCACTCCTTCTCGCCGGAATGGCTGCGGCCGCCAACGCGGCGGAATTGCGCCCCGCGGTCTCCGTCACGGGCGATACCGTCACCCTCGGCGATCTCTTCGACGATGCGGGCGATGCCGCCGCCGTCATCGTCTCCAACGCGCCCGCGCCGGGCACACGCGCCGAAATCTCCGTCTCGCGCATTTCGCTCGCCGCGCGCCGCAATGGTGTCGCCTGGCGCAACGATGCGGGCTTGACTTATGTGGTCGTCGCCCGCACCGGCACCCAGGTGCCGGATGCCGAAGTCGCCGGCGCGATCTCCGCCGCCATCGCCGCCCAGTCATCCGCTCTTCCCTCCGCCTCGGATCTCCAGGTCGATTTCGAGAACGGCATGGCCGGCATCCAGGTTGCCGAAGGCGAGGAGCCGACCGTCAAGGTCGAACAGCTTGCCTTCAATCAGCGCAGCGGCGTCTTCACTGCCATTCTGCGCGCGCCCGCGAACGACATGCTGAGCCCGCTGCGCCGTGTGTCCGGCCGCGCCTATCCGGTAACGGACGTGCCCGTTCTCCTGCGCGACATGCAGCCGGGCGAGATCGTCCGCCAGCAGGATATCGACTGGGTGCGCCTCCCCTCGAACCGCGTCAGCCAGAACATCGTCACCTCGCTCGAACATATTCTCGGCATGTCGCCGCGCCGCCCCGCGCGTGCGGGTGAGCCCGTGCGCATCGCCGACATGCAGCCGCCCATCGTCGTCGAAAAGGGTGCGCAGGTGGATGTGACCCTCGTCTCCGGCTCGCTCACGCTGACCGCTCGCGGGCGCGCGCTCGAAAGCGGTGCCGTAGGCGATGTCGTCAACGTCCTGAACACGCGTTCCAACCGCACCATTCAGGGCATCGTCGAAGGCCCCAACATGATCCGCGTCGATGCGCCGGGCGCTGCGCGTGCGGCCAGCGTCATCCGCAACGCAAGCCCCTCCTGACAAGCGTCCGCCCAAACGTCCACCAGGAACTTCCGACCGTAAAGGCCAGATAAATGTTCACCAGTTCCCTCGCCCGCCTCTCCGCCGTCGCTTTCCTCGCCGCTGCGCTTGCGGGCTGCAACGCCGCCGACCGCATCTCCAATATCGGCAAGGCGCCCGACCTTTCGCCCATCGCCGCTCCCGCGCCGACCGTCGCCATGCCGATGCCGGCGCCCGAGGAAGTGGTCTATCAGCCGAATTCGCTCTGGCGCTCCGGCTCGCGCGCCTTCTTCCGCGATCAGCGCGCCGCCCGCGTGGGCGACATTCTCACCGTTCTCATCAATGTCGAGGACAGCGCCAAGGTGAACAACACCACGAAGCGCAGCCGCTCGAACTCCGAGAATGCCGGAATGAACAATCTCTTCGGTTACGAATCCTATCTCGGCAAGGTCTTCCCAAACGCCGTGGACAATACGAGCCTCGCCGATCTCGACAGCACCAGCGCGAGCGAAGGCGAAGGCTCCGTGGATCGCAAGGAAACGATCGACCTGACCGTGGCCGCCGTCGTCACCCAGGTTCTGCCGAACGGCAACATGGTGATCGCCGGCCGTCAGCAGGTCCGGGTGAACTACGAGGTGCGCGATCTTCTGGTCAGCGGCATCGTTCGCCCCGAGGATATTTCCAACACCAACACCATCCAGCACACCCAGATCGCCGAAGCGCGCATCTCCTATGGCGGCGAAGGCCAGATCAGCGACATGCAGCAGCCGCGTTACGGCCAGCAGCTCTTCGACATCATCATGCCCTTCTGATATCGGGCTGAACGCACGGCAAAGAAAAACGCGGCCCCGAAAGGGACCGCGTTTTTTCTATTGAGCCTCGGGCCGGAAACCGCGCCCGATCCGCCGTCGGGAGATCAGTCGTCGCGATAAACCTTCTCGCGCCGCTCGTGCCGTTCCTGCGCCTCGATCGAAAGCGTGGCAATCGGGCGTGCATCGAGCCGCTTGAGGCTGATCGGCTCGCCGGTCTCCTCGCAATACCCATAGGTGCCGTCGTCGATCCGGCGCAGCGCCGCATCGATCTTGGCGATCAGCTTGCGCTGGCGGTCGCGGGTACGGAGTTCCAGGGAGCGTTCGGTTTCGGACGAGGCGCGATCCGCAAGGTCGGGATGCTGCACCGAGTCATCCTGCAGATGCTGCAGCGTCTCGCGGTTCTCCCGGAGGATGTCCTCTTTCCACTTCTCGAGCTTGCGGCGGAAATATTCCTTCTGCCGCTTGTTCATGAACGGTTCGTCGTCTGACGGCATATAGCCTTTGGGCAAACGCACGGCCATCTAGGCAATCTCTCTCTGACACCGAAGGCCCGGCGCCGGCATTTGTATCTTCGGACCTGGATGATCCGCGAGCAAATGCCGGAATCGAAAGACCGTCGGCAATTCTGTAAAACCCGTGAAGTCTCTCGATTCGACATTTGAGTGCGGGCCTTCCCGCTGACAAAACTCAAAGGTCGAATTTGCTTCACCGGGCCCGCCGAAGCGCGCGGAGTATAGGGAGGGCGCCCACGATTCTCAACAGGGCGTGCCGGGCCAAGCCGGTGAAATATCTGTGAAATCTCGGAGAAGTAAACCCGGCATTCTAGCGGCCGCCAGACCCCGGCCTAGCCTTTGGTATAGGTTCCGAATTTGGCCAGTTCGACCCGCGCGCGCAGTTCGATTTCGGCCAGAACCTCGCCGAGCCTGGGGTCGTTGAAGCTGCCCGCCTGCCGCTCCACCACCGAAAGAAGGCGGGAAAGCTTGGCTTTCGGAACCTGCCCCACCAGCAGCGCGAGCTTGATCTCGTCCAGGATATCGAGCATTTCCTCGCCGCGGCGGATGGCCTTGCGGCGCGGCGAGTGAAGGGCGTCGTCGCTGGCGGGCGTTTCCTGGAGCGCGAGCAGCGCATCGACGGCGCTCAGTGAGGCCAGGCTGGACAAGCCCGCCGCCCCCCTTGTTTCGGAAGCTCCCGCCGGCGCGAAGCCGCTGCCGCCGCCGGTGCGAGTGGCGCCGCGCGCCGATCCCGTCTGTGACGCGGCTCTCGTCTGTCCGATCTTCATCTGGGTCGCCCCCGATCCTGACGTATTCCGGCGGCCGAACCGCCTTCCTTCGTCCAAAATGGACATCAGGTCTTAAATCGGCGTTAAGCCTGTTCGCGCGGACGCAGGCAGCCCGGCAGCTTTTGCCGCGCGGCGGCAGGAGCTTCCCCCAAAAGCCGCTCGCGCGCCTGCCGCCGCCGAACCGCCGAAAACAAAAACTACAACAAAATCAGAGACTTGAGGTTAGACCGGCAGCATCCCGCCGCTGGCATGGCTTTCGCTTCAAAGAGGCCGTATCGCTAGCGATTGAACGGTCGATTCATGTTCCGGCTTCCCGCCTTTTCCTTTCGCAACCTTCTGGCGCTCCTGCTCGCTGCCTGCCTCATGGCGCTTTCCGCGCCGGGCCGCGCCGATGCGAGCTCGCGCATCAAGGACATCGTCGATGTCGAAGGCATCCGCGACAACATGCTGGTCGGCTATGGCCTCGTTGTCGGCCTGAATGGCACCGGCGACACGCTCCGCAACGCGCCCTTCACCCAGCAGAGCCTGACCGGCATGCTGGAGCGGATGGGCGTCAACACGCGCGGCACCAATATGAAGACGGCGAACGTCGCCGCCGTCATGGTTTCGGCCAATCTTCCCGCCTTCGCCACCCAGGGCACGCGGATCGACGTGACCGTCAGCGCGCTGGGCGATGCGACCGACCTTCAGGGCGGCGTGCTCCTCGTGACGCCCCTCATGGGCGCCGACGGCCAGGTCTATGCTGTCGCGCAGGGCTCGCTTGCCACCGGCGGTTTCGCCGCCAAGGGTGAGGCTTCCTCCGTCGTGCGCGGCGTGCCCACCAATGGGCGCATCGCCAATGGCGCCATCGTGGAGCGCGAGATCGACTTCGAACTGGACGATCTGCGCCGCCTCCGCCTGTCGCTTCGCAATCCCGACCTCACGACCGCGCAGCGCGTCGCCACGGCGATCAACACCTATCTCGGCGCCGAAACGGCCCGTGCAGGCAATTCGAGCACCGTCGAACTCACCGTGCCGCCGTCCTGGCGCGGCGGCGTGGTGTCGCTCCTCACCGATATCGAACAGCTCCGCGTGCAGCCCGATCTCGCCGCCCGCGTCGTCATCGACGAGTCCTCGGGCGTCATCGTCATGGGGCAGGATGTCCGCGTCAGCAAGGTGGCGATCGCTCAGGGCAATCTCACCATCTCCGTCACCGAGACGCCGCAGGTCAGCCAGCCCTCGCCGTTCGCGACCCAGGGCAACACGGTTGTCGTGCCGCGCACGGAAGTGAATGTGGACGAGGAAGAGGGCAAGCAGCTCGGCATCATCGACGGCAGCATTTCGCTCAAGGAACTTGTCGACGGCCTGAATGCGCTGGGCGTCAGCCCCCGCGACATGATCACCATCCTGCAGGCGATCAAGTCGGCCGGCGCCCTCCAGGCGGATATCGAGGTGATGTAATGGAAGCCCTCGCCGCCCTGCCCACCTATATGCATATGTCCTCGGCGCCTGCCGCTGCAAAGGCCGCCGCCACGGCCGAAGCCGGACGCGACCCGCGGGCATGGGAAGCGGCGAAGGAATTCGAGTCCCAGTTCGTCTCGACGCTTTTCCAGTCGATGTTCCAGGGCCTCGAGGATCAGGAAAATCCCTTCGGCGGCGGACCGGGCGAAACCATGTTCCGCTCCCTCCTCGTCGATCAGTACAGCAAGCAGATAACGGCCTCTGGCGGTATCGGTCTTGCCGACGACGTCTATCGCGAAATGCTGAAAATGCAGGAGGTATCGCAGTGAACGCTCGACAGGGTGAAGCCCGCCGCATTCCCGCCGAAACCTTGCCGCCCGTCGAACTGGTGGACCGGCTTCTCGCGCTCACCACCGGCCTGACCGACGTCATCCGCAGGGAGACGGAGCTGCTGCGCAACCGCGCCCGGGCCGAAATCGCCGAACTACAGCCGGAGAAGATCCGCCTCGCCAATGAATATGCGATGGATGTCATGGCCGTGCGCGGCCACAAGAACCTGCTCGACCGCGCGCCATCCGAACGCGTTTCCCGCCTGAAAGCCGCCATGGCCGAACTCGACAGCACGCTGGCGTCGAACGGCGAGGCGCTGAACGCGGCCAAATCCGTCTCCGAGGGTCTCATCCGCATGGTCGCCAGTGCCATGAGCGAGCGCACCGCTCCCTCTCTCGGCTATGGGCCGAATGCCGCCTCCTCCGCCCGCCGCTCCGGCGGCCCGGCTGGCGCCGGCTCGCTCACCCTCGACTCGCGCGCCTGATTGCCCGCGCGTTAACCGCGCGGTAACCATGCAAGGCCGAATAGTACGGGACAATTAGTTCGGAGACGGACCGATCATGGTCCGCGGGGGCAAATCCGGAATGTCGAGCTTGACCAGACGGCGCGTTGCCGAGGACGGCGAAACCGAAAAGAAGTTCGCCCAGGGCCAGCGCCTTCAGTCGCGAGAGCGTTTCGCCGACGCCGAAGCGCGCTATCGCAAGGTGCTTGCCGTCAATCCGGTCCATATCGGCGCCCTGACCGGCCTTACCGAATGCCTCATCGCCCTGAAGCGCGAAAGGGATGCGGTCGGCATCCTCGATCGCGCGGCTGAAAGCACAGACAAGGACGCGCGCTTTCTCTTCGATCTCGCCAATCTCTGCTCGAACGTGAAGCATGCCTCGCGCGCCCGCAGCCTCTATGAACGCGTTCTCGAACTCGATCCCGAAAACGTCCCTGCCCTGATCAATCTCGGCCACCTTGTGGACGAGCAAGGCGAGACGCAGCATGCGGTCGATCTGCTTTCCCGCGCGATCGAGCTCAAGCCGCTCTCGGCCCGCGCCTATGGCATGTTGGGCAAGGTTCTGACCGGCACCAGCCTTCATGACGATGCGATGGCCTGCTATCGCCGTTCCATTGAGCTCGATCCCGGTATCTCCCAGACCTGGACCAATCTCGGCGCCCTGCTGGAAATTCTCGGCCGCCACCGCGAGGCGCTCGACGCGCTCCACCGCGCTCTCACCATCGACCCGGATTGCGATGCCGCCCGCTGGAATCTCGCGCGCGTCCTGCTCATGGTCGGCGAAACGGAAGCGGGCTGGGACATGTATGGCTTCGGCTTCGCCTGCGGGCAACGCCAGCCCTATCGCCCCTTCCCCGGCCTGATCTGGGAAGGTCAGGACCTCACCGGCAAGACCATCATGGTCTGGCGCGAACAGGGGCTTGGCGACGATCTCTTCTTTTCGACCTGTTACACGGATCTCATCGCCCGTGCGGGTCACGTCATTATCGAGACGGACCCCCGCCTCGTGCCGCTCTACCGGCGTACCTGGCCACAGGCGACGGTTCGTCCCGAAGCGTGGAAGTCGACCGGCCTCGGCAATTACGGCGAAGTGGATTTCGACTACACCGCGCCGGCCGGCCTTGTCGCCGCGCAGCTTCGCCGGCGCGTGTCGGACTTTCCCTCCGCCGTGAACCCGCTGGTGCCCGACCCCGTCCGCGTCGCCGAATGCCGCGACTGGCTCGCGAGCCTCGGTCCGGGCCCGAAGATCGGCCTGTCCTGGACCTCGAAGAAGGTCGACGACATCCGCTCCATCAACTACACGGCGCTGGCGGACTGGAAGGCTCTCTTCGAGATCGGCGGTGTGCAGGTCGTGAACCTGCAATATACGAATGTCGATGCGGAAGCCGAGGCGCTGGAACGCGAATTCGGCCTCACCCTGCACCGCATGCCCGGCCTCGATCTCTTCAAGGACATCGAAGGCGCGGCCGCCCTCACCTCCTGCATGGACGCGGCTGTCGTGCCGTCGAGCTTCCCGGCGGTTCTCGCCGGCGCGCTCGGCATCACCTGCTTCTATTACAGCGCCCCTCACGGCTGGACCAGGCTCGGCACGGACCGCCTGCCCTGGTTCCCCAGCATGCGCTGCTATTCGGTCGACCATACGACCGACAAGGCGAAGCTCGCCGCCGGCATCGTCACCGACGTCGCCCGCTTCCTCGGCAAGTAAGCCGGGCGCCAGGCAAGGCGGCGCACGCCGCCTGCCGCGGACAAAAGGTCCTTCTTGCCCGGCAAAACTTTCCTCCGGTCAGGGAACTTCCTGCCAGAGACCCGGCGAACCCAGACCTAACCCATTGATTTTCCTTCATTTTAAAACTGGCCCGGCATTTGCGAATGAAGGGGCCAGAAGCAATCGACGGATGCGGAGAAAGGCGAAGCCACTCTGGCACCCGGTTCGGCGGCGGCAGTATCGCCCCGGGGACACTCGGTCCCCCCAGGCGGTCAAATCGCAAAACAACTTCGGGTTGTTTACGTCGAATTAATGATTAACGCCGAGTGTAGTGCCCGTGCCGCCATGAGACGGCTGGGCCAAACCCTGGAGGGTAGAGACGATGGCTGATGTAGTCCTTTCCGGTGCGATCCGGTCGAACCTGCTCAGCATGCAGAATACAACGAAGCTCCTGGACGAAACGCAGCTGCGTCTCGCGACGGGTCTGCGGGTGCGCAGCGCGATCGATAGCCCGACTTCCTATTTCACGGCACAGGGCCTGAACAACCGCGCATCCGACCTGAACAATCTGCTGGACTCGATGGGCCAGGGCGTGAAGACGCTCGAAGCCGCCGACCAGGGCATCAAGTCGATCCTGAAGCTCGTCGAGAGCATGAAGGCGGTCGCGAACCAGGCGCTCGAAACCAAGATCAACCCCACCACGATCACGGGCAACCGCTCCGGCGACCCGCTGACGGGTGGCGTCGAGATTGCGGGCCTCGGCGCGCTTGCCACCGGCAACACGCTCACCATCACTGTTGGCGAAGTCACCGCTTCGGTCGATCTCGGCACGGCATCGGGCGAAGTCTCGACCGTTCAGGATCTGATCGACTGGGTGGCCGCCACCTTCACCGGCGACGAGCCGCTCGAAGCCATCATCAACGATGAAGGCCAGCTCGAATTCTCCGCCGCCAACGGCCGCGCAATGTCGATCGAAGCCGACAATGCCGGCACCGCGGTCAGCCTCTCCGAACTTCTCGGCACCCGCACCTCCTCGACCAATGGTGTGAACCGCGACAAGTACGAGACCGATTTCAACAATCTGCGCGACCAGATCGAACAGCTCGCCTCCGACGCCAGCTACAAGGGCGTGAACCTGCTGAAGGGCGATCTGCTCAGCGTCTTCTTCAACAACGAGCAGACCTCCAAGCTCGACATCGAGGGCGTGGACCTCACGCCGGATGGTCTGCTGAACATCGGCGTCATCCCGAACGACTCCGGCGATCACGGCTTTGCCGCCGACGCCGACATCAAGACGGTCGTGGATACGCTCAACGCCGCCACCGGCGTGCTCCGCCAGCAGGCCTCGACCTTCGGCGCAAACCTCGGCGTGGTGCAGATCCGTCAGGACTTCACCTCCTCCCTTATCAACACGCTGGAGTCCGGCGCCTCGGAACTGACCGTCGCCGACACCAACGAAGAAGGCGCGAAAATGCTCGCCCTGCAGACCCGCCAGCAGCTCGGCACGACCGCCCTGTCGCTCGCGAACCAGGCCGAACAGAGCGTGCTCCGTCTCTTCGGTTAAGGATAAATCCTCAGGGATTTCAAAGGGTGGACCCCCGGGTCCGCCCTTTTTTCGTTAACGGGGTGTACGGATTTTTTTCGAAAAAGCGCGGAAAAAACGGGTGGCTTTTACCGCCTCTTAACGGGAGCGCCCTCATGCTCTCGCCATGGCTCAGGAAGAGCCGTGAATATCGTTCCTAGGAAAGGACAAGACAAATGGGTGATATCGTCATCAATAGCGCCGTGCGTTCGAACCTGCAGACCCTGCAGGGTACGGCAAAGCTCATGGCTCAGACGCAGAACCGTCTCGCCACCGGCCTCAAGGTTTCCAGCGCTCTCGACAACCCGCAGTCTTACTTCACGGCTGCTGGCCTGAACTCGCGTGCGTCCGACCTCAGCGCCATCCAGGACTCGATGAGCCTCGGCGTGAAGACGCTGAACGCCGCCGACGAAGGCATCAAGGCGATCCAGAAGCTCGTCAACCAGGCCAAGTCTGTCGCCAACCAGGCGCTCCAGGCCTCGGCCACCGCGACCACGCTCGACAAGACCGTCGAAGCTGCGGCGATCGCCGGCACGGCGACGGCCCGTTCGATCACGATCCAGATCGGCACGGCGTCGGCTGTCACGGTCACCTTCGACACGGCCACCTACGCGACGGCGGCTTCTTCGGCTGCGGCCATCGAAGCTGAACTCGCTGGCCTCACGAGCGCCTCCGGCACGCTCTCGGGCCTCACGGTCACCCGCGACGGTGACTCGCTGAGCTTCGAAGTTGCCTCGGGTGAAGACCTCGTGATCGCTGGCGACGCGGCGGCGACGGGTGCGGCGGGCTTCGGCATCGCCACCTCCGGCACGCAGGGCACGAACGGTGAGACGCTGACCTCGGCCCGTGCGAGCTACGCGAGCGACTACAACGACCTGCGCACGCAGATCGACCAGCTCGCCTCGGATGCCAGCTTCAACGGCATCAACCTCCTGAACGGCGACAGCCTGACGGTGAAGTTCAACGAGGACGGCACGTCCAAGCTCGACATCACGGGCGTGACCTATGACTCGGCCGGTCTCGGCATCACCGAGACGACGTTCTCGGACATCGACGCTGACATCGCCCTGCTCGACTCGGCGACCTCGACGCTCCGCGAACAGGCTTCGACCTTCGGTGCGAACCTCTCCGTCGTGCAGAACCGTCAGGACTTCACCAAGAACCTGATCGGCGTTCTCGAAGGCGGTGCGGGCGACCTGACGCTGGCCGACACGAACGAGGAAGCGGCGAACCTGCTTGCTCTGCAGACCCGCCAGTCTCTCGCCCAGACCTCGCTGTCTCTGGCGAACCAGGCGGAACAGAGCGTCCTCAGCCTCATCCGCTAATGAGGCACCACCTTCGGGTGGAGGTCGCAGGACCGGGAAAATGGACGGCGGGAACTTCGGTTCCCGCCGTTTCTTCGTGACGGGCGCCCTTCCCTGGCTCCCTGAACGGGCGAAATCGCGCTACACTCGGCAAATTCCCGCAGAGATTCGCCGTCAGGACGGAAAAGCATGGCCCTCAAAGTCGAACTCAAGCCCGGCGAACGCTTCATTCTGGGCGACAGCGTCATCACCAATGACGACCAGCGCACGCGGCTCTTCATCGAGGGCGACTCGCCGATCCTGCGCGAGAAGGACATCCTGCGCACGGACGACGCCGATACGCCCTGCAAGCGCGTCTATCTGATCGTCCAGATGATGTATCTCGCCGCCGATCCGCGTCCCCATCACGAGCTCTATTTCCAGATCGTTAAGGATGTGATGCAGGCCGCCCCCTCCACAACGCCCTTTATCGACGCCATCAACAGTAAAATCTTAACTGGCGAAATGTATAAAGCCCTCAAGGAAGCTCGAAAGCTGATCGAGTACGAACGGGGGCTGTTGGAGAATGTCAAAGGCTCTTGAGGCTTATGCCAGTGCCTCGCGCAATGCGCCGAAGGATCCGCGCGAATTCGAAGCGACGATCCTGACAAGGGCGGCGGGCCAGTTGCAGCGTATCCGCGACAACTGGGAAGAGGAAAAACACGCCGCGCTTCACGATGCGCTCACCTATAATCGCCGCATCTGGACCGTTTTTGCCGCCTCCGCCGCGGAAAAGGAACATCCGCTCCCCCGCGAGATCAAGCAGAACATCGCAAACCTCGCCGTCTTCATCTTCAAGCGGACGAACGAGATCGAGGCGAGCCGGGAGCCTGAGCCGAAACTTCTCGACACGCTCATCATGATCAATCGCGAGATCGCCGCGGGCCTTTACTCCCGCGCCTGAGCGATACCGGGCGGCGCGGAATAGAGCGTTGAAGCCGCGCGAATTTGTGTATAACCCGGCGCCATGTCGCCCACTTTCGAAAAGCGCGTCCGGCCCTCGCTCCGTGCGATCGGTCCGGCCATACCGCCTGTCTCCGCCGCGGAAGCCATGCGTGCGGGGTTCGGCGCATTTGCGGGCCTCGCCGTCGCGGGGCTTTTCATTCTTTCGCCCCAGGCCGATCTTGAGCTCGGGCTCTATCTGATCGCGCCGTTCGGCGCCTCGGCGGTGCTCCTCTTCGCCGTTCCGAACAGCCCTCTCGCCCAGCCTTGGTCCGCGATTGTCGGCAACACCATCGCCGCCCTTGTCGGCGTGACGATCTGCCTGAACATCCCCGATCCCGCGCTCCGCATCGCCCTCGCGGTGGGCTTCACGGTCGCCCTGATCGGCTTCGCACGGGCCGTTCACCCGCCCGCGGGCGCCGTCGCCATGACGGCGGCAATGAACCCCGAAGCCATCGCCGAACTCGGCTACTGGTTCGCCTTGATGCCCGTCGCTCTTGGCACTTTCGTTCTGGTCGCCGCCGCCACCGCCTATGCGCATCTCACCGGACGGCGCTATCCCTTCCGTCAGTTCGACGAGGAACACGCTCAGGGAACCACGGACCATCCGCCGCTCGAGCGTCTCGGCCTCACCGAGGAAGAACTGACGGGCATTCTCCAGCGCTATCGCCAGTCGCTGAATCTCGGCGTCGAGGATCTCGCCCGTCTCATCGGCGCTGCCGAGCTTCAGGCCGCGACGCACAGGACCGAGCCTCTCACCGCCGCCGACATCATGTCGCGCGACCTGGTGACAGTCGGTCTCGACACGCCGCTCTCCGAAGTCGCGGATCTCTTCCGCCGCCACGGCTTCACCTCCCTCCCCGTCGTCGCCGAGGAGGACCGCTATCTCGGTGTCATCTTCCAGATCAATCTGATCCGCCGCGCGCGGGAGGATGCGCTCCGTCTGGATCGCGGCCTCGGCGCGGCGATGGTCCGCCTGCTGGGCGAAGGATATGCCACGCCCGTGAAGGCGGGCGACATCATGTCCGTCGCCGCACCGAAGGCGACGCCGGCCACGCAGGCCGGCGCCCTCCTTCCCATGCTTGCCCAGGGCGATTGCGACGCCGTCCCCGTTCTCTCGAAAGGGCGGCTCGAGGGCATCGTCACGCGCACCGACGTGATCGCCGCCCTCGCCCGCCGGACTCTCGCCGCCTGATCAGCGCGGCGGCATGCGGATCGCGCCGTCGAGGCGCACCGTCTCTCCGTTGAAATAGCCGTTGCGCAGCATGGTGCAGGCAAGGTCGGCATATTCGGACGGATCGCCGAGACGCGGCGGGAAAGGCACCGATGCCGCCAGGTTCTCGAAAATCTGCGGCGCGCGGTCCTTCACGCCCAGCATGGGCGGCGTTGCCATGATGCCCGGCAGGATCGTGTTGATGCGAATGCCCTCGCGGCTGAGGTCGCGCGCGATGGTGAGCGTCATGCCCTTGATCGCCGCCTTCGCCGCCGAATAGGCCACCTGCCCGATCTGCCCATCCTCCGCCGCGACCGAACCCGTGTTCACGATCGCGCCGCGCTCGCCGCCCTCCAGGGGATCGAGCGTCGCCATCCCCGCCGCGCTCTTCACGATGCAGCGGAATGTACCCACCGTGTTGAGCCCCAGCACATATTCGAAATCCGAAATCTTGAAGGGGATGATTTCGCCCGTCGTCTTGTCGCGCGCGATCGTCTTGCCGCCGCGTCCGCCGCCAGCGCAGTTCACGAGGCAGCGCTCCTGTCCGTTCGCCGCGCGCGCTTTTTCGAAGCCCGCATCGACCGAGGCCTCGTCCATCACGTTCACTTCGCAATAGGTGGCGCCGAGTTCCTTCGCCACACGCTCGCCATTCTCCTTGTTGAGGTCGAAGATAGCGACCTTCACACCGAGGTCGCGCAGCGCCTTCACCGTCGCCTTGCCGAGGCCCGATGCGCCGCCCGTCACCACGGCGGAAATGGAGCTGTCGAGTTTCATGATTGGCTTCCTCCCTGTCTTCTTGTTCTGTCCGGCCGGTTGATCCGATGCCGCACAGAATGCCGCCTTTTTGAGGCCACGCAACATGGGCGTCGCTTCCCCGCGTCTTGACGTCGGGGCGGCTTGAGGAAAGCGCAAATGAAAAAAGGGCCCGTCGTCCCGGGCCCTTTTTCTCCGCGGCGTTTCTTCCGCTAGATGTAGTTCACGAGCGAGAGCTGGGAGAGCATCGCCGTCACTTGATAGCTCGCCTGCAACTGCGTTTGCAGCGTGGTGAGCTTCACGCCGACCTCGTAGGGATCGGCGTTCTGTATGTCGCCGAGAATTTCATTCGCCGTCGCCATGGTCGCGTCGTGCCGGTTCTGCGTGTTCTCCAGCGTCGCCGAGGCGAGACCAAGATTGGTCACGATGCTCTCGACCGACTGCACGCCCTCGAAGTTAAGCACCTGCCCCGCCCGGTTCGTCAACGCGCGATAGCTGTCGCGCTGTTCGAGGTCGTCGGCATCGGAATATTCCACCGAGGCCAGCAGCGCAGACATTTTCAGTGTGTCGCGGATCGAGGCCTGGTCGGCCCGCGCGCCATATTCGAGCTTCCGGCTCTCGTCGATCTGCGCAGCGAAATCCTTGCCCGCATCGGGGCCGAGATCGCCGCTGTACCAGAAGACCGTGTCGGCCTCCGTCGCATCGCGAAGCCCTGTCGCCGTGTCGAAGGGCGGTCCGTCGACGCGCTGGGGCGCCCCGCCCGCGGCATAGTCGAAGAAATTGTTCGCGGCCTCCACGGCCGATGCCGCCTTCAGCGTGACATTCGCCTCGCGCTGGATCGCGGTATCGAGCGCCGACTGGAAGTTCGCCGCCGTCGTTGCCGGGTCGGCGCCGATGGTGAACTCGCCTTCCTCCGGCGGGTTGTTGGCCGACGCCGTGAGCGTCACCGTGGTCGAGGTGCCGTCCGGCAGATCGAGTTCGAAGGAGATCGTCTGCCCTGCCGTGGGCAGGCCTGTGAATTCGACGTCTATTCCCTGCGGTGAGCCCGCGGGGCCCGTCACCGTCGCATTGCCGAGGCCGGATTGCACGTCGGAGATCTTGAAGCCGAAAACGCTCGGATCGGCGTCCTCCGCCAGCGTCACAGTCGCACCCGCTGTACCGAGCGTCAGCCGCCCGCGCCCGTCCGCGCCGAGATCGGCCTGCGCCCTTTCGTCGATGAACTGCTTGAGGCCCGCCTTGTCGCCGCTCCCGTTCAGGATTTCCTCGGGCAGCGCCACAGGCCTTGTCTGCGTGTCCTTGCCGCCGAAGAGATAGCGGTCTTCCACCTGCAGGTTGAGCAGGTTCACCATCTCGTCGAAGCTCATCGCCGCCTGCACCTGCGCATCCGTCTGCGTGCCGTTCACCAGATCGAAGCCCGATGTGACGAGCGAGGTTTTCGTCTCGCTCGCAATGTCGTTCACGCGCGTCATCGCGGTCGACATCACGTCGATGCGCATCTGCGTCTTGGTGATCGTGTTGGTGTAGGACGAGAGCTGCGAAAGCTGGTGCGAAAGCGAGAGAA
Source organism: Rhodobiaceae bacterium UBA7804 (assembly GCA_002480495.1). Classification (GTDB taxonomy): domain Bacteria; phylum Pseudomonadota; class Alphaproteobacteria; order Parvibaculales; family Parvibaculaceae; genus Parvibaculum. The sequence goes on along the minus strand of DLCG01000019.1, from coordinate 100,117 downwards.
CTGTGTTCCGGTCCGTGCCGAGCTTCGCATAGGAATCCGTCTTGAGCCCTGTCGAAAGCTGGCGCTGCAGATCGTCGAACTGGGCGCGCATCTCGCCGATCGACTGGCGCAGCGCGAGGGACTGGGAAAGCGTGGAAATCTGCATGACGTTTACCTGCCGATGCTCATGAGCACGGTGAAGAGTTCCTGGATGGTCGAAATGACCCGCGCATTGGCCGAATAGGCATTCTGGAGCAGCAGGAGGTTCGACATCTCATCGTCGATATTGACGCCCGTCTCGGCGTCGAAACGATCCTGCAGCGATGAGGTCACCACCTGCTGCGCCTCGGCATCGCGCTCCGCGTTCGAGGCCTGGCTCGACTGGAACGAAACGATGCGGCGCGCGAATTCGTCTATCGTCCCGTTGAAGGGCGTGGCGCTGCCGCCGATACCCGTCTCGGGCGCGTAGGTCCGCGTATTGGAGGTGAGCCGCGCCAGAAAGTCGAGCGGCCGCGTCGTGTCGCCCATCGGCACGCCCGCATCGTAGGAAACGAGCACCGTATCGTCCGCGATAACCGCCGGGTTCACCGTGATGCGCGAGGCGAAACCGGTCTTCTGTCCGATGCCGTCCAGGCTGTTGGAGAAGACGGTCCCGTTCTCGCCATCGGTGAAGAGGGGCAGCCCCGTGCCCGCCCCCGTCAGCGCCGAGGGCGTGATCGTCGCGCTCACCGCGTCGATGTCGCTGTTGCCAACGGCCCCGTCGTCGAGGAAGCGGATCGTATTGCCGGCCGGGTTCGACACCACCACATCGCCGGGCAGCGCGGCCTGCAGGTCCGCGATGATATTCGCCATCGGCTGATCGAAATTGATGCCGATCACCGTGTCGCCCGTCGCCGCCGTCACGCTGTCGGAAAGCGGCAGGACCGAGGGATCGTCCACCCTGACGATCGTCACGTCCTGCCGCACCCCGCCCACCGTGTAGGAAAGGTTGATCGTGTTGCCCGCGACCATGTCGCTCGTATCGATGTCGAAGCCGGTCGCCGCGCCATCCACGGCATCGGTACCCTCGACCGTCTCTTCCGACATGGCGAGCGCGAGCTGAGCCGCCAGTTCGTCGAGCTGCGCCTGCGCTTCCGGCAGGATTTCGTCGCGCATCTCCACATATCCGGCAAGCGCGCCGGAGCGGAGCGCGCCCGCCGCGATGAGATCGATGGAGGTCGAGCCGGAAACGAGCCGGATCGTTCCCACACCGCCATTCTCATAGGTGGAGGTGGGGTCCATCTGCGTGTGCTCGTCGAAGGTGAGCTCCACTGGCGTGCGGTCGAGCAGCAATTGTCCGCCCGAGGTGAACACCGTCACCGTACCGTCGTCCCGGTTCACGACCTTCACATCCATGAGGCGCGACAGTTCGTCGATCGCCATGTCGCGCTGGTCCTGCAGGTCGCCGATGGAAAGGCTGCCCGCCTGGCGCGAGGCGATCTGGTTGTTCACGCTCGCAATGGTATTGAGCAGCGCGTTCGCCTGTTCCACGCCCGCCGCGATATTGCGCTCCGCTTCGAGGCGCATGGCCTGGATCGTGTCCGAGGTCTGGTTGAGCTTTGTCGCGAGGTTCGACGCCTCGTTGATGAACGATGCGCGCGCCGGCTCCGATTCCGGATTGTCGATCAGCTCCTGCAGCATCGTCGCGAGCGAACTCACGGCGCCTGCGATGGAGCTGTTCGAGTCGGGCGTGCCGAAGCCCGCGTCGATCCGTCCGAGCATGCTCGACTTGATGTTGAGAAAGGCGGAGGAAGCCGTCGAACTGCGCAGCTGCTGCTGCAGGAACTGGTCGACCGTCCGCTGCGCCGCCTCGCGGCGCACGCCGATGCCTTCGCCGCCCGCCAGCAGGTTGGTCTGCTGCGCCACCTTCCGCGTATAGCCGGGCGTACCCACATTGGCGATGTTGCGCGATGTAATGTCGATCCCGGACTGGGAGACATTCAATCCGCTCATTGCGGCGCCAAGGGCGGAGGAAAGGGTCATGGGGTTATCCGGTGAGTGACTTGCCCGTTCAGGTGCCGCGGCGGGGTTCGCCCGCCGCGGTTGGCGCTACTAGCGCTTCATGTTCAGCGTTTCGCTGATGAGCTGGTCGGCCGTCGTCACGATGCGCGTGCCTGCCGTATAGGCCTGCTGCGTCACGATCAGCTTCGAGAATTCGTCGGCGATGTCGACATTCGACGCTTCCTGCGCCGAACCGATCACGTTCCCGCCGCCCGTCAGCATCGGCTCGCCCGATTCCTGCGTCGCGGCAAAGGCCGTGCCGTCGATCTTCTGCAGCTTGTCCGCCGCATTGAACTTCGCCAGCGACACTTCCGCGAGGTCGACCGTCTTGCCGTTCGAATAGGTGCCGGTGATGCGTCCGTTCTCCGAAACCGCGATGCTCACGAGTTCGCCGGACGGATAGCCGTTCTGGTCGAGCGCCGTCGTCTCCACGGTGCCGTTGTCGTCCTCGAACTGCGTGATGTTCGACGCGCCGTGATCGAGCACGATATCGCCGAGCGAAACGCCGTTCACCGTCATGCCGGTGATGGTCGTGGAGTCGACGGCGGGCGAGAGCCGCCCCTGCCCGTCAAAGGCATAGTCCTGCCCCACATTCAGCCATTTGTCGTCGGCGCCCGTCGCGCCGTCATCCACCTTGTAGAACAGGTTCCAGGTGTCGCCGCCGCCATCTTCATTGTCCACCTTCGCCCAGCGGAACTGCACGTTGGCCGGCGCGCCCAGCGCGTCATAGCCCGTCACCGCGCCACCCGAGAGCGAATTGTCGAGGAAGATGTCCTCGTTCGCCGCCGAGATCGCGCTGAGGTCCGCAAGCGCCGGCGTGAAGCGGCCGACGGTCAGCAGTTCGCTGTTCGCGATATCGGGATCGGCGTTCACCGTCTTCGGCCAGGCCGGCAGGTTCGCGCGATAGCTGATGGTCGAGGTCGTGCGCGCCGCCAGGAAGTCGCGGTCGATCTGGATGCGGCCCGGCGTGTCGCCGACCGGGTTGCCCGTTGTCGGATCGATTTCGAGGCCCTGCAGCGCATAGCCCGCGCCGTTCACGAGATAGCCATGCTTGTCCATCGTGAAGTCGCCGCGCCGGGTGTAGTAGTTCACGCCGTCGAAGACCGGGTTTCCGTCAACGGTCGCGACCTGCGAGGAAACGATGAAGAAGCCTTCGCCATTGATCGCCATGTGGGTCGGCGTCTCGGAAGCGTCGATGGAGCCCTGGACCGTATTGGTGAAGGCCGGCGCCGCGAGCACCGCGCCCGGCAGGTGATTCCGGCTCGTCGAAGCCGTCACGATGTCCTGGAAGCTCGTATCCGTGCGCTTGAAGCCCACGGTCTGCGAGTTCGCGATATTATCCGAGATGTGTCCGAGGGCGCTCGACTGGGCACGAATGCCTGTGATCGCCGTGGTCATCGATCCAAAAAAGCTCATGGGCTCTCTCCATGGGGTCCGTCCCGCCAATGCGCGGCGAGACTTTGTCTGGCCAAATGGGAGCAAGCCTGATGCCAGCCATTTACCTGTTTAATTTCAATGACTTAGCTATTTCGGGTGGCCGCGCGGCCCGGCATCCCCTGCCTCTCGCCCGGCAGAAATTGCCGCAAGGGCGGCCGCTTCCGGCCCTCAGGCCCCGTCAAAATCGCGCGGGGTCCCTCCCCACCGGCGAACAGGCCTTTTCCTTGAACCCCGCCGGGCCAGCCTTTAGGTTCCTTCGCGTTTAGCAATTCGGTAACGGGGGCCCGCGCGCAGCCGGTGGCCGATTCCGGCATTTGCATTCCGCTGCAACGAACCCTTGAGCAAATGCCGGAACCAAAGGACCACCGGCAACCATTTGAATCTAGTGAAGCGTCGAATTTGACATTTGATACGGCGCCTGCTGCAAACTCGGATCAAATGTCAAATTCGCTTCACTAGGGAAAGCCAGATCATGAAGTTTGAGGGAACGAAAGATTACGTCGCCACAGAAGACCTGCGCGTCGCCGTCAATGCGGCGATCACGCTGCAGCGTCCCCTTCTCGTGAAGGGTGAGCCGGGCACGGGCAAGACGGTGCTCGCCGAGGAAGTGGCGAAGGCACTGGATGCCGAGCTCATCACCTGGCACATCAAGTCGACCACGAAGGCGCATCAGGGCCTTTATGAATACGACGCCGTCTCGCGCCTGCGCGACAGCCAGCTCGGCGACGAGCGCGTGAAGGACATCCGCAACTACATTTCCAAGGGCAAGCTCTGGGAAGCCTTCGAGCGTCCGAAGCGCCCGATCCTGCTCATCGACGAAATCGACAAGGCCGATATCGAGTTTCCGAACGACCTTCTGCAGGAACTCGACCGGATGGAGTTCTACGTCTACGAGACGAACGAGACCATCAAGGCCGCCCAGCGCCCCATCGTCATCATCACGTCCAACAACGAGAAGGAACTGCCGGACGCCTTCCTGCGCCGCTGCTTCTTCCACTACATCAAGTTCCCGGACGAAGAGACGATGCGCTCCATCATCGACGTTCACTTCCCGGGCCTGAAGGGCAAACTCGTGCAGGAAGCGCTCTCGATCTTCTACGAGATCCGCGAAGTGCCGGGCCTGAAGAAGAAGCCCTCCACGTCGGAACTCCTCGACTGGCTGAAGCTTCTCCTCTCGGAAGACATCTCGCCCGAGACGCTTCGCGAGAAGGACCCGACGAAGCTCATCCCGCCGCTCCACGGCGCGCTCCTGAAGAACGAGCAGGACGTTCACCTCTTCGAACGCCTTGCCTTCCTCGCGCGCCGCGAACGGAACTAGACGACAAACTCCCTTTCCCACCCTCCCCTTGGGGAGGGTCGAAAAATCCTTCGGGATTTTTCGGGGCGGGGGAACCTCGCATACACAAAAGCCCGCGCCTCACCGCGCGGGCTTTTTCCTTTCCGTCCCCTCCCCTTCATCATGGTGAAATAAGAACTTCGCTTTGGCCGTGGAACCTGCAAATCTTGTCCCCTCTTTTCCAACTGGGGGACTAAGCATGAAATCGTTTGGTGTGGCGGTTCTGTTCGGCATCGCCGCTATCCTGGCAGGCTGCGCGGACAGCGTATCGAAACCCGTGCCCGTCGTGGCGCTGGCGCCGGAACAGAAATCGGAACTCAAGATCGCCGATGTCATGGCGGAAGCGGCGCCGGGCGTCGATATTTCCCGCTACGACCTCGACCGCATCGCCGGAAAGCTGAAAGGGGAGCTTCAGCTTCGTGCCGCCGAAATGATGGCGGGCGAGAACGAGCCCGCGCCCTCCACCATGAAAGTGGTCTTCACCGAATATGATGCGGGCAATGCCTTCGCCCGCGCCATGCTCGCAGGCCTCGGCCAGATCGAGATCGAGGCGGATGTCTTCCTCATCGACGCCGCTGGCAAGACGGTCGCTCAATATGAGGTGTCGAAGAATTTCGCCTTCGGCGGAATTTATGGCGCCTCCACCTCCATTGAGGATGTCGAGGTCGGCTTCGTGAAATCCGTTGTCGAGATCGTTTCCGAAAAACAGACCTGACCGGATCGCGGGGCAAAGACCGTCCCGTCCAAAGCCCGCGCCTCACCCGCGCGGGCTTTTCCTTGCTTCTTCTTGAATTTTTCATGACACCTCACCGCCCCCCCGTCGCTGTAAGGATGGTGTAAGCAGCATCGGCTTTTTTCATGCGCAGTCCCGCAAAGGAGTCTTGCGTATGAACAGGAAACCCCTCTTCGCGGCCTTCGCCGCGTCCATGTTTCTGCTTTCCGGTGTGAACGCAGCGAGCGCCGCCGCCCCGTCCGGCGGCGAACTCGATTTCACCGTTCTCCGCGGCGACGACGAAATCGGCACGCATCGCCTCGTCTTCACGCAGGACGGCGACGAACTCAAGGTCAAGATCGACACCAATGTGGCCGTGAAGATGCTCGGCATCGCCGTCTATCGTTTCGAACATGACGGCAGCGAAATCTGGCGCGACGGTCATCTCGTCTCCCTGGAGTCGAAGACGAATGATGACGGCACACCCCATCGCCTGGAAGTGAAGGAAGAAAACGGCAAGCTCGTCGTCGATGGCGACGGCCGCCAGGGCACCGAGCAGATCGGCGTCATTCCCGCGAGCCTCTGGAACGACAACCTGGTGAAGCAGACCGCCCTTCTCAATACGCTGGACGGCTCCAGCATGCCCGTAACCGTCGGCAAGCTTGGCACTGAAACTGTCGAGGTGAACGGCAAGCCGGTCGCCGCCACGCACTATTCCGTTACCGGCAAGCTCAATCGCGAGCTCTGGTACGACGAAAATGGCGTGCTGGTACAGGTAAGGTTCGCCGGCGCCGACGGTTCGGAAATCACCTACGTCCTTCGCTGACCTCCCGTTTCGTTCGTGTAACAGCGCGCCGGCTCCGTCCGGCCGCGCAGCTTCCCGGGAGTTCTCGTGCGTCCGATGCTCGTCGAACACGAAAATGCGGCGCGCGCCGCCGTCGAAAGTTTCATTCGCTCCGGCTACGCCCGCACTTATGAAGCGCGGCTGGACGCTTTGCCCGCGCGGCTCTTCGCCGTGCTCGGCAAGGACGGTTCGCCGCTCGCGGCGGCGGGCCTTCGCCTTCGGGAAGACGGTTTCTTTTCCGAAGCCTATCTCGATGCGCCGATCGAAAACCTCGCCGCCCTGGCGCTCGGTCATCCTGTCCCCCGCAGCGATTTTCTCGAGGTAACGACGCTCGTCAGCGGAACGCCCTTCGCCCTCTTCCCGCTCATGGCGGCCATGCTGTCATGGGGCCGCGAACGCGATCTCGGTTGCGGCGTCTTCACGGCGACGGCCCCCCTGCGAAAGCTTTTCCTGCGCCTCGGCATTCCTTTCGTACCGCTCGTCGCGGCAGACCCGCTTCGCCTCCCAAACGGGGCCGATTGGGGCCGCTATTACGATCGCGATCCCTGGGTGTGCCTCATGCCGAATCCGGCTGCACCCTCGCACTGTCTTCTCCCCCGCAGCCGCATGGCGATCGAAACTACGGAGATCCACCTCAATGGCTGAAGTCATCGAGGCGCTTCGTCATGGCGCGGCACATTGGCCCTCGCGGATCGCCTTCCGTGATCATGCGGAAGAGGTCACCTATGGCTCACTCGCGCGCCTTGTCGCCGGTGCGATGGAGATGCTGCGAGGCAACGATGCATCCGTCGGTCTGATGGCGGAAAACAGTATCGGCTGGGTCATCGCCGATCTCGCGGTCACGGCCTCCGGACGCCGTTTCGTACCGCTGCCGCCCTTCTTCTCGGACGAGCAGCTTTCCCATGTCGTGAAGGATGCAGGTCTCGGCCTCATCCTCGCCGACAACGCGATGGCCGAACGCGCGGCGCGCTTTGCTCCCGTGCGGCCTCTACCCCGCGCCGAGGGTGAAGCCGCACTGCTCGCCGATGCCAGCCCCGGCGAGCGCGTCATCTACACCTCCGGTTCCACCGGCCAGCCGAAAGGCGTGCGCCTCGGCGACAAGCAGCTCGATCATGTCTCGCGCGGCCTTGCGACGGCGATCGCCGCCACGGAAAGAGACAGCTATCTCTCCGTCCTTCCTTTCCCGCTTCTGCTCGAAGAACTCTGCGGCATCCATGTACCGATCATGGTCGGCGGCGTCTCCGCCATCAGGAAGGATGTCGCCGCCCAATGCGCAGGCGGCAACCTCGATGCCATTCGCAATGCTTTCGAGGAGGTTCAGCCATCGGTGAGCGTTCTCGTGCCCGAGCTCCTCCGTGCCTGGGCGGGCTCGCTCATCCTCTCCGGCGAGCGGGCGCCCGCTTCACTTCGCGTTGTCGCCGTCGGCGGCGCCCCGGTCCCCCCTCAGGTGCTGGACGCTGCGGTCAATTTCGGCATCCCCTGCCTCGAAGGCTACGGCCTTTCCGAATGCGGCTCCGTGGTCGCGGTGAACCGTCCGGGCGAGGCAGCGCCCGGCACGGTCGGCCGTCCGCTCGACGGCCTCGCCGTCACCATTTCGGGCGGCGAGATCGTGGTCGAGGGCCCGAGCGTCATGTCCGGCTATGTCGGCCGCGAGCCGCATGAAGGGCCCTGGCACACGGGTGACCTGGGCCACTTCGACGAAGCGGGCAACCTCGTTATCGAAGGCCGAAAGGATGCCATGCTTGTCACGAGCTTCGGGCGCAACGTGCAGCCCGAATGGATCGAGGCCCACCTTCAAGGCGATCCGCGCATTCTTCGCGCCACGCTTTCGGGCCACGGGCAGACCTGGCCGACGGCGCTCATCGTTCCCGGCGCCTTCGCTGGCAACTTTTTCACGGATGCCCGCCCCGCTCAGGTACTCGCCGCCTTGCACAATATCTGCAGCGGCGTGCCGGACTACGCCCTGCCACGCTCCTACATCCTCACCACCAATGACGAAATGCAGGCGCTCGGCCTCACCAGCCCCACTGGACGTGTGCGCCGAAAGGCCATCGAAGCATGGCTGCGCACCGCCGATGCCCGATCACGCAGCAGAACGGCTCTCGTGCCGAAGGAGTTTCCGAAATGAGTTTCTACGACCGCCTGATCGCCGAAACGCAGGCAGCGCGCGATACTTTCTTTTCAATTCCCATCGTACTTGAAGCCGCGCAGAACGGCGTCGGCCGCGATCTCTACATTGCCTATCTCACCGAGGCCTATCATCACGTTCGCCACACTTGCCCCCTTCTTGCCCATGCGCTCGCCCATTGTCCGAAGCACGACACGGGCTATCGCAAGGCGCTTCTCGAATATCTTGAGGAGGAACAGGGGCACGAGGAATGGATTCTGGACGACATCGCTCATCTCGGCGGCGATGCGGAGGCCGTGAGGCGCGGCAGCGGAGACTGGCCCGTTCGCGCCATGGTTTCCTGGGTCTATTACGCGGTCGAGTTCCTGAATCCTTATTCCATGCTCGGCATGGTGCTGGTTCTAGAAGGTACCTCCGTCGACATTGCCTCGGCCGGCGCCGATGCCGTGCGCAAACGTCTCGGCATGGTCGGCGAAAAACGTGGCTTCTCCTACCTGACCTCGCATGGCGCGCTCGACAAGGAGCACATCGTCTTCTTCCAGAACCTCGTGAACTCGGTCGAGGGTGAGGAAAACCGCCGCGCGATCATCGATACGGCCAACATGGTCTATGCGCTCTGGGGCGAAATGTTCTCGAAGCTCGCGCGCGACGACGAAAAGAGGAACGAACGAAATGCAGCGTGATGCGAAAGTCGTTGTGATTACGGGCGCAGGCTCCGGCATAGGCGCTGCTCTCGCGAAGGAAGCCGCGCGCAGCGGCGCTCAACTTGTCCTCGCCGGCCGCCGCGCGGAACCCCTCGTTGCGGTCGCGGATGGCCTCGGCGTCTCCACCGGCAAGCCGATCCTGGTTCAGTCGGATGTAACGACGGTGGAAGGCCGCCGCCTCCTCCGTGAAGCCTGCATGCAGGCAGGCGGGCGCATCGACATCCTTTTCAACAATGCTGGCGTGGTCCGCACGGGGCCCTTGAGCGGCATGGAAGAGGCGGCTATCCGCGCCATGGTCGAGACGAACCTCATGGCGCCCCTTCTTCTCTCTCGCGATCTGCTGCCGATGCTTCGCCGTTCGAAGCACCCCCGCATCGTCAATGTGGGCTCCATGTTCGGCGACATCGCCTTTCCGCTCTTCGCGGTCTACTCGGCGACGAAGTTCGGCCTTCGCGGTCTGTCGGACGCGCTGCGCCGCGAATTGAAGGCGGAGAAGATCGGCGTCACCTATGCCGCGCCGCGCGCGGTTCGTACACCTGCCTCCAATGAATTCTCCGCTCTGATCGAGCCCTTCTCCATGAAGCTCGACGCACCGGAGAAGGTCGCGCATCGGATCTGGCGCGACGCACTCAGGGGCAAGCGGACGATCTACCCCTGGCCCGAGCGCCTCTTCATTTATGCGCAGCAGTTCCTGCCCCGCGCCGTCGATGGCGGCCTCGAGAAGCAGCTCGCCGCCGCCACCGCACTCCTACCCGCTTCCGTTGAAAGGTCTGCGACAACAGAGACCCACAAAAACCGGGCGTAAGTTTCTGGCCCACCCGCCCCCTGTGGGAGGGTCGGAAAATCCCCACCGGGGATTTTTCGGGAAGGGGTGGCACACAACAAAAAAGTGGCTGCTTATCCCCGCCGGGGACAACTCCAGATCCTCCGTATACTGATATACCGGAAACGCTTTTTATGACGTTTTGATGACGTTTGTGTGACGGTCGGGAGCCACTTATCCCGCAAACGAGAAATCTATGAACTGAATCAAAGGCTTGCCGGGAAACGGGATATCCCCGGCGGCAGCGTCACGCTGCCTGCGCCCCCTGCCCCTGCGTCAGCCCCCTAAGTCCCGGCATCTACAGGAAAATTACTGGATATCCCTGGTCCAGAAATGAACATGGCCACCCCTTCAAACCGGGCCTCATAGGCCCTAGACTGCGCGCAAACGCCATTCAGAAACCGGAAATCCCCATGTTCGTCCACTTCTTCCATGAACTGAAAAAGGCCAACGTGCCCGTCTCGCTCCGTGAATATCTCACGCTGCTCGAGGCCATGGATTCCGACGTCATCGACCGCAAGGTCGAGGATTTCTACTACCTCTCGCGCGCCACACTGGTGAAGGACGAGCGCAACCTCGACAAGTTCGATGTCGTTTTTTCTCATGTTTTCAAGGGCTTGGAGCTCATGGGCGACGGCGACATCGCCCAGATTCCCGAAGAGTGGCTACGCGCCCTCACCGAGAAGTTCCTGACCGAGGAAGAGAAGGCGCAGATCGAGGCGCTGGGCGGCTGGGAAAAGATCATGGAGGAGCTCCAGAAGCGCCTTGAGGAGCAGAAGGAACGTCACGAAGGCGGCAACAAGTGGATCGGCACGGGCGGAACTTCTCCTTTCGGTGCAAATGGTTACAACCCGGAAGGCGTCCGCATCGGTCAGAAGGAAGGCCGCCACGGCAAGGCCGTGAAGGTCTGGGACAAGCGCGAATACAAGAACCTCGACGACCAGGTCGAACTCGGCACGCGTAACATCAAGGTCGCGCTACGGCGGCTCCGCCGTTTCGCGCGCGAAGGTGCGCCGACCGAACTCGATCTCGACGGCACCATCAAGTCGACCGCCCATCAGGGCTATCTCGACATCAAGATGGTCCCGGAGCGCCGCAACAAGATCAACGTGTTGATTTTCTTCGATGTTGGCGGCTCGATGGACAGCCACATCAAGCTCTGCGAGGAACTCTTTTCGGCGGCCCGCACCGAGTTCAAGAACCTCGAATATTTCTACTTCCACAATTGCCTCTATGAAGGCGTCTGGAAGGACAATCGCCGCCGCCACACGGAGAAGATGAATACCTGGGACGTACTCCACAAGTACCCCTCCGACTACAAGGTGATCTTCGTTGGCGACGCCACCATGTCACCCTACGAAATCACCTATGCGGGCGGCTCCGTGGAACACTGGAACGAGGAGCCGGGCGGCATCTGGCTCGAGCGCGTCAACCAGATCTACGAAAGCTGCGTCTGGATCAATCCGATCCCCGAGCGGCACTGGGAGTACACGCCCTCGCTCCAGATCATCAAGCAGATCATGGGTGAGCGCATGTATCCGCTGACGCTCGAGGGTCTCGATCACGCGATGCGCGAACTTTCACGCTAGACGATCAGCGCTTCGTATCGCGGTCGATCCTCCCATCCACCAGGTGAATGTTGCGGTCGGTTGCCTCCGCGAAACCGGGTTCATGCGTCACCGCAACAACGGTCCTTCCCTCCTCGCGCACCAGCTTCGCGAAAATCTCTTGCACGATCTGGCTGTTCTTGCTGTCGAGATTGCCCGTCGGCTCGTCGGCGAGAATGAGCGCCGGGTCATTGGCAAGCGCCCGGGCAATCGCCACGCGCTGGCGCTGGCCGCCGGAAAGTTGATCCGGCCTTTTCCTGGCCTGGTCCGCGATATCGAGCTCTTCGAGCAACCGGTGCCCCCGCTCATCCATCTGTCTTTCGCTCATGCCGCCGAGCCGCCGCATGGGCAGCATCACATTGTGAAGGACGGAGAATTCCGGAAGCAGAAAATGAAATTGAAAGACGAAGCCAATCTTGCGAAGCCGCATCGCCGCTAGTTCGTCTGCGTCGAGCACGGTCGTATCTTGTCCCTCAAGCAGCACCCGCCCCGACGTCGGTACATCGAGCAGCCCAAGCAGGTAGAGAAGCGAGGACTTGCCCGAACCAGAAGGCCCCGTGACGCTGACGAATTCGCCATGACCGATGCCGACATCGATATCGCGAACCAGCGTCACCGGCACCGCTTCCTGAAGAATACGGGTGACGCCGCGCGCTTCGATGAGCGCTTCCCCGCTCATGCCGCCCCCCGGATGATATCCACCGGACGAACCTGAGAGGCTTTCCGCGCCGGGTACCAGGCGGCGCCTACCGCCGAAAGAAGCGAGAAAAATCCGCCCAGAGCAAACTGGAAGAAGCCGCGATCGAGCACGATATGCTGCTTCTCCGACATGCCGGGAATGGTGAACTCGATGGAAGCAAGCATCTGCAGCAGCACGAGTCCGATGCACCAGCCGAGTAGCATGCCGACGACACCGACGACCGCCCCCTGTACGAGGAAGATCGCCTGAATATCGAAAGCGCGAAAGCCCATCGACATGAGGATCGCTATATCTCGCCGCTTTTCCATCACGATGGTCGAGATGATGTTGAAAATGCCGAAGGAAGCGACGACCATGATTGCGCCGACGATCGAATAAGTAATCGTGTTACGGATCACGAAGAGTCCGAGGAAATCGCGGTTTACTTCCTGCCAGGATTCCGAGCGATACCCCCATCGGCTTTCGATGCGCGCCGCGAAATCCTCCGCCTGGTCGGGATCGCCGATCTTGATCCGGATCCTGTTGGCGATGAATGGCTTGTCCAGCAGCACCTGCGCATCCTTGATCAGCATGTAGACCTGCCCCTCGTCGAGCAGAAGATTGCCTGTGCTGAAAATGCCCACCACCTTCATGCGCCGGACGAGCCCTGTCGGCGAAACGACCGTCGCAAGATCGTCCATTCTCAGGCCAAGCCTGTCGGACATTCCCCGTCCGATGACTATTCCTTGCGACGCCGTTTTAAGCCGCATCAGACTGCCCTCTCGCATGTCGCTTTCGACAGTCGTGAGATAGCGCTCCTTTTCAGGGTCGATGCCGGTAATTGACGCTCCGACATCCTTGCTCGCGTAACGCACAATGGCTTGCCCCGTCAGTGCAGCCTCGGCGATCACGCCTTTTTGTTGCGAGAGTTCGTCGACGATGGCGCCATAGTTCTTGATGCCACGTAGATATTCGCGCGGCTTCGTGTTCGTGAGCTCGACGGTTGCTTCCGGCATGGCGAGGAAAACCGGCTGCTTCGCCGCCGTACGAAACTCATCCTTCATCGTGATGTGCGGCGCGTTGTTCACCAGCCGCTGCACGAGATCGTTTTCCGATCCGGACATCACCGACGAAGTAGCGATGAAGAAGCCCACACCGAGCGCGACGCCCAGCGTCGAAACGATGGTCTGGCGCCGCCGGTGAAGAAGCTGCGCCGCGGCGATGCTGATGGCGACCCGCCAGAACACTTTTACCCTCGCCTATGAGGAGGCGGCGGAGACTGGCCTCGTCCGCACGCTGTCTCCTTCCGAAAGACCCGATGGCGGATCGGCAATAACGCTCGCATCCTCCGCAAGGCCTGAGAGAATCTCGGCGTTGGATTCGCCCACCGCGCCGAGCTCGACTTCCTGCAATCGCGCCACACCGTCTGAAACAACCCAGACGGATTTTCCCGACAATGATGAAATGGGAACGAGCAGCGCATTATCCTCGTGCCGCACGACGATGTTGATTTCGGTCGTCATGCCGGAAATGAGAGGTGTGCCTTCCGGCAGCGCAAGATAGACCCGGTAGGTCCGGCCGACAGGGTCCCCGTAAGGGGTGATGCGGACCACTCTCGCATCAAGAGCGCGCCCCGGAAAGGCATCGGCTCGGATCAGAGCCTCCTGCCCCGGCTTGACCTTGACGATATCTTCCTCATCCACCTCCGCATCGATCTGCAGTTCGGTGGGATCGCCAACCATGAAAAGGATCTGGCCGGGTTGCACCATGTCCCCGACCTTGATCCTGTTTTCGGAGCGCAGCACCTCGCCGGAAATCGGCGCCGTGATGAAATGATCGTCGAGCCGCGCTTTCGCCCCCCTGTAAGCGGCGACGGCTGCGGAATGTGCGCTCTCGGCCTGATCGAGGGTCGCCTGGCTCGCATTGCCCGTGCGTCTGAGCTGGCGAGCACGATTGAGTTCCGCTGCGGTAAGCTTTATTCGCGCGGCAAGTTCCTGCACACGCGTGATGTCCTCGCTCGCCTCGATAACAGCGAGTATGTTGCCTTGATTCACGGGTTCACCTTCGTGCTTCAGCACTTCGGTGATTGGCCCGGCAATCTTCGTTCCCACGCGTGCATAGCGGAGAGGCTCCACCGTTCCGGTGGCATAGACCGCTTCCACCGCATCGCCCCGGTGTGGAGGCGTCGTCGCGACCTCCGGAGGCTGAAAATAGGTGAAATAGACGAAGATGATTGCCGCGAGGATGACCGCGGCTGCGCCGCCTGTCCAGATTGAACGTCTTTGCAAAACGCCTCCACCGATGCCTCGGGCTGTTCACGTGACCTTGCTTATAGCAGAAGATGGCAGGACGGCGGCATCCGGGGACAACTCCAGGGGCGGAATGCCGCAGACCACCGGATAAGGGGATAAAACATGAAGGAAAAAATGATTCGGAGCGTCGCCTGGGCAGACCTTGCGGTAACTTTACCCTTCGCCCTGCCCTTTGTCGCGGAAGCGGTGATCGCACTTATATATTTTCTCGACCAGCGGCTCGGTTTCGGCACGCCATCAACTCTCTTCGAGATGGGACCTCTGGCGATAATGTTCGTGCACATCATGGGAGTTCTAGGGGTGGTGTGGGCTCTTGCCAGACTTTGTATGCCGTCCCCGCTTCTCGCCCGCATCGACGCAACCGCACGGCTCGTTGTTGCCGCACTCATTGTCTACGCCATCGCGCAGGGAACAACACCGGTGCTTTGGGTGTTCGTGCTGACGGAGATAGGAGGTAGCGCACTCCAGTTCTTGTTGTTTCGCTCCAAATGAAGTGCCCGTTCGTTCGCGTCAATGAAAATCACGGCTGCGGGGGACGAACCGGGCGGCACGTATCCGCTTCTGCTCTTCCTTGCCGTAATTGCCACCCCCGGAATCTTGCCCCGGATGCTTTGCACCATCCGTGCGAGCGATGACCGCTTCTCCGAAATTTTCCGAGGACAGCAATCCAAGCTCACCAGTCCAGTCTTCGAGATCGTCAGCAATGATATGGATGACGATACCTTCTTTCTGAACGCGGCCGCGCACGAGCATTAGCCTCGAAGTAAGAACGACACGGCGTCGTTTCTCATAAAGTTTCGGCCAGATGACGACATTGGCGATGCCCGTCTCATCTTCCAGCGTCGCGAAGATCACGCCGCTGGCAGTACCGGGCCGCTGACGAACGAGTACGAGTCCTGCAAGTGTCACGTGACGTCCATTCTCGATCGCTTTCAATTCCGCATTAGGCATGATGCGTTGCGTTGCAAAACGCATCCGCAGGAAAGAAATGGGATGTGCCTTCAGCGAAAGCCGCAACGTCGCATAGTCGAGAACGACATGCTCACCCAACGGCATCGCAGGTAAGCTCATCTCATCCTCTCGCTGCAGCCCCCCCTCCTCCAATGCCGCAAAAAGCGGCAAGGAAGCGGGCATTTTGCCGTTGTGTCCGTTTGCATATCCACCAAGGCCGCGCACAGCCCAGAGTGCTTCGCGACGATCCAAACCGATGGACCGGAATGCATCTGCATCCGCAAGGTGCTCAATGACGCGAGGATAAAGCCCTGTCCTGAGCCAGAAATGGCGCACAGAGTCGAAGCCGCCTCCACGCATCTCTTCTATTTGCCGCGCCGTTTCCTCCTGCACACCTTTGACCTGCCGATAGCCAAGCCGGACGGCAAACTTACCCAGCTGCGTCTCCTCGAGAGTGCAGTCCCAATCGCTGTAATTTACATCGACCGGACGCACCTCGACACCATGTTCACGCGCATCGCGAACAAGCTGGGCGGGTGCATAGAAACCCATCGGTTGGGAATTGAGAATTGCGGCACAGAACACATCAGGATAGTGACACTTGAGCCAGGCAGAAACATAAGTCAGCAGTGCAAAAGCGGCGGCATGACTCTCTGGAAAACCATAATCGGCAAACCCCTCGATCTGCTTGAAGCAGCGTTCTGCAAAATCCGGCTCGTATCCGTTTTCGATCATGCCACTGATGAACTTCTCGCGATATATGCCGATAGTGCCGGACTTTCGAAAAGTCGCCATGGCGCGGCGCAGCTGATCTGACTCACCCGCTGAAAATCCTGCCGCAACAATGGCAATCCTCATCGCCTGCTCTTGAAAAAGAGGTACCCCGTAGGTTTTCTCCAGCACTTCACGAAGCTCCTCCTTCGGATAATCTATCTCCTCTTCTTTGTTACGCCGTCGAAGATAGGGATGGACCATATCGCCCTGTATCGGCCCCGGCCGCACAATCGCCACTTCCACGACGAGATCATAGAACGTCCTGGGTTTCAGACGCGGCAGCATGGACATCTGCGCACGGCTCTCGACCTGGAACACACCGACGGCATCTGCTTCGCACAGCATCTCGTATACTTTCTCGTCGCCTTGCGGTACGTCCGCCAGCGTCAAGCGCTTGCCATAATGCTTCCCAAGAAGGTCAAAGGCCCGGCGAATACAGGTCAACATGCCGAGCGCCAGCACATCGATCTTGAGAATTCCAAGCTTGTCGAGATCGTCCTTGTCCCATTCGACGAAGGTTCGTCCTTCCATTGCCGCATTCTGTATCGGTACCACCTCTTCAAGGGGACCCTGAGTGATGACGAAACCGCCTACATGCTGCGACAGATGACGAGGGAAACCGATGAGATCGCTTGCAAGCCTCAATGCGAGACGTAGCTGCGGATTATTGGGGTCGAGACCTATCTCCCGGGCATCAGAAGCCGATATGCCGGTACTTGACCACCCCCAGGTCGAGCGTGACAAGGCCGTTATCACATCTTCAGATAGTCCGAATACCTTGCCCACGTCGCGAATTGCGCTCCGCGAGCGATAGCTGATCACCGTCGCCGCGATACCGGCTCGATGCCGTCCATACTTCTCGTATATGTACTGAATAACGTCTTCGCGGCGCTCGTGTTCGAAATCCACGTCGATATCAGGAGGTTCGTTCCGGTCTCGCGACACGAAACGTTCGAACAGAAGATTGATCTCGGAAGGATTGACCGACGTGATTCCAAGGCAGAAACAAACCGTTGAATTCGCTGCAGATCCCCTGCCTTGACAAAGAATTTTCTTCTCTCGCGCAAAGCGCACTATGTCATACACGGTCAAAAAATAAGGCGCATATCTCATCTCGTGGATGAGACTGAGTTCATGCTCTATGGCCTCTCGAATCTTTTTGCTGACACCACCCGGAAAATACCTCTTTGCGCCCTCCCATGTCAGACGCGTCAACATCTCCTGTGGTGTTTCGCTTTCCGAAAAGCTGTCGGAAGGATATTCGTATCGCAACTCGTCCAGGGAAAAACTGCAACGCGCGAGGATTTCTTGCGGTGCCGCCAGAGCATCAGGCCAATCCGCAAATAACCGCTCCATCTCTTCAACGCTTTTGATATGCCGCTCGGCATTGGGAGAAAGACGGAAACCTGCCTCCTCCAGGGTGCAGTGTTCGCGAATGCAGGCAAGCACATCATAAAGGGGTTTCCGTCCCGGCTCGTGATAGAGAACATCGTTTGTCGCAACGAGAGGAATATTTGCGTCGTTCGAAATCCGGGCAAGAACAGCGTGCCGGCGCCGGTCGTCTCCACGATAGAGAGGTACGAGACCAATCCAAACGGATTCCGGAAAGGCCTTTGCAAGCGCTTCGAGATTGCCCTTGAACTCATTACCCGGAACAACCGGCGGCATCGCGATAAAACAAAGCCCATCACCATGAGCAATGACATCTCTTATAGTGATATGACATTCGCCTTTCGGTGCGCGCCGATTACCAAGTGTCAAAAGTTTCGTCAGACGCCCATAGGCATCGCGGTCCCGCGGATAGGCTGTAACTTCGAAACCGTCCTGCAAGACAAGTCTTGTCCCGACAACAAGCCTTATTCCCACTTCCTTTGCTGCTGCGTGGGCACGCACTACCCCAGCCAATGTGTTCCGGTCTGCTATGCCAATAGCGGAAAGGCCAAGCTTCTGAGCAGTCAGGACAAGCTCTTCGGCGTGAGAAGCTCCACGCAGGAAGCTGAAATTACTCGCCGCTGCAAGTTCCGCAAAAGGCATGCTCATTCGTACACACCATGCAGAAACCAGCTCGGCGCTTCGCTACCACGGCAGTAAAGCCCTTCACGAAATAGCCAGAAGCGGCGACCATCCTCATCTTCCACACGGTAATAGTCGCGCGTCCGCTGCCTGTTGCCGCGCCACCATTCGGGCGTAATTCGTTCCGGCCCCTCCGAACGTGCGACGCGATGGAGAATCCGACGCCAGCGGAAAATACGGGGAGGTCCTTCTGGTACCTCGGCAATGACATCCACGGCCTCCGGCATGGGCAGCAGCCGCACGGGCCGAGGAAGACTGCCTCCGAGCATGGAAGCACGGTGTTGATCTCTATGCATCGTCCAGCCACGCATGGACGGCGTAAGTCCGCGAAGGGCAACAACATCGGTAAAGGCACGCTCAGGAATATGGCTTGCCCTTGGTTCCAGCCGCACAACACGATCAGGGCCAAGTCTGTTGCTCAGCCGGTCCAGAAAACCTTCGAGATTTTGCCGACATACTTCGCTTCCACCGAAACTGTTTTGGGCGGGTAACAAGGGTTCCACTGCAAGACAGGCAAGCGTGATTCCGTCGATACCGAACCCTGCATCAAAGTCATCACCTGCCTGCGCAAGCTTTTCGCGAAAGAGCCGCGCCAGATGTTCTGCTTCATGCGAAGGCCTTCCGGTGCCGGCTCGAAGCCGCACCACCTCCCCATCAACGCGAAAAAGATGCAATTCAAGCTGCCGGGCTCCCTGTTGCTCACGTTGCAGTACCTCACAAAGATCGCCTGTCACCCGGAGGACAGCCTCCTCAATATGCCCGAGTTGTGTAAGTCCCTCTGCGAAAGACAGTTGCGCGCGATAGAGAACAGGCGGCGATATAGGCGAAATAGGCTCAGGCTCGAAGCCAAGTGCTTCATCGAGACGCCGAGCTACCACCTCACCGAAACGCGCGGCAATCGGCGCGCGAGGCTTGCCATAGAGATCTCCTGTCCGCTTCAACCCAAGACGCATGAGAGCATCGGCTATCGCGCTATCGAGTCGAAGCGCCGCTACAGGCAAATCATGCAGCGCACTCGCCTCTCCATCCTTCTGCACGATCGAGAAAGGATGAGGACCATAGCGAGCCATCGCCCAGGCCGCGCCCGGCGTTGAAGCGATAGCGGCGCGAACGGTGAGCTTCAACTTGTTGAAGCGTCCATGGAGGTTTGCCAGCAGCGCTTCTTCACCCCCGAAGAGATGCGCACAGCCCGTGATGTCGAGCAGAATTCCGTCTGGCTCTGCATCTCTGCCAACGGGATCCATCGTCGCCCATGGCGTGTAATGACCGCACCAGCGAGCAATGTGCTGAAGCGCCTCCCGATCGCCGTCGCTATCGGCAGGATGCAATTCCAAAGAAGGACAAAGCGCCATGGCGTCCGGCACGAGCTGTCCCTGCTCTACTCCAGCAGTCTTGGCAAGCTGATCGCATGCGGCAATACGAACACCACCGGCCCCCGAACGTGCAATCGCCCTGGGTCTCTTTGCAACCTTGCCGTGCCGCCTCTCAAGATCGCGGTAAAGCCGCTCGATGGGCCAAAAAGGCAGCCAGAGCGAAACAACTCGCCTTTCGCTCCTCATGTTCGCACCACAAATTCAGAACAAAACAAGAACGAAATTATGACGTCTTGCGGCCAGGATGGCGAGTCGAATCCGCCTAACTTTCCGCCCATTCATTGCCCAAATTGGGAGTAGCCTTAGGTTGCTGGAACAGGCGCCCTGAGCATCGGGAGACAGAAGCATGTTACGATTTTCATACGCGAAACGGCTGGCTTGCGGTTTGATTTTGGCCCTTCCGATTGCCTTGGGCGCTTGCAGCGATCCTGCCGCCGAACAAGCACGGCTCGACGCGATAGATCATCAGAATTGCGTGGACCTCGGCTTCAAGCCAGAAACCGAAGCCTATGGAAACTGCCGCCTCAAGATGAAGGAAATCCGCGCAAAAGAAGAAGGCAACCGTTCTCCGAATGTCGGCTTCGGTGTGGGTATTGGCGTAGGACTCTGATCTCGGGAGTTTCAGTCATGCGTATCATGCGAAACATTCTGGTTGTCGCGGCGCTCGCTACTCTTGCTGCATGCGTCAGCCCGCAGGAACAAGCAGCTCGGACGGCAGCAGAGCGACATGCCGACGAAATCGAATGCAAGAAAATCGGCTTCACGGAAGGTACGGAAGCGTTTGCCGACTGTATGCTGAGGCTGAAGGAAATTCGTGCGCAGGAAGAAAACACGCGCGCCTTGAGACGCGCGCGCACACCTTCGCCTTGGTGGGGACCCTATCCCGGCTATCCCTATCGTTATTATCCTCCCTATTACTGGTGAGCTGAATTTCACGCGATCTGCCGGAGAGGCGAAGCCGAAGGAGATGCCGTAAGGGCAGGTCTAGCGCCGTCATTTCCTTCCGCCTGAGACACAGCCGTAAAAGCCCCCTTCATCGCATTCCATTCCAGCAACCATGATGCTGGCTTTCCGCCCCGTGCACGCGAGAGTTCGACTTTCCAGCGCGGTGCACCGGGCAGTTTTTCCTCTGGGGTCACATAAGGAACGGGGCTACTTCTCGCCGAAGCGATACGCCACCGGGTGATGGCAACGCTCGCACCTTCTTTGGCATGCCCGGTGAAAAGAACGGCCGGCACTCCGGATGTTTCAGCCGCAAGTTGCAGTCTTCTTGTCGCAGCAAGACTGAGCACAGGAGAGCGTCCGTCGATCTCGCCGACAACGATCGAGAAGGCACGGCTTCGCAGCGCCTCCTCTATCGTCCACAAACAGTCGGCATCGGAAGCCGGAAACGCGTGTATCAACCTTTCCGGTTCCATACCGAAAGCGGAAAGACCTGGTCCGTAAAGCCGCCCCATGTCGAAAGGTGGCTTGGCCGTTTCACACCACAGGACGGGAAGAGACACGTCGCGGCTGGCCCTGATAATGAGTGAAATGAGAAACCCCGTTGCCGCCCCCATATCCCGATAAGCAGCCGCCGCAACTTCATGCAGCGCGGCAAGCCTCAGCCCGCCATCAGGCAAAACCTGATCGACCTCTGATAGCCCAAGCAGAAAAGACGGCCTTTCCGTTTCAGCCCCAGATTCATGATTGGCAATCCGTGCTTTCAACTCGGCGATAACGCGATTTTTCTCGGCTTGAAGCATGGCAACCCCGAATGTTCTCTTTTTGTTCTAAACAAGGGAAGCAAACGGGTCAAGCCAACACCCGGCTATTTCAGCCGAGCCCGAAACTCTTCGCTGGAATTGGTCCGCGGAAAAGGCATATCGGGGACCGGCACCTCAAGGAAACGGCAAAGCGGCCCCCAGCCTTCCGCGACATTGAAGACGAGGAGGCGCCCGGCGGGGACCGTCCGCTTCACTTCCGCCTCATGACGCGCCAGCACATCGAGAACATGAGCTTCATCGGTTCTGCCGCCAAAGGTCTTTTCGCTGACGATATGCCGCGCCATCGAGATGACATCGGCCGCGCCTCCCTCACCGGGCATTTCGCCTGCCATGGCAGGGAAGATCGTTTCCGAAATGCTCTTGTACCAGCGCCGCGGATCGCGCGTTGAAAGGATTACCTTCGCTTCCGGATAGTGCGTCGCAAGATCGCGCCAGAAATGGCAGCTAGGCCAATCGACACTGGCCTTGTAATCCGCCAGCAACTCGCTCCAATCGACCTCTTCGCCTTTTGCGGCAGAGAGCCAGACCGGCGCCTGCCCCGGATTGGCGAAAACCTCCATCATGTGATGACAGGGTGCGAAGCCAAGCTGTTCAAGCGCCAATTTGAGCGAAAGAGTTCCCGTACGGCCGAACCCGGCACCTATCACCGACAACGACATCGTAATCTCCGTATCGCTTCTCAGGCCTGCGCGACGCCCCAGTAATTGAAACCAGCAAAGCGCGGCGTGGAAGGCAGATACATCGACTGCAGGTCGGCAATGTGAAACCCGCCCTCCTCGATCAGAGAAGGCATGCGGCGATTGAGGTTACAGCCGCCAAAGAGAACCTTCCACACGGGATTGATCCGGTCCTGCCAGCGGGCAACATCGCTATCCGGCGCAGCGCCATGCTCGCAGAAGACGAGCTTGCCGCCCGGCCTCAGCACACGGCGCATGCCTTCCAACGCTTTTACCGGATCGGGAATGGTGCAAAGGCTAAAAGTGCAGAGCACCGTGTCGACGCTCTTGTCGTCGAGCGGTATCTGCTCGCCCGGCAGCCCGATGAACTCGACCGGAAAAGAGAGATCCTTCGCTCGTTCCCCCGCAAGCTTCCAAGACTCCTCGGACGGGTCGAGGCCGATAACCTTCGTCACTTTCGAGGAATCGTAATAGGGAAGATTGAGGCCTGTGCCGATGCCTATTTCAAGCACCGTGCCTTCCGCCATCGGCACGACTTTCTTGCGCTGATAACGGATCGGCTTGGTGCCGCAGGCACAATTGATGATATGTGGCACAATGCGGCGTTCGTAGAAACCCATGGACGATCCTCCCCTTGGCGTTTTGCCGAGAGTATGGCGCTACCCCTCGTCTAACGCCACTCCGAAACACCGAACCGCAAGAGCCGGTCACCCTCGACTGGGCCGATTGTACGGCCGCGTCCCTTGAAACCAAGTGCCGCCGCGGAGAGCAACCGCCTGTCTCGGAGCGAAGATGCCCGGCGGACAGCGGCCGACAAGGTGTCCCAGATCAGCTCCGGTTCGACGAGGCCAGGCGCGCAGGCAACGACGCGTCCGGACCAGCCCGCTGCGAACAGACGATCTCGCGGCATGCCGTCCCTGGGTGGTGAGAAACCCGCCGCCGCAGCATCCGCAACATGCACCGCGGCAAAACCCGCATGAGCCGCGCTTTTCGACTGAACGGCCACCATATCGAGCGCGCCGCATGTTGGCATCGAGGAATGAATACCACCAAGCGCCACACCTCCCTCGATGCCAGGCCCGAGCGCACGTGCAAACTCTGCAAGGACGGGCGGCATGTCCGCATCGGGCGGTATGGCGATACCCGACTCCTGATAGATCGCCGCCGCGTTGCCGAGCGCGACAATGGCGAATTCCGTCTCGCCCGCCGCACAGCGCATGGCATCGAGCACGGTATCGCAGATCGCGCCGGGCAGAGCCGCAAGCGAAGGCGGCAGATCACCGCCCTGCACATCGCGGAACGGCGCCACGGCCTCAAGCGCGTGACGGCCTGCAATCCCGCGCGGCAGAACATCGCCGCCTTTCACGAGAAGTTCCGCATCCTCGATTACGGCTCGGGCAAGATCGCGGGCGACATCGGTCGCGACGTCGAGCGCCTCGCGCGCACCGGGGCCGCCCGCGGCGAAGGACAATCTGCCTGGCCAGATCTCGAAACTTCTTTCTACGGGTACGGATGCTGCCAACATGAAGCGGAGACTACTCCACGATGCGGACGGGTGCATCCGTATGAAAGACAGATTTCTGATCAAAGCGCGATTTATAGAGCGACTTGATTTCCGTAATCGCCTCGTCCGTCTCTGCCGTGCCGGGATGCACGACGATGAGGAGTTTCGTTTTCTCGCGGATGACTGGTGCATCGGCAAGCGAAGGATCGCGCCATTGCCCATAGGCATCGACGACGGTGAAGCCGTCAGGGAAACGCGGCGTGACTTCCTCCATGAGAAAGGCGCTCCACTCGAGCTCGCTCACCTCACCGCCCGCTTCGAGCGCCAGCCCGAAATAGAGGTTGGTTTCGACAGCTTCGGGAGGCTCCGCAAAAGACGGCGCTACAAGAAAGAGCGCGGTGAGAAGACAGGTGATAAAAGAAATAAGGCGCAAGAAAAAACCCTCCACTTCCGCATTGTTGGCAGAGATATGGAGGGCTTGTCCAGTGAGGCTCGAAGGAGAAATCAGGCCGCTTCGCGGATCGCAATATCGGCGAGACGAACACGAAGCCCATCGAGTTCCGGCGTCATGATGAGCTGGCAGGAAAGGCGCGACCACTCACCGCCATAATTCTGGTCAAGCTGGTCGAGCTCGTCCTCGCGCGGCTCGTGCAGTTTCGATGCCCACTCAGGGTCGACTTCTACCTGACACGTACCGCAGGCGCATGCCCCACCGCATTCAGCAACAATGGGAAAGCCGTAATCACGGATGATCTCCATCACCCGCCAGCCTTCAACGGCCTCAAGCTCATGCTCGCAGCCCTTACCGTCCACAAGGATGATACGCATTACAAACTCCAGACATCGTGGAAGCGTCAGGCGACGCCGAGCTTCTTCTGCAGGCTGGTCGACGACGTTGTGTACTGGAACGTCACCTTCGCATCCGGGTTTGCATATTTGAATGCGGCCTGCGCCATGAGCGCCGCTTCGTGGAAACCCGAGAGAATGAGCTTCAGCTTGCCCGGATAGGTGTTGATGTCACCAATGGCGAAAATGCCCGGTTCGCTGGTCTGGAACTTCTCCGTATCGACCGGGATGAGGTTCTCGTGGAGATTGAGGCCCCAATTCGCGATCGGCCCGAGCTTCATCGTGAGGCCGAAGAACGGCAGCAGCGTGTCGCACTCGATCTCATAATCCTGGCCGTCATTGCCCTTTGCGGTCACGCCGGTGAGCTGACCATTGTCGCCATGCAGCGCCGTGATCTGGCCGAGATGGAACTGCATCTTCTTCTCTTCCACGAGCGCATGCATCTTGTTGACGCTGTCCGGCGCGGCACGGAAGCCGTCGCGGCGGTGGATGAGCTGCATCGACTGCACGACAGGCTGAAGATTGATCGTCCAGTCGAGCGCGCTGTCGCCGCCACCGGAGATAAGCACCTTCTTGTTGCGGAAGTTCTCCATCCGCTTGACCGAATAGAACACTGACTTGCCTTCATAGGCCTCGATGCCGGGGATCGGCGGTTTCTTCGGCTGGAAGCTGCCGCCGCCTGCCGCGATGACGATGACCTTCGCTTCGAAGACGAGGCCACCATCCGTCTTCACGCGGAAGCGTCCGTCCTCGAGCTTCTCAAGCTCCTCCACCATCTCGTTGTAGTGATACTGCGGACCGAAAGGTGCCGCCTGCTCCATCAGCCGCTCCGTGAGCTCCTGACCGCTGACGACAGGGAGCGCCGGAATGTCATAGATCGGCTTCTCCGGATAGAGCTCTGCGCACTGGCCACCCGGCTTGTCCAGAATGTCGATGAGGTGGCACTTCATGTCGAGAAGGCCGAGCTCGAATACGGCAAAGAGCCCGCAAGGCCCTGCACCGATGATCACCACATCCGTCGAGATCGCTTCCTGAGTCATTCTCGGCCACCTGTCGTTTCGCCTGCGCGAGGCTTAAATTACCGGGTAAAAAGTGTGATTATTTATATTTCACAACCTTTCCGGTCTATATAGGTCCCGGATGCCGCAACGCCAAGCAAAAAATTGTCTGTTTGCCAGTGACAAAGTTGCTTCCATGCCTATCTTACGCAGCGCATGCGGCACCGCAGCATGACCTCGTGCCGCACCCCTGAAAGCCTGCCGGAGACGCCCAATGGTCAAATGCAACACGATGCAGGAAGTACGCGAGGAGATCGACAGGATCGACCGCGACCTCGTGAAGCTGCTGGCCGAGCGGCAGGGCTATATCGAACAGGCCGGTGTGATCAAGGGTGAACGCTCGGCCGTGCGCGACGAAGCGCGGATCGAGGACGTGGTGCAGAAGGTGCTGGCGCAGGCCGACAAGGCGGGGCTCGCCCGCTCGATCGCGGAACCGCTGTGGCGGCTCCTGATCGAGAAGTCGATTGAGCACGAATTCACGGTGTTCGACGAAAAGAATCCGAAAGCCGCGAACGGCTGAGACGCGCGATCTAGAACTGCTTCTCGGGCAGGTTCACGACGAGGCCGTCGAGCTCGTCCGTTACCTTGATCTGGCAGGAGAGCCGCGAGTTGTCGCGCACGTCGAAGGCGAAATCGAGCATGTCTTCTTCCATGCTCTCGGCCGGGCCGACCTTTTCCTTCCATGCTTCCGCGACATAGACGTGGCAGGTCGCACACGCACACGCACCACCGCAGTCGGCGTCGATACCGGGAATGGAATTCTTGATGGCGCCTTCCATCACCGTCATGCCGCTTTCGACATCGATGGTGTGTTCCGTGCCGTTGTGCTCGATATAGGTGATCTTCGCCATCTTGCTTTTCTTGGTCGGAGGGTGGAAGGAGCCGGGCAAGGCCGGAACCCGAAACGGGCCGGCACATACATGACGCAGGGCTCATTTCTTTTCAACCCCCCAATGCGCACGGGGCTTTTGCGAGCGGCCCGGACGCGGCGTCAGCGCCCGGATTCGAGCCGTTGTCGGCGTGTCACCGGCATCGCATAGTCTCACCCGGGACATAAGCGGGAGACGCTAAAATGGCGGACAGGCTCAACATTCTTTTCATTACGGCCGACCAGTGGCGCGGCGAGTGCCTCTCGGCGCTCGGCCATGAAATGGTAAAGACGCCGAACCTCGACGCTCTGGCGAGGGAGGGCGTGCTCTTCAGGCGCCACTATGCGAACGCCGTTCCCTGCGGTCCCTCGCGCGCCTCGCTCCACACCGGCATGTACCTGCAGAACCACCGCTCCGGCACCAACGGAACGCCGCTCGACGCGCGTCATACCAACTGGGCGAAGGAAGCGGCGAAGCTCGGCTACGATCCCGTCCTCTTCGGATACACGGATACGAGCCAGGACCCGCGCGAGGAGGACCCGGACAGCCCCTGGCTCAGAACCTATGAGGGACCCCTGCCCGGTATCCGCCCCGTATGCATGATGGGTACCTGGCCGACACCCTGGACCGACTGGCTGAAAGGTGAAGGATACGAGGTACCCTCCGATATCCGCTTCGCCTATGGCCACCGCGCTCCGGGTACGGAATATGAGGACGGCGCGGCGGCACCCCGCCCGCTCGTCTATCCGAAGGAGGCGGACGACACGACATTCCTGACGAACCGCACGATCGACTACATCGCAGGCAGCGACAAACCCTTCATCGCACACCTCTCGATCCTGCGCCCTCACCCGCCCTTCGTCGCGCCGGAACCTTTCAACGCGATGTACGACCCGGAAGAAGTGCCAGGCTTCAGGCGGAAGGAAAACGCTGAAGCGGAAGGCGCGCAGCATCCCTGGCTCGAACACCAGCTCTCGCGCAAACACTTCCGCGCCCCGGCGAACGAAAGAAAACTACGCAGGCTGAAAGCCGTCTATTACGGTCTGATGTCCGAAGTGGACGAAGCGCTTGGCCGCATCTTCACATTCCTCAAGGAAAGCGGACGCTGGGACAACACGCTGATCGTCTTCACATCGGATCATGGCGAGCAGATGGGTGACCACTGGCTGATCGGCAAATGCGGCTATTTCGATGCGTCTTACCACATCCCGCTCATCATCCGCGACCCGAGGCGGGAGGCGGACGGCGCGCGCGGAACCGAGGTCGATCTGTTCACGGAGAATGTCGACATCATGCCGACCATGCTCGACCTGATCGGCGCGGAAATACCCGTGCAATGCGACGGCGCGTCGCTCAGGCCTTTCCTCGAAGGCCGTGCGCCGGAGAAATGGAGAAGCGAGGCGCATTGGGAATTCGATTTCCGCGACCCCGCCGACGACAGCGCGGAGAAGCGCCTCGACCTCACCATGCATCAATGCACGATGAACGTGATCCGCGACGAGAAGTACAAATATGTCCACTTCACGAAGCTGCCGCCGCTTTTCTTCGACCTCGAAAAGGACCCGGACGAGTTCGTGAACCGCGCGGCGGACCCCGCTTATCTTCCGCTGGTGCTCGAATATGCGCAGAAGCTCCTCTCCTGGCGCATGAACCATGACGAGCAGACGCTGACCCATATTTCGCTCACGGATGACGGGCCCGTGGCCCGCCCCGCAACACGCTATTGATCCGTTGACGGAGGGTTTTTCATGCGTCAAACCCACCGCCCCTTTCGGGGATAAGCCGGCGCTTCTGCGAGGATAAAGCGGCAGGCCGCCGGGGATAAAAACAGGCTCGACCGGGGACAAATGAGGGGTTTTCGCGCCCCACTGTCACAATCCCCGGATTTTCGTGCCATCCCAACTCCTTGATTTCATTGAGTGATTTCGAGGCCGGGGATAAGCCGGATTTGACCGTCATCGTAACGTCATCGAACCGTTACAAATGACGGCGATATCCCCGCTTCGCATTTTGAGGCCGGAGTTTCGTGCCGCCTCCCCTTCGCGGCCGCATGACGGGGATATGTTGCGTCGCGGCGAGCGAAAGCGATGTTATCCCCGGAAGCGGGGAGAAGTTTCTTTCCGAAAACTTGTCCCCGGTTTCGGCGCCTCCCCCTCACCCTTCCCACCTCGCGGCTCTACCGCTTCGACGTGCCTCTCCCCTCCGGGGAGAGGGTGATCCGAGCGACCGCGAGGATCGGGTGAGGGGCGCGGCACCCATGGATCCCGGCTTTCGCCGGGATGACACCTTATATATGACGCCCTCTTGCCTCCCTCTCCTTTCTCCGGCACTGCTTTTGCCATGACGTGAGGGAGAACGCCGGTGGTGGCGGAAAGCGAAATCGATGCCGTGGTGATCGGTGCGGGCGTGGTGGGCCTCGCCTGCGCGCGGGCGCTGGCGCGCGCGGGGTACGAGACGGTGGTGCTGGAACGGCATGGCGCCATCGGCACCGAAGTCTCCGCGCGGAACAGCGAGGTGATCCATGCCGGCATCTATTATCCGAAGGGAAGCCTGAAGGCGCGGCTCTGCGTAAAGGGCCGCGAGATGCTCTACGACTACCTCGAAAGCCACAAGCTGCCCTACCGGAAATGCGGCAAGCTCATCGTCGCAACGGAGGACACGCAGCTTGGCGAGCTTGAAGCCATTGCGAAGCGCGCGAAAGCGAACGGCGTCGAAGACCTGCGCGAGCTGACGGGTGCGGAAGCGCGCGCGATGGAACCGGCACTGCGGGCGGAAGCGGCGCTGCTCTCCCCCTCGACCGGCATCCTGGACGCGCACTCCTATATGCTGAGCCTGCAGGGCGAGTTCGAGGATGCGGGCGGCATGATCGCCTTCCGCTCGGACGTGACGCGCGTGACGCGCGAGGGCGAGACCTTCCTCGTCCATATGGAGGGCGCGGAGCCGATGACGCTCCGCACAAGGATTATTGTCAATGCGGGCGGGCTATGGGCGCCGCGACTGGCCGAACGGATCGAAGGGCTCGACGCGGCGCATGTGCCGGTGCCGCATTTCGCCAAGGGCAACTACTTCTCGCTGACGGGCCGCGCGCCCTTCTCGCGTCTCATCTATCCCGTTCCGGAAGCAGCGGGGCTCGGCGTGCACCTGACGCTCGATATGGGGGGACAAGCGCGCTTCGGCCCGGATGTCGAATGGATCGAGGTGGCGGAAGGAAGCGAGCCCGACTATGCGGTGAACCCGATACGCGGCGGCGCCTTCTACGCGGCGGTGCGCCGCTACTGGCCGGACCTCAAGGACGATGCGCTCGCGCCCGCCTATTCGGGCGTGCGGCCGAAAGTGAACGCGCCGCATGAAGCGGCGGCGGACTTCATGATTTCAGGGCCGGACGCGCACGGGCTGCCGGGCCTCGTCAATCTCTTCGGGATCGAGAGCCCGGGACTGACGGCGTCGCTGGCGATTGCGGAGAGGGTGAAGGAGATGGCGGGGGCGTAGGACATTCTGCTGCCTTCGCGCATCGGCCACCCTCCCCCTGTGGGAGGGTGGTCCAGATGGCAGACGCCGAATGTGAGTTTGTGGAGTGTTTCGCCTCTCGTAGTGACGAATACTCTGTAGACAGATAAAACTCATATGTCATCCCGGCGAAAGCCGGGACCTACTCGCAATTCAACTTGCCGCAGCAATCGAAGATTGAATGCCAGCCGTTCAGCGAGCTCGACACAAAAGCCGCTCTTGCTGAGGGAACCAATGGGTCCCGGCTTTCGCCGGGATGACACTATTGGTTTGGGCTGATGCGGAAATTCAGGTCGGGGAGATGAAACAGGGATGCTTCCGCCGCTCACGCTTCCATGAAGCTGTCGATGAAGGCGTTGACGGACAGGACCGCCTCGCGGATGCGGGCCATGACGCCATCGCGGGCAGCGAGCGCGGTCTTCTCCGCCTCTTCGGCGAGTTCGGCCAGCACCCATGCGCCGAGCCCGCGGGCCGAGCCCTTCAGGCTGTGGGCGGCGTTCTTCCATTCGGTGTCGTCGGCGGCGCCGTCGAGCCGTGCAAGATAGACATCGGCCTGGGTGCGGAAGAGACCGAGCAGTTCGTTCTCGAGCGAACGGTTGCCAAGCGTGTATTTGGAGAGATGGACGAGGTCGATGGGGCGACCGGCGCCGCAAGGACCCTCGCGGAGCGCGGGCGCATCCTCCATCTGCTTTGCAAGGCTCGTGGGTTTCATGCCGCCGCTCCATCCATCGTCGCTGCCGATTCGATGAAAAGCGTAACGGCGAAGCCCATACCGATTGGTTAAGGGCCTGTCCGGGAAAGGCAAAACCACGATTTCCCCTGCGTAAAGCGTGATTGAAATTATGGTTAACAATGATAGGGTCACCCCTGCGTGGCACGGAAGACCCTTGGCAATCGGGCCCCTCTGCCCCGCAGCTAGTCCCCTCAATTTGCCCCCGGCATGCCCCCTATGCGCGGGGGCCCTCTTTGCCTGCCGCCGACGCTGGAGGAGTGACGTCGGGCGAGTCCTGTTGACGCTCTCCCCCGCAACCGGCAACTTGGGCAGGCTGCAATGCCGCAGATGCCGGGAAATCCCATGAAAAACAAGGATCTGGCGTCCCCTTCCGGGACGCCCGAGGAAGCCGCCGAAGGGACCTCCGCCCAGAAGACGGGCACCGAGAAGAACGCACCCGTCCGCGCGGCGAACGAGGACAGCAAGGCAGGCGGCGCGCTCTACCGCATGATCGCGAGGAAGCCCGGCAAGGGCATTCCCGTGACGGCGGCACTGGCGAGCCTCGCATGGGCGGGCGCCGTGGCCGCCTTCCTGTGGGGGCGCTACGGCCTCGACGGCATCCGCACCCTTGGCGAATTCGAGACGGGGCTCGCCGCGGCCGCGGCGACAGGCCCCATCCTTCTTATCTGGATGCTCGCCTGGACGATTTGGCGGGGCCAGGAAATGAAACTCATGTCGGAGGCGCTGGCGCGTACGGCGATCCGCCTGTCCGACCCGGAAGATTTCGCGACCGACCAGATTGCGACGATTTCATCCGCCGTGAGGCGCGAGCTCGACGCGATGCGCGAGGGGCTCGACGCGGCGCTGAAGCAGGCCGCCGAACTCAAGGAACTCATCGAGCGCGAAGTGGAAGAAATCGACCGCGGCTCGGGCCGCGCGGAATTCCGCACACGGACGATGGAGGACCTCCTCGCGCGCCACAGGCAGAGCCTGGAGGAAATCAGCCGCACGCTGGGCGAGGAGAACGACACGATCGCCCGCTCGATCCGCGAGCAGGTGGACGCCGTGCGCGGGATCACGGGACAGGCGAAGGACGACCTCGACGCCGCGGGCAAGCGCATCGCGGAGCAGACGGAAGCGCTGAGCCGCATCGGCGAGGCGGCGCGCGCGGGCGCGGACCAGACCTCGGCCATGCTCGACCGGCAGACATCGCGTCTCGAAGTCGTGGCGGAGACCGCGCTTTCCAAGGCGGACGAGATCGGCAAGCGCTACGAGATACAGCGCGAGGTGATCTCGGAGGCGGCCGGGCGCCTCGAAGAGGAGCACAAGCGGCTCGAAACCGTATTCGAGGCGCATCGCGACAACATGAGCGCGGCCGACAAGGCGCTCGCCCGCCACACGGCGGAGATCAGCCGCGCGGTGCAGAGCCTGAGCGCCGGGCTCGACACGATCTTCGAAGCGGCGGCGGCCCGCGCGGCGGCGCTGCGCGAAAGCATCGCGGAGGAAATCCGCCGCGGCGCGGACGAGGCGGCGGATGTTTCCACCTCGGTGAGCCGCTCGGCAGGCGCGGCGACACGCGCCATCGGCGCGACCGTCGACGAACTCAAGGCCGCTTCCGGCGCATTGTCGAACGACGTGTCGCGCGCGGCGACGGAAGCGATCTCCGCGACCACGGAAAAGCTCACCGCCGCGACCGCCGCGCTGTCGCGCGACGTGATCCAGGCGGCGGAAACGATGACCGAGAAGGTCGGCACGAAGACGGAGGAACTGCGCGGCGTG
The DNA here is from genome assembly GCA_002480495.1 of Rhodobiaceae bacterium UBA7804. Lineage (GTDB taxonomy): Bacteria > Pseudomonadota > Alphaproteobacteria > Parvibaculales > Parvibaculaceae > Parvibaculum. Next base: position 67,627 of record DLCG01000019.1, on the reverse strand, counting down.
GTCGAGCGCGCCTCGACCGACGGCGACAGGGCGGCCGAACGCTTCAACGCCGCAATGATCGGCCTTGGCGGCACCGCGCGCGAGGCGGGCCGTGCGCTGCACGAGGCGACGGACGAACTTGCCGCGCGCATGGAGGAACTGCCGGGCGAAGCGGCGGAAAGCGCGAGGGCGCTGAAGGACGTTCTGGAGGAACAGGTCTCGGCGCTGGCGACCATCGCCGAAATCGTGGTGCGCCATGCGCGCACGCTCGACCGCTCCTCGCCGCAATCGCATCCGATGATCCCCGAGCGGCGCTTTCCGCCGCATATGGCGCCGCTGCCGGAAATCCAGCGCGCGGGCGGCGAACAGCGCCGCTGGGGCATGTCGGACCTGCTGGCGGCGGCCGAACGCCAGGGCGGCCACGCCCATGCCGGACAGCAGGGAGACGGCGGCGACTTCCAGCGCGCCTCGCTCCACGTCATCGAGACGCTGCAGGCGCTCGCCATCGACCTCGACCGCGCGCTCGAACAGAGCCCGCCGCCGGATCTCTGGCAGCGTTATCAGGCGGGCGAGCGCAATGTCTTCACGCGCCGCCTCTACAACATGGCGGGGCGCGAACTCCATGACCGCATCGCGCAGAAATATCGCAAGGACGGCGAGTTCCGCGCCCATGTCGACCGCTTCATCGCGCAGTTCGAGGAACTGCTCGGCGCGGCGACGACGCGCGACCGCGACAACATTCTCGTGAATACCTACCTCACCTCGGACACGGGCAAGGTCTATCTCATGCTCGGCCAGGCGACGGGGAAGCTGGGCTAGGCGAAAGGCTCGCCTTTCCACCCTCCCCCTGTGGGCGGGTGGTCTTCATCGCGAATGCCGCGCCGGGATGACATGTTTGTTTGAGGCGAGGCTGCTAAACCTCTTTAGCTTCCCGCCTCTTCCGGCATGGCGAGGAGCGACTGCTCATATGTCCATAGGGCGAGCGAGGCGAGAACCTCGTCCAGTGCGGCATCATAGCCGGCGACGATCGCGTCCATGCCGCTGCCCGCAGAAGCCTCGGCCGTGAATTCCCGCGAGGAGACGATGGCGCGGTCGCGCATCCGCACGAGACGCGCGAAGAGCGAGACCCTCACCTTCGTCGCACCGGCACCGAGCCCGGCACCCTCTTCCCGATAGGCCTCGAATGCGCGGATATCGCCGGAAAGCACGAGATCCATCCGCGCCTGCGCGCCCGGCCCCGTGACCGCGGGGAAGCGGCCCGTGTCGGTAAGCGTTTCGACGGCGAGCGCACCGATCATGCGCGGCGCACGGTCCGCCCAGCGCGCGCCCGCGTAATAGGCGATCTCGTTGGGCGCGGCCTTGTAGACGATGCGCGCCGTATCGACGGCGGCGGGCGCCGAGAATTCCTCGACGACGAGCTGCGCACCGGACGGCCTGCCGCCCTCCATCGCGACGTGAGGCGCTGTGAGAACATAGAGCGAGGGCGCGGGACCGCTCGCGACATCGGCAAGCGCGCAGGCGCCGAGCGGCAGCGCCGCGAAGGCCGCGAGAAGGAAGCGCCGGGTGCGCGACAAGATGCAGGTCATGCTGTCTTTCCTCATTTGGCTTCCACCTCCGGCACGTTATTGCCGACGAAGAAGCGCGCCGGATCGTCTTCCGCGCGCGACGCGAGCCGGTCGAGCGAGGAAACGAGCGAGCGCGTATCGGCGACGAGCTGCGGCAATTGCGAGAGCCCCGCGCCGATGCCCGGCCCGCTCTGTTTCAGGATTGCGTCGAGCTCCTCCGCGACCTCGCGATAGGCGCGCGCGGCCTCGCGCGCATCGGTGATGAAATGCTTCACGTCTTCCTTCATCAGCCCGTCCGCGCTGCGGCTGATGCTGTTCAGGTGCCGCGAGGCCTGCGCCAGCTGGTCGATGGCGACGGTGACGTCGTCCGAACTGCCCGCCAGCGCTTCCGACATGATCGCGAGATTGGCAAGCGCTTCGTTGACCGATTTCTGGTTATCCACGACGAGCTTGTTCAGCTCCTTCATGAGTTCGTTCGCGCTTTGCAGCGTTTCCGGGCCGCTCTTCAGGAGGTCCTGAAGCGAGGAGGACGCCGCGCGGATGACGGGATAATCCTGCCCTTCCTTCGCGACGAGAGGCTTCGACTTCTCGCTGCCGCCCGTGATCTGGATGAAGGCGACGCCGGTGAGACCGGAAAGTTCGAGCTGGGCGACGGAGTCTTCCTTGACCGGCGTGCGCGCGTCGATCTCGATGATGGCGATGACCTTGTTCGGATTGTTCTCCATCAGATAGAGGTCGGTCACCTTGCCGACGGGCAGGCCGTTATATTGCACCGCGCCCGACTCCGAGAGGCCGGACACCGACCCGTCGAAGATGATCTTGTAATAGGCGAACTGCTTGTTGAGCTGAATCCCGCTCACCCAGAGCAGGAACAGGAAGATGCCCACGATCGCGGCAAGCGTGAAAGCGCCGATCAGGACGTTGTTGGATTTGATTTCCATGACCCTTATTTGCCCGCAAGGGCCGCTCGCGCGCGCGGCCCGTGAAAATATTCGTGAATCCAGGGATGGCTGCTACGCAACATGTCGTCGATCGTTCCGACGAGGATAACATGCTTCTCGGCGAGCACCGCGATCCTGTCGCAGGTCGCATGAAGCGTATCGAGATCGTGCGTGACGAGGAAGACGGTGAGGCCGAGCGTTTCCTTCAGATCGTTGATGAGTTCGTCGAAGGCGGCGGCGCCGATAGGATCGAGACCGGCGGTCGGCTCGTCGAGAAAGAGAATTTCCGGATCGAGCGCGAGCGCGCGGGCAAGCCCCGCCCTCTTCCTCATGCCGCCGGAAAGTTCCGAGGGATAGAGCGAGGCGGCGGTGGGCCTGAGCCCCACCATCGCGATCTTGACCGCCGCGAGTTCGTCCATCAGCTCCTGCGACAGATCGAGATGCTCGCGATAGGGAACCTGGATGTTCTCGGCGACCGTGAGCGCGGAGAAGAGCGCGCCGTCCTGGAAGAGAACGCCCCAGCGCTGCTCGTTCAGCCGGCGCTCCTCCTCCGAGAGCCGGGCGAAGTCGAGACCGAAGACTCGGATGCGGCCGGCATCGGGTTTCTTCAGTCCGAGAATGGTGCGCAGAAGCACGGACTTGCCCGTGCCCGAACCGCCGACAATGCCGATGACCTCGCCGCGCTTTACCGTGAGGTCGAGATTTTCGTGGATCACATTGTCGCCGAAGCGCGTGTCCAGCCCTTCGACCTCGATGATCGGCTCCCCCTTGCGCCCCTCGCTCATATGCCCACCGCCGTGAAGAACATTGCAAAGAGCGCATCGAGAATGATGACGAGGAAGATCGAGCGCACGACCGAACTCGTAGTCATGGCACCGACGGATTCGGCGCTGCCGGTGACGGCGAGACCCGCGCGGCAACCGACCAGCGCGATGACGGAAGCCATGAAGGGCGCCTTCACGAGGCCGACGCCGAAGGTCCAGAAGTCGACTGCATCCTGCACGCGCGAGATATAGACGCCCGGCGACATGTCGAGCATGAAGAAGACGACGAAGCCGCCGCCGATAAGGCCCATGATGTCGGCGATGAAGGTGAGGAGCGGCAGCGTGACGGTGAGCGCGGCGACGCGCGGCAGCACCAGCATTTCCATCGGATCGAGCCCGAGCGTGCGCATGGCGTCGATCTCCTCGCGCATCTTCATGGAGCCGATCTCGGCCGTGAAGGCACTGCCCGAACGGCCCGCGACGATGATGGCGGTGAGGAGAAGACCGACCTCGCGCAGGAAGATGATGGCGATGAGATTGACCGTGAAGACTTCCGCGCCGAACTGACGAAGCTGAACCGCCCCCTGCTGCGCGACCACGGCGCCGATGAGGAAAGTGAGCAGGCAGACGAGAGGCAAGGCGTCGAAACCCGACTTCTCCATATGATGAACGAAGGGGATCATGCGGAAGCGGCGCGGGTTCGCGACGGTCCGCCCCAGCGTCACGATGACGGCGCCGATGAAACCGAGCATGGCGCGGGCCTCCGCGCCGATGGCGCGGGTGGTTTCGCCGATCTTGCCGACGATCTGGAGATAGAGCGCGACCGGCGGCTGGCGGACGGGCTCGGGCTTGCCGCAGGCCTCGACCTTGTCGAGAAGAAGATGTTGCGCTTCCGAAACGCCTTCGAATTCCACCCGGAGACCGCGTTGCTCCAGTTCGGCCGCTGTGCGCGAGACGATGGAGGCTGCGGCGGTATCGAATCGGGAGATGGCCGAAAGATCGATCACGGCCCGCTGCGCCTCGCCGGGACGGGCGGAGAGCTTGCGGAGTTCGCGATCCACAGAATTCAGATGGACAATGGACCAGTTCCCCGCCGCTTCGAGACGGAGCACCCGGTTTTCGATGTTCGTGCGGTAGGTGGCCGGTTCGCCTGCCCCTCCCCCGCGGCTGCTCGTTTCCGCCAAAATTTCCCCGATTTCGGCTATTCGGTTGGACTGCGGTCACTCTGCCCGCCGATTGCACGAACAGCAAGCCGGTGTCCCGAATTCGACGGCATTGGCACATGAGCCGCCAGCACGCGAACAAAACTCAAAGCCACCCCACCGATGCCGCGCCAGTCTGTCGCATGCCCTTCCCTTTATACCGGATTAGGTTAGGTTGCATCCCGGCCCGGCAGGAAAAGCGGGCCCAACTGCGATTTCAAGGGAGATTCCAATGCGCGGCATTTTCACAGGCCTGACGGCTCTCACTCTCGTCATGACGGTGGCAGGCGCGGCATTGGCGGATGAAGGCGGCGACATCGAAAAGGGCAAGAAGATCTTTGCCCGCTGCAAGGCCTGCCACACCGTGGAAGCTGGCGGCCCCGATCGCATCGGGCCGAACCTCCACGGCCTCTTCGGCCGCACGGCCGGCACCAAGGACGGCTTCAGATATTCCGAGGCGATGATCCAGCACGGCAAGGACGGCCTGGTCTGGAACGAGGAAACCCTCGATACCTATCTGACGAAGCCTTCCGCGATGGTGCCCGGTACGACCATGTCCTTCCCCGGCCTCAAGAAAGAGGACGATCGCGAGAACGTCATCGCCTATCTGAAGAGCGAGACCGGCGCGGAATAATCCCGCCGCCGGCTCCTGCTCCGGACATGACGCTCAGAGCATCTCGCCCCGCGCGTTTTCCGCGCGGGCGGCGCCTATGGCCGTCTCGACATTCTTCACCTCCTCGGGCGGCGGCACGACGGCAGGGAACCCCAGGGCATCGATCCATAGTTCCCGTGTCCAGCCGGTCGTGTGGTAGAGGTGATGATCCTCGTCCTGCTCCACGGCTTCATAGGCTTCCTTGAGGATCTTCGCCGTGTCGCCGGAGCTGTTCTGCGCGACATGGCCGATCAGCTCCCAGTTCATGTGATCCTTGGTTTCGGCGAGGACGACGCACTCGCCGGCAACGAGCTGGGCGGCATCCGCATCGCCCTCTTCCCGCGCCATCTCCATCGCCTTCACGAGCGACCGGCCTATATGGGCGACGACCTTGCGGCCGGGCGTCTGCTTCTCGGGATCGATGCCGAGCTTGTCGAAAACCTCCATCAGCTTCTTGTGGTGCCCGCGCGTCTCCTTCAGATAGCCGCTCCATTCTTCCTTCAGGTCGTCATTGGCGGCGCAGGAAATCGCCGTCTCGTAAATCTCGATGCCGCCCGCTTCCGTTTCGAGCGCCTGATAGAGAAGTTCGTGAAGCTGCGCCTCGTCATATTTGCTCTTGGCCATGATGTGTCTCGCCTTGTTGGGTTTCGTGGAACTTCCAGAGGGTTTTGCCGGGAACCTGTCAGAAGGCCGCCGCGCCGCGCGCTCCCGCATACTCCACCGACCATCGGGGAGCGGGATCGCCGACGCCCTTCACGAAGATGCGCGGCGGCTGACAATCGACATGGCCTTCCCAGACGGGACCGTTCGCGACGATCGGCATCTCGTAATCCGGCCCGACATAGATGAGGACACCGGCATTCGCCGGGGTCACCGTGATGCGAAGCACGGCCGTAACCGCACCGGGGGGCACGAGATCCGACAGATCGACCTCGGTAGCGCTGGAAAGCAGTGTGGTGGTGGGCATTCGAACCTGTTCCTGTTCATGCGGGGTGCCTTTTGAACCCCCGCGAGCGCCCCTCTTCCCCGCCTCCGCCGTCTCCGGTGCGAAGTTAACGGACGGTCGTGAGGACGGTTCCTGAACCGAAATGAAAATCTCGCTCAAAAGCCGCCGCAGGAACGGCTCGGCGAAGCTTGTGAGCACGGGTATGGCGTGTCCCCGAACCCGTGGAACGGAAGCTGCAGTGAGGGTATCGAGAGTTCCTTCTTGTGTTCCGGAACGGGACAAGAGAAGGAAAACAGGTCCAATATGATGCAACTCCGCGCACACATGTTCGGCGCGGGACGAGTAGCGAAGCATGAACCCGACGCCTGCATTCCGCAGACTTTCAGCGATCCTTCCCGGCCTTGTGCTGGTGTTGAGCCTTGCCGTGTCGATCTACGATCCGCAGGGCGCCGGGTCCTATTTGCGGAACCAGGTCTTCGACCTCTACCAGCGCATCCTGCCGCGCGAGGCGGGCCCGGAAGGCCCTCACGCGGTCTATATCGACATCGACGCCGAGACCGCGAAGACCTATGGCGCCTGGCCCTGGCCGCGCAAGCGGCTGGACGATCTCGCAAGCCGCGTGAAGAACGCGGGCGCGGAAGCGATCCTGATCGACATGCCGCTTGCCGACCGCGACCCGACCTCGACGGCGGAACTGATGCGCCTCTGGGCGCCCCTGCAGACCGAGCGAAACCTTGATGGGCTCGGCTCATCGCTGACGCGCGTTCCGAACTACGACCGGCAACTTACGGCGCTGCTCGCCTCGACACCTTCGGTGGTCTCTTTCGTTCCCGGCAAGACCGCCTTCCAGAACGCGCATGATCCGCTGCGCCGCGCGGCGATCACGCCGCAGGGCGGCGATCCGCGCCACTACATGAATGCCGTCGACACATGGCGCGCGACGCTGCCCGCTTTCGAAGCGGCGGCGAAGGGCAATGGCGCCACCCTGCCCGATACGGCGCCTGGCAAGACCGTGCGCGGACTGCCCATGCTCGCCAATCTCGACGGCGCGCTTTATCCCTCGAACGTGCTCGAGGTGTTGCGGGTCGCCAAGGGCGGCACGGGCTTTACCGCGCGCGTCGCCACGCCCGACAACGGCTTCTCCTTCGAAATCGAGCCCGGCATCGAGAGCATCGCTATCGAGGGCACGTCCCTCGCGGCGCAGACGCTGAAGGATGGCAGCCTCGCCCTCTATTTCGGCGACGAGACGACGCGAAGCCGCCTCTCCGCGGGCAGCATCCTGTCCGGACGGGCGGACCCGGCCGCCGTGACGGGCCGCATCGCGGTCATCGGCGTATCGGCCAACGGGTCCGACCGCATGTACCAGACGCCTGCGGGAACGCGCCTCGCTTCGGGCGCCATCGCGGCAAATGCCATCGACCAGATCCTGGACGGACATTTCCTGACGCGGCCGGGCTGGGTCTCGGCCGCCGAACAGCTCTTCATTCTCGTCGCGGGCGTGCTCGTGATCCTCGTCGTGCGCCGGTTCCGCTTCCGCTGGGGCATCGCGCTGACGCTCGTCCTCGTCGCGGGCGCAGGCTATGGCTCATGGTGGGCCTTCGAAAATTACCGCTGGCTGATAGACCCGGCGCTTGCCAGCGTGACGCTGATCGCCGCGGCCTTCACCTGCGCGCTGATGACGAGGCTGCACACGGAAGACGAAATCCGCTTCATCGAGACGCAGTTCTCGCGGCGCCTCTCCTCCGCGGGACTTGCGAAGGTGAAGGCCAATCCGCGCATCATCCAGGCGGAAGGCTCGCTCCGCGACGTAACCTCCGTTGTGGTGGGGCTTCGCGGCTTCAACATCATCTCCGACCGCTATCTCGAAGATCCGACGGCCTATGCCGACATCCTGAACCGCTTCTTCTCGCCCATGACGAAGATCGTTCAGGACCGCAACGGCATGGTGGACCGCACGGTGGGCGATGCGCTCTATGCGGTGTGGAATGCGCCGCTCGATGCGGGCGACCACGCCTCCAAGGGCTGCGACGCGGCGCTGCGCATGGTGGAGAACCTGGAAGCGCTCAATGAATTCCTTGAGGAAGATGCGCGCCGCCAGCACCTGAGCCATGTGCCGCTGAGCCTTTCCATCGGCATCGACACGGGCACCGCCATCACCGGAAACATGGGCGCGGTGCAGCGCTTCGACTATGGCGTACTCGGCGAACCGGTGAGCTTTGCGGCCTATCTGCAGAAGAATGCGCGCCACTACGGCCCCGCGATCATCGTCGGCGAAGGCACGCAGCGCGCGGTCGGCGACCGCTATGCGCTGCTGGAGATCGACCTCGTTTCGACGCCCCGCCACCCGGAGGGCCGCCGCGTCTTCGCACTGCTGGGCGACCCCATCATGCGGGCAAACCCGAAGTTCCGCGCGCTGCAGGAGGCGCATACGCTGATCTTCTCGGCCTATCGCAACCAGCGCTGGGCGGAGGCGCGCGCCGCCATCACCGAATGCCGCAAGCTCAACGGCGCGATCCCGACGCTTTACGATTTCTACGAGGCGCGGATCGCGGCCTATGAGACGAACCCGCCCGGCGAGCACTGGAACGGGGCCTTCTTCGCGGGCCGCATATGAACCGTCAGCTCGTTCCGCCTTCCCGCCCTTCAATCGCGAAGGACGAAGACAATACGGATAAGCACCGCCGCAGCTTCACCATGCAAAATCGAGCCGGAAGCCTGCATGAGCAGCGTGCCCTGAAAATGCCGAGCCAAATTGCCCCCCATAGGCCAGTTTGAGTTCGGCACCCTCCGCCAATTCCACCGCGACTCCCAGATCGACTACGAGCGCTTCTTCCGCGATGGAAACGCCTGAAACCTGAAATGTGTTTCCTCCGGCAAATGAATGAAAGCCCGAAGGAGTCCTGTCTCCGGACGCCCGCCGCCAACCGGCCATGACGTCGAGGGTCGCATCTACGTCTCGAAGCTGGAACGCGGTATCGGCCCGCAATCCCAGCGTGGTGTAGACGGTGTCCAGGTCGTATCCAGACGACGCAAGCGCCGCCGCGCCGCCCCTCTCGTTGAAGGCATCCGTTTCGACATCTACATATGCGATGTTCGCGAAGGGCGTCACGCGGGCGGATGCGCCTGCGTCGAACGCATGGGAAGCTTCCCCGAATGCCTGAAGCGTGCGCGCATCGTAGTCGCTGTTCATATTGCCGGCAAAGCCGGTGAAGACCGCCGTCCGCCCGACTTCGATATCGTGAAAGCTGTAGGCGCCCCCCATTTCCAGCGACAGTCTTCCGAGCCGGGATCCGGTGTAGATACCAAGATGATAGTTCTCCACGGTCGCTCCGGACATGCGCATATCGGCGTCGATGTCCGAGCGGGCAAATCCTGCAAGGGCACCGAGGAACACGGAGTCCGAAAGCCAGGCATCCACGCCCGCGACAACGCCGCCGGAGGAGCTATCCATTTCCGCGGCGTTGCCATCTCCATCCCAGGACTTCCTTCCGCCGAATACGTCCATCCACGCCTTGGCTCCCTCCTGCTTTTCAGGGGCGTCTCCCATCCGCCGCAGGGCGGCCTGGCGAACAATCCCTGCCTCCTCGGCGATCGCCGTCGCGAGCGAGGCGTGCAACTCGCCTGAAAGACTATCGAGCGCGTCAGCGACCCCGCCCGCGGGAAGATTCAGCACCGCTGTAAAGAGAGCGCCCGAACCGACGGAGAATGCGCCGTCTCCGGTTGCACACTGATTGGCGCTCATGCCCGGCGTGCAAAAGCTTGTCGCAAGCACCGTTGATGTCAGGAGAACGTCGCCGGTGCCGTAGGAAAGGACAAAATCAAGAAAAGGGTAATCGTCGATCAGTGCATCGAACGTACCGGTTACCCCGTTGGCTGCGGTAACGATTGTATAGGTTCCCGCACTGTAAGAGGTTCCTGCATCGGTGCCGTTTTCCGGCCTGACGCGCACGGTACCGCCGTTGATCGTCACGGTATCGCTCGCAGCCAGAAGATCGTTGTTCACCCCCGCGGCAAAACCTCCGTCGTTGAGTTCGACCTCGAAAGTCGATCCGGCGTCGAACGTAGCCGTAGCGACGTTCGTCGTGCCGACGGAATTACCGGGCGCAAGCGTACCGCCGGCCGCCAGAGTGAGATCGCCCAGCGAGCCCGATCCACCGATCGTACCGCCATCGATATCGAGTACGCCGCCAAGAGCACCATCGACATTGAGCCGGCCACCGGACACGGTGGTGGTACCACCGAAGGCCGAGGAATCCCCGCTCAATGTCGTCGTTCCGGAAATCTGGTTTATGAATGCGCTTGAGGGCGTGCCGCCTGAAATGTTCGACGCAAGTTCGAAGTCGGTATCGGTGTGATTGAAGGTAATGACACCCACTCCCCCACCGAACTCGATACCCTCCGCATCGAGACGACCGGCCGCCTGCGCCACTTCTCCTGCCGCCGCGCCGATATTGATTTCACCATACCCGCCGATGGAGGCAAATGGGCCTGCAGAAAGCCTGATGGTATTCGACCCGGCCGTTACCTCGCCACCATCCGCGATGGTCAACACACCCCGATAGTCATATGAGACGTGCAGATCGCCCGCGACGGACCATCGCGATCCCGAACCCGCGACCAGGACCGTTCCCTCGCCGTTGCTTCCCCCTCCGAAATCCGCGAAATAGCCAATAAAGCTCTCTCCGCTGCTGACTTCCGCGCCGTCGAGGACGCTCATGTCGCCGATCAGGTTGTCGCCAACATAAATTGCGCCGCCAACATCGAGGGTTGAACCACCGCCGGTGACCGTCACAGAGCCCGATCCGACCCATTTGTCGGCGACGAAGAGATCGGTACCGACAGACACTGCTCCGCCTTCCTCGATCAGAAGCGTACCATCGCCGAAATTACCGACGCTGAGCGCTCCGGTATTGCTCCAGGACGAACCCGCCCCCGTTACCGTGACCGAACCCTGAGAACCGAAATCGTTCGCGATGTTGGCATCCTGGCTCGTGAGAGCGCCTCCACCGGAAACGGTGAGGCTGCCCGTGCCCGTATCGCCTACCTGCAGCGTGGTGCCGCCAACATCCCAGGCCGCAACCGGATTGGGAGTCGGAACAGGATTCACGTCGCCGGTCGCGGTAACGCTCTGCGCCCAAACTGCATGAGAAGGAACCGACAGAAACAACGCGACGGATGAGAGCAATGCGCTGATTTTCATTGCACGGCGATGGTTCGGGACTCGAGAAAACGCGGATCGCGGACGCGAGTGAAATCCGGGCATGGCCTGTCTCCCTGTTTGCCGAACGGGGCGATCCGCCTCATGCGAGAGACGAATCGAAACATTCAGAGAGAAGAATACAAAGGGATTCCAATAATGAATTACTAATATTCGAATATAAGTAGTTCAAAACGAACATTATATTGAAAACAATCAAACTATGTTTGTTTATGTCCAAATCTGACTATTTCTGACCGCGTGAATGCTTGAGAGGAATCGCTTGCCCGGCGATAGTGGTTCGCCATGCTGCAAGCTCAAACCATTCTCATTGTCGCGATCATTGCCGATGCGCTGTTCTGTGCTTGCGGTCTGATCCTCTATCGCGCGCAAAGACAAATTCCCGGAATGCTGCCGCTAGCCGCATCGTTCGGCGCCCGAAGCGCAGGGTTCCTCCTGCTACTGCTCGCTTCGCCCGAAGCGCCGTCCGCGGGGACCTTCGTGGCGACATGGCTGGGAAATGCACTAGCCGCATCCAGCATGGTGCTCATGCTCGAAGGTTTCGCCCGTTTCCTGGAACGTCCACGGATGAATGCTGTCGAAGTCGCAATATTGGCGACCGTCGTTCTGGGATGGCCGGTACTGATGCTGCTCTGGCCGGATGGCATCGTCATCCGGATCAGCCTGTTCTCCCTGCTAATCGGTCTTTGCTACGGCGCCTGCGCAAGCATGTTTCTGCGCGATCGCAGACAACCGGCTTCGTTGCGATACATAATGACGGGATGGTGCTGTCTGATCGTCCTGGCAGCTTTGTGCCGCGCCGCGGGGGCGTTCTTGCTCCCGCCCGAATCCCTCGTCGGAACCAACGCCTATCAGGAAATATATCTTCTGATTCACCTGCTCTCTTTTCTGTTCATGGGATTGATGACCGCAATTCTGGTCGGCGTGCGCTTGCGCGCCGAGTTGCTCTCATATGTCGAGGATGAACGGAGCAAGTTGCTCATGCTGAGCCATGAGTTGCGAACGCCTCTCGCCACGATCGCGCGGGCGAGCGAAATGCTGGAAACACTCAACCGCCAAACCGAACCGGCGCTCGCGCGCCGCGTAGTCCATATCCGTCAGGCGACGGACCGGATGAACCGGCTCGTGGAAGCGTTTCTGTCGTCGGGTCTTGCCGCGCCCGGCGGAGAGCACAACTCCGCATTCGATCTGGCCAAACTCATCAGACAACTCGCAGCCGCGCCGCGTTTCGTGTTCGACATGCCTCAGCGGCTGGACTTCGACGGAGATCGGGACTCGATTGCCATCATCGTTTCAAATCTCCTCGACAACGCTCTCAAATATGCACCTGACGGCAGTCCGATAAAGCTGGTACTGACAAAGCACGAAGGAAGCGTCACCTTGAAGGTAAGCGATCGGGGCATCGGGCCAGGCGCCCCGGCCGAGCGCGAGCAATTGGGAAGCAGGTTCTTCCGGGCCGGGAATACCAAGGGATATGACGGGACTGGCCTGGGACTCTTCACCGCCAAACGCCTCGCGGCTCGCTACGATGGCGACATCTCTATCTCACCTCGAAACGGAGGCGGTACGGAAGTGACGCTCACGTTGCATGAGGTCCACCGTGATACATGATGGACGCATCCTCGTCGTTGAAGACGAACCGGCGCTGCGCATCGACCTCGTCGAATATCTTTCCGGCCATGGCTGGCGGGTAGATCATTCCGGGAGTTGCGCGGAAAGCCTCGACTACCTTCTGCACGACCGCCCCGATATTATCGTTCTCGACCTCGCACTCCCGGATGGGAGCGGACTGGAGATCGCCGCCGCGACACGCCGGCGATACGACCTCTCTGTTGGCATCATCGTCCTTACCGCCTACGGCGATGAGGAGCACCGCCTCGCGGGAAGAGGCGCAGGCGCCGACATATATCTGGTCAAAACCGCATCTTTGCGTGAAATCGAAACCTGCTGCCGCAACCTCATGCGCCGGCTCGTCACTCTACCCTCCAGCGCCGATGGTTCTCTGTCTGACTGGCAACTCGATGAAATCAATTGGCGCCTGCACACCCCGGATGGAAGCTCGGTCTCTCTTACCGCGACGGAAATCGCATTTCTGAGGCCGCTCATGGCCGCACCGCATATTCCCCAGAGCCGGTCTGTCCTATCCGCAGGAAACGACCCGCGGAATCTCGACGCTGTGGTTCGCCGCCTGCGCCGCAAAATCGAATCCGCAAGCAGGCACGCTCCGCCCTTCAAGACAGTCTATGGCGCCGGCTACGTCTTTACCGGCGCGAAGGGAGACCAATCTCGTCAGACATGACCCAAATTGGGGCTTGGAGAGATCACACACAAAAGCCATCATCGCGCGCCAGTTTTTCATTCCTTTCACACAAAGAGACGAACCCGCCGCGATGCGCGAGATATCCGCCGAAATCCAGTCCTGGCCGATCTCCGGGGCCTTTACCATCTCGCGCGGCGCGAAGACGGAGGCGCGCGTGGTGGTGGCCCGCGTCAGCGAGAACGGGCTGACGGGCCAGGGCGAATGCGTTCCTTACGCGCGCTATGGCGAGAACGAGAAGGACGTCCTCGCCGCAATCAAGGGACAGCAGCAGGCCATAGCCGACGGCATGAGCCGCGAGGAACTGCAACGCGCCATGCCGCGCGGTGCGGCTCGCAACGCGCTCGATTGCGCGCTCTGGGACCTGGAAGCGAAACTCGCCTGCAAGCCCGCATGGGAACTCGCCTCGCTCACCGCCCCTCGCGCGCTGACCACCGCCTATACGCTGAGCCTCGCCGCGCCGGACGACATGCGCGAGGCGGCGGCGAAGGCGGCGAAACGGCCGATCCTGAAACTGAAGCTCGGGCAAGGCGGCGACGAAGACGTGGCGCGCGTCGAGGCCGTGCGGGCGGGCGCGCCGAACGCGGCGCTCATCGTCGATGCCAATGAAGGCTGGAAGCCTGAAGATGTGCTTCCGCTGGCGCGCGAATTCGCCCGGCTCGGCGTGTCGCTGATCGAGCAGCCTCTCCCTGCGAAGGATGACGAGGTGCTGCGCGGGATCGAGAGCCCGGTGCCGCTCTGCGCGGATGAAAGCGCGCATGGGCTCGAAGGCATGCGCAGGCTGGTCGGGCTCTACGACTTCGTCAACGTGAAGCTCGACAAGACGGGCGGGCTGACCGAGGCGCTCGCCGTCATTCGCTGCGCCAAACTCAGGAAGCTGCGCGTGATGGTGGGCTGCATGGTGGCAACCTCGCTCGCCATGGCGCCCGCCATGCTCGTCGCGCAACAGGCGGACTATGTCGATCTCGACGGGCCGCTGCTGCTCGCGAAGGATCGCGAACCGGCGCTCCGCTACGAGGGAAGCCTCGTCTATCCGCCGGAACGGGAATTATGGGGGTGAGGCGAGCCCGCCCCACACCCCAAATCGGATTCAGATATTCAGCACGATCTTGCCGAAGTGCGACGCGCCCTGCATGAGGCGGAAAGCTTCCTGCGCCTCGTCCAGCGCGAAACGCTTGTCGATGACGGGGTGGATGTCGTTCTGCTCGATCGCACGGGACATCTCCTCGAAATGCGTGCGGCTGCCGACGGTGATGCCGCTGATTTTGAGGTTCTGCGCGAAGATCGCGGCGACGTTCACGTCTTTCGTGAGGCCGGAGAGAATGCCGATCACCGCGACATGACCGCCGACGCGGGCCGCCATGATGGAACGCGGGAAAGTATCGGCGCCGCCGACTTCAACGATGTGATCGACGCCGCGCCCGCCCGTGAGACGGCGGGCCTCCTGTTCCCAGTCGGGCTTTTCCCGGTAGTTGATCGCATCGTCCGCGCCAAGCTTCTTCGCGCGCTCGATCTTTTCGTCGGAGGACGATGTGACGATCACCCGCGCGCCCATCGCCTTTGCGAATTGCAGCGCGAAGATGGAAACGCCGCCCGTGCCCTGCACGAGAACGGTGTCGCCCGCTTTCAGATTGCCTTCGACGACGAGCGCACGCCAGGCCGTGAGCGCGGCGCAGGGAAGACAGGCGACTTCTTCATCGGACAGATTGGCGGGCGCCCTGGACATGCCCTCGGCGGAAAGCACCATATATTCCTGCGCGCAACCGTCGATCGGGCTGCCGAGCGCCGTCGGCCCGAGCTGCTGCGCAACGGGACCGCCCGCGAGCCAGCCCTGAAAGAAACTCGGGGCGACGCGGTCGCCCTTCTTCAGGCGCGTGACGCCCT
This sequence comes from Rhodobiaceae bacterium UBA7804, assembly GCA_002480495.1. Classification (GTDB taxonomy): domain Bacteria; phylum Pseudomonadota; class Alphaproteobacteria; order Parvibaculales; family Parvibaculaceae; genus Parvibaculum. Next base: position 52,159 of record DLCG01000019.1, on the reverse strand, counting down.
CGCCCACCTCGACGACTTCGCCGCAGCCATCCGACAACGGCACGAGCGGCAGAAGGTTGGGATTGCCGCCGAAAGTGACGGTGGCGAGGTCGCGGTAATTGAGCGAGCCGGCCCTCATCTTCAGCACGACCTGACCGGGACCCGCCTTCGGCACGTCCCGCTCCTTGAGCTTCAGATTTTCGATACCGAAATTGCCCTCAAGCACCAAAGCGCGCATTTGTTTTCCTCCATTTGGCGAATGCTTTTGCCGCAGAAACTGGCGTATCTGCGGGCAAAGTCAAACGGCGGAAAATTGACGCAAGGGCGACGGCGCGTCAGCGCGGGGCGCGTCCCTTGATCTGCGTGCGATGCATGACACGCCGCTGACTGCCATCGAAACCGTCGCGGCGATGAATCGCGCAGCGATTGTCCCAGATGAGAAGGTCGCCGACCTGCCATTTGTGCGTCCACGAAAATTCGGGTTTCGCGCAATGGGCCCAGAGCCGGTCGAGAAGTCTTTCGCTTTCCTCGACGGAGTATCCCTCGAGATAAGCGTTGAGGCGGCGTCCGAGATAGAGCGACTTGCCGCCCGTCGCGGGATGCGTGCGGATGACGGGATGTTTCGCGCCCGGCGCCGTGCGCACATCCACGACCGCCTCGGCGCCCGCGCGAAGTTCGCCCACGCTCGTCATGCTCGCATCGTGATTGCAGATACGGCCCTCGACGGCGGCGCGCAGATCGGCGGGAAGTTCCTCAAGCGCCTTGTACATATTGGCGAAACTCGTATCGCCGCCCCTATCGGGGATTTCGAGCGAATAGAGAACGCTCGCCATGGGCGGCTCCGCGACATAGGACATGTCGGTATGCCACTCCGCTTCCTTGTCGCCCAGCGCGCCGATGGGCCTCCCGTTCTCGACCACGTTGGAGATGATCCATATCTCGGGACGCGAGAGCGCCTGCCCGCCCGCCATGTCGGTCGCGCTGGCCGGCGCGATGTCGAGTTCGCCGAAACGCGCGGAGAAACGGACGAGATCGTCGTCGTCGATCTTCTGTCCACGGAAGAGAAGAACGATGTGATCGTACCAGGCCTGCTGAACGGCCTCGAACTCGGCATCGGTGAGCGGCTTCGAGAGATCGAGCCCGCGAACTTCCGCGCCGAGCGCGGCGCCGGTCGGGATGACTTCAATGGCCATGTTCTTCTTGCCTTTCCTCGCCTTCATCCTCTGCGGCGAGAACCTCGCCCTTCCAGCGAAGCCCCACCATGAAGGCCCCCGCGAGCGACACCGCGCCCGCCCCCGCCATCACGAAATAGGCATGGGGCCCGAGAGCTTCATATATGGGACCGATGCCGATTGTCACCAGTCCCATGATAACGCCGGACGCCATTGCCGCGTAAAGGCTCTGCGCGGTGGCCGCAAGACGCGGCGGCGCCGCCTGCGCCACGAACTGCACCGCGCCGAGATGGGCCGCGCCGAAGGTGAAGGCGTGAAGCGCCTGCATGACGAAGAGAAGCGCGACCGGCGGATCGAGCGCCGTCACCGTCCAGCGGAGAATGGCGGCGGCCGCAGCCAGCATGACGAGCCTGACGGCGCCGATCCGCGCCATTAACGGGCCGGAGATGTAGAAAAGAACGATCTCGGCCACGACACCCGTCGCCCAGAGCAGGCCGATCACCATGTCCGAATAGCCCTGCGCCTGCCAGGCGAGCGAGCCGAAGGCGTAATAGACGGCATGGGTCGCCTGGGTGAGGCTCGCGGCGAGCACGAAGAAAACGAAAACGGGATGCCGCCCGATTTCCAGCACGTCGGCGAAGCGCGAACGCGGCGCGTGGGGCCTGGCCTTTCGCGGCGCATCCTCCGGCAGGAGCCAGGCGCCTGCGACATTGCACAGAAGCGCGGCGACGAAACACAGGGCTATGACGGAAGGCGCCGTCCATTCGAGAAGCCAGCCCGCGCCGGCGCTTGCGGCGATGAAGGTGATCGAACCCCACATGCGGACACGGCCGTAGTTCATGCCCTCTTCGATCCGCGCGCGCATGGCGATGGTTTCGACCAGCGGCGAGATCGACGGGAAGACGGCATTGAGAACGAGCGCAATGAGAAGGATCGGCCCGAACCCCTCGGCCATGAGGAGCAACCCCGCGCAGGCAAGCGACGCCCAGGCCAGCCAGAGCGCAACGCGGCGCCTGTCGTCCAGCCGGTCGGCCAGGGACGCGAAAAAGGGACTCACCACGATACGCAGGAAGAGCGAAAGCGCGACGACGAGGGAAATCTCGCCCGCATCGAGCCCCTTGGACTTCAGCCATACGGGAAAGAACGGCAGATAGACGCCCGTGAACAGGAACATCGTGCCGTAGACGGTCGCAAGGCGAATGGCGAGAGACATGGAAAGGGAAACCCCGGACGCTGCGACCGAGTGATAGCGCGGCGGCAGGTCCGGGGGAAGAGCGCCCTATCCGAAGGACGGCAGCGGCAGCTTGCGCCGCTCGGCGGCGGCCACGAGATAGTCCCAGATGCGGGCCTCGAGATTGCGCGCCCATCCGGCGTCCGACGCCTCCGCATGAGCCTGCAACTCGATCAGCAGGTTCTGCAGAGCCGCATTGCGGGCGTTCAGCGCCTGAATGCGGAGCGAGGTTTCCTTTTCCGCCGCCGCGGATGAAAGCTTCGCCTTCAGCGCAGGCTCGGTGACGAGCGTCGCTGCATGGGAGAAGAGCGAACGCATCTCCCTGTTTTCCGTCGCGCGGATATCGGCGGCGCGGTCATATTCCTCCGCGACCATGTACATCATCATGCCCATGATGCCGACATTGCCCATCGAGTATTCCGCGCCCAGATGAGGCGCAATCTCTCCGAGCAGCGTTCCGAAAAAGCCGTGCATCACGGTTCCGACATCGGGCTTCATGCGCGGGCCTCCTTCGAAAGTTCGGCGAGCCTGTGCGCCAGGACGCGATTATGGACATCGGTGCAATACCAGCTCGGAAAGGCGAGGATCGGATCGCGGTTCGCCCCGGTCTGATATTCCTTGCCGGAGGAAATCCAGATCGCCAGCCCCTTCAGCGAGTTGAATATCTCCCACCAGCGCAGGCGGACGGGATCGGCCTTGAGACCGCTCGCCTCTTCCCAGATGCGCAAGGCTTCCTCGCGCGCGATCATGCCGCCGGGACGCTCGGCCCGCTCGAAGGCCCAGAGCGGATCGGCCGCCCATGCGACATCCTCCAAGGGATCGCCGAGATGGCACATCTCCCAGTCGAGGATCGCCCGGATATTGCCTTCCCCGTCATAAAGGAAGTTGCCGGTGCGATAATCGCCATGCACGACCGAAATCCTTTCCGCGGGCGTGGGCGGATTGCGGCGAAGCCAGCGGATTGCGGCGCGGGCGATCGGCTGCGGCTCGAGCTCGTCCTCGTCGATCACCTTTTCCCACTTGTCGAGCTCGCGCTTCCAGCACTCGTCCGGCGCGATCTCTTCCATGTTCGCCGCGAAGCCGATGCCATGCGGATCGGCGGCGGCGATATGACCGAGATGGGTCCAGAACTGCCTGCCGATCTTCTCGGCGAGGGGCCCGTAGGGGTCGGCGTTGAAGGGCGAGCCCGCGGCGCAGCCCTCGATCTGCTCCATCACGAAGAAGGGCCTGTCGAGCCACTGGAGATCCGTTTCGAGATAGAGCGGCTCGGGCACCGGAAGCCCCGTCGGATGGAAGGCCCGATAGGCGTTGTATTCGATGTCGCGTTCCGTCTCGATCAGGCTTGCGACGGGATCGCGGCGCAGGATGAGCGCACGCTCGATCCTCGCCCCGCCCTCCTGCCAGCTTGCGCGGAGACGGAAGGTTTCGCGGCTGGCGCCGCCGTGAATACGCGATATGCCGCTCACCTCGATGCCGGATGCGGCAGGCATCCGGTGCGCGAGATAGGCAGCGATGCGGGAAGCGAGATCCTCCATTCCGGCCCTCACTTCGCCGGATCGAGAATGTCGGTGAAGCCCGAAGGCGCATGCGGCCCGACGATCATCTGTTCGAGGATGCCGCAGCCCTTGCGCGTCGAACCGTCCGGCAGCGTCATCACCGCGTCCGAGATCGCCTGGATGTGAAGATGAGGCGGCGCATAGCTCTTGATGTCCGAGAGCCTGAACTCCTCATAGCCGACAGCGTTGTCGCCCTTGTGCGCGCCATGCGCCCATTCGGGATGACCGTAGCCGATGCCCATCATGTAGAAATGGAACTTCGGCGTGAGATCGATCCGCGTCTTCTCGCCCTTGCGCGTCTCGAAGAAGATCGAGCAGGACTTCGCGTGGCGCGAGCCGGAGATGTAATCGATTTCGTAGCTGACGCGATCCATCTCCTGCGATTTCGCATCGCGGCCAAGCGGGCAGACGACGCCGGAGAGGTTCCAGGGCTCGCCATGCTCGTCGTCGTTCACATGGAACAGCGTGATGCAATCGTCGAAATTGAGCGGCGCCCAGAGCCAGAAGAACTGGAATTCCATCGGCGGTACCATGGGCTGCGCATCGGAAGCGCCGATGGGACGAACGCCCCAGGAGCGGTCGCGCGTGCCCACGAAGTCGCTCGATTTCACCTCGATACGCTTGCCCTTGACCTCGATCCAGCCTTCCCAGGTGCCGTTCTGGGTGAGGCGGGTGAGGTCCATCAGCGTGCGCGGACCGTTGCGCCGCGTGAAGCGCGGCTCCTTCAGCGCGGGCGCGCGGCCGGTGAAGGTCAGATCCGCCTTGATGCCATGCTCGTTCTCCGCGACGCGGACGCGCAAAGAATGAAGCGGCTCCACAACGTCGATGGAGAGCGAGCCGACCTGCGTGTCGAGACGTTCGGAATTCAGGAAGCGCGAGACATGGAGATTGTGCTGCACGCCGTCGACGATGACGCTGAACGCGCCGTCCATGATGTTGAGATGCGGATAGACGCCGAGCGCGGCGGCGAAGAAGACATCGCCGCTGCGCGTATAGCCGTTGAAGAAATAGCGGTCGTAGAAGTTTCTGTCCGTTCCCGAAAATGCGATCGGCTCCGGCGTCTGGTGAATCGGAAAATCGTCTGCCTTGGTGAGCATGATGTTGCGTCCCTCCCTTTATGGGCCCGCTCCGGCTTGTACCGCCGGTTGCGTGTTTTTTGTTTTGATGGCGCAACAATGACCTTGCGGTCTCCGGGGGTCAACGCCGCGTCATCCGCAAAAATGCGGAGTGACGCAGCGGAAGATTACTCCTTCACAATTCGATCATTTCGAAATCGGCTTTGGGCGTGCCGCAGAGCGGACATATCCAGTCATCGGGAATGTCTTCCCAGCGGGTGCCGGAAGCGATGCCCTCGTCCGGCAGTCCTTCGGCCTCGTCATAGATGAAACCGCAGGTCATGCATTGCCATGTCCTGAAGGCCTTCTCGTTCGCACCATCGCTCATACCCCGGCGCCCCCCTTCTCGCTCAGTTCATGCGGTAGCTGATCGGAACCGACTTCGGACCGCATACGAAATTCGCATCCATCCGCTTCGGCTGCCCCGCGAGTTCGACGCTTTGCAGGCGCGGCAGAAGCTCCTCCCAGAGAATGCGCATTTCCATCCGTCCGAGATGCTGCCCGAGGCAGACATGGGCGCCATAGCCGAAGGCAACATGCTTGTTCGGCGAGCGGTCCGCCTTGAAGACGAAGGGATCGGCGAACACATCCTCGTCGCGATTGCCGGAGGGATAGGACAGCATCATCCAGTCACCCTTGGCGATCCTCTGGCCATGCACCTCGGCATCCGCCGTCGCGGTACGCATGAAATGCTTGACCGGCGTGACCCAACGGATCGACTCCTCGAGATAGCTCGGGATGAGCGCCGGATTTTCCTTGAGCTTGCGGAATTCCGCGGGATTCTCGGCCAGCGCCCAGAGGCCGCCCGCCGTCGTGTTCGATGTCGTGTCGTGACCGGCGGTCGCGGCGATGATGTAGTAGGACATGGCTTCGAGATGACCGAGCGGCTTGTCCTCGATCTTGCCATTGGCGATGACGCTGGCGAGGTCGTCGCGCGGATTGGCGCGGCGGTCTTCGGTCATTGCGTTGAAGTACTCGATGAACTCGCCCACCGTGGCGCCGATCTGCGCGAGCGCCGCGTCGGCATCCTTCACTTCCGCGCCGCTGCGATTGAGATCCGGATCGGCGCTGCCGAAAAGCTCCTGCGTGAGCTTGAGCATACGCGGCTCGTCCGACTCCGGAACACCCAGCACCTCCATGATCACGTGCAGCGGATAGAGAAAGGAAACGTCGCGTGCGAAATCGCAGCTCCCGCCCATATCGGCCATACGGTCGATGAAGCCCCTGGCGATCTCCCGAATGCGCGCCTCGAGCTTCCTCAAATTCTGCGGCATGAACCAGGATTGCGTCAGGCGGCGGTAGTTGAAGTGATCGGGATTGTCCATCTGCACGAGCGAACGCACGAGATGAGGCGAACCGCCCATCAGCTCACGGACCTTCTTGTCCACATCTATGGGCGTCAGCGTCGTCGCGCGGTCGCCATTGTGGAAGAGGTCGTTCTGCCGCTCGACCTCGAGAATATCGGCATGTTTCGTCACGACCCAGAAGGGATCGAAACCTTCCGGCTGTGCCTGCGCGAACGGCATCTCCTTTCGGAGATAGCTGAAGGCGTCGTCGACACGCTTGCCATCGGCATAGGCCTTCGGATCGATGATGGTCTTGGCGATTTCCTGCGGGATCATGGCCGTTCTTTCTGCTGCAAACATTAAACCCACAAACAGAGTATGGGTTTTAAGCGGCAGCTTCAAAGCGGCAAACCGTCGCAAAAAATGGCGGAACTCCGGGAAAAAGCGCGGTGACGCTACGTCTCAGATTTCGACCATGTCGAAATCTTCCTTCGGCGTGCCGCAGTCCGGACAGACCCAGTCCTCCGGAACATCCGCCCAGCGTGTGCCCGGCGCGATGCCGTCGTCGGGCCAGCCTTCCGCCTCGTCATAGATGAAGCCGCAGGTCGCGCATTGCCATTTCCTAAAGGCCTCGGCCATGAGGACCTCCTTTCGCGCATGAAACCCGGCACCAGACTAACGCGGACAGGAAAGACTTTCTGCCCCCGCTCCCACAAGCATAGACTTGCCGGAAAGACGAAAACTTCGGCAGGGGCAAACCCATGAAACTCTGGCTCACCATCGGCGCGTTGAGCGGCTTTCTTTCGGTGGCGCTCGGCGCCTTCGCGGCGCATGGGCTGCAGGCCCGCGTGGGGCCGGCGGAACTCGCGGTCTTCGAGACCGGCGCGCGCTACCAGATGTATCATGCGCTGGCGCTTCTCGCGGTCGCCTGGGTAGCGGCGCAGGGCGGCGGCGCGGCCGCAACCTTCGCCGGATGGGCTTTCGTGGCGGGTACGATTCTCTTTTCGGGCTCGCTCTACTATCTGGGCCTCACCGGCAGCCGCGCGCTCGTGATGATCACGCCGGTCGGCGGCGTCGCCTTCCTGGCAGGATGGATCGCCCTTGCCGTCGCGGCTTCGTCACTCCGCGCGACACCCGCGGGCTGAGCACAAAACTTCACGAGGCCAGGCTCTGGACAGCCGCGGGACCGCTTCCTATTTTCACTAGACCGTAGTCTAGTTTTTCTGTAAGCCGGACGGCATGCAGATGGAGGAGGCGTGAGGATGAGCGAACGCATTCTGGTGGTTGGCGGCGGCATAGCCGGCCTCTGGACAGCGCTGGCACTGGCCCGCAAGGGCCGGGAACTGACCCTGCTGGAACGTGACCCGCCTCCGCCGGAAGCCTCAGCCGACGAGGCTTTCGAAAGCTGGGAACGCAAAGGCGTCGGCCATTTGCGCCACAGCCACGCCTTCCTCGCGCGGCTCCACATACTGATCCGAGACAATTACCCCGACCTCATGGAAGAGCTTCTGGCCGCCGGCTGCCGCGAACTGAAATTCGCGGACGGGCTGCCCCTGTCGCTTCAGGAAAGCTACAGGCCCGTGCCCAGCGACAAGGATATGACGATCCTGACCAGCCGCCGCACGACGCTCGAATTCATCATGCGCCGCTACGCGGCACGCCAGCAGGGCATCCGCTTCGAAACGGGAACGCTGGTGCGCGGCATCCTGACGGACAGAGATGCCGCCGGGCAACTTCGCGTGACCGGCGTCCGCGCCGAGCAGAATGGCGAGACGAAGGACTGGCTCGCCGACATCGTGATCGACGCCGCTGGCAAGAACAGTCAGATGATCGAATGGCTGAACGATGCGGGCGCATGTATCTCGGAGGAAACCGAACGCGCGGGCATTCTCTATTTCACGCGCCACTACCGGCTGCACGATCCGGAAAACGAGCCCGCGCGCACGAAGATTCCCGGCGCAGGCGATCTCGGCTTCATCAAGTACGGGCTCTTCCCCGCCGACAATGGCTGCTTCTCGATCACGCTCGCGGTGCCGGAGATCGAGATGGAGCTTCGCCGCGCCATCGTAAGGCCGGAGAACTTCGACGCGATATGCGCGCAGCTTCCCGGAATCGCGCAATGGACGTCGAGCGAAACCTCGCGGCCGGTCAGCCGCGTTTTCGGCATGGGCGAACTCATAAGCCGCTGGCGTCACATGACGAAGGATGGCGAGCCCCGCGTACTGAACTTCTTCCCGATCGGCGACAGCGTGATCCGGACGAACCCGCTTTACGGACGAGGCTGCTCCTTCGCGGGCGTCGCCGCGGAAGCGCTCGTCGAAACGCTGGAGAGGTCGAACGACCCGCACGAGAGGGCGCGCTTCTACCACGCGCAACTGGCGAAGGAACTCCGCCAGCATTACGACGACATGGTGAAGCAGGATCTGGCCGCCGCGAAACGCGCGCGCAACGCGCTCGACCCGGACTACAAGCCGGGCGTGAAGGCGCGACTCTTCAAGAGCTTCGCCGAGGACGCGATCATGCCCGCCATTCGCGGCGACGTGGAGCTGATGCGCGCCTTCATGCGCTCCTTCCACATGGTCGATGCCCCGAACACCTGGCTGCGCGACCCGCGCAACGTGTCGAAGGTGCTGAGGACCTGGGCGCGCGGCAAGAAGCGCAACGCGGATCTCTATCCGCCGAAGCTCGGCCCCGGCCGGACGGAAATGCTGAGCTCGCTCGGCATTTCGCCGACCGCGGACCAGGAGCGTCTGAAGTCCGCCTGACGGGGCAGCAAGAACACAAGGGAGGAGAACGGCGATGAATTTTCCGGAGCCGCATTACGTCGAGACGAACGGCATCCGCATGGCCGTCTACGAGCAGGGGCCGAAGGACGGCGTGCCGGTGGTGATGTGCCACGGCTTTCCGGAAATCGCCTATTCCTGGCGCCACCAGCTTCCCGCCATTGCCGGGGCGGGCTTCCGAGCCATTGCGCCGGACATGCGCGGCTATGGCTATACGGGCGGGCCGAAGGGCAAGGACGCGGTGCCCCTCTACGACATTCATCATTTGACGGACGATCTGGCGGGAATGCTCGACGCGCTCGGCATCGAGAAGGCGATCTTCGCCGGGCATGACTGGGGCGGGATGGTCGTCTGGCAGATGCCGCTGCGCCACCCCGACCGCGTCGCCGGCGTGATCGGCGTCAACACGCCATTCCTGCCGCGCGGGCCCATCGACCCCATCGCGGGCATGCGCATGGCCTTCGGCGAGGACATGTATATCGTCTTCTTCCAGCAGTTCGGCGTAGCGGAAAAGATGTTCGAGAAGGACGTCGCCCGCACCATGCGCTTCTGGTACCGCAAGAGCGCGATGACGCTTGCCGATTTCGACAAACTGCCCGCGGACCAGAAGAACCTTTCCTTCCTGAAGAGCTTCGAGACGGACGAAAGCACCTGGCCCGGCGAGCAGCTTCTGACGAAGGAGGAACTCGCCTACTACACGAAGGCCTTCGAGAACTCAGGCTTCGAGGGCGGCATCAACTGGTATCGCAACTTCACGCGCAACTGGGAAATCACCGAAGGCCAGACCGAGAAGGTCGACGCGCCGAGCCTGATGATCTCGGCGGCGGACGACATCGTGCTCCGGCCCGAAATGACCATCGGCATGGAGCAATATGTGCCAGATCTCGAAAAGCACGTGATCCCCGATTGCGGCCACTGGACCCAGTCCGAAAAGCCGGAGGAGCTGAACGCGCTGATGGTGGACTGGCTGAAGCGCCGCTTCGGCTGACCCCTCCTGCCCCACTTCCCCAGCCCACTTCTTTGTGACTTGCCTTGAGGCCGCTCCGGCGGCCAGACTGACCAGAAAGGGAAATCCGGTCAGTCCGGGCAGGTTGCGAGGGGGCAATCATGGCAATTCTGGAGACGATTTCCGGCGTGCCCGACGCGGCGCGTGGCCTCGTCTACTGGCTGGTCCTCTTCAATTCCCTCTCGATCTGCTTCATCTTCCACCGCACCGAAGCAAGAGCGATCCTCGGTATCTGGCTTGCGGTCATGGCGCTCACCATCGCGCTTGCCGGACTGGAGGTTCCTTCCGGCCTCATCGCGGCGGGGGCAGCCGCATTCTGGACGCCGCTGCTCTTCTGGCTCGTCCGGCGAAATCCGGTGGACGGCATTCGCGAGCCCTGGGGCCTCTATCTCGTCATCCTCTTCGCGTCGAACCTCGTCTTCTCCGTACTCGCCCTCGCCAATCTCTGGTTCCGCGCAATCCCGTGAACGACGTTCACGAAGCGGTGCGGCGAATGTGATTTGCCCGTGTGCGCACCTCGCAACGAGACTGTCCTGCAGAAAGGCAGACGCAATGAGCAGCACAGATATGTTTCATACAGAGGAAATGCAGCGCGGCGGCACGATCTATCGCCACCGCCTGTCTACACGCATCTGGCATTGGACCAACTTCGTCGCGCTCGTCATTCTCCTGATGAGCGGACTGATGATCTTCAATGCGCATCCCCGCCTTTACTGGGGCGAGTATGGCGCGAACCCCGATCCCGCCTGGCTACAGATCGGCAATGCGGACGGCGAAGGTTATCTGAGGATCGGCGATTTCCGTGTGGAGACGACGGGATTGCTCGGCGTCTGGGAGGACGAGAACGGCGCAACGCGTAACCGCGCCTTTCCCGGCTGGGCGACGATCCCTTCCAATTACAATCTCGCGCTGGCGCGGCGCTGGCACATCACTTTCGCCTGGGTCTTCGCCATCGGCATTCTTGCCTATGCGGTCTGGAGCTACTGGAACCGGCACATCGAGCGCGATCTGTTGCCGATGAAGGAACAATTGAAGCCCACCCATATCTGGCAGGACGTGAAGAAACACGCGCGGCTCGATCTGCCAAAGGGCGAGGAAGCCCGCCACTACAATGTGCTGCAGAAACTCGCCTATCTCAGTGTGTTGGGCGGGCTCATCCCGTTGATGGTGCTGACGGGACTGACCATGTCGCCCGCCATGAATGCTAGCTGGCCCTGGCTTCTCGACATTTTCGGCGGACGGCAATCCGCGCGCTCGATCCATTTCATCTGCGCAATGCTGCTCGTCGCATTCATCCTCCTGCATCTCGCAATGGTGGTGCTGGCGGGGCCCCTCAACGAAATCCGCTCCATGATCACGGGGCGTTATCGCCTTCCGGAGGAGACCGGGAAATGACGGAAGAATTTTTCTCTCGGCGCGGCATACTGAAATCGCTCGGCGTGGGCGCCGCGGCACTTCTGCTGCCTGGCTGCGACCGCCTCGGCCAGAGCCCGACCTTTCAGGAGATCGTGCTTTCGACCGGCGAGCGGCTCTCCTACCGGATGCAACGCCTGCTCGGCATCAATCCGCTGGCACGCGAATACGAGCCGTCGGAGATGTCGCCGGTCTTCCGGACCAATGGCAACACCATGCCGCGCTCGCCCGAGTATCTGCGCCACCTTGCCTCGAGCTTCGCCGAATGGCGGCTCGAAGTGGATGGACGTGTGAAACAGCCAAAGGGCTTCTCACTGGCGGAGCTGAAAGCAATGCCAGCGCGAAGCCAGATCACACGCCACGATTGTGTGGAAGGCTGGAGCGCCATCGGCAAATGGACCGGCGTACCGCTAGGCGCCCTGCTCGACGCAGTCGAACTGGAACCGAGCGCCCGTTACATCGTCTTTCATTGCGCGGACGATTTTCGCGGTACGAATTACTATGAAAGTATCGACCTCGTGGACGCCTTTCATCCGCAGACGATCCTCGCCTATGGCATGAATGACGGCGAGCTGCCGGTCGGCCACGGCGCACCGCTCAGACTGCGGGTCGAACGACAGCTCGGCTACAAACAGGCGAAATTCGTGATGCGCGTGGAGGCCGTCGAAAGCCTCGAGGCGATAGGCCGGGGCAAGGGCGGCTATTGGGAGGACAACACGGGATATGAGTGGTACGCGGGCATCTGACCGCACATTCGGTCCCCGCACCGGCACATGTGAAAATTCGTCAATGCTGCTAGACTGCGCCTAATCGCAGCCTTGGCACCACCCGGACGAACTCCATGGCAACCGGCTCCTCTCCCGCACGCGATCGCGCCAAACTTCTCTTCGCAAACGAAACCTTCTACCGCGCTTTTGCGGAGCGTGACGTCACGCTCATGAGCGCCGTCTGGGCGGAGGAAGAACCCGTGACCTGCCTCCATCCCGGCTGGCCACCGGTGGAGGGCCGGGACAGCGTGCTGCAGAGCTGGCACGCCATACTGACGGGCCCGGCCAGCCCCGATATCGAATGCCTCCATGCGCGGGCGGGCATTCATCGCGACACAGGGATTGTGATCTGCTATGAGCGCATCGGACAGGACTACCTCATCGCCACCAACATCTTCATACGGAGCGGCGATGGCTGGCTCCTCGTCCATCATCAGTCCGGCGCGGCGCCCGAGCCCGGCGAAGGCAACGCGCCGCCGAGACGCAGCATCAACTGAAGAGGGCTCGCTTACATTATTGTTAGCGGGTTGTTGCCCCCCGACGAACCCGATATGATCCCCGCCGTTCGGGACCGCCCCACCGCGCGAGGCATATCGGTGTCCGGCCACCCGTTCGCCGCCCACGACAGGCGAAAAGTTTTAATCCGGTCCGGGTTCGCGCCCGCCAATGGGAGCTCCGGACGCTGCCCCTTGTTGCGGGTCGAGCGGACCTGAAAGGCTTTGAGAGGACAAGGCATGTCGCAAGTGCTTGAGCGGAATGCGGCCGCTGAACCGAAACCCGAGGCACCGGCGGTGGCGCGCCCCGCGTCCGACACCCCGAGGCTCGCGGCCATTCACGGCGACCACCCCCTCCGTATCCTCCTGCCGAGCTACCGCTCCAACCCCACGACCGGCGGTCAGGGCGTCTATATGCGCCATATCGCCAAGGCGCTGGCGGAACTCGGCCATCAGGTCGACGTCATTTCCGGCCCGCCCTATCCCGAGCTCGACCCGCGCGTGAAGCTCATCAAGCTGCCCTCGCTCGACCTTTATGCGAACCCGCATCCGATCCGCTCGATCCGGCCCTGGATGTTCGCCTCCCCCATCGATCTCTTCGAGTGGTGGAGCCATGCGACGGGCGGCTTCTCCGAGCCCTATACGTTCGGCGAGCGCATGGCGCGCTATGTACGCGGCACGCTCGACGACTACGACGTCTGCCACGACAACCAGACGCTCTGCTGGGGCCTTCTCAAGATGCGCGATATGGGCATGCCCGTGGTCGGCACGATCCACCATCCGATCACGATGGACCGGCGCATCGACATCGACCATGCGCGCACGCTGAAACTGAAGCTCTTGAAGAAGCGCTGGTATTCCTTCCTCAACATGCAGATCAAGGTGGCCCGCCAGCTCGATCCGCTGATCGTCGTCTCGGAAAGCACGCGGCGCGACGTAGTGCGCGAATTCGGCGTCGACGTCTCAAAGACGCGGCTCGTGCTGCACGGCATCGATCACATCCAGTTCCGCCCGATGCCTCACATCAAGCGCCGCGACGACCTCATCGTCGCCTGCGCGAGCGCGGATGTACCCCTGAAGGGCCTCATCTATCTCATCCGCGCCTATGCGGAACTGCTGAAGACGCGACCGAACCTGAAGCTCCGCGTGATCGGCAAGCTGCGCGAGGGCAACACGTCATATGAACTGCGCCAGCTCGGCATCATGGACAAGGTCGAGTTCGTAAGCGGCGTGACCGACGAAGAAATCACCGAACTCTATAATGAGGCGACAATCGCCGTTTCGCCCTCCGTCTATGAAGGCTTCGGCTTTCCCTGCGGCGAGGCCATGTCCTGCGGCACGCCGGTGATCGCGACGAATGGCGGCTCGCTGCCGGAAGTGGTGGGCGATGCGGGGCTCGTGGTGCAGCACTCCAACCCGCCGGCGCTCGCGGAAGCCATTGCGAAGATGCTCGACAACCCGCAGATGCGCGAGGCCTATGGCCGCGCCGGACGCGAACGCATCCTCGCCGAATTCAAATGGGAACGTGCGGCGCGCCAATGCGCCGACATCTACAGGCAGACAATAGAGAATGCAGACAATCGACTTGAACGTGCTCGGGCTTAGGGACGGCCAGCGCGCGCTCGACCTCGGTTGCGGCGCGGGGCGGCATGTCCATGCCATGTACTACCACGCGCAGTGCCATGTGGTCGGGCTCGACCTCGGCTATGAAGACGTGCGCAAGACGCGCGACGGCTTCGGCTCCTGCCCGGACATGGACCCCGAAACGCAACGCGCCTTCTCGCTGACCGTCGGCAACGCGCTTTCGCTCCCCTTCCCCGATGCAAGCTTCGACAAGGTGCTCTGCTCGGAAGTGCTCGAGCATATCCCCGACTACAAGCAGGCCGTCGCCGAAATCGACCGGATCCTGAAGCCCGGCGGCACGCTGGCCGTGAGCGTTCCCCGCTTCTGGCCGGAATGGGTCTGCTGGGCGCTGTCCGACGACTACCACAACGAGCCGGGCGGCCATGTGCGCATCTTCCGCGAGAGCGAATTGAAGGGCGCGGTCGAGGCGCGCGGCCTCTCCTTCTTCCATCGCCACTTCGCGCACGGACTGCACTCGCCTTACTGGTGGCTCAAATGCGCCGTCGGCGTGAAGCGCGAGGATGTGAAGCTCGTCAATCTCTACAAGCGCTTCCTCGAATGGGACATCCTGCAGCGCCCCTGGCTGACCCGCACGCTGGAGAAGATCGCCGGGCCCCTCATGGGCAAGAGCGTCGTTCTCTATTTCACCAAGGGAGCGGCGTGAACGCATGACGCATCTCACCTGGGGCGACAGGCTGCCTGACAATTTCTTCGACGGCTCCCGCGCGCGCATTATCGAGCTGCAGCGCGATAATGGTGCGATCCCCTGGTATGACGGCGGCGTTATCGACCCGTGGAACCACACGGAAGCGGCAATGGGGCTGACCGTGCTCGGCGAAATCGAGCATGCGCGCCGCGCCTTTCAATATCTTGCCGACACGCAACTCAAGGACGGCTCCTGGTGGGGCCAGCTCGGCGCGGCGGTCCCCTTCGACGAGGAGGAGCAGCGCTTTACCGGCGAGGAAAAGGACGCAGGCCATCCCGTCCGCGATACGAATTTCGCCGCCTATATCGCGACGGGCGCCTGGCATCACTATCTGATCACGCGCGACAGAAAATGGCTCGCGGGGCTCTGGCCTCACATTGAGGCGGCAATGGGCTTCGTGCTCGCCCATCAGAGTCCGCATGGCGACATCCGCTGGGCGGCGGACGATCCGCACACGCCGGAAGACGATGCGCTCATCACCGGCTGTTCCTCGATCTACAAGAGCCTTGAATGCGCGGCGCAGATCGCGCGCGAGCTCGGCCACCCCTCGCGCCACTTCATGGAAGCGCGCGCGAAGCTCGGCGAGGCGCTGCGCGACAAGCCGCATCGCTTCGACCGGACATGGGAACCGAAAGACCGCTACTCGATGGACTGGTACTACCCTGTTCTCGCTGGCGTAGTGACCGGTGAAGCGGCGCGCAAGCGCCTCGCCTGGAAGTGGGACATCTTCGTCGCCGAGGGCAAGGGCTGCCGCTGCGTGCTGGATCAGCCCTGGGTAACGGTGGCCGAAAGCGCGGAACTCACCATGGCGCTCCTCGTCGCCGGGCAGCGCAAGCAGGCGGAAGCCATGCTCTCCTGGCAGCACCAGTGGAAGGCCGGTTGCGGCGCCTATTGGATGGGCTACCAGTTCGAGGACGAAGTCGCCTGGCCGGCGGAAAAGCCCGCATGGACGGCTGCGGCCGTGATCCTCGCGACCGATGCCATAACAGGCATGACGCCGGCTGCGCATCTCTTCGCCGAGCGCACACTAGCCGAGGCGGCGGAGTAGCCTCAGGCTCTTTACCGCCTTCTCTTCCGCAAAGAGATTGGACGCAAGCGCCATCTTGTAAATCTCGTAAGGCGGACGGCCGCCATCCTTCGGGTCCGGAAAGACGTCGTGGATTGCCAGGATGCCGCCCGGCATGACCCGCGGCGCCCAGAGGCGATAATCCGTGAGCGCGGGCTCCATGCCATGCCCTCCATCGATGAAGACCATGGCGAGCGGCGTGGCCCAACCCTTCGATACCACTTCGGACGGCGCGACCAGCGGCACCACCGTGTCTTCGAGTTTCGCCATGCGCATGGTGCGGCGGAAGAGCGGGAACGTATTGAGGCGATCCGTCTCGGCGTCATAGAGCGCCTCGTCGTGATGCTCCCATCCTTTCTGGTTTTCTTCCGAACCGTAGTGATGGTCGAGCGCGTAGAGAACGGCGCCGTTCCGCTGGCAGGCAACCCCCATATAGACGGTCGACTTGCCGCAATAGGAGCCGATTTCGAGCACAGGGCCCATGCGCGAGGCCTCGGCCGCCGCCTCATGGAGCGCCTGCCCCTCGGCGGGGTCCATGAAGCCCTTGATGCTCTCTATGTCGATCGGAAGGTCCACCGTCTCAAGCCTTTCGCCGGGAATGCTGCATTTCCTTCGCATCTCGGCGGCCGGACGGCAAGCCGGTTAATGCCACCTCAACCAATGGGAAACAAATACCCGCGATAATGCCGGCTCCCCTAGCCGGAGCCTTGAAATGAGCGACGCCGCCCGCCAGATCGACCAGGACGAATATGACGCCATTGAAGAGGCCGTTCTCGCGAGCCCCAAGGGCCGATGGTTCCTGGAGGAATATGCCCGGCGCAACCGCTTTGCCAATACCGAAGACGTGATCCTCGCCATCGAGCGGCTCTACGACCTCGCGCGCGAAACATCGGCGAACACCCGCTTCGGCTTTCTCTACCACGACATGCAGCAGATGCGCCGCGCGATGAACGAGACGCGGAAGGCTGTCGCCGCCGTGAAACCCGGCGAGCGGCACCACAACGCGGAAACCGGCCCGGACGCACTCGCCGCCGTGGCGGAAGCCGCCGAGCGCGCGGCTGGCGACATAGCGAAGGCCGCGGAACGGTTGCAGGAAATTGGCGAGACATTGCGCGCCGCGGGCGCCGATACGGATCTCTGCGATGAAATCGAGACCCATGCGAGCGGCATCTTCATGGCATCCGCCTATCACGAGATGACGGGGAAGCGGATTTCGCTGATCGTGGAAGCGCTCGCAGAGATGGAAAATCACATCGAACGCGTGATCTCGCATTGGGAAGACGAGGCGGCGAAAGCCTGATCTCCCTCACCCGCCGACTTCGAGATTGATGCAGCCGACGCTCCACCGGTGAACGCCGTCCACAAGCCTGTGCGAAAGCCGCGTGATTGAAAGCGGCGCGATCTCGATGCGAAGCGCCGTACCAAGATCGATATCGAGCGCAAGCGCGACCGCGGCACGAATGACATTCGCATGCGCGACCGAAACGAGCGTATGCCCTGCATAGTGATCCGTCAGCCGCTGAACGCCCTCATAGACGCGTGTCGCAACGTCGAAGAAGGTTTCGCCTTCCGGCGGCTGAATGTCGACCGGGTTCGACCAGTCGAGCGAGCGGTTCTGCGCGAAGACGTCGTTGAAGCTCCGCCCCTGCCATAGGCCGTAATTCTGGTCGTTGAAATCGCCGACTGCAATGGGATCGACCCCGTTCCTGAGGGCGAGCGCGGTCACTCTCGTGCGCGTCAAAGGGGAGGAAAGCCAGACGGCGGAGCCCGGCAGACGCCGCGCAATGGCGGAAGCAAGCGAGGGATCGACCGGCTCCGGTGCAACATCCAACCGGCCGTAATAGCGGTTCTCCTGCCCCTGCACCGGGGCATGACGAATCCAGATCCATTCCGTGCGCGTGCCGCTCATAGCCAGCCACGAAACTTGAAGAAGAGATATGTGGCGGCCGCGGAGGCCACCATGAGACCTAGCGCCAGCGGGTACCCATAGGCCCAGTGAAGTTCCGGCATGAACTGGAAATTCATGCCGTAGCTGCTTGCGATCAGCGTCGGCGGCAGGAATATCGCCGCGACGACCGAAAAAATCTTGATCACATTGTTCTGCTCGTTGCTGATGAGACCGAGGGTGGCGTCGAGAACGAAGTTGATATTGTTCGCGAGGAAGGTCGCGTGATCGCTCAAGGCAGTAACGTCCCGCGTAATCGTCTTGAAGCCGCGTTCGGCAGCCTTCGGCATCTTCGTCTCTGTCGGCCGCGCGACGAAGCTGACAAGCCGGCCAAAGCTGACAAGGCTTTCACGCGCCTGCGAGGTCAGCGCATAGCCGCGCCCGACACGCGCGAGAATGGCGTTGTAGTCCTTCCGGCCGCGCCGCTCATGATCGAAGATTTCGCGGGAGAGCGTTTCGATGTCGTTCTGCACGCGCTCGAGAATGTCGGCAAGGCGGTCGACGATGGCATCGAGAAGACCGGCCAGCACATCCTCCCCCGTCGCGCAGGGCATGACATGGCGCTGGGACTGCGTGGCATAAAGCCGGAACGGCAGGGGCTCCGCATAACGAAGCGTGATCAGCCGGTGACCGGCAAGGACGAAGGTGACAGGCACGCTGAGCGGGTTCGGCGTATCGGCCTGCGTAATCATTGTCGCCGTCATGTAGAGCGCGTCATCTTCATGATAGAGGCGGCTCGACATCTCGATTTCCTGCATATCCTCCTTGGTCGGCACATCGAGGCCGAGCGCCTTGTCGAGGAAAGTCAGGTCGTCATCGGAAGGCGAGAGCACATCGACCCACACGGCGCCTTCGGGGATCGGGTCACCCGCCGCAAGCTCCGTCGGCTTCAGCATTCCATTGGCGGGAACATAGGCCGTTATCATCGAATCTGCCGCTTCTTCGTCGCTTTTGTGAGGATGATGCCCGCATGGGAGCCCCGCGACAATCCGTTCCAGGCGATATCCTCTACCGCTAAATCCTTGACATTCGACGGTAAAAGCCTCATGTCACACCCAATCGTTCGCGTGTGCGCGCTTTGCGCTGCCCTTCGGCACCGCCTGATCCCCGGACGATTCGACCCTTCCCGATTCCAAGCGCGTTGGAACGCGGCAAGAAACCGCGTTAAAGCGCCGGCCGCTGTGGCCGGGCGCACGACGTTTGACTTGAAAGATCTTGAGTAAATATGACGACTGTAACTTTTGCCGACCTCGGCATTGCCGAGCCCCTTTGCCGCGCCCTCGCGGACCAGAACTACATTAACCCCACTCCCATCCAGGCACAGGCAATTCCGGCCCTGCTCGAAGGCCGCGACCTGCTGGGTCTAGCCCAGACAGGCACCGGCAAGACGGCTGCCTTCACGCTTCCGATTCTGCAGCACCTTGCCTCGCGGCACGAGAAGCGCCATCCGAAGCAGGCCCGTGCGCTCATCCTTGCGCCGACGCGCGAACTCGCGCTCCAGATCGGCAAGAGCATCGAAGCCTATGGCCGGAACTACAAGCTGCGACACACGACGATCTTCGGTGGCGTGAACCAGTTCCGCCAGGTCCGCACCATGTCCGGCGGCGTCGACATTCTCGTCGCAACGCCCGGCCGCCTGCTCGACCTGATGAACCAGAAGCATGTCGACCTGTCCCGCACCTCGATCCTCGTTCTCGACGAGGCCGACCGGATGCTCGACATGGGCTTCGTGCGCGACGTGAACAAGATCGTGGCAGCATTGCCCAAGCAGCGTCAGTCGCTTCTTTTCTCGGCCACCATGCCGAAAAGCATCGAGCATCTCGCCGCGGACATCCTGAGCGACCCCGTCCGCGTCGAAGTGACGCCGGAAGTCGTGACGGTGGATCGCATCGACCAGCGCGTGATGCATGTCGATGGCAAGCGCAAGCGCGAGCTCCTCGCGAAGCTGCTCGATGATACCGAACTCTCCCGCGTCATCGTCTTCACCCGGACCAAGCATTGCGCGAACCGCGTGAGCGAGCAGCTCGAGAAATCCGGCGTGCCGTCGGAAGCCATTCACGGCAACAAGTCGCAGGGCGCCCGCCAGCGCGCGCTCGACAATTTCCGCAATGGCAAGGCGCGTGTTCTTGTCGCGACGGACATCGCCGCGCGCGGCATCGATGTTTCCGGCATCACGCATGTGATCAACTACGAACTGCCGAACGAAGCGGAGAGCTATGTTCACCGCATCGGCCGGACGGCGCGCGCGGGCAAGAGCGGCATCGCCCTTTCCTTCTGCGATGCCGCCGAACGCGCTCACCTGAAGAGCATCGAGAAGCTGACCAAGCGCCCGCTGACGGCGGTCGACACGACCGAATGGCTGGGCGAGCAGATCGTTGTCCCCGCAGGCGAGCCCCTCGCGCCGAAGCGCGGCGGCCGCGGCGGTCCGAACAAGAACCGCGGCGACCGCAACCAGCCCGGAAAGCACCGCCGTTTCGGCAAGCCGGGCAATCAGGGTGCCAATGCGCCGCGCGGCGAACGCAAGCAGGGCGGCAAGCCCGGCGGCCAGAAACAGAGCCGGCGGCAGCAGGCAGGCGCCTGAGCAAGGGTTCCCAAGGGACCGGATTGGGCTACACTTTCGGGCACGGCTCTGGTTCACTCCAGAGCCGTTCCCTTTTCTGGCTCGCCGATGAAGCTCCCGCCTTTCCTCCTCGCCGCCCCTGCCTTCCTTCTGCTTGCCGCCTGCGCCGGCGCCCCGGCACCGGCCGAACGCGAGGCAAAGGCGAACGAAATAGCCGGCGCCAATGGTTTTGCGACGGCGACACTGCAGACCGCGCGGTTCGATCTCCTGTCCCGCGTTCGCGGCGCGGCTTCCATCGGGCTTTTGACTGTCTATATCGAGGGCGATGGCCTCGCATGGGAGCGGCGCGACCGCCGCTCGTCCGATCCGACGCCCGTAAACCCCATTGCCATGAAGCTTGCTGCAGCCGACCCTGCATCTGCGGTCGCCTATCTCGCGCGGCCGTGCCAGTACACGGGCGGCGACGCGGCCCGAAACTGCAGGAGCGATCTCTGGACGACGGAGCGCTATGGCGAAGAGAGCGTATCGGCAATGAATGAGGCTCTGGACAAGCTCAAGGAAAATGCGGGCGCCTCGCGCCTCGCACTTGTCGGATATTCGGGAGGCGGCACCATCGCTGCCTTGCTGGCCGCGCGGCGAACCGATGTCTCCTGGATAAAGAGCGTCGCCTCCCCACTCGACACGGATGCCTTCACCACCTTCCACAAGGTCACGCCGCTTTCGGGCTCGCTGAACCCGGCCAACAGCGCCGCCAGACTGAAAGACCTGCCGCAAATTCACTATGTGGGACAAAAGGACGATGTGGTTCCCGCGGCGATCAACCGGCGGTTTCTCGCACGCATGGGAGAGACGTCATGCGCCGAACTCGTCACCATTGCCGGCATGGACCATGCGCGCTGGGACGAGGTCTGGCGATCCCTGGCTTCGGAAAAGCCCGACTGCCACTGAAACTCAGATCGAGGCGGGATCTCCAATCCGCTTCGGCGGCACGGAAATCCAGGGACCTTTTACGCCGAGATAACGCGCGAGAAGTTCATCGATTTGCGCCTGGCGTGTGCTGAGCCGCCCCTTGAGCCCCGGTAGCGAATGCAAATGCATGCCGCTGACGGGCAGGAAGGGATTGCGGCGAAGGCTGCCATAGACTTCTGAGCGAAGGGTCGGCCTTGTACTCGCCTTGCGCGCATGAAAGCCATGCGTATTGGCAACAACGAGCGTATTGGCCGGAACGGCGAGCGCCTTCGCATCCGCATAGCCGAGCTTTTCCAGCATCGCATCGGAAACGCGAAAGGAACCCGCAGCGATCTCGGGATCGGGGTTCCTCGCCGCGCCGATGCTGAGTTCGCGTTCCCATTCGAGGCGGGCTGGCGTCATACGATGCGAGCCCGGCACATAGCGGAGCGGACCGTCCTCCTCTCCTACATCCTGCAGATAGAGCCAGGATTTCGCCGTCGAATGGAACGTGTCCATGTGAAGCGTATTCTGGGGATCGGGCCGCGCGGCATCGCCTTCGGCCAGAATCGTTTGAAGATGGATGAGCGGCTCTCCTCCACATCCCGCGAGATAGCGCAGGAGATCGGAAATCCTGTGTCCCGTCATCAGCCTTTCGAGCGCGGCGCGCCCCTCTATGTCCGGTAGATCGAGGCTGCCGCGCCGCGTAACGGTCGATCCCTCTCGGCGCTCCCATGAGCGGAGCGGATTTTCCTCCAGATCGCGCTTGAGCGCAGCGAACTCATCCGGCGGCAGGAAGTTCTCGATCACGAGGTAGCCATTGGCCTCGTACCGGGCTTTCAACGCGGGGTCGATTCGCGCTGAAAGGCGTTTCCGGCGGGACTCGGCCATCTTCTCGGCCAGACGAACGCGAGCAAGATGAAGCCCGCGCCGGTTGAGCCCGGGACTGCCAAGCAGCGGATTCGCACGAAAGGACTTTTGCCCGCTGACAAGCTGAAGCGGCCAGAGTGGAGCTGCAATCCAGGAAAGCGCTTTCACCGGGAAATCCCCCCGTTGAGATTTGTTCCGTCGGAGAATAGCAGAAGGAATGTTTGGTGGGCGCACAAGGACTCGAACCTTGGACCCGCTGATTAAGAGTCAGCTGCTCTACCAACTGAGCTATGCGCCCGCCGTGCCGCCTTGACGGCCGGTGGAAACCACCATCCCGGCCACCGATTTCGTGGGGGAGCGGAGCCTATAGCAAAGGAATGGAGGCCTGTCCAGCCGCCCTGGCCCTCTTTTGGCCAATGCCCTGCATCGTGCCGCCCGCCCCTACCAGAAAGCGCTTGGCCCCCGCGAAATCTCGAGATTCCGGTGGATATGAACGCTCATCAGGAGCCCGAAAGCGAACATGAGCGAGAGCATGGAAGTGCCGCCGTAAGAAACGAGCGGCATGGGCACGCCCACCACCGGCAGAAGTCCCATGACCATGGAAGCGTTGATGAAGACGTAGAAGAAGAAGGTCATGGAAACGCCGATGGCCAACAGCCGTCCGAACTGGTTGCGGCACTGAAGCGCCACATTGAGCGAGAACATCAGCACCACGAAATAGAGCGTGAGCAGAACCAGTCCGCCGACAAGCCCGAGCTCTTCGCCAAGCATGGTGTAAATGAAGTCGGTGTGCTTCTCGGGCAGGAAGTTGAGCTGGCTCTGCGTTCCCTCCATGAAGCCCTTGCCGAAGATTCCGCCGGAACCGAGCGCGATCTTCGATTGAAGAATGTGATAGCCGGCGCCCAGCGGATCCCGCTCCGGATCGAGGAAAGTGAGAACGCGGTTACGCTGATAGTCATGCAGGCGGCTCCAGACGACCGGAATGGCTGCCAATACGGCAGCACCCGCCAGGATGAAATAACGCCAGCGCAGACCTGCCGAGAAGAAGAGAACGGCCGCCGTTGCCGTGAGCAGGATTGCGGTGCCAAGGTCGGGCTGCACGACGACGAGCCCCACGGGCGCCCCGACAAGGGCCAGCGGGATGACCAGATTGCGCAGGCGCGAAACTTCTTCGAGGGTCAATCCGTGAAAATATCGGGCAAGCGCGAGAATCAGCGTCACCTTCATGATTTCGGAAGGCTGAACCGACACGAAACCGAGATTGAGCCAGCGCTGCGCGCCCATGCCGACAAAACCGATGATCTCCACGGCGATCAGCAAAACAAGGGCAAAGCCGTAAAGCGGATAGGCGAGCCTCATCCAGAGCCGCAGGTCGATAATGGCGACGGATATCATGATCGCGACGCCCGCCGCGAAGCGCGCCGCCTGCCGCAACGCCCAGGGAGAGAAGCTTCCTTCCGCCACCGAATAGAGCATGGCGAAACCCATGGAGGCGATCAGTGTTAGCAGAAGCAGAAAGCCCCAGTTGAACTCGGCGAGCTTTTCGCCAAGGCGCATTTCATGTCCGGTAAAGCGTCTGAGATCGAGCATCAGCCTGTCCTTGCCGGTCTGCCGGCGCCCCGGGGCGGATTGCCGGCCTGCGGCCGGACCGGATTGCGCTTGAGAACCTCATGCATGATGTCGCGAGCGACGGGCGCAGCCGCGCCCGATCCCGAGCCGCCATGCTCGATCACTACCGACATCGCATAGCGGGGCGCATCGTAGGGCGCGAAGCAGACGAACAGCGCATGGTCGCGCTGCCGCCACTCGAGATCCTCGTTTTTCAACACTCCGCTGAGGCGCTCCGCGCGGCTGATCCGGCGCACCTGTGCCGTACCGGTCTTGCCCGCGAGCTCCATACCGGGCTCTGCGATGCGCGAACGATAGGCCGTGCCGCCGATCTCGTTCGACACGCCATTCATGCCTGCCATGACCGCCCGGAGGGCATCTTCGCTGACGCCAATGAATTTCGGCTCCTTAACGGGAACGAGCGAACCGCCGACCGCGCGCGTGATCCGCGGCTCTATCGCATAACCGCCATTGGCGATCCGCGCCGTCATCACCGCAAGTTGCAGTGGCGTCGCCAGGAGATAGCCCTGGCCGATACCGGCGATCACGGTTTCGCCCTGATGCCAGACCTCGCCCTTGACCGCCCTTTTCCATCCAGGTGTCGGCACAAGCCCCGCCTTCTCGCCCGGAACCTCGAAACCATAGGTCTCGCCGAGCCCGAAACGCCTGGCCATGTCGGCAATGGCTTCGATGCCGATCCGCTTCGCCGTGTCGTAGAAATAAACGTCGCAGGAATGCTTGATCGCATCGTGCAGATTGACGGCGCCATGCCCGCCCTTCTTCCAGCAATGGAAATCGTGGCTGCCGAGCGAATAGTGGCCGGGGCAGAAGACACGGTTCGCCGGATCGATCCCCGCTTCAACCGCCGCCATGCCCACGACCATCTTGAATGTGGAGCCTGGCGGATACATGCCGGCGAGGCCCTTGTTCATCAGCGGCAGATAAGGGCTTTCGAGCAGCGCCTTATACTCGGCCGTGCCATAGCCCATATTGAATTGATTGGGGTCGTAGGCCGGCGCCGAGACAAACGAGATGACGTCGCCCGAATGTATGTCGAGAACGACCGCGCTGGCGGACTCGCCTTTCAGCCGGTCCCATGCAAAGCGCTGGATGTCCATGTCGAGCGTCAGCACGACTTCGCTGCCCGGTGTTCCGGGATCCTTGGACAATTCGCGGATCACGCGGCCATAGGCATTCACCTCGACATGGCTGGAGCCGGGCACGCCGCGCAATTCCTTGTCGTAGGTTTTTTCGATGCCTTCCTTGCCGATCCGGAAGCCCGGCAGTTTCAGGACAGGCTGATCGCCTTCCGCCGAAGCAAGGTCCTTTTCGGAAACGGCGGCAACATACCCCAGTATATGGGCAAGCTCCTCGCCATAAGGATAGTCGCGGGTCTCGCCGACATCGGGAACGATCCCCGGGAGATCGGGTTCGTTGATGTTCACCTGCGCGAATTCATCCCACGAAAGGTCCTCCGCGACCGTCACCGGCATGAAGCGCGGCGAACGCGAGATATCGCGCAGAATCCTTTTGCGCGTGTATTCGTCGATCTCGACGATATTGGAGAAGCGCGTGAGTGTTGCCTCAACATCCGGTGTCTGCTCGGAAATCAGCATCGCGCGATAATTCTGCCTGTTGGACGCGAGGATGCGGCCGAAACGATCGACGATATTTCCACGCAACGGCGCGAGAAGCCGCATGCTGACGCGGTTTTCCTCGGCGAGCATCCGGTACTGATCGGTCTTGAGAACCTGGAGATAATACATGCGGCCGGCAAGCACGACGAAGGCAACGCCCTGCGCCCCGGCAAGCAGCGCCGCCCGCCTCGTGAACGTCTGGTACCTGTTGCTGTCGCGTCCGCTTATCTGCATGTGCCCGGCCCCATCGCTCTAGCTTCCCTGCAGAACGCGCGTCTGTATGCGCCCGAACAGCATAGCAAAGACAGGGAAGACCGCCACGGTGACCGCCATATGGCGGATGACGGATCCCGGCGGCACGAAGATGCCGTGAATGATCGAAACGATCACCCAGCCCAGAAATCCGGCAAAGGCGGCAGTCGCCAGAAAACCGAACCAGAAGGCCGAGAATGGCGTATTTACGAGGAGCATGCGCTGCGAGATGACGACCGCATAGGTGACGACATAGACGAATGCCCAGAGCCCGATCGCTCCGCCGGAGACGAGATCGAACATCAGGCCCACGGCAAGAACGGCAACGGGCGGAAACATCTCCGGTTTGACGATGGCCCAGTAATAGATCGCCATCAGCGGAAAGGCCGGCGTGAGCGGCGAACCGACGATCCGCCCCAGCGGCACGAAGGCGAGCAGCACGCAAGCCATGCCCATCACGAAAGGCATTACCGTCATGACGATGCGGCCAGCGCGGGCGGCGGGTGTCGGCGTATAGGGTTCGAGTTTCGCCATGCGCGCTACTCTCTCGCCGCCGCCTGGCTGGCGGACGCTGCAGGCGCCGCGGGCACTTCCGCACCCGTTTCCTCGCTTTCCTCCGGCCCTCCTTGCAGAACCTCCGGCGGATCCTGTCGTTTCACCTTGGAGGGGAACTCATATTGCAGCACACGGACGAAATCCAGACGTCCCCGGTCCGAGAAGGTCTGCACACGCAGATCTCCCGAACTCGTCTGGATGACGAGACCGACGGGAAGGCCCGGTGGAATGAGACCGCCATCGCCGGATGTCACCACACGGTCGCCAGGCGAGATCGCGCTTTGCGATGCGAGATATTCAAGCTTCGGCCAGTCCGTATTGTCGCCCGCCAGCACAGCCTTGTAATGTGCGGGCTCGATAACGACGGGAATACGGCTGTTCAGGTCCGTCAGCAGGAGAACGCGGCTCGCCTTGGGGCCGGTGGAAACGATGCGGCCGACAAGCCCATCCGTGTCGATCACGGCCTGGCCGCTCCTTGCGCCTTGTTCGGCGCCCACATTGACGAGCACCGTGTCGACAAAAGGACCGCCGGAATCGCTCACGACGCGACCGCTCGCATAATCGATCGATGGGTCGACCTGCACATTGAGCA
This sequence comes from Rhodobiaceae bacterium UBA7804, assembly GCA_002480495.1. GTDB lineage: Bacteria > Pseudomonadota > Alphaproteobacteria > Parvibaculales > Parvibaculaceae > Parvibaculum. Next base: position 24,995 of record DLCG01000019.1, on the reverse strand, counting down.
AGGCTTCGTAGCGCGCGACCTTCGCCTGAAGTTTCAGCGCCTCTTCCTTCCACGCGAGCAGCCGCGCGTTTTCCGCGCGCAACCGCTCGTTCTCATCGAAGACATAGGCATATTCGTCTGTGCGCTCGATGATGCGGCGCGTTGCCGCCACCGGACGGGAGGCAACTTCGAGAAGCGGCGCCGCAAGATCGGTCACCACCTGACGCGCGCGGTCGAAGACATAGGTCTCCGCCCTGCCGAGCAAAAGCAGCGCAGCGGCAAGCGTCAGCATGAAGACAAGCGAAATCCGGTGAGAGAACTCGCGAAACGGCAGCGCTGAACGATTCGGGTCCATGACGACTACTGCTCTCTACTGCGGCCCGCCCGCCCCTGCCGAATGCTCCATGGAGGAGCCGTTTCCGTTTCGCCTAGTACACAGAGGACAGGACGTGCTTCATCGTCCTGATATGTTCGAGCGCCTTGCCCGTGCCGAGTGCAACGCAGGAAAGCGCATCGTCCGCGATGCTGACCGGAAGTCCCGTTTCGTCGCGCAACACCTGATCGAGATTGGTGAGAAGCGCGCCGCCGCCCGTGAGCACAATGCCCTTGTCGACGATGTCTGCCGCGAGCTCCGGCGGGGTGGCTTCGAGCGCGACTTTGACCGCCTCCACGATGGCGCCGACAGGTTCCGCAAGGCTTTCGGCGATCTGCTTCTGGCCGATTGCGATTTCCTTCGGCACACCGTTCATCAGGTCGCGGCCCTTGATCTCGATGGTCATGCCATCGCCATCGGCGGGAATCGCGGCCGAGCCGACTTCCTTCTTGATCCGTTCCGCGCTCGCTTCGCCGACAAGCAGATTATGATGACGCCGGATATAGGCGATGATCGCCTCGTCCATCTTGTCGCCGCCGACGCGCACGGAACGCGCATAGACGATACCGCCGAGAGAGAGCACGGCGACTTCCGTCGTGCCGCCGCCGATATCGACGACCATGGAACCCGTCGGCTCCGTCACCGGAAGCCCGGCGCCGATTGCGGCTGCCATCGGCTCCTCGATGAGATAGACGCGGCGCGCACCGGCCGAAAGCGCCGACTCCTGAATGGCGCGGCGCTCGACCGCCGTCGAGCCCGACGGGACGCAAACGATGATCTGCGGATTGGCGAATGAGCGGCGGTTATGCACCTTGCGGATGAAGTGCTTGATCATCTCTTCCGCAATTTCGAAATCGGCAATGACGCCATCGCGCATCGGGCGGATCGCCTGAATGTTTCCGGGTGTACGGCCGAGCATCATCTTCGCTTCCTCGCCCACCGCGAGGACCTGCTTCTTGCCACCCTTTTCAATGATGGCGACGACCGACGGCTCGTTCAGAACGATCCCCCGTCCTTTCACATAGACCAGGGTGTTCGCGGTGCCGAGATCGATTGCCATATCGGCCGAGAACATGCCGAGCAGACCGGAAAGCATGCTTGTCTTATTCCTTCGGTAGAGCGCCACCGGAAACGACGAGCGTTTCGGCAGCAGTTGAGAATGCGCCACGCGAGGTGGCTTTTTTGTTAAGGCGCGTCGGAAAAATCGCCGCCGGCGCACATGAAAGGCGGGAAATCGTCTGGCCCCTCATCGTTTCCCGGCGGCACTGCAACCGGTCAATCCCCTCTCGCGGCTGCGTGATAACCCTCGCTGATTCTCAGCATACGAACGGTCTGCGACGAAACTGAGGCAGATCCTGTGCCCGTTTCGTACGAAAGCGTCGTCCTCGCCTGGACCGCAAAAAACATCGCCTGTCCTGTCTGCAGATCACGAAACAGAATGTCGCGGACACACCCCGGAAGCCCGCCGAGGCACTTCCGCGGCTAACGCGGCACTAACCATAGCCGCCAGGAAACTAAGGGCGCGTTAAGGCTGTCCAAACCCGCATCAGCACAAGATTTTTACGCTGAAACCTCGCGCAATGGCAATGGCCTGATCTGAATTTCGACGGGTTTTCAATGGTTTGGACGCAACGGGGGCATAAGGTCGCGAACCTCGTGGTCGCGCCCCTCGATACGGGATCGATGGCGCTTAACCGCGTCCACAACGAATTCCATAACGGCGCGGACATGTGCAAGCTGGGCAAGATCGTTGCGCGTCATCAGCCACATTTCGAGCGAGCCCAACGTATCAGGTCCGAAGACGCGTTCGAGCCCCTCCTGAAGATCGCCGACCATGCAGGGAAGCGCCGCGAGACCGAGACCGCGCCGCGCCGCTTCCGCGCGAGCGGAAACGCTGGATGACCGGAACGCGATTCGCGCCGATTTTTCCGCACGCGAGAACCACCAGACGGGTCCAAGAGGCGTTTCCCCGCGAGGGAAGCCGATAAGGTCGTGTCCCGCGATATCCTGCATCTGGAGCGGCCGCCCGCGCTCTTCGAGATAGGCAGGCGATGCGTAGAGCCCGTAAGCAAGGTCACCCAGCTTGCGCATCAGCATGTCGCCCTGCGTGGGACGAGCGAGACGCAGCGCGATGTCGACATCCTTCAGCGGATTGCCGATCCGCGGGGCCTGTCCGATGGCCGCAAGTCTCGGATCCGTAAGGATTTCCAGCTCCAGACCGGGATGCTCGGCCCGAAAGGAGGGGAACTCGGCGGCAAGCAGGAAGGAGGCAATGGTCTCGCCCGCGGCAAGCCGGACAGAGCCTTCCGCCCCCTCTCCGGCAGCCGCGAAATCGCGGGGAAGCGCGGAAAGCCGCCGGTCGACGGGCTCCAGCGCCTCGACCAGTTTTTCCCCGGCGGCGGTGAGACGGTAGCCGGTGCGCTCGCGCTCGAAGAGACGGGCGCCCAGATCGTCCTCCAGGGAGGCCACGCGGCGCAAAACGGTCGTCGTATTGACGCCAAGCTGCTGGCCGGCGCCCGAAAGGCTACCCGCCCCGGCCACGGCCAGAAAAAAGCGCAAATCGTCCCAGTTCATGCCCTGTCCTGCCTCCGGCAAAGATCGGAGACAGCAGGATAGCGGCAGAAACACCCGCTTTAAATGCGGAAATGCAAAATATGATTTGCGAATTTAGAGTGACGGACTTGTCCCCACTGCCGGGGACAAACCGGCCCGACCGTCACACTAACGCAACAAAAACGTCACATAGGCCCCGTAGCCGATGAGGAGGAGCAGCGCCTCCACCCGGCCGATCCGCGCGCCCGACCAGGCGAAGACCATAAAGAGGATCGAGGCGGCGCCCATGACCCAGATATCGAAGGACGCGATATCCCCGGGAATCGGCACCGGCTTCACCGCGGCGACAACACCGGCGATACCGAGCACGTTGAAGATGTTGGAACCCACCACATTGCCGATGGCGATGTCCGCCTTGCGGCGGAAGGCGGCGAGCACCGAGGTCGCAAGTTCCGGCAGCGAGGTGCCGACGGCGACGATGGTAAGGCCGACGACGGAATCGGACACGCCAAGGCCCGTCGCGATCTCGACCGCGGCATCGACGAGAAGCGACGCACCGACGACGAGCGAGACGAGGCCGCCCGCGGCCATGACGATCTCGATGACGAGGCTCATGGGATGGCGGGCCTTGAGGAACTCCGCCTCGGCGGCATGAAGCTCGCCCGCACCGTCCTGCCCCTTCTTGTCGGCACGGTAGGTATAGACGAGATAGACCGCGAGCAAGGCGAGGAAGGCGAAACCGGCCGCGCGCGAGAGTTCGCCCATCAGACAGACGGCGATGAGAATGGCGGCGGCGAGAAGCATCATCGTGCCGTCCCGCTTCAGCACGTTGCGGTCGCACAACAGCGGAAAGATGAGACCGGACGCACCGAGGATCAGCAGGATGTTGGCAATATTGGAACCGATGACATTGCCGACCGCGATGCCCGGATAGCCTTCGAAGGCACCCTGCAGGCTTGCGACGAGCTCCGGCGAGGAGGTGCCGAAGCCGACAAGAGTCAATCCGATGAGGAAGGGAGAGATTCCAAGGCGGGAAGCCAGCCCCGCCGCGCCCTTGACCAGAAATTCGGCGCCGCCGAGAAGCAGCAGAAGGCCGACGACGAGTAAGAGATAGGTCAATTAGTTCTCCATGAACCGACACCCCGGAACGGGCCCGTCAACATGGCGGAAGAGATGGAGGACAAGCAACAGGGTTACGAGAGGAAGGAAGGCGGCGAACGAAATTTATTTCGTACCGGAGACGGGCCCGGAAACGGGTTTGACGGCATCCGCCGCCTGCTTTGCGATTTTCCGCGCTTCCTCCGCGTCCGCCGCCCGCGCCAGCGCCACGCCCATGCGCCGCCTCTCGAAGGATTCAGGCTTGCCGAAAAGCCGGATATCCGTGCCCGGCAGGGAGAGCGCCTTGTCGACGCCCTCGAAGGCGATGCCTTTCTCTTCCAGCCCGCCATAGATGACAGCGGAGGCGCCGGACGAGATCATGTCGACGGTGACGGGGAGCCCGAGGATCGCGCGTGCATGAAGCGCGAACTCGCTCTGATACTGGGTGATGAGCGTGACGAGCCCGGTATCGTGCGGACGCGGGCTCACTTCGGAGAACCAGACCTCATCGCCCTTCACGAAAAGCTCGACCCCGAAAATGCCCCTGCCCCCGAGCGCGGCGGTGACCTTGCCCGCAATGTCGCGCGAAGCAAGAAGCGCCTTCTCGCTCATCTGTTGCGGCTGCCAGCTTTCGACATAGTCGCCTTTCACCTGGCGATGGCCTACGGCCTCGCAGAAATGCGTCTCGACCTCCCCGCTCGCGCCCTTGGCGCGCACGGTGAGCTGCGTGATCTCGTAGTCGAAATCGACGAGCCCTTCGACGATCACACGCGGCGCCTCGACGCGGCCGCCCGCCATCGCATAGTCCCATGCGGGCTGAATGTCGTCCGGCCCTTTCAGAAGGCTCTGCCCCTTGCCGGAAGAGGACATGACGGGCTTCACGAAGCAGGGGAAACCGATACCCGCCTCGATTGCCTCTTTCAGTTCCGCCGCCGTGGAGGCGAAGGCGTAGGGAGAGGTCTTGAGGCCAAGCTCTTCGGCGGCGAGGCGGCGAATGCCCTCGCGGTTCATGGTGAGCTGCGTTGCGCGCGCTGTCGGGATGACTTCGGCAAGGCCGTCCGCCTCGATACGCGCGAGTTCGTCGGTCGCGATGGCCTCGATCTCCGGCACGATGAGATGCGGACGTTCCTTCTCGACCAGCGCGCGAAGCGCCTTTGCATCCGTCATCGCGATCACGTGAGCGCGGTGGGCCACCTGTTGCGCGGGCGCGTTCTCGTAGCGGTCGACCGCGATCACCTCGACGCCGAGCCGCTGCAACTCGATGACCACTTCCTTGCCGAGCTCGCCGGAGCCCAGAAGCATGACGCGAAAAGCGGATGGGGAAAGCGGCGTGCCGATGCGCATGGGGCCTCCGAAGGATTGGACGGGAGCGGGTTTAGCACATCGGACCGGAGGCCGGAACGGAGGCTTGCCGGCATCACACTGCCTCTCGCCCCGTCATTGCGAGCGACCGCAAGGGAGCGAAGCAATCCAGGGGCCGCTTGCTCCGTGCCCGCGCCCCTGGATTGCTTCGTCGGCTTCGCCTCCTCGCAATGACGACGGAGGGTATTGCACGTCCCATTCCCTTCTGATAACAGTTGAACAGTTGTTCAATTGAAGAGGTTGGCATGAGCGCCACCCCGAAAGCCGTTCCCAGACCCGTCTCGAAGGCCCCTGCCCCCGCGCTGCGCGAGGACAAGACCTACGAGCTCGCGGACATGTTCAAGATGCTGGGCGACCCGAGCCGCTTGCGCATCGTCATTGCGACGCTGGAGGGGCCTGTATCGGTGGGCGACATCGCCGAACGGCTCGGCCTGTCGCTTTCGCTGGTGAGCCACCACCTCCGGCTGCTGCGCGCGGCGCGGCTCGTCACAGCGGACCGGCGCGGCAAACAGATCTTCTACATGATCCACGACCAGCACGTGGCGCATGTCATCTCCGACATGATCGCGCATGTGAACGAGGACGCGGAATGAAGTCTGCCGCAGACATTGCCCTTTCCGCCTACCCTCCCCTCGGGGAGGGTCAAACCACTGCAAGTGGTTTGGGGCGGGGGCGCGGCATCGGCGAAGAATTCCCCCGCCCCGAAATTCCCTTCGTGAATTTCGACCCGCCCCCAGGGGCGGGTGGGACGAAAGGCAAAGGAAAAACGAAAGCTCCTGCATGACTGCAGATCACCATTCGCACAATCATTCGCACTCCCACGGCCACTCGCACGGCATGGGAAACGAGAAGCGCGTGATGTTCGCCATGTGGCTCACCGGCGGTTTCATGGTGCTCGAAGCCGCGGGCGGCATCGTCTCGGGCTCTCTCGCCCTTCTCGCCGATGCGGGCCATATGCTGACCGACACGGGCGCGCTGATGCTTGCCTTCGTGGCGACGAAACTTGCGCGGCGCCCGGCGGACGAGGCCCGCTCATACGGCTACGCGCGGGCGGAGATTCTCGCCGCCTTCGCGAACGGCATCGTGATGATCGGCGTGGTCGCCTGGATCGTGGTCGAGGCGGCAGGCCGCATCATGGAGCCCGCGCCCGTCATGGGCGTGCCGATGCTCGTCATTGCGGCGGCGGGGCTTCTCGTCAACATCGTCGCCTTCAAGCTGCTGCATGGCGGCGAGGACAGCCTGAACATGCGCGGCGCGGCGCTGCATGTCATGGGCGACATGCTCGGCTCCGTCGCGGCGATTGCGGCGGCGCTCATCATCATGGGAACGGGCTACACCATCGCCGACCCGATTCTTTCCGTACTCGTGGCGCTGCTGATCCTGAAAAGCGCCATCGGCATCACGAAAGAGAGCGCTCACATATTGATGGAGGGAACGCCCGAGGGCGTGAAAGGCGAGACGATTGCCGAAGACCTGATGGGGAACGTGCCGGGCGTCTGCAATGTGCATCACGTTCATGCATGGTCGCTCGGCTCCGCCAACGCCGTGGCGACGCTTCATGCGCAGCTCACCCCCGGAACGGATTCGCACGCCGCGCTTGGCGGCATCAAGGCACGGCTCTCGGAGAAGTTCGGCATCGGCCACGCGACCGTTCAGATCGAGGATGAGGCCTGCCCCGATCACGCGCATGAGGGCGAACAATTGCCTTAAGGTCTCTATCGATGAAGGCAACAAATGGAAAAGAGACTACCGAGAGCATTCCTGCTTAGCGCCGTCTTCCTGACAGTCGATCTCGGATTGCTATTCATCTTGATGGCCGCTCATCACTACCTCGAATTCAAGGCGGCTACCTGGAACGACGCCATATATTCGGCAGGGATGTCTGTCGGCGGCAGATTGCTGTACCTCCAAGGATTTCTTCAACTTCTGTTCCTCACCTTCGTCTACGCACGAAAAAACTCCCCTTCGCTGCTGTTGTGCCTTGCAACGGTCGCAGTGTCTTTCTTCATCGCCGGAATGATGATGACGCAAGGAGTGCTCTACAGGGTTCTCTACGGTATCGTCCCCGATTTCAGCATTACGTACTTTCCGTTCCAGCTTCAGATACTTCTGACCGTTTCGGCCGCCTGGTTCTCGATAAAGCTCCTGACAGAGAGAGGCTGCAGGCTGGCAAGCTGACGGCGCGGGACATTTCGGCTGTCGCGGAAAATTACGCCCCTTTCATGCTGCAATGCAGTATGATGACCGCCAATGTAGAAAAGGGCGGCGCATGGCTTACACCATCGACAGCTGGGGCGACTTTCGCGACGACGAGACGCAATCCCGCGAGCCGGGCTGGCTTTCGCGTCTTGGCGAGCTGCGCATCTTCGCCGAACTTGGCGCGCTGGCGCCCGCGATCCCGGCGCTTCTCTCCGCGCCGCGCGGCGATGGGCACGCGGTGCTCGTGTTGCCCGGCGTTCTGACCGGCGATGAATCGACCTTCGTCATTCGCCGCTATCTGGAGGAACTCGGCTATGTCGCCCATCCCTGGAAGCAGGGACATAACTGGGGACCAAGCCGGGAACTGCACGAGAAGCTCCGCGCGCGGCTCAAAGACCTGCATGGACGCTATGGCCGCCGCATCAGCATTGTCGGCTGGAGCCTTGGCGGCATTTTCGCGCGTGAACTGGCACGGGAAATGCCGCAAGCGGTGCGCCAGGTGGTGACGCTGGGGAGCCCCTTCGGTTCAGACCTCGCCGTGGACGGCAGCCGCAAGCCCGACGCCGCCGCGCGCCGCCGCGTCCCCCCGCCCGTTCCCTGCACCTCGATCTATTCAAGAAGCGACGGTATCGTCTCATGGGAGGCCTGCCGCGAAGAGCCCTCGGATCAGACCGAAAATATCGAGGTTCCCGCGACCCATCTCGGCATGATCGTGAACCCGCTCGTGCTTTGGGCGGTGGCCGACCGCCTCGCACAGGCGGAAGGCGAATGGTCGCCCTTCGACCGCGACGGCTGGCACGGGATGGTTTACGGGTAGCTTCCCTCTCCGGCGTCATTGTGAGGAGTGCGTCAGCACGAGGAAGCAACTGCCGTTAAGTACTGCGGTTACTATCCGGACCACCCTCCCCCTGTGGGAGGGTCGAAATTCGTGAGCGCCAGCGAAGCGAATTTCGGGGAGGGGGCCTCCGCTCTCCGCGAATGACTCGCCTCTTACCTCCGCCGCTTACCCCTCCCCGAAAAATTCCGCACTCCGTTTGAATTTTTCGACCCTCCCACAGGGGGAGGGTGGACCCCGAATGTCGCTCGCAGTGACGGATGGGGGCCAGCGCCTTGCTCCGCCCGCGCATCATGCGCGGATATGCCCATGGTTCCCGGCTTTCGCCGGGATGACACCGATGGTTTAGTGTTTCCCAAAACAGAAGAACAAGGGAGAAGCGCCCATGAGCCTCACGGAAGAAGACAAATCCCTCATCGAAAGCTCCATCGAGCGCGTGGCGGAAATCGCGGGCGATCCGGCGGCGCAGGTCTATGCGCGTCTCTTCGCCGAACAGCCGGAGATGAGGAAGCTTTTCGTCCTCGACCGCGACGACAGCGCGAAGGGACACATGCTGGCCGAAGCGCTCGACTGCGTGTTCGACCTGCTGGGGCCGCGCGCCTATGCGCCGGTGCTGATCCAGAGCGAACTCACCAACCATGACGGCTTCGGCGTGCCGCCCGCCGTCTTCGCGACATTCTTCCGTACCGTGAGGGATACGTTCGCGGAGATTCTGGGCAGCGAGTGGAGCGCGGAAACGGAAGCGGCCTGGGAAAAACTCCTCGACGAGATCGATGTCTTCGTCGAGGAGCAGGCAAGGAAATACGGGATGGCGGTGTAGAGCCGCCCCTTCCCCGATCAGACCGGCTCCGCAATCCTCGCACCCGCGATCCTTGCCGCTTCCATGAAACCGATGCGGGGGGAGGACAGAACCGGCGCGGCGAGCGCGCCCGCGAGACGCGCGGCAGGGGCCATCGAAGCCTGGGCGAGCACGAGAAGGTCGACTTCGCGCGCTGCCTCGCCAAGACGCGCGGCAATGCCTTCGTGGTAATCGCCGAGGCGGCCTTGGCGGAAGGCGGGCCAGACATCATCGAAAAGAAACTCGCGAATTTCGACGTCGCGGCCCGCGCGGGCGGCGGAGCTTTCGATCAGCGCATGCGTGGGCGCGAGCGTGGGCGCAAGCGCGGCACAGATGCCGATGCGGGTGCCCTCGCGCACCGCGCGGTCGGCCATCGGCCGGTCGATGCGCATGACCGGGATTTCGGCTTCGCCCGCCGCCTGCTCGGCTTCCGCACCCAATGTCGAGCAGGTGCAGACGACGACGCGCGCGCCGCCTTCCGCGAGCGCGAGAAGCGCCTCCTGCGTCTTCAGCGAAATGGCCGTGGTGATGCCTCCCGCCTTCTCCGTGGCGGCGAGGAGATCCTCACGCACGACATGAGTGAGGCGGAGCCCCGGCGCCATCTCTCGCGCGAGCCGCTCGAAGGTTTCGATATGAAGCGCCGCCGTATGCAGGAAGGCGATTGCAGCGCCGTGGGGAGCGAATGATGGAGGCATGTGACCTCTCCTGAAAAGGAAAGGGCCCCCCGCGATCTTCGCGGAGGGCCCCATGTATCGTCGGGCTGATGCGAGATCGCGTCAGTTCTTTTCCTTGTCTACGAGTTTGTTGGCCGAAATCCACGGCATCATCTCGCGAAGGCGGGCACCCACCTCTTCGATCGGGTGCGCGGCGGCACGCGCGCGCGTCGCCTTGAAGCTCGTCTGGTTGACCTTGTTCTCGAGCATCCAGTCGCGCGTGAACTTGCCCGACTGAATGTCGTTGAGGACGCGCTTCATCTCGGCCTTGGTTTCCGGCGTGATGATGCGCGGGCCCGTGACGTATTCGCCATACTCGGCCGTGTTCGAGATCGAGTAGTTCATGTT
>DLCG01000019.1:0-14386 GCA_002480495.1 Rhodobiaceae bacterium UBA7804 | reverse complement strand
GAGTAGTTCATGTTGGCGATGCCGCCTTCATAGATGAGGTCGACGATGAGCTTCACTTCGTGCAGGCATTCGAAATAGGCCATCTCCGGCGCGTAGCCCGCTTCCGTCAGCGTTTCGAAACCGGCGCGGATGAGTTCGACCAGACCGCCGCAGAGCACGACCTGCTCGCCGAAAAGGTCCGTCTCGCATTCCTCGCGGAAGGTCGTCTCGATGATGCCGGCGCGGCCGCCACCATTGGCGGAAGCGTAGGAAAGGCCGACGTCATGCGCGTTGCCCGTCGCGTCCTGATGGACGGCGATGAGGGACGGCACGCCGCCGCCGCGCTTGTATTCCGAACGCACCGTGTGGCCCGGGCCCTTCGGCGCGACCATGAGGACGTCGATGTCCTTGCGGGGCTCGATCAGGTTGAAATGGATGTTGAGGCCATGCGCGAAGAGAAGCGCCGCGCCCGGCTTCATGTTCTCGTGGAGGTCCTGATAGTAGATGTCGGCCTGGAGCTCGTCCGGCGTCAGCATCATGAGGACATCGGCCCACTTCGCCGCTTCGGCGACGGTCATGACCTTGAGGCCCTCGCCTTCGGCCTTCTTCGCCGAGGACGAACCGGCACGGAGCGCCACGGCGACTTCCTTCACGCCGCTATCGCGCAGGTTCAGCGCATGGGCATGGCCCTGGCTGCCATAACCGATGATGGCGACTTTCTTGCCCTTGATCAGGTTCACATCTGCGTCGCGGTCGTAATAAACGCGCATGGCTTCTATTCCTTCGGTTCGTCTTTAAATCACATCGCTTCTGGACCGCGGGCGATCGCCACCACGCCTGTCCGCGACACATCAACCAGCCCGAGCGGGCGCATCAGCCCGATAAAGGCGTCTATCTTGTCCGGCGCACCCGTCACCTCGAAGACGAAGGAGGAATGCGTCGTATCGATCACGCGGGCGCGGAAGGCATCCGAAAGGCGCAGCGCCTCGACACGCTTGTCGCCCGTACCCGCGACCTTGACGAGGGCCATTTCGCGCTCGACCGCCTTGGCCTCGACGGTGAGGTCGATCACCCGATGGACCGGCACCAGCCTGTCGAGCTGCGCCTTGATCTGCTCGATCACCATGGGCGTGCCGGAGGTGACGACCGTGATGCGCGAGGTGTGTTCGGCCTGGTCCACCTCGGCAACCGTGAGGCTCTCGATATTGTAGCCCCGGCCCGAGAAGAGCCCGATCACGCGCGCAAGCACGCCCGCCTCGTTGTCAACGAGCACGGAGATCGTGTGCCGCTCGATTGTCTCGTCCTTTTTCATGCGCGTCTCTGTAGTGGGTATGGGGTCCGGGGGGAAGCGATTTTTCAAGCTCCCCCTGCCCTCAGACCAGCATCTTTCCTTCTTCGGAGACGCTCGCGCCTTCCGGATCGTCACCCAGGATCATCTCGTTATGGGCCGCCCCCGAGGGGATCATCGGGTAGCAATTCTCGAACTGGTCGACCCGGCAGTCGAAAATGACGGGACCGGGGGTCTCGATCATCTTCTTGAGGGCGGCGTCGAGCTCGGAGGGCTTTTCGGCCCGGATGCCCGTGGCGCCATAGGCTTCCGCCAGCTTCACGAAATCGGGCAGCGAGTCCGAATAGGAGTGGGAATAGCGGCCCTCATGGAGGAGCTGCTGCCACTGGCGGACCATGCCCATATATTCGTTGTTCAGGATGAAGATCTTGACCGGCAGCATGAACTGGACGGCGGTCGACATCTCCTGAATGTTCATCAGGATCGAGGCCTCGCCCGCGATATCGACGACGAGAGCGTCCGGGTGCGCGATCTGCGCGCCGATGGCGGCGGGAAGGCCATAGCCCATCGTGCCGAGGCCGCCAGACGTCATCCAGCGGTTCGGATCGTCGAAATGGAAGTGCTGCGCCGCCCACATCTGGTGCTGGCCGACTTCCGTCGTGACATAGACCTCGCGGCCCTTCGTCATCTCGTAGAGACGCTGGATCGCCTGCTGCGGCTTGATGACCTCATCATTCGTCTTGTAGGCGAGCGACTTGCGGTCGCGCCATGTGTCGATCTGCTTCCACCAGTCGGCGAGCGCCGCCTTGTCGGGCCGGCGCGCCTTCGACTTCCAGATGCGCAGCATGTCTTCGAGGACATGCGCGCAATCGCCGATGATGCCGACATCGACATGGACGTTCTTGTTGATCGAGGAAGCGTCGATATCGACATGGATCTTCTTCGAGTTCGGCGAGAAGGCGTCGAGACGGCCCGTCACGCGGTCGTCGAAACGCGCGCCGATATTGATGAGGACGTCGCAATCATGCATGGCGTTGTTGGCTTCGTAAGTGCCATGCATGCCGAGCATACCGAGCCACTGCTTGTCGGAGGCCGGATAGGCGCCGAGGCCCATCAGCGTGGACGTGATCGGATAGCCGGTGAGGCGAACGAACTCGCGCAGCAGCTGGCTCGCGACGGGGCCCGAATTGATGACGCCGCCGCCCGTGTAGAACATGGGCTTCTTCGCATTGGCGATGATCTCGATCGCCTGCTTGATCTTGTCGATGTCGCCCTTCACGACCGGACGGTAGGTGCGGTGCGTGATGTGCGGCGAGACGGCATATTCGGCCTTCTGGAACTGAACATCCTTCGGAATGTCGATGACGACGGGGCCCGGACGGCCATGCGTCGCGACATAGAAGGCCTCGTGCATGACGCGCGCGAGCTCCGGCGCGGATTTGACGAGCCAGTTATGCTTGGTGCAATGGCGCGTGATGCCGACCGTGTCGGCTTCCTGGAAGGCATCCGAACCGATGAGATGCGTCGCGACCTGCCCCGTGAGGCAGACGATCGGGATCGAATCCATCAGCGCGTCGGTGAGGCCGGTGATCGCATTGGTCGCGCCGGGGCCGGAGGTCACGAGAACGACGCCGGGCTTGCCCGTCGAGCGCGCATAGCCTTCCGCGGCATGGACGGCGCCCTGCTCGTGACGGACAAGGATATGGCGGATCTTGTTCTGCTGGAAAAGCGCGTCATAGATCGGGAGAACGGCGCCGCCCGGATAGCCGAAGATCGTATCCACGCCCTGATCGACCAGCGCCTTGATGACGATTTCCGCGCCTGTCAGTTCCTGAGCCGCCATTGTTCCGGTCCTTGTGTGCCCCGGCCTCGGCCGGATAGCAAAAACAACAAAGCGGCCCGCGCGAAGCCCCGGATTCCCGAGCCTTTTCCGCGCATTGCCGCCGAAAGCGCGCGCAACCTAGCCGCGCTTCAGGACCGGGTCAACCCCAAATCGTCAATAAATGACAAGATTTCCGCATTAAGGCTTTCCGAAAGTTGCGTGGAGAAGGCCTTCCACGAAATCATTTGCGTGCGGAACCAGGTCTCCTGCCGCTTCGCATAGGCCCTGCTCTCCCTTTTTCCAGCCTCTGCGGCCTCTTCCAGCGAGGTTTCACCCGCGAGATGGCGAATGAGCGGGCGGAGGCCAAGCGCTTTCATCGCGGGAAGCGCCGGGTCCAGATCGAGAGCGGCCATGGCCCTCGCCTCTTCGAGCGCCCCTTCCTCAAGCATGAGGTCGAAGCGGCGGTCGATCCGCTCACGCAACCAGCCCCGCTCCGGCACGAGGACGATTTTCGCGAAATTGCCGATGACGAGAGGCTCCGGCGGCTCCTTCTGCCAGGCGGAAAGCGTCCGGCCCGTGGCGCGGAAAACCTCGATCCCCCGGGCGATCCGCTGCTTGTCGGAGGGCCGGATCGACTCGGCAAGGACGGCATCGACCTCGGCAAGCAGCGCATGGGCGTGGGGGCCTGCCTCCGCGACTTCGCTGCGCACGGCCTCCCGGATAGCGGCCGGAATTTGCGGGATGGGCGAAAGCCCCTCGGTGAGAGCGCGGAAATAAAGCCCCGTGCCGCCGACAACGATAGGGAGACGCCCGCGCTCGGCGATCTCACGCATCACCTCGGCGGCGCGAACCGCCCAGAGCCCGGCTGAGAGCGGCGCGCTGGCCGGGATCACGCCATAAAGATGATGGGGCACACGCGCCTCCTCCGCCTCGGAGGGACGCGCGGTGAGCACCCGCATCTCGCGATAGAGCTGCATGGAATCGGCATTCACGACTTCGCCGCCGAGCTTTTCGGCCAGCGAAAGCGCCAGCGCCGACTTGCCGCTGGCGGTTGGCCCTGCAATAAGGACGGCTCTGCCCACAGGCTCACTCAAGAAAAGGCTCCGATCCGGTTTTCGCGATGAAATACGTCCTGACCCTGATAGGCAACAAAGCAACGCCGCTTTCAAGCACGCATGTGGACGCGGCGCGATCCGCCCTGCCCGCGCCCGGCGCGGCCAACTGGCTCGCCGCCGATATGGCCTGCGACATTCCTTTCGACGGCGACCCGGCCGCGGCGGAAGCGGCGGCGCGCGAAGCGCTGAAGGGCGCGAAGATCGACCTTTCCGCACAGCCAGTGGAACACCGGCGCAAGCGGCTTCTCGTCGCCGACATGGATTCGACCATCATCGAACAGGAATGCATCGACGAGCTGGCCGCCGAACTGGGCATCAAGCCGCAGATCGCCGAAATCACGGAGCGCGCGATGAACGGCGAAATCGGCTTCGAGCCGGCGCTGCGCGAGCGGGTGGGCCTTCTGAAAGGGCTTCCGCTCGAAGCGCTCGAAAAAGTCTATCGCGAACGCATCACCTTCATGCCCGGCGCGCGCGAACTGGTCGCGACGATGCGGGGCGACGGCCATGCCTGCGCGCTCGTCTCGGGCGGCTTCACCTTCTTCACAGAGCGCGTGGCGCATGCGATCGGCTTCAACACGAACCAGGCGAACCGCCTGATCTTCGTCGACAACAAGCTGACGGGCGGCGTCGCCGAACCGATCCTCGGGCGGGAAGCGAAGCTCGAGGCTCTGCGGCGCCTGCGCGACGAACTGGCGCTGAAGCCGCAGGAAACGCTCGCCGTGGGCGACGGCGCTAACGACCTTGCGATGATCGAGGAAGCGGGATTGGGCGTCGCCTATCATGCAAAGCCCGTGGTGGCGGAAGCCGCGTCCGCCCGGATCGACCATGGCGACCTGACGGCGCTGCTCTATCTGCAGGGATACCGGCAGGAAGAGATCCGGATCGGGTAAGGCGCGCTACTCGCCGCCCAGCCTGAGCGCGATGAAGCGGGTATCGCCACCCGCCAGAATCCTGAGCAGAACGGAATTTCGGCCGCTCTTCTCCTCCGAGAGAACGATCCGCTCCACATCCTGCGGTGTCATTACCTCGCGCTGCGCGACCTCGACGAGGACATCGCCCGGACGTATACCCTTTTCCGCGGCAGCACTGAGCGGATCGACATCCGTAACGAGAACGCCGGTCGTCCCTTCCTGTACGGCGAAGCGGCGGCGCAGATCCGCATCGAGGGCGGAGAGACTGAGGCCGAGCACGACCGTTGCCTTGTCGCCCGGCGATTGCTCCGGTGCGGCTACCGCGACCTCTTCTTCCTCATCCACGAGACGCGCAATCTCGATCTTGCGCGTCAGCGTTTCGCCATCCCGAAAGAGCTGAATATCGACCGTGGAGCCAATGGCCGCCTCCGCGACGACGCGGGGCAGATCGCGCATCGCCGAAATGGTGCGCCCGTCGAAAGCGAGAACGATGTCACCGACTTCGATACCCGCCGCCGAAGCCGGCCCATCGGGACTGATGCCCGCAACGAGCGCGCCCCGCGCAACACCGAGACCGAGGCTCTCGGCGATTTCCGGCGTGACCGACTGAATGCGCACGCCGATCCAGCCACGCCGCATTTCGCCATACTTCAGGATCTGCTCGACGATGGGCTTCACCGTGCTCGTCGGCACAGCAAACCCGATACCCACGGAAGCGCCGGAAGGCGAAATGATTGCGGAATTCACGCCGACGACGCGGCCGTCGAGATCGAAAAGCGGCCCACCCGAATTGCCGCGATTGATCGCTGCATCCGTCTGGATGAAATCGTCGTAGTTACCGGCGTGAATGTCGCGGTTGAGCGCGGAGACGATACCCGCCGTTACCGAGCCGCCGAGACCGAACGGATTGCCTATCGCAAGCACCCAATCGCCGACGCGCAGCCCGTTGCTGTCGCCAAGCTCGACATAGGGGAGAGCCTTGTCGCTCTTTATTTCGAGAACGGCCAGATCCGTCTTCGGGTCCGTGCCCCTGACGGTTGCCGGCAATGTCGTTCCGTCGATGAAGGTGACCTCGATCTTGTCCGCGCCGTCGATGACATGATTGTTGGTGATGACGATGCCCTTGGGGTCGACCAGAAAACCCGACCCAAGCGACTGAACGCGCTGCGGACGCGCGCCCTCTTGCTGTTCGAGGAATTCATCGAAGAAATCGTTCAATGGCGAGTCTTCGGGCACGCCCGGGATCGCCATGTCGCCGGGATCGAGAACCTGCGATGTCGAGATATTGACGACGGCGGGCGATAGCCGCTCCGCGAGATCGGCGAAGCTGTCGGGGGCACCGCGCGCTGTGGCTGGCGCGGCCTCGAAGGCGAGGAAGAGAACCGAGAGAAGCGCGCCCGCAAGGGCCGGAAGCAAATACCGCCGCGTCTTCGCCTCGCCGCTCGTCAAAGCCATCTACACATACTCCCCGGTCTTCCCGCCAGCCTGCGGGTCCGTGTCATTTTCAGCGGGATTATGGACGAATTGAGGCACCGCCCCAAAAGCTAGCCGCGAACGAGCCAGACGACGAAAACACCGATCGCAAGCGCCATGAGCCCGCCCATCCTGATCGACTGTTCGGGCATTCCCGACACAGACATGAGCGCACGGCGCATCGGCCCGGGAAAGCCGGCATAGAGCACGCCCTCGATCACGAGGGCGAGACCGATCGCCGTGAGAAAATCGCCCACGTCTCTCCGCCCGTCAGCGGCGGCCGCTCTCGGCGCCGAAATAGCGGAAGAATTCGCCCTGCGGCTCAACGATCATGGTCGTATTGTCGCCCTTCAGGCTTTGCCGGTAGGCTTCCATCGAACGATAGAAGGCGAAGAAATCCGGATCCTGGGAATAGGCACCCGCATAGATTTCGTTCCGCTTCGCATCGCCCTCGCCTCGCGCTATCTGTGCGTCGCGTTCGGCTTCGGCGATGATGACGGTTACTTCGCGGTCGGCCCGGCTGCGGATGCGCTGCGCTTCCTCGTTACCCTGAGCGCGGATTTCGGCGGCCTCGCGTTCGCGCTCCGTCTGCATGCGCTGATAGATTGCCTGGCTGTTCTGATCCGGAAGGTCGGCGCGGCGGATACGCACATCGACAACCTCCACGCCGAACTGCTGTGCGGCGGCATTGAACGCCGTCTGGATCTTCTTCATCAGGCCGGCGCGGTCATCCCGCACGACCTCCTCCAGCGTGTGATCGCCGAGCACGTTACGAAGCGAGGACACGAAGTTCGGACGAAGACGGCTATCCGCGTTACGCGGGGCGCCCACGGCCTGATAGAAACGCAGAGAATCCACGATCCTGTAGCGCGCAAAGGCATCGACCACGAGACGCTTGCGGTCCTTGGCGATGATTTCCTCGGGCTGCGCGCCATGATCGAGATTGAGGATACGCTTGTCGATATAGATGACGTTCTGGATGACCGGCAGCTTCCAGTGCAGCCCCGGTTCCGTGACCACGGCACGCGGATCGCCGAACTGCAGCACGATCGCCTGCTGCGTCATGCTGACGGTGAAGGCGGAAAGATAGACGCCGATGGCCAGGATGACCGCGACGACGCCCGCTCCGATTGCGACGGACCTGTTCATCAGCGGCCTCCATTCGTGGTCGTGTTGCCGGTTGCGGCGGAAGAAGAAGAGGAGGACGGCGAAGAGGACCTCGGCTTCAGTTCATTGAGCGGCAGATAAGGCAAGACGTTCTGCCCGCCCGCGCCATTCGTCACGACGACCTTGTCGATATCGCCCAGCACATCCTGCATCGTTTCGAGATAGATGCGGCGCCGGGTGACGTCTTCGGCCTTGCGGTACTCGTTGTAGATGGAGATGAAACGCTGCGCGTCACCTTCTGCCTCGGCAACCACCTGGGCGCGATAGGCATCCGCCGCCTGCTTGATCTTCTCCGCCTCACCGCGCGCACGCGGGATCACAGTATTCGCGTAGGTCTCAGCCTGGTTGCGGGCACGCTCCTGGTCGGCACGTGCGGCCTGCACATCGCGGAAGGCGTCGATGACCTGTGCGGGTGGGTCGACCTTCTGCAGCTTGACCTGCGTCACTTCGACGCCCGCGTCGTATCCATCGAGCGTCTTCTGCAGGCGCTCGAGAACCTGCACCTGCACGTCGTTCCGGCCGGTCGTCTGCAGGAATTCGATATTCGACTGACCGACCACCTCGCGCATCACGCTTTCGGCTACTGCCTTGACGGCGAGATCGGGGTTTTCGACATTGAACAAGAAGTCGGATGCCTGTCCCGGCTTGATGCGCCACTGCACCGTGAAAGCGATGTCGACGATATTCTCGTCGCCGGTCAGCATCAGGCTTTCCTGCGGCAGATTACCGATATTGACCTCGTCGATGCGCGTAACCGCGGGCGTCAGCACGGTCTCGACCGGATAGGGAAACTTGAAGTGAAGGCCGGGCTCGACCGTGCGGACGAGCTTGCCGAAGCGCAGCACGATACCCTGCTGGTCCGTATTCACCCGGAAGAAGGAGGAATAGGCGAGAACGGCAAGAATGAGCAGGCCAATCACGAAAACGGGGCCACGTCCGCCGCCAGCACCGGCACCGGGCGCTCCGCCCGGACCCGAGCCGCCGCCGAAAACCTGACGCAGCTTTTCCTGCGCCCGCCTGATCACCTCGTCCAGATCCGGCGGCTGATTACCGCCACCGCCACCCTGCGGTCCCTGCCCCCATGGCCCCCGGCCGCCGCCGCCACCTTGCCAGCCGCCGCCGCCGTTCTTGTTCTCCCAGGGCATCAAGAATCCTTTGATTGCGAAGTGATAGACCGGTTGGAAACGCACATACCGGGGTTTATATGACAGAGACCCCACAGGCGCAACGCGAACCGGGTGAACCGGGCGCCGGCAAGAGCGATATGAGCGGCAGCGCGCCTTCTTCAAGATGCCGCGGCAAAAGAAGCGATCCGAAAGCAGAAAATGGCAAGCGTAACCCGTGACGACATCGCAGCGGCCCTCTCCGCCATCATGGACGAAGACAGCGGAAAGGACGTGGTGAGCGCCGGTCTCATCCAGGGCCTCGTCGTGCGCGAGGGCCATGTCGGGTTTTCCGTCGAGGTCGACCCGAAGAAGGGCGCGGAGAAAGAACCGCTGCGCAAGGCCTGCGAGGAGGCGGTGAAGCGGCTGCCTGGCGTGCTGAGCGTAACCGCCGTTTTGACCGCGCATCGCGACAGCGCTTCTCCCTCCGCGGGGAAGGGACATTCGCACTCGCGCGCGCATGACCATTCCCATGGCGGCGAACAACAGCGTACCTCTCAGGGAGCGATGCAGATTCCAGGCGTGAAGGCGATCATCGCCGTTGCCAGCGGCAAGGGCGGCGTCGGCAAATCGACCGTTGCAGTGAACCTCGCGCTGGCGCTCTCGAAGCTCGGCCGGCGCGTCGGCCTTCTCGATGCGGATATTTACGGGCCGTCGATCCCACGCATGATGGGTCTCAAGGGAAAGCCCGAGAGCAAGGACGGAAAGAAGCTCCTTCCGAAGGAGAAGTACGGCATCCGCACCATGTCGATCGGCTATCTCGTCAACGAGGACACGCCGATGATCTGGCGCGGGCCGATGGTGCAGTCCGCCCTCACCCAGATGATGTCGGATGTGGAATGGGGCGAACTCGACGTGCTCGTCGTCGACATGCCACCGGGTACGGGCGATGCGCAGCTCACCATGGCGCAGCGCGTACCGCTGACGGGCGCGGTCGTCGTCTCGACGCCGCAGGAAATCGCGCTGATCGACGCACGCAAGGGCTTCGCCATGTTCGAAAAGACGCATGTGCCCGTCTTCGGCATTGTCGAGAACATGGCTTATTTCGTAAGCCCCGGTTCGGGCGAGAAATCCTATATCTTCGGCGAAGGCGGCGCACGGCGCATGGCGGAGAAGCTCGGTTGCGACTTTCTCGGCGAGGTACCGTTGCACATGACGATCCGCGAGAAATCGGACAGCGGAGAACCTGTCGTCGCGACGGCGCCCGACAGCGATGAAGCAAAGCCCTTCCTCGAAATCGCCCGTCGCGTCGGCGAACATCTCGACCGCGCGCTTGGCGAAGGCGCGCGCAAGGGCCCCAGAATCTCCATCGAGGACTGACCGGGTTCAGCCGGAGAAGAACGTGCGGGCCATGCCGCCGACTTTTGACACCGGCCCCATACTTTGATATCAAACTTATTAGATGCGAAACCGATGGAGATGCGCAATGACATATGTGGAAGGATTCATTGTCGCCGCGCCGACAGCGAACAAGGAGGTCTATCGGCAACATGCGCTGGGCGCCTGGCCGATGTTCAGCGAATTCGGCATGACGCGTCTGGTCGAAGGCTGGGGCGACGATGTGCCGGACGGAAAGGTGACGGACTTCAAGAGCGCCGTGCAGGCAAAACCGGACGAGACCGTCCTCTTCTCCTGGTGCGAATATCCCTCGCGCGCGGTTCGCGATGCCGCCGGGCAGAAAATGAGAACCGATCCGCGAATGCAGGAAATGGGGCAGATGCCCTTCGATGGCATGCGCATGGTCTATGGCGGCTTTTCGGTGATGATCGATGAAGGCCCGGGCGGAAAGATGGGCCATGTGGATGGCTATGTGCTCGCCGTGCCGGAAGCCAACAAGGAAGCCTATCGCGCGATGGCCGAAAAGGCGGCGGATGTGTTCCTCGATCACGGTGCGACACGCGTGGTCGAGGCCTGGGAAGACGATGTGGCAGACGGAAAGGTGACGGATTTCCACCGCGCAGTGAAGATTCAGGAAGGCGAGGCCGTGGTCTTCTCCTGGGTCGAATGGCCCTCGAAGGAAGTGCGCGAGAGGAACTGGCCGAAGCTGATGGAAGACGAACGCATGAAATACGATCCGCAGAACATGCCCTTCGACGGCCGGCGGATGATCTACGGCACTTTCGCTCCCATCGTTGACGAAAGCGCGAAAGACGGCTCTGCGCGGCGCGACGTCGCCTGAGTGAACTCGAATCCCCTCCCCTCGAACTGAAACGGCCGGTCCCGAAGGACCGGCCGTCTTTTCCTGCGAGGAAGTTCAGGCTCAGCGGCCAGCGACCAGCGTCGCCTGCTCGGTGGAGCCGTCCGGCGCGGTCAGTTCCCAGCTTTCGCCGACTTCACGCGCCTGAGCGGGCACGCAATAGGGCTGCTCGCCGCCGAGGAAGCAGGCGGTATCCCCATTGACCTCGTACTTGCCCTCCGCCGTGCTGCCATCCGGCAGCTTCTGCGAATAGGTGCCGCCTTCGTCGATAAAGACGAGACGTTCGCCCGCCGGGCCGGCGACCTTGACCGTATTTCCGTAGAAGTTCGCAAAGGGATCGGCAAGCGCCGCTCCCGTGAACGCAATCAACGCAACGAGTACACTTACTATGAGACGCATCGCATCCTCCCTGTTCAATCGATGCCGTGTACCCCAAAAGGCCGCGCATGGTTGCACAGCCGCTCACACAGAAAAAGGCACGTTCCGCATCCGGAACGTGCCCTCCTCCGGAATCGTGGCGTCGCGTTACTTGTTCAGAAAATTGAGAGCAAGCCCCGCGACCGGCCAATCCATCGCGACGAGCCGCCCCGTCGTCGACAGCGTGATATAGGCGGTCTTCAGGTCCTTGCCGCCGAAACAGATATTGGTCGTGATGACATCGTCCGTCGGCGTATGCACGATCTTCGAGCCATCGGGCGCGAAAGACGTGATGCCTGCATTGAAGATCGTCGCGACGCAGACATTTCCTTCCGCATCCACAGCAAGCGAGTCGAAGAAGTTGAGACCGGCGGGGGACCCCACGAAACGTCCGGGCAGCGGACCTTCCGGCGGCGCTACCTCGCCTGGGCCAACAATATCGAACGCCCATAGCCGTCCCGGAATCGTGTCCGCGACATAGACCGTCTTCTCGTCCGGGGAAAGGCCGACACCATTCGGCGACGTGATCGGAAAAACCACTTCCTTGATCATCGAGCCGTCCGGCTTCGCGTAATAGAGGCCGCCGCGATCCTGCGTGCGGCCGCGACCCTTGCCGAGATCGGTGAACCAGAAACCGCCGGACTTGTCGAAGACGATATCGTTCGGGCCGTTGAGCGGAATACCGTTGCACTCGGTATAGAGCTTCTCGATCTTGCCGGTCTTCAGGTCCACACGCTCGATACGTCCGCCCGAATAATCCTTCGCGAT
The DNA here is from genome assembly GCA_002480495.1 of Rhodobiaceae bacterium UBA7804. Lineage (GTDB taxonomy): Bacteria > Pseudomonadota > Alphaproteobacteria > Parvibaculales > Parvibaculaceae > Parvibaculum. The sequence continues at coordinate 2,086 of DLCG01000019.1, read as the reverse complement.
ATCGCCCGGAAAGAGAAGCCCGTCGCGATCATGCCACTCGAAGCCGCCATTGTTGCAGATGTAGCAAGCGCCATCCGGACCGATAGCCGCGCCATTCGGACCGCCGCCGGGTTCCGCGACGACTTCCTTCTTTCCGTCCGGCGTAACGCGCGTCAGCGTTCCCCGCGCGATTTCGACAAGCAGGATACTTCCATCCGGCATGGCGATCGGACCTTCGGGAAACTTCAACCCGTCGGCAATCAGTTTCATTTCCGCCATCTTTTCCTCCCTGATTTTTATGCGGTGTTCTTGTTGGTCTTATTCTGTCAACGCGACAGCGCCCCCGCAATGACGCGTTCCAGATAGACGGCTGCCTTCTCCGCCGCCTCGATCCCCGTCACATGCGCGCCCTGAACGGTCGAGAACCAGTCCGCGGATACGGCCTCCCCGGCGAGGAAAAGGCGGTCGCCGACCGGCTCTGCAAGCACGGCACGATCGGCGGCGTGGCCGGGCCGCGCACAGGAATAGGCGCCAAGCGTATGCGGGTCGGTCGTCCACGACGTAGCGGCGGTGCCGGTGAGTTCCTTGAAGATGTCCGTTCCGAACATGTCGCCAAGCGCCTCGCGCGCGAAGGCGGTCATCTCGGCTTCGCCGGCCCTGTCGAGATTTTCGGCAAGATCGCCGCCCAGATAGGCGATGGCGAGATTGCTCGCGAAAGGGCGTATCTGGAAGGAGCAGGCGGGACGCGCCGCCTGACGCTCGTCCATGAAATTCACATAGCTCGTCTCCGGCAGCCCGAAAACATCGCGCCGGAAATGAAAGGCTACCTTGTTCGCATGCCCGGTCGGCACGCCATGAAGCGCGGAAACGAGTCGCGAAGGCAGCTCGGGCGTGAAACGGATCGCGCCGGAAGCAAGCACATTGGTCGACACGGTGAGAATGAGACTGCGCGCGCGAACCTTACCTCTGGGCGTCTCGATGAGTATGCTGGCGCCGCTCATGTCGATTGCGAATACAGGCGTCGAAAGTTCAACCGGCAGGTCTGCGTAGCGCGCAGCGAGAAGCGCGCCATAACCGCGCTCCAGCGGCCAGTTCGCTTCCGTGTCGCGATAGGCGGCGAGATCCGCCGTCGAGATATCCGAAGGCGGCATGCCCGAAATGGCGGCGAATATGTGATGCACCATGCGCGCCCAGCGCGAGCCGTTGTCCATCACGTCGAGTGCGGCAATATCCTGCCCCTGCTCACCCGCATCGACGGCGCGCATGACCGCCCCTTCGAATTCGTCGCGATAGGCCCGCCATTCCTCCTTCTCGCCCCAGCCCGAGCCGAGATGGATGAACCCGTCGAAGGGACGTGGCCGCGCGAGATAGGAATGACCTAGTTCTTCGGCAATCCGCGTCAGCGGATTGACGTCAGCCGAGTGAAGCCAATGCGCGCCGCGATCCCACGCAACACCGAACGTGGCAGTGTCGGTATGGGTGCGCCCGCCAATGCGATCCTTTGCTTCGAGTAGATAGCAGGAAAGCCCGAGCTCATAGGCTCGAGCCGCGGCGGCGAGGCCGGCCGCACCGGCACCCACCACCACGACATCGACAACTCCGCTCATTTCAGCCGCTCGGCATGAAATGTAAGGTGATCGCCGATAAAGGACTGGATGAAGTAATAGGAGTGGTCGTAGCCCTCATGGCGGCGAAGTGTGAGTTTCTGCCGATGCATCGCACATGCTTCCTCGAAGAGCTCCGGCTTCAGCTCCTTCTCGAGAAACTGATCGGCGAGCCCCTGATCGATGAGGATATCGTCGAAGTGACCGACCGCGCTGCCGCTTGCCATGAGCGCAGATGCATCATGAGCGGCCCAGGCAGACCGGTCGGAACCGAGATAGGCGGTGAACGCCTTCTCGCCCCAGGGACAGCGCGTCGGCGAAACAATGGGTGCGAAGGCGGAAACGGAGCGGTAGTGGCTCGGATATTTGAGCGCGAGCGTGAGCGCACCATGCCCGCCCATGGAATGTCCGGTTATGCCCTGGCGCGAACCGTCGACCGGGAAATTGTCGCGCACAGCCGCAGGTAGATCGCGCGCTACATAGGTTTCCATGTTGAAATGCGG
>DLCG01000021.1:472-65618 GCA_002480495.1 Rhodobiaceae bacterium UBA7804 | reverse complement strand
AAATCAACAATATCGGCGCAAAGCGGTCATGCGTGCGAGGCCGAGTTCTTTACCCGAACTAATCTTCAGCTCTCACTTTGTTGACCGCCGTCTTGAGGTCTTGGCTAAACTCTCGTCCCGCTCCGGTTCGGCCGCGCGATTTTGCTGATCAAATATCAAGGCCGCAAACACCCCCATGAACAGCGTTGCGGCTTCGGCGCCTGCGTCAATTCTTTTAGCCAGATTCTCGCAGTACACTTTGATGGTCGCAGCAACGTTCTGCGCCTCTGAATGTGGGTTTCCCATACTCCAACCGACAAGATTGATCAGCTCCGGCTGACTCTGGATAACCTGATACAGCTTTGATGCAGCACCAGAAACGCGTTCAGAGGTGCTCATATTGGCGTCACACTCGGCGCAAGATTCTGCATCCAGAAGTTGTAGGCGGGAGCGGATGGCGTCATCGACCAGCGCTTCTACCGAACCAAAATGCTTGTAAATGAGAGCTTTGGAAACTCGTGCATGCCGCGCAATGTCGGATGGGCTTACAAGGCGGGCGCCGCTCTCGGCCATTGCTGCAAAGACCGCACTTCGAAGGCGTTCTTCCCTCTCCCCACGATTCCACTTTCGGACGCCTAGCGGCGCGTCCGGGGCGTGGTGTAGCGATGGCCTAGACATACAATTGCAATCCGGAAAACGGAAAAAAGCATATTGAAAGATGTGATGTATTTCGAAAAGAGCTGAAAGCAGGATTTATGGATTTGCGCGTAGTCAAAGTGCAGCGGCAATCGCATCAAGCGGTAGGGAGTCAGCTTAAACCCGTGAAACAATCGCTCCTACTCCGCCTCGGCATGTCGATTTCAGCGGCTCAGCCATCTTGGCGGCTCGCAATAGAGTTACAGCCGGAGGCTACTGACTAGGCCCGTCCTACACTCGAAGCTTAGTGCCCACAAAAGATCAACGGAATTTCTTGTTATTTTTCAGATCCTTAAGTGAACGAGATCGTCTTTTCTGCGCTTACTATCTTTGACTCGTTCTAAACTTGAATCACTTTATCTTGGATATGAGTCACATGAAAGCTGTGACGTCAAAATAGGCCTTGCTCCCAAGGCCGTTTTTTATATAATCACGATTATGCCAAAAAAGATCGACCATGATCAGCGCCGTCGAGACATTGCCAGAGCCGCCATTTCGGTGATCGGCGAACAGGGCATCGACAATACGAGGCTCGTCGATGTCGCCCGCGCGGCCAATGCGACCACGGGCACGATCACGCATTATTTCGAGGACAAGGACGCGGTGCTCCTCGCCGCGCTCGATCATGTCGCGCAGAACATTCTCTTCATGCTCAGGAGCCCGGACAGGCCGGACGATCTCGTCGAACTCGCCAGCCTCATCCTCCCTCTCGACGAGGACTCCTTGCGCGACTGGCGCGTCTGGATGAGCTTCTTCGGCCGTGCCGTCGGCGATCCCGCCCTCGCCCGCATCAACAAGGCCTATTACGACGAGTTCCGCGACGGCCTCGCCGCGATCATTCGCCGCCAGCAAGCCGAAGGCAGACTGAGCCCCGGCATCGACCCCGCCATGACCGGCGACGCCATCATCTCGATCATCGACGGCTTCTGCATACGCGCCACGCTGGAGCGCGAGGAATGGCCGGAACACCGACAGAAAGCCCAGCTCGAAGCCATGCTGCGCCCGCTTCTTCCGAAGGCGGAGAAGCGGCGTTCAAAGGGAGGATAGGATGCCTAAGCTTGAAACGCTGCCCGCAACGGCAAGCACGGATGAAATCCTCACCGTGCTCAAGCGCGATGGTGCGCTCATTCTGAAGGACGTGCTCAGCCCCGCCGAAGTCTCGCAGGTTCTCGCAGAGACCATGCCCTATATCGAGGCGACGGAGCCGGGCCGCGACGATTTCACCGGCCGTATGACGACGCGCACCGGCGCGCTCGTAGCCCGTTCCGAGGCTTGCCGCGGCATGGTCGCGAACAAGACGGTCGTGGACGCTGCCGAAAGTTTCCTGAAACCGTTCTGCGAGCGCATCCAGCTTCATCTCACGCAGGTGATCCGTATCCGTCCCGGCCAGCCCAAGCAGCAGATCCATCGCGACCGCTGGGCCTGGGGAACCTACCTCAAGGGGCTCGAGCCGCAGTTCAACACGATCTGGGCCATCACCGACTTCACGAAGGAAAACGGCGCGACGCAGGTCTGTCCCGGCAGCCTCGACTGGCCGGACGATTATCAACCCTCGGATGAAGAGATAGGCTATGCCGAGATGAGCGCCGGATCGGTGCTCATATATTCCGGCGGCGTCTTCCATGGTGGCGGTGCGAACGTATCGAATGGCGACCGCATCGGCATCAACATAACCTATACGCTCGGCTGGCTTCGCCAGGAAGAGAACCAGTATCTTTCCTGTCCGCCCGAGATCGCAAAGACGCTCTCGCCCGAGTTGCAGGCGCTGATCGGCTATTCGATGGGAAGCTATGCGCTCGGCTATTACACGCCGCCGCTCCCTGCCGGTCAGGGCCCGGAGGTCGTGCCGCCGGAATTCGCGCTTGGAAAGATGGATGCCGATGCCGCCCAGTTCGGCAGCGCCGAATTGCTGGCCGAGGTCTCGGCATCGATCAGGGGCGAAAAGCAGACGGCGTAAGCCGTCTGCCCTTTCCCGTCAGACCAGCCGGCTCTGCTCCACCGCCGCTTCCACGAAGGAGCGGAACAGCGGATGCGGATCGAAAGGCTTTGACTTCAGTTCGGGGTGATACTGCACGCCGATGAACCAGGGATGCTCTGGGATCTCAACGATCTCCGGCAGCAGCCCGTCCGGCGACACGCCCGACATGACGAGACCGGCCTTCTCGATCTGGTCCCTGTAAGTCATGTTCACTTCGTAGCGATGGCGATGCCGCTCGCTGATCCGCGTCGAGCCGTAGATCTGCGCGACGCGGCTTCCCTCTTTCAGCACGGCCTCGTAGGCGCCAAGGCGCATCGTGCCGCCGAGGTCGCCATTCGCCGCGCGCTTCACGAGTTCGTTCTCGCGCATCCATTCGGTCATCAGGCCGACGACCGGCTCGTCGGTCGGGCCGAACTCCGTCGAGCTTGCGCCCGTCAAACCGCCGATATTCCGCAAGGCTTCGATCACCGCCATCTGCATGCCGAAACAGATGCCGAAATAAGGCACGTTCCGCGTCCGCGCGAATTCGGCCGCGCGGATCTTGCCCTGGCTGCCGCGCTCGCCGAAGCCGCCCGGCACCAGAATGCCGTTCACATCTTCAAGATAATAGGCGGTGTCTTCCGTATCGAAGATTTCCGACTCCACCCACTTCACGTTCACGCGCACCTTGTTCGCAATGCCGCCATGAACGAGCGCTTCGGTGAGCGACTTGTAGGCGTCCTTGAGGCCCGTGTACTTGCCGACGATGGCAATGGTCACGTCGCCTTCCGGCTCGCGAATATTGTGCGTGATGTTCTGCCAGCTTGCGAGGTTTGGCGTCTCCGCATCCTTGATGCCGAAGACGGCGAGCACTTCGTCGTCCAGTCCCTCGCGGTGATAGGCGTTCGGCACGTCATAGATCGTGTCGACATCCATCGCCTGGATGACGGCCGTTTCTCGCACATTGCAGAAGAGCGCGATCTTGCGCCGCTCGTCTTTCGGGATCGGCCGGTCGCAACGGCACATCAGCACGTCGGGCTGAATACCGATGGAGCGCAGTTCCTTCACGGAGTGCTGCGTCGGCTTCGTCTTCATTTCTCCCGCAGAAGGAATGAAGGGCATCAGCGTCAGGTGGATATAGCAGGTCTGGCCGCGGTCGAGCTCGTTGCCGAGCTGGCGGATCGCTTCGAAGAAAGGCAGCCCCTCGATGTCGCCCACCGTGCCGCCGATCTCGCAGAGAACGAAGTCCACGCCCTGGTTGCCGGAGAGCACGAATTCCTTGATGGCGTCGGTCACATGCGGGATCACCTGCACCGTACCGCCCAGATAGTCGCCGCGGCGTTCCCGCGCGATGATCTCCTGATAGATGCGGCCGGTGGTGATGTTGTCGGCCCGGCTCGCCGGCACGCCCGTGAAGCGCTCGTAATGGCCGAGATCTAGGTCGGTCTCCGCCCCGTCATCGGTCACATAGACTTCGCCATGCTGGATCGGGGACATGGTCCCCGGGTCCACGTTGAGATACGGGTCGAGCTTCCGAAGCCGCACGGAATAGCCACGCGCCTGAAGCAACGCGCCGAGCGCCGCAGAGGCAAGACCTTTACCGAGGGAGGAAACCACGCCGCCGGTGATGAAAATGTACCGCGTCATGGGCCCCTAGATTACACCAAGCAGAACGATTCGAAGCGGCAATTGCAGCTCCGGGCAAAAATAGTCCAACCGGCGGAAACCGGCCTTTCGGGCCGGGCTCTGCCGGGAAATCACGTTATTGAGCGCGCGGGACGCTGGGTTCGGCGGGTTCGGGCGCTGTGTCCGTGCTCTCGCTGCCGGAGGGCGCCTCGGCAGGCGCCGTCGGCGGGATGGCGTCGGCCTCTCCCGCGGGCGGAACTTCGGGAGTCGAGAAATCCGAACCGATTGGCGCCGGAACGGCCACATCGCCCGTATCTTCCGTCTCGCCGGGTAGCGTCACGCTGTCGAGAACGCTGTCGGCCGAGCCGCCATGCGTCGCGATGATGCCGAGGGCGAGGCTTGTCGTCATGAAGAGCGCCGCGAGAATCGCCGTGGCCCGGGTCAGCGCATTGCCCGCGCCCCTGCCGGTCATGAAACCGTCGCCACCGCCGCCGATGCCAAGCGCGCCGCCTTCGGAACGCTGCAGCAGAACGGTCGCGACAAGCGCGACCGCGAGCATCAGGTGAATGATCAGAATGATGGTCGCCATGAGACCTCGGGCCGCCCGTATCGGGGATTTGAACGAGAAAAGAGCCAAGGCCGTCGCGGGGACGGCCGGGCCGGTCGCGGCGCGTTGTACCCCATGAAGCGTCCCGTTTCCAGCCCCTCCGCAAGCTCCTTGCGTCAGGAACCGCATTGAGGCCGCGGGAGCCTGTTTTCCGGCTTCCGGTTAACCGAGCTGGCCTTCGCGGACCATGCGTTCATGGCCATCCGCGAGGCTCTTGATCCGGTACTGGTAGCCGTCACCCTCGGAGGGAAGCTGCCGCACCACGGTGTACTGCCCGCGCGCCTTGGGCGGGTAGGAGCCGCCCGCCACGAATTCCACGGTTTCGCCGATTTCGTATTTGTGTTTCTGCATGGTTCAGCCGTTCGTCGTATCGCCGGGTTCCAGGTCTTCTTCGCGCCGGACTTCCTTGCGGAGTGCCGCTTTCTCTTCGCGTTCCTGCAATTTTTTCTGCGCCTTGGCCGCCTTGGAGCGGCTGCGTTCCGCGCGTTCTTGTCCGTAGTTCGGTTTGAAAGCCATATCCTACTTCCGCTTCACGCGTTCGATGGATTTGATGCGCCCGCGCGGCCGGCCGGACTTTCCGGCGATGTCGCGGTCCTGGGCTTCGATGCTCGCCTTCGCATTGGCGGTGTCGGCCAGCCCGTCGAGAATCGCTGTCGGCACTTTCCGGTTCGAACTCAGCGAACCGTCCTCATAGACGACATTGAACGCGATGAACTCGCCGTCCATGGGTTTCTTGCGTGCCATTTTATCTCTCTGAAAAAAGAAAAGGGGCGCCGAAGCGCCCCTTCCCCAAGCCGTTGGTTCAGGCAGCGCGAAGATTCGCTGCCGAGACCTTGCCGCTGCGCTGGTCGGTCTCGAGGTCGTAGGCAATCGCCTGACCTTCGTCGAGACCGCGCATGCCGGCGCGTTCAACCGCGGAGATATGGACGAAGACGTCCTTCCCGCCGCTTTCCGGCTGAATGAAGCCGAAGCCCTTCTGGGAGTTGAACCACTTGACTGTGCCGTTTGCCATGTGAGGCATTCCTTATGACGTGAGTAAATGCCGCCAGCGCTTTTGCGCCGGAGGATCAAACTTTAGTTAGGATCGGGATAGACAGGTCCGGCGCTCGATCACGAGCGGGGAGAGCAGCCGAACCGGTAAAATTCGATAGGTCGTATATAGGCCCATCCCGGACAAATTACAAGGATCATCGGCCTGCCGTCGCTCAGGCCGCTTTCCCGAGGCTTCTCACGAGCCTCGCCGGTGCTCCTCCGGTAGAACCGGCTCTATGGCTTGGGGCATGTCGGAACTCGCGGAGGGCACAGCCCCAACCGCCGGAAAAGGCGCGGTAACCGGCGCCGCCTCGATGGTTTGCGCGGCCGGGACAGACGTGTCGCTCGCAGTCAGCATCCAGTTCCCATCCGATGAGGCGAGCCTTGCGAGCGCGCCGAGATCCGGCTGTCCTTCGCTAGCCTTCAGTCCGTAGGCGAGCAGGCCATCGGACCAGAATATCCGGCCGCCACCTCCTTCGGCTCCCTTCTGCGGCGGAACCGGCATCTGCGGCATGGGCATCATCGCAAGTTCCACGATCTCGCCGGACTCAGGATTCCTGTATTGCGCCGTGACCAGCGATTGCCCTTCTCCGGCAAGTGTCCGGGTCACATCGAAAAGGGTAAACCCGGCGCCCGAGAAATCCGGCAGACCGCGTCCCATCTCCAGCCGATCGGCCTCCGCTACCGCCCGGGCGGCCTGCACGCCCGCCATCGCTGCGTCCGCGGCTACACGTCCCGGATCGGATTGTCTCTCCGTCAGGAAAGCGATCGTTGCCTCCGGAATCGACGTCCGGCTCGATGCGCCGATCAAATGTCCGGCAAAAAAACCCACGACGAGCGCCGCCGCGACTGCAGCCGCCGCGTGACCGATCCTGGGAAGCACCGGGCGCTTGTGTGGACGGAAGGCTTCGCGCAACCGCAAAGGCAGGTCCGGGGAAAGCGGTGCCGTCTCTACGATTGTCCGGTTGATTGCGCGAATATCCTCGACCATTCGGCGCGCCTCGGCATCCTCGGCGATCAACCGCTCGGCGGTAGCAGCCAGATCCGGGTGCCGGCGGATCAGACCATCGGCATAGAGGTGCAGCAATTCCTCCTTCCATCTGCGGCCGCCCTCGATCTCTTCCATTCCCGTCATTTCACTCTCCTCAAACGGGCAGGCATTCGCTCGACATCGCTCATCGTCCTGCGCAGCGCCTCACGGCCGCGGAAAAGCCGGGAGCGCAGAGTTCCTATCGGCACATCCAGCATCGAGGCCGCCTCGTCATAGCTCACACCTTCAAGCGCCACGAGGAGCACTGCCGCACGCTGTTCGTCCGGCAGGGCTTCGAGCCCTCTGCGCAGATCGTCGGCAGTCAGGCGCGCTTCCTGCGGCGAGAGCCGTACATTCGCCGGATCCGCAAGTGACTCCGCATCGACATCGGCGGCGGCTGGCTTCCTCGCACGCCGTGAATTCAGAAACACGCGATAAAGAATCCTGAAGAGCCAACCGCGTATGGAACCTTCGCGCCGCCATGAATGTCTTTTGCGCCAGGCGCGTTCGAGTGCGTCCTGCACCAGATCATCGCCCTCTTCCGCCGATCCGCACAGCGAGTGCGCAAACCGCCGCAAATGCGGGATTTCCCTTTCGACATAGTCTTCAAGCTCGTCCATGCGCCGGCTTTTCTCTCAAGGGCTGGGTGCCCTTTATCCAAACTGACACATGCAGCGAGAAAAAGTTCCGGCAGAAAAAAGTATTTCTGCGGGGAAACTTTCCTCGCTCCCGGCCTGTCCTTGTCATGAGCGCACCCGCTGCGAAGGCGGAGCGTCCTGAAACGACCAAGGAGTTCGCAATGAGAAATCAGAAGAGCAAAGCCCGCATCGCCATTTTGAGTGCCGTCGTACTGGGCGTCTCTTCCACCGCGACCGTCGCGCCTTCGTTCGCGGCCGATCGGCTCGCTCAAGCCACGCAGGCGCAAGGCGATTTTTCCGACGAGCAGTTGCAGGCTTATGCAAGAGCCGCCATGCAGGTGCAGCAGATCAACATGGCGATGGAGCAGGCAACGCAAAACACCTCGGATCCGGATCAGATGCGGAATGTGCAGCAGCAGGCCTATGCCGATCTTGAGCGCGCCATCAAGAGCAACGGCCTCACGGTCGAGGAATACAACGCCATCGGCCAGAAGGCGCAAACCGATAAACAAACCCGCGACACGGTCACCGAGTATTTCCAGCAGATGCAGCAGCAGGGCAACCAGCCGGCGCCCACGCCGCCTGCTCAGTAACGGCTCAGCGGCCGTAAGGGACGCCGTGCCTCCGTCCGGCGTCCCTACCCCTCGCGGCTCCCGGCATCCCTCCGCCGGGAGCCGCTTTCTTCAACGTCCCTTCGAGATCGAACCCAGCACGCCGCGAACGACGGCCCGGCCTATGGCATAGCCGATGCTCCGCACCATGCTCTTGGTAAAGGCTTCCGTTGCCGTCTGCCGGTTGCTCGCCCTTGGCCCGCGCTTTGCCGCTCCCTTCTCATTACCGGCACGGGCTGCGTTCCGTGCCGCCTCCTCCGCCCGCCGGCCGAGAATCTCATGCGCGGATTCACGATCGACCGGCTTGTCGTAGCGGCTTCCCACCGGGCTCTTCCCAATCACTTCGCGACGCTCATCCGGCGTTATCGGGCCGAGCCTTGATGAAGGCGGACGGATCAGCGTCCGTTCGACAATGCCGGGCACGCCCTTTGCCTCCAGCGGCGAAACCAGCGCCTCGCCCACGCCGAGTTCCGTAATAACCGTGCTCACATCGAAGGCCGGGTTTGCCCTGAAAGTCTCCGCCGCCGATTTCACCGCCTTCTGATCGCGCGGCGTGAAGGCACGCAGCGCATGCTGGACCCGGTTGCCAAGCTGACCCAGGACACGGTCCGGCAGGTCTATGGGGTTCTGCGTCACGAAGTAAATGCCGACACCCTTGGAACGGATGAGCCGCACCACGCTTTCGATGCGGTCCACCAGCGCCTTCGGCGCGTCGTTGAAGAGGAGATGTGCCTCATCGAAGAAGAAGACGAGTTTCGGTTTGTCCGGATCGCCCACTTCCGGCAGTTCCTCGAAGAGCTCCGACAGCAGCCAGAGCAGGAACGTCGCATAAAGCTGCGGCGTCTCCATGAGCCTGTCCGCCGCAAGCACGTTCACGCAACCCCGCCCATCCCATGTGGTGCGCATGAGTTCCGGGAGTTCGAGCGCCGGTTCTCCGAAGAAGTGCTCGCCGCCCTGCTGGCGCAGCGTCAGCAGCTTGCGTTGAATCGCACCGACAGACGCGCCCGAGACATTGCCATAGCGTGCGCCGATCTCCCTCGCATTCTCCGCCGCGAAGGCAAGCAGCGATTGCAGATCGTCGAGGTCGAGCAGCAGCCACCCCTCGTCATCCGCGATCTGAAAGATGATGGAGAGCACGCCTTCCTGCGCTTCGGAAAGATCGAGCAGCCGCGACAGAAGCAGCGGCCCCATCTCCGAAACCGTCGTCCGGACCGGATGCCCCTGTTCGCCGAAGAGATCCCAGAAGACGACCGGCGATGGCGCATAGCCGATATCGCCAAGGCCGATCTTCGCCGCGCGGTCCGCGAATTTGGGGTTCGGCGTTCCGGCCTGGGAGAGGCCCGCAAGGTCGCCCTTCACATCGGCAAGAAAGACCGGCACGCCAGCCCGCGAGAATCCCTCGGCGAGGATCTGCAGCGTCACCGTCTTGCCGGTGCCCGTCGCCCCCGCGATCAGCCCGTGACGGTTCGCATATTTGAGAAGAAGATTCTGCGGGCGTTCTCCCGCGCCGATGAAGATGCTTTCAGCTGTGTCCATGCGCCCCGCCGCCACTCAGATCCGTAACAGGCGGGAATCATACCCCAGAAAGGCGGAGGTCAGGATTCGGGAATTCCCGCGCCGAGGTCGATCCAGCGCCCCTTTCCGATTTCGAGGATCTTGAAATCGTTCTTCCCGTGCATGCCCGAAATCTCCATCACGCTGATCAGCGCGAGAACGATCCAGCTTCCGGCCTTTTCGTTGTAGAGCGGCAGATCCAGGGCTTCGCATTTGAGCGTGTAGCCCGTCGCGGCCTGCACGGTAACGGGAAAACTTCCGCCACAGGGGATGGTGATGAGCGGTTCGCTCGCCGCCATGAATCCGCCAAGCGCCTGCTCTTCCAGAAGGTCGAGATATTTTTTCTTCGTGGGATCGAAGCCGAGAATCTCGACCAGCTTGGAACCGGCGAAGCGGAAGGTGGCGGCTTCAAGTCCGTCATATTCGACCATCACCGTCATCGGCATCAGCCGCCTTATGGCCAGCGGATCGAAATCCTTCCTGTCGGGCACGACGCGGCCGTGCCGCGGCAAGCCTTGCCAGTAATCGAAGAAACTGCGGCTTTCATCGGCGTGAAACGGCGCAAGCGCATCCATGGTTCTCACCATCGATTGAACGTCCCCCGCCGAGCCTTTGTGGCAGCGTAAGCCCGTTGTGGCAAGCACTCAGGACAGGCTCAGAGATAGGCGGATATGATTCCCCAGAAATCTTCCGCCTTGAGGCTCGCTCCGCCGACCAGCGCACCATTCACATTCGGCACGGACATGAGTTCCGCCGCATTCGAGGGCTTCACGGAGCCGCCATAGAGAATACGCATTTTCGCGCCTTCCCCGCCGAAGCGGGCTTCGAGCGCCTTGCGGATCGCGCCATGAACTTTCGCCACGTCGTCCGGCGTCGGCGTGCGGCCCGTGCCGATGGCCCAGACAGGCTCATAGGCGATAACGGTCGTCCTGGCCGAGGCGCCATCGGGCAGCGAGCCCTTGAGCTGCCCCTTGATCACCTTCAGCGTCTGGCCCGCGTCGCGCTCGGCCTCTGTCTCGCCGACGCAGACGATAGCGGTAAGCCCGGCGCGGTGCGCCGCCTCCGCCTTCGCCTTCACCACTGCATCCGTCTCGCCGTGATCGGCACGGCGCTCCGAGTGACCGACGATCACGTAAGCGGCGCCCGCATCCTTGAGCATCTCGGCTGCGATGTCGCCCGTATGCGCGCCGCTTTCCTTCGCGTGGCAGTCCTGACCGCCAATGGCGACCTTCGTGCCCTTCGCAGCTTCCTTCAGCGTGGAGATCAGCGTCGCCGGCGGGCAGACGAGCACGTCGCAGGCAGGCTTCTTCTTCGCAGCGGCAAGCTTCCTCGCCAGCGCCGCCACTTCCTTCTTCGAGGCCTTCACGCCGTTCATCTTCCAGTTGCCCGCCACCAGCGCCTTCACGCGTGCCGCCATCTTTTTCACTCCGCTGAATGCTCTCTCGTCAGTCATCTGACTGACTGTGCTGCGCGTCTTTAGCAGAACGCTCCCCACCCGCCAACAAGCCCGCCGCGCATGGGTGAATTACACCTGAGTGAAATAGAACACAGTCACTTCGAAATTCTCATTCCCATGACTATTCATTTGGCAAGTAAACGAGTCGGGTGTAGCTTCCGCGCCATGGCACACCTTCGATATCAATCGGTCGAAAAGACCTTCGGTTGGAACTACTCGCCTTCGGGGCCGGGTCGCTTGCGCGCGCGCTGATTAAAGCCTGCCAGATCGACACTTGAGAGCCCCATCCACCAGATCGGGGCTCTTGTGTTTTAGGGAACTCCGGTCATCGCGAAACCCTCGCGTACCAGGAGTCCGTCATGTCCCACGAATACTTGTTTCTGTCCGCCGCTCACGTAAGCCGCCTCAAGGCGGCTTCGGCTGCCCCTTTGCGGGAAAGCCGCGGCCCACCGCCGCGAAAGCGCCGCTGACAGCCAGCCAAACCCGGGTTTCGCATCCGGCATGACGCTCCCTCTCTGTCCGTGAGGGAGTGAACGGGAAAGTCATGCTTCCCGCCGGATGAAGGAAATACTCATCGAATACTTGGTCGCTCTCCGCATCGCGGAGAGAGAAGGAGATTGCTCATGCTTGCCGCCGCCGCGTCCTGGCCCATTCGCAATGCCCGCTCCTCGGGTGTCATTGCCGCCATGGCCGCATTCACCGTCACCGCCCTGCAGACCATGCCGCCCGAGGACCTGCTGCATGGGCTCGCCATCTTCCTGCCGGCGCTTGAGGCCGCGCTTCCCGCGCTTCTCTTCGCCATCGTTCGCGACGAGGAGCGCCACATGCTCGGCCCGGTCTTCGCCCTGCTTCTCTGGGGCGGCGTCGCCTTCGCGGCGATGTGGCTTCTCGTTGCGATCACGCTGGCCGGGATCGACGCCTATGTCCGGCTCGGCGCTCCGCCCGTCTTCCAGACCATGCCTTGAAGGCGGGCGGCGGCGTCCCCCGGTTTTCGTAAGGAAATCAAGCCGGAAGCCCGTCCGATCCGCTTGCGGCCCCCTGCCCCCGCACCTATCATGCCGCCCTCTCGCGGGGAGGGGTGGGCGGCATGCCGGGCGCCCGACAACGCAATACCTTGAAGAAAGACGTCCCATGCTCGATTCAATGCGCAGCGCAGCCTCAGGTTTTCTCGGGAAGGCCATCATCGGCGTGCTCGTCGTCGCCTTCGCCGTCTGGGGCATCGCCGATATTTTCACCGGCTTCGGCGGGGATACCGTCGCCCAGGTGGGGGACGAGGAAATCGACCTGCCGACATTCGACCGCGAGTTCCGGGTCGAGGTCGACCGTTTCTCCCAGCGGATCGGCCAGCCGCTCACGCTCGAGCAGGCGCGCGCCTTCGGCGTGGACCGCTCGGCCCTGTCGCGTCTCGTCAGCGTGGCGACGCTCGATGCCGCCGCGAAGGAAATCGGGCTCGCCGTGGGCGACGAGGCGGTCGCTCTCGATATCATGACCGATGAGAACCTTCAGGGTGCCTTCGGCCGCTTCGACCGCGAAATCTTCCGCCAGACGCTTCGCGCCAACGGCATCTCCGAGGAGCGCTTCATCGAGCAGCGCCGCAAGGGCATGGTGCGCGAACAGCTTGTGGACGCCATCTCGGCGGGCGTCGCCGCGCCGGAGTCGATCGTCGATGTCGTCGCCCGCTTCCAGGACGAAACCCGCGTCGCCGGTTACATCATCCTGCCGCCTTCGCTCGTCGGCGACATTGCAGAGCCTGACGAGGAAACGCTCCGCACCTTCTATCAGGCCGGTGCTTCGGCCTTCACCCTGCCCGAGACGCGCGATATCAGCTTCATGGTTCTGGAGCCCGAAGACATTACCCAGACCATGACCATCTCAGACGAAGACCTGCAGGCGGCCTATGAGCAGCGGCGCGGCGAATATGACGTGCCGGAACGCCGCGAGGTCGAACAGGTCACCTTCGGTTCCGAGGAAGCCGCGAAGGAAGCGCTCGCGAAGCTGCGCAGCGGCACCGCGACCGAAGAGATCGTGAAGGAACTCGGCCTCACGATGGAGGACATCGAGCTCGGCACGGTTTCGCGCGCCGAGATGCTCTCGCCGGATCTTGCCGAGGCTGCCTTCTCGGTCGAGAGCAATTCATGGAGCGAGCCGGTCAAGGGGCCGCTTGGCTGGTCGATCTTCCATGTCGGCGAGATTTCGCCCGCGAAGCCCAGCACCTATGAAGAGGTGAAGGACGATCTGCGCCGCAAGATCGAACTCGAACTGGCGCAGGAGCAGATCTACGACATCCAGAACAACATCGAGGATGCACGGGCGGGCGGCGAGACGCTCGCCGATATCGCGGCGCGCTACAATCTGACGCTGCGCGAGATCGACGGCGTGACCGAAGACGGCAAGACGCGCCAGGGCGCCGACGTGGAAATGCCGGAGGATTTGCCCAACCTTCTCGAAACCGCCTATGCGAACGGCGTGGGAGAGCAGATCCCGCCGCTGGCGACATCGCGGCAGGGTTACTACTGGGTTCAGGTCGATGCCGTGACCCCGGCCGAGGTGCAGCCGCTCGACGATGTGCGCGAGCGTGTTCTCGAACTCTGGAAGGAAACCCGGCGCACGGCCGAACTTCAGGCGCTGGCGGAAAAGCTCGCCGAGCGTGGCAATGCGGGCGAGAGCTTCGAAAAGATCGCCGGCGAGTATGGCCGCAGCGTGCTCGCCACCCCCGGCATCGGCCGCAATTCGCGTAACGACACTTTCTCGCGCACCGCCGTCACCAAGCTGTTTGCGACGCCGGAAGGCGGCTTCACCTGGGGCCCCGTGGGCGTGGGGGACAGCCTGCTCCTCATGCAGGTCAAGGAAATCCGCGAGCCCGATCTCGCAAAGGACTCCTCGCGCTATCGTGAGATTGCCGCCAATGTCCGGGATTCGATCCAGGCCGACATGCTTCAGGTCTTCGTCACCGGCTACCAGAGGGAAATCGGCGTCGAAGTGAATACAGGGCTCATCGCTCAGGTCACGGGAGCGGATGTCGCGCAATGATCCTGCCCGAATTCGCCTCCTTCGAAGCCGCGTATGACGCGGGCAAGGCGCAGGTCGTCTATACGCGTCTTGTCGCCGATCTCGATACGCCCGTTTCCGCCATGCTCAAGATCGCTGAAGGAAAGCCAAACAGCTTCCTTCTCGAATCCGTCGAAGGCGGCGACAGCCGCAATCGCTATTCGATCATCGGCCTGAAGCCGGACGCGATCTGGCGCACGATGGGCGACAAGGCGGAAATCAACCGCAAGGCCCGTTTCGACGACGATGCTTTCGAGCCCTGTGCGGACGGCGCCCTCAAGAGCCTTCGCGCCTTAATCGAGGAAAGCCGCATCGACCTGCCCGAGGAGCTGCCGCCAATGGCCGCCGGCGTCTTCGGCTATATGAGTTACGACATGGTGCGCCTGATGGAGCACCTGCCAAACCAGAATCCCGATGCGCTCGGCCTTCCGGACGGTATCTTCATCCGCCCGACCGTCATCGCCGTCTTCGACTCGGTGAAGGACGAAGTCACCATCGTCACGCCGGTGCGCCCGGAAGCGGGCGTCAGCGCCCGCGCCGCTTATGCGCGAGCGAGCGAACGCCTCTCTGACATCATCGCCGATTTCGATCGCTCGCTTCCGCATGGCGCGCAACAGGCCGATATCGCTGCGCTGCAGGAACCGAAGTCCAATACGCCCCGCGACACCTATTACGGCATGGTGGCGCGCGCGAAGGAATACATCGCCGCCGGCGATATCTTCCAGGTCGTGCTCTCGCAGCGTTTCGAGACGCCCTTCGAGCTGCCGCCCTTCGCGCTTTACCGCGCGCTTCGCCGCATCAACCCCTCTCCCTTTCTCTATTTCCTCAATTTCGAGAATTTCTCCATCGTCGGTTCCAGCCCGGAAATTCTCGTCCGTGTCCGGAACAACAGGGTAACGATCCGGCCTATCGCCGGCACGCGCCATCGCGGCAGGAACAAGGCGGAAGACGAGGCCATCGCAGAGGAGCTTCTTTCCGATCCCAAGGAGCGCGCGGAGCATCTGATGCTGCTCGATCTCGGGCGCAACGATGTCGGCCGCGTATCGAAGATCGGCACCGTCGAGGCGACGGAGCGTTTCGCGCTGCAGTACACATCGCACCTCATTCACATCGTCTCGAATGTCGAGGGCGAGCTCGATCCCGCCTATGACGCCATTTCCGCGCTCGTCGCGGGCTTCCCCGCAGGCACGGTCTCCGGCGCACCAAAGGTCCGTGCGATGGAGATCATCGACGAACTTGAGCTCGAAAAGCGCGGTCCCTATGCAGGCTGCGTCGGCTATTTTTCCGCTGCGGGCGAGATGGATACCTGCATCGTGCTGCGCACCGCCATCGTGAAGGATGGCACCATGTATGTGCAGGCGGGCGGCGGCGTGGTCGCGGATTCAAGCCCCGAAGGCGAGCATCAGGAAAGCGTCAACAAGGCCAAGGCCCTCTTCCGCGCGGCCGAGGAAGCCGTGCGCTACGCCTCGCAGGCCGGAAAGCGGCAATAGGGCTTCCCGCTCAGAAAGCGAAAGAGAAGCCCGCGCCAACGGACAGGCCGCTCTCGCCCGCGCCGTTCACATTCGTATCCACGAGATCGAGCATGAGCCCGAAGGTGCCGTAACCCGTCTCCGCAACATAGGTCACGCCCGCCTCCAGCGGCATGACGCTGCCGTCGAACGCCGCGCTCCGGTTCACATAGTTCACCGTCCCGTCGAATTCGCGGCTCACGGGCACACGCAGCGAAAGCGTGCCGCTGGTGATCTGCAGCGGCTTCACGAGCGAGAAACGCAACAGGCTTCCCTCGTCGACGAGATTCCGCGCATCCACCATCAACCCGTAATGATCCCCGCCCCAGTCCCTCGCGGGGTCGAAAAGCGAGGCTCCCGTTCCGGAGCTGTTGATGGTCGCGCGCGTGTAGAAGGCCGCCATGGACCAGGTCTCGTCGAGAGCGCCCGTCACGTTGAGACCGCGGAACTCGGTCAAGGCTTCCTCGCCGAGCGAAAGCGCCCCTTCGGACAGCATGCCCGCAACCGAACCCCGCTCGCGCAGAACCGCGTATGACGCGCCCACCGACCAGTCCTCGGTCAGGCTGTAGGAAAGGCCGATCGCCGCGAAATCGGCTTCGGCCTCATCCTGTTCGCGAGGATCGATGACGGCCAGCCCCGCCCTGTTCTCTTCCACCACCGTTTCGGTGATCGCAAAGACATTGCCGCTCAGACGATCGGTGAGTTTCGTGCCCATCCCGAGCGATACCGAGGAGCCGAAGAGTTCGCCCGCCTCGCCGAGAGATGAAAACATGATCTGCGAAAAGCGTTGCGGCGCGGCCGCCCGGTTTTGCGAAGGCACGTCGGACAGGAAAAGCTCCGGCGCGCCAACGCCAATGCTCAGTTCCGTCCCTCCCGTCACCATGCGCAGCGCGGAGGAGGTTTCGCCGTCCATGCCGGTCGCGCGCCAGGCGAAAACCGCCTCGTCGCCATTGTCGAAATCGGCCGTCTTCCATTGCGACACGAGGCCGAGAGCCTCCATTCCGCGCTCGGAAAGCGCATTCCGCCGTCCGTCCAGGAAGGCGTTCGTGTTCGCCTCGAAGGGGCGTCCAAAGGAATCGAAGACCACCATGTCGGAAAGCAGCGATGTTCCCGAAACGCCCATGCGGGAAAAGGACCAGCTACCGAGGAGCGATGTCGTCTGCGTCTTGGTGGAGCTGGACGAGACCTTTTTCGTCGTGGCGAGCGACGTTGGCCCTATCGGCGACAGCGCCGCGGGCACATTCAGCAGCCCCCATCCATAAACGGTGTCGATCCCCGGAGCGCCGAGATCGGTCGCGGATTGCTTGATGATCCGCGCGATCTGGGAGGGTGTGAGTGAGACATTCTTGTTGGCTGCATGCTGCGCAACGAGTGCGGCGGCGCCGGTCACATGCGGCGCGGCCATCGAGGTTCCCGAAGACCAGTCGACATCATTGCCAGGTATATCGGAGAGGATGTCCTCTCCGGGTGCGACGATGAAATAGTACCGGACCTTCTGGTTCAGATTGCACGTTTTCGTTTTCGCAATGCAGCTGTTGCCGGCACGGTTGGAGAAGCTCGAAATCTGGTTGCTCGAATCTACGCTGCCGACGATCAGCAAACTGCCGAGCTGATACGGCTTGCCCGGGTAATATTCCCGTTTGACGCGGATTCCGTCGTTCCCCGCCGCCCGCACGAGCACGAGCTCGTTCCGGTAATTGTCCAGCATCTCAAGTTCGCCCCGCGAAAAGGTGTCGCCGGGCGTGGTCTGTCCGTAGCTCATGTTGACTGCGACCACCTTCCCGCCCAGGGCGTTGATCAGGTGGATGTGGTTGAGCGCCTTCTTTCCCTCGTCATAAGCCACCCAACCGTAATCGTCGAAGAGCGGGTAACCGTAGACGCGCGCACCCGGCGCCACGCCCACGATTCCGTCATCGTTTGCCGAAGCGGCCGCCGTCCCCGCCACATGCGTGCCGTGAAAGTCGGGAATGTCGTAATCACCGGGATAGCGCCTGAATGACCAGCTTTTGCCTGTGAGGTCGAAATGCGAAATATCCGCCTCGCCATCCATCACCGCGATCCCGAAGCCGCTGCCGTCGATCGTCTGGTGGAGCAGCTCGGTAACGCCTATCTGGGCCAGGTTCGGCTGGGCGAAAGGGGAGTATTCGAAATCGACCGCCCATGCCTCGCCTGATGCGAGTAAAGAAGTGGCGCAGACCGCCGCGACTATCGATTTGCCAAATTTCATGGGTACCCCTCCCCTTTTTTCCGGGCCTGCGACCGGGTTTCGCCTTGTGCGCCTCAAACCTTCAGGCGGGAATGTTCCAATCCTGCGTTTCCATGGTTCACGCATGGTAAACGAATTTCCCATTCATTACGCGTCATTCACACAACGCAGGGAATAAGGCGCCCGCTCGCGGAGGGTGCGCCGGTCCGGCGCACCAGCGGGCAAGAAACCTTCGAATCGCGGGAAAGGTTGGGACGAGGCGCCAAGCCTTGCCCCGGCGGGGCCCGGAAGCCTATATAGAAGCCAGCGCGGCGGCCCCTCCGGCCGCCGTTTTTCAGGGTTCCGGCGATGCTGCTGCTCATCGATAACTACGACAGTTTCACCTACAACCTCGTCCATTTCCTGGGCGAGCTGGGGGCGGAAGCGCGCGTCCACCGGAACGACAAGATCACGGTCAACGAGGCGCTCTCGACACGGCCCCAGGCGATTGTCCTTTCGCCGGGTCCCTGCGACCCCGACAAGGCCGGCATCTGCCTCGATCTCATTCAGGCTGCTGCGGCGCATCGCATCCCCCTTCTCGGCGTCTGCCTCGGGCATCAGGCCATCGGCCAGTCCTTCGGCGGCAAGGTCGTGCGCGCGCCCTCGCTCATGCATGGCAAGATGAGCGCCATCCATCACGGCGGCAAAGGCCTCTTCCAGTACCTTCCGAGCCCCATCGAGGCGACCCGTTATCACTCGCTCATCGTCGAGCGCGAGAGCCTGCCGGACTGCCTCGAAATTACGGCCTGGACCAATGACGGCATCATCATGGGCATGCAGCACAAGGAGCTGCCCATTCATGGCGTCCAGTTCCACCCAGAGAGCATCGCGTCCGAACACGGGCATGACATCCTGCGCAATTTCCTGCAGCTTGCGGGCATGAACACGCGCGAACTGGCCTGAGGGAAACGCGGGGGCAATGACAGACTTCAAGACCATCATCGCGCGGCTCGCCGAGGGCCAGCCGCTCGACGCTGCCACGGCGCGCGCCGCCTTCGAAACCGTCATGTCCGGCGAGGCGACGCCGGCTCAGATCGCGGCCTTCCTGATGGGGCTCCGCGTCCGCGGCGAAACCGTCGAGGAAATCACGGCAGGCGCAACCGTCATGCGTGAGCGCGCACTCCGGGTGACTGCGCCCGCCGATGCCATCGACATTGTCGGCACCGGCGGCGACGGCATCGGCACCTGGAACATCTCGACGGCCACGGCCATCGTCGTCGCGGCCGCGGGCGTTCCCGTCGCGAAGCATGGCAACCGCAAGGCCTCTTCCCTTTCCGGCACGGCGGATGCGCTGCAGGAGCTCGGCGTCAATCTCGATATCGATCCGGCCACCATCGCGCGCTGCATCGAGAAGGCCGGCATCGGCTTCATGTTCGCGCAGGCGCATCATTCCGCGATGAAGCATGTGGCGCCGGTCCGCGCCGATCTCGGCATCAAGACCGTTTTCAACATGCTTGGGCCGCTTTCCAATCCTGCCCTCGTCAAGCGCCAGCTTCTCGGTGTCTTCGCCGCTTCCTGGGTCGAGCCCTTTGCGGAAGCCCTTCGCAATCTCGGCTCCGACAGCGCCTGGGTCGTTCACGGCTCTGACGGCATGGACGAGATCACGACCACGGGTCACTCCACGGTCGCGGAATTGAAGAACGGCAAGATCCGCGTCTTCGAGGTAACGCCGGAGGAAGCCGGTCTTCGCCGCGCCTCCATAGAGGAACTCAAGGGCGGAAACCCTGCGGAGAATGCAGCCGCTATCCGCCGCCTCTTCGATGGCGACGCTGGCGCCTATCGCGACATCGTCCTTCTGAATGCCGCAGCCGCGCTGATCGTCTCCGGCAAGGCATCGAGCCTGAAGGAAGGTGTCGCTACTGCCGCGAATATCGTCGACGGCGGCGGCGCGAAGGAAACGCTTGCGAAACTCGTCGCCGTCTCGAACGGAAAATCCGATGGCTGACATTCTCGAAAAGATCGGCGCCTACAAGCTCGACGAAATCGCCGCCGCGAAGCGCGAACATCCACTCGCCTCGGTAGAGGACGCGGCCCGCGCCGCTTCGCCCGTCCGCGGCTTCGCTTCTGCGCTCCGCGCCCGTGTCGATTCCGGGGCCTATGCGCTCATCGCGGAGATCAAGAAGGCAAGCCCTTCAAAGGGTCTCATCCGTGCCGATTTCGATCCGCCTTCTCTGGCGCGCGCCTATGAGGCGGGCGGCGCAACCTGCCTTTCCGTTCTGACGGACGCGCCTTCCTTCCAGGGCGCGCCGGACTATCTCGCCGCCGCGCGCGCCGCAACCTCGCTTCCCGTCATTCGCAAGGACTTCATGTACGACACCTATCAGGTGGCGGAAGCGCGCGCGATGGGCGCGGACGCCATCCTGATCATCATGGCCGCCGTGTCGGACCAGCAGGCGACAGAACTCGAGGAAGCGGCCTTCGGCTGGAAGATGGACGTGCTGGTGGAGGTGCATGACGAAGAGGAGCTTGAGCGGGCCCTCGCCCTCAAGAGCCCCCTGCTCGGCATCAACAACCGGAACCTCAAGACGTTCGAGACCACGCTTGAGACGACGGAGCGGCTCGCGCCCCTCGTCCCGAAGGAGCGGCTCATCGTCGGCGAGAGCGGCATCTTTACCCATGCCGACCTGGCGCGTCTGTCGAAAGTCGGTGTACGGACATTTCTCGTGGGAGAGAGCCTGATGCGGCAGCAGGATGTGGAAGCGGCAACGCGCAGCTTGCTGTCCCCTTCCGCCTGACCGATGTTACATGCTCGCCGGCGCGGAAATCCGAGGACAAGTTTTCTTCGTTCCGCCGCTGACCGGCAACCTTATCCCCGCCGCCGGGGATAAGTGAGCTGAATATAACGGTTTGATGACGTTTCAATGACGGTCACCCGTCTGGATACCCATAATGACCCATAATATCCGCCCCGCCGAGCCGAGCGATTTGCCTCATTTCGCCGCTATCGAGCAAGCCGCCGGAGCGCTTTTTTCGGAGGCGGGCCTTCCCGAGATCGCCGCACACGAGCCGACCGATATCGAATTCATCGAAGCTGCAGCACGCACGGGCGCCGTCTTCGTCGCAACGGATGACGACACACCTGTCGGCTTCATTCTTTCCGCGCCGCTTGACCGCGCGATGCATATCTATGAATTGTCCGTACACCCCGCTCATGGCCGCAAGCGTCTCGGCCGCAGGCTTGTCGAGGCCGTCTGCGGCTGGTCGAAAGACAAGGGTTATCCGGCCGTAACTCTTTCGACCTTTCGCGACCTGCCATGGAACGCTCCCTTCTATGCTTCATGCGGGTTTCGCGAGCTTGAACGACGCGAGTGGACGCCGGCCCTCCTTCTCGCTCATTATCACGAAAGCGATATGGGACTGCCGCTGGAACGGCGCTGTTTCATGCGCAAGGATCTCTGACTCAGAATGCCAACAAGGAAAGTGACGACAGATCATGACCGTCCTCAAGCTGCCCAAATGGAACATGGCCATCGGCGACGGCGAGCCGCTGCTCTGCATCGCCGGCCTCAATGTGCTTGAAGACCTGGATCTGACGCTTTCCACGGCCGCACACCTGAAATCCGTGCTCGACGGTCTGCAGCTTCCCTTCGTCTTCAAGGCCAGTTTCGACAAAGCCAATCGCTCCTCGATCAAGAGCTATCGCGGTCCGGGGCTGAAGGACGGTCTTGCGATGCTCGCTGAAGTAAAGCAGCGCTTCAATGTTCCGATCTGCACCGACATTCATGAGGTCGAACAGGCGGAGCCGATTGCTGCCGTTGCCGATCTCGTTCAGATACCGGCATTTCTCTGCCGCCAGACGGACCTGGTCGTTGCCACGGCGCGCGCGACGCAGAAGGCAGGTGGTCTTCTTCATGTAAAGAAAGGCCAGTTCCTCGCGCCATGGGATTGCCGCAACATTCTTTCCAAGATCGCGGAAGCGGCAGCGCCTGACATGACGATCCTCTGCGAGCGTGGAACATCCTTCGGCTACAACAATCTGATCGTCGACATGCTTGCCTTCGACGAAATGAAGAAGCTCGGCGCACCCGTCACGATCGATGCAACGCATGCCGTACAGCTTCCAGGCGCCGATCCCCGCACGCAAGGCGCGTCGACTGGCGGCCGCCGCTCCGGCGTCTCGGTGATCGCGAAAGCATCCGTCGCAGCAGGCGCCAACGGCGTCTTCCTGGAATTTCATCCGGAGCCGGACAAGGCGTTGTGCGACGGACCGAGCTGTCTCCCCCTCGATGGCGCGGCCGATCTCTTCGCGAAACTCAAGGCCATTCATAAGGCCGCAACCTCCTGAGAGGCATGAATCCTTGGCCGGAAAGAAACTGACGCATCTCGACGATAAAGGCGCGGCCCGCATGGTGGACGTGTCGGAGAAGCCCGTCACTTCGCGCAGCGCGACGGCAAAGGGCCGCGTCAAGATGAAAGCGGCGACGCTGAAACTCATTCTGGATGACGGCCTCAAGAAAGGAAACGCGCTCGAAGTCGCGCGCCTTGCGGGGATCATGGCGGCCAAGAAAACATCCGATCTCGTTCCGCTCTGCCATCCTCTCGCCATTTCCAAGGTTGAAGTTGAACTTCGCCCCGACAGGAAATCGAATGCCGTCGATGTCGAGGCGACCGTAAAAGTGTCGGGTCAGACCGGCGTCGAGATGGAAGCGCTTGCGGCAGTCAGCGTCGCCTGTCTTACGCTTTACGACATGGCCAAAGCCGTCGACCGTGGAATGGTAATCGGCGATATCCGCCTTACACGGAAGTCGGGTGGCAAGTCGGGCGACTACAAGGCGAAGTAGGAGATGTCGAAACAACCTCTTCTTCCTGTCGATGAAGCACGCGCGCGCATTCTCGCCACGCTGCATACGACACCTGTCGAGCATGTTCCCCTGGCTGAAGCTCTTGGCCGCGTGCTCGCGGAAGAAGCCATCGCGCGACGTACGCAGCCGCCGGCCGATCTGTCGGCGATGGATGGATATGCGGTGCGCGCCGAAGACGTGGCCTCCGTTCCCGCAACCCTCAAGCTGGTCGGCGAAGCGCCTGCGGGCGGTTTCTACTCCGAACAACTAAACAAGGGCGAGGCCGTTCGCATCTTCACCGGTGCGGCGCTTCCGCGCGGGGCCGATACTATCGTCATTCAGGAAGACACCGAGCGCGACGGCGACAAAGTCGTCGTCAACGAGGCGTCGAAACCCGGACGGCATGTACGCGCATGCGGGCTGGACTTCCGCACCGGCGATGCCGGAATGCCTGCAGGCCGAAAGCTCACTCCCGCAGATATCGCTTTCGCCGCCGCCATGAACCTCGCGACGCTCAGCGTTCACAAGCGTCCCGTCATCGCCTTCTTCTCGACGGGCGATGAACTCGTGCCGCCGGGAACGGAACCCGGTCCGAACCAGATCATCTCCGCCAATAATGACGGGATCGCTGCCCTCATCCTCGAAGCGGGCGGCATACCGCTTGATCTTGGCATCGCACCCGACCGAGTTGGCGCCATTCGAGAAGCCGCGGAACGTGCTAGAGATGCCGACATGCTGGTGACGCTTGGCGGCGCTTCCGTCGGCGATCACGATCTCGTGCAGGAAGCACTCGCGCCGCTCGGTCTCGAGATCGATTTCTGGAAGATTGCGATGCGGCCGGGAAAACCGCTGATGTATGGCGCGCTGGGCGACATACCCATGCTCGGCCTTCCCGGGAATCCTGTCTCGGCTCTCGTCTGCGGTACGCTCTTTCTGCAACCTGCAATCCGTCGCATGCAAGGCGGAGACAGCGCGCTGCATACGACGGTTGCGAGGCTCGGTCGCGACATGCCGGCCAATGACGGGCGCGAAGACTATGTCCGCGCCGGGTTCGATCACGTTCCAGGCGAACTCCCCGTCGCAACCCCTTTCGATATCCAGGACAGCTCAATGCTTTCCGTCCTTGCAGATGCCGGATGCCTCATCATCCGCGCGCCGGGGGCCGAAGCAGTCCAGGCGGGCGGTATTGTGAGCGTTCTGCCGCTGCGCCTCTGACTTATCCACAATTGCGCTTGACACATGCAGGAGAACTAAACTAGAACAGCTGCGAACGTTTTTGTTTTGTTCCGAGGGTCGAAAGGCCCCGAAGCAGACGGAGGGGCAAGGGCCTATGCTGACGCGCAAGCAACATGAACTGCTGATGTTCATCAACGAGCGTATCAAGGAAGGCGGCGTTTCTCCGAGCTTCGACGAGATGAAGGAGGCCCTCGACCTCCGCTCCAAATCCGGTATTCACCGGCTTATTACGGCCCTTGAAGAACGTGGTTTCATCCGCCGCCTGCCCCACCGGGCCCGCGCTCTCGAAATTCTCAAGCTCCCCGAAGCAGCTTCGCCAAGCCTCGCCATTTCCCGGGGCAAGGGCTTCTCGCCCAGCGTCATCGAAGGTGGCGCCCAGGCGAGACCAGCAAGCAGAGACCTCGCCCCCGCGCGCGAGACAGGCGACACCATGACTCTGTCCGTCATGGGACGCATTGCTGCGGGAACGCCCATCGAAGCCCTTCAGGAAGAAAGCCATCAGGTAAGCGTACCGCTCAGCCTGCTCGGCTCAGGCGAGCATTATGCGCTTGAGGTAAAGGGCGACTCGATGATCGAGGCGGGCATACTCGATGGCGACACCGTACTCATCCAGCGCTGCGACACGGCTAACAGCGGAGATATCGTCGTTGCTCTCGTCGACGGCTATGAAGCGACGCTGAAGCGGCTCCGCAAAAAGGGCGACTCGATCGCGCTGGAGGCCGCAAATCCGGCTTACGAAACCCGCATCTTCGGTCCGGACCGTGTCAAGGTTCAGGGCAAGCTGGTCGGGCTCCTGCGCCGTTACTGATCCGTCCGTTTTCTCTGTACCCAGGGCCGGTTTCCCCTCACCTCCCGGGCGGTCAGTATCTGCACCGAACCGTCCGTCGATAATGTGAGTATGGTCGCGCCATTTCGCCAGAAATAGAAATAGTCAAGCAACAACTCCGCCGCGCATCCGTCGCGAATTCCTCGCGGAACCGGCACCGATGCGATGAGGATGTCGGCCCGTTCGCAATCCTCGACGACCGCGCCCAGTGTTTCCGGGAAAGTGATGACGGGACGCCCTTCCTCGCGATAGACACATCCGCGCGTGTCGCACTTCATTGAGGGAGAACGCGCCGCGTCTCGCGCTGTTCTTCCGTCCCCCTCATATCTCAGCCATTGCTCCGCAGTGTATGAGGGACGAGACGATGTAAGCACGATTTCATCGTCTGACTGGCGTACCGCGAAGAGCGCCGCATCCCGGTCTATCAATATGTCGGGCTTCGGCCCGCTGCCCCACAGCATCAGTCCGGCAGCGATCGGCAGAATGCCGGCATATCGCCAGTTCGCACGCCAGAGTGTCAGCCACAAGGAGCCGAAGACTGCCAGCACCAAGGCAGACATGGGCGCGGCAGGAACCATTCTGTCAGCACCTCGCCAAGCGGCGACCTCATGGGCGATCGCAAGCATACCGTCGACACCCTGCCCCATGGCCCACAAAGCCGGGCCGTCGAGTCCGAAAGGCATGAGTAGAAGCGAGAGCAAAGCCATCGGCATGACGACGATACCGACGAGCGGCATGGCGGCCATGTTACCGGCAAGCCCGTAAACGGCGATCCGATTGAAATGGAAGGCGGCGATTACGCCTGTCGCCGTGCCCGCAACGATGCTGGTCAGGGCGATGCCCAGAATGTAGGTGAAAGAGCGGGAAATGATGGCTTCGAAGCCTGAACTGCGGGGTCTCAATGTCCAGTTTCTTACGGGCTCGCTTTCGTAGAATGCGATGAGTGCAATAACCGCGGCAAAAGACATCTGGAAACTTGCCCCGATCAGGCTCTCCGGACGCCACAGCAAGATGACGGTCGCGGCGAGCATGACGTTCCTCATACTGAGCGCTGGACGGTCGAGCAGAATGGCAAGGAACATCAGACAGATCATGATCCAGGCGCGCTGCGTGGCGACCGCAGCGCCCGAAATCGTCAGGTAGAATGTTGCACCGAATATCGCGATAAGCGCGGCCCACTTCTTTACGGGGTATCTCAACGCCAGTCCCGGTATCAGCACGAGCGCTGCGCGAACGACCCAGAAAAGCGAGCCCGCAAAGAGCACCATGTGAAGACCTGAAATGGAGAGCACATGATAGATGCCAGCGGCCCTCAGGTCGGCGGATATGCCGTCGGGAATGCTGGCCCTTTCACCCGTGATCAGGGCGGCCGCGACTGCCCCTGCGGTCCCACCGATGCTCGAGCGTATGCGGTCTCCTATCGTCATCCGCAGCAGGGCAAGACGTTGACCGAAGCCCGATGGCGGAGAAATTTCTTCTGGGGCCGTATAGGCGAAACCCACTGCCCCCAGGGAGGAGAACCAAGCGTGCCTGGCAAAATCGAATCCATAGGGCAGCACTGGCTCCGGGGGAGGCATGAGCCGTGCCCGGAGGGAAACCACCGCTCCCGGCCTCAGCACCGCTTCGCGTAATCGGATATTGAGCCTCACTCTGGCTGGAAGCGCCGACTGGGCGAGATATCCAAACGAACTGGGCTCGAGAACGGCGGATAGCGAGCCGGTTTCAGTCGTCTCGACCGAAACGACTCGTGCCACAAGGACCCCGCCCATAGGCCTCTCGAGTACTGGGGCGGCCACCATGTACGACCGAAGAACGGCCGCCCCAAAACCCGTCACCACGCAAAGGATCATCACTGAGAGCGGAGCCAATAACGGCCTTTGTCTTAGAACCCACGCGCTCCATGCGACCGGTAGTAACAGCGCCACTGCACTCCACACAGGCGGCTCAAAGGGAAGGCCGAAATAGGCCGCTACGCCGCCCCCCAAAAGCACAGGTATCCAGAGGAACAGGCGGTCGCTGTCGGCAGTGTAGGCACGCCGAATCCATAGAATGCCGACCGGCGCGGCCTCGCCCAGCCCCGCCGCCCATCTCCCTGCCGCCGACCGATGGCCTCGATCTCCCGCAATCGTCACGCCGTCCCCTACCCGGATTGCCGGAGCCGTCAAAACCCCTCAGGACTTCCCGCTAACCCCAATACATCAAACAGTTTTTCGAGACCCTGGCGGCCAACATTTCGGGCTTACGCTGCGTTGCCGCAATGTGCTAGAAATCCCTGCCCCGCAGCTGATCCACTAGGCTTGATCGCCATAATCTGGATCAAAGCTTGCCAACATTCATTCGAATTGCCTACCCGCGCGGCTGCGGAGCCGGATCGCAGGAGATCATGACGGAACACAAGACAATTATCACTCGTTTCGCACCGTCCCCCACCGGCTACCTGCATATCGGCGGGGCACGGACGGCGCTGTTCAACTGGCTTTTCGCCCGCCATCACGGGGGGCGCTTCCTCCTTCGTATCGAGGACACCGACAGAGAGCGCTCCACCCAGAGCGCCATAGCTGCGATCTTCGAGGGGCTGAAGTGGCTCGGCCTCGAGTGGGACGAGGATCCGATCTATCAGGCTTCCCGCGCGGCCCGTCACGTAGAAGTCGCCCATCAGCTCCTGCAAAGCGGCAACGCCTATCACTGCTATGCGAGTCAGGCTGAACTTGAGGAAATGCGTGAAAAGGCCCGCGCCGAGGGACGACCGGTTCGCTATGACGGCCGCTGGCGCGATCGCGATCCCTCCAAGGCTCCTCCCGGGATAAAACCTGTCGTGCGCTTCCGTTCGCCCGATGAGGGCGAGACCGTTGTTCGAGATCACGTGATGGGCGATGTCCGTTTTCCTAACGAGCAACTCGACGATCTCATCATCCTGCGAAGTGACGGCACACCGACCTACAATCTTTCGGTTGTTGTGGACGATCACGACATGGGGATAACCCACATCATTCGAGGCGACGATCATCTGACGAATGCCGGGCGCCAGAGTCAGATTTATGCCGCTCTGGGATGGGACATCCCCGAATTCGCGCATGTTCCGCTCATTCACGGGCCAGACGGCGCAAAACTCTCGAAACGACATGGCGCGCTCGGTGCCGAGGCCTATCGCGACATGGGCTATCTGCCTGAAGCCATGCGCAACTATCTTGTGCGTCTCGGATGGAGCCACGGGGACGACGAAATTTTCTCGACCGAACAGGCCATCGAGTGGTTCAACCTCGAAAGTATTGGCAGATCACCCGCGCGTTTCGATTTCGCAAAGCTCGAAAATCTCAATGGGCACTATATTCGCGAAACGGACAACGAGCGTCTCGTGGACGACACGATCGCACTGATGACTCGGCTGGAAGGCTGGCATACGGACGAAACATTCCGGGCCAAGTTGCTCGCGCTCATGCCTGGCCTTAAAGAGCGCGCCAAAACACTTGTGGAGCTCGGCCGTGGCGCCGCATTTCTTCTGGCTCGCCGGCCGCTGACCTGCGATGAGAAAGCAAATCAGCTTTTGACCGGAGAAACACGGGCGCTTCTGACCCGTCTCGCGCAACGCCTCGAAGAACGCCACGACTGGGCGCTTGAGGACATCGAAGCGACCGTTCGTGCTTTCGCAGAGGAAGAAAACCTGAAACTCGGCAAGGTCGCGCAGCCACTGCGTGCCGCCGTGACAGGCAGTACGGTATCTCCTCCCATTTTCGACGTTCTGGCAACGCTGGGACGTGAAGAAACGCTTGGACGGATAAAGGATCAGGCTGCATGACGGGCCGTGTGCCGGAAGTGCCGCAAAATAATGATGTTTAACGAAACTGCCCGGCTTTGCCGCTCGCCAGCGGCTCACCGGCCAGCCAAACAGGACAGGTAGGCAGGCATGACAGAATACGGAACCAAAGCCGGCGCGAAGTCGAACGCGACCCTTACGGTGGATGGAAAATCCTACGAGTTGCCGGTCTATGGCGGCTCTCTCGGACCCAGTGTTGTCGACATCTCTGCCCTCTACGGCAAGAGCGGCGTCTTCACCTACGATCCGGGCTTCACGTCCACGGCAAGCTGCGAGTCCGATATTACCTATATCGATGGCGAGGAAGGCACCCTGCTCTATCGGGGCTATCCGATCGATCAGCTTGCGGAGAATGGCAACTTCATCGAAACATGCTATCTGCTGCTCAATGGAGAACTTCCGACTTCCGAAGAGTATCGCGAGTTCGAACGCGCCATAACCATGCACACAATGGTGCATGAGCAGATGCAGTTCTTCCTTCGCGGCTTCCGTCGCGATGCGCATCCAATGGCGATCATGTGCGGTATGGTCGGAGCTCTTTCCGCCTTCTATCACGACTCGACGGACATCAACGATCCGCTTCAGCGCATGATCGCGAGCCGCCGCCTGATCGCGAAGATTCCGACTATCGCCGCCATGGCATACAAGTATTCGGTCGGTCAGCCTGTGGTCTATCCCAAGAACAGCCTCGACTACGCCGAGAACTTCCTGCACATGTGCTTCTCCGTTCCTGCGGAGGAATACAAGGTCGATCCGATCCTTGCCCGTGCCATGGATCGTATCTTCATTCTTCACGCCGATCATGAGCAGAACGCATCGACGTCGACGGTCCGCCTCGCGGGTTCATCGGGCGCAAATCCCTTTGCCTGTATCGCCGCCGGTATCGCATGTCTCTGGGGGCCTGCCCACGGCGGCGCGAACGAAGCGGCACTCAACATGCTTCAGGAAATCGGGACGGTCGACCGCATTCCGGAATTCATCAAGCGCGCGAAGGACAAGAACGATCCCTTCCGCCTGATGGGCTTCGGACACCGCGTCTACAAAAACTACGATCCCCGCGCGCGGGTGATGCAGCAGACTTGCCATGAGGTTCTCAAGGTTCTGGGCATCAAGGACGATCCGCTTCTGGATGTTGCCCTGGAACTCGAAAAGATCGCTCTCAACGACGAATACTTCATCGAAAAGAAGCTCTACCCGAACATCGACTTCTATTCGGGCATCACGCTCAAGGCGATGGGTTTCCCGACCACCATGTTCACGGTTCTCTTCGCTCTCGCGCGCACGGTCGGCTGGGTCGCGCAGTGGAACGAGATGATCGAAGATCCGGGCCAGCGCATCGGCCGTCCTCGTCAGCTCTACACCGGCGCCGCGCGGCGCGATTATGTCGACATCGGCAAGCGGAAATAACTCTCCGCGAACGCAAAAAATCAGAGGGCGCTCCCACAGGAGCGCCCTTTTTATTGCCCTTCAGAGAAGCTCCAGGACCGCCTTTGCAGCCCGGTAGCTGGGCTGTTCCCCATCCACATCCATTCGTGCACGAAGTTCGTCAAGATCGGCAAGCGCACGGCGCCTCTCGGCAGTCTCCTTCAAAAGCACCTGCAATCCTTCGGCGAGGTCTTCCGCTGTACAGCGACTCTGGAGGTATTCCCGCACGGAGGGCCTGTCGAGTATGAGGTTCACAAGAACGACTGATGGGATCTTCAAGACACTGAGCGCGAACCATCCAACCAAAGCCTCCGCGCGATAGGCTATGACCATGGGAACGCGTGCGAGGCCGAGTTCCAGCGCCACGGTGCCCGAGGCGGCAAGCGCCGCCGTCGCTGCACCGAAGGCCGCCCGTTTTTCCATTTCGTCCTGCACCAGGATCACATCTACGGGCCAGTCGGCGATTGCCTGCTCAACCAACTGTCTCACGTGGGGGACCGTCGGCAGCACGACGCGCAAGTCCGGCACTTCCCCTGCCAACTTCCGGACAGCCTCGCCAAAAATCGGCAACAGATGCTTCACTTCATTTACCCGACTTCCCGGCAGAACGAGTAGAAGCGGCTGGGTTCCATCAATCCCATGTGCCTGACGAAAACGGTCACCCGCGCCCTTTTCCGGCACTCGGTGAATGGCCGGATGTCCGACATAAACGCAATCGACCCCCACGCTACGCAGAAAGGCGGGTTCGAAAGGCAGGAGCGCCAGCACGCGGCGTATGTATTTTCTCATGGCCCTGGCGCGTCCCTGCCGCCACGCCCAGACGCTGGGCAGCACATAGTCCACGATAGGAACTTCAGGAGTTCGCCGCGCGATACGCTTCGCCACCATATGGGTGAATTCCGGACTATCGATCACGACCACGATATCGGGGCGGACCTCAGTCGCATGACGCACCGTTTGCCATATCCGGCGAAAAATGAGAGGCAGACGAGGAATGATCTCGCGCGGTCCCATCACGGCGATATCCGTCATGGGAAAAATCGACGACAGCCCTTGCTTCTCCATCGCTTCGCCGCCGACGCCGGAGAAGACAATCGGGAAGTCGGCAATGTTCTTCATGGCGGCCATCAGCTCGCCGCCAAGAGCATCACCGGAGGTTTCCCCCGCGACGAGCATGACGTGACGCGGGCGCACCTGTTCCATCAATGCCCCAAGCTCTCGATGCGGGATGGGGCGAGACCGATGACAAACATCCCTCTCGCGTTCGCCGCACGGGTGACAGCTTCAATATCCGCGATCAAGGCACCATTTGCTTCAACGGCAATACCGGCCAGTCCGGCTAAGGCTGCACGCTCGACAGTCTCCACACCTATCGTCGGCAAATCGAGACGCCGCTCCTGGCCTGGTTTCGTGAGTTTCACGAGCACACCTTCTCGCTTCTCGGTCCCCCCCCTTATGCTTTCGGGTAATCCAGCGACACGCCTCAGCATTTCGTCGGTCCCCTCTACAGCTTCAAGCGCAAGCACGATCCTGCGGCAAGCAACCGCCCCCTGGCCGATATCCAGGGCACCGATGGCCAAGGCGGCGCGGGCGGCGGTCTCAATGTCTTCTTCATCCTGCTTGGAGGGCATTCGCGTCGTGAGAATTCCTTCCGGCGCTAACAGGCTATCCGCGATCTCATGCGCTCCACGCAACTTGAAGCCGTGATCCTTTTCGAGAAAATCGGCCAATCCCCGCAGCAGACCGTCATCACCTGCCTTCATCCATGCGGCGACTCTGGGCAGAAGCTTTATTGCGGTCATATCCAACCCAAGCTTGCCCAGATCTGGGCGCTTGATACCGCCTATCAGAACAATTTCCTTGCAGCCCTCTCGCTTGAGAATGTTCAGGAACTCTCCCATTGCCCCGATACGGATCCAGGTATGGGGAAAGTTCTCGATCTCTCTGGCCGCTGCGCCTTCAATCCCGATGAGGAATATCTCCCGTCCCTGCGCTTCTGCAGCCTTCGCTATTGCGAGGGGCAAGGGGCCACCACCTGCGACGATGGCGAGCTTCGGGGAATGAGCCGAGGTGCTCATCGAATTTTTGTTCAGGCCGTGCCGGACCGCGGCATACATATCGCCCGATCCGCTTCCGTGCGAATGAAGTCAACAATCTCCATGACTTCCGGTTTGTCGCCGAACCTGCCTGCGACGGCCTCAACCCGATCGCGCAAGGTCCCGCCTTCCGCAAAAAGAAGGTTGTAAGCTTCGCGCATGGACTGCATCTGATCGCGCGTAAAGCCGCGGCGACGCAAACCCACTAGATTCAATCCCACGAGGTGAGCGCGATTCCCGATGACGAGCCCGTAGGGGATCACATCATTCTCCACGGCGCTCATGCCGCCAATGAAGGCGTGCTTGCCTACCCGACCGAACTGGTGAAGAGCAGCACCGCCACCGAAGATAACATAGTCGTCGATCTTGCAATGGCCTGCGAGCATGACGTTATTCGAGAAGACGACATGATTTCCGACGATGGAGTCGTGGCCGACATGCGAGGCGGTGAGAAAAGCGCAATGATTTCCCACCCGGGTCACCATACCGCCTCCTTCCGTCCCCGGATTCATAGTGACATGTTCGCGGATCAGATTGTCCGTTCCGATCTCAAGCGTGCTCGGCTCACCCTTGTATTTCAGATCCTGCGGCTGGTGGCCGATTGAGGCAAAAGGATAAATCTCGGTACGCGCGCCGACGCTGGTACGCCCCTCGACAACGACGTGCGAATGAAGAACCACGCCTTCTCCCAAAACCACATTCGGCCCCACAACGCAGTAGGGCCCAACCTTGGCGCTGGGCGCAACATCTGCCTTGGGATCGACAAGAGCTGTCGGGTGAATCTCCGTCATTTCCCAGCCTGGCCCGCAATCATCGCCCCGAGATCGCACTCGGCGACGAGTTTACCGTCTACTCGTCCCTCGCCATGGTACTTCCAGACGTTTCCGCGGCTCTGCAATTTGGTGACGTGAACATGCAGCACGTCTCCGGGGACAACGGGTTTGCGGAAACGGGCGCGATCAACCGTCATGAAATAGACGAGCTGGTTGCTTCCCGACGTGCCAAGATGGTTGATGACGAGCGCACCGGCTGTCTGCGCCATTGCCTCCACAATCAGGACTCCAGGCATGACCGGGTGACCGGGAAAGTGGCCCTGAAAGAACGGCTCATTATTCGTCACATTCTTGATACCGATACCCGACTCGTCACCCTTCATTTCGATGATCCGGTCGATCATGAGCATAGGATAGCGATGGGGAAGCAGTTCAAGAACCCTGTTGATATCGGCAGTGCCGAGTGTTTCCGATATCTCAGCCTCGCTCATTTCCTCTTCCTTCCAAGACTGCTCAATCCATCGCCTATTCGCCGGAGTCGCCGGACTGTTTCTTTCGGCGCCCCAGTTTACGCAGCTCAACGACTTCGCGCCGCCATTCAGCTATCGGTTTTGCCGGCACGCCGCCATACTGCTGCCCAGGCGGCACATCATGCACTACCGCGCCTCTTGCAGCGATCTGTGCTCCTGAGTTTATCGTCAGGTGGCCCGTAACACCGACCTGAGCCGCCAATACGACAAAATCTCCCAGCTTCGCACTACCGGCTACACCGGTCTGGGCGACAATAATGCAGCCACGACCGATTTCCACGTTGTGGCCGATCTGTACCAGATTATCAATCTTGGTCCCCTCCCCCACAACCGTATCCGGACCGGCCCCGCGGTCTATCGTGGAGTTTGCCCCGATCTCAACATCGTCCTGCACAATAACCCGACCGAGCTGCGGCACCTTCTCATGCCGAGGCAGACCCATAGCAAAACCGAACCCATCCTGACCGATGCGGACGCCAGGATGCAGGATCACCCTGTCCCCGATATGAGCATGGCTCACCGTGACATTGGGACCTATGAAACAGTTCTTTCCGATGGTGCATCCTTTGGCCACGGACGCGTTTGCGCCGACCATCGTTCCACGTCCAATCTCGACGCCGGCGCCAATCACGGCCCCGGGCTCTATCGTCACGTCCTCACCGAGTCTGGCCGAAGGATGAACAATGGAACCCGCATGGATGACACCCCTCTCGCCGTAGGTGTCGCCACCTGTTGCTTCCTCTGGATGAAACATTTGGGCGGCCAGAGCATAAGCTCGATAAGGCTGTTCCGAGAGAATAAGAAGAAGCCCTTCGGGAGCGCGGCTGGCCAATCGCGGATGAACGATGCAGGCACCCGCCCGCGTTCTCTCGAAAGCTGTCGCATATTTCGGATTGTCGAGAAAACTCAGATCGCGAGGTCCGGCCAAATCGAGAGGCGCAACCCCCTCAACAGTCAAAGTCTCATCGACGCCTTTGGCGAGATTGCCCCCGATCTTCAGGGCAATCTCACCCAGCGACAAAGGACCCCTTGCCGAGAAAAAGCGATTGTCTGCCATGGCCGTCGCATTCAGGCGGCCGGACGGCGCGCCTCCCGATTGATTACTGTGCAGCCTCGGCCTGAAGTTCCTCGAGCGAGACTGGCTTAACCTCAACAGTAGCCATTTGTTCGTTGAGCCTCTTCAGAACTTCAGCGGAAATATCGAGGTCGGCGCCACCCGCCAGCACTACCGACTGATCGAACAACACCGTACCACCTTTTTCCTTCAGGACCTGCGCAAAGATTGGACGAAGCGCTGCCTCGACCTTTGCGTTGGCCCGCTGCAAACCAAGCTGCAGCGCCTGGCTCTTCTGCTGCATCGACTGGCGGAACTCAGCCTCGCGCTTCTGCAATGCTTCCACCTTCTTCTTGAGATCTTCCTGCGACAGCAGAGCGCGCTCTTCCGTGAGCTTCTTTGCATCGGCTTGCAGGGCATCGTCCGTCTTCTTGCCTTCGGCGCGGAGCTTCTTGGCCTGGTCTTCAAACTGACTGCGGATGCTTTGTCCGACCTTTGACTGAGAGAAAACAGCTTCCGTGTCGACAATGAGAACAACAGCGGGCCCCACTGCCATGGCCGGCGTCAGGGTCAAAGGCAGATAGGCGGCAAAGGCAAAAGCGGCGGCGACCGCAATACGCTTGCAACTCAACTTGTACTTCATTTTCCGAACGTCCCTCTGATCTCTTGTTGGATCGCCATCCCCCGAACGGCGATTAGAACGATGTACCGGCGCTGAACCGGAAGGCTTCCTTCTCGTCATAAGGCTCATCGAGAAGTACCTGCGCAAAATCCAGCCGGATGGGGCCGAATGGCGATTGCCAGTAAAGGCTCACACCCACCGAAGCACGAGGCGCGAAGTCGTCGACAATACCCGGATAGAGCGCCTGATCGTAGTCGGTCAAACCGATATAGCCACCATCGGCGAATACGGAGGTCTTGATGCCCAGAGCCTCTGGAAGCCCGTTGGGGAAAGAAAGCTCCGCTGTGCCGAACACATAGGCCAACGCACCCACGGCATCCTTATTGGGAGACGTAATGTCGCGCGGACCGACACCACCCCTCGCGAAGCCACGAATAGTGTTACCGCCCTTGAAGAAGTGGTCGTTCAGCGGGACATCGTCGCCCAGCCCCTGAACATAGCCGCCGTCAAGACGCCAGCTCGTCAGGAAGTCATCGGACAGCGGGAAATAGTAGCGAGCCAGCACTTCATTCGAGATGAAGCGAACGGTACCACCAAGGCCCGCGAAATTCTGAGTGAACAGGAAGTCCCAGCCACCGGTCGGCTCAACCGGATCGTTCCGGTTATCGTAGTAGTAGTCATAGCCGATGATCGAGCGGTATTCCTGACCTTCAGCCGCCTTGACCGCCAGCGACGCAGCCGGATCGACGTCGAAGATCTCATCGAAACGGAACTGATAGCGCGTCAGCAGCCGGCTCTTCTCCGAAAGCGGGAAGCCGAAACGAAAACCGAAACCCTGAGAGCGCGAATTGAAGGACGACTCGTTCTGGTAGTCCGTTTCACTGCCGAAAAGGTCGATACCGCCAACGAGATCCCTGTCGAGGAAATAGGGATCGGTGTAGTGGAACTCGATCAGCTGGCGGCGCTTTGAAATCGAAAGTGCCGTGCTGAGCTGAAGTCCACGACCAAGGAAATTTCGTTCCGAGAGCTGAATACCCGCGACGGCGTTATCAAGCGTCGAGAAGCCTGCGCTAAGGGAGAGCGAACCGGTAGACTGTTCCTGAACATCCACCCCAAGAACGGTCTTGTCCGGTGCAGAGCCCGGGTTCTGCGTCACTTCAACCTTGCTGAAATACTGAAGGGCGCGGATGTTCTTTTCGGACTTGTCGAGCAAGACCTTGTTGAAGGCATCGCCCTCGGACATGCGCATCTGACGGCGGATAACCTTGTCGAGTGTACGCGAATTGCCCGTGATGTTGATCCGTTCGACGTAGACCCTCGGGCCCTCCGTGATCTGGAACGTCAGATCGATCACGCGCTCATCCTTGCGGCGCTTGATACGAGGACGCACTTCGGCAAAGGCATATCCCTGCGTGCCAGCAGCGTAGGTCAACTCGTCAATTGTCTTGTCGATAAGCCCCGCATCGTAGGTCTCGCCAGATTTGGGCAGAAGCAGAGCTTCAAGCTCCTCCTGGTTGAGCTTGGCCAGTTCGGTAACCACCTTGATTTCGCCGAACTGATAGACCTCACCTTCATCTACCGTGAAGGTGATATGGAAGGCCGAGTCGTCGCGACTGAGGTCGGCCACCGCCGAGACGACGCGGAAATCCGCATATCCTCTCTGCAGATAATAGCGCCGCAGCAATTCACGGTCATAGGTCAGCCGGTCGGGATCGTAGCTGTCGGACGAAGAGAGGAATTTCCACCAGGCGGATTCGCTGGTCGAGATGACCTCCCGAAGCGTGCCGTCGCTGAATTCCTTGTTACCAATGAAGTTGATGGAGGCGATTTTGGTCTTGGGACCTTCGCTGATTTCGTAGACGAGATCGACGCGGTTTTGAGGGAGCTGGATGACCTTGGGCTCAATCGTCGCCGAGAACCGGCCGCCACGGCGGTAGAGTTCGATCATACGCGTCACGTCGGACTGCACCTTCGCACGCGTATAAATGACGCGCGGCTGAAGCTGGACCTCCTTTTGAAGGTCCTCTTCCTTGATCGCGCTGTTGCCCTCGAACGCAACACGATTGATGATCGGGTTTTCCACCACCGAAACCACCAGCGCCGTCCCTTCGAGGCGCATCGTGATATCCGCAAAAAGCCCCGTAGCGAAAAGTTGCTTCAGTGACTGGTCGGCCAGCTCCGGGCTGTATCCCATGCCCGGCTTGATCATCGTGTAGGAACGGACGGTCTCCGCTTCAATGCGTTGATTGCCACGCACCACAACTTCCGTGACGACGGTTTGTTCTTGCGCGAGAGCGGGATTCGATACGCTTGTCGTGGCCATCCCCACGAAAGCAAGCGCCAACACCAGTGCGCATGTCCGCGAAACAACCGCGACACGTGCCGTGAAGGTCAACCAATTGGCAAGCTGCCCCATTCCGTCCCCTAATCTCTCACGCCGCACGATCCATCGGAGCCGAGCGCGCGAACCATTCCTTACCGATGCACCGCAATCGCGCATCCGGCGATCAACTGAACAAATCACTCAGAAAGGAAAAGACCTGCAGATGAACAAGGTCGTTCCATGTAGCGAAAATCATCAACATCATGACCAGCGCAAGGCCGATTCTGAAACCGTATTCCTGCGCCTGCTCGCCCAAGGGACGCCCTCTCACGGCTTCCACCGCATAGTAGAGCAGATGCCCCCCATCGAGCATTGGCACCGGAAATAGATTGAGAAGACCAATGCTGACCGAGAGCATTGCGGTCATGCTGATCAGTGCTGCGAAGCCGATTGTTGCGACCTGACCGGAGACTTGCGCGATACGCAACGGTCCCCCCAACTGGTCCGCATCTTCCGTTCCCGCGAATATACCGCCGATGTAGCTCAGCGTCCGCTCGGTCACGAACCAGGTTTCCTTGGCCCCCAGCCACACTGCCGTGAAAGGATCGCTGCGAACGACTTCAATATTCGCGCTGTCTACCTTTCGCACGATGCCGAGCATCGGAATGCGGTGCACATTGCCAAAACGATCGGTGATTTCCTGAACCCGGGGAGTAGCATTAAGCGTGACGCGCTCCTCTCCCCGCATGACTTCGAAGACAAGTTCTTCTCCGCCATTGGTGGATACGACGCGCTGCATCTCCTCAAAACTTGCAATCGGTGACCCGTCGATCGCCACGATGCGATCCCCGGCGACAAAACCCGCCAGGGCGGCCGCGCTGTTCGGTGTGACCTCGTCCGCAACCGGCGTAGCGACTGTCCGCCCGACAAAGGTAAAAATGCCGGCAAAAATGAGGATCGCCAGAATGAAATTTGCCGCCGGTCCCGCCGCGACCACAGCGGCGCGCTGCGACAGCGGCTTGAAGTGGAAAAGGCCCGCCCGCTCTTCCAGCGGGATATGGGAGAGGCGCTCCCTGTCCGGTACGCTGGCGGCGTTTTCATCGCCTGCAAACTTCACGTAGCCGCCGAGGGGAATCCAACTCAGCTTCCAGCGGGTTCCGTGCTTGTCGTTCCAGCCGAAAATCTCCCGGCCAAAACCGATGGAAAACACGTCGACCTTCACACCGCACCAGCGTGCAACGGTGAAGTGGCCGAGCTCGTGGAAAAAGACCACGACGGTCAAAACGAACAGGAAGGGAATAAGGTAGCCCCAGATCGATTCTCCGAAGCCGCCAATACCCGCAAGCAAATCCATAGCGTTCAAGCTGCTATCCCACACATAAAGCACTTCCGGTGCCTTGGCGGCTCCCGGAACACTTCCCCCGTCGTTCGGTGCGCCCCGGCCGACCCCGATTTACCGGGCGCGAACGGCTCACAGACTACGTCACCGCGCACGATTTTGCACCCATTCCTCAGCGCGAATCCTCGCAATTCGGTCGATTTCGTAAACCGATTCCAGGTCCGCCGGCTCGGTCGCGATGCCCTCCCCCGTATCGAGAGCCGATTGCGACGCAGCAACGATATCCATAAACCCGATCTTTCCGGCCAGAAAGGCCGCAACAGCCACTTCGTTGGCAGCATTGAGCACCGTTGGCGCCCCGCACCCGGCACGCAAAGCCTCGCGAGCAAGGTTCAACGCAGGAAACCTATTAAAATCAGGTGCTTGGAAGGTTAACTGCGCAATCTGGGCAAGGTCCAGCCGCGCTGCCGGAGTTGTCATCCTTTGCGGCCAAGCCAACGCATATGAAATTGGCGTTCGCATGTCCGGAGAGCCGAGCTGGGCAAGCACCGAGCCATCCACATAGGCGACCATGCTGTGCACGATGGATTCCGGGTGAATTATGACATCCAGGCGCTCGTCACCAACCGGGAACAGATAGTGAGCCTCAATGAGTTCCAGCCCCTTGTTCATCAAGGTAGCCGAGTCGACCGAGATCTTCGCCCCCATTTCCCAGCGAGGATGGGCTACTGCCTGCGCTGGCGTGGCCCTCGCCATTTCCTCGGTCGTCCAGGTCCTGAACGGGCCTCCGGAGGCCGTTAGGACGATCTTGTCCACCGTATCGAGCCTGTCATGTTCCAGAACCTGAAAGATGGCGTTGTGCTCCGAGTCGACCGGCAGCAAGGTCGCGCCTGCTCTTTCGACCTCCGCAAGAAAAAGTGGACCGGCGGAAACGAGACATTCCTTGTTGGCGAGAGCGACGCAGGCACCGCGCTCAACCGCGGCCAATGTCGGGGCAAGCCCGGCGGCGCCCACGATCCCTGCCATCACCCAGTCTGACGGGCGTTGCGCCGCATCCACGACCGCTCGGGCGCCGGCCGCGACTTCGATGCCACTGCCGGCGAGAGCGGATTTCAGCCGCTCATACCGGCTTTCATCGGCAATGACCGCGAGGCGCGGGTTGAGCTCCCTTGCCTGTTCGATAAGCCCCTCGACATTCCGATGAGCGGTCAAAGCCACGAGTTCGAAATGTTCCCGGTGACGGGAGATGAGATCCAGCGTCGAACAGCCTATCGACCCGGTTGACCCCAGAACCGTTACCGTCTTCACGCCTGTAAAGGGCGCGGCGACATTCCGTTCGTTCTGCGCTTCCAGGATCAGGGCCAAATCATAACTCCTGCGGCAGGCTGGGCCGGATTGTGGATCATGCCGAGAAGAGCGGCTCCCAGAATGACCGCAATCAACCCATCGACACGGTCGAGAATGCCGCCATGTCCAGGAATGAGCATGCCGGAATCCTTCACCCCGGCGCGCCGCTTGAGTGCGGATTCCGCAAAATCTCCTGCCTGCTCAAGCACGGTCAGACAGACGGCGATGACTGCCAGAATGGCCGGCGCTCCCTCGCCCAGCCAGAACGAAAATCCGAGAGACACGACGACCGCGCCAGCAATTCCTCCGATCAGGCCGGCCCAGGTCTTTTTCGGCGAGATGCGTGGCGCAAGCTTCGGTCCGCCAATGAAGCGGCCGGCGAAATAGGCGCATATGTCGATGGCCCATACGATCGCGAGCAACCAGAAAATGACGATGAGCCCATAAGCCTCGTCGCCACGCATCCAGATCAACGCAATCAGCGGCAGCATGACATATGGATAAGCGATGAGCGCAGGCCAAAGCGGCTCGCCCTTCCAGCTTCGCGCAGCCAGCGAAAAGGCGATACCTGCGGCCGCCAGTGCTACAGCCGCAGCAGACAAACCCATCGAAGCCAGAAGGATGGCGAGCAGCGCCATGGTTGCAAGCGGCGCAAAATCAGCAAATCGATCGCTTCCGAAAACGAGGCGAGCCGTCTCGACCGACATGAGAACCGCCGCCACCGCCAGCAGCAGCGAAAATATCCAGCCGCCGAACCAGACTGCCGCAAGCGCCACGGGCGCCAGCACGAGCGCCGAAACGATACGTACCCCCAAATCACTTGCGCGCGAAGACGCCTTGACCTGCTCCCCACTCTCCTGGCCTACCGCCATTTCTCTAAGCTCCCGAAGCGCTGCGCCCGCCGAAGCGGCGTTCCCGCCGGTCATACTCGGCAATTGCTTCGCGTAACCGGTCTGGCGTGAAATCCGGCCAAAGGGCTTCCGAGAAAACAAGTTCCGAATAGGCGCTCTGCCAGATCAGGAAATTGGAAAGACGCTTCTCGCCGCTTGTCCGGATGATGAGATCGGGGTCGGGCACACCGGCGGTATCGAGAAACCTAGCCACCGTATCCGGCGTAATTTCGTCCGGCTCGATACGCCCGGCCTTCACCTCGCGCGCGATCTTGCGGACGGCCGAGGCGATCTCATTCTGACCGCCATAGTTGAACGCGATCACGAGTTGAAGACGGGCGTTATTTCGGGTCAGCGCTTCGGCCTCTTCGATCAAGGCGACAATGTCTGCCTCGAGATGATCCCTTTCTCCAATGATGCGGATACGGACGCCGTTCTGATGAAGCTCAGCGAGATCCCTGCGGATATAGAGGCGAAGCAACCCCATGAGGTCATTCACCTCATCGGCCGGCCTCTTCCAGTTTTCCGAACTGAAACCATAAAGGGTTAGATACTCGATCCCGAGTTCACCCGCAGCGCGCACGATGACACGCACGGCTTCAACGCCCTGACGGTGTCCGGCCGCACGAGGCAGATGACGTTTCGCTGCCCAGCGTCCGTTGCCATCCATAATGATCGCGACGTGCCGCGGAGGCCTTCCCGGCGCAGCATCGCTCATTGTCTGGCCGGAAGAGAGGGTCATCATCCTTTGCTTTCAAATATGCGGTAAACCGTGGGCTGAAGCCCTCAGCTTATACCTGCATGATTTCCGCTTCCTTGTGGGCGAGCGCGGCGTCGATTTCACCGATTATCTTGTCCGTCAGCTTCTGAACCTTGTCAGCCCACGCCTTGTGGTCGTCTTGACTCATCTGTG
Organism: Rhodobiaceae bacterium UBA7804; assembly: GCA_002480495.1. GTDB lineage: Bacteria > Pseudomonadota > Alphaproteobacteria > Parvibaculales > Parvibaculaceae > Parvibaculum. Next base: position 23,662 of record DLCG01000021.1, on the reverse strand, counting down.
AGTCTTTTTCGAGGCGCTTGAGTTCGTCCATTGCATCGCGCCTAACATTGCGAACGGCGATGCGCGCCTGTTCGGTATATTTCGAAGCAATTTTCGTAAGTTCGGTGCGGCGCTCCTGGTTGAGTTCCGGGATGGGCAAGCGCAGCAAGGTTCCGTCGACGTTCGGGTTCAAACCCAAACCCGAATTACGGATCGCCTTTTCGACCGCAGACACCATGCCCTTATCCCAAACCTGAACCGTGAGCATACGAGGTTCCGGTACGCCGACAGTCCCCACCTGATTGATGGGCATGGTCTGGCCATAAGCTTCCACGACGATCGGATCGAGCAGGCTCGCTGTCGCGCGACCGGTCCGCAGCCCCGCAAATTCCTGCTTCAGGGATGTCAGCGCACCACGCATCCGGCGTTCGGTATCATCGATGTCGAAACTGTCGTCTGCCATTTTCTGTCCTTCTTTTTCCTGCGTCTCAGGCAGCATCCGAAATGACCGTGCACCGTCCGGCACCGGTCAGAACGTCGGCGAAACCGCCCGGTTCGTCGATCGAATATACGATGATGGGAATGCCATTCTCACGTGCGAGCGCAATGGCGGAAGCATCCATGACCTTCAGGTCTCGCGACAAGACATCCATGTAGGTCAGCCTGTCGTAACGCTCCGCATCGGTCACTTTGTGGGGGTCTGCGGAATAGACTCCGTCGACCTGCGTTCCCTTCAACAGGGCGTCGCACCCCATCTCAACGGCACGCAATGCAGCGGCCGTGTCGGTCGTGAAGAAGGGATTGCCGGTGCCCGCAGCGAAAATGACGACGCGGCCCTTTTCCATGTGCCGGACTGCCCGCCTGCGGATGTATGGTTCGCAGACCGTCATCATCGGAATTGCCGATTGCACTCGCGTGGGAACGCCAATCGCCTCCAGCGCGGTTTGCATGGCAAGAGCGTTCATAACGGTCGCGAGCATGCCCATGTAGTCGGCACTGGCACGCTCCATCCCCTTGGCCGCGCCCGACAATCCCCGAAAGATATTGCCGCCGCCGATCACCAGGCAGACCTGCACCCCTTTTTCGATAGCCTGCTTGATGTCCCTGGCGATGCGATCGACCGTATCGATGTCGATCCCGTATTGCCCGGCGCCCATCAAGGCTTCGCCGGAAACCTTCAGGAGGACACGGGCATAGAGAGGTTTTTGCGGCATCTTACTCATTCCATGACGGTCAGCCCGCGGGCCAGCCGATATCCGGGGTCCGGGACCGAATCCCGGAAGACAACCGAGACAATAACGCCCCCGACGCCATCTGGCGAAGGGGGCGTCATTTCAGTAGCAAGAAGACCGCGTCAGCCGCGCGCAGCCGCCACTTCCGCAGCAAAATCCGACTCTTCCTTCTCGATCCCCTCGCCCAGGGCGAAACGAACGAACCCGACGACATTGATCGGGGCGCCGATATCGGCTTCGGCCGCCTTGACGGCCTTCTCGACGGTATCGTCCGGGTTTACGACGAATGCCTGCGAGAGGAGCACGACTTCCTCGAAGAACTTGCGGATACGGCCTTCCACCATCTTCTCGATGATGTTGTCGGGACGGCCCGACTCCTTCGCTTCCGCAATGAGCACATTGCGCTCGCGTTCCACGACCGCCGGATCCAGCTCTTCCTTGCGGGTAGCCAGCGGGTTCGTTGCGGCAATGTGCATCGCGATCTGGCGGCCGAGTTCCGCGAGCTTCGTCTTGTCACCAGCGGACTCGAGCCCTACGAGAACACCGATCTTGCCGAGACCGGGAACGACCTGGTTGTGCACATAGGCGGCAACGGCGCCCTCGGATACCGAGATGTAGCCCGCGCGGCGAACATTCATGTTCTCGCCAATTGTGCCAACCATTTCGGTTACATAGTCCTTCACGGACTTGGAAGCGCCCGGGTACTCCGCCGCGACCAGCTTGTCGAAATCGCCGTCATTCGCAAGTGCGACCGACGCGATGTCGGAAACCATCTTCTGGAACTGCTCGTTGCGAGCGACGAAGTCTGTCTCGGAATTCACTTCGACCACAGCACCGGCATTGCCGCTGGCGACCACGCCGATAAGGCCTTCGGCTGCCACGCGGCCGGCCTTTTTTGCCGCCTTGGCAAGACCCTTCGTGCGGAGCCAGTCGACCGCCGCTTCCATGTCGCCGCCGGATTCGTTGAGCGCGGACTTGCAGTCCATCATGCCTGCGCCGGTTTTCTCGCGCAGTTCCTTCACCATGCTCGCGGTGATCTCAGCCATTTTGTCCTCGATTTTCTGTCGCCCCGACGCGTGTCGTCAGGGACTTCAAAAGCCTGAAAGGGCCCGGACGCACCGGGCCCTGTCCGAAAGGCGAATTACTGGGCTTCCGCCGCCGCCGGGATTTCCTCGGCAACGGGCTCGGCCGCCGCACCGACATCGACGCCCGCGCCGATCTGGCTCTGCGAAATGCCGTCGATGACAGCGCGAGAAACCAAGTCGCAATAAAGGCTTATGGCGCGAGCCGCATCGTCGTTACCAGGAACCGGATAGGCAATGCCGTCCGGATTCGAGTTGGAATCGAGAATGGCGACGACCGGAATACCGAGCTTGCGGGCTTCCTGAATCGCGATCTCTTCCTTGTTGGTGTCGATCACGAAGATGAGGTCCGGCAGACCACCCATGTCCTTGATACCGCCGATGGCGCGCTCAAGCTTGTCGCGCTCGCGGGTCAGGTTCAGAATTTCCTTCTTCGTCAAACCCTTAGCTTCACCGGCGAGCATCTCATCGAGCTGACGGAGGCGACGGATCGAGTTCGAAATCGTCTTCCAGTTGGTCAGCATGCCACCGAGCCAGCGGTGGTTGATGTAGTACTGGGCGCACTGGCGGGCAGCCTGAGCGACGGGGTCCGACGCCTGGCGCTTGGTGCCGACGAAAAGCACGCGGCCACCGCCCGCAACGGCGTCGCGAACGGCCAGAAGAGCCTGATGCAGAAGCGGAACAGTCTGCGCCAAGTCAATGATATGAATGTTGTTTCGGTCGCCGAAGAGGAAGGGCTCCATCTTCGGATTCCAGCGGTGGGTCTGGTGGCCGAAGTGAACGCCGGCTTCCAGCAGCTGACGCATAGAGAATTCGGGAAGTGCCATCGCACTTTGCTCCTTTTTCCGGTTGAACCTCCGCGGGGAGTGAACGACAGATGTCGCACCGGACCGACTAACCCTATGTTTTCCTTATGAGAAGGAAGGTGGGTGAGCCGAACCCCGCGTGTGGAATGGCGCCTCTATAGGCGCAAAACAGCGAAAACGCAAGCAAAACAGCCGATTAGACGGGAAACCGGGGACAAGTCCGGCCGACCGTCATCGTAACGTCATCAAACCGTCAAATATCGCGAACCTCGACCACGCCGGGGACCGACTTGATGGCGCCGCGAATCTGCGGGGTGACCTTGTAGCGATCCTTGAGACGAAGTTCGACCTCCCTGCCCCCGCCGCACATGAGGACGAGGGAGACGAGCCCCTTGCCCTTCTCGGCCAGACGGGATTTCACCGCCTCCAGACTCTCCTTCTCCTCGACGAAGACCTTGAGGCCCGCGCCCGTGTCCTTCACGACATCATCCACGCTGCGAACGGACTGGGCGCGGAGCTTCACCTCCTCGCCCGTGCGCTCGATCTCGACGCCGACAACGACGGCATTGCCCGGCTCCATGAGCTGGCGCGCCTGATTGAGGGTCTCGGAGAAGACGACCAGCTCGAACTGGCCCGTGGGATCGGACAACCCCAGAAAGGCGAAGGGATTGCCCTTCTTGGATTTTCGCTCCTGACGGGAAGTGACGGTGCCCGCAACCTTCTCGGCAGTGCTGTTGCGCTTCAGCAGCTCCGCAAAGGTGACGACGCCAGCGCGCTTCAGATCGGTCAGGTAATCATCCAGCGGATGGCCGGAGAGGTAGAAACCGACGGCATTGAACTCCTCGGTGAGGCGCTGCATCGGCAGCCAGGACTCGACCGCGGGAAGAGCCGGCCTCGCCGCCTCGACGCCCGCATCGCCACCGAAGAGGCTATCCTGCTTGCTCTCACGCTCCTGCGCGGCGGCATTTGCCGTGCCGAGCAGGAGATCGGCGGAGGCGAGCACCTGCGCGCGGTTCGGATTCAACGCATCGAAGGCGCCCGCGCGAGCGAGATTTTCGAAGGTGCGCTTGTTGATGAGGCGCGGACTGATGCGGCTCGCAAAATCGAAAAGGTCGCGGAACGGGCCATTTGCACGGCGCTCTTCAACCAGATGCTCCATTGCCTGCCGGCCGACATTCTTGACCGCCGCAAGCGCATAAAGGATCTCGCCATCCTCCACGCCGAAGAGCGCTTCCGACCGGTTCACGCAGGGCGGCGACACCTTGATGCCGAGGCGCTCGGCCTCCTGCTTGAAGATGCCAAGCTTGTCGGTGTTGTTGAGATCGAGACTCATCGAGGCGGCCAGGAACTCGACCGGATGGTTCGCCTTCAGCCAGGCCGTCTGGTAGGCGACGAGCGCATAGGCGGCGGCATGCGACTTGTTGAAGCCGTAGCCGGCGAACTTGTCGACCAGTTCGAAGATGTTGGCGGCGTGAGTCTTGTCGATGCCCTTGGCCACGGCGCCGGTGACGAAGCGCTCCTTCTGCGCCTCCATCTCGGCCTTGATCTTCTTGCCCATGGCGCGGCGCAGAAGGTCGGCTTCGCCAAGCGAGTAGCCCGACAGGATCTGCGCGATCTGCATCACCTGCTCCTGATAGATGATGACGCCATGCGTCTCCTTCAGCACAGGTTCAAGCAATGGATGAAGATAGTCCGGCTTCTCCTGCCCGTGCTTGCGCCGGACATAGGAGGGGATGTTGTCCATCGGGCCCGGACGATAGAGGGCCACGAGGGCGATGATGTCCTCGAAGCGGTCGGCTTCCAGTTTGCGGAGCACATCGCGCATGCCCGAACTTTCAAGCTGGAACACGCCGACCGTCTCGCCCCGCCCCAGCATCTCGAAGGTCTTCTCGTCCTGCAGCGGCAGGTGCAGGAGGTCGATCTCGATGCCCCGGCGGGCGATGAGCTTCACCGCCCGCTCCAGCACGGTGAGGGTCTTCAGGCCCAGGAAGTCGAACTTCACGAGACCCGCAGGCTCCACCCACTTCATGTTGAACTGGGTGACCGGCATATCGGAGCGCGGATCGCGATAGAGCGGCACCAGTTCATCGAGCGGCCGGTCGCCGATCACCACGCCCGCAGCATGGGTCGAAGCATGGCGGTAGAGCCCTTCGAGGCGGCCGCCGATTTCGAGAAGCTTCGCAACGGTCTCGTCGTTGCGCTGCTCTTCCTGAAGGCGCGGCTCGCCGTCGATGGCCTGAGCGAGGGTGACCGGGTTGGCCGGGTTGTTCGGCACCATCTTGCAGAGACGGTCGACCTGGCCATAGGGCATCTGCAACACGCGGCCGACATCGCGCAGCACGGCGCGGGCCTGCAGCTTGCCGAAGGTGATGATCTGCGCGACCTGCTCATAGCCATAGCGGTCCTGCACGTAGCGGATGACCTCGTCGCGGCGGTCCTGACAGAAGTCGATATCGAAGTCGGGCATCGATACGCGTTCGGGGTTCAGGAAGCGCTCGAAAAGGAGGCCGAAGCGCAGCGGATCGAGGTCGGTGATGGTGAGCGCCCAGGCGACGACCGAGCCCGCGCCCGAGCCACGGCCCGGCCCGACGGGAATGTCGTGCGCCTTCGCCCATTTGATGAAGTCGGCAACGATGAGGAAGTAGCCCGGGAAGTCCATCTTGATGATGACGTCGAGCTCGAAATCGAGGCGTTGGCGGTATTCCTCCTCCGGGGCGACCGCCTCCTGCGAGGCGAGGCGCAAGGTGAGGCCCTCATGGGCCTGACGGCGCAGCTCGTCCGCCTCGGAGGTGCCGGCGGCGAATTTCGGCAGGATGGGCTTGCGGGTGCGCGGGCGATAGGCGCAGCGGCGCGCGATCTCGATGGTGTTCGCCGTCGCCTCCGGCAGGTCCGAGAAGAGGGCGAGCATCTCCGCCTGGCTCTTGAAGCGGTGCTGGGGCGTCAGGCGGCGGCGATCCGCCTGCACGACATAGGCGCCCTCGGCGATGCAGATGAGCGCGTCATGCGCCTCGTATTCGTCTTCCTTCGTGAAGAAGGGCTCGTTGGTCGCGACGAGCGGCAACTCGTGCTTGTAGGCGAGATCAACCAGCGGGCCTTCGGCGATGCGCTCGCGCTCCGTGTCGTGACGCTGGAGTTCGACATAGAGGCGGTCGCCGAAAATCTCCTTCAGTTTCAGGAGAAGCGCCTCGGCAGAATCCTTCTGGCCCTGCTCGATCAACTTGTTGACGATGCCATCCGGGCCGCCGGTGAGGCAGATGAGGCCCGCACCATATTCAGCCACGCGCTCCAGCGGAATCTGAGCCGCCTCGCCCGCCTCCGGCTCCAGGAAGGCCTTGCTGGAGAGCTTCATCAGGTTCTCGTAGCCCTGCTCGTCCTTCACGAGGAAGACGAGCGTGCCATCGGGCTCCCGGCGGGCGGGACCGCGCGTGGGCTCCTCCGGGGCGTCGAGGCGGATGGGCAAGGTGCAGCCGGTGATCGGCTGGATGCCCTCCTTCGCCATGGTTTCCGAGAATTCGAGCGCGCCAAAGAGGTTCGCCGTATCGGTCAGCGCGAGGGCGGGCATGCCCTCCGCCTTGCAGAGCCTAGGCAGATCCTTGATGCGGATCGCGCCTTCAAGCAGCGAATAGGCGGAGTGGAGACGGAGATGGATGAACTGGGGCATAGAGTCGGCCATGGCCCATTGTCGGGCGGCACGCCCGCGGAGTCATCCGCAGAGGCAGCCCTGCGACCCTTCCGGGCCATCAAACTTGTGGAGAACTTCCGGCCCTATCCTCCGTATGAGGCATCTCCCCCGCCCCGAGAAATTCTTCGCGAGCTCGAATTTCTCGACCCGCCCCACTCCTTGGTGGCTTGTCCACCAAGGCGGACAAGCTGGGCGGGTGGGAAGAAGAGGACTTGCTTCGGAACGCCCTCAGCCGACGAGAGCTTCGGCGATGGTGACCCAGGTGGCCGCGACATAGATGAAGGCGCCGACGGAGAGGAGCGCCGCCACGTCCTGAACCCAGCCATTGCCCGAATTGCCTACCGTTTTCATCAGCCCGCGCATTTGCCGCTCCCTTGTTCACCAAATGTTCCTGCAGCTAATGTTTCTTTTTTGTTCTCTTCTGTCAAGCGGCTTGGGGATAAGTTTTTGATCCAATCCGGCGATTGATTGCGGGCGAGCGCCCATGAATCCCGACTTTCCCCCTTCGCTCCTCCGGAGCTTGGGAGGACAGGTCGCCGGGATGACAAAGGCCGGGAGTGAAACCGCGGATCAGTAGCGGGCGAAGGTTTCGCGGGTGCCGGAGCCGAAGAGGACGACCTCGTAAGGGTCCTGCTCGCTGCCCATTTCCATGCCGGGGGAGCCGACGGGCATTCCGGGCACAGCGAGGCCCGTGGCCTCCGGACGTTCCTTCAGGAGACGCGCGACGTCGGCGGCCGGGACATGGCCTTCCACGACATAGCCGCCGATGAGAGCGGTATGGCAGGAGGCTAGTTCCGCCGTAACACCGTAGCGGGCCTTCAAGGCGGCGAGGTCTTCCATCTCCGTGACGCGGACGGAAAAGCCCGCATCGCGCATATGGTCCACCCAGGCGGCGCAGCAGCCGCACCAGGGCGTCTTGTAGACCTCGAGGATCTCGGATGCGGCATGGGCGGGAAGGCCCGTCGCAGCGAACATGCCTGCGGCAAGCGCGGAGAAAACGAAAGAGCGGCGGGTGAGCGGGTTCTTCATGGGTGGCCTCCTGATCGGGCTCCAGAATAGACCTTCCAGCAGGTGGAGACTCAAACCGTTTCAGACGTTCGCGCAGACCTTTCCAGCGAAGCCGGCGTTCTTACCATGGACGACATAGTCACGCTCGTTACAGCCCAAGCGCTTGGCTGGGAAGGCCTTATCGGCACCGAAGGACAAGACCCCCTGCAGCGGGCCTTTTTTCCAGGCGGCCTGTTCGGCGATGGTGGCGCCGAAGGCGAAGCCGGCTTCTTCACCGACCCACAAAGAGCCGGTTTCTTCTTCGCTCCGGTAGGAACCGACACGCTGGAAACGAATGGCATGTTTGGCGGCTACGCCGCGCTTTTCGGAAACGCCCTTCTGTCGCTCAATCAGGTTCCAGATGGATTGTTCTTTGACAGCGATGACGACCCGACGACCGAAGCTTCGTTGATCGCCTGGCAGAATGCCGGTCAATGGTATGACACCAATGGAGTTGTGATATCCGACGAGGACGTTGCCACGCTGCTCGACAACCCGGCTTATGAAATCGCGCCGATCGAGGACCTGGCAAACTCGAACGTGAACTGGTCTTTCGACATCGGCGACCTTTCGACCGGCGAGTTCACTATTCGATTCGTACCCGTCTTCGCTCCCATAGTGGCTGCAGCCGGAACGGAATATCAGTTCAACGTCGCCGCCGCACTCGACTCCGCAAATATTCCGTATCTCGCCGCAGACCCGGAATACCTGGCCATCATCGCGGAAATCGAAGGCTTGCCGACGGCAGCTGAACAGCAGCTCGCGCTGGAGCGTGCCGGTACGAGCTATCTCCGGAATTTCGGGACGCAGGGAATGTTGCTGACGCGTATGCAAGCAGAACAGCTCTTCCAGATGCTGGCTGGCCGGCGTACAGGCAATCCCAACTCCAATAACGCTATAGCTGGATCGGACCACGACGACTCAATCGCATCAATGACCAATTCTCTCGCGAGCGTTCAGGTCGCTTCAAACGATCCGATGCGGGATGTAGCCATGATGGTGGCCAATGCCGAGAATGGAGGAGTGGCCCAAATCTCGGAAAAGATGACAGCCTTCATCTCCGGAGCAGTATCCACCGGCAACATAGACGGGACTGTCAACGGAGCTGGGGCCGATTATACGGGATACGCGATCACAGCCGGGCTCGACTACGAAGTTGCCCCCAATCTCCTTGCAGGTGCCGGTCTCAGCTACGGCGCAAATGACGGCGATATCGACGATAGTCGCGGCGAGTTGAACGTAGAAGCCATCAGTGTAATGACGTATCTGAGCTATGGTTCAGAAGTTGGCTTCAATGCCGACGTGATGCTCGGTTATTCATGGCTCGACTACGACAACGAACGTCGTATCGTCTTCGGCGGCATCAACCAGACCGCGAGCAGCAATACAGACGGCACACAGACGACAGCCGCTCTTCGCGCCGGTTACAATTTTGCTTTCGGAGACGTCATCGCCGGCCCGAGCGCACAATTGCAGCATCTGGACCTTTCTGTGGACGGATATACAGAGACCGGCGCTGGCGTGCTTTCAATGACCGTCAACGATATGGATTTCGAGTCCACCACCTTGTGGCTTGGCGGTCAGGTTTCCATGCCGGTTGAGGTTGCAAGCGGCACACTCCGCCCGAGCGCGCACCTGCACTGGGTGAAGGAGTTCGAGGACGGGAGCAATTCCGTTGGCACAACCTTTACAGGAGGTACCGTCCCTTTCACGACGCCCCTCGACAGCAGGGATGAAAACTACATTCGCGGAGGTGTCGGCGTGAGTTCGTCACTCGGGAATGACGGCATGAACGTGGCGTTGAACTATGATGGCACCTTTGCTCATGATGATTACAGCGAGCATAGGGCCACACTGAGCGTTCAGGTCAAATTCTAGATTGCAGAACTTCCCGCGCTAGGGACTGCACCAGGAAAACAGAAGGCCCGGCATTCATTGAATTGAATGCCGGGCTTTTCCTTTGGCGACCCATCAAGATGAATATTCAGCGTCACAAGCTCTGGTAGGCGGCGGCGATGTCCGTGCCTTCGTGGAGCCTGCCCTCATGGAGGAGGACGACGCGGTCCATGTGGCTCGCGAGGTCGAGATTATGCGTCGCGACGAGGGCGGCGACGCCTTCCGAGCGGCAAATCTTCAGAAGCTCGTTGAAGACGTGGCGGGAGGTCTTGGGGTCGAGATTGCCGGTGGGCTCGTCGGCCAGCAGGACATGCGGACGGTTGGCGAGCGCGCGGGCGATGGCGACGCGCTGCTGCTCGCCGCCGGAGAGCTCCGCCGGGCGATGCTCCGCACGCTCGGCAAGGCCCATGCGGCCGAGAAGGTCCATGGCGAAGGTGCGCGCCTCGCGCTTTCCTATCCCTGCGATCATCTGCGGGAGGATGACATTCTCCACCGCCGTGAATTCGGGCAGGAGATTGTGGAACTGATAGACGAAGCCGAGATCGGCGCGGCGGATGGCCGTGCGCCGCGTATCGGAAAGGCCGACGGCTTCGACGCCGCCGATCCAGACCTCGCCTTCGTTCGGCGCTTCGAGAAGCCCCGCGATGTGGAGGAGTGAAGACTTTCCGGAGCCGGACGGGCCGACAAGGGCGACGACCTGACCCTGCCAGACATCGAGATCCGCGCCCGCGAAGATGCGAAGCTCCGCATCGCCCTGACGATAGGTGCGGGTGATGCCGCGAAGGGAAAGGACCGGTGCATCACTCATAGCGGAGCGCCTCCACCGGATCGAGCGAAGCCGCACGCCAGGCGGGATAAAGCGTGGCCGCGAAGGAGAGGAAGAGCGCCATGAGAACGACGGCCGTGACCTCGCCCGCGTCGACCTCGGCCGGCATGTGACTCAGAAAGTATACTTCCGGCGAGAAAAGCTCCGTACCCGACAGATCGGAGAGCCATTGGCGGAGCGTCTCTATGTTGAGGCAGAAGACGAGGCCGAGCAGGAAGCCTGCGAAAGTGCCGACGACGCCGATGGAGGCGCCGGAAATGAAGAAGGCACGCATGACGGCGCCGCGCGTCGCGCCCATGGTGCGCAGCACCGCGATGTCCCTGCCCTTGTCCTTCACCAGCATGATCAGGCCGGAGATGATGTTGAGCGAGGCGACGATGAGGATGAGCGTGAGGATGAGGAACATCACGTTGCGCTCCACCTGAAGCGCGGAGAAGAAGCTCTCGTTGCGCTGCTGCCATGTCACCACGGCGCAGCACGGACCGGCGGCGACGGCGACGGGCTGCACATAGGCGTTAACGCGGTCGGGATTTTCGATGCGTATCTCGAGCGCGCTCACGCCTTCATAGGTGCGGAAGAAGGCGCGCGCCTCGTCGAGCGACATGAAGACGAAGCTCGCATCATATTCCGACATGCCGAGTTCGAAGATCGCCTTGATGGGAAAGGCGCCGACCTTGGGCGCGGTGCCGAAGGGCGTGATCGCGCCCCTGGGCGAAAGGAGCGTGATATTGTCGCCGACGGTGAGGCCCAGATTTGCCGCAAGGCGCGAGCCGACGGCGACGCCACCCTCGTCCAGCCCGTCGAGCGAACCGACCACGACATTGCCGGAAACAAGGGAGAGACCCTTCAGGTCCGCCTCGCGCATGCCGCGGACGAGAGCGCCGCTCGCGGTTCGCGCGCTTTGCACCATGACCTGACCGTCGACCAGCGGGATGACGCTCGTCACTCCATCTACGCCGCGGATGCGCGCGGCGACCTCGTCGTAGTTCACGATATTGGCGCCGACACCCTGCACGAACATGTGGCCGTTGAGACCGAGGATGCGGGAGAGAAGCTCGGTGCGGAAACCGTTCATCACCGACATGACGATGATGAGGGTGGCGACGCCGAGCATGATGCCCGCGAAGGAGATGGCGGCGATGACGGAGACGATGCCCTCGCGGCGGCGCGAGCGCAGATAGCGCATGGCAAGGAGCCATTCGAAGGCACCGAAGGCGCGGGCGCGGCCGGTTTTCTTTTCAGGGTATGTAGCGTCCGTCATTTTTCTTCCTCTGGGCCATCGGCTTCGCCGATCGCCCATCGTTGTTTGGCCTCAAGCGCCGGCGCCGCCATCCGGCGGCTTGGCTTACGCGCCATAAGGCGCGGCGGCCAGTCGGCCTTGCCGTTTTTCGCAAGCGAAAAACGGATAACGGTCGTCCCCCGCAAACTTGCCTACCCCACAATCTTCGCGAGCGCGGCTTCGGGCGAGAGTTCTTCCTTCTCGCCGGTGGCGCGGCGCTTCAGCTCGACCGTGCCGGACTTGAGGCCGCGCGGGCCGACGACGAGCTGCCAGGGCAGACCGATGAGGTCCATGTTCGAGAACTTCGCGCCCGCGCGCTCGTCCGTGTCGTCATAAAGGACGGAAATGCCCGCCGCTTCGAGCTTCGCATAAAGCGCGTCGCAGGCGGCATCGGTTTCGGCATCACCGCTCTTCAAATTCACGAGACCGACCTTGAAGGGCGCGACCGCATCCGGCCAGACGATGCCATTGTCGTCGTGGCTCGCCTCGATGATGGCGCCGACGAGGCGGGAGACGCCGATGCCGTAGGAACCCATCTGGAGGGCCACATCCTTGCCGTCCGGCCCCTGCACGACGCAGCCCATGGACTGCGAATATTTCGTGCCGAAGAAGAAGATGTGGCCAACCTCGATGCCGCGGGCGGAGAGGCGCTTGTCTTCGGGGATGGCCTCGAAGGCGGCAGGGTCGTGCTTCTCGTCGGTCGCGGCGTAGAGATCGGTGCGCGCGGAGATGACGGGTTCGAGGTCGCCCTCATAGTCGATGTCGTCGCCGGGGACGGGCATGTCGACGAGATCGCGGTGGCAGAAGACCGCGCTCTCCCCGGTTTCGGCGAGAATGATGAATTCATGGCTCATGTCGCCGCCGATGGGGCCGGTGTCGGCGGCCATGGGGATGGCGCGCAGGCCCAAGCGGTCGAAGGTGCGCAGATAGGCGACGAACATCTTGCGATAGGCGCGGCGCGCCCCCTCGACGTCGAGATCGAAGGAATAGCCGTCCTTCATGAGGAATTCGCGGCCGCGCATGACGCCGAAGCGGGGGCGGATCTCGTCCCGGAACTTCCACTGGATGTGATAGAGGTTGCGCGGCAGGTCGCGATAGGACTTCACCGCGCCCTTGAAGATGTCGGTGATCATTTCCTCGTTGGTGGGGCCATAGAGCATGTCGCGCTCGTGGCGGTCCTTGATGCGGAGCATCTCGGGGCCATAGGCGTCGTAGCGGCCGGACTGGCGCCAGAGATCGGCGGACTGGAGCGTCGGCATGAGAAGCTCGATCGCGCCCGCGCGCGCCTGCTCCTCGCGAACCACCTTTTCGATGTTGCGGAGCACGGCGAGGCCGAGCGGCAGCCAGGCATAGATGCCGGCGGCGGTCTGGCGGACGAGGCCCGCCCGCAGCATCAGCCGATGGGAGACGATCTGGGCTTCGGCGGGGTTTTCCCGGAGGGTGGGCAGGAAGTATCTGGAAAGGCGCATGGTGACCCTGAAAGCGGCCGGCCGGAGGGATCGCGGGCGGCGCGAGGCGGGCCCGGAGGGGCCTGCCGGAGCTTGAAAAACAAGGCTTCGTTTTAGGGGGTCACGGGCGGATTCGCAATCTCGCCGCTCGCGGTCTGCCGGGAGCGGAAACCTTCGAGCCAGGCCCGGATATCGACCTCGGGGCCCTGTTCCACGCCCCTGCCCGTCCTGAGGCCCCAGGGGCCCCTTTCGAGGTCCTCGACGGTGTAGCCCATATCGACATCATAGGTGCGGTCGATCTGGTTGCGCAGGTAGCGCTGGGCCTCGTACCAGCGGGTCTTCTCCGCCCCGTCGCGGCAGGTGGCGGCCTCCTCGCCTTTCGCGCCCCAGCGCCGCTCGACGCATTGATAGGGGTCGAAGGAGAGGTCGTAGAGACGGTCCACGATCATGTCGATGGAGAGTTCCACCGTGCGGCCGGCGGAATTCACATAGGAGATGTCGCAGGCGGCGTTCTGCTCCCACCAGGCGGCAAGGAGGTCGCCGGGCAGATCGTCGCCGTCATAATCGAGGCGCGGGGCATCGACCATGTCCATCTTCACGAATTCGACGACGAGCTCGTACATCTCCCTAAAGCCGGTCTTGAGGCGGGCGTCGCGCGAGGGCGTCGAGTAGAGCTCCCAGACGCCATGCGTCCCGTAGATGTTGTCCGGCAGGCGATGCGGCGGGTCCATGTTCTGGATGCCGCGGCCGAGCGAGATTTCCACCGCCTGCTTGCGCGAGCGCAGATCGAAGCAGAGCGACTGCATCATCGCGCGCAATTCGTCGACGGGCTTGTATTCGAGTTCGCCCGCGGAAAGGCGCGAGCGGAGATAGGTGTAGAAGTCGAGGTTCTCGCCATTCCACATCCATGAGGCCGTGCGCCAGCGATGCGGATCGCCGGGCGGGTTGCCCTGATACTGCTCGAGCGAGAAATCCGGGATGTCGGCATTCGAGGCGGCGACGATTGAGCCGCCGACAAGCGCGCCATTTGCCGCGCGCTTCGCACCGACAACCTCGATGGGGCGGAACTTCTGGAAGATCGAGCCGAGCTCCGGGCCGGTACGCAGGAACTCCTTGCCGAGATGGCTGCGGCTCAGCGAATGGTCGGGATGCGACGAAAAGATGAGAATGCGCCCGCCGGACTCGACGCGCCAGACAAGCGAGGCGTGACCGTTCACATCATAAGCGATGGTGCCCGGGACGATCGCGTCACGATCGAGACGCGGCGAATAGGTGTCCGAAAACATCACCGGATCGTCATGCATCGAGTGACGCCGGAACATGGCGGTCGAGACGACATTCACGAGATTGTGCAGGATGGGGATCGCATTCACACCGGATGCGGTGCGCGGAACGCTGTCGCGCGCGACGACGACATTTCCGTAGGAGGAATAGCGGATGTCGCCGCCGGGACCGTCCGAGGACTGCATCGCCGATTGCCAGGCGAAGGGCAGCCCGTTCTTCCAGGCAAAATAGGCGCGAAGGACATAGGGCATGTCGGCGCAATCGACATAGAAGCGCGTCTTCGGGTCCGTATGGCGATAGGGATTGGCCGGGCTCTTGATGCATTCATCGAAGGTCCAGCAATCGGCGGCGCCGAGGGCGGCGACAAAATCCTGCCAGGCCTTTTCGTCGGATGCGCTCCAACGCTCCTTGGTGATGCGCCAGCGCGCATCCTGCGCCTGAGCGGCGCTACCCAGATCGAAGATGGCGAACGAGACGCAAACGAAAAGGAACGCGGCCTTGCGCCAGCGAGACATCATCAGCCCATATCTTGCCCTTACCCGGTTGAAGGGTGCGGGCGGCGGCGGAGGCTGTCAACGAAAGCGGCGGTTTCCGGCAGGCTGCGAGGCTATTTCGGGCCGACCTGATGCAATCTTGCACAGGCTTCGGCCAGCGCATGATCGACGCCGGAGACATCCTGACCGTCAATGGTCGTGCGGCCGGTGCGGCTGTCGACGCGGACAAGGGCAACGGGGACCTCGGCCTTGGCGCCGAAGGAGGGGCTGAGGCCGGTCGAGGGGAAGACCGTCACGTAGAATTCATAGACGGGCCAATGGCCGTAGCCATAGCCGCCATCGACATCGGCGGGGGCAACGGCGCTGCCATCCGCGGCCACACCCGGCACATAGTCCGCCCCGCCCGGCAGATAAGGCGCGATGTGGCGGCAATCGGCCTCCGAGATTTCGACGATGCGCGGGGCGGCGGCGCCAGCCAGTTCAGCCGCATGGGTAGTTGAAGAGAGGGAAACACTCCAACTTGCCGTCAGCACCAAAAGCCCAACGGCATAGCCACAAACTTCAAGATTTCTTCCATACACTTGTGTCGTCCTCAAGTAGCGCCAGTAAATGACGACAGGCTTCGTCCTCTTCTGCGAAACGCTTCAGACCGCTCTTCTGCCCGCGTTCTGCGTAGTAGACTTCCCAAACCAGACCAGATCTCTCGATACTGTATTTTTCCGCGCCTATTTCGCCTCCCATATCCAAATAAACCGCCTCCGGCTTAATGTTTCGTTGGATTAGCAAATGGCGGAGTTCGTCAAGGTTCATCAGCGTGCGTGTCCATGCCGGAACATTGCTACTGAGCGGGGGGACGCATTATGGAGTAGATTTCTTCCAAACAAAAATGTCATCCCGGCACTCGTTGCCGGGACCCAAGCCACGCTCCTACAAAGCGAGAGGCCAATGGGTCCCGGGAATAAATCCCGGGATGACATTTCTATTTCTGGCTGGCGTATCAAGACATCGGGGGAAGCAGGATGGCAGATGGGGGAAGCGGGATTTTCGAGCGATTGTTCGCGCTGAAGGCGCATGGGACGACCGTCCGTACCGAGATCGTCGCCGGGTTAACCACCTATCTGACGATGGCCTATATCATCTTCGTCAATCCGGCGATCCTGTCGAAGGCGGGGATGGATTTCGGCGCGGTGTTCGTCGCGACCTGCCTTGCAGCGGCGGCAGGCTCTCTCATCATGGGGCTCTATGCGAACTATCCCGTGGCGCTCGCGCCGGGCATGGGGCTCAACGCCTATTTCGCCTTTTCCGTCGTGCCGCAATTCGGCGGCGACTGGCGGCTTGCGCTTGGCGGCGTGTTTCTTTCAGGCGTGCTGTTCCTGCTCATGTCACTCTCTCCCTTGCGCGAGAAGCTCGTGAATTCCATTCCCCGCTCGCTCAAATACGGGATCGGCGCGGGCATCGGTTTCTTCCTCGCGCTGATCGGACTCGAAAATGCAGGCGTGGTGGCGGATCACCCCGTTACGCTCGTGACGCTCGGCGTTCTTGCCGTACCGGGAACGCTGCTTGCGATGGCAGGCTTTGTCGCGTTGGTCGCCGCGCAGTACAGGCGCGTGCCCGGCGCGATCATGGCGACGATCCTCGGCGTGACCGCCGTCGCCGTGCTCCTCGGACTGCAACCGCTTCACGGGATCGCGTCGACGCCCCCTTCCCTCGCACCGACATTCTTCGAGATGGACCTTGCGGGCGCGATCAGCGCCGGGTTCGTGACCATCGTCTTCGTGTTCCTGCTGGTCGATGTGCTCGACACGACGGGAACGCTGCTCAGCGTCGGGCAACATGCGGGCATGGCGGATGAGGAAGGGAAACTGCCCCGTCTACGCAAGGCGATGGTGGCCGATTCCTCTGCGACAATTATCGGTGCGGTGCTCGGCACCTCCTCCACCACCAGCTACATAGAGAGCGCTGCGGGTGTCGAGGCTGGCGGAAGGACGGGGCTGATGGCGGTGACCGCCGGTCTTCTCTTCATTGCGAGCCTCGTTCTCGCGCCGCTTGCCGAGACTGTGCCTCTCTATGCGACGGCCCCTGCCCTCGTCTTCATCGCCTGCCTGATGGCACGAAGCCTCGCCCATCTCGAATGGGGCGATGTGACGGAGACGGCACCCGCGCTCATCACCGCGCTTGCCATTCCCTTCACCTATTCGATCGCCAGCGGGATCGGGCTCGGTGTGATCTCCTATGCGGCGATCAAACTCGTCTCCGGACGGGCGCAGGACCTCAACTGGGCCGTCTCGATCATCGCGCTGGCCTTCATGGTGAAACTCGCCCTGCAATGAAATGCCATTCGGAGACGCGAGGCGGACCGGAAGTTTCGCGCCGCGACTCATAATGCTGCAAAAATTTCCCGAGGGGCAAAAAGGGGCGTGACACCTCGCCGCAGGGTGGCTATAGTCCCTTCCACAAAAAGGGAAAAGCGCACAAGCGCAGCCCAAGTTTAGGGAGGGAACGCTGACTTCGACGATCCGCAAAGGATCGCGGAGGCGCGACACGAGGGAACACTAAAGCAAGCAAGGCAGCGAAAGCTGACCTTGCTTTTTTTTGGCTTTTTTGTCCCGAAGGCAGGGCCGGTTATATCGCCCTTCGGGCGGTGCGCGGGGCGGGCTCGCCCCGCGAAGCAATCCCAGAATCAGTACCGCCGAGCAAGCGGCCCCTGGATTGCTCCGTCGGCCTATGGCCTCCTCGCAATGACGATGAATGGAAACCGGGACAGGCGACTCAGTATTCGGCGCTGAGGTCCGGCATGAAGGGAATGTCGTCGAAGGAGATCGGCTGGTAGATGTAGATCCAGGCGACGAAAAGCCAGAGGATGCCCGCGATGAGCGTGGTGGCGAGCGCCTTCTTCCAGAGGGCGGGCGCGACGGGGGCACCCCGCTCCGTGCCGGGGGTCACACTATCGGCCTCGTGCTGGGAGCGAACACCCCAGGGCAGCACGGCAAAAAGCGTGACCCACCAGAGAACGAAATAGATCGCGATGCCGGCTATCGGATCCATGCGGCCGCGCGCCTCAGGCCTGCTCGAGCTCGACAAGGGTGCCGTTCATATCCTTCGGGTGAAGGAAGACAACGGGCTTGCCATGCGCGCCGATCTTCGGCTTGCCGGTGCCCGTGATGGTGACACCTTCACTGTTCATCTTCTCGCAAGCGGCGTCGATATCTTCCACCTCGATGCAGATGTGATGAATGCCACCCTTCGGATTCTTGGCGAGGAAACCGGCGATGGGCGAGTCTTCGCCGAGCGGCTCCAGCAGTTCGATCTTGGTGTTGCCGAGATCGACGAAGACGGTGGTCACGCCGTGGTCCGGCTGCGGCACGGCTTCCGAGACCTTCGCATTGAATTTCTTGCGGTAGGTCTCCGCGGCCGCCTTGATGTCCGGAACGGCGATGGCAACGTGATTGAGCGGTCCGAGCATGGTTTATCCCGTGGTTTAGAGCGGTTTCAGAATTCTGCTGGCTTCATGTTTAGGCCGGATCAGAGGTGCGGGCAAGGGAGCTAGATGCGGGTAACGACCACGGCTACCTGGGGTTTCTTGCCCCATTCGCGGCGGAGCGCGCCGCGCACGGCGCGACGCAAGAATTCCGCTACGGCATCGTCGTCCTTGCGGCGCTTGGCGGGGAGCCGGTCCAGCGCGTCGTCCACTGCATCGAGCGCCCTGTCCTCGAAGGGGACGCCGAAGGAATCCTCCTCCGGCAGGCCCATGAGACGGACCTGGGGATCGCCCCGAACCTCGCCCTTGCCGTCCAGCACGACGGAGACGAAAACGGAGCCCGCGAAGGCCAGACGGCGGCGCTCCTGCACAGCGCCCTCGTCCTGATCCGTCAGCACATCCCCATCGAGATAGATGCGGCCCGAGGGAGCCTCGTCCACGACCTCGGCTGGGCCCGGCGCGAGGCGGACCATCAGCCCGTTTCGCACCACCACCTGTTCGGGCACCTGAAGCTCGCGCGCGAGGGCTGCGTGTTCGGCCAGATGGCGGGCCTCGCCATGAACCGGGACCGAGACTTCCGGTCTGATCCATTGATACATGGTGGCCAGTTCGTCCCTGCACGGATGACCGGAAACATGGACGAAGTGGTCTTTCTCGGTAATGACGCGGATGCCGCGCTCGGCAAGAAGGTTCTGCAGGTCGAAGATCGAGGTTTCGTTTCCCGGGATGACGCGGGAGGAGAAGACGACAGTATCGCCCTTTTCCAGAACGAGATGGGGGTGACTGTCCTCCGCGATGCGGGCAAGCGCGGCGCGCGGCTCGCCCTGGCTGCCCGTGCAGACGAAGAGCACCTTGTCGCGCGGGAGGTAGCCCGCATCATCCTCGGAGACGATGCGCGGAAGGTCGGTCAGATAGCCTGCCTCACGCGCGGCGGCAACGACGCGATGCATGGCGCGGCCGACGAGAACGGGATGGCGGCCGCAGGCATCGCCCGCGCGGATGATGCTTTCGAGGCGGGCGACATTCGACGCGAAGGTCGTCACCGCCACCCTGCCCTCGCAGTTCTTCAGGAGCTCGACGAGGCTCGCCGCGACATCGGCCTCGGAACCGGAGGTGCCGGGCGAGAAGACATTGGTGCTGTCGCAGACGATGGCGCGCACGCCTTCATCGCCGATGGCGCGCAGACGTGCCTCGTCGATATCGCCGCCGACGACGGGATCGGGATCGATCTTCCAGTCGCCCGTATGAAGGACGAGGCCGAGCGGCGTCCGGATCGCCAGGGCATTGGGTTCGAGGATCGAGTGCGTGAGCGTCACGAGTTCGATGTCGAAGGGGCCGAGATCGAAGCGGTGGCCGAGGGGAATGATGTGCATGGGCACTTCGGCCTCGATGCCGGCCTCGATGAGCTTGCCGCGCACCATGGCCGCGGTGAAAGGCGTGGCATAAACCGGGCAGCGCAGGCGCGGCCAGATATGCGCGACGGCGCCGATATGGTCTTCATGCGCGTGAGTGAGGACGATGCCGAGAAGCTCGTCGCGCCGCTCCTCGATGAAGACGGGGTCCGGCATGATGAGATCGACGCCGGGCGTGCGATCGTCGCCGAAGGTCACGCCGAGATCGACGATGATCCAGCGGCGGTCATCCTCGGGGCCGTAGCCATAGAGGTTCAGGTTCATGCCGATCTCGCCGGACCCGCCAAGCGGGAGGAAGACGAGTTCATCGCCCGGTGTTGCGGCACGGGGCCGGGCGGCGCTGGGGGACTCGGAGATACTCATGTTCTGCAATTATTGCACGGGCGGCCCAAAGAACACATCCCCGGCGGAGACGAGTTCCAGGCGGCCATCGGGCAAGCGGAGCTGGAGGCCGCCATCGGGGGCGAGGCCCTCGAAGGTACCCTCGATATTGCCGGCAGAGAGGCGCACGGTTATGGAACAGCCAATGCCCTCGGCGCGCTTCAGCCAGGCCTCGCGAATGGCGGCGAAGCCCTGCACGCCGCGCCAGACAGCCAGCCAGTGCTCGAAGGAAGCGTCGAGCGCCTTGAGCGCGTCATCCGGCGTGACGCCGGGGACGCCCATCGCCGCCAGCGACGTGGCGGGATATTCGAGGCCTTCGGGATGGACCGCGAGGTTCACACCCATGCCGATGGCGACCCAGGCGACCTCCGCGCCAGCAACGCCCGAGCTTTCCAGCAGGATGCCCGCGAGCTTGGCACGCTCATGGAGAAGATCGTTCGGCCATTTGAGGCGGAGCGCGGGCCGGAGCGGCGGCGGGAGGAGCGAGGCCACCGCATCATGGACGGCGAGCGCGGCGACGAAGGAAAGCTCCCCCGCCTCGCGCGGGCCGCAGCGCGGCGTGAGATAGAGCGTGCCCATGAAATTGCCGGTGGGGCTTTCCCATGCCCGGCCCCGGCGGCCGCGGCCCGCCGTCTGCCGGGCGGCGACGATCCAGACCGGCCCCTCCTGCCCCGCATCGCCGAGACGGCGCGCCTCTTCGTTGGTGCTGTCGATCTCGTCGAAGCGGCGGATATCGGCGGTCATGCTTTAAGGCAGGAGCGCGCCGACGGCCGCCTGCGCACCGATAATGAGCGGCGCCGGATAGACGAAGAAGAAAAGCGTGAAGACGCTGGAGACACCGAGAATGGCCGCGAGCTCGCCGGGCATGGGCTGCTCGAAGGGCTCGGCCGGCTCGTCGAAATACATCACCTTCACGACGCGCAGATAGTAGAAGGCGCCGACGACGCTCGACAGCACGCCGATGACGGCAAGCGGATAGAGCCCCGCCTCAATGGCGGCGAGGAAGACATAGAACTTGCCGAAGAAGCCCGCGAGCGGCGGCACGCCCGCCAGCGAGAACATCAGCATGGCGAGGAGGAAGGCCATCATTGGCTGATTGCGCGAAAGGCCCGCGAGATCGGAGATCGACTCGACATAGCCTTCCTTGCGGTTCATCGCGAGGATGCAGCAGAAGACGCCGACATTCATCACCACATAGATGACGAGATAGATCAGCACGCCGCGCACGCCTTCCGGCGTTCCGGCGGCGAGACCGACAAGCGCGAAGCCCATATGCGAGATCGAGCTGTAGGCCATGAGGCGCTTGATGTTGGTCTGGCCGATGGCGGCGAAGGCGCCCAGCACCATCGAGGCGATGGAGATGAAGACGATGATCTGCTGCCACTGATCTTCCATCGAGGGGAAGGCGCCGAACAGAATACGCAGGATGAGCGCCATGGCGGCGACCTTGGGCGCGCCGCCGAAGAAGGCCGTGACCGGCGTCGGCGCGCCTTCGTAGACGTCCGGCGTCCACATATGGAAGGGGACAGCCGAAATCTTGAAGGCAAGGCCAGCAAGCACGAAGACGATGCCGAAGATGACGCCGATGTTCATGCCCTCGGCGGCGAGGACGCCTGCAATTGCCGTGAATTCGACGCTGCCGGTGAAGCCGTAAACGAGCGAGGCGCCGTAAAGCAGCATGCCGGAGGCAAGAGCGCCGAGGACGAAATATTTGAGGCCCGCTTCCGTGGCGCGCGCATTGTCGCGATTGATGGCCGCGATGACATAGAGCGACAAGCTCTGCAGCTCGAGACCCATATAGAGCGAGATGAGCCCGTTCGCCGAGACCATCATGAACATGCCGAGCGTCGCAAGGACGATGAGCACGGGGAACTCGAAGCGATCCATCTTCTCACGGCGGATATAGCCGAATGACATGATGATGGCGGCGATGGCGGCGAGAAGAATGAGCAGCTTCATGAACTTCGTGAAGCCGTCGACCACGAACATGCCGCCGAAGGTCTGCACGGCCGCGTTGGGCTCGATCACGAGCAGCGCGCCGACAAGCACGAGAAGGCCGATGGCGCCGATGCCCGTTTCGCGCGCGTCGCACTTGCGGAAGACACCCCACATGAGAAGCGCCATGGCGCCCGCCGCCATGAGGATTTCAGGCAAGGCGGGCAGGAAGTCCGGGACGTGGGTCACTGCTTGTTCCATGTTCTTTCGTTCCCGAGACCTAGCGACCGGTGAAGAGGCTGGCGACCTGGGTCAAAAAACCCGTATCGCCCGCGAGGCGATGCGCCTCTACGGCGGCCTGGTAGTTCGTGACGAGATTGTCCACCGACACTTCCGTCACATGCATGATCGGAGCCGGATAGACACCGAAGAAAATCGTGGCAGCGAGAAGCGGCGCGAGGGTGATCATTTCGCGGCGGTTCAGGTCCATGATCGACTTGAGCGTGTCCTTCTCGATCGCGCCGAATGCGATGCGGCGATAGAGATAGAGCGCATAACCGGCGGCAAGGATGACGCCCGTCGCGGCGATGGCGGCAACCCAGGTGTTGACCTGGAATGTGCCTACGATGGTGAGGAACTCGCCGACAAAACCGCTGGTGCCCGGCAAGCCGACATTCGCCATGGTGAAGACCATGAAGGCGACCGCATAGAGCGGCATGCGGTTCACAAGACCGCCATAGGCCGCGATCTCACGCGTGTGCATGCGGTCATAGATGACGCCGACACAGAGGAAGAGCGCCCCCGAGACCCAGCCGTGAGAGAGCATCTGGAAGATGCCGCCCTGCACACCCTGATGGGTGGCGGCGAAAATGCCCATGGTGACGAAGCCCATGTGAGCGACCGACGAATAGGCGATGAGCTTCTTCATG
>DLCG01000021.1:0-127 GCA_002480495.1 Rhodobiaceae bacterium UBA7804 | reverse complement strand
CGAGGTGTAGACGATGGCGATGACGCTCATGCCGAACACGAGCCAGGCAAGATCCGCCGAAGCAACCGGGAACATCGGCAGCGAGAAACGGAGGAAGCCGTAACCGCCCATCTTCAGCAGGATGCCG
>DLCG01000004.1:371790-387421 GCA_002480495.1 Rhodobiaceae bacterium UBA7804 | reverse complement strand
GATCTTCGCTCGTTGCTCGCGGGTTTCCGCCTCGCGAAACAGACGGCCGTCCAGACCGCCGTGCGGCTGATCACCACCGGCGTCCTGCTCGCCCTGATGGCCGGCATCGCCATCAAGCTGAAGCTCTTCGGACCGACGCCTTAGCCCATCTGCCCGACCCATCAGACCACCGCCCGCCCTCGTCGAGGAGCGGGCTTTTTTGTGCCTGGAGACCTGCCATGACGACAATGACCTACAAACACTGGCGCGACGTGCCCGAGCGCTCGTGGCGCTGGAAGAATTTCTCCCCCGCCGAGATCGCCTGCCGAGGCAGCGGCTCCCTGCGGATCAACGAAGATGCGCTCGACAAGCTCCAGGCGCTGCGCGATCGGCTTGGCAAGCCCCTCATCGTCCGTTCGGCCTACCGCAGTCCGGCGCATAACCGGGCCGTCGGCGGCGCGCCACGCTCGACGCACATGGACGGCACGGCCTTCGACATCGCCATGGCGAACCACGACCCGGTCGCCTTTGAGGCGGCGGCGCGAGAGGTCGGCTTCCTCGGGTTCGGTTTCTACCCGCGCTCCGACTTCATGCACATTGATCTCGGTCCTGCGCGGCAGTGGGGCGAACGCTTCCCGGTTCGGGCGACGGCGTTTGCCGCGGAAACGCTGCCGGCGCGCGAGGTGCTGGCCGACAGCCGCACGATGAAGGGTGGCGGCGCGGCCGGTGTGGCGACGCTCGGCGCCGCGGGTGTCGAGGTTGCGCAGAGCGTCCTGACGGACACCCAGTCCGCGATCCTGCCGCTCGTGCCCTACCTCGATACGCTGCGCTGGGTGTTCATCGCCTTAGCGCTCGCGGGCGTTGCCGTCACGATCTACGCGCGGCTTGATGACTGGAAGCGGGGGCGTCGATGATCGCCGCTCTGTTCACCGGGATCGCGGCCGCCCCGTGGATCCGGGCGGCCCTGCATTACGCGGCCATCGCACTCGCCGTCCTTCTGTTCTTGCTGGCCCTTCGGCGCTCCGGCGAGCGTGCGGGACGGCTGGCGGAACGCCTTGAAACCATGGAGAAGGCCAATGACGTCCAACGTCGGATGCTGGAAGCGGCGGCTCGCCGTCCTCGCGATCGCAGCGATCTCGCTGACCGGCTGCGGGACGGTTCGTTCTGAGGACGGCAGGCTCGCGACGTGCCCGCCCGTGGTCGAGTATGGCCGGGAGTTCAAGGTGCAGGCGGCGGAGGAGCTGGCCCTCCTGCCGGGAGGTTCGGTCATCGCTGAGATGCTGAGCGACTACGCGGTGATGCGGGAGCAAGCGCGAGTGTGCGATGGGTCGAGGGCATGGCGTTGACCGGCAGACGTCGCTACTCGACGACTGGATAAAATGGCTGCCCCCAGTCCTCCAAAAGGTTGTCCATCATTAGGGTCAGGACCCATTGATCATTGGCTTGCGGCATGATTCAGCCTCAGCAAGGAGACTGACCAATGAGCAACCTTTTCTGGCTGACGGAGGCGCAGATGGCGCGGCTCCAGCCCTTCTTTCCCAAGAGCCATGGCAAGCCGCGGGTCGATGACCGGCGCGTGCTGAGCGGGATAATCTTCATCAATCGCAACGGGTTGCGGTGGCGGGATGCGCCGAGGGAGTACGGCCCTCCCAAGACCCTCTACAACCGCTGGAAGCGGTGGAGTGACAAAGGGGTCTTCGCCCGGATGATGGATGGCCTGGCCGCCGAGGCCGCTGTTCCGAAGACGGTGATGATCGACGCGACTTACTTGAAGGCGCACCGCACGGCGACCAGCCTGCGGTCGAAAAAGGGGGCCCCGGCGACCTGCGCGGCCGTCTGATCGGCCGAACGAAGGGCGGCATGAACACCAAGCTGCATGCCGTCACCGACGCCGAGGGGCGCCCTCTCCGCTTCTCCATGACCGCCGGCCAGGTAAGCGATTACACCGGCGCCGCGGCCCTGCTGGGCAGCCTGCCAAATGCGGAGTGGTTGCTGGCCGACCGCGGTTATGATGCCGACTGGTTCCGAGAGGCGTTGAAAGACAAGGGGATAAAGCCCTGCATCCCGGGCCGGAAGTCACGCGGCAAGCCAATCAAGCATGACAAGCGCCGCTACAAACGCCGCAACCGGATCGAGATCATGTTCGGGCGACTGAAGGACTGGCGACGGATTGCTACCCGCTACGACAGGTGCCCGACGGTCTTCCTCTCCGCCGTCGCCCTCGCAGCAACAGTCATGTTCTGGCTATGACGCGAGAACGAGTCCTGACCCTAACGTGGGCAGGACCATCACGTTACGTTTTTGCATGATCGATTGCATTGAGTTTCCTTTCGCATTTTCTTTCTGCCTCGCCAAAACGGGGCAATCCGCTGTCAGTCCTACCAAAAAACAGGACATGAAGACCAACCGATTTTTCACTTGAAGCTCTAGTTGCTGTAGGTGCTATGTCGATCTGAACTGTCCGAATCCCGAGGTCCGTTCATGCCGTCTGATATCCACCGCCATGATGATACCGACGCTCCGCAGGCATCCGGCGACGGCTGCTGCGAAGGCAGTCGAAGCTGTGGCGACGTCGCTCCAGTGACGCCCGCGCCGTATGCCGGGCGCAGCTTTCAGGTTTCAGGCCTCGATTGCGCCGAGGAGGTCGCGATCCTGAACAAGGTGGTCGGCCCGAAGATCGGCGGGGCGGAGCATCTCGCGTTCGACGTGATCAATGGACGGATGACCATCCTCGACAGCGCAATGCAGGTATCGGACGGCGAAGTTGCAGAACTGGTGGCAAGCACCGGCATGACCGCCAAGCCCTGGGATGCCGAAAACGCGTCGGTCGACCAGGCGGCCCATCTTGCACGACAGCGGCTGTTTACGGCGCTCAGCGGCGGCTTCTGGGCCGCGGGATTCCTGTGGCACATCATCGAGACCGGCATGGGCGGGGCGCTCGGCCTTTTCGCGGGGCACGGCGAAGCGCCGATGCCGCTGGTCGAGGCAGGGCTGTTCGCGGTTGCGATCCTGTTCGGTGTCTGGCTCGTGGCACCCAAGGCATGGTCGTCCGCTCGGCGGCTGTCGCCGGACATGAACCTGCTCATGGTTGTCGCCGTGGCCGGTGCCATCGGGCTTGGCGAATTCTTCGAGGCGGCGACGGTCGCGTTCTTCTTCTCGCTCTCGCTCTACCTCGAAAGCTGGAGCGTCGGGCGTGCAAGGAATGCGGTCTCGGCGCTCTTGGATCTTGCACCACCGACGGCGCGCGTGATCCGCGAAGACGGAAGCGAGGCCGACGTTCCGGCGGCTCAAGTCGCCGTAGGCGCAAGCTTCATAGTACGCGGTGGCGACCGTATCCCGCTGGATGGTGAGGTGACGGACGGCGCGGGCGCGGTCGATCAGGCGCCAATCACCGGAGAGAGTGCGCTGGTCACAAAGGAACGAGGCGACGAAGTCTATGCCGGCACGATCAACGGCGAAGGCACATTGACGGTGCGCGCCACGAAGGCCGCCTCGGACACCGTCTTGGCCAAGATCATCCGCATGGTCGGCGACGCCCATGCCCGCCGCGCGCCGGTGGAGCAATGGGTGGCGAAGTTCGCCCGCATCTACACGCCTATCGTCATGGCTCTCGCCATTGCAATTGCCCTGCTGCCGCCGCTCATTTTGGGTGGGGCCTGGGATTATTGGTTCTACAATGCACTCGTGCTGCTGGTGATCGCCTGCCCGTGTGCTCTGGTCATCTCGACACCGGTCTCCATCGTCGCTGCACTCACCGCCTCTGCGCGGGCCGGGGTGCTGATCAAGGGTGGTGCATATGTTGAGGCACCGGGCAAGACCACTGCACTGGCCATGGACAAGACCGGCACGATCACCATGGGCGAGCCCGAGGTGGCGGCGGTGCATCCGCTGGGCAAAGCATCGGCGCAAGATCTGATGACCCTCGCCGCTGGACTGGAGGCACGTTCCTCGCATCCCTTGGCGCGCGCCATTCTCACGCGGGCAGAAGCCGACGGCATCAATGTGTCCGCCGCGGAAGATACCCGAACCGTTCCCGGTAGGGGACTTGAAGGACGCACAGACGGCCGGTCGATCTGGCTGGGGTCCGACCGGTTTGCCGAGGAGAAGGGTTTCGGCGACGCCATTCCAAAGGATTTGCGCGACCGCATAGAAGGCGCCGGCAGCACCCTTGTTGCCGTGGGCGACGACACCGGCGTGACCGGCATCCTGGAATTGCGCGACCGTATCCGCCCCGACGCCAAGGGCATCGTGGCACAGCTCCACGCGCAAGGCGTGAAGACCATCGTCATGCTGACGGGCGACAACGAGCGGACAGCGCGCGCCGTTGCCGCCGAGGTCGGCATCGACGAGGTCCGTGCCGAGCTTCTGCCCGAAGACAAGGTGACAGCCATCGAAGAACTGGTCGAAACGCATGACATGGTGGCCATGATCGGCGACGGAGTGAACGACGCCCCCGCCATGGCGCGTGCGCATTACGCCATCGCGATGGGTGCTGTTGGTTCGGACGCGGCAATCGAGACGGCGGATATTGCCCTGATGACCGACGACCTCGGCAAGGTGCCTTGGCTGATCGGTCATTCGCGCCGGGCCATGACGATCATCCGTCAGAACATCGGCATTTCGCTGGCGACGAAGGCGCTGTTCGTCGGGTTGACTGCCTTCGGCATGGCCTCGATGTGGGGCGCCATTGCGGCGGATGTCGGTGTGTCGTTGCTGGTTGTGGCCAACGCGCTGCGGCTGTTGAACGGCCACAAGGCCAAGACGCCGCCATGCCGCGGCGAGCCGGTTGGCGAAGGCTTGTCCAAAGGGGCGCTGGCACATGGTCATTGAACTGAGAGAACCCGGAGAGGAGCCGAGACGAGACATGAGCGTGAAGGGCAGGATGATGTGTCCGGTTTGCGAGGTGCCCTTGAGCATGACCGACCGCCAGGGGATCGAGATCGACTTCTGTCCCGATTGCCGGGGTGTCTGGCTCGACCGGGGCGAACTGGACAAGATCATCGAGCGTTCGGCACCCGATTTGGCGCCTCAGCGCGTGCCTGAGCCGCGCGGCTACGACGATGATCGCGGCTACGGGCGCGGAAAGCACGGCGGCGGCGACGGCAAGCACGGCTACCGCCGCAAATCCTGGCTTCACGAGTTGTTCGATTAAGGCCTGCCGGGGCCTCCCTGCCGGTCGCCCTCAAGGCGCTGCGGTAGGCACACAAGGCATTAAGCGGTGAGCAGGTTGGCCCACAGATGGCAAATGCCGCGCTTGCCCACGGACATTGATCACGCAGCATTGGCAAGGTAACGTAATGTCCATATCAGGCCTCACGAAAGAGGCATCGAGCAGTGAAAACCATCCGATTTCCCCGCCGCGCCGTCCTGTTGGGCGGGTTGGCAGCGTTTCTGTCCGGCTGCGCCAGCAAGTTCCGCAGCTATGGCGGACCCGAGGTGACCCGCGTTCGGCTTTACAAGGGGCAGCGCTTGCTTGTTCTCGACGGAGCCGATCGAGTATTGCAAACCTATCCGGTCGGACTGGGTTTTGCTCCTGAGGGGCACAAGCAATTCGAGGGAGACGGCCGGACTCCGGAGGGCACCTACATAGTCGATAAGCGCAACCCTGAAAGTACGTATCATCTTTCAGTTGGTATCTCTTATCCGAATGAGGCCGACATCGCCTTTGCCGAAGCGCAGGGCTTTTCCCCCGGCGGCGACATCTTCATCCATGGTGGTCCACGCCCCGGCATCGATCCGACGAACGTCCGCGACTGGACAGCTGGCTGCATCGCGGTCACAGATCGGCAGATCGAGGACATCTATGCAATGGTGAAGGACGGAACACCTATCCACATCTTTGCATGACGGTCTTTCTCATGCGGCGGAAACGAGCCGTCGCATTGGCCGTCAGAGCCCAGCTCCACGAAGCCAAGATGAGCGCCAACAGCATCCAGTCCCCGAAGCTCGCGTAGAGTGTCGGCGGACGCGCGGAGGGCAGACTAGCGTCGATGATGCCCGTTTCGCCGGTATCGAGCCGCGCAACGATCTCTCCGTTCGCGTCGATGACCGCAGAAATGCCCGTATTCGCGGCTCGGATGACAGGAAGGCCTTCCTCCACGGCGCGCATACGTGCGGAAGCCAGATGCTGCTCCGGTCCGATGCTGGTACCAAACCAGGCATCGTTGGTGGCGTTGAAGATCCAGTCAGGCCGGAACAGGTCGTCGACCACATGGCCTGGGAAGATGACCTCATAGCAGATCGCCACGGCGACCAGCGGCACACCCGGAAGCGCAAGCGTTCGCGGGCCCGGACCGGGCGTGAAATCGCCCAGCCCCGCTGTCAGCCGCTCGACCGGCAACCAGCCGCGAAATGGCACGTATTCGCCGAAGGGCACGAGATGGTGTTTCGCGTATCCGGTCAGGATCTCGCCGGTCTCGTCAAATGCCTGGACCGTGTTGAAATATCGGATCCCATACTCGCTCGGTACACGGTCCGGCACACCGGTGAGCAGCACCCTGCCGTCCGGTAGCGCAGCGGCAATGCGATCCCGCGCCTCCGTATCCTCATCGAGGAAACCCGGAAAGGCGGTTTCGGGCCAGAGAAGAACGTCGAAATCGCCGGGCCGGGTTGAAAGCTCAAGATAGCGCGCGAATGTCGCCTCGCGGTTCTCGGGCGCCCATTTCTCCCCTTGGGGAATGTTGCCCTGGACGATGCGCAGGTCGACACCGGGTGGCTGTTGTGCATCCGACTGGAGGCGAAGCGTGCCGACAGCCCACATCGTCGCGATGCCGGCCAGCGCCATGAGCGAAACGGTCAATCGTTGCCGCCCGGACGCCATGACAGCCGCGCCGGGAAGTGCCGCGACGAACACGGTGAGAAAGCTTAGCCCATAGCTTCCGACCCAGGCGGCGGTCTGGCGAAGGGTGGCGTAGTCTACAAGTGCGTAGCCGGCGAGGTTCCACGGAAAACCTGTCAGAACGTGACCACGCAACCACTCGGCCGCGGTCCACGAGGTCGCGAACAGGAGGCAGGCCAAGAGACTGCCCATGGCTCCGCGCCGCGCGATTTCGGCGAAAAGCGCGGCGGCAATGGCCGGGAAAATCGCGAGACCTGCGGACAATCCCGCGACGGCCGGGATCGCCATCGTCCCGAACCGCCCGGCCTCGACGTAAAAACTTTCCGCGATCCACGAAATCCCGAAACCGAACTGGCCAAGACCAAACGCCCAGCCGACGAGGAAAGCACGCCCAAAGGAGAGATCGCGAAGCCCGACAAACAACGCGGAATAGGCAAGGGGAACGAGCAGGAGAAGCGAGAAAGGCGGGAAAGTCAGAACCGCCAGCGCCCCGGCGACGAAACCAAGCGTCATCCGCGAAAGCAGACGGTAGCGCAGAGCGATGCGGTTCAGAATTTCCGGCTTCACGACTTGACCGAACGCCGCGCGCTGATCCATGGCGCGGCGAGCAAGAGCCCCACGCCACTGACCACAAACACATCGGCCATGTTGAAGGCAGGCCAGTGTGCGGTGCCAATGTAGAAATCGAGAAAGTCTGTTACAGCCCGATACCGCACACGGTCGATGACATTGCCCAGGGCTCCGCCAATGATCGCGCCATAGGCAAGCGTTTCCACCGTATTGTCGGCGCGAAACAGCATAACCCCCAGCCAAACACAGATGGCAAGAGCGAGAGCGATGAGGCTCCACCACGGCGCGCCGCCCAGCATCCCAAAAGTCACGCCGTCATTACGATAAAAGACGAGGTTGAATCCCGGAAACACGGAAATCCCGGCGCTTAAAGTGGCGGCATTCGCAACGACAATGGCTTTTGTTATCTGATCGATCGCGAACGCAGCAAGTGCTGCTAATACGCCGATCATCGGAGATACCTTGTTTAGTGACATTGCCTCATCCCAACCAGACATCAAGGAACAGCATCAGAACGAGCCCGACTGCGAGACCGAGCGTCGCCCTGTTCTGATGGCCGCTGCGATGCGTTTCGGGGATAATTTCGTGGCTGATGACGTAGAGCATTGCGCCCGCGGCAAAGGCCAGCCCCCATGGAAGCAGCGGTTCCGACAGTGTGATGATCCCGGCCCCAAGCAGGCCGCCAATCGGCTCGACCATGCCCGTCAGCGCCGCGATGCCCCAGGCGCGCAGCTTCGGATATCCCTCGCCCAGCAGCGATACAGCGACGGCCAATCCTTCGGGCGCATTCTGAAGCCCGATGCCGACAGCAAGCGGCAGACCGCCCTCCATACCTCCGGATCCGAAGCCGACCCCAACCGCGAGGCCTTCGGGGAAGTTGTGGATCGTGATCGCGATGATGAACAGCCAGACCCGCCGCAAAGACGCCGCTTCGGGCCCTTCGCGTCCTGTCTTGAAGTGCTCGTGCGGCAGCTTTTCGTTCATCAGGGCGACAGCCCCCATGCCCAGAAGGATCGAGACGCATACGATGGCCGCAGGCATCGCGCCGTTTTCGAACATCGGCTCGGCCGCATCCAATGCGGGGATGATCAGCGAAAAGAACGAGGCTGACAGCATGACACCGGCAGGGAAGCCGAGCGACAGGTCGCGCGTGGCCCGGGACGGGATGCGCCCGAACAGCACGGGAGCTGCTCCGACTGCCGTGAGCGAACCGGCGGCGAGACTTCCGAGAAAGCCGAGCATTATCGGAGACAGATTTTCCATGGGCGGGCCAGATTATCCTTCGGCGTAGCTCGAAAAGACTTCCGTCGACCCGTCCTTGCGGATGAGGAAGACATCATAGGCCTCGCGGTCGTCTTCTGGCCCCATGCCGGGCGAGCCATAGGGCATCCCAGGCACGGCGAGACCGACTGCGTCCGGGCGCTCATCGAGAAGGCGGCGGATGTCAGCGGCCGGGACATGGCCTTCGATCACGTAGCCCTCGATTAGCGCGGTGTGGCAGGAGACCATGCGCTGCGGCACGCCATTGTCGAGCTTGAAGCGAACCAGCGACCCACCGAACATGTCCTGGCCGGTCGGCACAAAACCGTTCTCTTCGAGGTGGTTCATCCACGAGAGGCAGCAGCCGCATCCGTTCGTCTTGCGGACGTCGATCGCCGTCGTCTCTGCGAGGGCCTGGGCCGCCGGGAAAAGGGCGAGCGTGATGGCAAGAGCTTGGGTCATGCGTTTCATGGGTCAGAGCCTTTCGGTTGTCGTTTCGGCAATCTCGCTGCCGAGGTTTTCATTCAGAAGCGCCCGCGCCTCGGCCAGACGCGAGAGCGCGGCGGTATCATCCGCTTCGCTCTCGGCTGCTTCGGCGAGCCGGTCGTCAGTGAGGGGGTCAGTCGGGCGCCCATCCACGAGGACTTCGTAGTGCAGGTTCGGGCCTGTCGCCGTGCCGGTCGCGCCGACGCGGCCGATCACATCTCCCGCCGCCACGCGTTGGCCTTGTACCAGGCCCTCCGGCACGGCGCTCAGATGCGCGTAGCGCGTCATGGTGTCGGACCCGTGCGAGATTTCAACCACGCGACCATAGCCGCCGCGCCAGCCGATGAAACTGACCCGCCCCGGTGCCGTCGCTTGAACCGGTGTCCCACGTGCCGCTGCGAAATCAACGCCGGTGTGCATCCGGACGTTGCCAAAGACCGGATGCGTGCGGCGTCCGAACACCGAGCTGAGGCGCGCGCCCTCGACCGGCTGTGCGAAGACGCGCAGCACCTCGCCATCGACGTAGATCGTCGCCTGACCGCTGCCGTCGTCCGGCCATACGATCTCGTAAAGCGAACCGCCGATCTCCAGTGCGGCGAAGGCGAGCTCGGGCTGTCCGATCCTGTCCTCGCCGACCCGCGCCTCGCGCCAGAGAAGCCTTAGTGTCTCGCCACCGGCCATCTCGCGGCGGAAATCCACGGTCCCACCCAGCATCTGCGCAAGGTCCACGGCAAAACGGGCGGGTATCCCGGCTTCGTCGAGTGCCGCGAAGATCGAGCTGTTGATCACGACTTCGCCGGCAAGGGTTACGATCTCCGGATCCGGAGCCACGACCTGTGTGGACAACTGCTCGCCGAAAACCACCTCGATCCGAACCCCGTCCTCGACGGCGAGTGAGACGGTGCGGGGGCTGCCGTCCATGGTCGAAGCAACAGTGACCGAGTGCCCCGGCCGCAGCCGTCGCAGATCGTATTCCGCGCCAAGCGCGAGGGCAACTTCGGCTCTGTCAGGTGCCGCAAGTCCAGCTTCGGACAGCAAGAAATCGAGCGTCTCGCCAGGTGCAACGTCGCGCGACCACGTCGACAGCGGTGGCTCGATCGCCCGTACCGGCCTGTCGGCAACAGCGACCTGCAGAAGGGGCAGCGGGCTGAGATTGTGTGCATCATCTGCCCATGCCGTCACGGGCAGCGTCACGGGAATGTCAACGTTCTGGGGGACTTCAGGACGTTGGGGCATCCAGCTACCTGCCTGGGCAAGTTCCGGCGGCACGGGTTCTTTCGACAAAAGATCGGAGATGGCGATAGCCGCACCCGAAACCGTCCCCGCAATTGCAACACAAGCCGCCATAGTTCTGAGCCTCATGTCGCCCCCTCCATTTCTTCTGCCAGCGCGCGACGGATCTTCGGCACCGCGAATTCTCTGGCTTCGTGATAGTCGATCATGGTGACGAACCGCCCGGAGGCTGCGAACAGGAAGACGCTCGCGGTGTGGTTCATCGTGTAATCGCCGCTCTCCGTCGGCACCCTTTCGTAGGTGGCGCGGAAGCCGTCCGCGACGCGCGCTATCTGCTCCTCCGGCCCCGTCCAGCCACGGATCGCAGGATGGAAGTAGCCGACATATTCGGCCATCGTTTCGACAGTGTCGCGCTCGGGATCGACCGTGATGAAAACCACGTTCATCTCGTCGGCCTCGTCTCCCAGATCGTCGAGCCATCCCGAAATGTCAGAGAGTGTGGTCGGGCAGACATCGGGACAGTAGGTGAAGCCGAAGAACGCCATCGTCGGTCGCCCGATGAGGGTTTCCGGCCCGACCGCGTTGCCCTCATGATCCGTCAGACGGAAGTCCATCTCGGTCAGGGCCACAGGCAGCTGCCCGACAGGTGCGGGTGCACCGGGTCCGTCGACCCGCCACCAACCGACGAAGAGCATCAGGGCGACCGCCCCGACACCAGCCGCACCATACCCCAGGATCGCCCGTCGCCGCATCAGTCCTGCGGCCCCCTCGCGGCGATGCCGAGGATCGGCACGTCGACCGTCACTTCGCCTCCGCCGTCGAAGAGCAGGGTCAGCGGAAAGGTTTCCCCTTCCGTCATCGGTTCTTGCAGCCGCATCAGCATTGCGTGCAGGCCCCCCGGCTCGAGCGCGACGCTCTCGCCCGGGGCGATTGTGATCTCGCCCGCCGGGCTCATCGAACTCACACCTTCGGCATTGGTCTTCGTCTCGTGGATCTCGGGCATCATCGCGAGCGGTGTCTTAAGGCCGATCAGCGTTACCGGCTCGTCGCCAGCGTTGCGGATCGTCATGTAGGCCGCCCCGGGACGGTTCATCCCGATGGAGGCGCGGGACCACGCGTTCTCGACGACGACATCCTCGGGTCCGGCCAGCGCGGGCACCGAGAGCCCTCCAAGGGTCAAAAGCGCCGCCAGTGTGCTGGTTAAAATATACTTTTTCATCGTTTTGATCCTGCCCTTTCCATTCATTTTTGCGCGGAAGCGACTTCGGCAGCCACCAATCGCCGCAGTTCTGCCTCCCCGAACGGATCGAGCGGCTTGCCGTTCACGAAGAATGTGGGCGTCTGGCGAATTCCCACGGTCTCTACATCGGCACGATCCTGATTCAGGATCGCCACTACACCCGGTGCCAGCATTTGCGTGCGCGCGGCCTCGGCATCGAGCCCGGCCGTGGCGGCGACCTGTAGGATCAGGCCGGGCGCCGGGGCACCGTGTGACGCCCATCTCGGCTGTTCCCGCAGAACGGCCTCGAGCACCGGCACGTAAACGTCCTGCATGCGCGCCGCCTCGAGCACGCGGATGGCTTCCTCGGATGCCGCGCCGTGGAAGGGCGTGTAGCGGATCACGACGCGGACAGCTTCCCCATGCTCGGCCATGATGTCCTTCACGATGGGATGAAAGGCGCGACAGGCCTCGCAGGCCGGATCGAAGAATTCGACGATCGTGACGGGCGCATCCGCAGGCCCGAGGATGGGCGAGTAGGGGCGGATCATCGCCTCCGCAAGTTCCGGAGCAACGGGCTCCGCTTCGGCCACTGGGCCGGGGCGGTTTGCAAACCAGGTGGCTCCGCCGAAACCGGCGGCGCCGAGGGCAAGAACGGACAGGATCAGGCCGCGTCGATTCATGTTCGTGTGTCCTTTAATGAAAGGGCCGACAGCGCCCCGATCAGCGCGAAGGCGGCGAGCGCCATCAGCGGGATAGGGATGCCGAAGACCAGTTGGTTGTCATCGGTGCAAGAGGGGCCGGTGGCCGTGCAGGGCTGGACGCGTTCGGGAACAAGACCGACGTACAGCCCCATGTGCCACAGGGCGATTGCGCCGCCGCCAAGCGCCAATGCGATGCCGTAGCGCCCCACACGGCCGTCCCGCCACCAAAGGCCCAGCCCGAGGATAATGGCCAAGGGAAACATGAAGGCGCGCTGGAACCAGCACAGCACACAGGGCGTCTGCCCCAGCACCTCGCCGATGAAAAGCACGGCAAGCGAGGCGACAAGCGCGATGATCCACGCCAGCCCGAGGGCTGTTTCTCCGGATATGCGGTTCATGTCGATCAGATCCTCTCTTCCAGATCGGCGAGAATCTCTTCGGCCGGGGTGCCGTAGGGCCAGGAGTCGGCAAAGCCCGCGTCGGGATCGAAGAGGAACAGATGCGACGTGTGGCCCATCGTGTAACCATCCGGCGCCGCAGCCTCTTCGACGCGTTCAAAGAAGATCGGAAACGTCTCGGATGTGGCGGCGATTTGTTCCGGCGTGCCCGTCAGCCCGATGATGCCCGCATCGAACAGCGGGACGTATTCGGCGAGTGCGGCGGGCGTGTCCCGTTCGGGGTCGATTGTTATGAAAATCGGCTGGACCTTGGCGGCATCGTCGCCCAGACCGTCCATCACCGCCGCGACCTCTGACAGGGTCGTCGGGCAGACGTCGGGACAGTTGGTGAAGCCGAAAAACACCAGCATCCAGCGCCCCGCAAAGTCCTCCTCGGTTCGAACCATACCCTGGTGGTCCGTTAGTTCGAATTCAGCGAAAAAAGGCGGTTCGGCGTCGGTTCGGGCGCTATCGGCACGATAATCGGACCAGAGCAAAAGCCATACGAAGGCAAGCGCTGCCACGCCTGCCAAAACCCAAAGAAATTTCTGCGCCGAAGTAAGGGACAATCCTGTTCGCCTGCTTTTGATTCTTATTGCATGTGCGTATAAATCCTCTAGCAGCTAGAGGTTCAAGCGCGAAATCATGGTATAGCTTGAACTCACGCGTCTGTGAATCCGACACTTGTTTATTCCGACGACAAAACCTACACAAACTGTATCTTTTTCATGGAGGCGAAAATGCTCACGATCGGTACTCTGTCAAAGAAGACCGGCACAAAGGTGCAGACCATCAGGTACTACGAACAGATCGGACTCATGCCCGAACCCGGCAGGTCCGAAGGCGGGCAGAGGCGCTACGACAATGCACAGCTTGACCGACTGTCCTTCATCCGCCATTCGCGGCAACTCGGTTTCTCGCTCGATGCGATCCGCGAGCTGCTCGACCTCAGCGACCATCCCAACCGACCCTGCGACGAGGCTGATGCCATCGCGCGTCGCCAGCTCAAACAGGTGGAGCAGCGCATGGCCCGCCTGAAGGCGCTGCGCACGGAACTGAAACGCATGGTCCACGAGTGCAGCGGCGGGCGGACAGCGGATTGCCGGGTGCTGGAGGTGTTGCGGGACCATTCTGAATGTCTGACCGAGCACGACGAGATTGGGGCCTGATTGGGCTCTGTTGCAACAGAGCCGTCTTCTGGCGCCGCGACAGCGTGCTGAAGTCGGGCACAGCCCAGTCCAGGCCGATCAGGCGCAGCAGGCTCTCGACGAACCCGGTTGTATGGCGCAGGGCCATGCCGAACAGCACCTTCATCGTCAGGCAGGTCTGGATGGCGGCGTCGCTGTCGTCTGGCTGGCGCCCGCGCTTGCCGGTGGGCGCGGCTCCCCACATCATGGCGGGATCGAACCAGATCGTCAGCGAGCCCCGGCGCTTGAGCGCCTCGTTGTAGGCTGGCCAGTTCCGGGTCTTGTAGGTCGGGGGTATCGGTCTGCTCATGCAGCCCAGCTACCACGCTGGATTCACAAGATGAATCCCCTCAGACCATTTGTGCAACAGAGCCAGCGAACGCCCTTCTGACCGTCGCGCAGATCGCAGGCGGGATCGTTTCGGGCAGTCTCGCGCTGATCGCGGATGAGCTGCACAACTTCTCGGATATGGCGTCGCTGGTGATCGCTTTTGTCTTGGCCCCTTAAAACTGTGCCAGTTTGAAGTTAGCTTTGGGGGAGGTTCAGGTGGCACGGAAGCGGCATTCGGACGAGGATATTCTGCGGCTTTTGCGCGAGATTGAGGTCCATCTTGCAACTGGGAAAGACGTTCCGTCAGCATGTCGCATGGCTGGGATCAGCGACGCGACCTACTACACGTGGCGCAAGAAGTTTGGTGGCATGGGCCGGTCCCATCTATCGGAGATGAAGTCGCTTCGTCAGGAGAACCAGCGCCTGAAGAAGATCCTTGCTGAACTGGAGCTCGATAAGCTGATCCTGAAGGAGAGCCTGGATTTTTTAAAACCCAAGGCCTGACGCGGGAGCAGCTCCGCCAGGCTGTTGTCCACACGCGTCAGAAGCTGGCCACGTCGGAGCGCCGGACCTGCCGTATGGTTGGCCTTAGCCGCTCAACATTGCAGTACAAGGCCGCCAAGAAAGATAACGAGGAAGAGCTGCGTCTCGCCATGATCCGGCTGGCGAAGCAGCATGGCCGCTATGGTTATCGCAAGATCGCCGAGTTGCTGCGGGTTGAAGGTTGGGCCGTCAACCACAAGAAGGTTGAGCGTCTCTGGCGCGAAGAAGGCTTGCAGCTTCCGGAACGCCATAAGAAGCGCAAGCGCCTCTATCACAAGGACAGCTCCGTCATCCGGCTCAGACCGCACTATCCGGATCACATCTGGTCTGTCGACTTCGTGCACGACAAACTCAGCAGCGGTCGGCCTTACAAGATGCTCACCGTGCTCGATGAGTATACCCGCGAAGCGTTGTGCGTCACCGTACGCGCCACCATGAGCGCGAACGACGTGCTGGAGGCGCTGTACCCTCTGATCCTGAAACGGGGGAAGCCGGAATACATCCGCTCGGATAACGGCCCGGAATTCATCGCAGCACCCTTGCAGGAATGGCTCATCAAAGTCCGCATCAAACCGCTCCGGATCTATCCGGGAAGCCCCTGGGAGAACGGATACAACGAGCGGTTCAACGGGACACTCCGCCAAGAGGTCCTGAACGCCGAGTGGTTCTACTCGACCAGACAGGCGCAAGCGGCAATCAACATCTGGCTCCGACAATACAACCAGATCAGGCCGCATCACGCCCTCAACATGCGACCGCCGGCACCCGAAACACTACTGGAGTTCGACCAAATCGTTGGCCCAGACAAATGGGGCTAGACACACTCGCGTTTGCGAACTGCGTAA
>DLCG01000004.1:371303-371468 GCA_002480495.1 Rhodobiaceae bacterium UBA7804 | reverse complement strand
AAAGCTGCGCATACGAGGAAATGCTTGGAAGTGGGCGGGTGTTGTGGGCGATTCGCCATGGCTTATCAGAGAGTTAGAGGATGAGTCCTTTCCCTCCAAGATTTACGAAGCAATTCGCCACGATTCTCCCGGATTCACTCTTGAGCGCTATTCTTTGCACAAACC
>DLCG01000004.1:225327-370892 GCA_002480495.1 Rhodobiaceae bacterium UBA7804 | reverse complement strand
AAAGCTGCGCATACGAGGAAATGCCTGGAAATGGGCGGGAGTTGTGGGCGATTCGCCGTAGCT
The DNA here is from genome assembly GCA_002480495.1 of Rhodobiaceae bacterium UBA7804. GTDB lineage: Bacteria > Pseudomonadota > Alphaproteobacteria > Parvibaculales > Parvibaculaceae > Parvibaculum. The sequence continues at coordinate 370,829 of DLCG01000004.1, read as the reverse complement.
TATCAGAGAGTTAGAGGATAAGTTCTTTCCCTCCGCCATTCCCCTTCTCACGAAGCTGCCCCTCGTCGACCGTGCCCGCTGGTTTTGCTGTGACCGGAGGGATAGCGTTGCGTCATGGCCATGTTCGACCTTCTCATATTCCTCCAACTCATCGGCATCGCAGCCTTCGCCGTTTCCGGAGCGCTTGTCGCGGGTGAGCGTCAAATGGACTGGTTTGGCGTGATGGTGCTCGGCGTCATCGTCGCCGTTGGCGGGGGGACCGTGCGCGATCTTCTGCTCGGAGTGCCCGTGTTCTGGACGCAGGCATCCTGGTATGTGGTGTTGGCGGGGGTCTGCGCGCTCGGCACCATTCCGCTTGCAGGCTGGGCTTCGCGGGTGCGCCGGCCGGTGGCAATTGCCGATGCTGTCGGGCTCGCCGTCTTCGTGGCGCTTGGCACGCGCAAGGCGCTCGAGGCCGGAACCTCGGGTTTCGTCGCCGTGATCATGGGTGTCGTGACCGGCATTGTCGGCGGCATTATTCGCGACGTCCTTGCCAACCGGACGCCGACCATCCTGCGCAAGGAGGTCTATGCGCTTGCCGCGCTATGCGGCGCGGCGCTCTTCGTGCTTGCCGATGTGGCCGGGTTGTCCGCTGGCCTCTCGCTCTGGATTTCGATCATGGCGACACTGGCCATCCGCATAGCCGCCATTCTGTTCAACTGGTCGGTACCAACCCTCAAGGTCGAACCCGATCAGGACTAGGGACGAGGCGGTTCCTGTGGATGGAGGCTACCGCCTGTCACATTGCGTGAGTAAACTGCAATGGGCTGACGAGACAGGGGGGTAACAATGGCCAGATTTTTCATGATCGCCGCGGCGCTGCTAACCGCGGGTTTGATCGGTGCGGGGAAGGCGCCCGCGTGGGCGGAAGATCGGCAGGAGCATGCGGAGTGGGGATATGGCGCCGGTGACGGGCCTTCGCGCTGGGCCGACATCAGCCCGGAATTTGCGACATGCGCGAGCGGAGAGGAACAGTCTCCCATCGATATTGCGGGAGAGCATCCGATATCGTCCTCGGTGCTGAAGATCGACTATGCACGCGGACAGGCCAGCATCGTCAATCTCGGGCATACGGTGCAGGTGAAGGTGGCGCCGGGAAACATGCTGACCTTCGGTGACGCGAAATACGAGCTGCTGCAGTTTCACTTTCATACGCCGAGCGAGAATACGTTTCACGGGATGCATTTCCCGCTTGAGGCGCATTTCGTTCATCGCGACGAAGAAGGAAACCTTGCTGTTGTCGCGCTGATGGTGCGCCCGGGTGGGGCGGGCGCTCTCGATTTGCTCCCCGTGCCTGCAAAGGCGGGAGACGAAGAGGCGCTTGGAAAGGATTTCAGCCCCGCATCGATGCTGCCGCCAGAGCTCGCCTATCTTACTTTCGCGGGGTCGCTGACGACGCCGCCCTGCAGCGAGGGTGTTCGCTGGATCGTCCTGAAGGAAACCGTAACGGCGAGCATCGAGACGTTATCGCGGCTTTCGGAGGTGCTCGGACGAAACAACCGTCCGGTCAACCCGCTTAACGGGCGTGAGGTTCGAGAAAGCCACTGAGCCAATCCGGACTTGTACCTGCGGTCTCCAGCCCTAGCTTCTTCATATCGCGGCTTCGATATGAGGACAGGTTTTGCCGGAGAATGCATTCGCGCGGCTCGAGGAAATAGCTGCCTGGATGCCCGCATGGGCAATCGTTCCCATACTGCTTGGCCTGGCCATAGCAATGGCCATTGGGCTGCACAGCATTACCATCCGCGTTCTCACGGCAGCATTCTCTCGCCGGGCGATCTATGTTCAGACATTGCTCCGGCGAACGAGGAGCCTCACGCGTGTGGTCGCGATTTTCATCGCATGTGCACTGGTGCTGCAAGCGTCACCGCTTGAAGAGGATACGCTTTCTGTCTGGAGTTCGGTTCTTGGTGCGTTTCTCTGTGCGATTGTCGGGTGGACGGCAATCGCGGCGGTTCATATCGCGAGCGATATCTATCTCGCGCGGTTCCGGATCGATGTTGCCGACAACCTGCAGGCGCGAAAGCACGTCACGCAGATCCGGATTCTTCGCCGGGTTGCCGATACGCTGATCGTGCTGCTTGCACTTGGCGCGGCGCTGATGACCTTCGACTCCGTGCGCCAGTATGGCGTGAGTATTTTCGCATCGGCGGGCGCGGCAGGTCTCGTGCTCGGCCTTGCGGCGCGCCCCGTTCTCGAAAACCTGATCGCTGGAATACAGATTGCCGTGACCCAGCCGATCCGCATTGACGATGCCGTCGTTGTGGAAGGCGAGTGGGGCTGGATCGAGGAGATCACCGGCACTTATGTCGTCATCCGCATCTGGGACTGGCGCCGGCTCATCGTACCGCTCTCATATTTCATCCAGAACCCCTTTACCAACTGGACGCGAGAAAGCGCGTCCATCATCGGCACTGTCTTTCTCCATGCCGACTACACGCTGCCTGTCGACGAATTGCGCAGCTATCTCTGCGAACTTGTGAAGGCAGAGCCGCTCTGGGATGGCAAAGTCTCGGTAATTCAGGTGACGGATGCGACCGATCGCACGATCGAGATCAGGGCGCTCGTCAGCGCGCGCACATCTCCGGATGCGTGGGATTTACGCTGCAATGTCAGAGAGAAGCTCGTTGCCTGGATTCGCGACCATCATCCCGAATCGCTTCCTAAAATACGCAGCGTCGGCGTAGGCGAAGAAGAGAACAGTGGAAGAATTCTCGCGAGTGAACTTTCCTGAACGCTCGATGATGTCTCCGGTTCCGAAATCGCGTCGGATTGTGGAAAAAAGCCCGAGATACAAGGCGTTTTTGTGAAATTTGTGCTGTGCGGTTGCTAGTGCGGATGCGCTTTGTTAGCTTGCCCTTGCTGTGAGGGCATATCCATACGCCGCATCCTACGCATGTGGCGCTGTCCCCAGTCGTATCCCGCAGTTTTGCTGCCTCGCCGCAATTTGACGGCTTATTGGGATGCGGCCCGTTTTCGTGCGTATGCGCGGCTTACCTTTTGCGGGCTCAGAAAACCGATCTCATAGGTTGCCGGCCTCTTCTGGCCGGTGCCGTTTGTGCTTATGGCGGCGTAGAAATCGCAAGCGCGGTTTGCCGCCATCTCCTGAAGGAACGTCACCATGGAACAGAGCAAGAAAAAACAACAGGAATTCGGCGAAGATCCGCTAGCTGTGCGTGAAACCGATCACTATCAGCACGAGTATGTCGAATCCTTTGTCGAGAAGTGGGACGACCTGATCGACTGGGACAGCCGGGCGGAAAGCGAAGGTCGCTTCTTCATCGATATTCTGAAGGAGCGCGGCAAGCACAAGATTCTCGATGTGGCAACAGGCACGGGGTTCAATTCCGTACAGCTTCTGAAGGCCGGGTTCGATGTCACGAGCGTCGACGGCAGCGCGGAAATGCTCTCCAAAGCCTTCGAGAATGCGCGCGATCACGGCTTTGTCATGCAGACTGTCCATGCGGACTGGCGCTGGCTCAACAAGGATGTGCATGGAAAGTTCGACGCGATCATCTGTCTCGGAAATTCATTCACGCATCTCTTCGATGAAAAGGATCGACGCCGCGCACTCGCCGAATTCTATGCCGCGCTCAAGCATGACGGAATCCTGATCCTGGACCAGCGCAATTATGACGCCATTCTCGATCGCGGCTTCAGCACGAAGCACAAATATTATTACTGCGGAGACCAGGTGACGGCCGAGCCGGAGCATGTCGACGATTCGCTGGCGCGCTTCCGCTACACATTCCCGGATAACAGCGTCTACCACCTGAACATGTTCCCGCTGCGGAAGAACTACACGCGCCGGCTGATGCACGAGATCGGCTTCCAGAAGGTCGTCACCTATGGTGACTTCGAGGCGACCTACAAGGACGAGGAAGCCGACTTCTTCATTCACGTTGCGGAGAAAACCTACAATGACGAGTAAATCGAACGCAGTCGCCCAGGCAGAGGCCTATTACGACAGTCCGGATGCGGATTCGTTTTACTTCACCATTTGGGGCGGTGAGGACATTCATATCGGAATGTACAAGGACGATGACGAGCCGATCATCCCCGCAAGCCATCGCAACGACGAGACGCTCGCCTCGATGCTGAAAGGCGTGGATGCGAACACCGTCGTCCTCGATATCGGGGCCGGTTATGGCGGTGCGGCGCGGCATCTCGCCAAGACCTATGGCTGCAAGGTGATCTGCGTGAATATCAGCGAGACGCAGAACAAGCTCAATCGCGAGCTCAACAAGAAAGCCGGGCTCGAAGACAAGGTCGAGGTTCTGTATGGCGATTTCGAAGCCATTCCGGCGGACGACAACAGCATCGATGTGGTCTGGTCGCAGGATGCGATCCTGCACAGCGGCAACCGGCCGAAGGTTCTCGACGAAGTGAAGCGGGTTCTGAAGCCCGGCGGACAGTTCATCTTCACCGACCCGATGCAGGCCGATGATTGCCCGGATGGTGTGTTGCAGCCGATCCTCGACCGCATTCATCTTGAAACGCTTGGCAGCTTCGGCTTCTACGACAGGGAGCTCACGGCTCGCGGCTTCGAGAAGGTCGACGTCAAGGAAATGACGCATCAGCTTCGCCGCCACTACTGGCGCGTGGGTGAGGAGCTCAAGGCGAACTACGAGAAGCTTACCAAGGGTTCCAGCACGACCTATCTCGACAACATGATCAAGGGGCTCGGCCATTGGGTCGACGGCGCCGACAAGGGCTACCTCGCCTGGGGCGTCATGCATTACCGCTTGGCAAAGTAGCGCGGCAGGCATAGATTTCCCGTCGCCGGGGCGATCCCGGCATGCAAGGATCGGCAAGATGACGTTCTCGGCTCACATGCAGGGCAACTGGTGGACCACCAAGAGGGTGGCCCCGTAACGTCGTCTTTTGCGATCAAACCGGACAAGGCCGCCCCCTCTGGAGGCGGCCTTTTCGTTTGAGCGGATTCATCGACAGGCGCCTCCGGCGGGTGCGGCAAGGACCGCAAGCAAGGAGGAAGCGAGATGAACGCCCATATCGTTGAACACTCGAAGGAGTTCGATCTTGGAGGCGTCGTGCCCTGGGGCCGACGGCTATGGGAATACCGTGCTTTCTTCGGGCTGGATGAGTTCCCGCCCTTGTCGCCCATTCTCGACGCCGGCGGCGGGCCGGCATCTTTCGCGGCCGAGGCCGCCCGGGAGGGACTGACGGTCGTCGCCGCCGATCCGATCTACGCGCTGGATGCCGACGTTATTGCGCTCCGTTTCGAGGAGACGGCGGCGGCGATGCGTTTGGGGCTGAGGCGGGCTGCATATCGCTTCAACTGGAAGCAATACGGATCGGAGGCCGCCGTTCAAGGATTGCGACGAGAAGCGCTAGATCTCTTCCTGGAGGATTTCGAGGCCGGGAAGGCCGAGGGGCGCTATGTGCCTGCGTCGTTACCGGAGCTTCCCTTCGGCAATGCCTCGTTCCGCCTCGCGCTCGTTTCGCATTTCCTATTTCTCTATGGCGACGATCTCAATTTCGCGTTTCATCTGGCATCGGTGCGTGAGCTGTTGCGCGTGGCGGACGAGGTTCGAATCTTTCCGCTTCTCAATCTGGATGGACTGTCGTCGAGCCACCTTCCGGGCGTCATGAGCGAGATGAGGCGTGGGGGAGCGGAGGTCGAGCTCGTCCGCGTTCCGTTCGAATTCCAGAAGGGAGCGACGCGGATGCTTCGTCTGCGCCGTGGCTAGAGATTCCCGGAGGCGAGAAAATCGTCGATGGCGCCGAGAGCTTCCGGCTCGTCGAGGAAGGGGGCATGACCGCGGTCCTTTACAACCACGCTCTTCATTGCCGGGTTTGCGTCCGCCATGCGCGCCATGATCTCGGCGGTCAGTATGTCGGAGTTTTCGCCGCGGATGGCGAGCAGAGGCATCTGGGAGAGCGACTTGAATTGCGGCCAAAGCGTAGGGATTTCGCCTTTCGATGCCTCAAGCCCCTTGCGCATTGCCGTGCCGATTTTCGTGTCGTAGTCAATTTTCGGCGCGCCGTGTTCCTCGGCGAAGGTGCGGCGCGCGAATGTGCGCCAGTCTTCCGCCGACAGGTTCGGGAATTCGCGTTCGTTCATCATGCGAAGCTTTACCGCCGCTTCGTCCCATGTCTGCGGTGTTTCCATGACACCCACATAGCCTGCGATGCGAGCAATCCCCTTCGGGTCCACTTCGGGCCCGATATCGTTCAGAATCGAGGCCTTGATGACGTTCGGCCGGAAGGCGGCAAGCGCCATCATGATGAGACCGCCCCGCGAAGTGCCGACGAAGACGGCCTGTCCGATGCCTGCCGCGCCCATCAGGTCGAGCGTATCCATCATCTCATGGACGGGCGTGTAATCTGCCCAGTTGTCGCAATAATCGGAACGGCCGCGTCCGCGCAAATCGGGGCAGAGCACGCGCCGCTGATCGCTCAGGTGTCCGGCGAGCGGTTCGAAGTCCTTGGAATTTCGTGTCAGCCCCGGAAGGCAGATGACTGGCGTTCCAGGCGCGGTCCGTTCGCCATAGTCTCGGGCGTAGAGTTTGAGCCCATCCTGGCTTGTGTAGAAGAGGTCCCTGTATGAGCTCGACATTTGAGGGCTCCGCTGGTTTGGGCGAGGATCATGGTTCGGCAAAGCCGTTCGAGCAAGTCCGCCGCGCGGGGTGAGATGCGCGAGGGGTCAAAGGTCTCCCGACTCGACGACGGGCGCCATTGCTCCCTCCGCGGGTACCGCCATGGGGACCGGAGCATTCGTTGCCGGCGTGACCCCGGTGCCTGAGGAGGAAGGCGGTGCAAGCGGTATGTTGCTTGGGCGGGGTGTCGGGGCAGGTGTCGTGATAGGCGTCGAGCCGATGTACCGGCGCAGGTCATCTTCGATGCGCACCGGTTCCGCCTCTCCGCTAAGGCGTCCGCGATAGACTTCCAGATTCTCCATCACGCGCTGCACATAGTTGCGTGTCTCGGAGAAGGGAATGCTCTCGATCCAGTCTATCGGGTCGACTGCCGTCGAACGAGGATCGCCATAGTCGTTCACCCACTGCCGAACACGGGAGGCGCCCGCGTTGTAGGCCGCGATGCTCATTATGTAGGAACCCGAAAATTCGTTCTGCACCAGGTCGCCGAGATGGGCGGCGCCGAGGGTCGCGTTGTAGACCGGGTCTGTTAGCTTCGCGGGCGAATAGGGAAGGCCGATCTGGCCTGCGACCATTCTCGCTGTGCGCGGCATCAACTGCATGAGGCCCCGAGCGCCTGCGGGGCTCAGTGCCTGAGGATCGAATTCGCTTTCCTGGCGAGAGAGGCCGTAGACAAGCGCGGTTTCGACCGGTGGCCCGCGATGCGTCCATTTCGGCATGGACCCGGTCGGATAGGCATAGTCGGCCAGCACGATGTTTCGCAGGGACGCCGCTTTCGCGATACGCAATGAAAGCTTGGAGTCTCCGAAGGAAAGGGCGAGATCGGAAAGCGCTGCAAGTTCGGCCGGGTCTTCCAGAATGTCCGCAAGGTGGAGCATGAAGGTCCAGAGCGTTCCCTCGCGGTCGAGGTCCTGCAGAATTCGCACGGCGTGGACGAGTTCCCGGTTGTCGAAGCGCTGCTTGATATCGCCGGTTCTGGGCGGTGTTGCGGGAAGGCGCAGCTTGCCGTCACTCCCTCCAGATGCGAGGGCTGCCGTTGCAAGCTGTCCGTAGAATGTTGTCGGATAGTTTGCGGCATCGCGGTAGTAGGCCGTCGCCTTTTCGCGGTCGCCGGAGGCAGCTGCGGCGCGACCCGACCAGTATTCCGCCCGGGACTTGCTTATCGGGGTCGATACGCCGCCACTCAGCTTGCGAAAATGGACGAGAGCTGCGTCGGCTTTATTGAGGTACTGGAGGGCGATCCAGCCGGCCAGGAATTCGGCTTCAGCGAAGTCGACACCTTCGCTCAGCCCGTTGCCGGCGGCGATCTTGTAGGCCTCTTCGTAAAGGCCCTGCGACATTGCCTTGCGAGTGAGGATCTTGCGCTCAACCCACCAGCTGTCGGGGCGCACCATTTTGTGCGGTTCCGTCGGAGCCGTGAGCAGCAAAGGCAGGGCGCCATGCTCATTGCCGCGGCGGCGTTCATAGCGCACCTGATCGTACAAAAGGCCGGGATCGGCGCGAAGCGGTGCGGGAACCTGAGAGAGCGCGCTCGGAGCCTTGCTTGAACCGGCGATGAGCTGGATACGGGCATCGGCAAGCGCACGCTCGGCCTGTCCGACAAGTGCGGCCGTGGTTCTCGCATCGCTGGTTCTTTGTTCCCAGAGAAGGCGGGCGAGCCTGGCTTGCTGTGCTTCCGTGTTGAGGTACTTGCCATAGGCGGCCAGAATTTCCTTCTGCCGGGAGCTACCGAAATCGTTCTCGATCCAGGCGCGCCGAATCCACCCGGCACCTTCATCCGCACGGCCGACCTCGATCAGCGTCTTGCCATAACGGATGCGGCCTTCTCCGGTTTGCGGAGGGTGATCCTCAAACCAGGCGAGAAGGTCGTCATTCGACATGGGATAAGAGAGGAGCGCTCGTTCGGCACGGGCTTCCAGGATAAAGCGCCGAGGCCAATCCGGGTTCTGTTCCATGAAGCCGACGATCTCTGCGAATGCCGGTGCGCTGTCGTCCGAAATCAGCCTCGTCCAGACGATCAGCTTTGCCGCTGTCGGATCCGCGATTTGTCCCCGATACTGGCTTGCGGCGGTCCAGTTGCCCCGGTCCGCTTCGTCGAAGGCGGCGCGCGCGGCCATCATGTCCGCTGCTCCAAGGCCGGAGAAAGTTCCCTTGGTGGCGGTGGGCGCCGTCGGGGCAGTCAATGTGGCGGTCCTCGGGGCGCTGCTGGCGGTCTGCGTTTCGCCGCCGCCGGGGCGGGCAAGGGGCAGGGAGGCGGAAGCCTGAGCGGCCGTCGCGCAAGCCGAAAGGGCCGCGACCGCCATGGCGGCAGCGAGACGAGGGAAGGACAACCCGGAATCAATTCGCACGGCGCAAACCCGATACAAAGTTACGGAACCTCTCACGGGCCGGCCCGGCGGGCGGCCCTGGGTCCGTTAATCGCGCTCCGAAATCCGGCGCAAAATGCCTCAACGCCCAGATATTCCACCATTCAGACTACTCATGTGCTAACACGCGCCGCAATAGGCCATATGCGCCCAAACCCCCGGTTTCTTGCCGGGTTTGCCGCTTATGGTTATCTTGCGCGCCTTCGGGAGCACCCCGTCCGCAGAAACCGGGGAAACGGAGCCTAAAGCCATGTTCAAGGGATCGTTCGTCGCACTCATTACGCCGTTCAAGAACGGCAAGGTGGATGAGGCTGCGTTCGTCAAACTTGTCGAATGGCAAATCGAACAGGGAACGCATGGGCTCGTTCCATGCGGGACGACGGGCGAGTCCCCGACGCTTTCCCATGACGAACACAAGCGGGTCGTGGAACTGTGCATCGAGACGGCGCGAGGCCGGGTGCCGGTGATCGCCGGAGCCGGCTCCAACAATACGCTCGAAGCGATCGAACTGACGGCCTTCGCCAAGGAGGCGGGGGCGGACGCCGTGCTCAGCGTAACCGGCTATTACAACAAGCCGTCGCAAGAAGGCATCTACCAGCATTTCAAGGCGGTGAACGAGGCCGTCGATATTCCGATCATCCTCTACAATATCCCCGGCCGGACCATCGTGGACATATCGCTCGAAACCATGACCCGGCTTTTCGAGTTGAAGAATGTGGTGGGCGTGAAGGATGCGACGGCGAATCTTGCGCGGGTTAGCCTGCAGCGCCAGACGATGGGCGCGGAGTTCTGCCAGCTTTCGGGCGAAGATGCGACGGCGCTCGGCTTCAATGCTCATGGCGGCGTTGGCTGCATCTCGGTAACTGCGAACATCGCGCCGGCCCTTTGCGCGGAGTTTCAGGAAGCGACGCTGGCGGGCGATTTTGCCAAGGCGCTTCAGATTCAGGACCGGCTGATGCCGCTTCACAACGCGCTGTTCCTCGATCCGAATCCGGCGCCTGCGAAGTACGCGGCGAGCCTGCTTGGGTTCTGCGAAAACGAATTGCGGTTGCCGCTGGTGCCGGCAAGCGCTGGAACCGAAGAAAAGGTCCGCAGCGCAATGCAGCATGCCGGGCTGCTCAACTGACGAGCGAGAAATCGGGGAGAGATGTCCTCCAAGAGCGGCGGCGCCAAAAAGAAGGCCTCTGATGGCCGGAAGATCATTGCGGACAACCGCAAGGCGCGCTTCAACTACAGCATCGGCGAAACCTTCGAGGCAGGTATAGAACTGAAGGGCAGCGAGGTGAAATCGCTGCGCGGCGGTCAGGGAAGCCTGAACGAGGCCTATGCCCAGGCGACGCGGGATGGCGAGATCATGCTTGTGAACGCCTATATCCCGGTCTATCTGCAGGCGAACCAGTTCAATCACGAGACAAGGCGGCCGCGCAAACTACTGCTTCACCGGCGCGAGATAGACAAGCTGACGGCAGCCGTGCAGCGGCAGGGCATGACCATCGTGCCTTTGAAGATGTATTTCAACGATCGGGGACTTGTGAAAGTCGAGATCGGTCTGGCGCAAGGCAAGAAGCTTGCGGACAAGCGCGAGACCTTGAAAGAGCGCAGCTGGGAGCGCGACAAGGCCCGTCTCTTGCGCGAGAAGGGCTGACAGAGGCGTTCAGCCGTCTATCCGTCTACGAATGGCGCCAAACACGTCATGGAACATTTCCGGCGTCAGCCGGCGCGTGTTCGTGTTGTAGCGGGAGCAATGATAGCTGTCGAAAAGATGTAAGCCTCCGCCCAGATCGTGATCCGCCCCATGGGCGAAAGTGGCGGAACTCTTTCTGATATCCCGAGCGGACAACACAGCGTCATGCGCGATCCGGCCCAGGGCCAGGATTACTTCCAGACGCGGCAGTGCGGCTATGCGCGCCTTCAGAAAGCCCAGGCAGTTCCTGGCTTCCGCCGGTGTCGGCTTGTTCTGCGGCGGCACGCAACGCACTGCGTTGGTGATCATGGCACCGGTCAGCTTCAGGCCGTCATCGGGCCGAGCCTCGTAGCTTCCCGTGGCAAATCCGAAATCAAGCAATGTGCCGTAGAGAAGATCGCCGGCGTAATCCCCGGTGAAGGGGCGTCCGGTGCGGTTTGCTCCCTGAACGCCTGGCGCGAGGCCGACGATCAGCAGTCTGGCGTTTTCATCGCCGAACGAGGGGACGGGCGCGTTGAACCAGTCGGGATGGGCGGCATGGTTTGCTTCGCGGTAGGCGACAAGCCGCGGACATAAGGAACAATCGAGCGGAGCTTCGGAGCCGTAAACTGTTGTCATCACCGGTCAAGCACGCGCGGGACGGTCGAAATCGTCTTCCTCGTCCTCGTCGTCATAGTCGTAGCCGTCATCGTCATTACGGATCGGCGAGGCAGGGCGCTCCGAATGGCTCCGGCCGACGATATCGCGAAGCGTTTCGAGCTCGACGAACTGATCGGCCTGCCGGCGAAGTTCGTCCGCGATCATTGGCGGTTGGCTTCGCATGGTCGAAACGACCGTTACGCGCTTGCCGCGCCGCTGGACCGCGTCGACGAGCCGCCGGAAGTCTCCGTCTCCGGAGAAGAGAACCATGTGGTCCAGCTTGTCCGCGATCTCGAGCGCGTCGATGGCCAGTTCGATGTCCATATTGCCCTTGATCCGGCGGCGGCCAGTGGCGTCGGTGAATTCCTTGGCGGGTTTGGTCACGACCGCGTAGCCATTGTAGTCGAGCCAATCGATCAAGGGCCGAAGGGGTGAATATTCCTGATCTTCTACGAGGGCAGTGTAGTAAAAGGCGCGGATCAGCGTGCCCTTGCCACGGAAATGGTTGAGAAGACGCTTGTAGTCGATATCGAAACCGAGGCCGCGGGCAGCCGAATAGAGATTGGCACCGTCGATGAAAAGAGCGATGCGCTCATGCGGATAAAATATCATTCAACAACTCCCAGGCCCCGGCCCGAATAACAGAAGCAATTGTCCAGCGCGGCGCGAGCCCGGCCGGAGCGGGAGGAATATGACCGAAGTCCCGGATTCCGCAAAGCGATGCGCCATTCACACCCAGTTTCAGGGATAGATCGGAAGGTCGCGATGTTGAACCCGATCCTCATTGCTCTGGGCGGTAACATGGCCTCCCCAAATGGGCCGCCGGCGGCAACGCTTCGCGCGGCGCTCCGGATCATGCTCGCATTCGGCATCCGGGTGGACGCCGTAGCGCCATTTTACAGCACACCGGCAATGGCTGCTTATGCACAACCTGATTATGTGAATTCTGTGGCTCAAATAGAGGCGGCAGACACTCCGCAGAGCCTCCTGGACAAGCTGCACCGGATAGAAGCCCTTTTCGGCCGTGTCCGCCGGGAGCGCTGGGCGCCACGCCCTCTAGACCTCGATCTTCTGGATTTCAGGGGTGAAGTGGTGCCCGCAAGGGGGGCGCGTGGTCTGGATGCGGGGGTAGGACCACTGCCGCTGGCGCTGCCTCATCCGGGGATCGCGGCCCGGGCATTCGTGCTCCTGCCGCTCCGGGATGTGGCTCCGGGGTGGCGGCACCCGGTGACTGGCAGAAGCGTCGGGGAACTCATAGCGGCTTTGCCAGAGCGGGATGTGGCGGCAATCCGGCTCAATAAAGGCTGAAATCGTCGCAGTTTGGCCCATAAGAGCCTGTTCTGGCTTGCTTTCTGCGGTATCAGCGCCTACATACAGGCAAAATCTCTATCCCATACCGGAGTAACAAATGGCCCGCGTGACCGTTGAAGATTGCGTCGACAAGGTGCCCAACCGATTCGAGCTGGTTCTGCTCTCGGCGCACCGTGCGCGCGCCATGTCGGCCGGCGCCGAACTTACCGTCGATCGCGACAACGACAAGAATCCGGTTGTGGCGCTTCGCGAGATCGCCGAACGCACCATCACGCCGGAAGATCTGCGCGAGGATCTGATCGGCAGCCTCCAGAGCCGCGTCGAGACGGAGGAACCCGAAGTCGAGAACATGCAGCTTCTCATGTCTGGTGAAGCGGCTGGCGAAGTTCAGGACACGTTCGGTTCGGTCGAGGGCGGCGGCGAGCGGATGAGCGAGGAAGACCTCCTGCGCGCCATCCAGAGCCAGATCGACTCGCCGCAGCAGAAGTCGGCCGATGCGGACGACATGGACGGGGAAGACTGAAACAAGGGCGAGCAAGGCCGGGATAAGCGGCCTCAGGCCCAGACGTCATTCGGTTTAAGCGCCGCCCGGCCGAAAGGTGAGGGGCGGCGCTTTTCGTTTGGACGGCGCGGAGGCGCGTTAGGAAGATCGCAAGAGAGGACAACGGAGAATTCAAGGCATGTTGCGTCAGTATGAGCTCGTCGATCGCGTGCTCGGCTACGATCCGAAAGCGGACGAAGCCCTGATCAACCGTGCCTATGTCTATGCCATGAAGCAGCATGGCAGCCAGAAGCGCGCCAGCGGCGACCCCTATTTTTCTCATCCCATCGAAGTAGCAGGCATTCTCACCGACCTGAAGCTCGATACGGCTACGATCGTGACGGCGCTGCTGCATGACACGATCGAGGATACCGGCTCGACGATGGATGAGCTTACCAAGCTCTTCGGCCCGCAGGTCGCCGGTCTTGTCGACGGCGTGACCAAGCTCACCCGGATCGAGCTGACTTCGGAGCGATCGAAGCAGGCGGAGAATTTCCGCAAGTTCCTGCTCGCCATGTCGAACGACATTCGCGTTCTGCTGGTAAAGCTCGCCGACCGGCTTCACAACATGCGGACGCTCCACTTCATCTCGTCGGCGGAAAAGCGCCAACGGATCGCGCTGGAGACCATGGAAATCTACGCGCCGCTTGCGGGTCGCATGGGTATCCAGGAGATCCGCGAGGAGCTTGAGGACCTCGCCTTCAAGGAGCTGAATCCCGAGGCCCGGGAAGCTCTTATCAAGCGGCTCAACGAGTTCCGCGAGGCGAGCGGCGACTCGGTGAAGAAGATTGCAAAGGAAATTCAGACAAAACTCGAAGAGGGCGGTCTTGCCTGCGAGGTGATCGGCCGCGAGAAGCGTCCTTATTCCATGTGGCGCAAGATGGAACGCCGCGCCATTTCACTGGAGCAGCTTTCCGACATTTTCGGATTTCGCGTCATCGTGAACGAGGTGCCGGATTGCTATTCGGCGGTCGGTATTCTTCACACCAACTGGCCGATGGTTCCGACGCGCTTCAAGGACTACATCTCGACCCCCAAGGCAAACGGCTACCGTTCGATCCATACGACGATCATCGGGCCGCAGAAGAAGCGCGCCGAGGTGCAGATCCGAACGCGCAAGATGCATGAAGTCGCCGAATACGGCATCGCCGCGCATTGGATCTACAAGGAAGGGGGAGCGGGAGCGGATACGTCAGGGGAATTTGCTGCGACTTTCCACTGGCTTCGCCAGCTTATCGAAATGCTGGAGCATGGCGCTTCGCCCGAAGAGTTTCTGGAGCACACGAAGCTCCAGATGTATTCCGATCAGGTTTTCTGTTTCACGCCAAACGGTCTTCTCATCACGCTGCCGCGCGGCGCCACACCGATCGACTTTGCCTATGCTGTACATACGGACATTGGCGACACCTGCGTTGGCTGCAAGATCAATGGGCGCCATATGCCCTTGCGCACCCGGCTTGAAAATGGCGACGAGGTCGAGATCATTCGCTCGCAAGCGCAGCGTCCGTCACCCGCCTGGGAGGCGTTCGTCGCGACGGGCAAAGCGCGGTCGGCCATAAGACGATCCATCCGGGCAACGAAGCAGGCCGAGTTCAGCCGCCTGGGGCGGCAGATCGTGAAGAGCGCTTTCGAGGCGGCGGGGAAGGAGGCGAGCGACACAATTCTCGAGCGCGCGCTCGGGCCGCTTCGCAAGCCGGATCTGGACGAACTTCTGGCCGCGGTCGGAGACGGCACGCTGAGCGCGCAGCAGGTGTTGCTGACCGTATATCCTGCGGAGCAACCCAAGAACGGACGCAAGAGGCCGATCAAGGGCAACGGCAAGGACGAACGCGATGGGGCGGTCAGGGTTACGGGACGGGCGGCCGGTCTCGCCGTTCGTTTTGCCCCGGATATGTTTCCGCTGCCCGGCGAACGCATCGTCGGCATCATGATGCCGGGCGAAGGCATCACGATCTATCCGATCGACGCACCGGCGCTCGAAGAATTCGATGGAGATACAACGCGCTGGATCGATGCGACATGGGACATCGATCCCGAGCATCCGCAGACTTTTCCCGCGCGGCTCCGCGTAACGGCGAAGAACGAGGTTGGTTCGCTCGGACATATCGCCACGTTGATTGCCGACTACGGCAGCAATATCTCCAATCTTTCCCTCGCGCAGCGCGACATGGATTTCTACGACATCCAGCTTGATCTCGAGGTGAGGGATCTCAAACATCTGACGCGCATCATGTCCGCACTGAACGGGCTGTCATGCGTCAATACCGTCATCCGCCCGCGGCGTTGAACGTCGTCGGCCTGTTCAAAACCAGCCGGTGAAGAGAAAAATGGATCAAGAAAAGGTTCTGAAGGAATTCGAGAAGGCAGGCGCGCTGCTTCGCGGGCATTTCATTCTTTCATCGGGCCTTCACAGCCCGGTTTTCCTTCAGAAGGCGCTTGTATTCATGAACCCGGCGCGCACCTCGAAGCTCTGCAAGGCACTTGCGGCGAAAATATCGGAAGAAGTGGGCGGCCCCATAGATGCCATCGTTTCGCCAGCCGTGGGCGGTATTATCCCCGGCTACGAAACGGCAAGGCATATGAAGGTGCCGGCTATGTATGTCGAGCGGGAGAATGGTGAGTTCGCGCTCCGGCGCGGCTTCGAGCTCAAAAAAGGTATGCGCGTTGTGATGGTCGAAGACATCGTGACGACAGGACTTTCGTCCCGCGAATGCATCGAGGCAATCCGCAAGACGGGCGCGAAGGTCGCAGCCGCGGCCTGCCTGATCGACCGGTCGGGGGGCAAGGCGAAGGTGGGCGTGAAGCTGATCTCGCTCGCCAAGATCGCCATTCCTGCCTATCCGGCGGACAAATTGCCGAAGGAACTTGCGGCCATTCCGGCCGTGAAGCCGGGTAGCCGCCATCTTGCCTGAGAGGGAAATCGCTTAATTGTTTCGCCGCCGCGTAGAGCTGCATCCGCTTGAAAAGCTGAGAGAGACGTTCTGGCCACGTTCGGGCTGGAAGCGGACGCTTCAGTATGGCTGGCGACGCGTCTGGCGGTTGTCCGGCACGCCTCATGCAATTGCCTTGGGGGTTGCGGCCGGAGCCTTTTCCTCCTGCACGCCTTTTTTCGGCTTCCATATCCTGATGGCAATGGCGATCGCATGGGTCGTGCGCGGCAATCTGATCGCAAGCGCAATCGGTACTTTCATCGGCAATCCGCTCACATTTCCGGCGATCTGGCTGGTCGTCTATGAGGTGGGACGCTACATGCTCGGCACGCCCGTGCCTGCAAATCCCGACGTTGCCGAAACACTTCAGAGTGCCCGCGCCTTCGACATGATCCTGCCATTGCTCGTTCCGCTGACCATCGGAGCGATACCGGTCGGCATCGTGCTTGGCGGTGTCTGCTATTTCATTGCGCGGAGCGGTGTCGAGGCCTATCAGACCCAAAGGCGCAAGCTGCTCGCCGAACGCGTGCTCTTGCGGAACGGCGATGTCGGTGTTCATGCTGTGCCGGAGAAGGCCGCCGAGGCAGCGAGAAGCGAAATTACACGGGGGGATCCGGCATGAGCGGAAACCTGCCTCCATATCTGAGGCTTGGCGTCAATATCGACCATGTGGCGACGATCCGTAATGCGCGCGGCGGGGAGCATCCGGACCCGGTGCGGGCGGCGGAACTTGCGGCTGCAGCGGGCGCCGATGGCATCACCGCGCATCTGCGCGAGGACAGGCGCCACATCCGGGATGCGGATATCGCCCGGCTCAAGGACCTGGTGGGGCTGCCGCTCAACCTCGAAATGGCGGCGACACCGGAGATGCTCGACATTGCATTACGGCACCGTCCGCATGCTTGCTGTATCGTGCCGGAGCGGCGCGAGGAGGTGACGACCGAAGGCGGGCTCGATGCGGCGGGGCTCCACAATCACCTGAAGCCGATCGTCGACCGGCTCCGCGACGCGGGTATCCGCGTGTCGCTCTTCATCAATGCCGACACGAGACAGCTCGAAGCCGCCGTATCTCTAGGCGCGCCGGTCGTGGAACTTCATACGGGCGCTTATTGCGATGCTGCCTTCGCACGCGAGAACGCGAAGCGCGACGCGGAACTTGCAAGGCTTGCCAATGCGGCGAAGGAAGGCGCGGCGCTGGGCCTCGAAGTCCATGCGGGGCATGGGCTCACCTTCGATACGGTGGCGCCGGTTGCGGCGATGCCCGAGCTTGCCGAACTCAATATCGGTCATTTCCTGATCGGCGAAGCGATCTTCATCGGGCTCGAGGGGAGTATCCGCAGGATGCGCGCGGCGATGGACGAGGCCCGGGGGGGGGCGACCGAAGGGCGGGCGGAGCGCGCATGATTATCGGAATCGGCAACGACCTTATAGACATCAGGCGCGTGGAGAAGACGCTGGAGCGCTTCGGCGACCGCTTCGTCGAACGGATTTTCACGGATATCGAGAGGCGGAAGTCGGACGGGCGGCGGATGCGCGCGGCTTCCTATGCCAAGCGTTTCGCGGCGAAAGAAGCCTGCTCCAAGGCGCTCGGGACGGGATTCCGGCGAGGTGTCTTCTGGCGCGATATGGGTGTCGTGAACATGCGGGGAGGGCAGCCGACCATGGCGCTGACCGGCGGTGCGCTGCTGAGGCTCAACGAGATCACGCCACAGGGTATGGAGCCCGTCATTCACCTCACGATCACGGACGATCATCCGCTGGCGCAGGCTTTTGTGATCATTTCAGCCGTACCAAGGGTCTGACGGGCAGGGGGAGACGGCGCGGCGGATTGTGGTAAGGTCCGCCGTTTTTCGGGGGAGCCGTGGGGCGATGAGCAGGAGTTGGAAGATGGCCATGAGCGAAAATGCCAAGAAGCTGCGCGGCAGTTCATGGGCAGAGAATGTCCGGACGATCGCCTATGCGCTGCTGATTGCGCTTTTCATTCGCGCCTTCCTGTTCCAGCCCTTCTTCATTCCATCCAGTTCGATGGAGTCGACGCTCCTGATCGGCGACTATCTTTTTGTCGCGAAGTACAGCTATGGCTATTCCAAGCATTCGCTGCCGTTCTCGCCACCGCTCTTCAGCGGCCGCATTTTCGATGACGAGCCCGAGCGCGGCGACATCGTGGTCTTCAAGCAGCCGATCGACAACCACACCGATTTCATCAAGCGCGTCATAGGCTTACCTGGCGATACCGTGCAGATGAAGGATGGCGTTCTCTATCTGAACGACAAGGCGGTGCCGCGGGTTCGCGTGGACGATTTCATCTATCGCGATCCCACGGGAAATGTCCGCCGCATCCCGCAATACCGCGAAACGCTGCCGAACGGCGTCTCCTATATTACGCTCGACATGATCCGGGACAGCGTGTGGGACAATACGGGCGTCTATATCGTGCCGCAGGGCCACTATTTCATGATGGGCGACAACCGCGACAATTCCAGCGACAGCCGTGTGCCCGACGCGGTGGGGTACGTGCCCTTCGAGAACCTGATCGGCAAGGCGGAAGTCATTTTCTTCTCCGCGAACGGGACGGCGTCCTTCTGGGAAGTCTGGAAATGGCCGTGGGCCGTCCGCTGGGACCGGATCGGCAAATGGGTGGAGTAAGCGCCAAGCTCGGAAAGAGATTGGGCCATGAATTCAAGGACTTGGGGCTTCTTTCCCAAGCGCTGACTCACCCGAGTGCGGATGGTGCGAACTACCAGCGCTTCGAATTTCTCGGCGACCGGGTGCTCGGCCTCGTCATTGCGGACTGGCTGGTGCGCGATTTTCCGGACGCGGATGAAGGCGAATTGGCCATCAGATTCAATGCACTAGTGCGCAAGGAAGCCTGCGCGGAAGTGGCGGAGCGCCTCGACCTCGGCGCCCACATCACAATGGGTGCGGGAGAGGAGAAGGCCGGCGGCAGACAGAAGGCCGCTATCCTCGCGGATGCCTGCGAGGCGGTGATCGCCGCGCTCTATCTCGATGGCGGGATCGCGCCCGCACGAAAGCTGATCGAGAAGGAATGGGCGCATCTCCTTGAAAAATCAGGGAAAGCCCGGCAGGACGCGAAGACCGCATTGCAGGAATGGGCGCAGGCGCGGGGCCACAAGGTGCCGAGTTACGAGCTGATCGAGCGGACGGGACCGGACCATGCGCCGGAGTTCACCGTCGAGGTGCGCGCCGGGAATGCCAAGCCCTTGCGGGCGAAGGGAAACTCGAAGCGGCAGGCGGAGCAGGCGGCGGCGCAGGCCATGCTGGAAGAGCTTGGCGTCTGGCCCGCGTGAGGGATAAGTCACGACCCACTGTCATCAAAACGTCATTGAAACGTCACATGAACCAAGAGTCAGAAACAGGCACGGAAAAAGCGGGGACAAGCCGGTGCGGCTTCGTCGCCATCATCGGCGCGCCCAATGCGGGGAAATCGACGCTGCTCAACCAGCTCGTCGGATCGAAGGTCGCGATCGTCACGCACAAGGTCCAGACGACCCGCGCGCGCATCCGCGGCATCGCGATGGAGGGCGACACGCAGATCGTCTTCGTGGACACGCCGGGCATCTTCAAGCCGAAGCGGCGGCTCGACAAGGCGATGGTGGAAGCAGCCTGGGGGGGTGCGGGCGACGCCGACCTCATCATCCTGATGGTCGATGCCGAACATGAGCGGGCCGAAGACCTGGAACGGATTCTCGAAGGGCTGAAGGAGCAGGGCCGCAAGGCGATCCTCGTCCTCAACAAGGTGGACACGGCGAACCGCGAGAAGCTGCTGAAGCTCGCGCAGCGGCTCGACGCGACGGGGCTCTTCACCAGGACCTTCATGATCTCGGCGCTGACGGGCGACGGGGTGAAGGACCTCAGGGCCTATATCGCGGGCGAGATGCCGGAGGGTCCTTGGCACTATCCCGAAGACCAGGCGGCGGATGTGCCGCTGCGCTCGCTCGCGGCGGAGGTGACGCGCGAGAAGCTCTTCCTCAGGCTTCACGACGAACTGCCCTATTCGCTGACGGTCGAGACCGAAAGCTGGGAGACGAAGAAGGACGGCTCGGTCCGCATTCAACAGGTGATCTTCGTCGAGCGCGACAGCCAGAAGAAGATCGCGCTCGGCAAGGGCGGCCAGACGATCAAGACGGTCGGCCAGCTCGCGCGCGAGGAGTTGCAGGAGATGCTGGGAACGAAGGTGCATCTCTTCCTGTTCGTGAAGGTGCGCGAGAACTGGTCGGACGACCGCGAGCGCTACCGCGAGATGGGACTCGATTTCCCGGAGAAGTGAGGCGGATGCCAAGTGCAAGACTCCTCCCGACACCAGCCCGATAGGGTAAGCTGCGGGAGTCGCGGGCACCCCGGGAAGACCTTGCCCTCACAAACCAGAACAGGGCCATGCTTTACATCGAATTGATGATCGTTCTTTCGCTGACCGTGGTGAACGGGCTTCTGGCGATGTCGGAACTTGCCATTGTCTCTTCGCGGAAGGCCCGGCTCGACCATATGGCGAAGGAGGGGCATCGCGGCGCGCGAACGGCGCTCTCGCTGATCGCCGATCCGAGCCGGTTCCTGTCGACGGTACAGATCGGTATCACGCTGGTCGGCGTCGTCGCTGGCGCGTTCAGCGGGGCAACGCTGGGCGAGCGACTGGGCCGCTGGCTGTCGCAGTTCGAACCCTTGAGCGAACATGGCGATACGGCCGGTATCATCATCGTCGTGGTGGCGATCACCTATCTTTCGCTGATCGTGGGCGAGCTTGTGCCGAAGCGGATCGCCCTCACCAATCCCGAACGCACTGCCGGTATCGTGGCGGGGCCGATGCAGATGCTGTCGCGCCTCGCGGCGCCTGCGGTCTGGCTTCTCAAGATCTCCACCGATACGACGCTGCGGCTGATCGGCCTTGGCAGTGCGCGCGAGTCCACGGTGAGCGAGGAGGAGGTGAAATCGCTCATTGCGGAAGGAACGCGCGCCGGTGTCTTCGTTCCCCAGGAACGCGAAATGATCGAGGGTGTGCTGCGGCTGGCGGACCGCACGGTCGCCGCGATCATGACGCCGCGCCCCGAGATCGTCTGGATCGACCGGAAGGCGGATGCGGAGAGCATCGCACAAACCATGCGCGAGAATCATGTCTCGCGACTGGTCGTCTGCGAGGGGACGGTGGACGAGGCCGTCGGCGTCGTGCATGCGAAGGACCTGCTGCCGGAGGCGCTGACGAGCGGGCGTTTTTCGCTCGACGCCGCAACAGTGCAGGTTCCCATCGTGCCGGAGAGCAAGGAAGTGCTGAAACTTCTCGACCGTTTCAAGCGGGAGAAGGTGCATATCGCCATAGTGGTGGACGAGTATGGCGCGACGCAGGGCATCGTCACGCTGACAGACATTCTGGAATCGATTGCGGGCGACCTGCCGGAACAGGGGGAAGAATCCGGCCCGGCCATACACCTCAGGAGCGACGGCACCTGGCTCGTCGACGGGGCAGTGCCAGTGGATGAGTTCGCCGCCCGGTTCGGCATCGGCGCGGTCAGAGGCGATTTCCACACAGTCGCCGGGCTTGCGCTCGATGCGCTCGGGCATTTGCCGGAGCCCGGCGAAACCTTCAACCTGGGCCGACATCATTTCGAAATCGCCGATATGGACGGCCGGCGGATCGACAAGCTGATCGTGACGCTGCTGCCGGAAAGTTCCGAAGATGGACTGGCGTGACGAAGGGATCGTGCTGTCGGCGCGCGCCTATGGCGAGACGGGCGCGATCCTCGAACTGTTCACGCGCGAGCAAGGGCGGCATCTCGGCCTCGTGCATGGCGGCGCGGGGCGGCGAATGCGGAGCGTGCTCCAGCCGGGCAACAAGCTCTCGGCACACTGGCGGGCGAGGCTTTCCGAACATCTCGGCACCTATCAGGTGGAGCTCGTGCGGCCGCTGGCGGGGCTTCTCATGGACGATCCGCTGGCGCTGCTGGCCTTGAGCGCGGCGAGCGCCGTATGCGGCATCGTGCCGGAGCGGGAGGCGCATCCGGCGCTCTACGACGGCTATGAGGTGTTGCTCGAAACCATGCAGGACGAGCATGTGTGGCCCGCGATCTTCGTGCGCTGGGAACTGGGGCTCTTGCAGGAGCTCGGCTTCGGGCTCGACCTCACGCGCTGCGCGGCGACGGGGAGCCGCGACGACCTCGTCTATGTGTCGCCGAAAAGCGGGAGCGCGGTGAGCCGGGGCGCGGGCGAGCCCTACAAGGACAGGCTTTTCCGGCTGCCGGCGTTCCTTGTGGGCGCGCAGGCGGGGGAGGCCACGAATGAGGACGTGGCCGAGGGGCTCAGGCTCACGGGGCATTTCCTCGAACGGCACCTTTTCGCGGCGCATGAGCGCCACCTGCCCGATGCGCGGATAAGGCTGATGGAGAAGATCGCCGCAAGGGCAGGGTGAGAGCCGAATCGCTGGTATATTGGGGAAAGAATGCGCGCGAGTTTTAAGCGATAGCAGGAAGCTCGCTGTTACCTTTCAGTGTCATCCCGGCGAAAGCCGGGAACCACTCGCAGTCCCATTTGCCGCAGCGGTTGGGACAAGAGCGCAAACGGTGCCGCCGACACGGCAAACGTCCCGCTCTTGCTGAGGGAACCAATGGGTCCCGGCTTTCGCCGGGATGACAAGTGAGGGGTCAGGCGAAACTGTGCCGAAAGCCGGACCTGTGAAGATCAAAGTGAACGAGAAGACCAAGACATGACCAAGGCCGTTACGCCGCCGGAGCCCGAACACGAGATCAATCTGCGCGAGGCGCTGGAAGAGCGATACCTCGCCTATGCGCTCTCGACCATCATGCACCGGGCGCTGCCCGATGTGCGCGACGGGCTCAAGCCGGTGCATCGCCGCGTGCTCTATGCGATGCGGCAGCTGAAGCTCGAGCCGGGGCAGGGCTTCAAGAAGTCGGCGCGCGTCGTCGGCGATGTGATCGGCCGCTATCACCCGCATGGCGACCAGTCGGTCTATGATGCGCTGGTGCGCCTCGCGCAGGATTTTTCCGTACGCTATCCGCTTGTCGACGGGCAGGGCAATTTCGGCAATGTGGACGGCGATAACGCGGCGGCCATGCGCTACACGGAAGCGCGGCTGACACCGGTCGCGGCGCTGCTGCTCGACGGACTCGACGAGGATACGGTCGATTTCCGCGAGACCTATGACGGCGAGGACAAGGAGCCCATCGTGCTGCCGGGCGCCTTCCCGCAGCTTCTCGCGAATGGCGCCTCGGGCATCGCGGTCGGCATGGCGACGAGCATTCCGCCGCACAATGCAGCCGAGCTCTGCGACGCGGCGCTGCATCTCATCAAGTATCCGAATGCGCGGACGGAGAAGCTCGTCAGCTTCGTCCAGGGGCCGGACTTCCCGACGGGCGGCATCATCGTGGAGCCGCGCGCGGCAATTATCGACGCCTATGAGACGGGACGCGGCGGCTTCCGCGTGCGCGCGAAATGGGAGCAGGAAGAACTGCCGCGCGGGCTCTGGCAGATCGTCGTCACGGAAATTCCCTATCAGGTGCAGAAGTCGAAGCTGATCGAGAAGATCGCCGAACTCCTGCAGGCGAAGAAGCTGCCGCTGCTCGAAGATGTGCGCGACGAAAGCGCGGAGGAAATCCGGCTCGTCTTCGTGCCGAAGTCGAAGACGGTGGAGCCCGAGCATCTGATGGAGTCGCTCTTCCGGGCAACGGAACTGGAAAGCCGCTTTCCGCTGAACCTGAATGTGCTTTCGGCCGGACAGGTGCCGGGCGTGATGGGGCTTCGCGACGCGCTGCGCGCCTGGCTCGAACACCGCAAGGAAGTGCTGGTCAGGCGCTCGCGCTTCCGCCTCGACAAGATCGAGAAGCGGCTGGAGGTGCTGGAAGGCTATCTCAAGGCCTATCTGAACCTCGATGAGGTGATCCGCATCATTCGCGAGGAGGACGAGCCGAAGCCTGCGCTGATGAAGCGCTTCAAGCTGACCGACAATCAGGCGGAAGCCATTCTCAACATGCGCCTGCGGAGCTTGCGCAAGCTCGAGGAAATGGAGATCAGGGGCGAGCACAAGAAGCTCACCGCCGAACAGAAGGAACTGAAGGCGCTGGTGCGCTCCGACGCGAAGCAGTGGGAGCGCGTGAGCGAGGAGATCAAGCAGGTCAAATCAACCTTCGGACCGAAGACGAAACTCGGCGCGCGGCGGACGGCCTTCTCCGAGGCGCCTTCCATCGAGTTCGTGCCGGTCGAGGCGATGATCGAGAAGGAGCCGGTGACGGTGGTCTGCTCCAAGAAGGGCTGGATCCGCACCATGAAGGGGCATGTCACGCCGGACCAGGAAATCAAGTTCAAGGAAGGCGACGGACCGCGCTTCATGCTTCATGCGGAGACGACCGACAAGGTGCTGCTCTTCGCGACGGATGGGCGCTTCTACACGCTTGACGTCACCAAGCTGCCGGGCGGACGCGGACATGGCGAGCCTGTGCGCCTGATGATCGATCTCGACGAGAGCCGCGATATCGTACAGCTCTTCGTGCATGAGCCGGGACGGAAGCTCATCGTCGCCTCGCATGAGGGCAATGGTTTCGTGGTGCCGGAAGACGAAGTGGTGGCGATGCGGCGCGCGGGCAAGCAGGTGCTGAATGTCGGCGGCACCGACGAGGCGGTGGCCTGCGCGGTGGTGAAGGGCGACCATGTGGCCGTGATCGGCGAGAACCGGAAGCTCATCATTTTCCCGCTCGCGGAAGTGAACGAGATGACGCGCGGCAAGGGCGTGCGCCTGCAGCGCTACAAGGATGGCGGGCTCGGCGACATCAAGACATTCACGCTGAAGCAGGGGCTGATCGCCTATGACCGCTCGGACCGGGCGCGGACCTTCGACGGATTGAAGGAGTGGCTGGGCCAGAGGGCGCAGGCAGGGCGCCTGCCGCCCAAGGGCTTCCCCGTGGGGCACAGCTTCGGCGGCGGGTTCGGCGCGGAGTAGGTTTTCCGGGCAGGGGCACCCCCCACCCGATGCTCAGTCGATGGTGATCGGCTGGCGGAGTTCGTGGCCCCAGTAGCGGATGAAGAGGATATAGTCGCCCGGCTTCACGCGGGCGGGGTCGAGCGAGAGGGAGAACTCGCCCGAAATCTTGTGGTTCGCGTCCAGGCTCCCCCGCATTGGCACATCGACGCAGGGTTCGTCTCCGCGCTGCGACTGCACGAGGTTCATGTCCTCGTCGGCCACGAACCACTGGAAGATGTCGCATTGCGAGGCGATCGAGAGTGGCAGGGGCTCGTCGGTATTGTTCGTGAGGGTGACGGCGACATCGAGGGAGAGAGGTCCGCCCTGCGTCCACGTCACGGGCTGCGTGACGCGGGCGGTGACTTCCACCGGATCGCGCAGGTCGACCCGGCCCGTGCCGAGATAGAAGGCGATGACGCCCGTCATGGCGAGGACGACCAGCGCCAGGCGGATCAGGTTGCTGCGGGCATTGGCTGCCGCGCTGTCGGGGCCGTTCATGGACATCAGAAACCTGTAGTGCCAAAGATCACACGTGGCAACCAGGTGGCGAGACCGGGGAAGCTTGCGATGACGACGAGCGCGAGGAGCTGCAGCATCACGAAAGGAACGGCGCCCCTGTAGATCTGCGCCGTGGTGACGCTTTCCGGCGCAACGCCGCGCAGATAGAAGAGCGCGAAGCCGAAGGGCGGCGTGAGGAAGGAGGTCTGGAGATTGACCGCCATCATGACGCCGAGCCAGACGGGGTTTACCCCCATCATCAGCAGGATGGGCGCGACGATCGGCACGACGACGAAGATGATCTCGATGAAATCGAGAAAGAAGCCGAGCGCGAACATGATCAGCATGACGGTGAGGACCGCGCCGAAAGTGCCGCCGGGCATGGAGGTGAGGAATTCATGCACCGTGTCGTCGCCGCCAAGGCCGCGGAAGACGAGGCTGAAGAGCGCGGCGCCGATCAGGATCACGAAGACCATGGAGGTGATGCGCGCGGTGGACTGCGAGACCTCGGCGAGGACGCCGCTCTGCCAGAGGCGGAAGAGGGAGGCGGCGAGGCCGACTGCGACACCGGCGATCAGCACCCATGCGAGCCAGATGCCCGCCTGATCCGTGCCGGAGATTTCGCTGCGGGCTGTGCGCAGGTCCATGAAGGAGGTGAGGACGAGGAGCGCGACGAGACAGAGCGCGGCGGTGCGGACCGCGCGCTTCATGCCGCCCGCGCGCTCGCCAGCGAGGAGGATCGAGCCGACAGCACCCAATGCGGCGGCTTCCGTTGGCGTCGCGATGCCGCCCAGGATCGAGCCCATGACGGCGATGATGAGCGCGACGGGAGGAACCAGCGCGCGCAGCGTGCTGCGATAGAGATCGGCGGTGGAGATGCTTTCGTCCACGGGCATGGCGGGCGAGGATTTCGGATCGAGCGCGGCGCGCACGGCCTGATAGAGGATGTAGAAGCCGACCAGCATGAGGCCGGGAATGAGCGCGCCCGCGAAGAGATCGCCGACCGAAAGCGTCTCGGGCGA
Source organism: Rhodobiaceae bacterium UBA7804 (assembly GCA_002480495.1). Taxonomy (GTDB): domain Bacteria; phylum Pseudomonadota; class Alphaproteobacteria; order Parvibaculales; family Parvibaculaceae; genus Parvibaculum. The sequence continues at coordinate 344,202 of DLCG01000004.1, read as the reverse complement.
GAAGATGCCCTGTTCGAGCTGCGCCTTCTGATAGGAGTTCGCCAGCGTGTCGCCGAGAAGGACGAGGACGATGGAAGGCGGGATGATCTGGCCGAGCGTGCCCGCGGCGGCGATGGAGCCCGATGCAAGCGCGGGATCGTAGCCGCGGCGGAGCATGGTGGGCAGGGCGAGAAGGCCCATGGTGACGACGGTCGCCCCGACGATGCCGGTGGAGGCGGCAAGCAGCGCGCCGACGATCGACACGGAAAAGCCGAGGCCGCCGCGCAGGCGCCCGAAAAGGCGGCCCATGTTTTCCAGCAGTTCCTCGGCGACCTTGGAGCGCTCCAGCATGGTGCCCATGAAGACGAAGAGCGGCACGGCGATGAGCACGTCGTTCGTCATGTTGCCGTAGATGCGCTGCGGGAGCGCGGCCATGAAGCCGAAATCGAAGACGCCGAGCGCCATGCCGATGAGGCCGAAAAGAAGCGCGACGCCCGCCAGCGTGAAGGCGACGGGGAAGCCCGTGAGCAGCACCGCGCAGGCGGCGACGAACATCAGGACATCGAGGGATTCGCGGAGGTCCATGGGGCGCGGCCGCCTTCAGAGGATGGGCGAGGCTTCTTCCACGGGCTTTTCCGCCCCCGAAAGAATGCGCAACGCATGGATGATGGTGGAAAGACCCTGCAGCGCGAGAAGCACGGCGAAGACCAGGATCACGCTTTTCAGGAGGTAGACGCCCTGAATGCCGCTCGTCTCGCGGCTGCCTTCGCGCACGGCCCATGAGGCTTCGACATAGGGCAGCGAGACATAGAAGATGAGGAAGCAGACGGGCCAGAGAAGAAACAGCGTGCCCAGGAGGTCGACAAGCGCCTTACGGGCGGGCGGCATGATCCGGTAGAAGACGTCGACGCGCACATGGGCGTTGTGGAGCAGCGTGTAGCCCGCGACGATCATGAACATGAGGCCGTGCATGTAGACGATCGATTCCTGCGCCCAGATGGAGCCGACGCCGAAGACATAGCGCTGCAGGACGACGACGAACTGCACCAGCACCATGAGGAGCGCGAGCCAGGAGAATGCGCGCCCCACACGCTCGTTGAAGGCGTCTATCAGGCGGGCGATGCGCGAGAGTGCTTCCATGATGCCTGTCAGCCGCGCCGCGCCTGCACGAAACCTTCGTCGCCGATACGCGTCCATTCGCTCGTCGTGTCGAGGAAGGAGCGGAAGCTCTCATAGACCTTCGCGGTGTAGGCGTCTTCCTTGGCAGCGTCGTCCAGCACTTCCTTCGAGGTCTTCTTCAGCGCGGCGACCACATCGTCGGGGAAGCGGCGGATCATGACGCCATGCTTCTCGACGAGGGTCTTGAGCGCGTCGCCGTTATGCGCGTTGTATTCGGCGAGCGTGTAGTCGTTCTCGGCGGCGCAGGCGGCGCGCACCACGGCCTGCTGCTGTTTGGTGAGGGATTCCCAGACGCCGAGATTGAAACCGGCGGCAAGCGAAGAACCCGGCTCGTGGAAGCCCGGCCAGTAGTAGTATTTCGCGAGGCGGTAAAAGCCGAAGGCCATGTCGTTCCAGGGGCCGACCCATTCGGCGGCATCGATGGTGCCGTTCTGGAGGGAGGGGAAGATGTCGGGGCCCGCGAGCGTGACCGCTGCTGCGCCGAGGCGGCGCATGACCTCGCCGCCGAGGCCCGGCATGCGGATCGAAAGGCCCTTCAGGTCATCGAGCGAGTTGATTTCCTTGCGGTACCAGCCGGGAAGCTGGACGCCGGTATTCGCCGCCATGAAGGGTTTGATGTTGAAGCCCTTGGCAAGCTCGTCCCAAAGCTCCTGGCCGCCGCCATGATAGATCCAGGCGTTGATTTCCGCGGCGGTCATGCCGAAGGGGACGGCGGTGAAGAAGTTGTAGGCCTTGGACTTGCCCTGCCAGTAATACTCCGCGCCGTGATAGATGTCGGCGGCGCCGGAGGAGACGGTGTCGAAGCTTTCGAGCGCGGGGACGAGTTCGTTCGCCGCGAAGACCTTGATATCGAGCTGGCCGTCCGTCATTTCGCCGATGCGGGTGGCGAGGCGCTCGGCCGACATGCCAAGACCGGGATAGTTCTTCGGCCAGGTGGTGACCATCTTGAGCTGTCGTTTGCCCTGAGCGATGGCAGGCGCGGGCATGGCGGCGGCGGCAAGACCGGCAAGGCCGGCGCCAGCCAGAAACGAGCGGCGTTTCATCGAAGACTCCCCGATCTAATTCCCCGGAACGGCCGGTTTCCGGCCATCCATCCCCAAATTGAAGGGGTACAATTGGCGGCCAGTATAGGCGCGCGTGCGCGAGGTGCAACGGCGGCGGGGGCCGGTTTTCGCGTGGGCGGGATTAAAAATCAGCAGGGTTGGGCGGTGCGCCGCCAGCCCTCGGGCATCAGGGCCTCGAGGGGCGCGAAGCGGGTCTTGTAGGACATCTTGCGGGAGCCATCGACCCAGTAGCCGAGATAGACATATGGAAGGCCGAGGATGCGCGCCCGCTCGATATGGTCCAGCACCATGAAGGTGCCGAGGCTGCGCGGGGTCTCTTCCGGATCGTAGAAGCTGTAGACCATCGACAGGCCGTCATCGAGTGTGTCGGTGAGGGCGGCGGCGAGAAGCGGGGCGGTCTCGCCCGGCTCCGACGCCCTCCGGCGGTATTCGACGATGTTGGTGTGGATGGTCGTGTCCTCGACCATCGCCTTGTAGTCCTGCTCCGTCATGTCGGCCATGCCGCCATCGGCATGGCGCGCGTCGAGATAGCGCCGCAACAGGCCATATTGCTCGTCCGTCGCGGTGGCGGCGCGCGAATGGCCGCGCAGATCCTCGTTGCGCGCGAGAATGCGGCGGAAGGTCCGGCCCGGCCGGAACTCGTTCACCACAACACGGACGGAAATGCAGGCCTGACAATCCTCGCAGGCCGGACGATAGGCGATGTTCTGGCTGCGGCGGAAGCCGGCCTGGGTAAGCGTGTTGTTGAGCGAGACGGGCTCGTCGCCGAGGAGATGGGTAAACACCTTCTTCTCGTAGCGGCCTTCCAGATAAGGGCAGGGCTGCGGCGAGGTGATGTAGAACTGCGGGAACCTTATGCGGGACTGGTCCGTCACTGCCTTCTCGCGCTGGTTTTCTCGGCGCCCTCAGAGGCCGTAGTACCAGGGCGCAAAGAAAGAATAGGCCAACCAGAGCAGAATGACGAGAGGCGTTCCCGCCCGCACGAAATCGCGGAACTCGTAATGGCCGGGACCCATAACCAGGAGATTCGTCTGGTAACCCATCGGCGTGGCGAAGGAGCAGTTCGAAGCGAAGATGACGGCGTATACGAAGATCATCGGATCGACGCCGAGCTGCATTGCGGTGCTGATGGCGATGGGGGTGAAGAGAACGGCTGTCGCGTTGTTCGTCAGCACGTTGGTGGTGACGGCTATGGCGAAGAAGAAGGCCGATAGCATGACCGGTACGCCATAACCCTGGAACATATCGACGGAGGCGACGGCAATGGCCTGCGCGCCGCCCGTGACTTCCAGCGCGGTGGCGACGCCGAGCATGGCGCCGACCATGAGGAAGATGCGCCGGTCGATGGCGCGGGCGGCCTGACGGATGTTGAGGACACCGAAGGCGATGATCGCGAGCGCGCCGCCGATAGCGGCGATCTCGATGGGCAGGATTCCGGTGAGTACGGTTGCCACCATGACGCCGAAGATCGCGAGCGCGCGATGCGCAAGCTTCGGATCCGGCAGTTCGGTCGCCGACCATTCGAGCAACAGTACGTCGCGATTTTGACGGAGATCCTGAATCCGGGACGCCTTGCCGAGAACGAGAAGGACGTCGCCCGCCTCGAGGCGGATGTCGTTCAACAGGGTGCGGATCATGCGGCTGCGGCGCTGGACGCCGAGCACGATACAGCCGGTCTGGTGGCGGAAGGCGATCTGCTCGATGGTCTGGCCGATCATGCGAGAGCCTGGCGCGACCACGGTTTCGGCGAGGATGAGCTCGCCGCCGGGCTTTGCCGGACCGCCATTCGTTTCCACGCCTTCCGCGAAGCGTTCCTCAAGCATGCCCTCGAAGATACGCGAGCCGGACTTCAAGGCTTCAGTGAGCGTCTGGCGCGTGGCGGCGACGATGACGACATCGCCCGCCGACAAGGTGACATCCTCGAAGGGCGGCAGGATCGGATGTTCGCCGCGCTGGATCATGCGGACCGTCATGTCGCGCAGCGGCGGAAAGAGGCCCGCTTTCGAGCTCACGCCGAGAAGCGGGTGACCGGCGGTGATTTCGAGCTGGGCGATATATTGCTTGCCGCCACCCGCATCGCTGCCCTGCAGTTCGATGGTGGGGCCGCCGCGATCCGGCACGAGATGCGGCACGACGAGCGTGGAATAAAGGAAGCCGATACCGGCGAGGAAGAGGCCGGGCACCACGAAATCGAAAATGCCGATGGGCGGCAGATGCGAGGTGAGCACGACGCCCGCGGCGAGAAGGTTCGTCGAGGAGCCGATGAGGGTGGTCATGCCGCCGAGGATCGAGACATAGCTCAACGTCATCATGACCTTCGGCGCGCGCTGGCCGAAGCGCCCGGCAAGCGTCGCGAGCACGGGAATGAACATCACCGCGACGGGCGTATTGTTCAGAAAGGCGCTGATGACGGCGACGAGAAGGAAAGTGAAGAAGATGGTGAGGCCGGGCCGCGTCGAGCCGAGATCGGCGACGTAGCGAGCGGGCGCATCGAGCGCGCCTGTCTGGAACATGCCCTGGCCGACAACGAGCAGCGCGAGGACGGCAAGAAGCGCGGGATTGGCGAAACCGGCAAGAAGCGCGGTCGGTCCGAGAAGGTTTCGCCCTTCATCGCCGGGCACGGGGAAAAAATAGAAAAAGAGCAGCAGCGCACTGAGGATCGCGAGGGCCGAGACCTCGAGCGAGAGACGTTCCATGCTGAAGAGGATGACCGCGGCCAGAATGAAGCCGTAGGTCACCCACATCTGCCAGACGAAATCTATCTCCATGCGCGCATCTCTTCAGGGAGCACAATGCCGTTCACGGCTTTCGTGCTTCGTAGTGGAACTCGTGTCTAGCGAAATTGGCCCCGGTTCAGACTGAGCTGCTACGGACGAAGACAGTACCGCAAAGATAGTCGTGGAGACAGCGGCGGCGTTCGTTGAAGAAGGGCACGACGAGGACGAGAAATGTGCCGACCGTCACGGTGACATAAAAGAGAATCGTCTGGAGAAGGGCCTGAAGGTAGCCCGGCCGGTGCCCGTTCCAGGCGCGCAGTTCGATTCCCTGCCAGCGCATGCCGGGCGTAGCCGAATGCCGCCCGCCCAACGTGAAGGTGAAATAGGCAAGGGCAACGAGCGGCGACAGGGCGGCACCGGGCCAGAGAAGGCCGAAGGTCAGAATGCCCAGAACGCCGAACAGAGCCGAAGCAAGGACGATCAGGATGCAGACGACCAGCAGGTCCGCGAGAAAGGCGAGGCAACGAGCCATGATGACGCCGTCGAAGGCGCCGGCAGGCCAGCTGAAACTTTCCGAAGCGGAAAGGCCCGTGGGAGCTACATTGTTGCTTTCGCTCATCTTTTTCCCGTCGTTCAGAAAAACGGCCCTATTCACATAAGGGCTGGAAAAAGGGAAAGCAAGCGGAGCGAAGGAGACTCCCGCCCCGGATCAGGGGCTGAAGCCGGGAGGCGTGACCGGCGCTTCGCGCAGAAGAACCACGGAAAGGCGGCGATTTGCGGCCATATAGGGGTCTTCCGGGAAGAGCGGTTCCGAATCCGCCTTGCCGACGACCTGATAGATGCGGTCGTTGGAAAGGCCCGCGCTTTCCAGAATGCGGCGCGTCGCGTTCGCGCGGTCCGATGTGAGTTCCCAATTGGAATAGCCGGGCCGGCCGGAGACGGGATTCGCATCGGTGTGGCCGGAGATGCTGATGCGGTTGGGCAGGCGCACGAGAATCTTCGCCACTTCCTCAAGCAGACGGCGCGTGCGCTCGTAAGGTTCGACATTGCCCGAGGGGAACATGGAGCGGCCGTCCTGATCCACGATCTGGATGCGCAGGCCTTCGGGTGTTTCGTCGATGATGAGATTGCGCGACAGTTCGGCGAGGTCGGGGTTCTCCCGCATTGCCTGACGGATGCTTTCCGCGGCGCTCTGGAAGTTCTTTGCGTCGCGCATCGACTTCTGCTGCATCAACTCGTTCATCTCGGCCGCGCGCTTGGCTTCCTTCTCCGCGAGTTCGGGACTCTTCGGCTGGGCGGGGGTCGAGATGGTCATGACGACCTGCGGTTTGGTGCCGGGCATGCGCGCGCCCGTCTCGTCGAAGGCGGTGCCGCCCATGATGCCGCCCGCGCCGCTTGTCGAGCGGCTGACATTCGACGGCGCGAAATAGTCGGCGAGGCCCTGCTTCTGTTCAGGCGTCGTCATGCTGATCAGCCACATCAGCAGGAAGAAGGCCATCATGGCGGTCACGAAGTCGGCATAGGCGATCTTCCACGCACCGCCGTGATGGCCGTGGACGACCTTCTTGACCTTCTTGAGAATGATGGGCTGTTCGTTCGACGCCATGATGCGTTACGCGCTTTCTGCCGAAGGGCTCAGCCTGCGGGCTGCAGGGCGGCGGTCGACTGTTCCACTTCGGTGAAGGTGGGACGGACTTCCGACATGAGCGCCTTGCGGGCGAACTCGATGGAGACGGCAGGCGCATAACCGGCCATATGGGCGAGGAGGCCAGCCTTCATCGACAGATAATATTTCGACTCGGCCTCGTAGATGTTGCGCAGCGACTGGGCCATGGGCGCGAAGAAGCCATAGGCGACGAAGACGCCGAGGAAGGTGCCGACGAGAGCGCCGCCGATGAGATGGCCGAGAACTTCTGGCGGCTGATCGATCGAGCCCATTGTCTTGATGACGCCGAGCACGGCCGCGACGATGCCGAGAGCGGGCGTGCCGTCGGCGAGTGCCTGCACGGCGCCGACGATGCGCTCGCGCTCCTGATGATGGGTTTCGAGTTCCTCGTCCATCAGGGCTTCGAGTTCATGCGCGTTCTCGGTGCCCAGCGTGATCATGCGCAGGTAGTCGCACATGAATTCCACCGCGTGATGGTCGGAGGAGAATTTCGGGAACTGGCCGAAGATCGTGCTTTCGCGGGGATTTTCGACATGCGCTTCGAGCGCGAGATTGCCCTTGCTCTTGGCGAGTTTGAAAAGCGTGTATTGAAGGCCGAGAAGTTCCAGATAGGCGGCCTTGTCGTAGCGGGGGCCCCGGAACAAGGTGCCGAAAACGCCACCCATGCCCTTCAGAACCGCGGGCGGATTGGCGATCACGAAGGCGCCGATCGCGGCGCCGAGAATGATGACGCCTTCGAAAGGCTGCCAGAGCACCTCGAGATGCGCGCCCATGGCGGCATAACCGCCAAAGACACTCAGAACGACTACCAAAATGCCAACAATCAGCCGCATCTGCCCAGCTACTTTCCTGCAGGTTAAACCGCGGCTCCCGACCATCGGCAGCGAGACCGCCCCATCTCTGCGGGCATTCTTGCGGGGCGCCTCTTAACAGCCGGTTTAACCAAGACGTTTTGCGCGAAAATCTGCGGATTTGCGCGGGATGGTGTTGCGTGGCGGTGCGCGGCTGGCTTAAACCGGGGCAAGCAGGATTAACGATGCGTTACAAGGCGGAGCCCCGGGGGCGCCGCCGCAGGGAGTTTCAGACCAGATGACGGCCGAGACGGTGACCAAGGGCGGGGCCCATGACGTGCGCAAGTTCCGCAATGCGCTCGGCTGCTTCACGACCGGCGTCGCCGTCGTGACGACGCGGGAGGGAGGCAAGGAACCGATCGGGATCACTGTCAATTCCTTCTCGTCCGTCTCGCTCGACCCGCCGCTGGTGCTCTGGTGCCTCGACAAGGGGTCGGACACGCTGGACGTCTTCAGCAAGGCGACGCATTTCACGGTGAACGTGCTCAGGGAAGAGCACAGGGAGATGTCGTCGCGGCTCGCCCGGAAGGGCGGCCACAGCCTGGAGGGCATCGAGGTTGTGGAAGGGGAAAGCGGCATTCCGGCGCTGAAGGAAGCGCTGGCGCACTTCGAATGCGAGATCGATGCACGGCACGACGCGGGCGACCACGTGATCATGGTCGGGCGGGTGCTCAAGTTCGACTATGTCGAGGACGGCCGGCCGCTGCTCTATCACCGCGGCGGCTACAACTTCCTGCCGCCCGTCGGCTAGGTCTTTTTGCCGGAATTTTCCGCTGCGTCGAGCGCCGTGAGATTATCGCGCATCCGGCGCAGGCTTTTCAGCATCGTAAGATAGTCGTCCCGTTCGATGCCGTCGATTGCGGCGGCATGGATGCGTTCGTAGTGCTGCTGGCCGATATGCTTGTTCGCGTGGAGCAGGGGCGTCAGGTAGATGCATTTCGCACGGCCGTCGGTCGGGTGCGTGCGCCGCTCGACAAGGCCCATATCCTCCAGTTCGCCGACATAGATGCCGACGGAAACCTTGTGTATCGAAAGGGCGTTCGCCAGTTCCGTCTGGGTCTGGCCATCGCGTTCGAGAAGTTCGATGACGATGCGCGTCTGATTGCGCGTGAGACCCGTGCGCCGGTCGTAGATCATGGCGAGCATCTCGCCGACATCGGTGATCGCGCGCAGGAAATTCTCCGGCGCGAAGATGTCGTTCGCATCGTCTTCCAGCGGTACCGCTTCGGCGGCGATTCTTTTTCTTGTCATGCCCCTCAGTCCCGTTGCGTCACGAAAAAACACGCAAAGTGACAGTATCAAGACGGAGCCGCCGCGCAATTTCGCTCAAGACAAAAAAATGACGCGTGGTTTTTCGTCGAGGCGCTTGACGTTCCGGCGCGGCGATGATTTCGTAAACCAAGTTTACTAAAAATTCCGCCGGTGGTCACCCGTTAATAGCGGGGGAGGAGGCCCCGGACAAACGGAAAGCCGGATGGGTTGGGGGTGGGGACGTGTCCCCGGGAGGAGCAAGCGAATGCCTGAAGAAGCGACAAGCGTGGATTCCGCGGCGGGTGCGGCGGAGGGTGCGGCGGCAAACGGAGCCGAGGGCGCCGCGAACGGCGCCGCCGATATCATCGCCCAAGGCGGCAGCGGAGATGTCTGGTATTCGATCGGTTCGCTGATCGACAAGGGCGGCCCGATCGTCGCGATCCTGCTGGTGCTTTCCGTCATCGCGGTCGCGATCATCCTGTTGAAGATCGTCCAGTTCTGGAGTGCGGGACTTTCCAAGCGCGGGTTCGTCGATCCCGCCGTGGACAAGGTGGAGCGGGGCGATCTCGGCGGGGCACTCGACATTCTCAAGAAGCAAAAGACGCCGCTCGCCAGGGCGATGGCGGCGGGCGTCAAGGCGAAGATGCGCGGCGACCTGCGCGACGAGGACGTGGCGGCGGAAATCCAGCGCGTGGGGACCATGGAGATCGGCGCGCTGCAGCGCTATCTGCGCTGGCTCGAAGTGATCGGCAATATCTCGCCGCTGCTCGGCCTGCTCGGCACGGTGATCGGCATGATCAACGCCTTCCAGAGCCTGGAGGCGGCCGGAACGCAGGTCGATCCGGCGCTGCTTTCGGGCGGTATCTGGGTGGCGCTTCTGACCACGGCGGTCGGTCTCATCGTGGCCCTGCCGGCGATTACCGCGCTCAATCTTCTCGAGGGCAAGATCGACCAGGTACGGCTGTCGATGCGCGACGCTTCCTCGCGCGTGATCGCGGCGCTGCATGCAAGGCCGGGTGCGACCCAATCCAGGGCGGCGCAATAGCGGACCGGCGGGAGTGCTGAGCATGTTCGAGGAACCCATCCGCAAGAGAGGGATGGCCAGCCTGACGCCGCTGATCGACGTGGTGTTCCTGCTGCTCATCTTCTTCATGCTGACGACATCGTTCCTGCAGGAGCAGTCGCTGTCGGTGGTGACGCCCGCGCCGAGCGCGGACGAACTGCCGAAGGATGCGCGCGTGGTCGAGATCTGGCTGAACGGCGACGGAAGCATCGCCATCGATGGCGAGCCCGTGGAACGCGCGGCGCTCTCCGAAGGGCTGAAGGCGGCAATCGGCGAACGCAAGGACATCACCGTGACCATCCTCGCCGAGAAGGGCTCGCGCACGCAGGCGCTCGTTTCCGCCGTCGAGGCGGCGCGGGAGTCCGGCGCGAAGAATGTCGGCACTGCACGCGTGGAGAAGATCGCGAAATGATCGAATTCGACGAAGAGCCGCCGCGCAGGCAATTCGAAACGCTGGTGCCGCTCATCAACGTGGTGTTTCTGCTGCTGATCTTCTTCCTGCTCGCAGGAACGATGAAGCCCGCAGAGGATGTCGCCGTGTCGCTGCCAGAGGGCATGCTCAACGATCGCGAGCAGGAGGTGCCGACGACGCTCATCGTGGAGGCGGACGGGTTCGTCTGGCTCGGCGACAGGGTGATGGATGCGCAGCTTTCGGGAGTGATGGTGGAGAAGCATCTGAAGGACACGAATACGAAGCGCGTCGCGATCAAGGCCGATGCCGATGCGCCCGCGGAAGCCGTGCTGCAGCTTATGGAAGGATTGAGAGAAGCCGGCGTCGAGCAGGTGACGATCCTGACGGAGAGAGGGCAATGAGCGTTGCAGGCGCCGCGACGGAGGAGATGCAGCCGCGCGAGTTTCGCCTGCGGAACTTCCTGATCGCGTCGATTGCGCTGCACGGGCTGCTGTTTCTCTCCTTCCTGTTGACCTTCGGCGGCATATTCGGAGGACCGGGGCCGGGTGGCGGCGAGTCCGTGACCTTCCAGCTTGCGGCGGGATCCGCCAATGAGCGCTATGCAGCGCCGCCGAAACCCATCGAGGAACCCAAGCCGGAGGTGAAGCCCGTGCCGCCGAAGCCGCCGGAGCCGAAGAAGGAAACGGCGGTGCGCAAGTCGGCGAAGCCGATGCCGCCTCCGGAAGAAATTCCCGAGCCGACGCCCGAGCCCGTGGAGCAGCCCGCGACTACCGGCGGGGGAACGGAAGGCGGCACGGCCGGTGGCGCGGGCGGCGACGCGCAGGAGACGATACTCAACAAGAAGGGCGATTCCCTTACCGCAGGCCAGATACGCGCGCAGATGACGGGCAAGACATTCGTGCTGGAGATGGGCCGCATCGACATCCAGGGAAGCAGCCGCTACGTGGAGACGACCATCCAGCTGCATCCGGACGGAACGACGGATGTCGACCTCAAGCATTATTTCTTCCAGACTTATCATCGGGGCAGCGGCAGCGCGACGACGCGCGAGGAATCCGGCGAGGGAACCTGGTGGATCGAGGGCAACCGCTGGTGCCACAGCTCCAAGGCCATCCAGTACGGCACGCGGGACTGCTACGACATGACGCGCGAGGGCGACATCGTGCGGCTCTACTACGCGCCATGCACATGGCAGTCCTCGCAGCTCTGCCGCTCGGGACATATCGCGGCCGAAGGGCGGATCGAGTAAGTTTTTCACAGGCATCAGGCAAAGGCTTCCGCGCGATGCGCGGGAGCCTTTTTTGCGCTTGTAGCTGGCAGCCTGTTAGATAAGGCGACGAGGAAGCGAAACGAGGAGACCGCAGGTGAGCAAGGTCGCATTTATCGGGCTTGGCGTTATGGGATTTCCGATGGCGGGACATCTCAAGAAAGCCGGACACGAGGTTACCGTCTACAACCGCACGGGCGCGAAGGCGGAAGCCTGGGTGAAAAGCCATGGCGGCGCAGCCGCGGCGACGCCGCGCGAGGCCGCCGCGGGAGCGGAGTTCGTGTTCGCCTGCGTAGGTAATGACGACGATCTGCGCGAGGTGACGGTGGGCGAGCACGGCGCCTTTCACGGGATGAGGGAGGGCGCGATCTTCGTCGACCACACGACGGCATCCGCCGCCGTCGCACGCGAGCTCCACGCCGATGCGAAGGCGCGCGGGATTGCATTCATCGATGCGCCGATTTCAGGCGGGCAGGCGGGCGCGGAGAATGGCGTGCTGACCGTCATGGCTGGTGGTGAGGAGAACGCCTTTGCCAGGGCGAAACCCGTTATCGATGCCTATGCGCGGATGGCAAAACTGATCGGCCCCTCGGGCGCGGGGCAACTTACCAAGATGGTGAACCAGATCTGCATCGCCGGTCTCGTTGAGGGGCTTGCGGAAGGCCTGCACTTCGCGAAACAGGCGGGGCTCGACGCCGAAGCCGTGATCGAAACGATCTCGAAAGGCGCGGCGCAGAGCTGGCAGATGGAAAACCGTTACAAGACGATGATAGAGGGCAAGTTCGATTTCGGCTTTGCCGTCGACTGGATGCGCAAGGATCTTTCCATCTGCCTCGACGAGGCAAGGCGGAACGGCGCGCATCTGCCCGTGACGGCGCTGGTCGACCAGTTCTATTCGGAGGTTCAGGCGATGGGCGGCAAGCGCTGGGATACTTCAAGCCTTATTGCAAGGTTGAACAAGGCATGACGAGTTCCGGGCGGCAGCTTCGTTTCGCATCGGTCGGGGATGTGATCCGGCGGCTCGATCCATCCTATCCCGTCTTCTGCATCTTTCCCGACCTGTTGAAGGAGCGGGCGAGAACCTTTGTCGAAGGCTTTCCGGGAACCGTTCTCTATGCGGTGAAATGCAATCCGCATCCCTATGTGCTGAAGGCGCTCAACGAAGGCGGGATCGAGCATTTCGATACGGCGTCGATTTCCGAGATTGCCAAGGTGACGGAGCAGCTTCCCGAGGCGCATTGCTACTTCAACCATCCGGTGAAGGGACGCGGGGCTCTCGAAGCGGCGGCCGATGTCTATGGCATCAAGGATTACGTGGTCGACCATCCAGACGAACTCGAAAAGCTCGTCGCGATAGCGGGGACCGACATCACCGTCGAAGTACGGATCGCGACGCCGAAGGGCAAAGCCGTCTACGATCTTTCTGCGAAGTTTGGCGCCGCGCCCGACGACGCGGCGGAGCTTCTGAAACGAGCGCAGGGGCATGGCTGCCGGACGGCGCTTGCCTTTCACGTCGGGAGTCAGTGCCTCGACCCGGCGGCCTTCCGTGTGGCGATGGAGATGGCGAGAAAGGTTGCGGACAAGGCAGGCGTCGCACTCGAATATCTCGATGTGGGAGGCGGGTTCCCGGCGAGCTACAAGCAGGACGTGCCGCCGCTGCAGAGCTATTTCGACACGATCGCGGATGCGAAGGAGAAGTTGTGGGCCGGAATGCCGCTTCTCGGCGAGCCGGGGCGGGCGCTCGTCGCCGAGGGATGCTCGGTGCTGACGCAGGTCCATCTCAGGAAGGGCGACGATCTCTACATCAATGACGGAATCTACGGGTGCCTGTCGGAAATCAGGGATGGCGATCTCGATCCGCCCGTTCGAGCGATCCGCAAGCAAGGAAACGTGGAAGGGCCATTGCGTCCGTTCCGTGTCTTCGGGCCAACCTGCGACAGTCTCGATGTGCTGAAACTTCCCTTCTATCTTCCCGAAAATATCCGGGAGGGCGACTGGATCGAATTCGGTTTGATGGGCGCCTATTCCATAGGAATGCAGACGGGCTTCAACGGCTTCATCACCGATACGATCGTGCGGATCGACGGGATGCACGAAGAGTTCGTTTCATAATTTCCGAAATTTGTTTCTGAGGCAAAACGAATTGATCCGTTCACGGAGCGTTCTCAAATTAAGGTTGACGTAAATGTTAACGGCGATAACATGTAAATTATCGAGACAAAGCGGGAACGCCGGTGGAGTGACGGGCAATGCGCGCGCGGATGCGGGGACAGAAGACGGGCTACCATCATGGCGACCTGAAGCAGGGGCTGATGGAGGCCGCCGCGACGCTGATCGATATTCGCGGGCGGCATGCGCTGACCATGAGGGAAGCGGCGCGTCGTGCGGGCGTGTCGGAAGCGGCGCCTTACCGGCATTTTTCAAATCTCGATGAGCTACTCGGCGCGGTCGCGCTCGAGGGGTTCGACATGCTGATTGCGGATGTCGACGGCGCTTCGAGCGCCAAGGCGGTGAGGGAAGCTTATCTCGGCTTCGCGCAGGATTTTCCCGGCCGCTACGAGCTGATGTTCGGGAAGCTCGGCGACAGAAAAACGGCGACGCGACGTAAACATCTCGTGTCCGATCTGGCGGAGCTGACCGAGAGGGCAGGAGGACTCGCGGCGCTGCATGGCGAGGCGTCGCTCCGGCTGGCAGGGCTCGACGCCTGAAACCGTTCATCAACCCCCGGAATCAGATGAACGACTTCAAGTCCTTATTTTATCGCCTTTCCGGACGGTGAACCGGTCTCCGCGTCACCCGGAAACGCTCTAGCCCGCCTTCAGGAGCTTCGCGGCTTCCAGCGCGAAATAGGTGAGGACGCCATCCGCGCCCGCGCGCTTGAAGGAAGTGAGGCTTTCGAGGATCACGCGGTTGCGGTCGAACCAGCCGCGCTCGATAGCGCCGGCGATCATCGAGTATTCGCCCGAGACCTGATAGGCAAAGGTCGGCATGCCGAACTCGTCCTTCACGCGCCGCACGATGTCGAGATAGGGAAGGCCGGGTTTCACCATGACCATGTCCGCGCCTTCGGCGATGTCGAGCGCGACTTCGCGCAGCGCCTCGTCGCCATTCGACGGGTCCATCTGGTAGGTGCGCTTGTCGCCCTTGAGCGCACCGGAGGAACCAATGGCGTCACGGAACGGCCCATAGAAGGCCGATGCATATTTTGCCGCATAGGACATGATCTGCGTGTTCGTGTGGCCCGCTGCTTCGAGCGCGTCGCGGATCGCGCCGATGCGGCCGTCCATCATGTCGGAGGGGGCGATGATGTCGCAGCCTGCTTCGACCTGAACGAGGGTCTGCTTCACCAGCGCCTCGACCGTTTCGTCGTTCAGGATCACGTCGCCGTTCATCAGCCCGTCATGGCCGTGGCTCGTATAGGGATCGAGTGCGACGTCGCAAAGCACGCCGATATTCGGTACGGCTTTCTTGATGGCGCTAGTGGCCCGGCAGACGAGATTGTTCGGATCATGCGCGAGGGAGCCCACCGGATCGCGATCATCCGCCGGGGTGAACGGGAAAAGGGCGATGACGGGAATGCCATGAGCAGCGGCTTCCTCGGCAGCGGCGACGGCTTCATCCACGCTCAGCCGGTCCACCCCCGGCATGGTGGGCACGGCTTCGCGCTTTCCTTCGCCCTCCACCAGGAAGAGCGGCCAGAGGAGATCGTTCGCCGAAAGGGCATTCTCGGCGACGAGGCGGCGCGACCAGTCGCTCTTGCGGTTGCGGCGCATGCGCGTCGCCGGAAAGGAGGGAGCGGGGTTCTTTTTCATCATGGCGAAACTCATACTCCACCAGGGGAGAGGGGCGCAATCTGGCGCTTCACCGCCGCGCAGGCGCATTGCCGCAGCGTCAGGCTTTTCAGGTAAGGGCGGTTTCGTTGACAGGGTCAGGGGCGGCCAGTATCACCGCAGAAAAGCCCTGACGGGCATATGGGAGGCTCAAAGATGCGGTTCGAGCTCACGGAAGAGCAGCAGGCATTCCAGGACGTGGCGCGGAACTTTGCGGCGGCGGAACTTGCGCCCCATGCGGCGGATTGGGACCGCGACTCCTTCTTTCCCGTGGACAAGCTGCGCAAGGCGGCGGAACTGGGCTTTGCCGGTATCTATGTGCGCGAGGATGTGGGTGGCTCGGCGCTGAGCCGCATCGACGCGGCGCTCATTTTCGAGGCGCTGTCGGAGGGCTGCACTTCCACGGCGGCGTTCCTGTCGATCCACAACATGGCGTCCTGGATGATCGACAGTTTCGGTACCGAGGAGCAGCGGCAGAAATGGCTGCCGAAGCTCACGCCCATGGAACTCATCGCGAGCTACTGCCTGACAGAGCCTTCCAGCGGCTCGGATGCGGCATCGCTCAAGACGAAGGCGGTGCGCGATGGCGATCACTATGTGCTGAATGGCGGCAAAGCCTTCATCTCGGGTGCGGGCACATCCGATATCTATGTGTGCATGGTGCGCACGGGCGAGGCGGGGCCGAAGGGCATTTCCTGTCTCGTGGTCGAAAAAGATACGCCGGGCGTGTCCTTCGGCGCGCCGGAGCGGAAGATGGGCTGGAACAGCCAGCCGACGGCGCAGGTGATTTTCGAGGATGCGCGCGTGCCGGTGGCGAACCGGATCGGCGCGGAGGGCGAGGGCTTCAAGATCGCGATGTCCGGCCTCGACGGCGGACGCATCAATATCGGCGCCTGCTCGCTCGGCACGGCGGAGGCGGCGCTGAAGCGGGCCAAGGCCTATCTCGGCGAGCGCGAACAGTTCGGCCGCAAGCTCGCCGATTTTCAGGCACTGCAGTTCAAGCTTGCCGACATGGCGACGGAGCTGCAGGCGGCGCGCCTGATGATCTACAACGCGGCCACGAAAGTGGACGCCAAGGCGCCGGACGCGACCATGCAGGCGGCGATGGCCAAGCGCTTTGCGACGGATGCAGGCTTCCGCGTCATCAACGAGGCACTGCAGATTCACGGCGGCTATGGCTATCTCAAGGATTTTCCGCTGGAGCGGCATCTGCGCGATGCGCGCGTGCACCAGATTCTCGAGGGGACGAACGAGATCATGCGCGTCATCATTGCGCGAGAATTGCTGAAGGGTTGAGAGAAGAAGAGCGATGAGCGAGGAAGCGGAAGTTCTGTTCGAGAAGCGTGGCGTTGCGGGCGTCATCACGCTCAACCGGCCCAAGGCGCTCAATGCGCTGACGCTCGCGATGGTTCGGCTGATCCATCCGAAGCTGAAGGAATGGGCGGCGGATGAGAGCGTCCAGTGCGTCATCATCGAAGGGGCAGGAGAAAAGGCCTTCTGCGCGGGCGGTGACATTCGCGCGCTGCATGACTGGGGCCGCGCGGGCGACCCCTCGGCGCTCGCCTTCTGGCGCGAGGAATACCGGCTCAACACCTATATCAAGCGCTATCCGAAGCCCTTCATCGCGCTGATGGACGGTATCAATATGGGGGGCGGCGTTGGGCTATCCGTACACGGATCGCATCGCGTGGCGACGGAGCGGCTGACTTTCGCGATGCCGGAGACGGGGATCGGTCTTTTCCCCGATGTCGGCGGGACGTTCTTCCTGCCGCGCGCACCGGGCGAGACGGGCATGTATCTTGCGCTGACCGGTGCGCGGCTGAAGGCGGCCGATGCGATCTATGCCGGAATTGCGGACAGCTATGTGCCTTCCGGACGGCTGGAGACGCTCAAAGACCGGATCGCGGGCGGGGCGCCGCTGCACGAGGCGCTGAAGGAAGTGGCCGAAGATGAAGGTCCCGCGCCGCTCGCCGCGATGCAGGACGATATCTCGAAGCATTTCGCGAAGGGATCGGTTTCCGAGATCCTCGCTTCGCTACGCGCCGATGGCGGCGAATGGGCGGCAAAGACGGCGGAGACGATCGAGACGAAATCGCCGACCTCGACGCTTGTCGCCTTCCGGCAGGTGCGCGAGGGCGCGAAGCTCGATTTCGAGGAGTGCATGAAACTCGAGTTCCGCCTCATCAACGGTTTCATCAAGGGGCACGACTTCTACGAGGGCGTGCGCGCCGTGGTGATCGACAAGGACCAGGCGCCGAAATGGAAGCCTGCGGCGCTTGCCGAGATGAAGGCGGGCGATGTCGACAGCTATTTCGCGCCGCTCGGCGCGGGCGAACTGACGTTCGACTAGAAAAGGCGGAGGAAGCTCATATGGCGGCGATCGGATTTATCGGACTCGGCAATATGGGCGGGCCCATGGCGAAGAATCTCGTGAAGGCGGGGCATGAGCTGAAGGTCTTCGACCTTGCTCCCGCGTCGGTGGCGGCGCTGGTCGAAGCCGGCGCGAAGAAGGCAGCGAGCGCAAAGGAGGCTGCCAGCGAGGCCGATTTCGTGGTGACGATGCTGCCGGCGGGCGAGCATGTGCGCTCGGTCTATCTCGGCGATGATGGCCTCATCGCCGCGGCACGCAAGGGCACCGTCTTCATCGACAGCTCGACGATCGATATTCCTTCCGCGCGTGAGACGATCGCGGCGGCGGAAAAGGCCGGCATGATGATGCTCGACGCGCCGGTTTCGGGCGGTGTCGGCGGTGCGGAAGCCGGTACGCTCACCTTCATGGTTGGCGGAACGGACGAAGCCTTCGCCAAGGCGAAACCTATCCTAGAGAAGATGGGCAAGAATATTTTCCATGCAGGTGCGGCCGGGAACGGGCAGGTCGCCAAGGTCTGCAACAACATGATCCTCGGCATTTCGATGATCGGCGTGTCGGAAGCCTTCGTGCTCGGCGAGAAGCTCGGCCTCGACGCGCAGACGCTTTTCGACATCTCGTCCACGGCGTCCGGCCAGTGCTGGTCGATGACTTCCTATTGCCCGGTGCCGGGACCGGTGCCGACCTCTCCGGCGAACAGGAACTACCAGCCGGGCTTCACGGCCGCGATGATGCTGAAGGATCTCCGCCTCGCACAAGATGCGTCCAAAACGGCGCGAACGCCGATCCCGCTCGGCGCGCAGGCGGCGCAACTTTATGCGCTCATGGAGGCGGCGGGCGAGGACAGCCTCGATTTTTCAGGCGTCATCAAGCTGATCCGCGGAGAAATATAGCCTTAATCATAATGGGTTCGCTTCGGTGTCGGCTCAGGATGGCTTAATGCCTCGTTAGGAGCCTCACGCCTATTGTGACGCGTTGCAGCACAGGAAGTGCGGCACAAGTCTTTATTTGCGTGAGGTTTTTGGGGGCACCCCATGGCTATGACCAACCTGAAGAGCGAACCCGCCGTCGTGGATCAGAAGGATCCCGGCCGCAAGCTGGCCTATCTGGAGACGCTGACTTATGTGGAACGGCTCCACAGGCGGCTTCTCGACGTCATCAAGGACGAGCTTGACCGCATCCGCGTGTCGGAGATCAACAGCGTCCAGGCGCTTCTCCTTTTCAATATCGGCGACTCGGAAATGACCGCCGGCGAACTTCGGACGCGCGGCCACTATCTCGGCTCGAACGTATCCTACAATCTGAAGAAGCTCGTCGAAGCCGGGTACATCCATCATCAGCGTTCGCGCTCGGATCGCCGCTCGGTACGCGTGCGGCTGACGGAGAAGGGGCGTGCGATCTGCGCCGCGATCGACGAGGTCTACAACAAGCATTGCGCGATGCTGACCGAAGCCGGCGACATCACGAGCGAGGAACTGCGGCAGGCGAACGCCACGCTCTACAAGCTCGAACGCTTCTGGACCGACCAGATCCGCTTCCGCCTCTGAGGCGCGTTAACCATGCGTGACGGCCAGGCCTGCGTCTCCCCCAGGACGCGGGCTTTCGCCGTTTCCCCGCTTGCTGAGCCGGGGGATGCCCTGACGCGGGCAGCACGCTAGTTGCATTTCCATCACTCGAGACGGGAACTCCGCTCCGAACCGGGGCAGAGAACCGGATACTGACCCCGAATGCGACAGGTTTCATGGCAATCTGCAGGCATGGCTTTGGCGAGATGCGCTTGGTGTCCCGAAATGGTAAACCGAATGCATATGGGGTTGCCGGAAAGACATCCGGCCGATTGCTGCGGGGCTGCGTGAAAAAGGCGTTCTCATTTTTGGCTTTTGCGATCTCCCTGACGGCGGGGCTCGCGGCTCTTTCTGTGCTGGCGGGACCTGTCCGGGCCGAGACCACCTCCTATGGCGCAGAGGAGACCCATTGGGTCGATCCGTGGGCGACGAGCGCGACCCCCCTCGAGGGACAGAGCGCCGTCGAAGCGCCCTTGCAGCGCAACGCGACGCCCACATTGAGCGAAAGGTCCATCGAGCAGCTTTCGGCGGCCATCGAGCACTATCGCGGTATCGCAGCCTGGGGTGGCTGGAAGCGCGTGGCGGCTGGTGAACGGCTTGAACTCGGCGTTCGCGATCAGCGCGTGGCGCAGGTGCGCGAGCGGCTCATGGCGACAGGCGACATGCAGGCCTCGCCGGGCGATGCCTATCTCTATGACGAAGCGGTGATGGAAGCCGTGAAGCGCTATCAGGCGCGAAACGGGCTTGAGCCCGACGGAATTGTCGGCCGCCGCACGATCGCCGCGATGAACGTCCCGGTCCACACGCGCATCCGTCAGCTCGAGATCAACCTGCGGCGTCTTTCCGCGCTGATGCCGAAACTCGAACGCCGCTACATCTTCGTGAATATCGCGGGACAGGAAGTGGAGGCGGTCAACAATGGGGCCGTCGAATTCAACGAGCGTGTGATTGTCGGCAAGCAGACGCGGCAGACGCCCGAGATTACGAGCCAGGTGACGTCGATTACCTTCAATCCCTATTGGTACGTGCCAAAATCCATCGCCATGGCGGACATGCTGCCGAAGATAAGGAGCAATCCTTCCTATCTGCAGCGGCAGGGCATTCGCGTTCTTCAGGGCTGGGGCGACAATATCCGCGAGCTGAACCCGGCGAGTATCGACTGGTCGAACCCGCGCGTGAACGAGGCCTATTACCTGCGGCAGGACCCCGGCCCATGGAATTCGCTCGGCTCCCTCAAGATCAATTTCCCGAACAACGACGCGATCTTCCTGCACGACACGCCGACCAAGACGCTGTTCGGGCGGCAGGAACGCAACTTCAGCTCGGGCTGCGTGCGTGTGCGCGATGTGCGCGGGCTGGTTGCGTGGATCATGGCGGGGGACGATGCGAGCTGGAACGAGCAACGCGTCGAGGGGATGGTCGATGCCGGTCATTACCGCAACGTGTCGCTTGCGGTTCCCATCCCGATCTATCTTGCCTATCTGACGGCCTGGGCCGAGGCCGACGGTGTCGTGAATTTCCGCGACGACGTGTATGATCGCGATGGAAGCGTGAACACGAGCGCGCTCGACAACTGAAATCCAGAGCGGCAGGCAAGGCGGATGCGCCCGGCAAAATTCCCCTATCTCGAATTTGACGGGCTTCTCGCCTTCGCGCATCGCGGCGGCGCGGGCGCCTGGCCCGAAAACACGATGCCCGCCTTTCAGGGCGCGGTCGATCTCGGCTATCGCTATATCGAGACGGATGTCCATGCGACGCGGGACGGGGTTCTGCTCGCCTTTCACGACGACATGCTCGACCGCGTCACGGACATGAAGGGCGTTGTTGCCGAGATGGACTATGCAGAGGTCCGCAAGGCGAGGATTGCAGGGACGGAGCCTATTCCCCTGATGGCCGACCTTCTTGCGGCCTGGCCCGAGCTGAGGATCAACATAGATCCCAAACGCGACAACGCGGCGGAACCGCTGATAAAGCTCCTCAAGGATGCGAGGGCGGTGGAGCGCGTCTGTGTGAATTCCTTTTCCGGGCGGCGCACGGCGGGTATTCGAGACGCATTGGGGCCGAAGCTCTGCACCGGCATGGGGCCGCTTTCGACGGCCCGGCTCCGTTTTTCCAGCTGGGCGGGACCAGCGGCGGGCCTGCTTGGCGGGTTCGTGGAGGGATGCGCGCAGATTCCAACCGAGCAATATGGAATCCGGCTGGTGGATCACGCACTTGTCGAGCGTGCTCACGAACTCGGGTTGCAGGTTCATGTCTGGACGATCGACGACGAAGCCGAGATGCGGCGCCTCGTCGAGATCGGCGTTGATGGCATCATGACCGACGAGCCGGTTCTGTTGAGAACCGTTCTGAGTGATCTCGGCCTTTGGGGTTCCTAGAAGCCCGCGTCATACCCATGTATATGTTCTGCGACAATTCGCGGCTGGTGAGGCTGGGGAGGCGGGCTAAGCTGTGCTAGAATCACACGAAAACAGGCGAGCCGGTTTCGAGCCGGCGGCGAGGACAGGAACGCCATGGACTACGAGCGGAAACTCAGCGAGGCGCTGCGCGCTGTAAAGGATGAGGGGCGCTATCGCGTCTTCGCCGACATCGTGCGGCACCGGGGCTCGTTTCCGCGGGCGACCTTCCACACGCCGGAGGGGACCAAGGATATCGTCGTCTGGTGCTCCAACGATTATCTGGGCATGGGCCAGCATCCCGCCGTGATCGAAGCGATGCATCGCGCGATCGACGAGGTGGGCGCGGGTTCGGGGGGTACAAGGAACATCTCCGGTACCACGCATTACCATGTCGAACTCGAACGCGAACTCGCCGACCTGCATGGCAAGGAAGCGGCGCTTCTGTTCACATCCGGCTATGCGGCGAATGACGCGACGCTTTCGACGCTGGCGCGTATCCTCGGCGATTGCGTCATCATTTCGGACGAAATGAACCATGCCTCGATGATCGAGGGCATTCGCCGCGGGCGCGGTCCGAAACGCCTCTGGCGGCATAATGATCTCGCACATCTGGAAGAATTGCTCAGCGAACTAGATCCCGACCAGCCGAAGATCGTGGCTTTCGAATCCGTCTATTCCATGGATGGAGATATAGCCCCTATCGGAGCTATCTGCGATCTCGCCCGCAAGTATGGGGCTCTGACCTATCTGGACGAGGTTCATGCCGTGGGGCTTTACGGCCCCAGGGGCGGCGGTATCGCCGAACGTGACGGCGTGCTCGACAAGGTCGACATCATCGAAGGAACGCTGGCCAAAGGCTTCGGCGTCATGGGCGGCTATGTTGCGGCCTCAGCGGACCTCGTCGATGTGGTGCGTTCCTATGCGCCCGGCTTCATCTTTTCGACGTCGCTTGCGCCTGTGCTCGTCGCGGGCGTGCTTGCCGCCGTGAGGCACCTGAAGTCGAGCAATGTAGAGCGCGAGGCCCATCAGGAGCGCGCCGGGACGTTGCGCCGGATGATGGCCGATGCGGGGCTTCCCGTGATGTGGTGCGAGAGCCATATCGTGCCGGTGATGGTGGGCGACCCCGTCGTCTGCAAGCAGGTAAGCGACGAATTGCTGTCCGACTTCGACATCTACGTCCAGCCGATCAATTATCCGACCGTCCCGAGGGGCACGGAGCGGCTGCGCTTCACACCTTGTCCGGTTCACACAGACGACATGATGCGCGATCTGGTGAAGGCGCTGGACCAGGTCTGGACGCGCCACAAGATTCGACGTGCCGCCTGATCGAGCGGGCAATAACCCCGGGAGCGGGGGGAACGGAAGCGGCGAAGGCCGCGAGGTAATCTTCGAATACATGCCTGTCGGCGGCAGCGTCAAAGTGACGGCTGTCGACGTTGCAACGGGACTTGAAGTCTCGGTGGTCGGCCCATCGACTGCCGCGCAGCATGAGCTGGAGCGTATAGCGGTACGAAAGCTGCGCTACATGCTCGAGAAGAAGGAAAAGGAAGGGCAGGAACCGGAAAAGAAGACACCACCTGAATCTTCCGGCGGTGGGATCGTCGTCTGATCCTATTTCTTCTTTCGGGGTTTGCCCGGGGTGGCGGCGCCGACGCGCCCAAGCCCGATTTGCTTGGCAAGCTTGGAGCGCTGAGCGGCGTAATTGGGGGCGACCATCGGATAGTCGTGGGGCAGTCCCCAGCGCGCCCTGTATTCCTCGGGCGTCATGCCGTATTGCGAGCGCAGATAGCGCTTCAACATTTTCAGCTTCTTGCCATCTTCCAGACAGACGATGTAGTCGGCGGTTACCGATTTCTTGACCGGTACGGCGGGTGTCAGATCGGTCTCCCGATCCGGTGAATTCTGGTCGAGGTTGCTCAGCGTCGAATGAACGGTGCGGATCATTCCTGGAAGTTCGGCTGCGGATATCGCGTTGTTACTGACATAGGCCGCCACGATTTCGGTCGCCAGCCGGAGAATTTCCGTCGTGTCCGCGGAAGCAGAAGATTTTGTCTCATTCATTACGAGAACTTGCCTTGCAGGGGGTGATTCTTCCGCATATGCGGTGCAAAAGTGCTCATTTCCAAAGCGGTATATCGAGTCTAGACAAGGACATCAAGATTATCATCTTGGTGCAGACCCGTCTTAACCTTGGCAAAACAAGGTGAATCCATGGTTTGCCAATCTGATCTGCAGCTAAACAACTTGGATTCGCAAGTAAACTTTCGGTTTCTAGTCTCGGTTAAACTATACTCACACATATTTGCTTGACCCGTCGGCGATTGCGTCCGTTTCACCCTGCATTCCGGCAAGAACCCCGGACGGACAGTCGCACCAGATTTTCAGCAAATATTTGTGGCCAATTGGCGGCCGCTGACGAGATGTGGTATCACGCGCGGATCGAAACCGGGCGGCCGCCCAGGGTGGCCATGGCGCGCGCCACGCGTTGCGACTTGCCGGTTCGCGGCCCCGGAAGAATTCGAACCGAAACGAAAAGGTAGATTTATGTCTTTGAGCGATGCCGCCGCCGGGCGAGGCACTTTCGCCGGTTTCTTCACGGACGGGCTCGCGGAGAGCGACCCCGAAATCCTCGACGCGATCAAGCGCGAACTCGACCGTCAGCAAACCCAGATCGAACTGATCGCTTCCGAAAACATCGTCTCTCGCGCCGTTCTGGAAGCGCAGGGGTCGATCATGACCAACAAGTACGCCGAGGGTTATCCGGGAAAGCGGTACTACGGCGGTTGCGAGTTCGTCGATATTGCCGAGGAACTGGCGATTGCCCGGGCAAAGAAGCTGTTCGATTGCTCTTATGCAAACGTGCAACCGAATTCGGGTTCGCAGGCCAATCAGGGCGTGATGATGGCGCTGCTGAAGCCCGGCGACACGATCATGGGCATGAGCCTGGCGGCGGGCGGCCACCTGACGCATGGTGCGGCGCCCAATCAGTCGGGCAAATGGTTCAACGCGGTTCAGTACGGCGTCCGGCAGCAGGATCATCTGATCGATCTCGACGAGGTCGCGAGCCTCGCGAAAGAGCACAAGCCGAAGATGATCATTGCAGGCGGGTCGGCCTATCCGCGTGTGATCGACTTCAAGGCGTTCCGCGAGATTGCCGACAGTGTGGGCGCGCTGCTGATGGTCGATATGGCGCATTTTGCCGGCCTCGTGGCCGGCGGGGCGCATCCAAGCCCGCTTCCTTATGCCGATATCGTTACGACGACGACGCACAAGACGTTGCGCGGTCCGCGGGGCGGCATGATCCTCTCGAACAACGAGGAAATCGGAAAGAAGATCAACTCGGCGATCTTCCCGGGCATTCAGGGCGGCCCGCTCATGCATGTCATCGCAGGCAAGGCGGTTGCCTTCGGCGAGGCGTTGCGTCCCGACTTCAAGACCTATGCGAAGTCGATCGTGGACAATGCGCGTACGCTTGCCTCGACGCTGGCCGATGCGGGCCTCGCGATCGTCTCGGGCGGCACGGATACGCACCTGATGCTAGTGGATCTGCGTCCGAAGAGCCTGACCGGCAAGATTGCTGAAGCGGCGCTCGAGCGCGCGCATATTACCTGCAACAAGAACGGCATTCCCTTCGATCCCGAAAAGCCGATGGTCACGTCCGGCGTAAGGCTCGGTACGCCTGCGGGCACGACGCGCGGCTTCGGCGTTGCAGAGTTCGCGCAGATCGGCAAGCTCATCACCGAAGTGCTGGACGGGCTCGCCAAGAATGGCGATGAAAAGAATGGCGATGTGGAAGCCGCGGTGCGAGATCGCGTGATCGAGCTCTGCCGCCGTTTCCCGATCTATGGTGGGCCGAAGTAATCCGTTCCGCGACAGGACGGGTTAAGCAGTGAGGGGGCTGGCAGCGGATGCGTTGTCCATATTGCGGTAACGAAGACACGCAGGTGAAGGACTCGCGTCCCACCGAAGACAATACGGCCATCCGCAGGCGGCGCTTCTGCACCGCCTGCGGCGGCCGGTTCACCACTTTCGAGCGCGTACAGCTGCGCGAGCTGACCATCATCAAATCCAGCGGACGCAGGGTTCCTTTCGATCGGGACAAACTCATGCGTTCCGTGCAAGTCGCCATGCGCAAACGCCCGGTTGAGCAGGAGCGCATTGAGCGTATGGTGAGCGGTATCGTGCGGCGTCTCGAAAGCATGGGCGAGAGCGAGATACCCTCGGCCATGGTAGGCAAGCTGGTCATGGAGGGCCTGAGTTCTCTCGATGCCGTCGCCTATGTCCGTTTCGCCTCGGTCTACCGGAACTTCCGCGAGGCCAAGGATTTCGAGGAGTTTCTGGGCGAGCTCAGCGGGCCCTTCGAAGGGGCGATGCGCGAGGAAGACGAGGACCGCTGATCCTTCGGGCCGCCAGCCGCGAGCCCGGAAAGGCATCGCGGGAGAGCCCGCCGGCAGGGATGGAAATGGTTCGGCCCCAGGATATTCATTTCATGAAAGTGGCATTGACGCTCGCCGAGCGAGGGCTGGGGCAGGTTGCGCCGAACCCCGCTGTCGGCTGCGTGATCGTGCGTGAGGAAGACGGCTCGCCACGCGTCGTCGGTCGCGGCTGGACCCAGCCGGGCGGAAGACCGCATGCCGAGACGGAGGCGCTTCGCCGCGCCGGTCCACTCGCCAGGGGCGCGACTGCCTATGTGAGCCTTGAGCCCTGTGCTCATCAGGGCAAGACGGGTCCTTGCGCCACGGCTCTGATAGAGGCGGGCATTGCGCGTGTGGTTGGCACCATAACCGATCCCAACCCCGAAGTAGCTGGGCGTGGCTTTGCCATGCTGCAGGCGAAGGGCATAGAGGTGACGGAAAATGTCTGTGCCGCAGATGCCTACTACCTCAATGAAGGCTTCTTTCTCACCATGTCCGAGCGCCGCCCGCTGGTGACGCTGAAGATCGCGAGTTCGCTTGACGGGCGAACGGCAACGCATGACGGGCACAGCCAATGGATCACGGGAGAGGCCGCGCGGAAGCGGGGACATCTGCTTCGGGCAACGCATGACGCAATTCTCGTCGGCAGCGCAACGGCCATCGTGGACGATCCCGAACTTACTTGCCGGCTGCCCGGGCTCGAGGGGCGCTCACCCGTCCGCATCGTCGCGGATGGACGGCTTCGTCTGCCGCTGACCTCCAAGCTGGTGCGCGATGCGAAGAAGGTTCCTGTATGGGTTCTGACGCTGCCGGGAGGCGACGAACATCGCCGTGCGGCCTTCGAGGAATGCGGCGTCACGCTGATCGACGTCGAGCCCGGCGATGGCGGTCTCATGAACATGCGCGCCGCGATGGAAATACTCGCCAAACATGGGCTGACGCGGGTGCTCGTGGAGGGCGGGGCGCGTCTCGGCGCGTCGCTCCTGCGCGAGCACCTGGTTGACCGGATCGAATGGTTCCGGGCGGCGAAGGTGATCGGCGGAGACGGTTATCCAGCCATCGCGGCTCTGGGCGTCAAGAAGCTCGGCGATGCACCCGGCTTCGTACTTCGCGAGACAGCGTCCGTAGGTGGCGACACGGTCGCAAGTTTCGTTCGCGGAGGGTGAGAATGTTTACGGGCATCATCACCGATGTGGGGCGCATCCGTTCCGTCGAAAAGCGCGGCGACACGCGCTTTGTCATCGAGACAGCCTACGACCCCGCTGGCATCGATCTCGGTGCGTCGATCGCCTGCGCCGGCTGTTGCCTGACCGTCGTGGAGAAGGGTAGCGATGCTGGCGGTAACTGGTTTGCCGTCGACGTGTCGCAGGAGTCGCTCGACTGCACCACGCTCGGTACCTGGAAAGAAGGCACGAAGATCAATCTCGAACGCGCGCTGAAGGCGGGCGACGAACTCGGAGGACATGTCGTCAGCGGGCATGTGGACGGGGTAGGCCGGATCGTCGACATAAGGCCGGAGGGGGACTCCCTGCGCTTCACTTTCGAGGCGCCGGAAGGGCTTGGCCGGTTCATAGCGCCCAAAGGTTCGGTCACGCTGAACGGCACCTCGCTCACCGTCAACGAGGTGGAAGACCCGAAACCCGGCGGAAACGCTGGGGGAACACGCTTCGGCGTCAACATCATCCCGCATACGCAGCAGGTCACGACCTGGGGACTGGCGAAAGCGGGCGATCCCGTTAATCTTGAAATCGACATGCTGGCCCGCTATGTCGCGCGGCTGGTTCAGAAGGACTGATATCCGTGTACAAGGAATACCTCTCCCCGATCGAGGACGTCATCGAGGACGCGCGCAACGGCAAGATGTTCATTCTTGTCGACGCCGAAGAGCGCGAGAACGAGGGCGATCTCGTCATTCCGGCTCAGATGTGCACGCCGGAGGCCGTCAACTTCATGGCGAAGTATGGCCGCGGGCTGATCTGTCTTTCGCTGACGGGCGATCGCGCCAAGCAGCTCAACCTGCAGCTCATGTCCTCGACCAACCAGTCGCGTCATCAGACGGCCTTTACGGTTTCCATCGAAGCGCGCGAAGGCATTTCGACGGGCATTTCGGCGCATGACCGCGCGCATACGGTGTCTGTCGCCATCGACCCGACAAAAGGCGCGACGGACATCGTGTCGCCGGGACATGTCTTTCCGCTCGTCGCGCGAGACGGCGGCGTTCTCGTTCGCGCCGGACACACGGAAGCGGCGGTCGATATCGCCCGGCTCGCGGGCCTCTATCCGGCTGGCGTCATCTGCGAGATCATGAATGACGACGGCACGATGGCGCGGCTTCCCGATCTCGTGCAGTTTGCTCAGCTTCACGGGCTCAAGATCGCGACCATCGCGGATCTCATCGCCTATCGCAGGCGCTACGACAACTTCATTCATCGCGCCATCGAAACCGAACTCGACAGTGCCTATGGCGGCGAGTTCAAGATGATGGTCTATCTCAACACCGTCGAATATGCCGAGCATATCGCGCTGGTGAAGGGCGACATTTCCGGCCCTGAGCCCGTACTCGTGCGTGTGCATGCGATGAATGTCTTCGACGATATTCTCGGTGCGACGGGCCCCCGTTCCGACATTCTGAAGGAATCCATGCGGATCATTTCCGAGGAAGGGCGGGGCGTCATAGTGCTCATTCGCGATACGACGGCCACCGTCGTTTCCGACATGCTGCTTCGCAAGGGCGAGGGAGGCGAACAGGGAATGCCGCGCCGTCTGCGCGAATATGGCGTCGGCGCGCAGATTTTGCTCGACCTCGGCATTCATGACATGGTCCTTCTGTCCGACACGGACCGGAGCATCGTCGGACTCGAAGGCTACGGGTTGAAAGTGGTCGGGCAGCGTCCGCTGACGAAGGGCGCCAGGACGCGCGCAAAGGAGACGACGTCGTGACGACCGAAGCCCATATCCTCATCATCGAGGCTCGCTTCTACGAGGAATTGGCGGATGAACTTGCCAAGGGCGCAATCGAGGCGATCGAAGCGCGCGGCGCGACCTGGCAGCGCGTTTCCGTGCCCGGTGTGCTTGAAATTCCGGCAGCGGTGAAATACGCGCTCGATGCGATGGCGCATGGCGCCTTCACGAAGAAGATCGATGGTTTCGTCACGCTCGGTTGCGTCATCCGCGGCGAGACCACGCATTACGACATCGTGTCGAACGAGTCAGCCCGCGCGCTCATGGATCTTTCCGTGGAGCGTTCGCTTGCACTTGGTAACGGTATCCAGACGGTCGAAAACGAGAAGCAGGCCTGGGCGCGTGCCCGGGTGAACGAGAAGAACAAGGGCGGCGGCGCCGCCAATGCTTGTCTCGACATGATCGAACTCAAACGTAGTTTCGGCGCTTGATGCCGTTCGAGGTTCTTTGAAGACGATGGCAGTTCCAGTGAAGCCCGAATCCGGCGGCAGCCTCGACCCGAAGGCGCGTTCCGCTGCCCGGCTGGGAGCGGTGCAGGCGCTCTACCAGATGGATGTCGCTGCGACGCCGCTCGACGATGTTATAGAAGAGTTTGTCGAATATCGCCTGGGCAAGGATATCGAGGGTGTCGATATCGAGGACGCGGATGCAGCCCATTTCGAGGATATCGTGCGTGGCGTTGTGCGCGAACAGCGCGAACTGGACCGGCAGGTGAATGCTGCGCTCGCCAAGGGTTGGACGCTGGCTCGGATCGATTCAACCCTGCGTGCGGTTCTTCGTTGCGGCGCCTACGAGCTTCGACGCTGCAAGGACGTACCGCTCAAGGTCGTTATCAACGAGTATGTGGACATTGCCCATGCCTTTTTCGAGGGCGACGAGCCGGGCGTCGTGAATGCCGTGCTCGACCGGCTTGGACGCGAGATCAGGGGCGGGGCGGGAGCAGAACATGGCTCCGGCGGACAAGGCTGAGGGCAAGCGCCCTGACGAGTTCACACTGATCGAAGAGGTCTTTGCGCCTCTTGCAGCAGACGCGCCCGGCGCCTTTGCGCTGAAGGACGATGCAGCGCTCTATCGAGCGGGCGAGGGGTGCGAAACGGTTCTTACCGTGGATGCCATCGTCGCCGGAGTCCATTTCCTCCCTGACGATCCACCCGAAAGCGTGGCGCGCAAGCTGCTTCGGGTGAACCTCTCGGATCTTGCGGCAAAGGGCGCCATCCCCAAAGGCTATCTTCTGGTCACGGCCTGGGCCGACGAGACAAGTCTCGGCTGGATCCGGCGTTTCGCTGGGGCGCTACTCGAAGACCAGCGGCGCTATGGCCTCGCCCTGTGGGGCGGCGACACGGTGCGCACGACCGGCCCTCTCACGCTTTCGCTGACCGCCATCGGTGAAGTCTCCGCCGGAGCCATGCTGCCTCGCGGGGGCGCGCTGGAGGGAGACGACGTTTATGTTTCGGGGGCGCTCGGCGATGCGGCGCTCGGCCTTGAATTGCTCAGGGGCAAGCTGACGGGGCTCGGCCCGGAGGACGCAGACTATCTGATCCGGCGATACCGAGAGCCCGACCCCCGATCCACCCTGGGGCCAAGGCTTTGCGGAATCGCTTCCGCGGCGCTCGACGTATCGGATGGCCTTCTGGCCGATCTCGGGCATATCTGCGATGCCTCTGGCAAAGGGGCGCGAATCGAACGCGACAGGCTGCCCCTGTCGGATGCCGCCAAACGGGCGATAGAGAGGGATTCCAGCCTTTTTTCGTTCGTTGCCGGTGGTGGTGACGACTACGAAATCCTGTTCACCGCGCCTGCGGCAATGGCCGGACAAGTGAAGGCGGCAGCCACGGAAAGCGCGGTGGCCGTAACGAAAATCGGCTGCATCTCCGGGGCAGGCGAAGGGGTGACCCTTGTGGATGGTTCCGGCCGGTCAATCCCGCTCAAACAATTGGGATATCGCCACTTTTAGCCCCGGAGCGGTTGGGGCTGCCGGTTGCTTTCCGGGGGCCAATTTGGCATCTTTCCGCGCGATTTCTGCATTCGGCAGGGGGGAGGACTTCCGGTGTCCAAGTGCCGGAAGGACAGAGTGGCAAATCCCGCCGGTCATCCTTTCAAGGGAACCTAAGGACAAAACAATGAGCACTGCTTTGTGGGCTATTATCGGCTGCGGCGTGCTTGCGGTCCTCTACGGTATCTGGGCTGTGCGCTCGGTGCTGAAGCTGGACGCGGGCAATGCGCGCATGCAGGAGATCGCGGCAGCGATCCAGGAGGGCGCCAGCGCCTATCTCGCGCGTCAATACACGACCATCGCCATCGTAGGCGCGGTGATTTTCGCCGTGGTCTGGTATCTGCTGACCCTCAAGGTCGCCGTCGGCTTCCTCGTCGGCGCGACGCTTTCGGGTGCGGCTGGCTATATCGGCATGCTGGTTTCGGTGCGTGCGAATGTGCGCACGACCCAGGCCTCGAGCTCAAGCCTCGCCGCGGGCCTCAGCGTCGCGTTCAAGTCGGGCGCGGTTACGGGCATGCTGGTTGCGGGCCTCGCGCTTCTCGCCGTTGCGGTCTATTACGCGGTGCTGACCGTTCATCTCGGCTACGAACCGGGTTCGCGTGAAGTGATCGACGCGCTTGTCGCGCTCGGCTTCGGCGCCTCGCTCATCTCGATCTTCGCGCGTCTCGGCGGCGGCATCTTCACCAAGGGTGCGGATGTCGGCGGCGATCTCGTGGGCAAGGTCGAAGCGGGCATTCCGGAAGACGATCCCCGCAACCCGGCGACGATCGCCGACAATGTGGGCGACAATGTCGGCGACTGCGCCGGCATGGCGGCCGATCTTTTCGAGACCTATGCTGTGACCGTCGTGGCGACGATGGTTCTTGCCTCGATCTTCTTCGTGGGCGAGGGCGTCTCCTCGATGATGACCTATCCGTTGGCCATCGGCGCTGCCTGCATCGTGACCTCGATCATCGGTACGTTCTTCGTCCGTCTCGGCAAGAGCAACAACATCATGGGCGCGCTCTACAAGGGCTTCATCGCCTCTGCGGTGCTCTCGCTCGTCGTGCTCTACTTCGTCACCGACTGGATGATCGGGCTCGATGCGACCTACACGGTGGGCGCGATCAGCTTCACCGGCATGACACTCTACTATTGCGGCGTTGTCGGTCTTGCCGTCACCGGCCTCATCATCTGGATCACCGAGTACTATACGGGCGTGAACTTCCGCCCGGTGAAGTCGGTTGCCGCCTCGTCCGTCACGGGCCACGGCACGAACGTCATCCAGGGTCTCGCGGTTTCGATGGAAGCGACGGCGCTGCCGGCTCTCACCATCGTGGTCGGCATTCTCGTCACCTACAGCCTTGCCGGTCTCTTTGGCATTGCCATCGCGGTGACGACGATGCTCGCGCTCGCAGGCATGGTGGTCGCGCTCGACGCCTTCGGTCCGGTCACGGACAATGCGGGTGGCATCGCGGAAATGGCCGATCTTCCGGCAGACGTCCGCAAGACGACCGATGCGCTCGACGCCGTGGGCAACACGACGAAGGCGGTCACCAAGGGTTATGCGATCGGTTCGGCGGGCCTCGGCGCGCTTGTTCTCTTCGCGGCCTACACGGAAGACCTGACCTTCTTTGCCGCTAACTCCGATACCTATGGCTATTTCGCCGGTGTGAGCCCGAACTTCTCGCTTTCGAACCCGTATGTGGTGATCGGCCTATTCATTGGCGGCCTTCTGCCCTACCTCTTCGGTTCGATGGGCATGATGGCGGTGGGGCGCGCAGGCGGTGCCGTCGTCGAGGAAGTGCGCCGCCAGTTCAAGGCCGATCCGGGCATCATGGCCGGCACCTCGAAGCCTGACTATGCACGGGCGGTCGACATGCTGACCAAGGCGGCGATCAAGGAAATGATCATCCCGTCGCTTCTGCCGGTGCTTTCGCCGATCGTTCTCTACTTCGCGATACTCGCGATCGCGGACAAGTCGGCTGCCTTCTCGGCGGTCGGCGCGATGCTGCTCGGCGTCATCGTTACGGGTCTCTTCGTCGCCATCTCGATGACGTCCGGTGGCGGTGCGTGGGACAACGCGAAGAAGTATATCGAAGACGGCAACTATGGCGGCAAGGGCTCGGAAGCCCACAAGGCAGCCGTCACGGGCGATACTGTTGGCGATCCCTACAAGGATACGGCTGGCCCGGCAGTCAACCCGATGATCAAGATCACGAACATCGTGGCGCTTCTGCTTCTTGCGGTGCTTGCGCACTCGTAAGGGCGGCAGCCTTTCAAATTAAGAAGCCCCGCGGAGCGATCCGCGGGGCTTTTGTTTTTGCATTTCCGGGAAACCCGGCTGTGTGCGATCCATCAAGTTACCGGCGGTTCGTCGGATTGCCCGTGCCGACCGACGGGATGCCCGTGCTCTGATTGTTGAAACGGCCGAGATTGCCGAAGAGCTGTCCGAGGACGGTGAGTTCCTTGCCGCGCGTAGGCGTCTTTCGGTCGACGAAGTTGACGATCTGCCCGTCTTCAAGGCCGTAATAGGCGACCTGCTGGACGACGTCCGTCTTGTCGAAATAAACCGCAGCAACCGTGCGCTCGATCTCCTTTGGTTCGTAGAAGGCGACGGTTTCGAACTTGCTCGAAATGTAGTACCAGGCTTCGCCATCGACGGTAGAAACGGTCGAGGGAGAGCCCATCACGCTGCGAACCTGCTCCTTGGACGAGCCGGTCTGAAGCTTGTCGAGATCCGCCGGATCGAAAATGTAGCCCCGCTCTTCCACAATAGGGGAACAGGCCGACATGGCGACCGAACCGAGCGCCAGACAGACGGCTGTCAGGGCGACACGGGCAGGGCGGCGCAGTCGGAACGAATTCATGGTAGAGGCCTCCTGGAGCCTGAAAGGTGTGCCGTTGACCTACCCTTGTCGCGGGGTAAATTCAATCGGCATGTGCGATATGGGCCAAAACCTACCACCCGAGGCTGGAGTGACGCCATGATATGGAAAAGGATTTTTGGCCGTTCCCGTGACGACGATACACCATATGTCCTTTACGGGCTGCTGGTGACGCAGGCGCGCAGCCCCGTCTTTTATACCGAGATGGGGGTTCCCGACACGGCGGAAGGGCGATTCGAGATGGTTGCCCTGCATGTGCATCTCGCGTTGCGGCGTCTGAGGGCGGGCGGCCAGGCAGGGAAGGAACTTGGCCAGAAACTCTTCGATGTGCTTTTCGACGATATGGACCAGACACTCCGGGAAATGGGGGTTGGAGACCTTTCGGTAGGCAAGAAGATCAAGGCGCTCGCCCAGTCCTTCTATGGCCGCATGCAGGCCTATGACGAAGCGCTGGTCGATGATGGGGACAAGCTGGAGGCAGCGCTTCGCCGGAATATCCTGCCCGACACGGCGATGGCCGGCGACCATGCGGCGAGACTTGCCGCCTATGTCCGTCAGGCGGAAATGGAGCTCGCCGCACAGCCGGTTGAAGACATTCTGCTGGGACGAGTGGTTTTCACGCAACCCGGCAAGGCGGAAATCGAGGGGGCTTTGTGATGGGACCCTCGCCGAAACAGGATTTCAGGCTCTTCGTTGCCGTGACCGATGTTCCGCCGAACGGGAAGGAGATCTCCTTCGTGGCTGATGAAGTTGCACGAAAGGAACTCGCGCGCCGCTTCGGCATCCCGGAAGTGGTGTCACTTTCCGGGGCGGCCAAAGTGCGGCCTTATCGAAAGGCGGGCCTGACGGTGGAGGCAAGTTTCAAGGCGGAGGTCATTCAGGCTTGCGTCGTCACACTCGAGCCTGTTCACCAGTCGATCAAGGAGAGTTTCAAGCAGCGCTATCTGCCCGAGCACATGATCGAACCTGAAGTTGCCGAGGTTTCGAACGAGCGCGAAATCCAGATCGATGTCGAGGCAGAAGATGCTCCAGAGCCGATGGCCGGCAATGGCGTCGAAATAGGGGAGGCTGTCGCGGAGCGACTGGCGCTCGCTCTCGACCCCTATCCCCGCAAGCCGGGCGCTGCCTTCCAGACAGATGTGGAAGAACCGGGTGACGCTCCGGAAAGCAAGCCAAATCCCTTTGCTGCGCTGGAAAAACTCAAGAAAAATTATTGAGTTGGCGCGATTCGATGGGGCTTGCGGCTATTGTCTGGTACTCGCGAGGCTGTATCTTCGGGGCGCGCATTCGTGATTTGAGAATGGGCGCCGGACAGGAACGGGGGTAGCCGGGTGACGCAAGGACTGACGATAGCGCTGGACGGGATGGGCGGCGACCACGGGCCGGAAACGGTCATCGGTGGTGCCGAAGTCGCGTCCATTCGTCATCCGGACGTGCGGTTCGTCATTTTCGGCGACGAGAAGAAAATCCGCCCGCTGCTCGAGAAGCATCCGCGTGTGGCGCAGGCGAGCGAGATCGTTCACACGGAAGTCTCGGTCTCGATGGACGACAAACCGAGCCAGGCGCTTCGCCGCGGACGGAAGACCAGCAGCATGTGGATGGCGATCGATGCGGTGAAGACCGGTCGTGCGCAGGCTGCGGTTTCCGCGGGGAATACCGGCGCCCTCATGGCGATGGCCAAGGTGATCCTGAAGACCATTCCGAATGTGGAACGCCCGGCGCTCGCGGCACTCTGGCCGACGGCGCGCGGTGAAAGCGTTGCGCTCGACCTGGGGGCGACGGTTGGTGCCGATGCTTACCAGCTAGTTCAATTCGCGGCGATGGGCGAAGCATTCGCGCGCGTGATATTTAATGTCGAGCAGCCGACGGTCGGCCTTCTCAATATCGGTGAGGAAGAGGTCAAGGGGACCGAGGAGGTGAAGGCCGCCGCACAAATGTTGCGCGAGGCGCACCTTCCGATCCGCTTCCACGGTTTCGTGGAAGGCGACGATATCTCGAAAGGTACTGTCGATGTCGTCGTGACCGACGGTTACACGGGGAACATAGCGCTCAAGACGGCGGAGGGTACGGCGCGCCTGATCGTCGGCTATCTTCGCGGCGCGATGCAGAGTTCGATCATGTCCAAGATCGGCTATCTCTTCGCGCGCGGGGCCTTCAAGGCGCTCGCGACGAAGATCGATCCACGCGCTTCGAACGGCGCCGTCTTTCTTGGGCTAAACGGCCTTGTGGTGAAAAGCCACGGCGGAACCGACGCGGTGGGCTTTGCCGCCGCGATCGACGTGGCGGTGGATGTCGCCTCGGCCGAT
This sequence comes from Rhodobiaceae bacterium UBA7804, assembly GCA_002480495.1. Classification (GTDB taxonomy): domain Bacteria; phylum Pseudomonadota; class Alphaproteobacteria; order Parvibaculales; family Parvibaculaceae; genus Parvibaculum. The sequence goes on along the minus strand of DLCG01000004.1, from coordinate 308,049 downwards.
CTCGTCAGCAAGATCGTGACGGATCTCGACCGCCTGAGCGGCATCGAGAACGCCCGCCGCACACATAACAACGAAATAGCGGAATCCGAGGCAGCCCTGTCGTGAGTGTTATTCGAACTGTTGTAGCCGGTGTCGGCAGCTATCTGCCGACCCGCGTCGTCACCAATGACGATCTTTCGAAAATCGTCGATACGACCGATGAATGGATCGTCGAACGGACCGGCATTCACAGCCGGCATATTGCCGCCGATGGTGAGCTCACGTCACATCTGGCGCTTGCCGCCGCGCGCAATGCCATTGCGGATGCCGGGATCGACGTTCAGGAGATCGACACCATCATCCTGGCCACGACGACGCCGGATAATACCTTTCCCGCGACGGCGACCACGGTTCAGGCCGAGCTTGGCCTCTATCACGGCGCGGCCTTCGACATTCAGGCTGTCTGTTCGGGCTTCGTCTACGCCATGACGGTGGCCGATACCTTCATCAAGACGGGACAGTCGAAGACGGCACTGGTCATCGGCGCCGAGACCTTTTCCCGGCTTCTCGACTGGACCGATCGTACGACCTGCGTGCTGTTCGGCGACGGCGCGGGCGCCGTTGTTGTAAAGGGAGAATCCGGGGAGGGGACAAATTCCGATCGCGGCGTCCTGACGGCCCACCTCCATTCGGACGGACGCTACAAGGAAAAGCTCTATGTGGATGGGGGGCCTTCCTCCACGCAGTCGACCGGGCATGTGCGCATGGAGGGGCGAGAGGTGTTTCGCCATGCCGTGGTGAACATTGCCGAGGCCATAAAGGAATCGCTGGAAGCCACGGGTCTCAAGGCGGAAGACATCGACTGGTTTGTGCCGCATCAGGCCAACAAGCGTATTCTCGACGGTACGGCGAAGAGAATCGGCCTGCCGCCGGAGAAGGTGGTGATGACGGTTGGCGAGCATGGCAACACGTCGGCCGCATCCGTTCCGCTCGCGCTCGATGCCGCGGTGAAAGACGGCCGAATCAAGCGCGGCGATCTGGTATTGCTTGAGGCGATGGGCGGCGGCTTTACCTGGGGGTCGCTGCTTTTCAGATTTTAAGCGAAAGGCCGCGCAGGCCGTCGCAGAGTGCCCCGAAAAATTAGGCCATATCCTGAATCTCGCATATCAGGGAAAACGGCCATCCCTTTGATATTGACGGGTTTCCGGGCGGGCAATAGGCTTCACGACGAAACTTCAGAGGTGGAGGCCATGGGGGAAACAGTCACGCGCGCGCATCTGAGCGAGGCGGTCTATCAGGAAGTCGGTCTGTCGCGGAACGAGTCGGCGGAACTCGTCGAGCTTGTGCTGGCCGAGATTGCCGACAGCCTCGCCAAGGGCGACACGGTGAAGCTTTCTTCGTTCGGTTCGTTCTCGGTCCGCAAGAAGGGCGGGCGGATGGGGCGCAATCCGAAGACGGGTGAAGAAGTGCCGATCAAGCCGCGGCGGGTGCTTGTTTTCCGCCCGAGTCATGTTCTCAAGGAACGTATCAACGGCGCTCTTGCCGGCCGGTCGGCGGCCGCCGAATAAGCTCTCGAGGAACCGCCCTTGAGCAGATCCGTCTTCGCAAACCGGATTGAAGAAGACCAGCAGGGGCCTCATTTGTCTGTGCAAAAGTCACCCGACGCATTTCGGACCATCAGCGAGGTCGCGAGCGAACTCGATGTGCCGCAGCACGTCCTGCGTTTCTGGGAAAGCAAGTTCAACCAGATCAGGCCGCTGAAGCGCGGCGGAGGGCGGCGCTACTACAGACCAGAGGATGTGGACCTGCTGAGGGGGGTGCGTACGCTCCTCTATAATGACGGCTATACCATCAAGGGCGTCCAGAAGGTCTTTCGCGAGCAGGGCATCAAGTTCGTCGCGGAGACGGGGCGCGGCACGGTCGACACGTCGCTGGCCGAGCTTGCGCGCGAGGCCGTGGAGCGCGGCGAGCAGGAGGAGCGGGAAATTCCCGGAAAGCCTGTCAGCGCGAGCGGGCGCAAACGGCTGGAGGCGCTTCTCGAGGATCTCATCTCGCTCAAGGACGAGATCGACGAGACCTTGTGGGAGAGCGAGGACGAGGAGAGCTGAGGCCCCCTCGAAAATCCGAAAATTCCTTGAAAAATGCGGGTTTGGGCCGTTGCCGCGATGCGCGGTCGCGTCTATATTCCGCGCCTCCGGAAGGGATTCTTCCATTCCGGATTACCGGTTCGTCGGAGCGTAGCGCAGCCCGGTAGCGCACTTGTCTGGGGGACAAGGGGTCGTGGGTTCGAATCCCGCCGCTCCGACCATTCCCGCCCCGCAAGGGGCAAGGTCGTCCGTAGCTTAGGGAGCCACCCCGATGATTGGCCAGGTTCTTCCGGTCGTTATTTTCCTGCTCGTGATCTTCGCGCTGAACAAGATCGTGACCGGCCGCTTCGGCTGAGGCCGGGCGGGGATAAAGACGGCTTCGCGACGGACGACCGTCATTGAAACGTCATCATAACGTCACAAAAGAAACCGGCGCGTCTGCGGCCTTCGGCCCGGCGGTGGTTCTACGCCTCGTCGGGGCGGACCATCCAGACGATGAGATATTTGGCGGGAAACGCCCAAATCACACCAGCGGTGATGTAATACAGGAACTGGACCAGCCCGTTCTCCGGCAGGTGCCCGCTCACCGCGATCGTCATGATCAGAAACGAATAGAGCACCAGAAAGGTCAGGAGCACGATCGTGCCGATGAGCTTGCGGGTGCGGATGCCGAGGCGCATGGGCCGTCTCCGGTCGTCTTCGTTTCGGGATGGCCTTCCATAAGGCATTCGGGAGATTTGCGCAAAGCACCCGTGGGGCGCGATGCTGCAAGCGCGGCGACCTGTCGCAAGCAAAGGCGGCTAGGCTTGGCGCGGCGGGCGGGGTAAGTGTTTCAGCCATGAGCGTTCTTCCACGCATCAATGCGGTCGAGACGGCCGACCGGAACCGGCGGGCGATTGCCTGGTGGCTCTTCGGCGTGGCGATGCTCGTCTTCATCATGGTTGTGGTGGGCGGACTGACAAGGCTCACCGAAAGCGGGCTGTCGATCACCGAGTGGAAGCCCGTGACGGGCGCTATCCCGCCGATGAGCGAGGAGCACTGGCAGGAGGAGTTCGACCTCTACCGCCAGATCCCGCAATACCAGCTCATCAACAAGGGCATGTCGCTTGACGAGTTCAAGACGATCTACTGGTGGGAGTGGGGCCACCGCTTTCTCGGCCGGCTGATTGGCGTCGCGTTCCTCGTGCCCTTTCTCTGGTTCGCGGTGACGAGACGCGTCGAGCGCTCGATGGTGCCGCGGCTCATCTTCCTTTTCGTGCTGGGCGGCATGCAGGGCGTGCTCGGCTGGTGGATGGTGATGAGCGGGCTCGTCGACCGGACGGAGGTGAGCCAATACCGGCTCGCCGCGCATCTCGGTCTTGCGACGATCATCTTCGGCGCGCTGATCTGGACCGCGCTCGACATGTGGCATGGCAAGAGCACGCGCTTCCTCAGCGGGCTTTCGAAGGCGGCGCTTGCGCTGATCGCATTGATCTTCCTGCAGACGATCCTCGGCGCCTTCGTGGCCGGCATCCGCGCGGGCCTCATCTACAACACCTGGCCGCTGATGGCGGGCGCGTTCATTCCGGACGGGCTCCTCGCGATGAAGCCTGTCTGGCACAATTTCTTCGAGAGCCATCTGACCGTGCAGTTCCAGCACCGGATGATGGCCTATCTGCTGCTGGCGGTGACGGCCTGGCATGCATATCGCGCGCGCAAGACGGAAGCGGCGGGAACGGCGAACCTCCTTTTCGCGGCGGTCGTCGCGCAGGCCGCGCTCGGCATCTGGACGCTGCTCTGGGTGGTGCCGATCCCGCTCGGCGCGGCGCATCAGGGCGGCGCAATGATCGTCTTCGGCATTGCGGTCTGGCACGCGCACAGGCTGGCGAAGTAGGGCGGGCGGGATTCGCGCAGAGCCGCAGAGAAGATTTCATCTATCAATCAGTTCGTCATGCCCGGGCCCTCCTTTGTGTTTCAATGAGGCCGGGCATCCAGTGTGAGGGACTGGGGCTTCTTCCGCTCAGCAGAGTCTTGCGAAGAGGGACGGCGCGTTCCGCGCCTTCTGGATTGCCGGGTCAAACCCGGCAATGACGTGTTTGTTTTGCTTTTTGGAACATCGACCGCTGCGGCAAGTTGAATTGCGAGTGGGGCCCGGCTTTCGCCGGGATGACACGGAGTGGTGTGGTGAAGGCAGGGATCTGGCTCACGCCTCAACCTGAAAAATCAGGCGCCGGACGCTTTCGTATCCGGCGCCGATTTTTCTTTCTCCCCCTCAAGGGGGGAGTCTTTCGCGGTTTGTTTCCTACGCCTTCAGGGCCTGGTCGAGATCGGCGATGATGTCGTCGGCGTCTTCGATGCCGACGGAGAGGCGGACGACGTCCGGGCCTGCACCGGCGGAGGTCTTCTGTTCATCCGTGAGCTGACGATGTGTCGTCGAGGCCGGGTGGATGATGAGGCTGCGCGTATCGCCGAGATTGGCGAGATGGCTGAGCAGTTCGACCTTGCCGACCAGTTTCACACCGGCCTCGTAGCCGTCCTTGAGGCCGAAGGTGAGGAGGGCGCCGCCGCCCCTGGGCGAATATTTCTTCATCAGTGCATTCGAAGGGTTGTCTTCGAGGCCCGAATAGGAAACCCAGGAAACCTTGGGGTGGGCTTTCAGGAATTTCGCGACCTTCAACGCATTGTCGCAATGGCGCTGCATGCGCAACGGCAGCGTCTCGATGCCCGTCAGGATCATGAACGCGTTGAAGGGCGAGATGGCCGGGCCGAGATCGCGCAGGCCGAGCACGCGGCAGGCGATGGCGAAGGCGATGGGGCCGAAGGTCTCGTGGATCTTGAGGCCGTTATAGGAGGCGCAGGGCTCCGAAAGTGTCGGATACTTGCCGTCCTTCGACCAGTCGAACTTGCCGCCATCGACAATGATGCCGCCCATGGAATTGCCGTGACCGCCGAGGAACTTCGTCGCGGAATGGAGGACGATGTCGGCGCCGTGCTCGAACGGACGGCAGAGATAAGGCGAGGCGAGGGTGTTGTCGACGATGAGGGGGATGCCCGCATCATGCGCGACCTTGGCTATGGCTTCGATGTCGGTGACGAGGCCGCCGGGGTTCGCGATGCTTTCGATGAAGACGGCTTTGGTCTTGGGGCCGATGGCCGCCTTGATGCTGGCAGGGTCGGTCGCGTCCGCCCAGTCCACTTCCCAGCCGAACTTCTTGAAGGAGTGGCCGAACTGGTTGATGGAGCCGCCATATAGCTGCTTCACGGCGACGAAGTGGTCGCCCGGTTCCAGCATGGTGTGGAAGGTGAGCATCTGCGCGGCATGGCCGGAAGATACGGCGAGCGCGGCCGTGCCGCCTTCGAGCGCGGCGACGCGCTCTTCGAGAACGGCAGTCGTCGGGTTGGTGATGCGGGTATAGATGTTGCCGAAAGCCTGGAGGCCGAAAAGCGAGGCCGCATGATCGACATCGTCGAAGACGAAGGACGTCGTCTGATAGATGGGGGTTGCGCGCGCACCGGTCGTCGGGTCCGGCTGCGCACCGGCATGGACGGCGAGGGTATCGAATTTACGGTCGGTCATGTTTGCCTCTCTTGCTTGTTTCTTCTTCACCCTCCCCCTGTGGGAGGGTCAAACGGTCGAAGACCGTTTGGGGAGGGGTAAGGAAAGGATACTCAACTTTCTCCGAAGCGGATTTTGCGGAGCGGAAGCTCTTTCCCCTCCCCGAAATTTACTTCGCTGCGCTCGAAAATTTCGCCCCTCCCACAGGGGGAGGGTGGTCCAGATGGCAAAGTTGGGAACCTTTGGCTCTGGCCCCCCGGCCTCCTTGGTTTTCAAAGGAGGGCCCGGGGGTGACGACTAATAATGGTGGAACGCTACATCCCCAGTCTCGGCATTTCGATCTTCGGGCAGCGGTTCATGACGACGCGCAGCCCCGCGGCGCGGGCGCGCTTTGCGGCTTCCTCGTTCACGACGCCCAGTTGCATCCAGACGAATTTCGCGCCCGCCTCGACGGCTTCGTCGGCGACGGGGCCCGCAGCTTCCGAATTGCGGAAGACATCGACCATATCGACTTTCTCCGGAATGTCGCCAAGTGACGCATAGACTTTTTCGCCGTTCAGCTCCTTGCCCGCGAGGCCGGGATTGACCGGGATGACGCGGTAGCCCTTGCCCTGCAGGAAACGCATGACCTCGTGACTGTCGCGGGCGGGGTTCGCGCTCGCGCCGACAAGTGCGATCAGTTTCGTGTTCTTCAGAATGTGTTCGACGTCGCCGGGTTCGACTTCACTCATGACTGTTACCTGTCTTCCCATTTCGGTTCGCGCTTTTCGATGAAGGCGCCGATGCCTTCTTCCGCGTCGCGGGCGAGCATGTTCTTCACCATGACTTCGCTCGCATAGTTGTAAGCCTCGGCGAGCGGCTTTTCGAGCTGCTCGTAAAAGGCCTTCTTGCCGATGGAGACGGTAAGGGCGGATTTCGACGCAATGATGCCGGCGAAATGCGCGACGGCGGCATCGAGTTCCGCCGCCGGGACGACGCGGTTCACGAGGCCCATTTCGGCGGCGCGGGCGGCGGAAATCATCTCGCCGGTCAGCAGCATTTCCATCGCGTGCTTGCGCGTGACGTTGCGCGAAAGGGCGACCATCGGCGTCGAGCAGAAGAGGCCGATATTGACGCCGGGCGTGGCGAACTTCGCTTCGTCGGCGGCGACGGCAAGATCGCAGCTTGCAACGAGCTGGCAGCCCGCTGCCGTTGCGATGCCATGCACACGGGCGATGACGGGCTTCGGGCAATTGACGATCGCCTGCATGAGCGTACTGCAGAGCTTCATCGTCTTCGCGAAGAAGGCGCGGCCGCGATCCTCCGCGACACGGGCGGCGGTGAGTTCCTTCAGGTCATGGCCGGCGCAGAAACCGGGACCGGCGCCGGCAAGGACGACGGCGCGGATGGAGGCGTCGTTGCCCACGGCCTCGATCTCGCGGGTGAGGGCGATCATCAGCTCTTCGGAGAGGCTGTTGCGCTGCTTCGGGCGGTTCAGCGTGAGGGTCGTGACGCCGTTCGCATCCTCGCGAAGGAGGACGGGCGCGGCGGGGGCCGCTTTTTCGGCGGGCTCTTTCGCTGGCTGGCTCATGGCGCGCTCCCTTTCTCTTTGTTCTTTTGTTTTGGAGAGCATAGCGGGCGGGAGGGGTGGAGTCAGGTGCCACATTCCGCAAGCAAAAGAAGGATGTCATCCCGGGATTTATTCCCGGGATCCATTGGCCTCTCGTTTTGCCGAGAAGTGGATTGGGTCCCGGCAACAAGTGCCGGGATGACACTTTTTGTTGGGGCTATGGCCGGATGCGGTAGAGCACATGGCGCTTCAGGCGGTGGCCGTCCTCGACATTCGGGTGGTCGAAGTCTTCCGCCGGGTCGCGGGTCATGCCGAGGCGGGCCATGACGGATTGCGAGCGCGTGTTGGTGGCGGCCGTGAAGGCGACGATTTCGGGGAGGCCGAGGGGACCGAAGCCGTGAGCCAGCGCGGCGCGGGCGGCCTCCGTCGCATAACCCTTGCCCCAGCGCTCGCGCGCGAGGCGCCAGCCGATCTCGACGGTGCGGGCGGGCGGTTGCGCGACGAAGGGTGCGTCGAAGGTCACATACTGCATGCCGGTGAAGCCGATGAAGGGCGCAACGCCGGGCAGCTCCAGCGCCCAGAAGCCGAAGCCGTGCTTTTCAATGTGTGCCTGGAGACGGGCGGCGACGGCATCGCTTTCCGCGCGGGTGAGCGTCGAGGGGAAATGCTCCATCACCTCCGGGTCCGCCGACATGGCGGCGAAGGGCTCGAAGTCGTCGTCCGTCCAGGGGCGGAGGAGGAGGCGTTCTGTCTTCAGCGGGGTCATGCGGGGCTTCCTCAACCGGGCGGGCGGCTTTGTTTTCGCCTCGGTCCGGGACTGCGCTCCGGACCTCGGCGTTTTACCGCCGCGGACCATGAGGTAAAAGCGTCAAAACATTAGTCGGGAGGGGCGAGGTGGCCGAATTGCAGCCGGTGATGAGCGTCGAGGAGCTCGAAGCCTTCATGGAGCGCGAGTTTCCGCAGATGCGGATGGGCGCGGATACGACCACGATCGAGACGGTGGGGCCGGGTTTCGCGACGCTCCGGCTCGGCTTTTCGGAGCGGAATCTCCGGCCCGGCGGCACGATTTCGGGGCCCGCCATGATGGCGCTCGCCGATTACGCGATGTATGCGGCGGTGCTCGCCCATATCGGGCCGGTGGCGCTGGCCGTCACCACGAGCCTCCATATCGACTTCATGCGGCGGCCGGAACAGGCCGATATTCTGGCGAAGGCGCGGCTGATGAAGCTTGGCCGGGTGCTGGCGGTGGGGGCGGTGGAGCTCACCCAGGAGGGGCTTTCGGGGCCCGTCGCCCATGCGAGCTGCACCTATTCGATCCCGCCCCGGGGATAAGTGAGGTATTCAGATACCCCATTCATAAAAGCCCGCGAATAAAGCGCTTTTTGGGACGGGACCCGGTTCAATGTTGTTGACAGGGCGCGTGCGAGGCCCTAGAAGCAGCGCCGAACCGGGCCGCACGACGCGGCCCCTACTGTTTTCTGATGCCCGGGATTTTCGCCATGAAGACCTACTCCGCGAAAGCCTCCGAAATCGAGAAGAAGTGGATCGTGATCGACGCCGAAGGCGTCGTCGTCGGCCGTCTCGCGTCTTTCGTCGCGAACCGCCTGCGCGGCAAGCACAAGCCGACCTACACGCCCCACATGGATTGCGGAGATCACGTCATTATCGTCAACGCCGGGAAGGTGCAGTTCACCGGCAAGAAATATGACGACAAGCGCTACTACCGCCACACGGGCCATCCCGGCGGCATCAAGGAGACGAGCCCGAAGCGCATTCTCGAAGGCCGTTTCCCGGAGCGCGTTCTCGAACTCGCGGTGAAGCGCATGATCCCGCGGGGGCCGCTCGGCCGCCAGCAGATGACGCATCTGCACATCTATGGCGGTGCGGAGCATCCGCATGAGGCGCAGCAGCCGGAGAAGGTCGACTTCGCCGCCCAGAACCGCAAGAACGTCAGGATCGCATAGTCATGTCCGAAACAACCACGCTCGAAAACCTGAAGGGCGCGATGGAAGGCACGGCCGCGCCGGAAGCGAACGCCGCTCCCGCCGAGCCGAAGCTCGACAAGTTCGGCCGCGCCTATGCGACCGGCAAGCGCAAGGACGCCGTTGCCCGCGTCTGGATCAAGCCGGGCTCCGGCCGCATCAGCATCAATGGCCGCGAACTGGAGCGCTATTTCGCGCGCCCCGTTCTGCGCATGATCCTCAACCAGCCGCTGGTCGTGACCGCGCGCGAGAACCAGTACGACATCACCGCGACGGTGACGGGCGGCGGGCTCTCGGGCCAGGCGGGCGCGATCCGTCACGGCCTTTCGAAGGCGCTGACCTATTTCGAGCCCGCGCTTCGCGGCGCGCTCAAGAAGGAAGGCTTCCTGACGCGCGACAGCCGCACGGTCGAACGCAAGAAGTACGGCAAGGCGAAGGCCCGCCGCAGCTTCCAGTTCTCGAAGCGCTGATCCCTCGCAAGGGTTCATCGGAAAGGCGCTTCGTGGAAACGAGGCGCCTTTTTCGTTTTGGCTTCCCCCCAACCGGGAAATTCGTACACGAATTTCCCGGCCTCCCCTCCAGGGGGCGGCGGGAAAGAAAGAGCAGAGACTATGACCACGAAGGTTTTCATCGACGGCGAAGTTGGCACGACGGGCTTGCAGATCCGGGCGCGGCTCAATGGCCGCGACGATCTTGCTTTCATTTCGCTGGGCGAGGAGAAGCGCAAGGACGCCGCCGCGCGGAAGGAAGCGCTGAACGAGGCCGATATCGTGATCCTGTGCCTGCCGGACGACGCGGCGAAGGAGGCCGTGTCGCTGATCGCGAACAAGACGACGCGGGTCATCGACGCCTCGACGGCGCATCGCGTGGCGGAGGGCTGGGTCTATGGCTTTCCGGAGATGTCGTCCGAGCAGACACAGGAAATCGCCGGCGCGATGCGCGTCACCAATCCGGGCTGCTATCCGACCGGCGCGATCGCGCTTGTGCGGCCGCTCGTCATGGCGGGGCTGATGCCGGAGGGCTGGCCGCTCACGGTGAACGCGGTCAGCGGCTATTCGGGCGGCGGCAAGCAGATGATCGCCGAGTTCGAGGACGAGGCGGCGCCGAACTACACGCTGGAAGCGTTCCGGGCCTATGCGCTTTCGCTCGCGCACAAGCATGTGCCGGAAATGCAGAAGAATATGGGGCTCGCGAATCCGCCGCTCTTCGCGCCGAATGTCGGGCGCTATGCGCAGGGCATGATCGTGGAGGTGCCGCTGCAGCTCTGGGCGCTGCCATCCGCGCCTGCGGTCGCGCGCGTGCATGAGGCGCTGACGGGCTGTTACGAGGGGCAGCGCTTCGTCTCGGTCGCGCCGCTCGAGGAAAGCGCGGCGATGACGAAGCTCGATCCGGAAGGGCTCAACGGCACGAACGAACTCAAGCTCTTCGTCTTCGGCAATGAGAAGACGAAGCAGGTGCGGCTCGCGGCGCTGCTCGACAATCTCGGCAAGGGTGCGTCGGGGCAGGCGGTACAGTGCCTCAACATCATGATCGGGGCCGACGAGGGGCTGGGCGTGAATCTGTAAGTTTGGTCGCGTTTCCGGACGGCGAACCGGCATCCACTTCGCCTGGAAACGCTCCTAGACCTTCAGCAAAATCACGCCCGCGGCGACGACGAGAGCCGCGGCGACGGCGCGTGGCCCAAGGCCTTCCTTCAGGATGAGGCCGGAGATGAGGGCGGCGAAGACGACGCTCGTCTCGCGCAGCGCCGCGACGGGGCCGAGCGGTGCGAGCGTCATCGCCCAGATCACCAGCCAGTAGGCGGCGACGGACATGACGCCGCCCGCGAAGCCATAGGCCATGGCACGCTGGGGCTTCAGGAAGGCGCGGCCGCGCCGCCAGAGCACGATCAGGAAGAAGATCAGCCCGTCGCCCGCGAAAAGCCAGATGACATAGACATGCGGGCTTTCCGCGATGCGGCCGCCGAGACCGTCATTCAGCGTGTAGGCGGCGATGAAGAGCGAGGTGCCGAAGGCGTAGGCCAAGGCGCGCGGATCGTTCGGGAGGCCCGCGCCATTCGTGCGGCGGAAGGCGAGGCTGACGATACCGAGCGCGATGAGGCCGACGCCGACAAAGGCGAGAGTGGGGAGGATTTCGCCGAGCCAGAGCGCGCCCACGATGGTGACGATGGCGGGGGCTAACCCTCGCGATAGCGGATAGACCTGACCGAAATCGCCATAGTGATAACCCTGCACGAGGAAGAGCTTGTAGCCCGCGTGGAGCGCGAAGGAGAGACAGAGGATCTTCCAGACGTCGAGCGGCGGCACCGGCGTGACGAAGAGGAAAGGCAGCGCGACGAGGCCCGTCGCCGCCGCGATCCAGCCCATCATCATCAGCCGGTCGGCGCCAGTTTTCACGAGCGCGTTCCAGCTTGCGTGAAGCAGGGCGGAGGCGAGAACGGCGAGGGTGACGGTGAGGGACAAGATGCGGCATCCGGCAGGGGCCGCAGGATTGCGGCGACCGGCAAGCTAGCCCTTTACGGGCGGGAAGCCGAGAGCCCTTTTCGGCGAAGCGGTTTGCGCCGCCGCGCTGTAGGATGCCGGGCGGGAGGGGACCAGATGACGAATGAGGAAATGCGGCTGCTCGACGTGGATGGCGAAGGCTTTCCCTATATCGAGGCGGGGGAAGGCGCGCCGGTGGTCTTCATGCATGGAGCGCTTGGCGATTGCCGGACATGGGAGCGGCAGGTGCGGCTTCTGGGGCGAAGCGCAAGGGCGATTGCCTATACGCAGCGCTATTTCGGAGATGCGCATTGGCGGCCGGACGGGCCGCCTTTCGGCACGCGCTGCCACGGCGAAGACCTGATCGGCTTTGTCGAAGCGCTGGGGGCGGGGCCAGTGGCGCTTGTCGCCTGGTCCTATGCGGGCCATGCCGCTTTCCACGCGATCCGCGAACGGCCGGAGCTCTTCTCCCGCGCGCTCATCTACGAGCCGGGCGTGCCGAGCTATGTGCGCGACGAGGCGGCGCTGGCGCGCTTTGGCGAGGACGCGCAGGCGATGTTCGGGCCGATCTTCGAGGCGGCGGGGCGCGGCGACATGGAGGAAGCCGTCCGCAGGCTGATCGACGGGTCGGGCGGGCGCGCGGGATACTTCGAGGCGCAGGAGGAGCGTCGGCGCGAGATCGAATTCGACAACATGCATACGATGCCGTTGCTGCTCGCGCAGGAGGCGCCGCCGGAAATCGGCGCGGACGATCTTGCCGCGCTTCGCGTTCCCGTCACCGTGATGTGGGGCGGGGCGACGCGACCGGTCTTCTCCATTCCTTCACGGGCGGCGGCGGAAGCCATCGGCGGAACCGCGCATCGCGAGATCGCGGGCGCCGGTCATCTGTGGCCGGATGAAGAGCCGGAGGCGTTCGTGAAGGCGGTGAGGGGGTGGTTGGGGTGAGGCAGGGGGAGGAGTGTGCTGCGGTGCCGTTACCCCCACCCGAGTTTCACCCTCGCAAAGGGAGAGGTGAAATGTCGGTCGCCCGCTTCATCCCGTCTACGTCATTGCGAGGAGCGGAGCGACGAAGAACTTTCAATACAAACCTCAGTGTCATCCCGGCGAAAGCCGGGATCCATCTGAGGGTCGGCAAATCCGGTAATTCCCATGGGCCCCGGCTTTCGCCGGGGTGACACCTGTTGTTCTGGTCAGGTTGCCCGCGCTAAAGAATCTTTCGAAGAGGACGCTGCTTCGCGGCTTCTGGATTGCTTCGTTTCGCTCGCAATGACGAAGAAGTTTAGGACGTGGATGGCCCGGACAAGCCGAGACGGTGTGCGGGAGATGATTGTTCGAACTGCCCCCGCCCCAAACGGCCCACTCTTGTTTGTCTTTGCAGACAAACTGCAAAGAGGGCCGTTTGACCCTCCCCGAGGGGAGGGTGGGAAGAAAGACATGCGGATGTCTCAGTCTTCAGACTTCACCAGCACGTATGAGCCCGGGGCGTCTTCGAGCACCTTGAGCTTGCCGCTGCCGGGTTTGCGGGCATCGACCATCGGGCCTGATTTTTCCGAGAGCCATTGTTCCCAGTCGGGCCACCAGGAGCCCTTGTGGTCGGTCGCGCCGGCGAACCATTCATCGGGCGTATCCGGCAGGGCGTCATTCGTCCAGTGATTGTATTTGCCGCTTGAGGGCGGGTTGATGACGCCCGCGATATGGCCCGACCCTGCGCAGATGAAGCGCACGGGGCCGCCGAAGAGATGCGTCGCCTTGTAGACGGAGTTGTAGGGCGAGATGTGATCCTCGCGGCTCGACTGCAGATAGACCGGCACCTTCACATCGTTCAGATGCAGTTCCTCGCCGCCCAGGACCATGCGGCCTTCGGCGAGCTTGTTCTCCAGATAGCACTCGCGCAGATAGAAGACATGCATGGCGGAGGGGAGCCGCGTCGCATCCGAATTCCAGAACAGGATGTCGAAGGGCATGGGCTCGCGGCCGAGCAGGTAGTTGTTGACCACGTAGTTCCAGATGAGGTCGTTCGAGCGCAGCATGTTGAAGGTGGTGGCCATGGTTGACCCCTTCAGATAGCCGCCTTTCTCGTGCATCTGCTTTTCGATGTCGGCGATCTGTTCCTCGTCGATGAAGACCTTGAGTTCGCCGGCTTCCGTGAAGTCCACCTGGGTGACGAGGAAGGTCGCGGACTTGATGCGCTCGTCCTTGCGCTGCGCCATATGCGCGAGCGAGCAGGCGAGCAGCGTGCCGCCGATGCAATAGCCGACGGCGTTCACTTCCTTCTCGCCGGTTGCCTTCTCGACCGCATCGAGCGCGGCATAGACGCCCTCGGTCATGTAGTCCTCGAAGGTCTTCAATGCGAGGCGCGCATCCGGGTTCACCCAGCTTGCGACGAAGACCGTGTAGCCCTTGTCGAGGCACCATTTCACGAGCGACTTATCGGGCGTGAGATCGAGGATGTAATATTTGTTGATCCAGGGGGGGAAGATGACGAGCGGGCGCTTGTAGACCTTTTCGGTCGTCGGCTCGTACTGGATCAACTGCATCAGGTCGTTCTGGTAGACGACCTTGCCGGGCGTCGTGGCGATATTCTCGCCGAGGCGGAAGGCGGACATATCCGTCTGCTGGATCTGGATGTGGCCGTGGCCGCGCTCGATATCTTCCAGCAGGTGCTCCATGCCGGAGACGAGGTTCTCGCCATTGGTCGCCAGCGTGGTGCGCAGGATTTCCGGATTGGTGAAGAGGAAGTTCGAGGGCGAGAAGGCGTTCGCCATCTGGCGGACATAGAAGTCCGCCTTTTCGCGCGTGTGCTGGTCGACGCCTTCGGCGAGCTTCACGCGGTCGGTCATCCATTTGCTGGTGAGCAGGTAGGACTGCTTCATCAGGTCGAAGATCAGGTTTTCGTGCCAGTCGGGATCGCGGAAGCGCTTGTCCGAGCGGCTGGGCGCGGCGACGGGCGGCACGTCCTCGCCGAGCAGGCGGCGCGTCAGATTGGAGGCGAGGCCGACATAGCCTTCCCACAGCGCGGTCTGCGCCTCGACGATCTTCGCCGGATTGCGCATGTAGCTCGCGGCGATATCCATCAGCGTCCGGCCGACGCGCTGAAGGTCATGCAGAGCGTGGCTCGCGTCGGAGGACGAATCGTCGGTACGCATGAGCTGGCGAGCGGCCTTCTGCCCGAGGTTCGCCGCATGCATGAGGTTGATCGCGAGGCGGCCGAGATCGGGCATCACATATTCGCGCGTATTCGCGTCGGGTTTACCGGCGGCGGGCTTTTCGGCAGCGGGGGCCGCCTCCGCTTTCGGGGCCCTGGCGGACGTTCCGGAAGCCTTTGCCGCCGCGGGTTTCCGGCGCTGCTTCTTCGGCCTGGCGGGTTTTTCCTTCGCGGGCACGGCTTCCTTTTCGCCGGTCGTGTCCTTGAGGCTCATAAACGCTTCCCTGGGGGCTCTTTACGGGTTTCGGGCGCATCCGCCGCCCTGCGGGCGCGGCCCGTCGATCAACAGTTTATCGTCACAAGCGTATACTATACGCTTGATCATGTCCGCCCGATGACGCGGAAACAGGGACAGGAAACAGGCGCAAAAGCCTGAGCAGCAGGAGTGAGACGATGCCGGAGATGGCGATGAGCCGGGGTGTGAACAGGGTTGCCGCAGCGGCCCGCGGGTGCGGAATTGCTGCGGCGCTGATCATGGCCGGGCTCGCGGGCGGCTGTTCGGCGCTGTCGGACGACGCGAAGCCGGATGCGGCCTATGGCGGCACTCCCTCGCAGGCGCCCGCGGATGCGACCTTCCCCGATCTGCGCGACGTGCCGCAGGCGCAGCCCGCGGCGACGCCGCTCGAGGAGCGCAAGGAGATCGCCAAGGGGCTCGCCGCCGACCGCGAGAACGCTCTCCACAGCGACCAGGTGCTGCGCGGCGGCACGGAAGCGCCCGCGCCCGCGCCCTCCGTCTCGCGGCCCACGCCCGTGCCCGCGCTGGAGGATGTGCCCGAGGGGGTGGACAAGCAGTCGCTCTACGAGAGCGCGCCGGTCATTCCGATGCCGGGCGAGCGGGGCGGCCATAGCGACTATTCCAAGGTGCTGCCGCAGCAGGAAGTGCAGACGGCCGCCAAGGAGCCGGAGGAAGAGCCAGAGGTCATGACCGAGGACGGCGCGGCGGCCGAACCGGCCGAGGACACGGGACCGGAAGTGACGGCGGCGCCGACGCGGCATGTGACCGTGAAGCCGGTGATCGGGCAGCCCTGAGCGGGGGTGCCCGGCGGGGCGGGGAGAGGCCCAGCTTTCCGCCATAAATCGGCCATGAGGGCAGAGTCATAATCCGCCATCCGGGGCCGTTTTCGCATGGCCCGACCCACCCTTTGGCGTTATAAGACGCCGTGAACGGCTGCGGGCCCGAATCGGGGCCGCTGACGGCGTATCGCGTCCTCCAGGATTTGGCCATGAGCGAAGAGTTCCACCGCATTAAGCGTCTGCCTCCTTACGTTTTCGAGAGCGTGAACAAGCTCAAGGCCAAGGCGCGCGCCGAGGGCAAGGACATCATCGATTTCGGCATGGGCAATCCCGACATGCCGACGCCGCCGCATATCGTGGAGAAGCTCGTCGAGGCCGTTCGCGACCCGAAGACGCATCGCTATTCCTCGTCGCGCGGCATTCCCGGCCTGCGCAAGGCACAGGCGGCCTATTACGAGCGGCGCTTCGGCGTGAAGCTCAATCCGGAGACGGAAGTGATCGCGACGCTGGGCTCCAAGGAGGGCCTTGCGAACCTCGCCCAGGCGATCACCGCGCCGGGCGACGTGATCCTCTGTCCGAACCCGAGCTATCCGATCCATGCCTTCGGCTTCATCATTTCGGGCGCCGTCATCCGCTCCGTGCCCTTCGAGAGCGAGACGGGCTTCTTCGACATGCTGGAGCGGGGCGTGCGGCACAGCGTGCCGAAGCCGACGGCGATCGTGGTTTCCTATCCGTCGAACCCGACGGCGCAGGTGGCCGATCTCGATTTCTACCGCGAAGTGATCGCCTTCGCGGCGAAGCACGATCTCTATGTGATCTCGGACCTCGCCTATTCGGAAATCTATTTCGACGGCAATCCGCCGCCCTCGATCCTGCAGGTGCCGGGCGCGAAGGAGCGAACGGTCGAGTTCACCTCGCTTTCCAAGACCTTCTCCATGCCCGGCTGGCGCATGGGCTTTGCGGTCGGCAATGAGCGGCTCATCAACGCGCTCGGCCGCGTGAAATCCTATCTCGATTATGGCGCCTTCACGCCGATCCAGGTGGCGGCGACGGCGGCGCTGAACGGGCCGCAGGATTGCGTCGCGGAAATCCGGGCGACCTACAAGCATCGCCGCGACGTGCTGGTCGACAGCATGGCGCGCGCGGGATGGGACATTCCGAGCCCGCCCGCGAGCATGTTCGCGTGGTCGCCGATCCCCGAGAAGTTCCGGCATCTGGGCTCCATGGGCTTTGCGACGCTGCTGCTGGAGAAGGCGGATGTGGCGGTCGCGCCGGGCATCGGCTTCGGCGAATATGGCGACGGGCATGTGCGCATCGGTCTCGTCGAAAACGAGCAGCGCATCCGGCAGGCGGCGCGCAATGTGAAGCGCCTGATGCAGAATGCCGACCAGATCATCGCGGAATATGAAGACCGGCTCGGCATAAGCGCGAGCGTGGTTCCCCATCCGAGCGCGAAGCAGACGAGCGGAGCGGGGCGGACGTGAGCAATTCCCTACGCATCGGCATTGCCGGCCTCGGCACGGTTGGGGCGGGCGTCGTCAAGATTTTGGCCGGTCGCGGCGAGCATCTCGCGGCGGCGTGCGGGCGGCCGCTCGAACTCGTCGCCGTTTCGGCGCGCGACAGGACCAAGGATCGCGGCATCGACCTTTCCGGCGTGCGCTGGGAAGACGACCCGATGGCGCTCGCTTCGGCGGACGACATCGACCTCGTGGTCGAGCTCATCGGCGGCTCGGAAGGCATCGCGCGCGAGCTGCTGGAAGCGGCGCTCAAGGCGGGCAAGCATGTCGCGACCGCGAACAAGGCGCTGATCGCGCATCACGGCACGGCGCTGGCGAGGCTCGCGGAAGGCGCGGGCGTCGCGCTCAACTACGAAGCGGCGGTGGCCGGCGGCATCCCCATCGTGAAGACGATGCGCGAGGCGCTGGCGGGCAACGAGATCCGCAGCATTCACGGCATTCTCAACGGGACGTGCAACTACATCCTGACCGAGATGGAGACGACGGGGCGCGACTTCGCCGACGTGCTGAAGGATGCGCAGGCGCTCGGCTATGCGGAGGCCGATCCGACATTCGACGTGGGCGGGATCGACGCGGCGCACAAGCTCGCGATCCTGGCGAGCCTTGCCTTCGGCACGGAAGTGGACTTCGCCAATGTGCATGTCGAGGGCATCGAGAAGATCAGCGCGACGGACATCGCCTTCGCAAAGGATTTCGGCTTCAAGGTGAAGCTGCTCGCCATTGCGGAGAAGAGCGACAAGGGCATCGTGCAGCGCGTGCATCCAGCACTTGTGCCCGAAGGGACGCCGCTTGCGGCGGTCTCGGGCGTCTATAACGCGGTGGCCGTGGATGGCGACCGGGTGGGACATCTCGTGCTCGAGGGGCGCGGCGCGGGCGAGGGGCCGACGGCGTCGGCCGTTCTCTCCGACATCGTGGACATTGCGCGGGGGCTCATCGTGCCGCCCTTCATCGTGCCGGCGACGAAGCTGAAGGCGCCCGCGACGCCGCTCATGGATACGCACAAGAGCTCGTTCTACCTGCGGCTTCGCGCGGTGGACCGGGCGGGCAGCATGGCCGCGATCACGCGCGCGCTCGCCGAGGCGTCGATTTCCATCGAGCGGATCGTGCAGCGCGGCGGCAAGGGCGACGAGAGCGGCAGGCTGCCGGTCGTCTTCGTGACGCATGAAACCGACGAAAGCACGATGGCCCGCGCGAGGGCCCTGCTCGCAGAACATGAAGACGTGGCGGGAACGCCGCTGGTGATCCGGATCGAGGATGGCGAGCTCCGCTGAGCCGCCGGCTAACATGACGCCCGGGGAAACGGGCCTGGGAATGGGGAACTGAGATGGTTGCGAAGAAGGCTGGCCTGAACCGCATGCTGGCGCTGGAGATGGGACGCGTGACGGAACGCGCCGCCGTCTGTTCGTCCTTCTGGGTGGGACGCGGCGACGAGAAGTCGGCGGACCAGGCCGCTGTCGATGCGATGCGCAAGGAACTCAACGTGCTCGACATCGACGGCACGGTGGTGATCGGCGAGGGCGAACGCGACGAGGCGCCGATGCTCTATATCGGCGAGAAGGTGGGCACGGGCGCCGGGCCGAAGGTCGATATCGCGCTCGACCCGCTGGAGGGCACGACGCTGACCGCGAAGGCCATGCCGAACGCCATGGCCGTTCTGGCGGCGGCGCAGGGCGGCACGCTGCTCAATGCGCCCGACACCTATATGGACAAGATCGCGATCGGCGGCGGCTATCCCGAAGGCATCATCGATCTCGACGCGAAGCCCGCCGACAACATCAAGGCGCTAGCCAAGGCGAAGAAGGTCGATGTGTCGGAAATCACGGCCTGCATTCTCGACCGGCCGCGGCATGCCGACCTGATCCGCACGGTGCGCGAGGCGGGTGCGCGGGTGACGCTCATCACGGATGGAGACATTGCGGGCGTGATCGCGACGACGGACCCGGAGACGGGCGTCGATATCTATATGGGCGTGGGCGGTGCGCCGGAAGGCGTGCTCGCGGCGGCGGCGCTTCGCTGCATCGGCGGCCAGATGCAGGGCCGCCTCGTGACGTCGAGCGAAGAGCAGAAGGCGCGCGCGGCCAAGATGGGCGTGAAGGACTTCAACAAGAAGTTCGACCACACCGAAATGGCGTCCGGCGACGTGATCTTCGCGGCGACGGGCGTGACCGATGGCTGGCTTCTCGACGGCATCCATCATGTGCGCGGCGGCGTGACGACGCATACCATCGTCATGCGCTCGGCGACGGGCACGGTGCGGCGCCTGAAGTCGTTCCACGCCTTCCTCGACAAGTTCAAGTAACCGGTCGGATCGCTCCGGTTCGCCCCCTCGCCAGGCGAGGGGTATGCTTTCCTGCATGAACGGTTCCTCGGGAAACGATTCTCCGGGAGCGGCAATGGATTCGGACATGGCGCTCGCAAACAGGCATTTCCTAGGCGTCGAACGCTCGGCGACGGGGCGCGCCTGGACGAGCCGCCTTGCCGACGAGCGGCTTGCGCTCGCCATCGCGCAGCGCGAGGGCTTGCCCGAGATCATTGCGCGCGTGCTGGCGGGGCGGGGCGTGGCGCCGGAGGACTGCGCGGCCTATCTCGCACCTTCCCTGCGCTCGCTGATGCCCCATCCGCACGAAATTGCCGATATGGAGAAGGCGGCGGCACGCATCGCGGCCGCCATCATGGCGGGGGAGAGGGTAGCGGTCTTCGGCGATTACGACGTGGACGGAGCAACGTCGAGTGCGCTTCTTTACCGTTTCTTCAAGGCGGCGGGGAGCGACCTGCGAATTTATATTCCCGATCGCATTCGCGAGGGATACGGGCCCAATGCGCCCGCGCTCAAGAGACTGAAAGACGAGGGCATCGATCTCGTCATCACGGTCGATTGCGGAACCATGGCGCACAAGGCGCTGGGCAGCGCCGCGGATTACGGACTTCCCTCCATCGTCGTCGATCACCATCAGGCAGAACCTGCCTTGCCTCCCGCTTTCGCGCTCGTCAATCCGAACCGGATGGACGATACGAGCGGACTCGGCCAGCTTGCGGCGGTTGGCGTGACCTTCCTTTTCGTGGTGGCGCTCAACCGGGCGCTTCGCGAGGCAGGCTGGTACTCGAACCGCGACGAACCGGACCTGATGCAATGGCTCGATCTCGTGGCGCTCGGCACAGTCTGCGATGTGGTACCGCTGACGGGGCTCAACCGGGCCTTCGTCGCGCAGGGGCTTCGCGTGATGCAACGGCGGCAGAACAAGGGGCTCGCCGCGCTTGCCGATGTCGCGAGAATGAACGGTACGCCGGCACCATATCATTGCGGCTTTCTGCTCGGACCGCGAGTGAATGCGGGCGGGCGCGTGGGGCGGGCCGACCTCGGGGCCCGGCTGCTGACGACCGAAGACGCGGCGGAGGCGCGCGCCATCGCGGAAGAACTCGACACGATGAATGCCGAGCGGCAGGCAATCGAGGCGAAGGTGCTGGAAGAGGCAATTCAGCAGGTGGAGGAAAATCTCTCCGCGCGGAGAGCGAACACGCTGCCGCCGCTCATCGTTGCGGCGGGCAAGGGGTGGCATCCGGGTGTGATCGGCATCGTTGCGAGCCGCCTCAAGGACCGTTTCGAGCGTCCGAGCTTCGTCATCGCGCTTGACAAGAAGGGCGAAGGAAAAGGGTCGGGCCGCTCGCTCACAGGTGTCGATCTCGGCCGCGCGGTGACGGCGGCGCTCGAAGCGGGGCTTCTCGTCAATGGCGGCGGGCATGCCATGGCGGCGGGGCTCACGCTGCGCGAAGAGAAGCTCGAGGATTTCGAGGCGTTTCTCTCGAAGCGCATCGCGGACGATGTCAGCGCGGCTTCCGAAGCGCGGGCGCTGAAGCTCGACGGCGCCATTGCGGCGCGGGGGGCGACGCGAGAGCTCTACGAGCTTCTCCAGCAGGCGGGCCCCTATGGCGCGGGGAACGCAGAGCCGAGATTTGCCGTGCCTTCGGTGCGTGTGGTCAGGGCCGACATCGTGGGCAAGGCGCATGTGCGGGTGATCCTTGCAGGCGAGGATGGCGGGCGGCTCAAAGGCATTGCCTTCAGGGCTGCGGAATCGCCGCTAGGAGCGCTGCTGATGGACAAGGGAGCGGGGCTTCTGCACGTCGCCGGGCGGCTCAGCTCCGACGAATGGCAGGGACGGCGGGACGTTCAGTTCACGATAGAGGATGCCGTTCCGACCCGAGACGCCACGCCCTAGTCAGCCGATCAGCGAAGCGCGGCGATCAGCTGACGAAGAGCCTTTTTCAGGGGAGGCTTCTGGCGACGCAACTTGTTTGCCCTGGCTGCAACCGAAGCCATGAGGATCGCGTCGTTCGTTTTCGGTAGCGATTTCCTGAGCGCCTCGATCAGAAACGGATCTCCGAAAATCTCGTACCACATCTTCTGTTCGGCGATTCTCGCCTCGAGCGTCATCTTCTTGCGCCACGCGGCAGGGAGATTCAGGCCTGTTGCAAGGGGCGACGAACCATAGCGTATGCCCGGAGCCGAAAGCCATTTCCGCCACATATTGAGATCGGTCCAAATGTCGTCCGGCGCGGGGCTCCACCCCTCGGGCAGGTTCTTGTAAGCATCCATACGATGCCCGGCAAAGGACAGGCCGAATATGTTGGTCTTCGTTTCCATCATGGCGCGTCGCGTCTCCGGATCGTTCAATCCGCCCGCGAAACCCATGACGTGATGAGGGCCGATCAGCGAAGTATGCCGCGTGTGCGCGAAGTCCGCCTTTTGCAGCAAACGCTCCATCACGGCCAGATGATCCGGGAACCAGAAATCGTCGTCGCTCAGATAGCAGACAGCTTCACCCGTTGCCTGCATCAAGGCATCGTGCCGGGAGAGTTCGCCATGCCGCTGCCCCTTCTTGTATTTCAGGAACCTGACCCGGGAATCCGACTTCGCAAAATGCTCGACAGCCCTGTGCGTTCGCGCAGGCGCGCCGTCGGAGACGACGAGAAGTTCGAAATCCTTCCTGGTCTGACGCAAAACGCTCCTGATGGCGCATCTGATCAGGTCGCCATTGTTGAAGGTGGGGATCAGGACGGTGAAGCGCATATATCAACCAAAGGCGAGATCGATGCTTTCCTGGATCGCGGCAACGATCGCCGTTTCGTCGGCCAGACTTGAATATGGAGGCGGCCCGCCTGCGAGATGCCGAAGAAAGGCTTTTAATTCCGCATGTAACGGCATGTCGTCGGCGACGAGCCGCTCCTCGAAATCACCGCTCTGAAGGGTGCCGCGGGGGCGGATGACGATCCGGCCATAATTCGCGTCGTCGAGTTCGCAAGCGGCATCCCGGCAGGCGAGAACAACCGACCGATGTTTGTTGGGCTTGCCGGCGGAAACCTCGATCACGACGGGCGTTCCGCTTGAAGTGCTTGCGCGGACAATGACGCCATGGGGACCCGAGATCGTCGGATCGGGCATTGCACTCAGGATGGAGGGCACTTCACCCAGAACATGCAGTGCGATCGACATGTCGTGAGGCAGCAACGTCCATATCGAGTTCACATCCTTGTGGTGATTTTCCCAGCCCATCCTGAATGTTCGCAAACCGAGAAGAGGACCGAACTCCTCTTCGGAAGCAATGCGCGCGAGTTCGCAGATGCCGGGATGGTATCGCCACTTGTGCATGGTGAAGACAAGACGTGATGCTTCCGCAGGCAAATGGCGGATACGTCCGATGTCTTGAGAAAGAGGCTTCTCGACAAAGATCGGCTTTCCGCGTGGAAGAAGCGCTTCCACCGCGTCGAGGTGAGACGTCGTTGGAGAAGCAACTACATACCCGTCGCAGTCAATGGAGAGATCCGATACCGAACCGACGATGGATGCCGCGCCGCCTTTGCTCGCGCGCGCAATCGAGGCGTCGGACCTCGCTACGGCCTCGACCCGCGTACCGAGATCGCGGAGATCGCGGAGAATATGGCGTCCCCAATCGCCTACGCCGACAAGGCCGATACGTGGCTCTCCGGCGCTCATCCTCTGCTTGCGCCCATGTGAGGGCGAGGCGCATCGCCGCTCAGCCGGGTTTGCCGGAGAAATTCCTCGACCATTTCCTTGTAGCTTCCGGCTTCCCTGTCTCGCGGGGAGAGGACAGGATCTTCGACGGACCAGGGAAGTTGCAGCGCGTCATCGTTCCAGTGGCAGCCGAGTTCATCCAGCGGTGACCAGTATTCGTCGACCGAGTAGACGAGGAAAGATGGTTCCGGAAAATAGAAGGCGTGCCCGACCCCGGGAGGGATAGTGACGCCGACCGGCCGGTCGCCCCTCAGATCGAGAACCGCCGAGAGTTCATGGGTGGGTGATTCGGGCCGAACATCCCGAAGGGCAAGCAGCATTCGCCCCGATACGGTGACCAGATAATCGGAGTGTCTGACGTGAAGGTGAAAACCGCGCAGTGTGCCCGGACGGCTATGGACGGCATTCCACTGCACCGGCGAAATGACCGTGGGCCACGAGCGCCGGTATATTTCAGCCAGACAACCGCGCTCGTCCTCGTGAAGCTCCAACGGGGCAATCAATACACCGTCGGGCAAGCGGTCTGCCTGGGCGGGCTGCTGGTTCAAGGGATTCCCCGGCGAGCTGAATTCTGGAGAATAAGTCTAACGGTTTCCGGTTCCGGAAGTCACCCTTCGGGGCGATACAAAAAACCGCAGATTTCGGCGGGCCGAGCCTCAAATCCGGGGTTGCCAGAGGGCGCGCTGCCCCTTATAAGGCGCGCTCGTGGCGGGCTTTCCCGCCGGGCCGTTTCGCGGCCTTGTGTGCGCCCTTCGTCTATCGGTTAGGACGCCAGATTTTCATTCTGGAAAGAGGGGTTCGACTCCCCTAGGGCGTACCACTTCCCCTTATTCTCGCTTGTCATCGAGTTTCGTGACGTTCGACGTGGCGAGCGGCGGCTCGAAGACGCCAACGCGATGGAACCAGCCTATCGCGCTGACGACCCGGCCCTTCTCGTCGAAGACCGGCGCGGCGGAGGCACGGGCCCGTATCGCTTCGCCCGTGATCTCGTTCCGGATCACGATCGGCTGATCGATGACCGTCTTTCCTTCGAGAGCCCTCGGGAAGATACGGTGAGGCCCGTCGAGCAAGGTGACACCGTCTTCCCGATAGAAACCGGCCGCCTCGGGCCAGCTCGCGATATCCGCATCCCTCATCAGGTCGCCGACATGCTTGCGCGTGAAGCGGTTCATGAAACGAATACGGCCGCCCGCATCCACGATGACGATGCTGCCTTCGATGCCGTCCATGGCTTCCAGCAGAATGTCGCGATGGGCACGGTAGCGCTTCGCCTGATACTCGAGGGAGAGTTCGCGGGTGACGGGCCTTAGCCGCAATATCCAGGCGGCCTCGCCCCGGTGCAGCGAGAGCGAATAGGCATCACCGCCGATGGAGACGTCCTTGCGCTTCAGCGAGGTGCCTTCGTCCACCGCCTTCGCCACGATCTCGCAGAGCCATGAAGCGGTCTCGCCAAGATATTCTCCGAGAGAACCGAATTCACAGTCCTGACCGGGACGGGCGGGGCCTTCCGCCTTGAAGAGGCCGAGGGCCTTCTCATTGGCATGATGAACGCGGAGAGCGGAATCGAGGACCAGGACCGGATAGCCACTGCTTTCGAGAAGATCGGCGAAAAGCGCGCCGGAAGGCTCTACGGGTGCATCCGGCCGTTTCATTACAGGTATAGGCATAGAAACTCCCCAGAAGTTCCAGCCGGATTGGCGATTTATTCTCGGCGGCAACAAGATTTCCCGGTCAAGAGGGGGAAGAAATACATCGCTACCGGTTAACGCGAGGCTATTGCGGAAGGAAATCCAAAGTCCTTCCGGCATTAATTTTCACGCAGAAACACACAATTGGGGGAAAGGCGGGCTCAGTAGGCGCCGAAGCTGCCGGGAGAACCGCCGCCGGGGACGATGTAGGTCTTGCCTTCATCGTCATAGCATTCGGCATAGCCGAAGCGGACGGCGCTGTCGGAGTCGCCCGTCATCTTCTGGCGGCACTCCGTTGGGTCGAGCCCCGGATCGCGCTGATCGTAATGACCCCATTCGGGAGAAAGCCTGTTGTAGTGGGCATTCTGATTGCGCTGCTGCACGTAAGGCTCCCAGCGGGAGTCCAGTTCATTGCCGACGCCGGGGCGAAAGCCGTCCAGGCCCGGATGCATGGCGTCGACCTCATCCGCCACCGCGACGGAGGCGGAGAGGAGGCCGAGGCCCAGAACGGCCGTGTGAAGCAGCGTTCTCATCATGCCATGAAGTCTAGCACGGAGCCCTACCAGTGTCCCGTATTCGGCATGGAGGCCCAGGGCTCCTTCGCCGGGAGGGGCGCGCCCGCCTGCAGCAATTCTATGGAGACGTTGTCCGGCGAGCGCACGAAGGCCATGCGCCCGTCGCGGGGCGGACGGTTGATGGTGACGCCGGCTTTCATCAGCCGGTCGCAGGTCTCGTAGATGTCTTCCACCTGATAGGCGAGGTGGCCGAAATTGCGGCCTTCGCCAAGCTCCTCGGGGTCCCAGTTCCAGGTGAGTTCGACCTGCGCGTCCTTCTGTCCCGGCGCGGCGAGGAAGACGAGGCTGAAGCGGCCTTCCTCGATGTCGAAGCGGCCGAGATTTTCGAGCCCCAGCTTGTTGCAGTAGAAGTCGAGCGATTTGTCGAGATCGCTGACGCGCACCATTGTGTGCAGGTATTTCATGGGATGTCCTTGATGTATGCGGCTTTTGCCGCATGATTCACCATGACGCAGAGAAGGTCAAAGAGACGGGAACGCCATGTCGAGCGAACTGAAACGAGCAATCGAGGATGCATACCGCGTGGTGATCTTCACCGGGGCGGGGATCAGCACGGAATCGGGCATTCCCGATTTCCGAAGCCCTGGCGGCTTGTGGACCAAGATGGCGCCGATCGACTTCCAGGACTATCTGCGATCGGCCGAAATCCGCGCGGAGGCCTGGCGGCGGAAATTCGAGATCGACAAGACCATCGTGAAGGCGGAGCCGAACAAGGGTCATATGGCGATCGCCAAACTGGTGGACGAGGGCAAGGTGAGCCACGTCATCACGCAGAACATCGACAATCTGCACCAGAATTCGGGCGTGCCGGCGGAAAGGATCATCGAGCTGCATGGCAACGGCACTTACGCCAAGTGCCTCGATTGCAGCGCGCGCTACGAGCTCGAATGGGTGCGCCAGCAATATGAGGCATCGCTCGCCGCGCCCGATTGTCCCTCCTGCGGGGGCATCGTGAAATCCGCCACCATCTCCTTCGGGCAGGCGATGCCGGAAGAGGAAATGAACCGCGCGCATGAGGCCACGCTCGGCTGCGACCTCTTCATCGCTATCGGCTCTTCGCTGCAGGTCTACCCGGCGGCGGGCTTTCCCATTCTCGCGAAGCGGAACGGGGCGCAGCTCGTTATCCTCAATCGCGAGCCGACGGAGCTCGACCAGATTGCCGATCTCGTGATCCATGACGAGATCGGACGCACGCTCGCGCCTATCGCGATGTTGAATTGAAGAGGGGTTGAATTAGCGCGCCGTAGCCCAGCCGCCAGCGACGGGGATCAACTGGCCGGTGATGAAATCGGAGGTCGGCCCGGCGAGGAAGGCGACGATGGCGGCGGCTTCCTCCGGCTTGCCGAGACGGCGGAGCGGGATGTTGCCCAGTATCTTCTCGCGCGATTTGGGATCTTCGAGGAGCGAGGCCGGGAAATAGTCCGGGCTCTCGATGAAGTTGAAGGCCAGCGCGTTCACCTGAATATTGTGGGAAGCGAGTTCCTTTGCGAGCGTGAGGGCGAGGGAGTTCGCGGCACCGCGCGCGGCGGCATAGATGCTGTAGTTCGGGATGCCATTGAGCGGCGCGGCCGAGGAAAGGAACAGGATCTTGCCCGCCTTCTGCTGCTTCATTTGCGGCACGGCGGCGCGCGTCATCGCGAAGGATTTGAAGACGAGCGCCTCGAAGGTTTCGTGGAGGTCCTTGTCGGTTGCCTCGTCCACTGGGCCCCGAACGGCGGGCCAGGCGTCGTTGTTGACGAGCACGTCGAGACGGCCCTCGGCCTCGATCACCGCAGCGACGGCCTCTTCCGGCTTCTGCGCGGAGAGGGCCCGGACGCCGGGCGCCTTTTCCTCGAAGGCGGCGCGGGCGGCGGCATCCGAAAAGCTCGCATCGACGCCATAGACATGCGCGCCTTCGGCCAGCAGCGCGCGGGCGGAGGGGCCGCCCACGAAGTGAGCGATGTCGGTTATCAGGATGCTGCGTGCCATGTTTTCCCCCGCCAAATCAGGATTGTCAGTTCTTGTCTGGCCGTGAGACTGTGTTGCCTCGGACGCAAGGTCAAGAACAAGGGGAAGAGACGTGGGGAGCAAGGCCGAGTGGTGGAAGGGCGCTGTCGTCTATCAGATCTATCCGCGGAGCTTCCGCGACACCAACGGGGACGGCATTGGCGACCTGAAGGGCATCGAGGAAAAGCTCGACCATGTGGCGGGGCTCGGCGCGGACGCGATCTGGCTTTCGCCCTTCTACCCGTCGCCCAACAAGGATTTCGGCTATGACGTGTCGGATTATTGCGACGTCGCGCCCGAGATGGGGACGCTTGCCGATTTCGACCGGCTGGTGAAGGAGACGCACAAGCGCGGCATGAAGCTCATCGTGGACCAGGTGCTGGCGCATACATCCGAGCAGCATCAATGGTTTCAGGAGAGCCAGCTATCGGCGGACAACGCGAAATCGGACTGGTACGTCTGGGCCGATGCGAAGGAAGACGGGACGGTGCCGAACAACTGGCTCTCGGCATTCGGCGGGCCGGCCTGGTCGTGGAACCCCGTCAGGCGGCAGTACTACCACCACAAATTCCTCAAGAGCCAGCCGAAGCTCAACTTCCACAACGAGGAAGTCGTCGATGCATGCATGAACGTGCTGCGCTTCTGGCTCGACAGGGGCGTGGACGGTTTTCGGCTCGATGTGGCGAATGCCTATCTGCACGATGCGAGGCTCACCGACAATCCGCCGCTGCCGATGGAAAAGCGCACATTCATGGATTGGGCGCATGCGCCGCGGCTGCAGCAGCACATCCATGACGCGAACATGCCCGAGAACGAATGGGCGATGAAACGCGTGCGCGCGGTGATGGAGGAATATGACGAGCGGCTCGCCTTCGGCGAGTTCTCGGAGCGGCAGGAGATGCTCGGGCTTTATGCAGGTGGGCTGGAGCGGCTGCATACGGGCTATACGTTCCACTTCCTCGAGGACTGGAGTTTCGAGCCGCCGGTCTTCCGCGAGTATTACGAGGATCTGCTGGCGCCGCTCGCGGACCTCTTTCCCTGCGTGACCTTTTCGAACCATGACATCGTGCGGCCGGTGACGCGCTGGGGCGGAGGGCAGGGCGACGACGCGCTGGCGAAGCTCGCTCTCACGATCCTCGTCGCGCTCAAGGGCACGGTGCTGATGTATCAGGGCGAGGAGCTGGGGCTGCCGGAGGTGGACCTCGACCGGAAAGACATCAAGGACCCGGTTGGCGACCTTTATTTCCCGTGGGTGAAGGGGCGCGACGGCTGCCGCACGCCGATGCCCTGGGAGAGCGGAGCGGAGGGCGCCGGCTTCACGACGGGCACACCCTGGCTGCCCATTCCCGACTATCACAAGGTTCGGGCGGCGGATGTGCAGGCGGGCGATATGAACTCGGTGCTAGCGCATGCGAGGCAAATCGTGGCGCTGCGCAAGGCGCATCCGGCGCTGAAGTTCGGCGATATCCGCTTTCTCGATACGGAAGGGAAGGTGCTCGCCTTCATGCGCGAAGCCGAAGAAGAGAAACTTCTCTGCGTGTTCAACCTCGGCGTGGAGGCGGCGAGCTACACGCTGCCGGAGGGCGCGGGCAAGGCGGTGTTCGAGCTCGGTGAGGTGAAGCGGGATGGCGAGGCGCTGTCGCTGGGTTCGAGGAGCGGGGCTATTTTGAAGGCCTAGGCCTGCTCATTCTTCCGGCGCGTTTCGAGCTCCGCCTGCGTGTCGATATCGGTGAGGGCGGCGTCGTCGGGCATGGGGACTTCGCAGACGGCATCGGCATTTTCGCCGATCAGGTGTTTTGCGCCGGTGTCGCCTTTCACGTCCATCATGGCGGCAAACCATTCGCTGCCCCAGAGGACGGGATTGCCGCGCTTACCGGAAACGGTCGGTACGCAGATGGTGCGGCCTTCTTCCGGATCGAAGGCGGCGATCAGCCTGTCGAGATGGGCGGCGCGAATATCCGGCATGTCACCGAGGCAGACGAGAACGCCATCCGCATCTTCCGGCAAAGCGGCGAGGCCCGCACGGAGCGAGGTCGACAGGCCCTCGGCATAGTCCGGGTTGTGGACGAAGGTGACGGCTTTCTCAGCGAGGGCGGCGCGGACTTCCTGTTCCGCATTGCCGGTGACGACAATGACCGGACCGACGCCGCTTTCCACTGCAGCTTCCACGACATGAGCGACCATGGGCTTGCCGTCCAAAGGCATCAACAGTTTGTTCGGACCCTGCATGCGGCTCGACCGCCCCGCGGCAAGGACGAGAACGGCAATGCGCGCGCGGGCGCCGGGCGCGGCGGCACCCTCGCGGGGCTGGGGCCGGGTCGGGATTTCCTTTAGCAGTCCGCCAAGGCCCATCCCCATGATGTCCCGCGGCGTGACCTCAAGGCCGGCGAGAAGGCGCGCGAGCACCCAGTCGAAGCCGTTGAGCTTGGGCGAACGGGCGCAGCCGGGCAGGCCCACCACCGGCGTCTCTCCGTGGCGCGCGAGGAGAAGGAGATTTCCCGGATCGACGGGCATGCCGAAATGGAGGATGTCGCCGCCCGCCAGCACGATACCCGCGGGCACGACGTCGCGGCGATCGACCGTGGCCGAGGCGCCGAAAACGAGGATGGGCGAGAGGCCCTCGCCTGCAAGCGCGCGCACGGCATCCGCCACGGCATGGGCGGTATGCGGTACGCGGATTTCGCGGGCGATGCGGCTTCCCATGGAGGCGAGGCGGGCATCGAGGATCGCGCGGCTCTTCTCCAGGACGGTTTCCTTCGTGGAGGGAAGCTGGGTCGCGACGAGGCCGATGCGATGCGGTTCGAAGCGCCGGAGGGTCACCGGGGCCGCACCGTCGCGCGCAATGGCGAGCGCCTTTTCGAGATCGGCGCGGGGGACGGCAAAGGGGATCACCTTCACTGTCGCGAGCATCTGACGCTCGGCCACGGTTTCGAAGGGGGCCAGGGTGGCGACGGTGAGCGCCTCGCCGATGCGGTTGATGGCGTTTATGCGTTCCGGGTCGATTTCGACGACACCCGCGGCTTCGGCAAAGAGGTTGGCGCGGCCGGTGAAGGGGGCGGAAGCGCGGATAGAGAAACCGGCGAGCGCGGCGGCCAGAGTACCTGCGGCTTCGTCTTCCGGCACGTCGCCTTCTTCAAGGCGCGCGGCGACGATGTGGCCGATACCCGCCTCCTTGAGCGCGTTGATGTCCGCCCGGCTCAGGAGGCGGCCCTTCTTGAAGGTTTCGCCGCCCACCTTCTGCGAATGGGCGAGGATGGCGCCTTCCGCCTCGTCGAGGCTCATATCGCCGAAGATCATTTGCGAAGCGTCTCCGTGATTTCGGCCATGATGGAGATGGCGATTTCGGCCGGGCTTCTGGCGCCGATGGCGAGGCCGACCGGCCCGTGGATGCGGGCGATTTCATCCTGCGAGAAGCCCGCATCCGAAAGACGGGCGACACGCGAAGCATGAGTCTTCTTCGACCCGAGCGCGCCGATATAGAAAGCGGGACTGCGAAGGGCCGCCTGGAGCGCCGGGTCGTCGAGCTTGGGATCGTGGGTGAGGGTGACGATTGCGGTGCGCGCATCGGGCGCGAGGGCGGCCATGGCCTCGTCCGGCCAGCTGGTGAGGAGACGCATTTCCGGGAAACGCTCCGGGGAGGCAAAGGAGGTGCGCGGGTCCACCACCGTCACGTCATAGCCTGCGATGCGGCCCATCTGTGAGAGAGGCTGCGCGATATGGACGGCACCGACAAGGATCAGACGGAGCGGCGGGTTGAAGGGGTTCAGGAACCACTCTCCGCCGGGCCCTTCGACAATGGCGCCGCGGTCGCTGGCGAGCACTTGAGATGCCGCTTCAATTAACCATTTTTCTTCTTGTGTATCAGATGGATAAACCAGTTTCTGGATTCCATCTGTTAACCTTGTGGCGAGCGCAACGGCGCGCTTTTCGGCGCGGTCACGGACGAGTTGCTGGAGGATATTCGCGTCCATTTCAGCCCGTCACTGGTTCAACCATGACCCGGATGCGGCCACCGCAGGCGAGTCCGACTTCCCAGGCCATGGCGTCGGTGACGCCATATTCGAGGACTTCCGGTTTGCCGGTTTCGAGCGTGTCGAGCGCGCGGGTGACGACATCGCCCTCGATGCAGCCGCCGGAAACGGAGCCGATGAAGGTCGCATCGTCGCGAATGGCGAGCTGGCTGCCGACCGGACGGGGGGCCGAGCCCCATGTTTCTATGACGGTGGCAAGCGCCACCTTGCGGCCCTCGGCCTGCCAGCGGGCGGCTTCCTCAAGGACGTTGTCATGGCTCAGGGCGTCGCTCATGCAGCTTGCCTCCCTCGGGATTGCGGCGTCCTGTCGATATGGGGATCGGACAATGCTTCGACCAGAGAGGCAAGGGAGGCGATGTTGTGGACCGGCCGGAACTCGTCCACATGGGGAAGGATCGCCTTCACTCCCAGTGCTTTGGGCTCGAAGCGTTCGTAGCGGAGAAGCGGGTTCAGCCAGATGACGCGTCGGGCGCTGCGGTGGAGCCGGGCGACCTCCGGGGCGAGACCTTCGCCTGCATCCCGGTCGAGACCGTCCGTGACGAGAAGGACGGTTGCGCCCTGGCCCAGCACCCGCCGGGCCCAATCCACATTGAAACGGCGAAGCGTTTCGCCGATGCGCGTGCCGCCGTCCCAGTCCTCGACGCGGGCGGCGACGCGGGCGAGGGCCTCGTCCACATCGCGATGTTTCAGCTCGCGCGTCACATTGGTGAGGCGGGTGCCGAACAAAAAGACATGCACACGGTCGCGGTCGTTCGTGAGTGCGTGGAGGAAGTGGAGAAAGATGCGGGCATAGACAGACATGGAGCCGGAGATGTCGCACAGGACGACAAGCGGCGGACGGCGGCGGCGATAGTCGCGGCGTTTCAGGGGAATGACGCCGCCTGAGCGCAGCGTCGCGCGGAGCGTCGAGCGCATATCGACCAGATGACCGCGCACCGCCGGCCGGGTGCGTCTCGTGCGGGTTTCATCGAGCGCGAGGCGGAGGCGGGCGATGGCGGATTTGGCCTCGGCAAGTTCGGCGACCGACATCTTCTCGAAGTCTCTTGTGCGCAGAAGCTCTTCCTTCGAGAAGGTTTCGCTGCGGTCGATTTCGATGTCCGGTTCTTCCTCGATGCTCCGGCTGCCTTCGCCGAAGAGCGCTTCGGCGAGACGGCGGCTCGTTTCCTCCCCGGTGGTGCCGGGCGGCGTTTCGATCTCCGGCAGCATCAGCGACATCATCTTGTCGAGGAGCTTCGGGTTTCGCCAGAAAACGTGAAAGGCCTGCCGGAATATCTGGTCTTCGTCGTGGCGCTTCACGAGCGTTGCGTGGAGCGTCCAATAGAAATCCTCGCGGGTGCCTATACCCGCGGCTTCGACGGCCTCGACCGCATCCAGCACCTGGCGGGGACCAACGCGGAGCCCGGCGCGGCGCAGCACGCGCGCGAAATGCAGGATGTTTTCGGAGAGGCGGCCCGCGGAGGCTTCCATGTCATTCCGCCGCCGCGGCCATCCGGATCTCTTCCAGGATGCGCGCGGCCTCGCTGCCCGCGACGCGGGCAATGTCGTCCTGATATTTCAGAAGGGCGCCCAGCGTATCGTTGACGGATTGCCGGTCGAGAGAGATGGCATCGAGGGCGGTGAGCGCCTCCGCCCAGTCGATCGTTTCGGCGATGCCGGGGTTCTTGTAGAGGTCGAGGCCCCGCAGCTTTTGCACGAAGGCGACGATTTCGCGAGAGAGCTTCTCCGGTGCGCGCGGCGCTTTCTGCTTCAGGATCGCGAGTTCGCGTTCCGCATCCGGATAGTCGACCCAGTGATAGAGGCAGCGGCGCTTCAGCGCATCGTGGATTTCACGCGTGCGGTTCGACGTGACGATGACGATGGGCGGATGTTCGGCCTTGATGGTACCGATTTCGGGGACGCTTACCTGAAAGTCGGACAGCACCTCCAGAAGATATGCCTCGAAGGGCTCGTCCGTGCGGTCGAGTTCGTCGATCAGCAGGACGGGCGGGCCTTCGACCGCGGGTTCGAGCGCCTGCAGGATCGGACGGCGGATGAGAAAGCGTTCGGAGAAGACATCCTTGCCGAGTTCGGTGCGGTCCTCGACTCCCTCAGCCTCCGCCAGCCGGATTTCGATCATCTGCGCCTGATAGTTCCACTCATAGACGGCGGCGCCCGTATCGAGGCCTTCGTAGCACTGGAGGCGGATAAGGCGGCGGCCGAGCGCATCGGCCAGCACCTTTGCGATCTCCGTCTTGCCGACGCCCGCTTCGCCTTCAAGAAGGAGCGGGCGGCCCATTTTCAGCGCGAGGAAGATGACGGTGGCAAGAGAGCGGTCGGCGACATAGTTGCCGCGCGCGAGAAGCTCGACCGTTTCGTCGATATTGGATGGCAGACTCATGAACTCAATCCGGGCCGGAAGGCCTCATTAAAGGGTTATCCGGCAGCCGCTACCGCGCGCTTCGCCATCACGGTGACGAGGTGGGCGCGGTATTCGGCGCTGCCGTGAAGATCGCTGTTGAGGCCTGTAGCCGGCACCTTGATGCCCGCGACCGCTTCCGGCGACCAGTTCTTCGATAGCGCCTCTTCCATGTCGTTGACGCGGAAGACGCCGTTCTGGCCCGCGCCGGTGACAGCGACGCGAACGCCCCAGGGGCCCCTGGAGACGAAGACGCCGACCATCGCGTAACGCGAGGCGGGATTGCGGAATTTCATGTAGGCGGCTTTTTCGGGATGCGGGAATGTCACTTCCTTTATGATCTCGCCGTCCTGCAGGGCGGTCTCGAACATGCCCTTGAAGAACTCGTCCGCCTCGATGAGGCGCTTGGTGGTGTGGATCTTCGCATCCAGACCGAGACAGGCGGCGGGATAGTCAGCGGCCGGGTCGTTGTTCGCTATGGAGCCGCCAATCGTTCCCATGTGCCGGACGGCGGGATCGCCAATGCCGCCCGCGAGCGCGGCGAGAGCTGGGTTATGCTTTTTCACGTCTGCCGATTGCGCAACCGTTGCATGGCGCGTCGCCGCGCCGATCATGATGGCATCGCCTTCGGCGCGAATGAAATCGAGGTCCTTGATGCCGCCGATGTCGATCACGTCGCTCGGCATGGCGAGGCGCTGCTTCAGCGTGGGGATCAGCGTCTGGCCGCCCGCCAGGATTTTCGGATCGTCCGCCTTGCCGAGAAGGGCTTCAGCGTCCGCGAGTGTCTTCGGGCGCTCGTAGTTGAACTGGTACATGAGACTCTTCCTCTATTTGGCCTTATTCGGCGGCGGCGCGGGAGGTCGCGGCTTGTGCCGCTTCCCAGATGCGCGCGGGCGTTGCGGGCATTTCGATTTCGCGGATGCCGAGAGCATCGGTGACGGCATTTATGACCGCAGGGGGCGAGGCGATAGCGCCTGCTTCGCCGCAGCCTTTCATGCCAAGCGGATTGGACGGGCATTCGGTCTTCGTGAATCCCAGCGTGAAGCTCGGCAGGTCGTCCGCACGGGGCATGCAATAATCCATGTAGGAGCCGGTGACGAGCTGCCCGGAATCGGCGTCATAGACGCCGTGTTCGAGAAGCGCCTGACCGATACCCTGCGCGATGCCGCCATGAACCTGGCCCTCGACGATCATCGGGTTGATGACGGTGCCGAAGTCGTCCACCGCGACGAATTTCGCAATCTTCACGATGCCGGTATCGGGGTCGATCTCGACTTCGCAGATGTGGCAGCCCGCAGGGAAGGTGAAATTCGTCGGGTCGTAGAAGGCGCCCTCCTTGAGGCCGGGCTCGATATCGGCGGAGGGGAAGCCGTGCGCGGTGTAGGCGGCGAGCGAAAGTTCCGCCCATGCCAGCGACTTGTCCGTGCCCTGCACGGTGAAGACACCGTTCTCGAAGACGATGTCCTCGACAGCGGCTTCCATCAGGTGCGCCGCAATCTTCTTTGCCTTCGCCTCGATCTTGTCGAGCGCCTTCGCGATGGCGCTCATGCCGACGGCGCCGGAACGCGAACCATAAGTGCCCATGCCGAACTGCACCTTGTCGGTGTCGCCATGCACGATCTCGACATTTGCGAGGGGCACGCCGAGGCGAGAGGCGACGAGCTGGGCGAAGGTCGTCTCGTGGCCCTGGCCGTGGCTATGCGAGCCGGTGAGGACTTCGATATTGCCGGTCGGGTTGACCCGGACTTCGGCGCTCTCCCAAAGGCCGACGCCCGCACCGAGCGAGCCGACAGCGGCGGAAGGCGCGAGGCCGCAGGCTTCGATATAGGACGAAAAGCCGATGCCGCGGAGCATTCCGCGCCTCGCCGCCTCCGCCTTGCGGGCGGGGAAGCCCTTGTAGTCGATGGCATCGAGTGCTGCGTCAAGCGAAGCAGCGTAGTCGCCCGCATCGTAGTTCATGATGACGGGCGTCTGGTGAGGGAACGTCTTTACGTAGTTCCGGCGGCGGATTTCGGCCGGATCGATGCCGGTTTCGCGCGCGGCAGTCTCGACGATGCGCTCGATCAGATAGGTTGCCTCGGGGCGGCCAGCGCCGCGATAGGCATCGACTGGCGCGGTATGCGTATAGACGCCGTCGACCTCGACATGAATGGCAGGAAGATCGTATTGGCCCGACAGCAGCGTGCCGTAGAGATAGGTCGGCACGGCTGCGGAGAAGGTCGAGAGATAGGCGCCAAGATTGGCGATCGTCTTCACGCGCAGGCCGAGGAACCTGCCGTCCTTGTCGAGCGCGAGTTCGGCGTGGCTCAGATGGTCGCGGCCATGCGCGTCCGAAAGGAAGGCTTCCGAGCGGTCCGCCGTCCATTTGATGGGGCGGCCGACCTTTGCCGCGGCCCAGACACATGCCGTTTCTTCGGCATAAATGAAAATCTTGGATCCGAAGCCGCCGCCGACATCCGGCGCGATGACGCGGAGCTTGTGTTCCGGCGCGACGCCGACGAAGGCGGAGAGGACGAGGCGCGCGACATGCGGATTCTGGCTTGTTGTATGGAGCGTGTAGATGCCGGTGCCCTTGTCGAACTCGCCGATGGCGGCGCGCGGCTCCATCGCATTGGGAATGAGGCGATTATTCTTGAGGTCGAGTTTCACGACGCGGTCTGCCTTCGCGAAGGCCGCTTCCGTTTCCGCCTTGTTGCCCAGTTCCCATTCGAAACAGGTGTTGCGTGGCGCTTCCGCGTGAACCTGCGGCGCCTTGCCATCCTGACAGGAGGAAAGCGAAACGGTGGCTGGCAGCGCCTCGTAGTCGACCTCGATCAGCTCTGCCGCGGCGCGAGCGTCGGCAAGCGTTTCGGCAACCACCATCGCGACGTGGTCCCCGACATAGCGGACCGTATCGAGGGCGAGGATCGGATGAGGGCCGACTTTCATCGGCGTGCCA
Source organism: Rhodobiaceae bacterium UBA7804 (assembly GCA_002480495.1). Lineage (GTDB taxonomy): Bacteria > Pseudomonadota > Alphaproteobacteria > Parvibaculales > Parvibaculaceae > Parvibaculum. The sequence continues at coordinate 271,060 of DLCG01000004.1, read as the reverse complement.
TCCTTTGAGGTCACGGTCCAGCCGCAGATAAGGCCGCCGATCCCGTCATTTGCGACATGCTTGCCGGTGAAGACGGCAACCACGCCAGGGGCCGCCTCGGCGGCTGATGTATCTATCGATTTGATCCGCGCATGCGCATGCGGTGAACGAAGGAAATATGCGAAGGTCTGGCGCGGGCGGTTGATGTCGTCTGTGTAGTGGCCGTTGCCGGTGATGAAGCGGTAGTCCTCCTTGCGGCGGACCGGCTGTCCAATGCCTTCACCCGATGCTGCGTCCGACATGAGATATCCTCCTCCCGGTTAGATTTCTCTCTTGCTTGCGTCAGCGCATCTCCTGCGATGCGGCGAGGATCGCCTTCACGATGTTGTGGTAACCCGTGCAGCGGCAGATATTGCCTTCGAGCTCCTCGCGTACCGTTTCTTCATCGAGGCCGGGGTTTCGGCGGATCATGTCTATCGCGGTCATGATCATGCCCGGCGTACAGAAGCCGCATTGCAGACCGTGATGTTCGCGAAAGGCAGCCTGAACCGGATGAAGCTCACCGTTCTTCGCCAAGCCTTCGATGGTCAGGACCTCGGCGCCTTCGGCCTGCGCGGCGAGCATGGTGCATGATTTCACGGCGCGGCCATCCACATGCACGACGCAGGCGCCGCATTGGCTGGTGTCGCAGCCGACATGCGTCCCGGTGAGGCCTAGTTGTTCGCGGATGAACTGGACAAGCAGCGTGCGCGCCTCGACATCGGCGCTTGCGGGCTTGCCGTTGACCGTCATGGAGACAACGGGCATGCGACTTACCTCCCTGAAATAGCTGAGCCTCGGCGGAATTGGATTTCCGCAGCGTTTTGAAGAGTCTCCGCCCTCGGCTTTCCGCCGTCAAGCACGAGGCCGGGGATGGCCATCAAAAGCCGATGAACCAGACAAGCAAGATGAGAGCGATTATCAGCAAAGGTGCCCAAACCCAGGGCGACAGGCTCATGCCGGCTTCTTCGTCCGGTACCAGAGGAACGCCGGTGGGCGAGATGCTGTCGTAATCGGGCGATTTGGTCGGAATGCCGTGTTCCATCTCGTCGACGATCTCGGGTGTTTCCGCGCCCGCAGCCTCGACGCGGCTTCCGCCGGTAAGCTGGGAGAAATTGTCGAAAAACTCCTGGGACATCCGGGAGGCCGTTGAATCGATGAAGCGCTGGCCGATCTGGGCGAGCTTCCCGCCCACCTGGGCATTCACCGTGTAGGCGAGGAGCGTTCCGCCCTCAGCCTCGGTGAGCGTCACTCTGGCCGAACCCTTGGCGAAACCTGCGGCCCCGCCATTGCCTTCCCCGGAGATCGTATAGCCGTTGGGCGGGTCGATGTCGGTGAGCTTCACCTTGCCCTTGAAGCGGGCGCTGACAGGGCCGACCTTCGCCTTCGCGACGGCCTCGAATTCGTCATCGGCAATCTTGTTGACGGATTCGGCGCCCGGGATCGACTTCTGCAGCACTTCCGGGTCGTTGAGCGCGGCCCAGACCTCCTCGCGCGGTGCCGGAATCCTGTATTCGCCTGACATTTCCATGGGGCGCGTCTCCTTCTTGGTTAGGCTTCCGGCGCGTCGCGCGCAGATCGAGCTTCATTATATGTAGGTAAGAACCAGCGTCATACCCAGCAGAACGGCGATCCACAAAACCATGGACCCCGTTGGCCATGTTCGCGCAAGAGGGCCTTGCGGTCCGTGGGCGCGATAGACACCGGCGATAAATCTGTCCACGCGGCCTGTCGTGACGCGCGCCGCGAAGCGCCATGATCCGCTTACAAGGTAGCGCATACCCCCGAGTATCGCCGAGAGCGGGCGACGATAGATCCAGTCGGTATCCAGCAGCAGGCCGCGCGCCGCCTGCGGAAAGAAGCGGAGCTTGACCGAAAGGGCGAAAGCGAGCGCAACGAAAGCAAGGAGCTGCAACTGCGAGAGAATGTGGGAAACGGTGTAGGGCTCATAGGCGACATCGTTCGGCAGGAGGCCATAGAGAACGGCCGGGAAGACGCCGATGCCGATGCAGAGAAGGGCAGTGAGCCCCATTGCGAGATGCATGTGAACAGGCGCTTCTTTCGGCCGCTTGCCGCTGTCGGAGCCGAAGAAAGCGAGCCACGGAAGCCGCAAACCTGTGTGAAGAAAGGCACCCGCCGAGGCCAGAAGCAGGGCGAGCCAGACATAGAGATGTTTCTCGTAGCCGCTCGCGCTGAGGATAAGGGATTTCGAGACAAATCCCGAGAGGAAGGGGAAGGCGGCAATGGATGCGCCGCCAACCAGGCAGAAAATCATCGTCAGCGGCATGGTGCGATAGAGGCCGCCCAGCGCCGTCGCGCGCGCGGTGCCGGTCCGATGGAGAACAGCGCCAATGCCCATGAAAAGGAGCGCCTGATAGAGAACGCTGCAGACCGCGTGAGCGATGCTGCCATTGATGGCCAATGGGGTGCCGATGCCTGCCCCGACGACCATGAATCCAAGCTGGCTGTTGAGCGAATAGGTCAGCACGCGGCGCAGGTCGTTCTCGGCGAGGGCGAAGAAGACCGGAAAGAGCGCCATCGTCGCGCCGATATAGATCAGCAGTTCCGTTCCCGCGAAACCGCGCAGCAGCGCATAGACGGCCAGCTTGGTCGTGAAGACGGAGAGGATCACCGTTCCGGACACGGTCGCGGCAGGATAGGCGTCATGCATCCAGTTATGCAGCAGAGGAAAGGCGCATTTGATACCGAATGCGATGAAGATCGCCCATGCGGCAAGACTGTCGAGCTGCATGCGCGAGAAAGCGACGGACCCGGTATCGAAATAGAGCAGGACGACACCCGCCATGAGAATGACGCCCGATCCCACCTGGATGATGAGATAGCGCATGCCGGTGGCGAAGGCACCTTCGGTGCGGCGGGCCCAGATGAGGAAGACGGATGCGATGGCCGTGCCTTCCCAGAAGACGAAGAGGGCGACGAGATCGGCTGCAAAGACGGCGCCGATCGCAGAACCCGCATAGAGAAGGCCCGCGACCTGCTGGATGGTATCCCGGACATGCCAGGCATAGATGGCCGAGAGAAACGCCGCGACCGAGAAGATAAGGCCGAAGATGCGTGAAAGATCGTCGATCCGCATCAGCCCGATATGCATCCCCATGACATTGAAGGTGCCGTAGGTGCCCGGCTGGAGCGGCCAGAAGATGGCGATTCCGGCAAGGGGGACGAGAACGGGCACGAGTTGCCGCAACACGCCTCTCGGAACGAAGGGCAGCAGGACCGCAGCGAGAACATAGACGGTTGCTGGGGTGAGAAGCTCAGGCATCGGCGTTCTCCCGGCCGAGATCCGCCTCGGGATGGGCTTCCGCTTCAACCGAGTGCGGCGCGTAATAGTTTTCGCCGCGCCTCAGAAGAGCACCGGCGGCCTTCGCGGCGATCAACAGGAGCGCGCCCATGAACAGTCCGAACACCGCGTAGAACCCGGTACGCGCCTCGAGCGGAAAGTAACTGTGCCTGTGATGGAAAAAGTCCGCCGCGGCAAGCCCGGCGCAGAGAACCGCGAGCGCCAGGACAAGGCGTGTCGAGTTACTCATGGCGCGGCCTCCGGCAGGATCGGAATACTGAGCAGATATTCATAAAGGCCGCCAACGGCGAAGAACACCACGACACAGCCAAGGGCTGTGAGACAGATCGGGATCAGGCAGAAGAGTGGCGCCTCCTCGATGCCTTTCGACGGTGCCGCGGCGGCGTCCAGCGAATGGGCCATCCTGTCTCTTGCCGGTGCGAAGAAAGCACGTCCCGAAATCGAGAGCAGATAGGCGACATTGAGAAGTGAGCTCAACATCAGAACCGCGATCAACGCCATTTGACCTTCGTCGGCGGCAGCGAGCAACAGATACCACTTGCTCCATGCGCCGGCGAAAGGAGGGAGCCCGATGATGCTGAGCGCGGCGATGGTGAAACATATGAAGGTCACGGGCATCTTGCGGCCGAGCCCGTCCAGCTCGCTTACCTTCGTCTTGTGGGCGGCGACATAGATTGCGCCCGCGCACATGAAAAGAGTGATCTTGCCCACAGCGTGCGTCACGATATGCATCGAGCCGCCGATGACGCCCATCTGATTGGCGAGAGCCATGCCGAGCGTGATGTAGGAGAGCTGGCTGACCGTCGAATAGGCGAGCCGCGCCTTCAGGTCGTCCTTGGTGAGCGCAACGATCGACGCAATGAGGATGGACGCGGCGGCGATCCACATCAGCCAATCGGATGCCCCCGTCTTGCTCAGGAAGCCAACGCCGAAGATGTAGGTTCCGACCTTCAGCATGGTGAAGACGCCCGCCTTCACCACGGCCACAGCATGAAGGAGAGCGCTGACGGGCGTCGGGGCGACCATTGCCGCGGGAAGCCAGCGATGGAAAGGCATCAGGGCAGCCTTGCCGATGCCGAAGGCGAAGAAAGCAAGAAGGAAGGGCGCGTAAGCCGGATCGATCTTGCCTTCGAGAATGCCGCCGGCGCGGAACTCCATCGTGCCCGCAATGTTCCAGGTCCAGATCACCGCGACCAGCAGGAAGAGGATCGAGGTCGTCATCAAGATGCCGAGATAGACGCGCGCGCCGGAACGTGCTTCCGGCGTCTCCTTGTGAGCGACGAGCGGATAGGTCGAAATGGTCAGCACTTCATAGAAGATGAAGAGCGTGAAGAGGTTGCCTGAGAAGGCAATCGCAAGGGCGGAGGCAATGGCGAGGGCGAAGCAGATATAGAAGCGCGTCTGCTTCTTTTCATGCGCTCCTCGCATGTAGCCTATCGAATAGATGGCCGTAACGATCCACAGACCGGAAGCGACTGTCGCGAAGAGCATGCCCAGGGGCTCTATCGCGAAGTTGATCACCAGGCCCGGCATGACCTCGATGAGCGTTACGGAAGGCCGGGCGCCGTCCATGACGGACTCGAGCAGGCGCAGGACGACCGCGAAGGTGGCGACCGAAGCCGCAACGCTGATGCCGTCGCGAATGTTCGGACGGCTGCCGGAGGCTGCGATGAGGAACATCGTCACAGTCGGAATTGCAAGGGCCAGGAGGAGGGCGTTCGCGTCGGTCATTGCGCCTTACTCCTGCCAGAGAATTTGCGACTGGCCGATCAGCGCATCGGCGGCCCGGCTCGCGGCAGTCGTTGTGAGAGAGGCGCTAACGCCGAACCAGATGGAAAGACCGACAAGAATCCAGGCCGGAACAAGCATCGACAGCGGCGCTTCCTTGCGAGTTATCCCCTCGGGTGCCGGCTGCAGATAAACCGCCTCGACAACCCGCCAGACATAGATGATGGCGAGAAGCGACGAGGCCATGATGAGAAGCGCAACCGGCCACCAGCCAAGTTCCAGCGCGGCCTGTACCAGATACCATTTGCTGATGAAACCGACGGTGAGCGGCAGGCCTATCAGGCTGAAACCGCCGGCAACGAAAGCCGCCGCCGTCCAGGGCATGTCGCGGCCGACGCCGCGCAGGCTGGAGATCGAGCTCGTTCCCGTGGACAGGACGAAGCAACCGGCAACCATGAAGAGCGCGCCTTTGGTCACGGCGTGATTGAAGAGATGCACAATGCTCGCGAGCAGACCCGTATGCGTCAGGAATGCAAGTCCGAGGAGGATGTAGCCAATCTGGGCAATACTCGAATAGGCGAGCATGCGCTTCAGGTCGTCCTGGAAGATGGCGACGAGCGAAGCGGCAAACATCGCGGCCACGGCGAGAGGAAACACGACGAGTTTCAGCGTATCCGCCTGAAACTCGAAATCAAATCCGAGTACCGTGAACATGAAGCGCAACATCACGTAGACGGCGACCTTGGTTGCCGTCGCCGCCAGAAATGCCGTCACCGCCGAAGGGGCGAAGCTGTAGGCATTCGGAAGCCATAGATGGAGCGGAAACATGGCGAGCTTCAGGCCGATGCCGATGAGAATGAAGACGAAGCCCATATGCAGCGTGCTGCTGTCTCCGTGATCGGCGATCCTCACGGCGAGGTCGGCCATGTTGAGCGTGCCCGTGATCATGTAGAGCATGCCGATACCGATCACGAAGAAGGTCGCGCCGACCGTTCCCATGATCAGGTAATTGTAGGAAGCGGTGAGCGCGCGTTTGTTGCGCCATGCGCCCGATGCGACCAGTGCATATGTGGAAAGCGACGATATTTCCAGGAAGACGAATACGTTGAAGGCGTCGCCTGTGATCGTTACCCCCAGAAGACCCGCCACGCAGAGCAGAAAGGCCGTGTAGAAAATGGGCTGACGGTCCGCGGGGATTTCGTCGGCAACGCTTCTGTAGGCGTAGGGCAGCACGAGGGCGGCGACGCCGGAAACGATCAGCAGAACGAAGGCATTGACGATGTCGACGCGGTATTCGATTCCGATCGGCGGCGCCCAGCCGCCCATATGATAGGAGATGATGGAACCGTCATAGACCGACGCGAACAGCGCGAGGGAAATGGCGAATGTCACGAAGGAGACGATGGTGGCCAAGGCCCATGCCCACGCTCCACGTCCGAGGATAAGGCAGAACGGCGCGGCAATGATCGGCAGCGCGACCTGAAGCGCAGGCAGGTTCGATACAATCAGCGCCATCATCGACCGGAAGCTCCTCGCGTGACGCTGACGTCCACCTCCATTTTCTGTTCTATCTCGGCGATTTCATCTTCTTCGACCGTTCCATAGGTTTCGCGGATCCGGACGGCGAGGGCGAGGGCCAGAGCCGTCGTCGCGATCCCGACGACGATGGCCGTCAGGATGAGAACGTGGGGAAGCGGGTTGGAATAAAGTATGTCCGGCTCGTCGATGAGGACAGGCGCCGTGCCGCCCGTGATCTTGCCCATCGAGATGTAGAGCATGAAAACAGCGGTCTGAAATATGTTCAGGCCGACGACCTTCTTGATGAGGTTTCCCCGGCTCACGGTGATGTAGAGGCCCGTCATCATCAGGATGACGAACATCCAGTAGTTGTAGTGGCTCACCACAAATTGGAAATCGAAACCCTGCTCGGACATTACCAATCCTTGTCGTCGAGTCGCGGATTGTGGCTCGCGAAGGCGATAAAGAGGGAAAGCATGACGGAAGCGACCGTCATGCCGACGCCGAACTCCACGATGACGATGCCCCACTCCTGCGCATGTACCGGATTTTCAGCGAGCGCGTAATACCCAAGGAACGGTTCGCCGAGCAACATGGTCACGACGCCCGTTCCGGCAAAGATCAGTGCGCCGACGGCCGAAAAGACATGCAAGGCGCGAGGCGGCACGATCTTGATGAGCGCATCTATGCCGTGAACGAGCGAGTAGAGGATGAACGCGGCAGCGAAGACCACGCCCGCCTGAAACCCGCCGCCGGGGCTGTATTCGCCGTGGAACTGAACGTAGAGCGCGAAAACCAGCATCGGAGGAATGAGGAGCTTCGATACGACGCGGAGAATGGAGTGGTGTTCCATGCGGTTACTCCTTTTCCCTGTCCGCTACATCGTCATCCCGTTTGGGATGAGATGCGCCCAGAAGCAGCAGTACGCCGACCAGGGCGGCAAAGACGACGAAAACCTCCCCCATCGTATCGAAGCCGCGATAGCTGGCGAGAACGGCGGCGACGACATTGGGAATGCCGATTTCCTCCGGCGTTCGCTGCAAATACTCGGGAGCGACATGAGTCTGGATCGGGTTGTCGGCGGCGCCGAAGGGCGGCATGTCGAGGGTGCCGTATATCAGGGCGGCGCCAGTGACCAGGCAGACGAGGAGAGGAAGAAACACCGAATGCGACGGAGGTTTTTCCTCTCTGACCGTGAGGGCCAGCGTTCCGAGCATCAATACGGTCGAAATGCCGGCGCCGACCGCAGCCTCGGTGAAGGCGACATCCATGGCGTCGAGAGTGACGAAGAGGCCAGCCGAAAGCAGGCTGAAGACACCCGCAAGCATCGCGACGGCGAAGAGATTGCGAACGCGCACAATGGCAATTGCCGTGATCACGAGAAAGGTGAACAGCAATATGTCGATGATGGCTATTCCAATGACATTCGCCGTCACGGCTGCATCTCCTTCCGCGGTTGCTCTCCGAGAACATCGGCGGTTTCGTTACGCCGCAGGCGAACGGGCCGTAGACCGGCCACAAAGGAAGCGTTTGCCACCGCATGCGTCGCGGTCGGACCGGTGACAAACAAGAAGAGGCCGATCAACGCAAGTTTCAGCGTCGTTTGCGTGAGACCGGTCTGGAACATCATGCCGAGCAAAATCAGCTCTGCCCCGACCGTGTCGATGACGCCTGCGGCATGAATGCGCGACCACACGTCGGGAAGGCGAACGAGGCCGAAAGCTCCGATGAGGACGAAGGCGCCGCCGACCGTGAAAGTGATCGCGCTGGCGATATCGAGTGCAAGATCGAGGAGGGCCTGATCCATCATGCCTCCTCCTGCGAAGCCGTCGTTCGTCCGAAGGTGCGGTAGCGGAAGAACTTGAGGATCGCGATGGTGCTGACGAAATTGATCAGCGCATAGAGCATGGCGATATCGAGGAAGTCGGGCCTTTCCGTCACAAAGCCGAGAGAACTCAGGATGAGTACGGTCAAGGTACCGAACGTGTTCACCGCCAATACGCGATCATAAAGTGTCGGCCCGACGAAAAGACGAACGAGCACCAGGAGTACGGCGACGAAAAGTGCCGCCGTTATCGCAAGGAACATGACCATCTCAGCGTGTCTCCACCGCCGCCACGCGCCGGGCTATTTCCTGGAAGCCTTCGGCGGCGGAAGCTTCTTCCGTGAGGGCGTGAACCAGAAACTTGCCGGGAACCGCCTCGACCGTGACCGTGCCGGGTGTCAGGGTTATCGAATTTGCGAAAATCACGTGCCCCATGTCGGTCTTCAGAGGGCTTGGCACAGCGATCAGCTGCTGGTTGAGCTGCATGTCGCGCGACAGGATGACCTTGGAAACGGCAACTGCGGATTTGAAGATTTCGCCTCCAAGCCAACTCCAGTAGAGCGGCAGAGAGAGGCGCAACTGCAGCGGAACCGCTTCGTCATCGAGCAGCTTCATGCGCGAGGCCAGATAGACCGTGAAGAGGCAGGAGAGAACGCCGAGCGAGAGCAGGAACGGCTTGAAATAGCCGGACAGAGCCAGCCAGAGCGCAAACAACGCAACCAGTAACCCGACGGCCTTTGTCATTTTCTCCCTGCGGACATGTGGCGCGATTGGCCAGGGCGGGGCGCCGGTTGCCCGGTCATTATGCCGGGGCCGCACGAAGCGCGACCGACAAAAACAACAGTCGGCCGATGCGCCGGAACCCCTGAGGATGTGCCTCAATATGCAATGCGGTTGCGGGCAGGGCAAGAAAGACCGGAAATTCCGGGCGAAAAATCAGACTTTCCTGACAGCTTTCAATGCTCAGGCAACGCTGTTATAGTTGACATAATAAAGAGGGGGCCTTGGGGGAGGAACCACGGGCCATCAAGAAATTCCGGTTCGGCCAATACTGAGGCCTGACCTTTATTGACTGTCCGGATGTTGATCGTGGTGGGGATGGAAGAGCGTTTGGAAAGTGCGGCGGATTCCGTGGACGTGTCTTTCGAAGTCACGGGCGTCGTCAAATGGTTCGATGCGGTCAAAGGCTATGGCTTCATCATTCCCGACGATGGGCGAGACGATGTTCTCGTGCATCTATCCTGCCTGAAACAGGCAGGGCGAGAAGGGCTTGAGGAAGGCGCGACCGTCACTTGCGAGGCCGTTCGCCGGCCCAAGGGAAATCAGGCAATCAAGGTTCTGGATGTGGACGACACGACCGCGGTGAAGCCTGCGGCCGCAGGCGCGCGGGCGGCAAACCGTTCGGCCGCCGGTCAGGTCGTGCCAATCGGCGATTTCGAAACGGTGACGGTGAAGTGGTTCAACCGGGCCAGGGGCTATGGCTTTGTGACACGCGGCGAGGGCACGCCGGACATATTCGTGCACATGGAAACGCTTCGGCGATTCGGCATTCGCGATCTTACCCCGGGACAGGAAGTCAGGGTGCGTTTCGGCGAGGGGCCCAAGGGACTCATGGTGGCCGAGATGCAGCAGGACGCCGCGTTGGGCAACTAAGCCCGGTTCATCCAGTCAAAGCCGCGTGCTATAGGACGGAGAGCCGCCGTCCGGTGGTGCATATCCATTTTTCACCGAACCTGGCGCGATGAACGAAGAAGATGACGACAATCCGCCGGAAGGATTCGTCCTTTCGACGACCAGAGGGCCATATACGAGCCATAACGGCCCTTTCTACCACAAGGTCACGCCTGATGGATTTGCGCATGGCGTACGCGTGAAGAAGCGTCACTGCAATTCGCACGGCATCACGCATGGCGGCATGCTGATGGCTTTTGCCGATGGCCTTCTCGGAACCGCCGTGTGGCGCGAAACGCAGACAGCCGCACTGACGATCCGCATGAACTCGGATTTTCTGGCTTCCGCCCGGCCGGGCGATTGGCTGGAAGGGACAGCCCGTGTGACGAGAGCAACGAGGTCGGTCGCCTTTTGCGAGGCCGAGCTACATGTCGGCAGCCGTGCTGTCATGAAAGCAAGTGGCGTCTTCAAACTCATGCCTCGCCACAAGGCGAAGGATTGAGTAGCTGCCTCAACGGGTGTATTTGCAAGGCGAAGTCGGGGCGTAGCGCAGCCTGGTAGCGCATCTGCTTTGGGAGCAGAGGGTCGGGAGTTCGAATCTCTCCGCCCCGACCATTCACTTCAGCGTCTGCAGACAACAAAACAGGCGACCCCGCCCGGGGCCGCCTGCCGGCGCCTGGTGGCCTGCGCGCCGGATCAGGCGGCTTCGGGCATGGAAAGACCGGCTTCGCTCGGGGCGAGCCACCAGGCCCGGGCGGCAAGACGCTCAACCGCGACGGCGGGCCAGACATGAGCGCCGTGGCGCAGGACCGGACCCGTGAGGTCGAGTACGCATTCGATGTCGAGCCGGTTGAAACCCCGGGCAGAGAGCAGGAAAGCGGCGGTGTCACGGTCGAGATAATGGGGCGAGAGGCTCATTGAGGGTCTCCTTCGTCTCGGAAGGGCTAGTTCAGGCTTGATCGTGAGTCGCCGGGGTTCCGGCGATGGTCTTGTTATCGCTTGCAAATTCGTCGCTTTTGGGGCGATAAGAACAAGGTTTCGCGACGGTCGCCCCGCCTGTGGGGCAAGAGTTTCGAGGGATCAGAATTGGCACGCGCCCGCATCTACAAACCCGCCAAGACCTCCATGCAATCCGGCCGGGCCAAGACCCGGAAATGGGTGCTCGATTTCGAGCCGGGCAGTGCGCGCAAGGTCGAGCCGCTCATGGGCTGGACCAGCTCGGGCGATACGAGAGCACAGGTGACCCTCCGCTTCGACTCCAAGGAGGAAGCGGTTGCCTATGCAGAGAAGCATGGCATCGAGTATCAGGTTTTCGAGCCGAAAACCCAGCGGCGTTCGATCAAGGCCTATGCCGACAATTTCAAGTTCGGCCGTCAGGGGCTCTGGACACATTAAGGCCGGTTTCCGGTCCCGTAGCTCAACCGGATAGAGCATCGGCCTTCTAAGCCGAGGGTTGCAGGTTCGAGTCCTGCCGGGATCGCCATTGCGGCTATCAGTCCTCGATATCGAGAGTGCGCAGCGCCGAGGCCTTCAGGGACTGCCGGAGCTTCCCATAGCCTTGCCACGGATCGGAACGGGGGGTCCTGAAAGCCCCGGAGACCGTGACTTCGTTCGCGGCCCTTACCTTCGAGAGTTCATCCCAGAAGACAGGCCATGCAACCGGAGCGCCCGCCCGGGCGCGCGGCGAATAGGGCGCAATCGCAGTCGAGCTGCGGTCATTGCGCAGATAGTCGATGAAGATGCGGTCCTTACGTGCGGCCTTGCTCATTTTGGCCACGTAGCGTTCTGGATTGTGTTCGGCCATGCGATTGGCGACTGCAGCCGCGAAGGCCTTTACCGTCGGCCATTCGTGGCGGCGGACGAGCGGTGCGACCACGTGAATCCCCTTGCCACCGGTGAGCATGGGAAAACTTTCGAGACCGAGTTCGCCGAGTGCGTTGCGGATCTCGGATGCGGCGCTCTTTACCCGCTCGAAGGGAATGTCCTCATCGGGATCGAGATCGAACACCAGGCGGTCCGGTCGTTCGATGTCGTCCACCCGCGAACCCCAGATGTGAAATTCGAGGACACCCATCTGCGCGGCGGAGACAAGGCCCTTCGTATCCTTGATGTAGAGATAGTTCTCGCGTTCCTTGGCGCCTTTCACTTCAAGCTCATAGAAGCCGCCGCCGAGTCCCGCGCCTGCGTGGCGCTGGAAGAAGCATTTCTTCTGCCTGCCTTCCGGGCAACGGACGAGGCTCACCAGCCGATTCTCGATGTGAGGCAGCATCCATTCGGCGGCCTGTTCGAGGTAGCGTGCGAGTTCGAGCTTGGTGATGCCCTGATCCGGATAGAGAACCCTGTCCGGATGGGAAATCCGGACGCCTTTGACAATAGGTGGGCTGTCCTCTGCTGCCATTATTTGTCTTTCCGAGGGCTAAGGGGGTGTTCGAGGAAGCAAGCTAGTCTGCTCACCAACGCCGGAAAGGCGCCGAAGTGCCAAGATACTGCCTTATTTCTCCATATCGTCGAGAGTCGGGAAACCTGACCAAGCTGTAACTTGAGGCCGGGAGATGGCATGCGGATCATTGCAGATGGCAGGAAGTTTTCCGCCTGGCGCCGCATGGGGTCCGGAAAACAGGGAGGATTGAAAATGTACCGCAAGAATGGCGCGATCGTTTCGCGACTGATGGAAATTCCGGCGAAGCCCGTCTGGATGGCAACGCTGATCGTGCTCGCCGGGCTGATCTTTTCAATGAGCATCGGTGCCGCCGGAGCGGGAGTCCTTGCGGATCCGACGAAGCCCGACCCATCCATCGAAGGCGCACCCAACGAAGCATCGGGGCAGGATCTCTATCAGCGCGGTTTCTACGAGCAGGCGCTTGCGGAATGGGAGCGCGCTGTCGAACAGAAGAAGGATGGCGGCGCAGCGTTCCAGCTTGCCGAGGCCTATTTCGATGCCGCGGTCGTCGAACGCGATATCGCGAAGGCCGTGAAATACTACACGATGGGCGCGGAATGGGGCGACCCGCGCGCGCAGGCAGATCTTGGCACCTTGTTCGACAAGGGCTGGGGCGTGCCGAAGGATCTCGCCAAGGCCGCCAAGTGGTACGAAGCCTCTGCGAAGCAGGGCCATCCGAGCGCGCAGTACAATATCGGCGTCATGTATGAAGAAGGCGAAGGCGTCGCGGCGGATAAGGTAAAGGCGTACATGTATTACCAGCTCGCGATAGAGGGCGGTTTCCCGAAGTTCGCGACCGAGGCGCTGGAAAATCTCTCCGCCAAGATGGAGCCTGCCGAAATCAAGGAGGCGACGAAAATGGTGCGCGCCTTCAAGCCGATGACGCGTGAGGAAAGCGCGGCGGAGATGAGTGTGACGGCCAGGTCGCTGACTGACGGAGAAGCGGTTTCTCCCTGACAAGCATCCAGTTTTCAGGCATGGAGGCCCCGGTGGTGAGCCGGGGTCTTTTTGTTTTCACGCGCATGGATGCGGCGCATTCGCTATCATTCGTGGAACAGTTCAGCGGAGGCAGCATGACGGATGTCTGGTCCAACTGGTCGGGATGGGTAAAGGCCTGGCCGAAGGCCTTGGCAGCTCCTTCCACGGAGGAGGAGGTGGCGGAAGCCGTGAAGAACGGATTGGCTCCCATTCGCGTGGCCGGGCGCGGACATTCCTTCACGCCGCTTGTCGAAACCGGCGGCACCATCATGACGATGTGGGCGCTGAGGGGCGTGGTGGATCATGACGAGGAGAAGCAGGTCGCGCGTATAAAGGCGGGAACGACCATTCGCGATCTCGGCCCTGAACTCTTCGAGCGAGGGCTCGCGCTCATCAATCAGGGCGATATCGATCGTCAGGCGCTGGCTGGAGCCGTTGGCACCGGAACGCACGGGACGGGAGGTACGCTCGGCTCCGTCTCGGCGGCGGTTGAGGGCTTTCGTCTGGCGACAGCGAACGGCGAAATACTGACCTGCAACCGTGCGGAAAACACCGATGTGTTCGATGCCGGACGGGTGAGCCTCGGCACGCTCGGGGTAATGACCGAGATCACGATGAAATGCCGTCCTGTCTACGCCCTGGAAGAGACGGGAGGGCGGATGCCTATTGATGAGGTGCTTTCCCGCGCGCCGGAACTACGCGACAGCGAGCGGCATTTCGAGTTCTTCTGGTTTCCTTTTGCCGATCAGGCGCTGGTCAAATTCCTGAGGGAAACGGACAAGGAAGCCCGCCCGCGACGCCGCCGGCCGGACGGTGAGATTGCCGCAAGCGACAAGACGATGATGCGTGCCTGCGAGGTCTCACGTTACCTGCCGTTTCTGCGCGGTCCCTTGCAGCGGTTTCTCACCTCGGCCAGCGGTTCGCGCTATTCGGGAGGCGGGGAGGAAGGCGGGAAGGTGCGCTGGTCTCATGACGCCTTCCCAAGCGACCGCAATGTACGTTTCAACGAGATGGAATATGCCGTGCCGGCGGAAAGAGGGCCGGACTGTATTCGTGAAGTCGGCGAGTACATGCGCAAATGCGGGATCAATTTCCTGTTCCCGCTCGAGTTCCGCTATGTGGCGGCGGACGATGCCTGGCTCAGCCCGTTCTATAATCGCGACAGCGTCACGATTTCGGTGCACCAGTACCACAAGCAGCCATATGAAGAGCTCTTCGCTGGCGTCGAAGCGATCTTTCGCCGCTATGAGGGACGCCCGCATTGGGGCAAGCTGCACACGCTTCACGCGGCGGATTTCGAGTCCCTCTATCCGAAGTGGGAGGAATTCCGGAAGGTGCGACGCAGGCTCGATCCGGAAGGAAAATTCCTGAATTCCTATCTCAGGCGCATTTTCGGCGAAGATTAGTCGAGTTCGACTATCGCGACGACCTGGCCTTCCGCTATCGCGTCTTCCTCGGCAACGAGAATTTCGACGACACGGCAATCGGCGGGAGCGGAAACCGGGATCTCCATCTTCATGGATTCGAGGATCAGGATGGGATCTTCCTCCTCCACGTGATCGCCCGGTTTCGTCTCGATTTTCCAGACCTTGCCTGTGATCTCGCTTTTTACTTCCTTCGTGGGCATGGTCCTCTCCCTGTTTCCTGAACCGAGTTCTAGTCCGATTCCGCCGTTTGGCGGCTGCCAGTGCTTCCGGCGATCGCAACCGTCTTGATCAATGCCCAGACCGGCATGCCGGTTTCGAGTTTGAGGAGGCGCGCGGCGCGGCTTGTCACCAGCGCGCGGATTGTCGCTCCTCCCTCGCGCGTGCGGATGCCCACATCGACATCGCTCTTGCCCGCCTTATCGAGCGTCTCGATCTCTCCTTCGATGACATTCTGCACGCTCAGTCCGCGGGGCGCTTCCGTGGCGATGGTGACATCGCGTGCACGGAGACGAAGGCGCACAGGGGCGCCTTGCGGCCGGGGAAGGCGCGGAACGAAGAGACGGAAACCTGCGCCGGAGAGTTCCGTCAGACTTTCGTCGTCGTCATGGGTTTCGATCCGCATATCGAGGATCGTGCCTATGCTGTCATCGTCCGCTTCGCCAAGAATGAGGTTCTGGATGTCGATCCGGTTCAGCACGTCGGCGACGCCGCCGCTGGCAACGACACGGCCTCTTTCGACGACGACGACCCGGTCGGCGAGACGCACGACCTCTTCCATGTTGTGGCTGACGAAAACGATCGGAAGCGCGAGCCTTTCATGCAACGCTTCGAGAAACGGCATGATTTCGCGGCGACGGCCGATATCGAGGCTGGCCAGGGGTTCGTCCATCAGGAGGAGGCGAGGGGCGGAAAGAAGCGCGCGGCCGATTGCGACGCGCTGCGCCTCGCCGCCCGAAAGTCCGTGGGGCTGACGTTCCAGCAGGTGCCTCAGATCCAGAAGGCCGATTACTTCATCGCGAGGGATGGGGGGTTCGGGGCCGCGGCGCCGCAATCCGTATTCGAGATTTCGCATGACGGTGAGGTGCGGGAAGAGGCGCGCTTCCTGGAAGACATAGCCGATATGCCTCTTCTCCGGAGGCACGAAGATGTTTCTTTCCGTGTCGAGAAAGATTTCGCCGCCAAGCGATATGTGACCGGTGTCGGGATGGCCCAGTCCCGCGATAGCCTGCAACGTCATGGTCTTTCCCGCACCCGAGCGGCCTATGATCCCGGTCACGCCGCGCGTTGCCTCGAAGCCGACATCGAGCGAGAAAGCCCCCCTTCGCTGCGTGAGCTCGACCGAAAGGATCGTCATGTCCGGCCTTCCTTCTCCGGGCCGAAGATGCGGCGTCGCATCCGCGCGGCGAAAATCTCGGAAGCGGCAAGCGCACCAAGCGCGAGGACGATGGAAAGGATGAGCAGGCGCAATGCACGTATTTCACCGCCGGGCGATTGCAGTGCGCTGTAAAGCGCGATCGGCAATGTCTGCGTTTCGCCGGGGATATTCGCGACGAAGGTGATGGTCGCGCCGAATTCGCCGAGCCCGCGCGCGAAGGCGAGGAGAAGACCGGTAATCAGTCCCGGCATGATGATCGGCAGCGTCACGCTGCGGAAGACATCCCAGGGGGTCGCGCCGAGCGTACGCGCCGCCTGTTCGAGCTTGCGGTCCACCGCATCGAAGGAAAGCCGCAGCGCACGCACAAGCAGCGGAAAACCCATGATGGCGGCGGCCAGCGCCGCGCCCTTCCAGTTGAAGGCGAGGGTGATGCCGAGATTTTCCTCAAGCCAGGCGCCGACGGGGCCGCGACTGCCAAATGCGAGCAGCAGCAGATAGCCCGTCACGACAGGTGGCATAACGAGCGGCATATGCACGAGAAGATCGAGAGCGAACTTGCCTGGAAAGTTCTTTCGAGACAGGGCCCATGCCGTCAACAGGCCGAACGGCAGGCTGATCAGTGCGCCCACGGCTCCGGTCTTGAAGGAAAGCCAGAGCGCTTCCGCCTCGGCCGGGGTGAGCAGCGTATCCTGCATGCGTCAGTTGATCGGCGCTTCGAGCGGCGCGAAGCCGTATTTTGCAAAGATGCGCGCACTTGACGGGCCCTTCAGATAGGCAAGGAAATCACGCGCTGTCGGATTCTCCCGCCCGGCGACGAGCGACACGGGATAGTTCACCTGATCACGCGTCGCGGCCGGCACGGCCGCGACGACCTCTACATCGGGCGTTATACGGGCATCGGTACGATAAACGATGCCGGCGCGCGCTTCGCCACGCGCGACCCATGCCAGTGCCGCCCGAACATCATCGGCAAAGACGACATTCTTCTTTATGCCGTCCCAAAGGTTCATGGCGGTCAATGCCTGCTTCGCATAAATGCCCGCGGGCACGCCGTCCGGATTGGCCAGGGCGAGGCGCTGGCCTTCAAGCGCTGCTGCAAGATCGGCCCCTTCACTGAACCGGAAGTCGAACGGTTCGCCTTTCGTTGTTATCAGGACGAGCTCGTTCGACAGAAGGTCGCTGCGCGTGTTCTGCAGCGTGAGGCCTTTGGCAGCAAGTTCTTCCATCCAGCTTTCATTGGCGGAAAGGAAGATGGAGGCGGGCGCGCCTGCTTCGATCTGCTTTGCGAGGGTGGAGGAACCGGCGAAAACCGTTGTGATCTCGCAGCCGGATTCCGCTGTGAAAGCTTCGGCGATATCGCGTACAGCGTCTGTGGTGCTGGCGGCCGCGTAGATCGAGACGGGGTCGCAAGCCATCGCGCGTCCCGCCCCCGAAACTGTCAGTAGAGCTACGAAAAGAATTGCAATGCGCATATCAAGCTCTCTCAGCTGTCAGCTGCGTGAAGGCGCTCAAATCCAGCTTCAAGGTCGGCGATGAGATCGTCGATATCTTCAAGTCCCGCATGGAACCGCAGGATCTGTCCGTCGGCCGTCCACTCCGTCGCGGTTCTCATTTTCTTCGGATATTGCGGAATGACGAGGCTTTCGAAGCCACCCCATGAATATCCCATGCCGAAGAGTTCGAGGCCGTCGAGAAAGGCGGCGAGCGCTTTTTCCTGGCAGGGTTCAAGCTCGATGGAAAAGAGGCCGCAAGCGCCCGTGAAATCCCGCTTCCATATCTCATGGCCCGGACAACCCGGCAGGGCGGGATGAAGTACGCGGGTGACCTCGGGCCGCTTGCCAAGCCACTCGGCAAGCGCGATGCCTGTCTTCATGTGACGCTCGAGGCGAGTCGAGAGCGTGCGGATGCCGCGCAGAACGAGATAGACGTCGTCCGGCGCGGCGCATTGGCCGATTGCTCCATGCGTATTCAGCATCTCGGTCCATGCATCTTCCGTTGTCGTGATCGATCCCATCATGACGTCGGAATGGCCGCACAGATATTTCGTTACCGCCTGGATGGAAACGTCCACGCCATGCTCGAACGGCTTGAAATAGAGCGGTGAAGCCCAGGTGTTGTCGAGCAGAACCCGGGCCCCATGGCGATGGGCTACTTCGGCAATAGCCGGAATGTCCTGTACCTCGAATGTGACCGAGCCGGGAGACTCGGTGAAGATCACCTTCGTCTCCGGCCGCACCAGCTTCTCGATTCCTGCGCCAATAAGGGGATCGTAATATTCGACGTCGATCCCGTAGCGCTTGAGTACGCTGTCGCAGAAATGGCGCGACGGCTGATAGACGCTGTCGACCATCAAGAGGTGATCTCCCGCTTTCAGGAAAGCGAGGAGGGCGGTCGTCACCGCCGAAAGCCCCGAAGAGGTCAACGCCGATTTGTAGCCGCCTTCGAGTTCGGCAATCGCGTCCTGCAGGGCGAATGTCGTCGGTGTGCCCCTGCGGCCATAAGTGACGGGTTGCGAACGCGTCTTCACCGCTTCAAGCGTCGGGTAAAGCACGGTCGAAGCATGATAAACAGGCGGATTGACGATGCCGAAATTGGCCTCCGGGTTGCGGCCTGCCGTTACGACCAGCGTGTCCTGTTTTTTCTTCGTCATTCGTTCCGCGGCTCGTTGTCGGAGTTTTGCCAAGGCATTTAAGGGTAAAACCGGAGGCGAAGCAAAAATCCGTGAACCGCGCCTCGGGGGTTTGCGCTGCCGGGTCTGGCGGGTAGTCTGACAGAATCATGACCCTGCCCGGCAAGGACAAATGTACCGCCCAGAAGACATAACGATGAAGAATCCCCTGGTCGCCCTCATCGTGGGAATTCTGATCGGTGTTGGCGGGCTTTATTTCTTCCTGCCTTACGATCCCCTGTCGCTGATCGGCGGCGACACAAGGGGTGTCGTGGCATCCGGCGACGGAGAGGCGCGCGCCTCGGCGGGCGAGACGCTCCGGCGTGTCCGCGACAGGGGTTTCCTGCAGTGTGGAGTCAGCCAGGGACTCCCGGGCTTCTCGAGCCCCGACGAGCGAGGCAATTGGTCGGGCATAGATGCGGATTTCTGCCGGGCACTGGCCGCGGCGATTTTCCACGATCCGTCCAAGGTCCGGTTCAGGCCGCTTTCCGCGAAGGATCGATTCACCGCACTTCAATCCGGGGAGATCGACATTCTCTCGCGCAACACGACATGGACCATGTCGCGCGATACGCAGCTTGGCTTCGATTTTGTGGGCGTAACCTACTACGACGGCCAGTCCTTCATGGTGCGAAAGAATGCAGGGATCGAGACGGCGAAAGACCTTGCCGGCGGTACGATCTGCACTGAGATGGGAACGACGACGGAACTCAATCTCGCCGATTACTTCCGCAGCCGTGGCCTTTCCTACAAGGTTCTTTCCTTCGAGAAGAATGACGAGGCCATCGTGGCATACGACCGCGGGCGCTGCGATGCCTATACGACCGACGCTTCGGGTCTTTATGCGCAGCGGCTGAAACTGACGGATCCGGACGCGAACAAGGTTCTCGACGACATCATCTCGAAAGAGCCGCTCGGGCCTGCCGTCCGGCAAGGCGACCCTCAATGGGAAGATATCGCACGCTGGACATTGAATGCTCTTCTCAATGCCGAGGAGCTCGGCGTTACTTCCGGCAATCTCGACGAGATGCTCGAAAGCGACAATCCGAGGGTGAAGCGTCTTCTGGGCCGGGAAGGCGCCTATGGCGAGGCTGTCGGGCTCTCGCCCGACTGGGCCGTCCATGCGATCCGCGCCGTTGGCAACTACGGCGAGATGTTCGAGCGCAATGTCGGCACAGAAACGCCGCTCGGCATCAAGCGCGGGCTCAATGCACTTTGGACGGAGGGCGGTGTTCAATATGCGCCGCCGGTCCGGTAGGCGCGCATGAGCATGGGGCAGGGGCACAAGGATCATCGCGCGCGCAGTGCCGCGCCGCTTGGCTGGAACAATCCGCGCGTCCGTTCCTTCGTCTATCAGGCAGCGGTGCTGATCGCCGTCATCGTAACGGTCTGGTTCTTCGCCGCGACGGCGCAGGAGAATCTCGAACGCCTCAACATTTCCTCGGGCTTTGGCTTTCTCGACAATACGGCGGGCTTCGGCATCATCCAGACCCTGATCCCCTATAGCGAGCAGTCGAGCTATGCCCGGGCCTTTTTCGTCGGGTTGCTCAATACGCTGATCGTCGCCGTCATCGGTATCGTCTTCGCCACATTGCTTGGTTTTCTCATCGGCGTTTTGCGCCTTTCGAACAACTGGCTGATTGCGAAGCTCGCCGCCGCCTATGTCGAGGTAATGCGCAACATCCCGCTGCTGTTGCATCTCTTCTTCTGGTATTTCGCAGTCTTGCGCCCGCTGCCGGGGCCTGACGAAAGCCTCAATCCGCTGCCGGGCATTTTGCTCAACAATCGCGGACTCATTCTTCCGGCGCCCGTCTTCGATTCAGGTCTCATTGCCTTCCTGGCGGCATTCGTTCTGGCCATCGCAGGAGGCATCGCCCTCATTTTCTGGGCCAGGAAAAGGCAGCGCGATACAGGGCAGCTTTTCCCGGCCTGGCGGGTCTTCGCGGCGCTTGTCGTTATACTGCCAGCTCTCACATGGCTTGTCGCCGGGGCTCCGTTCCATCTGGAATTCGCGGAGAAGGGTGCTTTCGACTACACGGGCGGCATGCGCCTCCTGCCGGAATTCGTCGCGCTTGTTCTCGGTCTCACCCTCTACACCGCCGCCTTCATTGGCGAAATTGTCCGCGCGGGCATTCTTTCGGTGGGCAAGGGCCAGCGCGAGGCCGCGGCCTCGTTGGGGCTCAAGGAGGGAACGACGCTTCGCCTCGTCATCATTCCGCAGGCGCTGCGTCTCATCATTCCGCCGCTCACGAGCCAGATCCTCAATCTAACGAAGAATTCCTCACTCGCGGTCGCTATTGCCTACCCCGATCTTGTCGCCGTTTTTGCGGGTACCGTGCTCAACCAGACCGGGCAGGCGATCGAGGTCATCGCGATCACCATGGCCGTCTATCTCACGCTCAGTCTTCTCACCTCGCTGGCGATGAACTGGTACAATGCGCGTATCGCGCTCAAGGAGCGTTGAGAGATGGCGATGGAAGACGTGACAGGCCGTCCCCGTCCGCCGATGCGGTCGCGTATCTCCCCGGTCGATTGGGCAAGGCGCAATCTCTTTTCAAGCGTGGGCAATACCGCGCTCACGCTTTTCTGCCTCTGGCTGCTCTGGCTTGCCGTTCCGCCGTTTCTCGATTTCACGATCTTCAGCGCTGTCTGGACCGGCGCCACGCGCGAGGTGTGCCTCGGACCGGACAAGGGGGCCTGCTGGCCCCTCGTCTGGGCAAATCTCGGCCAGTTCATCTATGGCCGCTATCCCGAGGATGAAATCTGGCGCGTGAATGTCGTCTTCGCGCTCGGCTTCGCGGCGATCGTGCCCGCGCTCATTCCCTCGGCGCCCGCCAAACGGTTCAACCTGATCTTTCTGCTCGTCATCTATCCGCTCATTGCGCTCGTCCTGCTCGCGGGGGACAGGCCGGGCCTGCGCCCCGTGCCGACGAGCGAGTGGGGCGGACTTCTCGTAACGCTTGTCGTTGCTCTGACGGGTATCGTCGTCTCGCTGCCGCTCGGAATCGTGCTGGCGCTGGGCCGCCGCTCGTCCATGCCTGCTATCCGGACGGTCTGTATCGTCTTCATCGAATTCTGGCGCGGTGTACCGCTCATCACCGTACTTTTCATGGCGAGCGTCATGCTGCCGCTCTTCCTGCCGGAGGGCATGAGCCCGGACAATCTGCTGCGCTGTCTTGTGGGCGTGGCGCTTTTCTCGTCGGCCTATATGGCGGAGGTCGTGCGCGGCGGCTTGCAGGCGATCCCCGCCGGGCAGTACGAGGCGGCGCGGGCCACGGGGCTCACCTATTGGCAGGCGATGGGCCTTGTCGTTCTGCCGCAGGCGCTTCGCCATGTCATTCCAGGCATCGTCAACACCTTCATCGGCCTTTTCAAGGATACGACGCTGGTGCTGATCGTCGGTATCTTCGACTTGCTGGGGCAGGTCCGTGCGCAGCTCAGCGATCCCTCATGGACGGTGCCGCAGGGCGCGCTCACTGCCTATATCTTTGCGGCGCTGGTCTACTGGGTCTTCTGCTTCGGGATGTCGCAATATTCGAACTTCATGGAACGCCGCCTCAACACGTCGCGCGAGCGCTAGGAGCAAAGTCATGTCCGGGGCAAACACACCGAAGAAAATGACCGTCTCCGACAAGGTGATGATCG
The DNA here is from genome assembly GCA_002480495.1 of Rhodobiaceae bacterium UBA7804. Lineage (GTDB taxonomy): Bacteria > Pseudomonadota > Alphaproteobacteria > Parvibaculales > Parvibaculaceae > Parvibaculum. Next base: position 248,445 of record DLCG01000004.1, on the reverse strand, counting down.
AGATGACGGGCGTGAACAAGTGGTTCGACGATTTTCATGTGCTCAAGGACATCGGTCTCAAGGTGAATGAGGGCGAGCGCATCGTTATCGCCGGGCCGTCCGGGTCGGGAAAATCGACACTCATCCGCTGCATCAACCGCCTGGAACCGCATGACGAGGGCCGTATCGTCATCGACGGGATAGAGCTTACCGAAGACCTGAAGCGCATCGACGAGGTGCGCCGGGAGGTCGGCATGGTCTTCCAGCAGTTCAATCTCTTTCCGCATATGACGGTGCTGGAAAACTGTACGCTTGCGCCGATCTGGGTGCGCAAGATGCCGGAGAACGAGGCGCGCGATCTCGCGATGAACTTCCTGGAGCGCGTTCGCATTCCCGAACAGGCGATGAAGTATCCCGGTCAGCTCTCGGGCGGTCAGCAGCAGCGCGTCGCCATCGCGCGCGCACTCTGCATGAATCCGAAGATCATGCTTTTCGACGAGCCGACTTCCGCGCTCGATCCGGAAATGATCAAGGAAGTGCTCGACGTCATGGTGGAGCTTGCGCAGGAAGGCATGACCATGCTCTGCGTAACGCATGAGATGGGTTTCGCGCGCGAAGTCGCAAACCGCGTCGTCTTCATGGATGCAGGCGAGATCATCGAGGAAGCGCCGCCCGAGGAATTCTTCAATTCGCCGAAGAACGCGCGCACGAAAGAATTCCTCGCGCAGATCCTCGCTCATTGAGCGCGGGTGTTCAGTCCATCTCTTCCAGCTCGGCCTCTTCCTGCGCATAGGGTGTGAAGCCCATGCGCTGATACATCGGCAGTGCGCGCGGATGGTCGAGCGTGCAGGTCTGCACGATGAGCCGCGTCGTCTCGCGCGACCATGCCATGGCGATTGCCTCGCGCAGCATGAAGCTGCCCAGACCCGAGCCCACATGCTCCGGCATCAGACCGAGAAAGGAGAGTTCGGCGCGCGGCAGGGCGCGGAAGTCGAGCTCGAAATATCCGGCGGGAACGCCATTCGAATAGAGCACATAGATTTCGACATCCGGGTGCTGGACGATTTGCGCAAGCGCGGCATCGGACAGCCGCTTCCGGTTCACCCAGACATAGTCGCGGCCTACCGCGTCGTAGAGATAGCGGTAGAAATGGACAGGCGGGTTTTCCGCGCGCATCAGCGCATATTTTCCGGGAGGCCGCGGGCAGGGCGGCAGGCGCGGCGGCGCCATCATTTCGAGATGGGTCACGACCGTCTTGTGCTTTTTCCCCATCTTCCCGCCTGCTACCTGGTCAGACTTCGACGGGCATCTCGGGTGTCGCGGCCCATTCCGCCCATGATCCATCATAGACAGGAACCTGCGGCTTGCCGAGTACGGCTAGGCCTAGCGCGAGGATGGAGGCCGTCACGCCAGAGCCGCATGTCGTTACGGCCGGGCGAGAAATATCGACGCCCGCCTCCTCGAATATCGCGCGCAGTTCGCCGGGCTTCTTCATCGTGCCGTCTTCGGCGATCAGCTTGCTTGCCGGAATGTTGAGGCTGCCGGGAATATGCCCACCGCGCAGGCCCTGCCGCGGTTCCGGTTCGGTGCCGTTGAAGCGTCCGGGGCTGCGTGCGTCGAGAACCTGCTCGGCGCAGGTATCGATATTGTGGAGCATCGCTTCCCGGTCACGGATGAGGCCGGTGTTGCGCCTAGCCGTGAAATGCCGCGCGGAGGCGCGCGGGCGCATGTCGTCCAAGGGGCGCCCCTCCGCTTTCCACTTCTTCAATCCGCCGTCGAGAACCGCAACGTCTTCATGACCCATGACGCGGAACATCCACCAGACGCGGGCGGCACTGAAAAGCCCCGCACCATCATAGACGATCACGCGGTTGCCATCGCCAAGCCCCATGTTGCGAACGCGCGAGGAGAATTTCTCCGGGCTCGGCAGCATGTGCGGGTAGGGACTATCGAGGTCGCAGATTTCGTCGATGTCGAAAAAGACGGCACCTGGAATATGCTCGCGCTCATATTCCGCGCGCGCATTGCGCTGCATCTGCGGCAAGTACCACGAGGCATCGACCACACGTACATCCGGCGCGTCGAGATGCTTTTCGAGCCATTCCGTAGTGACCAGCGGGGAGGCGGCCTCGTCCATCTTCGTCTTCCTAGAGCCAGTCCGGCGCGGGCAGGTTCTTTTCCTTCAGGAACGCCGGATTGAAGAGCTTGCTCTGATAGCGCGTACCGTAATCGCAAAGCACGGTGACGATCGTGTGACCGGGCCCCATTTCCTTTGCGAGGCGGATCGCGCCGGCGATATTGATGCCGCTGGAGCCGCCGAGGCAGAGGCCCTCTTCCTTCAAAAGGTCGAAGACGATCGGCAGCGCCTCCTCATCCGGTATCTGGAAAGGATGGTCGATCGGCGCGTCCACGAGATTGGCCGTTATGCGGCCTTGTCCGATGCCCTCGGTGATGGAGGTGCCCTCGGCCTTCAATTCGCCATCCTTGTAATAGTGATAGAGCGCGGCGCCCATAGGGTCCGCCAGGCCGATCTGCACGTTCTTGTTGCGCTCCTTGAGCGCCATGCCCGTGCCGGCAAGCGTTCCGCCCGTGCCGACGGCGCAGATGAAGCCGTCCACCTTGCCGTCCGTCTGTGCCCAGATTTCGGGGCCCGTCGTCTCGATATGCGCCTGCCGGTTGGCGACATTGTCGAACTGGTTTGCCCAGATCGCGCCGTTCGGCTCCTTGGCCGCGAGCTCCTCCGCGAGGCGGCCGGAATATTTCACGTAGTTGTTCGGGTCCTTGTAGGGCACGGCCGGAACTTCGATCAGTTCCGCGCCGCATAGCCGCAGCATGTCCTTCTTTTCCTGGCTTTGCGTCTCGGGAATCACGATCACCGAGCGGAAGCCCAGCGCATTGCCGACCAGGGCGAGCCCGATGCCGGTATTGCCCGCCGTGCCTTCCACGATGACGCCGCCCGGCTTCAGCGTGCCGCGCTTCATCGCATCCTTGATGATGTAGAGCGCGGCCCGGTCCTTCACCGATTGGCCGGGGTTCAGGAATTCGGCCTTGCCGAGAATCTCGCAGCCGGTTTCTTCCGATGCCCGCCGCAGGCGCAGCATGGGGGTATTGCCGATTGCGTCGACGAGGCCGTTCTTGATGTCCATGGGATCGGTTTCGTTATCTGTTTTTGAGGCAGGTTGCACTGGAACATACGGAGGGGGTGTCTCCGGTTCAAGGCGTTAGAACGAATAGTTGGCATTCATGCGAGTTGTGACTTGTTCAGCATAAGCCATTGAATGAGAAGGGTTGTTTTGGCATCGCGGATGCGCCCATCCTGAGTTGCGGCATGGGCTTCGGCAAGCGGCACCACGACGGCGCGAATGTCCTCATGCTCGTGGGCCAGCCCGTGAATGCCGCCCACGCCCTCGAGCGATGCAATGCCGACGAAGAGATAGGTCCGCTCGCCATAGCCGCCGGGCGACGACCACACGGTCGAGACGGGGTGAAGGGCGGTCAGCCGGCATTCGGCCTCTTCGATGGCCTCGCGGCGCGCGACTTCTTCCGGCGTCTCCTCCTCACCGCGCATTCCCGCCACGACTTCGAACAGCCAGGTCGCTTCCCCCCAGGCGAGCCCGCAGGCGCGGAACTGCTCGATCAGCAGCACGGCATCGAGCGTCGGATCGTAGGGCAGCACATTCACCGCCTCGCCAATCGTGTAGACGTCACGCGTGACCTCTTCGGACCATTCGCCGTCATGGCGGCGATGGCGGAAGACGAAGCGTTCGATCTTCCCCCAGCCCTGGCCGATCGTGTCGCGCGATTGAAGTTCGACGTCGGCAAGGCTGCGCGGCGTCGGGACGAGACGGGATTCCATGAAGAGCTCCGCTGCGGGTGGGAAGCGAAGCTTAGCAGCGGTGCGCCGTGGCGGCTATGGCCGGGCGAGCGTCACCTGCGTGACGTCGATGTTGCCGGCGCGGAAACCCGCCTCGCAATAGGAGAGGTAGTATTCCCACATGCGGCGGAACCGCTCGTCGAAGCCCTGCGTGCGGATGTCCGGCCAGGCGGTGCGAAAGCGCTCGCGCCATTGCTTCAGCGTCTCGGCATAGTCGAGGCCGAATTCGAGATTGCCCGCCCAGGCGAGGCCTGCCTGCGCTACCTGCTGGCGAAGTGCGGTTGGTGAGGGGAGCATGCCGCCGGGAAAAATGTAGCGTTGAATGAAGTCGGCGCGGCGGCGATAGGTGTCGAAGGAACGGTCGGCGATGGTGATGATCTGCAATCCCGCCTTGCCGCCGGGTTTGAGGCAGTCACGGACTTTCCGGAAATAGGTTGGCCAGTATTCTTCGCCCACCGCCTCGAACATTTCGATGGACGCTACCCTATCGAACTTCTCGTCCACGTCGCGATAGTCCTGGTAGCGGATATCGACCTTGTGCGAGAGCTGCTTCTTCTCCATGCGTTCGCGTGCGAAGGCGAGCTGCTCCTTCGAGATGGTGATACCTGTCACGCGGCAGCCGATTTCGCTGGCGGCATATTCGGCGAAGCCGCCCCAGCCGCTTCCGATTTCGAGCAGGTGATGTTCCGGCCTCAGGTCGATCTGTTCCGCAAGCGAGCGGTACTTGTTGATCTGCGCCTCGGAGAGTTCCTGACCCGGATGCGCAAACAATGCCGATGAATAGGTCATCGTCGGATCGAGCCAGCGCGTATAGAAGCTGTTTCCGAGATCGTAGTGATATTCGATGTTGCGCCTCGAACCGCTCCTCGAGTTACGGCGCATCATGTGTCCGATGCGGGAGATGAGCCGCACGAGTGGCATGCCGTTCAGCCGGTCCTGAAGGGCTTCCTTGTTGCGCAGGAAGAATTGCAGGAAGGCTGTAACATTGGGGCTGTCCCACATGCCGTCCAGAAAGGCCTCCGCGGCACCGAGATCGCCGCCCGAAAAGAAACGTCTTGTGAGGCCGAAATCGCGGATCACGAGTTCGGCATGTTCGCCCGGTTCCGTTCCGCGAAAGATCAGGCGGCGGCCGTCCGGCAGGGTCACCGTCATGGAACCGTGACGGACCCTGGCGAGGGCGCGGAAGACGATTCGCGCCAGACTTGGAATGCCGCCGATGGAAGACACGTTCTCCGGCGTCACGGCGAAGGCTTCCGGTTGGGTCACCACTGCCTGCGGCTGCTGCATGCGGTTCCACTCCTCCATCCTCAGTCCCCAAACAAGTATAAGCAGGAAAGCGCCCTCGGCTCATCCCCTCATTGCCGTCTTGTTACGGGGCCGAAAGCTTCGTGGTTCACGAAGCTGCCATGCTGCCCGTCATTTCCGACCGGGCTTTTTCTCCTCTTCATGCAATTGCTTCACATAGGCATCCATCTGGTCGAGCCTTGTCTCCCAGAGTTGCCGTTGCCTGTTCATCCAGGCTTCGGCCGCCGTCAGCTTCGAGGCATCAAGCGTACAAGTCCTCACGCGGCCGGCTTTCCTGGTCTTCACGAGGCCGGCGCGTTCGAGGATGCGCAGATGGGCCATGAATGTTGGCAGAGCAATCGTGAAGCTTCGGGCGAGTTCGGTAACGCTTCTGGGTCCCGCGGTCAGCATCTCGATCACGCTGCGCCGCGTGGGGTCGGCAAGCGCAATGAAGGTGTTGTCGAATGAAGCGGTATGACTGACAGCCATGTCTTTGTTGCGCCAAATTGTTCCGGAAGTCACAAACTTAGCATATCGACTAACAATTGTCCTGCGTGCTGGTGACGCGGAGAGGCTGCGGCGCGTGTCGCGGGCCGTGCGGCATGGCAGTGATGAAGAAGGAGAATGGCTCCCCGGGCCGGATTCGAACCAGCGACCAACCGGTTAACAGCCGGTTGCTCTACCACTGAGCTACCGGGGAGCAGGTCGGCTCCGCTTCGCGCGCGGCGCCGATGAGCGGTGCGTATAGCAAAGACATTGGCGCCATGCCAGCCCAAATGTCTTGCTATCGCCACCTTTCGGTCCTATCTGCCGAAACGGTTCGGCGCGTCGCGCCGCGGCTTTTTCTCGGAGAACGGCTTTTCATGGCGGCGGTGCGATTCGGCGACAAGAGGATGCGGATCCCCGGGCCCCCGATCCTGCGGATCGTTATCGGCATCCTGCTGATTCTGGGTGGCACGGTGGGATTCCTGCCGGTTGTCGGTTTCTGGATGTTGCCGCTTGGCGTCCTCGTCCTTTCGGTCGACCTCCATCCGGTAAGACGGTGGCGCAGGCGCTTCGAGGTCTGGTGGGGGCGGCGGCGCCAGCGCAGGCAAGGCGGCGCGAATAGCGACTAGGGCTCAGTCGATCCCGAGGGATCGGACGGGCTTTGCCAGCGCGAAGGGAAGGCCGCTCAGCAGCGCCTCCAGCATCCGCCGGTCCTGGAAATCTCCATTGAGCGAGAGGCGCGGAAGGCTCGTCAGCCGCTTTGCATGCGAAGGCTGGATCAGCCCCTTGCGGGTCGTCGTGGCCGACCGGAAGCCAAGCGCGCCCGCGAGGGCGAAATCCCGCTCTCCCGCCGAGCCGGGATCGCCATAGGGATAGGAGAAGTGACGGGGCCTGTAGCCGAGTTCCGTCTCCATTCGCGCCAGTCCGCGCTCGATATCGCTGCGCGCTTCCGCGGCGGACAATCCCGCCTGGGCGAAATGATCGGCCGTGTGCGCTTCGACGCTCGCCAGCGGATGGGCGGCGAGGGTGCGCACCTCGTCCCATGTCATCGCCAGTTCGCGGGTAAGCGCGCCCATATCTATGCCGTGAAGCAGGGCAAGCCGGCGCACTTCGGCGCGCATCTCATGTTCGGGCAGCGCGCGCAGCGCCCAGTAGATCCTGTTCCAGGCGGCATTCTTCTCGGCGGCGTCGCGCGTGAACATGGTGATCTCGCCGCCTGCCGGGAGTTTCACGCGGATGGCGACGGCGGCGGCAATCGCGCGTTCCAGCGCTACCCACCATATTTCCGCATGACCGTCGGGCAGGCCGGTCGTGAGATAGACCGTGAAGGGCACGCCGTTCCGTTCGAAAACGGGCAGGGCGTCGGTCAGGTTGTCCTTGTATCCGTCATCCAGCGTGAAGACGGCGAAGCGTTTACCATGTTCCCCGGCCTGCAGACGGTTCACAGCCTCATCGAGCGAGATGCACTCATAGCCGAGTTCGCGAACGGTCCGGATCGTCTCTTCGAGGAAGGAAGGCGTGATTTCGAGAATGCGGTTCGGCGCGAATGCCGCGCCGTCATCTTCACGCACCCGGTGCAGCATGAAGATGACGCCGATGCCCGCCAGCGACTTCGGCGCGAGGCGGCAGGCGCCGCTCGCGTGGAGCGCAAGCAGCGTTCGTCCCATCAGCGACGGGCCCGTGCTTGCGGATATGCGGGCAGTCTCTTTCATTGCGCGCATTCTCCGGGAGAAAGGTTAACGCGGTACGACTAGCACACGCCTTGCAACCACCGGTTCGAGACATGGCAGGACGTCCAGATTCGGGAAACGAACGGATGCCTGTCCGGGACGAAACAAGACAGCAAGGCGAGGCCCCCAATGACGCCGCTGACCAGCAAGTTCGAAGACATGACTGCCCTTCCGGCGGGTTTTGAAGCCGGAAATTCGCGGAAATCCGCCATTTTTGGTGTGCCCAGCGGCCGCCCGGAAGTTCTCCTCTCCGTTCACGAGGAGATCGAGCCGCTGAAGTCCGTCTGGCAGGCGCTCGAAAAGTTCGGGGATTGCACGCCTTTTCAGACCTATGGATGGGTTTCGGCCTGGCAGCGTCATATCGGGACGAAGCAGGGTGTGAAGCCCGCCATTGTCGTCGGATGGGACAATGAAGGCGGGGCGCTGTTCATTCTTCCGCTCGGTATCGAGAACGGGGTTTTCTGTCACAGGCTCTCCTGGCTCGGCGGCGATCTGAGCGACTACAACGCGCCGCTGCTTTCGCGCGATTTCCCGCGTTATGTTTCTCCCGCACAGTTTCCCGCGCTCTGGGCCGATATTCGCGACACGCTTCCCACGCATCACATCGTCACGCTGAGCCGCATGCCGGAGCGCGTTGGCGAGCAGGCGAACCCGATGATGACGCTTGGCGGTCTTCGCCGGAATGCGTCCTCGGCGCATATGACGATGCTCAAGGAAGACTGGACTTCTTATTACGGTGAGAAGCGTTCCTCCGGCAGCAAGAAGCGCGACAAGCAGAAGCGCCGCAAGACGGAAGAACTCGGCGCGGTGTCGCTGGTTTCGCCGGAAGACGCGGAGAGCAAGCTGCGCTCGCTCGACATTCTCATGGAACAGAAGGCCGTCACCTTCGCGCGCATGGGCGTGGCCAATCTCTTCGAGAAGCCGGGCTATCGCGAATTCTACCGCGAGGTGACGACCGGCGAGGATGCGGAGGGGCTGGTCGAGGTCAATCATCTGGCGGTCGGCGACACGGTTGCCGCGACCGCCTGGGGTCTCAATCATGGCGGCCGCTATCACTATGTGCTCGCGAGTTACGACGAGAAGGCCGAAGCCTCGCGTTTCTGCCCCGGCATGATCCTGCTCATGGAGCTCATGGCGCGTGCGACGGAAACCGGCAAGACCGGTTTCGACTTCACGATCGGCGACGAGGGCTACAAGGACCAGTGGTGCGAAATCGAAATTCCGCTTTTCGACTATGTCGAGCCGTCCAATCTCGTCGGCTGGCTCAACCTCGGCCCCCGCGTCGCCTATCTCGAGGCTAAACGATTCATCAAGCAGACGCCGGTACTTTGGCAGGGTTTCACCCGGCTGCGCGCGGCGAAGGGCGTTTTCGCCGCGGCACTCACCACCCGGGCCTGAGGGCTAGCGTCATGAATCCGGACCGGCTCCCGCCGCGCCTCAGGCGCGCCGGGCAAAAGATCGCCGCCAGGCTCGGCGATGCCCATCTTGCGGGCGTCGTTCGAGGCGCGGCCTTCGTCATGGGCATCCGCATCGCGGGCGCCGCCATCGCGCTCATCAGCCAGGTGCTGCTGGCGCGGTGGATGGGCGCATTCGAATACGGCATCTTCGCCTATGTCTGGGTCTGGGTTGTCGTGCTCGGTATCGTCGCGCCGATGGGCTTCGGTACGTCGGTCCTCAGGTTCATCCCCGAGTACAGGACGAAAGAAAAGTGGCGCCGGTTGTCCGGCGTCCTGAAGGCTTCTTTCGGCATCGTGGCCGCGCTGGGCGCGGCAGCCGCAGGGGCGGGGCTTCTGCTTCTCTGGGCGGTGAGCGGTCATATCGAAAGCTATTATCTCTGGCCGCTCGCGGTTGCGCTTCTCTGCGTGCCCGGTTTCGCGCTGATGGACTGGCAGGAAGGTGCGGCCCGCGCCTTCGGCTGGGTCAATCTCGCCTATGTTCCGAACTATATCGTCCGTCCACTGCTCATCGTGATCGTCGCGGGCGGCATTCTCTTCTTCACGGGCAGCGCAACCGGCCTCGAAGTCACCATCGGCGCGCTTGCCGCGACCTTCCTCACCATGTTCGCACAGCGCTTCCTTCTTGCGCGCCGCGTGTCGCGTGAGGTGCCGGATGCCAGACCCGTCTATCATGTCAGGCACTGGGTCGCGATTTCCGCGCCGCTCGTTCTCGTCGAGGGGCTCTTCCTGCTGCTCACCAACACGGACATCGTGCTGCTCGGCTATTTCGTCGATCCCGACGAGATCGGCATCTATTTCGCGGCAACGCGCATCGCGAACCTCATGGCCTTCATCCAGTTCTCTGTAGCTGCGCTTGCCGTGCCGAAATTCGCGGAGCTCTACGGCGCGGGCAAGCATGACGAGTTGCAGTCATTCGTGCATGGCACGACGCAGTGGACGTTCTGGCCGACGCTTGCCGCGGGTATCGTTCTGCTTCTCGGCGGGGAATTCGCTCTCGGTCTCTTCGGCGACAACTTCGATGCCGGCTATCCGCTGCTCTGGTTGCTGATGGCGGGTTTTCTCGCGCGCGCGGCAACCGGCTCTACCGAATATCTCCTCAACATGACGGGGAATCAGAATGCCGTCGCCTGGACCTACGGCATCGCGGCTGTCGCCAATCTCGCGCTGAACTTCGTCCTCGTGCCTTCCTTCGGGCTGATGGGCGCGGCGGCCGCGACCGCGATTTCCATCGTCACGTCGACGCTATGGCTCGCCGTCATCGTTCAGCGGCGCCTCGGCATCACCGCTTTCGTTCTCGCCGGTCCCGTCCGGCGCACGCTTACCGCTATGAGGGCTGCATGACCGGTCTCGGGCAAATTCCACTGTGGCAGGGCGCCGGAAAGAAGAACATGGGAGAGGATGCACCCTCCGTCGAGGTGCTGAGCCATGCCGCGCGCTATCTGCATGGCCGTCCGCCCAGCGCCGACGTGGTGGTTCTCGAAAGCGCGGATGCGCTGATGCCGTTCCGCGCTGAAATCGATGCGCTTGCTGCCTCCGCCACCGATCGCAATGTCCAGTTCGAGGCGACGACGCTCTCGGCTGCGATGGAGCATCTCCAGAACAAGGGCGATGTCCGGGTTGCGCTTTTGTGGAGCGAGGCGGGCGGTGCCGGGCGCCGGCTTCTTATCGGCCTCGTTCCCTATCTCGTCTCACGCGGCCACTACGGAGCGCCTTTCCCGGTCTGGCGCGTCTGGCAGCATATTCACAGCTTCATCGGCACGCCGCTTATGCGGCAGGGCTATGAGCAGCAGGCGCTGCGCCGCTTCCTGTCTTTCGCGAATGCGCGAGGCGCGGCTCTCGTCGAGTTTCCGCTCTTCGAGGCGGAGGGGGCTTTTGGCAAGGCCCTGCACGAGGTCATGCAGGCAGACGGAATTTCCTTCCGCGAGACCGACAGGCATGAGCGGGCGTTTCTGAAATCCGATCTCGACGAAGAAGCCTATCTTTCGGCGCATATCCGCAAGAAGAAGCGCAAGGAATTCAACCGGCTCTGGAATCGCCTGGCGGAGCTCGGTCCGCTCGAGTTCCGCACGCATGATGGCGGCGACAATCCCGATGAATGGACGGCGGCTTTTCTTGCGCTCGAGGCGCGAGGCTGGAAAGGCCAGCGCGGCACGGCGATGAAGATGCGCCCGAACGAACGCTTCTGGTTCGAAGAGATTTGCCGCGCTGCCCGCCGGGATGGAACGCTTCACTGTTCCGAACTTCTGCTCGACGGCAAGCCGCTCGCCATGCTGACGAGTTTCCGCTCCGGGCGCGGCGTTTTCACCTTCAAGATCGCCTTTGACGAGGACTATTCGCGCTATTCGCCCGGTACGCTTCTGATGCTCAAGGCCATCGGTGCCTTCCTGCGCGACGAGAGGGTCGATTGGGTCGACTCCTGCGCGGTCCCCGGTCATCCGATGATCGACCATATCTGGGCGGAGCGGCGCACGATGAGCAGCATGCTCGTCACCACCGGCCATCGGTTCAGTGCGCCGCTGGCCAGCTGGGTTGCATCCGCGAAGCGCATGGAAGCCACCGCCCGCGCCAAACTCCGCGTCCTTTACGATCGTCTGCAAGGAGCACGACATGAACAGGCTGATTGAAGTCACGAAAGGCAGCGTTACCGAGCCCATGCCGCGTTCGACTTTTCGGGTATCGCACCGGCTAGACGGTCACCCGCTGTTCGCTCTCGACCGGCTTGCAAGGCTTGCCGCCTCGCTTCCCGCCGATCAGGTGGAGTTCAACGGGCCTGTAGCGCCGAACCAGGACCCGTCCTTGACCCCGTCCAACGGTCTCACGCCGGAAGAAACGGTCCGCAGGATCGAACAGGCGAAATCGTGGATGGTTCTCAAGAACGTCGAAAGCGATCCGGAATACAAGGAATTGCTCGATGCCTGCCTCGATCAGGTAGCCGAGCAGACGGGCGGCCTCATGGGCGGCGCGCTCATGCGCCAGGCTTTCATCTTCGTGACCTCGCCCGGCAATGTGACGCCGTTTCACTCGGACCCCGAGCTCAATTTCCTGCTTCAGGTTCGTGGGCAGAAGCGCATGTCGCTCTTCGACCATCGCGACCGCATGGTCGTCAGCGCCGAAAATTCGGAGCTTTATCCGGGCAAGCATCGAAACCTGCCTTACCGCGAGAAGTTCGAGGCGCGAGCGGACCAGCAGCATATCGCGCCGGGTGAAGGCATCTTCGTGCCGATCTTCGCCCCGCATTGGGTACAGAACGGGAGCGAGGTTTCAGTCTCCTTCTCGATCACATGGCACACGGTCGAGTCGCAGCGCCTCGTGAAGCTGTCCTATGTCAACGCGATGCTGAGGAAGCTCGGCATGCCGCAGGCCGACGCGGGCGAACGCCCCCTGTGGGATGGCGTGAAGGTCGCGGCCTATGACGCGCTGCGGCCCGTCTATGACGGGTTGAAGCGCCTGGTCGGCGACCGCCACAAGGCGATTGCGCTGCTCTTCGGGCGCAGGCAGGCAGCAATCGCCAATTAAGGGAGTTTGCGGCGGCGTGTCAGCGCGCCGCCGCTTTTCTGTGTGCGGGCCCGTGGGCGGATCTGTGCGCGGACTGGACGGGATACTCCCGCAGCGCCTCGTCGCCATAGCGGCGGTAGCGGCGCAGGTTCACCCGCGTCAGCAGGATGCCGACACGGCGGCTGCTCGCGGCGGAGAGAAGCTTCAGGGCGCGAGCGACGACGCGCCGTCCCGTCGACGACCATTTCACCACGAGCACGGTCACATCCGCGGCCTTCGCCAGTACCTGCGCATCCGCGGCTGAAAGCGCCGCGGGCGAGTCGATGATGACATAGTCGTAGGTCTGCTGCAGGGCGTTCAGCACCCAGAGCATCTGCGAGGAGGCAAGCGCGGCCGTCGGATTGGCGATCGGCGTTCCCGCCTGCATGACATGGGCGGGGCTCATGGAATCCTTGCGGATGACATGATGGAAGGCGGCCCGGCTCATCAGAAGATCGGCGAGGCCCGGCCGGCGCATGACATTGAGCGCCTCGTGCATCGATGCGTCTCTGAGGTCGGCATCCACGACGATGGTGCGATAGCCGCCCAGCGCGAAGACGCGTGCGAGGCTCGCCGCCGTTTCGGTCTTGCCTTCGCCTTCGAGAGCCGAGGTCACGAGCACCGTGCGTGCGCGCCGGTCGCCGACGCGGGCGAGCAGGACATGTCCCTGAAGGGCGCGGATCGCCTCCGTATAGGGGCCGGAAGGGTCGCGCAGAATATCGTCGGAGGGCGAGGGCGCGCCGCGACGCGGCTCGATCTCCGGCACGAGGCCGAGGAACGGCATGCCTGTCGTGCGCTCCGCCTGTTCGCCGGTGCGGAAGCCGCGGGCGAAGACCTCGATGAGGAATGTCACGAGGAAGGCGAAGATGACGCCGGCCAGCGTCGCGAAAGTCAGAGCGGACGACATGCGCGGGAATGTCGGCTCCACCGGCTGTTGCGCGCGCGAGACGATGCGGGCGTTCGCCGCCTGCGCGTCGGCTTCGGCGCGGGCGTTCGCCTGCTGATAGCGAAGCAGGAAGGATTCGAGCAGGGCGCGGTTCGAGTCCGCGTCGCGCTGCAGGGCCCGCAGCTTCACTTCGTCCTGATTGAGTTGGCCCATCCGGCGCTGCAGCCGGGTCAGGCTGGCGCGAAGCGAGTTGACGCGGGCATTGGCCACGCGGGCCTCGTTCTCAAGCGCCTCGATGACCTTCATGACCTCCTTCTCGATCTGGCGTTCCAGATCGGCGAGGTTCGCCTGTTCTTCCTGCAGCCGCGGATGCGTGGGCAGCATCGTTTCCGACATCTGCGCAATCTGTGCGCGCAGTGCCACTTCCTGCTGGCGGAGGTTCTGGATCAGCGGCGACTGAAGCACTTCGGCGGCCGAGTTCACGGCGTTGCCCGAAGCGAGGAGCTCACGCGCATTGGAAAGTTTGGCCTGCGCCGCCGCGCGGTCGGCTTCCGCGGTCGAGAGCTGGCTGTTCAGTTGTGTGAGCTGCTGCTGCGGCACGGTCGAGCCGTCGGTCAGGAAGAGGCCCGACTGGGTGCGGAAAGCTTCAACCGCCGCCTCGGATTTCTGAACTTTGACGCGCAGCTCCTCGATCTGTTCGGCGAGCCATTTCGTTGCCTCGCTGGTCACGCCGGTGCGCTGTTCGATCTGCTGTTCGATATAGAGTTCGGCCAGACGGTTCGGCACGATCGCGGCCATGCGCGGATCGACCGAGGTAAAGACAATCGCGATCACGCGCGAGTTGGTCTTCTGGTAGACCTCGAGCCGCGACAATACGACATCGGTAATTTCCTCGATGTCGGTCGTGGGCGTGCGGTCGCCTATTCCGAAGGCGAGGAGAATGCGTCCCATGAGGCCCGGCGAGCGGAGCGCCGGGTTGAATTCCGGATTGGAGGCGAGGCCGAGATCGGTGATGAGCCGTGCGACGAGCGGGCGCGAGGTCAGCACCTGGATTTCCGTCTGCACGGTCTGTGCGTCCGGCAGCATCGGCGAGTTTTCATTGTCGAAGGTCGATATCTCGCCTGCGCGCGGCGCGAGCATGACGCGCGTTTCGACCGTGTATGTCGGTGTCGCCGTGGCCAGCCAGAAGACCGCGACCGCCATGAAGCCCGCGAAGGCGCAGAGGATGATCTCCTTGCGCGCCCATACGCCGCGCAGCACTTCCCAGGGCGAAATATCGCCCGCCGTTCCCGTCTCGGGCGGGTTGCGCCTGCGGTCGCCAAAGGTCACGACGGAGTTCGTATGGATATCGGTCATGCGTTCCGCTCTGGATGTAACGCCACGCGGACGGGAAGTCCGGCCGCGCGGAGACACTGCGTCCAGCGTCGTTCCGCAGTAGACGGCCTTTAGGTAACGGAAGACTTAACGGCCTGTCCCGACGGCAGGGTTTTGCTCGCTTTTTCAATCCGTTCACACGCCGCGAGGGGGTGGCGATTGCGAAAAAATTAACCCTTCCGGCCCTAATCTCCGGCTCGAAGCAAGTCCCTCCGGAGAGTTTAGGTCATGAAGCTCCGTCTCGCCCTTGTCCTGATGGCGGTTCTCGCCGCGGTCGCAGGCTGCGCCGAACGGGGCGTCATCGCCGAACGTCCGGTTTCGACGGAGAACGAAGCCTATCGTCTCGACACGGGCGACAAGTTGCGGATCGTCGTCTTCGGTCAACCGGATCTGAGCGGCGACTTCTCCGTGGACAGCACGGGGGCGGTTTCCATGCCGCTCATGCCGCCGATCCCGGCGCGCGGATATACGACCGACGAATTCGAGGAGGTCGTCGCCGCGGAACTGGGCCGCACCCTCCTTCGCAACCCCAATGTCAGCGTTCAGGTCATGGAGTTCCGGCCTTTCTTCATCCTCGGCGAGGTGCAGAGGGCAGGCCAGTACCCTTACGTCAACGGCATGACCGTTCAGAGCGCCGTCGCCATTGCGGGCGGTTTCACCTATCGCGCGGATCAGGACCGGATCAAGATCACGCGTAATCGCGGCGACCGGATCGTCGAACTCGGCGTCGACAGCACGGCGCCGGTTATGCCCGGCGACACGATCCTCGTGCGGGAGCGCTACTTCTGATGGCCACCGCCGCAGGCAGCCGCTCCGTGCGCCGTGTGGTGCATGTCATGCGCCTGCCGATGGGTGGGCTTTTCCGTCATGTGCGCGATCTCGTTGCTGGTCAGCAGGAAGCGGGCATTGCCGTCGGTGTGATCTGCGCCGATGCGCCGGACGAACGTGCCGCCGCCGCGCTCGCGAAGCTCGGCACCCAATGCGGCCTCGGTCTTCACGTCGTTCCCATGTCCCGTCTTCCCGGGTTCGGCGATATCTCGAACATCCGGGAAGTCTCGCGCCTCATCGCATGGCTCAAGCCCGACATCGTTCACGGTCATGGCGCGAAGGGCGGCATGCTCGCGCGGCTGTCGGCCGGTGCGCCGGATGCGATCCGCGTCTACACGCCTCACGGCGGCTCCCTTCACTACGGGGCTGCCAGTCTCGAAGGCATGGTCTATCTCGGCGCCGAGCGGCTGATGCGCCAGCGCACGGACGGTCTCATCTTCGAATCCGATTTCAGCCGCAACGCCTATCGCGCCAAGGTCGGCAAACCCGCGGCGCCCGCAGTCGTCATTCACAACGGACTTTCGGACGCCGAGTTCGAGCCCGTCGTCACGGAGAAGGATGCAGCGGATTTCCTCTTCATCGGCGAACTTCGCATGTTGAAGGGCGTCTCCACGCTGATCGAAGCCGCCTCCCTGCTTCCGCAACCCGTCAGTATCCGGATCGTCGGCGCGGGGCCGGACAGGGCTGCTTTCGAGCGGATGGCTTGCGAAAAGGCAGGCAAGGCGCGGATCGAATTCATGGGCGCGATGCCTGCGCGTGAGGCCTTCTCGCTTGCCCGCATGGTCGTCATGCCGTCCTGGAACGAATCCCTGCCTTATGTGGCGCTCGAAGCCGGGGGCGCGGGCAAGCCCCTCATCGCGACGAAGGTCGGCGGCGTGCCGGAAATTTTCGGTCCGCTCAGCTCGCGTCTCGTGCCGCCGGGCGATGCGCCTGCGCTTGCGGGTGCGATATCGCGCATGCTTTCCGATCCGGCCTCCGCCGAAGCCGACGCCGCTTCGCTTCGCGCGCGGGTCCGCGAGTTCTTCTCCGTCTCGCGCATGGTCGAATCCGTCGACGGGTTTTATGCCCGTCTTCTCGATATGCGCGAACAGCGCAGGGAAGAGGCGCGGGCAGGGCGCGACGCTGCTGCGGCCCGGGCGGGCCTCACGGGCGCGGAACGCTGAACATGGACGGCTGGCAGATCGATACGGGTGACAGGCGGCAGGGCCTTCCGGGGCGTCCCTTCGCCGTGTCGCTTGCCGAATGGCTTGTCGTCGCCGTCATATTGACGAGCTTTTATGTCCGCTCGGATCAGACGCAGGACAACCCGACGCCCTATGATCTGCTGATGGCGGGAACGGTCGCGATCGTCTTCCTCTTCGGACTCCGCTTCCCCCGCCGTCTCGGCTGGCCTGCCGCGCTCTGGGGCCTCGTCATCGCGGGCTTCGGCATCGGCGCGATGGATGCGCTCTATATGGAGCGGGTGCGGCCCGCGCTCATGACATCCGTCTATCTCGTCGGCACGTTCCTCTTCTTCGCATCCTGGGTCTATGCGGATCCGGGGCGGCGCCTTCATCAGATCTTCTGGGCCTATACGGCGGCGGCGACGCTCGCCGCGCTATTCGGCATTGCGGGCTATTTCGCGCTCGTGCCCGGCGCGGAAATGTTCACCGAATATGGCCGCGCCAGGGGCACCTTCAACGATCCGAACGTCTTCGGCCCGTTTCTCGTCGCGCCCGTCATCTTTCTCGGCTGGAAGCTGAGCACGGCGCAGTCGCTCCGCTCGCTCTGGATGGCCGTGCCGCTCGGCATTCTCGTGCTCGCGATCTTCCTCAGCTTCTCGCGCGGCGCCTGGGGCAATCTGCTGCTTGCCGGTCTCGTCTTCTTCGTTCTGACGCTCTCCACCTCGAAATCCTACCTGCAGACGATGCGGCTCATCGCCTTCGGCGCGCTGTCGGTGCTGGTGATGATCGGCGTGGTGGGTTTCGCGCTTTCCAGCCCCCAGGTCGCGGATCTTTTCGAGCAGCGTGCGTCGCTCACCCAGAGCTATGACACCGACCCCGAACATGGCCGTTTCGAAAGTCAGGCCCGCGCCTTCGCCATGACGCTTGAAAAGCCGCTCGGCCTCGGTCCCGCGCAATGGGCGATGATCAATCGCCTCGATACGCACAATGTCTATCTGCATGTGCTCGTGGCGGGCGGCTTTCTGTCGGGTTTCGCCTTTATCGGCTTGATGCTTCTGACCCTCGTCCGGGGGTGGCGCGCCATCGCGCTCGACAATCCGGAACAGGGAATCCTGATCGTCGTCTATGCGGCCTTTGTCGGCCACATCGCGGAAGCCGTCATCATCGACATCGACAACTGGCGTCACTTCTATCTGCTTGTGGGCACCCTGTGGGGCGCGATCCTGGCGGTAGAGGAGCGGGGCGGGGCGCGGCAGCGGCTCCTGCGCATGCCGTTCCGCCCGGCGCGGCAGTCTTTTTCCGCCGCATCCGGCTTTCAGGCATAGCTCTCCGCCCGGCAGGCGGGGTCGCCTGTTTCGTTCCCTGTTTCATTCATTGAGGTGATTGGAGGCCACGCCCGGAATCGAACCGGGGTATACGGATTTGCAGTCCGCTGCGTCACCACTCCGCCACGTGGCCATTCCCTCGCGATTTCCGCCCGGTGGTCGGGCTTCGGTGCCGCATCTCGAGGGCGGGCGGGGTATAGCAATTCCCCGGCCCGGGTACAACGACCAATACGCCCCGAGGGATTACGGCTCCCTTAACCCGCCGGCCGGTCTCCGCGACATTCCGCGAATTGAGTTTGAGGGCCGGGGCCAGTATAAACGCGGACAAATCGCCTTTCAGTGGGCCGCCTCGTGCCGCCCGAGCCTCTGGGACAGATCATGACCGACTTCGCCGCCGCCCGTCTCAACATGGTCGAGAGCCAGGTCCGCGTGAACTCCGTGACCGACGGACGGGTGATCGAGGCCATGTCCTCCGTGCCCCGGGAGAGATTCGTTCCCGGCTCGCGTCAGGGCATCGCCTATATGGACGAGGATGTGAAGATCGCCGACGGCAAGACGCCGCGCTTCCTCATGGAGCCGCGTGTCTTCGCCCGCCTTGCCCAGCTCGCCGAAATCGGCTCCGGCGATCTCGTTCTCGATGTCGGCTGCGGCACCGGCTATTCGACAGCCGTGCTGTCCCGTCTCGCGGGCACCGTCGTCGCGCTCGAATGCGACGAGGATCTTGCCGCCCAGGCCGGCGCGACCCTTTCCGATCTCGGCGTCGACAATGCGGTGGTGGTCTCCGGCCCGCTTCCCGAAGGCTATGCCAAGCAGGCGCCCTACGATGTCATCTTCATAAACGGCATGGTCAGTTCGGTTCCGGAATCATTGCAGAAGCAGCTTCGCGAGGATGGACGCCTTGTCTGCGTGCTCGGCGATGGCGTTTCGGGCCGGGCGCGACTTTATGTCCGTTCCGGCGGCTCCTTCAGCGGGCGGGACGCTTTCGATGCGAATATCCGCTTTCTTCCGGGCTTCGAACCGGTGGAAAGCTTTGTTTTCTGACGATTGCTGGCAGATTGCATCTATTCACGGAAAATACTTCTCGATCTGGGAATAGCATTTCTCTTTTCCTACATTTAGCCTGCCGGTCTTGAGGTTCACCTGCGGATGCGTTGAGGGACGAAGCCGCCTCTTTGCGGAGAAGTAACGAGAATGAAACGATCCAGAACCACGTCCCTGACCCGTATCCTGTCCCTTGCTCTCGGCACCACGGCGCTGACGGGCCTACTGGCTGCCAGCCCTGCCGCATCCGACACGCTGACCGATGCGCTTGCCGCCGCCTATCAGACAAACCCGGTCCTCCAGGGCCAGAGGGCCCAGCTTCGGGCAACGGACGAACAGGTGCCGCAGGCGCTGGCCGGCTGGCGTCCGAACCTGCAGGCGCAGGGCAGCTATGGGGCCGTCGACACGCGCACAGAACTCAATGGCGGCATCCAGACGCAAGACAGCCTCCGGCCGCTCAACGGCTCGGTGACGCTCAGTCAGAACCTCTTCGCGGGCGGCAGGACCGTAAACGCCACCGAACAGGCCGAAGCCTCGGTTCGGGCGGGGCGGGCGACGCTTGAAAGCGTCGAGCAGACGACGCTGCTCAATGCCGTACGCGCCTATATGGACGTCATTCGCGACCAGAGCGTGGTCGAGCTCAACAAGAACAACGTGCAGGTTCTCAAGCGCCAGCTTGAGGCGACGACAGACCGTTTTCGCGTCGGTGAATTGACGCGGACGGATACGGCGCAGGCCGAGGCCCGCCTGTCGCAGGCGCGCTCCAGCCTTACCGCCGCCGAAGCGCAATTGACGGCTAGCCGGTCCTTCTATCAGCGTGTGGTCGGCCAGATGCCGGGCACCCTAGAGCGGCCCGAAAGCGTTGCAGGCCTCCCGCAGAGCGAGGAGGACGCGCGCCGGATCGCCGAGGAGAATAATCCGACGCTTCGCGCCGCCCGTCATGGCGAAGAGGCGACCCGCAGCGCCATCAATGTGGCCAAGGGTGCGCTGCTGCCAACGTTCGACGTGCAGGCGCAATACCGGTATGGCCGTGATCCTTCGTCCACAATCTCCACAATCCGGGATGTGGAGGAAAGCTCGATCCTGGGTGTGCTGACCATCCCGCTTTATCAGAGCGGCGTGGAATATTCGCAGGTCCGCGAGGCGAAGGAGCGCAACAATCAAAGCCGTATGGAAGTGATGGCCGCGCTTCGGGAGGTCGATGAGGCCGTTCGTAACGCCTGGGAAGTACTTCGTGCATCGCGGTCGAGCATCGTTTCCACGACCGAACAGGTCCGTGCGAGCGAGATTGCGCTGGAAGGTGTGAAACAGGAATCCGAAGTCGGTGCGCGCACGACGCTCGATGTGCTCAACGCGGAGCAGGAA
Source organism: Rhodobiaceae bacterium UBA7804 (assembly GCA_002480495.1). Classification (GTDB taxonomy): domain Bacteria; phylum Pseudomonadota; class Alphaproteobacteria; order Parvibaculales; family Parvibaculaceae; genus Parvibaculum. The sequence goes on along the minus strand of DLCG01000004.1, from coordinate 228,119 downwards.
TATCTGAATGCACGCGTGTCGCTCGTTAGCGCCGAACGCGATCTCGCGGTCGCCGAATACGGGCTTCTCGCGGCGATGGGCCTTTTGACGGCGCAGGCGCTTCAGCTTCCGGTCGACTATTACGATCCTGCCGTGAATTACGACGAGGTGCGCGACAAGTGGATCGGCTTCGGCACCGCCGGAGACGAGTAATCGCGTCGCCGCAAAGGCGCTTCCGCTCGAAGTGTTACCGGGAAATTAAGGGGAAGTTGGCAAATTCGTTCAACTTCTCCTAAGGTTCTCTTGTTATTTCTTGGACAGGACCAGCCGAAACACGGGCGAGCAGGGCGTTAGTTATGAGCAATCAAGGTCAGGCGCAGGAACCGACGATGGAGGAGATTCTCGCCTCCATTCGGCGGATCATTTCGGAGGACAGCGGCTCGGAAGAGACGCCGCAGGAATCCGCCGACGCCGCGCCGCCGCCGCCTCCGGCGCCCGAGACGGAACCCCCCGTCGAGGAAGCCGTCGTCGAGGAACCCGCCGCCGAGGAACCCGCCGCCGAGGAAGAAGACGACATTCTGGAGCTGACGGAAGCGCTGCCTGAAGAAGCCGCTTTCGAGGAGCCCGCGCCGGAACCCGAGCCTGCAGCGCCCGCCTATACGCCGGAGCCTGCGCCGGAACCGGAACTCGCCGCCGACGATATCCAGTTCGCCGAGCCGGAACCCGAACCCGAGCCCCTTCCGGAGCCGGAGCCCGTTTACGAGCCTCTGCCCGAACCGGAACCCGCGCCCGAACCGGAACCCGCGCCCGCCCTTGCCGCGGGCATCGCGCCCCAGCCCGAAGCTGTGGACGAAGCCGCCAACACAGAAGTTGAGGAGCCCGTCATGAGTGCCGATCAATCCACGCTCCTGTCTCGCGATGCCGAATCCGCCGCCTCCGCGGCCTTCGGCGCTCTGGCGAATTCGCTCTCCAGCTCCAATGGAGGGCGCACGCTGGAGGACATCGTGGCCGACATGCTCCGTCCGATGCTCAAGGAGTGGCTCGACGAGAACCTCCCGGCGCTGGTCGAACGGCTGGTCGCCGAGGAAATCGAGCGGGTAGCGCGGCGCAAACGCTGACGCTGCCGCTATCCCGGGGCCGTTCCGGCCCCTGCTGACCAGTTCCAGATGCTTGATAGGGTGGCGCTGCCTGTGTAACACAGGCCCGCGCCGCCCTTTTTTGCGCTCAATTCCACGCCAATCCGATGGATGTGACCCCCGATGCTCGACAAGACCTTCAACCCGCAGGAAGCCGAAGCCCGGCTCTATGAACTCTGGGAGGAAAGCGGCGCTTTCCGGGCCGGAGCGGGCGGACGGGTAGAAGAGGGCGCCCAGCCTTATTGCATCGTCATTCCCCCGCCCAACGTCACCGGCAGCCTGCACATGGGCCATGCGCTCAACAACACGCTGCAGGACGTGCTGATCCGTTTCGAGCGGATGCGGGGCAAGGATGTGCTCTGGCAGCCGGGTCTCGACCATGCGGGCATCGCGACGCAGATGATCGTCGAGCGCCAGCTCGAAGCCGAAGGCAATATGGGCCGCCGCGACATGGGGCGCGAGGCCTTCATCGACCGCGTCTGGAAGTGGAAGGGCGAGTCGGGCGGCACCATCATCGGCCAGCTTCGCCGCCTCGGCGCCTCCTGCGACTGGAGCCGCGAGCGCTTCACGCTGGATGACGGCCTGTCGAAAGCCGTGCTCAAGGTCTTCGTGGAGCTTTACCGCGAGGGCCTCATCTATCGCGACAAGCGCCTCGTGAACTGGCACCCGGAGCTTCAGACCGCGATCTCCGACCTTGAGGTCGAGAACATCGAGGTGAAGGGCCATTTCTGGCATTTCCGCTATCCGCTCGCGGACGGCGTCACCTATGACTGGCCTGTCTATGACGACGAGGGCAACCAGACCGGCACCGAGAAGCGCGACTATATCGTCGTCGCGACGACGCGCCCCGAGACGATGCTCGGCGATACCGGCGTCGCGGTGAACCCGGAGGACGAGCGCTACAAGCCGCTCATCGGCAAGTTCGTGGAGCTTCCGCTTGTCGGCCGCCGCATCCCGATCGTCGCCGACGAACATGCCGACCCGGAACAGGGTTCCGGCGCGGTGAAGATCACGCCCGCGCATGACTTCAACGACTTCGAGGTCGGCAAGCGGCAGGGGCTTGAGCAGATCAACATCCTGACCCCCGACGGCAAGATCAACGACGACGTGCCGGAGGCCTATCGCGGTCTCGACCGGTTCAAGGCGCGCGCGAAGGTTGTCGAGGATATCGAGGCGCTCGGCCTTCTCGACCGCATCGAGGACAAGCTCGTCATGGTTCCGCATGACGAGAAGTCCAAGATGGTCGTGATCGAGCCCTATCTCACCGACCAGTGGTATGTGGATGCGGCGACGCTCGCCAAGCCCGCCATCGACGCGGTGGAGCGCGGCGAAACCGTCTTCGTGCCGAAGAACTGGGAAAAGACCTATTTCGAATGGATGCGCAACATCCAGCCCTGGTGCATCTCGCGCCAGCTCTGGTGGGGTCACCGCATTCCCGCCTGGTATGGGCCGGACGGCGAAGTCTTCGTCGCCTATAGCGACGAGGAAGCAGCCGAGCTTGCGCAAAAGCATTACGGCAAAGCCGTTGAACTCACACGCGACGAAGACGTGCTCGACACATGGTTCTCGTCTGGTCTCTGGCCGTTCTCGACGCTCGGCTGGCCGGACAAGACGCCGGAGCTTCAGCGCTATTACAAGACCGACGTTCTCGTTACCGGTTTCGACATCATCTTCTTC
>DLCG01000004.1:0-224988 GCA_002480495.1 Rhodobiaceae bacterium UBA7804 | reverse complement strand
ATGATGATGATGGGCCTGCACTTCATGAACGAAGTGCCGTTCCACACCGTCTACATCCATGCCCTTGTCCGCGACGAGAAGGGCCAGAAGATGTCGAAGACGAAGGGGAACGTGATCGATCCCCTGCAGATCATCGACGAATATGGCGCTGACGCGCTGCGCTTCACGCTCGCCGCAATGGCGGCGCAGGGCCGCGACATCAAGCTCGCGACGAGCCGTGTCGAAGGCTATCGCAATTTCGGCACCAAGCTCTGGAACGCGGCGCGTTTCTGCGAGATGAACGAATGCGTGCGCGTCGAGGGTTTCGATCCGGCGAAGGTGAAGCAGACCGTCAACAAGTGGATCGCGGGCGAGGCCGAGCGCACCTCCGCCGAGATCACGGAAGCCATCGAGGCCTATCGCTTCAACGACGCGGCGAACGCAGCCTATCGCTTCGTCTGGAACGTCTTCTGCGACTGGTATCTCGAATTCATCAAGCCGCTCCTGATGGGCGAAAACGAGGAAGCGAAGGCGGAGACCCGCGCGACCGCCGCCTGGGCGCTCGACCGCATCCTGCTCATGCTCCATCCCTTCATGCCCTTCGTCACCGAAGAGCTCTGGCAGCGCACGGGCGAGAAGGGTCCGAAGCGCGAGACCATGCTCGTCACCGCGCCCTGGCCCGCGCGCATCGGGCTTGGCGATGCCTCGGCGGATGCGGAGATGGACTGGGTCATCCGTTTCATCTCCGAGGTCCGTTCCGTCCGCGCCGAAATGAATGTGCCTGCGGGCGCGAAGATCGCGCTTCTCATCAAGGATGCGAACGAGACGAGCCTTGCCCGGCTCGAGCGTCACCGCAGCCTGATCGACCGTCTCGCGCGTTTGTCGAGCGTCGAGATCGCGGCCGACATTCCGCATGGCGCGGTTCAGCTCGTTCTCGACGAGGCGACGCTCATCCTGCCGCTTGCCGACGTCATCGACCTCAAGGCCGAGACGGCGCGTCTGCGCAAGGAGCTCGACAAGCTCGAAGGCGAAGTGAAGAAGATCGACGCGAAGCTCGGCAATGCGAAGTTCCTCGCCGGCGCCCCGGAGCATGTCGTGGAAGAGCAGCGCGAGCGCAAGGCCGATGCCGAAGCGGCAATCGCGAAGTTCGCCGATGCGCTGAAGCGGCTCGAAGGGGCGGCGTGAGCCTCACCCCCTCAGCAGCGCCGCCCAGATCATGAGCGCGACGGCGATCCCGCCCGCCGCGGCGAGGAGCGGTATGCCGAAAAGGTAGAGCAGGAAGAAATAGACGAAGACGCCTGCGAAGAGCCCGACCGCGATCCACAGCACCGTGATGCCAAGCCAGATCAGCACCGGCAGCAGCACGATCAGCGCGATCACCAGAATGATCAGGCTGAGCGGATCGGTGAAAATCAGCGTTTCGTTCATGGAACGGCTCCTTTCCCGTCCATTGAACGCTGGCCCTGCCGAAGCGTTCCTTAAACCGGGTCACGCATCCGTGAACGAAAAAGGCGGCCACGGGGGCCGCCTTTTCCTTTTCCGCCGCGCCGGGCCGTCAGGCGTCGAACACGATCACCGAGCGGGCGAGTTCGCCGCGCTTCAATTCGTCGAATGCCTCGTTCACCTGTTCGAGCTTGATGCGCCGCGAGATCATCTCGTCGAGCTTCAGCTTGCCGGACATGTAGAAGTCCACGAAGCGGGGCATGTCCACCGGGAAGCGGTTCGAGCCCATGATCGAGCCCTGGATGCGCTTTTCGCCGAGGAAATCCGCGCCGTGCAGTTCGATGTTCACGCCGACCGGGATCATGCCGATCACGTTCGCCGTGCCGCCGCGGCCGAGCATGCGGAAGGCCTGTTCCGTCGTCGCCTTGAGGCCGATGGCCTCGAAGGAGTGATGGACGCCGCCGCCCGTGAGTTCGAGCACCTGCTGCACGGGGTCGCCGTCCTTGGGGTTCACGACGTCGGTCGCGCCGAATTCCTTGGCGAGGTTGAGCTTGGAGCCCTGCATGTCGACGGCGATGATGCGGCCCGCGCCCGCAATCGCGGCGCCGTTGATGCAAGCAAGGCCGACGCCGCCGCAGCCGATCACGGCAACGGTTTCGCCGGGGCGGACCTGCGAGGTGTGGATCACCGCGCCGACGCCCGTCGTTACCGAGCAGCCGATCAGCGCCGCGCGGTCGAGCGGCATGTCCTTGCGGATCGCCACGCAAGCATGTTCGTGGATCAGCATCTGCTCCGCGAAGGACGAGAGATTGAGGAACTGGTTCATCGCGCCGGGCGCTTCGCCGAGCCGCGGCTCCTCGCCCGCCTCGCGCTTCGTTTCCGGGCTGACGCAGCGCGACATGTGCCCTGTCAGGCAGTGTTCGCAATGGCCGCAAAAGGCGGAAAGACAGGTGATGACGTGATCGCCCGGTTTCACCGTGCGCACTTCCGAGCCCACCTGTTCGACGACGCCCGCGCTTTCATGGCCGAGCACGGCGGGCAGCGGGTAGGGGTAGGAGCCCTCGACGAAGTGGAGGTCCGAGTGGCAGACGCCCGCTGCCGCGGTGCGGATCAGCACCTCGTGGGGTCCCGGCTTGTTGATCTGGACATTCTCGATGGTGAGCGGCTTGCCCACCTCGCGCAGAACGGCGGCTTTCATGGTTGAATTCTCCCTGTTTCCGGATTTTGTCGATGATTTCGATTCTTGGGTTCCGGTTGGGCGGAATCTTCCCCCGCCCATGCCGCCGGGTCAACTCGCCCTCGCAAACCGGCATGCAGAAAATCATAGCGAACCGGTAGGACTTTATCGCCTTCGCCACTCCGCCTAGTATCCCGCCATCTTCATCGACCAGCAGGAGCCGCCTGCCCGGCGGGCGTAAGTGCATGAACGCAAAGACATTCGACAAGTCGAAACTGCCCAGCCGTCATGTTTCGGTCGGGCCGGAGCGCGCGCCGCATCGTTCCTACTATTACGCGATGGGCCTCAGCGAAGAGGAAATCGCGCAGCCCTTCGTTGGCGTCGCGACCTGCTGGAACGAGGCCGCTCCCTGCAACATCGCGCTCATGCGTCAGGCGCAATCGGTGAAGAAGGGCGTTTCGCAGAGCGGCGGCACGCCGCGCGAATTCTGCACCATTACGGTAACGGACGGCATCGCCATGGGGCATCAGGGCATGAAGTCCTCGCTTGCGAGCCGCGACCTCATCGCGGATTCCGTCGAGCTCACCATGCGCGGCCATTGCTACGATGCGCTTGTCGGTCTTGCTGGCTGCGACAAGTCGCTGCCCGGCATGATGATGTCGATGGTGCGCCTCAACGTCCCTTCCGTCTTCATGTATGGCGGGTCGATCCTGCCGGGCCATTTCAAGGGCAAGGACGTCACGGTGCAGGACGTCTTCGAGGCGGTCGGCCAGCATTCGGCGGGCAATCTCGACGATGAGGAACTGCACGCGCTCGAATGCGTCGCCTGTCCCTCCGCCGGTGCCTGCGGCGGGCAATACACGGCGAACACCATGGCCTGCGTTTCGGAAGCGATGGGCCTTGCCCTGCCGGGATCGGCCGGCGCGCCCGCGCCTTACGAGAGCCGCGACGAATATGCGGAAGCCTCCGGCCGCGCCGTCATGCATCTCCTCGCGAACAACATCCGTCCGCGCGACATCGTCACGCGCAAGGCGCTGGAAAACGCGGCGGTTGTCGTGGCCGCGACGGGCGGTTCCACGAATGGCGGTCTTCATCTGCCTGCCATCGCGCATGAAGTCGGCATCGATTTCGACCTGATGGAGATCGCGGAGATCTTCAAGAAGACGCCCTATATCGCGGACCTGAAGCCCGGCGGCCAGTATGTCGCGAAGGACCTCTTCGAGGTCGGCGGCGTCTCGCTCGTGCTGAAGACGCTGCTCGATGGCGGCTATCTGCATGGCGATTGCCTGACCGTCACCGGCCAGTCGCTCGCCGACAATCTGAAGGATGTCACCTTCAACACCGAGCAGAAGATCGTCCGTCCCGTGACGAACCCGCTCTCGCCGACGGGCGGTGTGGTCGGCCTGCAGGGATCGCTCGCGCCGGATGGCGCCATCGTCAAGGTGGCTGGCATGGCGAAGGAAAAGCTGAGGTTCCGCGGGCCCGCCCGTTGCTTCGACTGCGAGGAGGATGCCTTCGCCGCGGTGGAGAAGCGCAACTACAAGGAGGGCGAGGTTCTCGTCATCCGCTATGAGGGTCCCAAGGGCGGCCCCGGCATGCGCGAGATGCTCGCTACCACCGCCGCGCTATATGGGCAGGGCATGGGCGACAAGGTCGCGCTCATCACCGATGGCCGCTTCTCCGGCGCCACGCGCGGTTTCTGTATCGGCCATGTCGGGCCGGAGGCGGCCGTCGGCGGGCCCATCGCGCTGATCGAGAATGGCGACATCATCGAGATCGACGCCGAGGCAGGCACCATCGAACTGGAGGTCGATGAAGCCACGCTCGAAAAGCGCCGCGCCGCGTGGAAGCCGCGAGAGACGGATTACGCTTCCGGCGCGCTCTGGAAATATGCCCAGCTTGTGGGCCCGGCTCGCAAGGGCGCCGTCACTCATCCCGGCGCAAAGGCGGAAAAGCACGTCTATGCGGATATTTGAGGCCACAGCTTCACCATATTTCGCCATTTAATATGAGTTTCGGGGCCGTTCTGTCAGAATGGCTCCGATGCTTGTCAGGTGCTTCAGGAGAACTCATGACCGTCCGCAAGAGCCTTGCCGTCCTCGCCGCCGCTTTCGGCCTCAATCTGGCCGCGACGGGCGCCGTTTTCGCGGAACCGTCCTATGAAGCGAGAGCCGCCTATGACCGGGGTGTGGCCGCGCAGCAGGCGGGCGACATGGAAAGCGCCGTCACCGAGTGGAAGGAGGCGGCGAAAGGCGGACATACGGGGGCTGCGTGGATTCTGGCCAATCTCTACGACAAGGGTGTCGGCGGCGTGTCGAAGTCCGAAGCGCAGGCCTATGAATATCTGCTCATCGCCGCGCGCGGCGGGCAGCCTGCCGCCGCCGTGCGGCTCGGCGAGATATATCTCGAAGGCAATGAGAGGATCGGGCTCAAGCGCAATTACGCGCAGGCGCTGAAGAGTTTCGAGGCGGCCTCGCTCGCTCAGCGGGCCGACGCGCAATACTACATTTCCCTGATGCACAGGAATGGCTGGGGTACGCCGGTCGACCGCACGGAAAGCCTGCGCTGGCTTCTCCTCGCCGCGAAGAAGCGTTATGCGCCCGCCTTTGCCGAGCTTGGCCGCATTCACATGGAAGGAGAGGGCGTCGCCAAGGACCGGATCGATGGCTGGGGCTATCTCATGCTCGCAAATCGTTTCGGCGATCAAGCGCAGAGGGCGGCGACCGACGAACTCATGGAAAAATACGAAGGCTGGATGAAGCCCGGCGAGAAGGAGAAGGCCCTGGAAATGGCCGACACCTGGGTCGCCTCCCATGGCGGGACGTAAGTCCTATCCGAACACGACCTTCTCTTCGCCGAACCAGAGCGGCGATTTCGCGAAATCGATGAATTTCGCCTCGTCTTCCAGAAGCTGGCGTCCGGCTTCCGCCCCTTCGGGCGTCGACATGGCGGCGGCGATATCGTCGAGGCTCTCCCACCAGAGTTGCGCCACGCCGTCATAGACGGCCGGGGCCTTGTCGAGTGAGCCGGTGCGTGACGTGCGCAGGGCCTCGGCGAGGGCCGGGTCGGCGGAATGCATCTGCACATAGCGCTTGATGCGCAACGCTTCGCGATGGCTCTTCACCAGCGGCGCATGCTTGTTCCACCAGTAGTCCTGGAACTCCTCCACCGTCAACTTCGGCAGGCGGGTGAGGCAGAAGGTGAGCTTGATCATGTTGGTCCTCCCGGTTGTTTCTTCTGATTTCGTTGACTGCGAGTTTGCTACGTCCTTCACCAAAACCAAAGATGTCATCCCGGGATTTATTTCCGGGACCCATTGGCCGCCGTTCTTGCCGGAGAGGTGGATTGGGTCCCGGTGATCCCGGCCTTCGCCGGGACAGGCAAGTTCCGGGACGACACTTGAGTTTCGGGACAGGCCCTGCATCATCGGGGGAGCCCGCGATCAAGGGACATGACGAATAGAAAGTGATTTCTCCATGCGCATTGCCGTCGGCGGCTTCCAGCACGAGACCAACACCTTCGCGCCGACAAAGGCGGATTACGCAGCGTTCGAGCAGGCGGATTCCTGGCCCGCGCTGCAGCGCGGCGAGGGGCTTCTTTCCGCCTTTCAGGGCATGAACGTGCCGGTCGCGGGCTTCATCGACGCGGCCTCGCCCGGCAATACGCTGCTGCCGCTCGTCTGGTGTTCGGCGACGCCCTCCGCGCATGTCACCGAGGATGCCTTCGAGCGCGTCATGGCCATGATGCTCGAAGAGTTGAAGGCGGCAGGAAGTGTCGATGCGGTCTATCTCGATCTGCATGGCGCCATGGTGACCGAGCATTTCGACGATGGCGAAGGCGAGATCCTCGCCCGTGTCCGCAAGGTCATCGGCAAGGACGTGCCGCTTGTCGCTTCGCTCGACCTTCATGCCAATGTGACGGAGCGTATGGTGGCGCAGGCCGATGCGCTCATCGCCTATCGCACCTATCCGCATGTCGACATGGCGGAGATGGGCGCGCGCGCTGCGGAGCATCTTTTCCATCTCGTGAAGTCCGGCACACCTCAGGCGAAGGCGATGCGCCGCCTCGACTATCTGATCCCGCTTACCGCGCAATGCACGCTGATCGAACCCGCCGCGCATCTTTATGGCCTCGTCGCCGAGGAGGAGGGGCGCGTCACGGGTAATGGCCGCGTCAGCAGCGTTTCCTTCACGACGGGCTTTCCGCCCGTCGACATCCCGGAATGCGGGCCTGTTATCGTCGCCTATGCCGAGACGGAAGCGGCCGCGGCTGAAGCCGCCCAGCGCATCGCGGATGCCGCCCGAGAGGCGGAGCCCGATTTCCGTGAGAAGCTCTGGTCCGCGCGCGATGCCGTTGCTCACGCGATCAGGCATTCATCGCCCGGCAAGGGTCCCATCGTCCTCGCCGATACGCAGGACAATCCGGGTGCCGGCGGCAATGGCGACACCATCGGCATTCTGGCGGAGCTGATCGCGCAGGATGCGCAGAATGCCTGTCTCGCCGTTCTCTTCGATCCGGAAAGTGCGGCGCGCGCGGCGGAGGCGGGCGAGGGCGCGACCGTCACGCTCGCCCTCGGCGCGAAGACGGGCGGTGCGCCCGAAGAACGTCCGCTCGAAGGCGAGTTCGAGGTGATGCGCGTGACCAATGGCGAGTTCCTCGCCACCGGTCCCTTCTATGGCGGTTCGCGCATGTCGCTCGGCACGACCGTCCGCTTGCGGAAGAATGGCGTTCAGGTCGTCGTCGCCTCGCGCAAGGGCCAATGCGCCGACAAGGAGATGATCCGTCACACCGGCCTCGATCCGCGCGAGCTCGGTATTCTGGTCGTCAAGAGCTCCGTCCATTTCCGGGCCGATTTCGGGCCGATGTCGAGCGAGGTTCTTGTCGTCGAGAGCCCGGGCCCCAATACCGCCGACCTTGCCAAGCTTCCTTTCACGCGGCTCCGCAAGGGGCTGCGCATCACGCCGATGGGCGATGGGTTCGGCGGCTAGGCATTCTTCACCACGCGCCCAGCTCTTTCAGGAATTCCTTCGCGAGCGGAATGCGCCATTCCGCCTGTTTGTCTTCCGTCATGTCCAGGTTGAGCGCGAAGGCGTGGACCTCTCCTTCGTGCTCCACCCAGCCGACGAACCAGCCGAGCCCGCCGCCCCCTTCCGCGAAGGCCCAGCCGGTCTTGCCGTAGAGACGTTTTCCGTCCTTTTCCTCCAGCAACATGATCTCGCGGACGGCCGCCTGCGTTTCCGTGGCAAGCGGCAATTCGCTCCGGGCGAGGCGCGCCAGGAATTCCGCTTCCTCGACGGCGCTGATCGCGAGCGGCCCGTCGAGCCAGAAACGGTCGATGACCGTGCCGGGATCACGGTTGCCGTAATCGAGTTCTGCGAGCATCGTCCTCATTCGTTCGAGGCCGATCCGTCGCGCCACTTCCTGATAGATGGCGACATTCGACATCGCGATTGCTTCGCGCATGCTCATGTCGCGCTCCCATTTCTCGAATGGCTGCGGTTCGCCGCCATAGGGGAGCACCTCGTCCACGCTTTTGACTGCCCCTGTCTCGAGTGCGATCAGGCTGTTTGCCACCTTGAACGTGGAGGCGGGGACGAACCGTTTTCTCGCGCGTTCCTCGTTCACGACGACAAGCTTTTCCATTTCGGGGTCATAGAGGACGAAGGTGCCGTCGACGCCGCGCGCCGCGAAGAGGTCGGCCGGTTCGGCGGTGACGGCGGACGCCGGAGCGAGAAGGAGGGCGGCGAATGCCATGACAAGGATCGAGCGCATCGGACCTCCGGTTTGCCGGTTCGCGAAATCGGATCCGTTTACGCTCGATTCTTGGTCAGATTGGGGCCGGTCGAAGGCGCAACTACGCCGCGCAGCCACGCGCCTCGATCACCTTCACGTCCGAATAGCGCATGAAGCGGTGCAGCGTCAGTTCGCCTTCGACAAGCATTTCCGCGCGTTCGCTGAAGGCCGCGAAATGCGGCGTGTCGAAATGGGCTTCCATGTCTTCTGCCGAGCGCCAGTTCTCGTAGAGAAACCAGATGTCGGGATCGTCGCCCGACTGATGGACCTCGTAGCCGATGCAGCCTTCTTCCTCGCGCGTCGGGGTCACGAGCGCGCAAAGCTCTCTTCCAAGCTCCAGCGACTTGCCGGGCAGGGCACGGATAAAGGCGATATTCGTCAGTTCGGTCATCTGTTCACCTCGCAACGATGAGGGAAAGGCTGACGCGCCTCGGTGCGGCGCGTGAAACGGGGCAGGGCGGCCTGCCGATTGTGGGCTGTTCGGGGCGCGATCTGAATTACCTCGGAGGTCGTGAAGTCTCGTCTCTCCGGGGCCGGGACCGCTCTTGAGGATGATATTGCTCCTCCCCAGGGGCGCGGCGGTAGACCGTAACTCGGCAGTTCTTGCACGATCCTCCGGAAATGGGCGTCCGGGCGGGACGGCAGGACTTGGGACCCATATATTTATGGCTGCCGGTGAGGCGACAACTCGCTGATTTTACACATATCCGGAGGGTTCAGGGCGATGGACAGGCTTTCCGAACTCGCTTCCCTGATTGATCGATACGCGCCGATGGAAGGCGCGGGTCCCACGGCACTGCCGAGGCTGCATCTTGCCCGTGTGACCAATCCGACCGAGCCCATGCATGCGCTCCAGCAGCCCGCGCTCTGCATCGCCGCGCAGGGCCGCAAACGCATGATCCTTGGTGAGCGCATCTATGGCTATGAGCCGTCGAACTACCTGCTTGTTTCGGCAGATCTTCCGGTCGTCGGTTGCGTCATGGAGGCGAGCCCGGAAAGGCCTTATCTGGGTATGCGGCTCGACCTCGATCCCGCCGCGCTGGCATCTCTGATCCTCGACATGGACGGCGATACGAAGCCCGGCGAAGCGCCCGGCTCGGCGATCATCATGAGCGCCCTCGACGATGCGCTGCTCGATGCCGCTATCCGTCTTCTGCGGCTTCTCGAACGTCCCGAGGATGCGCCCATTCTCGCGCCGCTCATCGAGCGCGAAATTCACTACCGGCTTCTGAGGGGCGAGCAGGCGGCGCGGCTTCGCCAGATCGCGCTCGCCGACAGCAAGTTCAATCAGGTGAACCGGGCCATCTGCTGGATCAAGCAGAACTATGCGCGCCCCTTCCGCATCGAGACCGTCGCCGCGGAAGCGCGCATGAGCCCTTCGTCCTTACACGAACATTTCAAGGCGGTGACGGCCATGAGCCCGCTTCAGTACCAGAAGCAGATCCGGCTTCAGGAGGCCCGTCGCCTGATCATGGCGCAGGCGGTCGACGCCGCGACGGCGGCCCATCTCGTCGGCTATGACAGCCCTTCCCAGTTCAGCCGCGAGTACAGCCGGCTCTTCGGCGCGCCGCCCATGCGCGACGCGGAGCGCCTGCGGGCGTCGCCGGAGGCAGGCGTCGCTGTCTGAAACCGGGGAAAGATTTTCTGCCGGGGATATCGCGCCGTTTTGTGACGTTATGGTGACGTTTCGATGACGGTGGCTGCTGTTTATCCCCGGCACCGGGGATAACTCGCCTCAGTCGAAGTCGAGTTCCGCCCAGATCGGAACATGGTCCGAAGGCTTTTCGCGGCCCCTGATATTGCGGTCAATATCGCTTGCTTTCAGCCTGTCCGCGGCTTGCGGCGAGAGCAGGATGTGGTCGATGCGGATGCCGTTGTCCTTCTGCCAGGCGCCGCCCTGATAGTCCCAGAAGGTGTAGCGATGCGCCTCGCGGTGGCAGGCGCGGAAGGCGTCCGTCAGTCCGAGATTGATCAGCTCACGGAACTTTGAGCGTGTTTCCGGCCTGAAGAGCGCGTCGTCCTCCCAGGCCTTCGGGTCGTGCACGTCGTCGGCGGTCGGGATGACATTGTAGTCGCCCGCCAGCGCCAGAGGTTCCTCGTAGGAGAGGAGCTTTCCCGCATGGTCGATCAGCCGATCCATCCACTTCAACTTGTATTCGAACTTGTCGGTGTCGACCGGATTGCCGTTCGGCAGATAGATCGAAGCGACGCGCAGCACGGTCTTTCCAGCGGGGATCACGGCTTCGATATAACGCGCCTGCTCGTCGCTGTCGTCGCCGGGCAGGCCGCGCGTCACGTCATCCAGCGGATGCTTCGACAGAATGGCGACGCCGTTATAGGTCTTCTGTCCGTGCGTCGCGACGTTGTAGCCGAGGTCTTCGATCTCTCCGCGCGGAAAGGCGTCGTCCACGCATTTCAGTTCCTGCAGGCAGACCACGTCGGGTTCCGCCTCCTTCAGCCAGTCGGTGAGGTTCCCGAGACGTGCCTTGATCGAGTTGACGTTGAAGCTGGCAATCTTCATCGCGGTTCCTCAGCTTTTGCATTCCTGCTTCCCGTCAGCATCGGGAATGAATCCGGCAGACGGGGAATCGATTACGAAGCGTGAGAATACGCGTTGAAGCGAGAGCGCGAAATTCGAATTGCCTTCCTGCCGATGCGGAGGCCGCTCGCGGCTCAGATGGAGAAGGAGGTGCCGCAGCCGCAGGAAGCGGTCGCGTTCGGATTGTTGATCTTGAAGGAGGAACCGATCAGCTCGTCCACATAGTCGATTTCCGACCCTGCAAGATAGGAAACCGAAACGGAATCGATCAGCACCCTCACGCCGTTCCTTTCGATCACCAGGTCGTCTTCCGTCTTCGTGTCGTCCAGCGTGAATCCATACTGGAAACCGGAGCAGCCGCCGCCCTGCACGGACACGCGCAAAACGGTGCCCTCGTCCTCTCCCTCAAGGATTTTGGCAATCTGCTTGGCTGCCCGTTCCGTGAGAGTGATCGGGGTTTCTGTCGCTGCAGGCTCGATGGTCGCGCTGTCCGTCATGTCGATTCCAAGGCTGCCGTCGGATTTGGTTCTTTCGGCTTTCAACGATACTGAATTTATCCTAGCAAATATGTAAGCGCTTGAGGTCCGGTTTTCAAACCGGTAACTGGCTAACACCATATGGAATCGAGGGTTTTCGTGCCTATCGCCAATCCCGCCGCGACTGCTCCCTACGCCACCAGGGCCGCGGAGAGCCGAGGCCGCCTTTTCGAGGAAGAGGAAAGCGCCACGCGAACGCCCTTTCAGCGGGACAGGGACAGGATCATCCATTCGGGCGCCTTCCGCCGTCTCAAATACAAGACGCAGGTCTTTGTCTATCACGAGGGCGACAATTACCGGACGCGGCTTTCCCATTCGCTCGAAGTGTCTCAGATCGCGCGCTCCATCGCGCGTGTGCTGGGTCTCGACGAAGATCTCGCCGAAACGCTCGCGCTCGCTCACGACCTCGGCCACACGCCCTTCGGCCATGCGGGTGAAACGGCGCTCGACCAATGCATGAAGGAGTTCGGCGGCTTCGATCATAATGCGCAGACGCTTCGCATCGTTACGAAACTCGAGCAGCGCTATGCCCGTTTCGACGGGTTGAACCTCACTTGGGAAACGCTTGAAGGCCTTGTGAAGCACAATGGGCCGCTGATCGGGCCGGGCCGAAGCACAGAGGATCTGCCTCGCGCCATCGTCGAATATGCCGAGACGCAGGACCTCGAACTCGGCAGTTTCGCCGGACCGGAGGCGCAGGTTGCCGCGCTGGCCGACGACATCGCCTATAACAATCACGACATCGACGACGGCCTTCGGGCGGGGCTCTTTTCCATCGATGACCTCATGGCGCTTCCGCTTGTGGGTGAGGTTTTCAGCCGCGTGATGGACCGCTATCCGGGGCTGGAGGAGCCGCGCGTGACGCATGAGGCGGTGCGCGAGCTCATCGGCGTCATGATTTCGGACCTGCTTTCCGAAACGAAGCGCCGGCTGGAAGCAGCGAAGCCCGCCTCCGCCGCCGATATAAGGGCGCTCGACAGGCCCATTGCCGCCTTCACGCCTGAAATGACGGAGAACAACGCGGCCCTCAAGGCCTTCCTCTTTCAGCGCATGTACCGGCACTATCGGGTCAACCGCTCGATGGGCAAGGCGCAACGCATCGTGCGCGAACTCTTCTCCCTTCTGCACCGCTCGCCAGACCAGCTTCCGCCCGAATGGCAGCAGGGCTGCGATGGGTCGGAAGGCGTAAAGACAGCCAGACGGGTCTGCGATTTCATCGCCGGGATGACGGACAAGTTTGCCATCGAGGAGCATCAGCGCCTTTTCGATCTCCATGACCCTCGGTCCTGACGGGGCGAAGCGTCATTCCGGGGCTGGAAACGAGGGGGGACGGCGGCTAGAGTGCGCGCCGCCGGGAAAGGGTTCCCGGTCAAGGACATAAGCGGCGGCGGTAATGAATATTTTCCGGTTTTTCGAACAACGGGTGGAGGCGGCTCTTGCTGCCCTGGTGCAGGAGGGGGCGCTGCCTCCGGGCCTGGACTACACACGTGTTGCCGTCGAGCCGCCGCGCGATCCCTCGCATGGCGATCTGTCGACCAATGCGGCGATGGTGCTGGCGAAACCGGCGGGGGGCAAACCGCGCGATCTTGCAGAAATGCTTGCCGCGCGGCTCGCGACAGAAGAGGCGGTAACGGAGGTTTCCGTTGCCGGCCCCGGCTTCATCAATCTTCGTCTGGACCCGGCGTTCTGGGTGGCGCGCCTGCCGGATGTTTTGCGGGCGGGGCCTTCATACGGAGCCAGCGATCTTGGTAAGGACGAAGCGGTCAACGTGGAATATGTCTCCGCCAACCCGACAGGGCCGATGCATGTCGGGCATGTGCGCGGTGCGGTATTCGGCGATGCGCTGGCAAACCTTCTCGAGAAGGTCGGTTACAGGGTTTGCCGCGAATATTACATCAACGATGCAGGCGGCCAGATCGAGGTTCTCGCCCGCAGCGCCTTCCTGCGATACCGCGAAGCGCTGGGGCACGACATCGGCGAGATTCCCGAAGGGCTTTATCCCGGCGATTATCTGAAACCCGTCGGCGAAGCGCTGGCCGCGACCTACGACAAGGACCTTCTGGAAAAGGATGAAGAAGAGGCGCTGCGGATCGCGCGGGAGACTGCCGTCGAAGCGATGATGGAACTCATCCGCGGCGATCTGGCTGTGCTCGGCATCACGCATGAGGTCTTTTTCTCCGAGCTTTCCCTTCACAGGTCCGGAGCCGTCGAGCGGACGTTGAAGAAGCTCGAAGAAAAGGGGCTCATTTATATCGGCACGCTGGAGCCGCCGAAGGGTGAGGTTCCGGACGATTGGGAAGCCCGTCCCCAGACACTTTTCCGCTCGACGGAGTTTGGGGACGACACCGACCGCGCGCTGAAGAAGTCCGATGGAAGCTGGACCTATTTCGCTCCGGACATTGCCTATCATCTCGACAAGTTCGAGCGCGGCTATCGCACCATGATCGACGTCTGGGGCGCCGACCATTCGGGCTATATCAAGCGCATGAAGGCAGCCATCGCCGGTGTCACCGGCGGAGAAGCCGAATTCGACGTGAAGGTCTGTCAGCTCGTTCGCCTTTTCCGGAACGGAGAGCCCGTGCGCATGTCGAAGCGAGCGGGCGATTTCGTCACGCTGCGCGACGTGGTGGACGAGGTCGGCAAGGACGTCGTCCGCTTCATGATGCTGACGCGCAAGAATGACGCGCCGCTCGATTTCGACTTCGCCAAGGTGATGGAGCAGTCGCGCGACAACCCCGTCTTCTACGTGCAATACGCGCATGCGCGCATTCACTCCGTTCTGCGCAAGGCTGCGGAGGAGGGCGATTACGATCTCTCGGATGGAGCCTTGGCGAACGCGCCGCTTGCGCGCCTCTCGGACGAGGCGGAAATGGCGCTCATCCGCCTCATGGCAGCCTTCCCGCGGCAGGTCGAGCAAGCAGCGCTTGCACATGAGCCGCACCGCATCGCCTTCTATCTCTACGACCTTGCATCCGCCTTCCATGCGCTCTGGAACAAGGGGAAGGACGAGCCGTCGCTTCGATTCATCCTGCCCGAGGACAGGGATGCTACGCTTGCGAGACTCGCGCTGATTCGCGCCACGGCACATGTCATTGCCGCCGGTCTTGGGATTCTGGGGGTGGAACCGATCGAGGAGATGCGCTGATGTCGAACAGGGATGACGGCTGGGATGAGGAGCCGGAATACGACATCGATCCCGACATTGAAGAATATGAACGCTACGACGACGAAGAGGGCACGGGCGGCCGGCGCCGGAGCCTGATGATGCTTAGCGTGATCGCGCTGCTCGTCGTCTTCGCCGGCGTTGTTTTCCTTGCCTATCGTCAGGGATCTCAGCAGGGAACGAACGGGACGCCGCCCGTGTTGCGCGCGGATGGCGAGCCCGCGAAGGAACTCCCCGAGAATCCGGGTGGCAAGAAGTTTCCGCATCAGGATGCCGGGGTCTACAACCGCATCGCAGGCGAGGGGACTCCTGAAGCCAGCGAGGGAGAGCAATTGCTGCCTCCCGCCGAAGAACCTTTGGCCATCGACAACGCCGCCATCCCCGCACCGCAGGATCAGCAAGCACTCGATCGTATGGCGCAGGCGCTTGAAACGGGGGGCATCGAAAGTGCTCCGCTGGACGAGGTGCCGCCCTCCGGCCAAGCGGGTGAGCAACCCGCTCCCGTCGAGGAAGCGCCCGTCATTCAGGCGGCCCCCGCGCCAGCTCAGGTCGAGGAAGCACCGCCGCCCGCAGCAGCGGCATCCGCTTCGTCCGGCGACTACGTGGTTCAACTCGCGGCTTTCCGGGACGAGCCTTCCGCTCGTGACGCCTTCAGGAAACTTCAGGGCAAGTATCCCGAGCTTCTCGGTTCGCGTTCCGTCGATATCCAGCGTGCGGATCTTGGCGAGAAGGGCATCTATTTCCGTCTGCGTGCAGGCTACATGGACAAGGCTGCGGCGGACGGGCTTTGCGCCAGTCTTGAGGCGAGGGGCCAAGGCTGCCTCGTGAGGCAGAAGTGAGTTTCGCTTCGGCGATCTATGGATGCAAAGGCCTCGAACTGAATGACAGGGAAAAACGCTTCTTTCGGGAAGCGCGTCCCTGGGGCTTCATACTTTTCTCGCGAAATGCGGACAATCCGGAACAGCTTCGGCGGCTGACCGCGTCGCTTCGCGAGGCCGTGGGGTATGATGCTCCCATTCTGATCGATCAGGAAGGCGGCAGGGTGCAGCGCTTGCGCCCGCCGCATTGGCGCGCCTGGCCAGCGGCGCGACGCTATGGCGAGCTATTCGAGAGGGATGAAGGGAAGGGACTGCGCGCGGCCCATCTCGGTGCGAGGCTGATGGCGTCGGAACTTACTGACGCCGGCATCAATGCCGATTGTCTGCCCGTGCTCGATGTTCCCGTGCCGGGCGCGCATGATGTGATCGGCGACCGCGCCTATTCCGGCGACCCGGCGTCAGTCGCGGCGCTCGGCGGTGTGGTTGCCGAAGGGCTACTCGCTAGCGGGGTGCTGCCGGTCGTAAAGCACATGCCGGGGCATGGCCGCGCGTGCGCGGACAGCCACAAGGCTCTGCCCGTGATCGATGCGCCGCTATCGGAGCTTGAAGTGTCAGACTTCGCTCCCTTTCACGCGCTTCGCTCCCTGCCTCTCGCGATGACTGCCCATGCGGTTTATGCGGCGCTCGATCCCGAGAACCCGGCCACCACGTCTGCGACCGTTATCCGGGAGACGATCAGGGAACGCTTCGGCTTCGAAGGGCTGTTGATGTCAGACGACATCTCCATGAAGGCGCTGAAGGGAGGAATTGGGATGCGAAGCCGTGCCGCGCTTCGGGCCGGTTGCGATGTCGTCCTCCATTGTAATGGCGACATGGCCGAAATGGAGGCTGTGGCGAAGGAGGCGGTTGTGCTCTCAGGCCGTGAGCTTGCTCGCTCGGAGGCAGTTCTCGCCCTGCTTGCACAGCCTTCGGAGCACCTCGATATCGATTCGGCTCTGGCGGAATTCGCCGAAATCATGGGTCTTTCGGGCGAAGATCGCTGGGGATAAGCCAAGAAACAGGGTACCCGCGCCGGGGGGTGAAGGGTATAAAGGCCATTCGCCCTTTGGCCGCCGGGCAGGATCGGCTAAGGGGTAAGGGGAACTCAAAAATCTGGACCGGATGCAGCAGGCAGTCATGACCGAGGCGCCTCCTCAAAGCGACGCAGATGGCGGCGCGCAGCCCGATCAGGCTGTCGGCGCCGATACAGCTGCGTCTTTCGAGGAAGGACCGCCGAGAGGCCCGGCAGAGGCCGATGAGAATACGCTGATCGTCGATCTTGACGGCTTTGAAGGGCCGCTCGACGTGCTGCTGACGCTTGCGCGCAACCAGAAGGTCGATCTCACCAAGATTTCGATCCTGAAGCTCGCGGAGCAATATCTCGACTTCATCGCGCAGGCGCGCCGCATGGAGCTGGACCTCGCGGCTGACTACCTCGTCATGGCGTCTTGGCTCGCTTTTCTCAAATCGAAGCTGCTCCTGCCGCCTCCCGAGGAAGAGGAAGGACCGTCCGGCGCCGAAATGGCGGCGCGGCTTGCTTTCCAGCTGCAGCGCCTGGAAGCGATGCGCAAGGCGTCGCAGGAAATATTCAACAGGCAATGCCGTATGGGAATGCATGTCTTCCGGCGCGGCGCGCCCGAAGGTATTCGCCTCATCAAGACAAGCCAGTACCAGGGAACGCTTTTCGACCTGCTGAAGGCCTATTCGGATCAGCGCCTCAAGGGGCACGACACCAAGTGGGAACCCAAGCGCTTGCCGATCATGGCGATCGAGGCGGCGCGGCACAGGCTCGAACGCATGATGGGCATGATGTTCGACTGGGGCCGGATTGACAGCTATCTGCCGCTCGAGGAAATGAGCCCCGCGCTTCGCCGTTCGGCCATTGCCAGCACATTGAGCGCGGCGCTGGTTCTGGCCAAGGACGGATTGATGGAGATCCGGCAGTCCGGTGCCTTCGGCCCCGTCTTTGTCCGGCGGCGCGAGCCAACCCCCGACCAACCGCCATCCGGACCGGAAGGCACCTCAGAGAACCACGAAGAATGACCGACGAGACGACCCTGAGCGAAGCCGAAAGCGACATCGAAATGGCAGCCGACGAGCAGGAACCGGAGCAGAACGGCGAAGAGACGCCCGAGGGCGACATCTCCGGCGAGGAAGACGCACCGGAGGCGGGTGAGGCAGAGGAAGAGGCGGCGGAGAATGTCGTCAAATTTCCCGTCAATGCGACCGAGCATGCTCAACTGATGCGGATGGCGGAGGCGCTGCTTTTCGCGGCGGCCGAGCCGCTCGACATCGACAGCCTTGCGGCGCGCCTGCCGGAGGGCGCGGATGTGGGGGCTGTCATCGAAGATCTTCAGAAAACTTATGAAAGCCGGGGCGTAAATCTCGTTCGTATCGCGAACAAGTGGATGTTCCGGACGGCGGACGACCTTTCCTTTCTCATGGAGCGGGAGGCCGTTGAGCAGAAGCGCCTGTCCCGAGCGGCGATGGAAACGCTTGCCATCATCGCCTACCACCAACCCGTCACCAGGGCTGAGATCGAGGAGATCCGGGGCGTGTCGGTGTCCAAGGGCACGCTCGATGTGCTTATGGAGACCGGCTGGGTCCGTCTCAGGGGGCGCAAGAGGACGCCGGGCCGGCCGGTGACCTATGGCACCACTGAAGATTTTCTCATCCATTTCGGCCTTGAGAATGTCGGGGATCTGCCCGGGCTCGACGAGCTCAAGGCTGCCGGTCTTCTCGATGGAAGGCTGCCGCCCGGTTTCGACATTCCGACACCGTCCGACACGGGCGGCGAGGGTGATGGCGAGTTCGACGATGAGGGCGCAGAGGAATACGGCGCCGCGCTTGACGATCATCTGGCGCAGGAAAAGGGCGATGGGGACTGATCGCAGTCTTCATCCACAATCTGAAGCCGGGGTGTAATTCGACCTGCTTTCAGATGGTTACGGTGCTTGGTTAATATGCCGATTTGATGCCTCTGCCGTTGCGATGCGCGGGTTTGGTGTCGCAATTTGGGCTCGGAATGCCCATATTGACAGTCGACAGTGCTTTACTTCGAGCAAGGCGGGGCTCACCGCCGTTGGAGACAGAAATGCCGGGTTGGACACAAATTCTGATTGTCCTCGTCCTGATCGTGCTGCTGTTCGGCAGAGGCAAGATTTCGGACATGATGGGCGATGTCGCTAAGGGTATCCGTAGCTTCAAGAAGGGGCTTTCCGACGAAGACGAGGTCAAGTCGGCGCAACCCGAGCCCAAGACGATCGATGCGACCGTCGCCCGCGAGGAAAGCTCGGAGAAGAACAAGGCCTCCCACGGCTGACAGTCTGGGACCGGCCGCGCATGAGGCATCTCGCGTGAGGTGCCGGGCAGAGGCGTTTCAGGACCTCAAATGTTCGATATCGGATGGTCGGAACTTCTGGCCCTTGTGGTCATAGCCATCGTCTTCGTGGGTCCGAAGGACCTGCCGCGGATGATGCGCACCGCTGGGCAATATGTTGCCAAGGTCAGGGCCATGGCGCGCGAATTCCAGAGCTCGTTCGAGGATCTGGCACGCGAGTCCGAGCTCGACGAACTCCGCAAGGAGGTGTCAGCTCTCAAGGGCCAGGTGGCCGAACCCATGCGAGCTCTTCAGCGCGAAATAGACAAGCCGGTGAAGATCGGTGGCGGTGGCGCGGGCGCCGAAGCGGCGGTCGCGTCCGCGGCGAAGGCGGAGGAGGAGCGGGCCGCACCTCTGGATACCAGCGGACTTTCGGACGGCATTGCGGACTCAATACGCGAGGCGGAGGCTGTGGAGGCCTTCGGTCACGAGGCGCCTCCATCGGTAGGTCAGGGCGCTCAGACGAAGCGGGAAGGTGAATGAGCGCCTCTTCCGTCGACCCAAATCCCGAAGATGAAATCGAAGCTTCGCGGGCACCGCTGCTCGATCACCTGATCGAGTTGCGTTCCCGGCTCATCAAAGTCTTGCTGGCTTTCGCTGTTGGCTTCGGCATCTGCTTCTTCTTCGCCAAGGACATCTTCAATCTGCTTGTCGAGCCCTATAACCGGATTGTCGCATCCGACGGGGGTGCGCATCTCATCTATACTGCGCCGCAGGAGTTCTTCCTGACGCAACTCAAGCTCTCGATGTTCGGGGCGATCTTCATCGCCTTCCCCATCATCGCGGCGCAGGTCTACATGTTCGTTGCGCCGGGCCTCTACAAGCATGAGCGGGGTGCCTTCATCCCCTACCTCATTGCCACGCCGATCCTGTTTCTTTCCGGTGCCGCGCTGGTCTATTTCGCGGCGTTGCCGATTACGCTCAATTTTTTCATGAGCATG
This sequence comes from Rhodobiaceae bacterium UBA7804, assembly GCA_002480495.1. Taxonomy (GTDB): domain Bacteria; phylum Pseudomonadota; class Alphaproteobacteria; order Parvibaculales; family Parvibaculaceae; genus Parvibaculum. Next base: position 205,181 of record DLCG01000004.1, on the reverse strand, counting down.
CAGCAGACTGGCGGGGCGGGAGAGGCAACCATCGAGTTGCTGCCCCGGGTCAGCGAGTATCTCAACCTCGTGACGGCCTTCATTCTCGCTTTCGGGATCTGCTTTCAGCTGCCTGTCATACTGACGCTGCTCGCCCGGGCGGGGATCGTGAATTCGGCTCAACTCAGAAAGGGCCGGCGTTTTGCCATCGTCATCATCTTCGCGGTGGCGGCTTTCCTCACCCCGCCAGACTTCTTCAGCCAGATTGCACTCGGGGTGCCGACGCTCCTCCTTTATGAGCTTTCGATCTTTGCCGTCTCCTGGACCGAGAAGAAACACGCCGAGGCCGAAGCCGAGGATGCCGAGGAGCAAGCCGAAAGCTGAGGCTTTTCGGGCCTTGTCTGGACGCTTCCGGCCCTTCCGCGTATACAGTGCGCAACAAGCGGACGGGGCGATTTGCGGCTGATTCGGCTGTTCTTCACGCTCCGGCGTTCCGGAAAATCTCATTCACCTTCGGGGTGTCATGTTCGACATCAAGGCTATTCGCGATGACGCTGAGGCATTCGATGCGGGGCTCGCGAAGCGTGGGCTCGATCCTCAATCTGGCCGTCTTCTGGAAATCGACGATCGGCGCCGCAAGATCATCACTTCGCTGCAGGAAATGCAGCAGGCCCGTAACGACGCCTCAAAGCAGATCGGTCAGGCGAAGGCGAAGAAGGACGAGGAACTCGCGCAGAAACTGATGGACGAGGTCTCTTCCCTCAAGAGCCGCATTCAGGCCGGTGAGGAGGAGGAACGGGCGGTGAATGCCGAGCTTCAGGCCGCGCTCGCCTCTATCCCGAATATCCCGCTCGATGACGTGCCGGTCGGTCCCGACGAGAGTGCCAATGTGGTGCATCACACCCATGGCAGCGCGCGTGAGATGAATTTCGAGGCGAAGGAGCATTTCGACCTCGGTGAGGCGCTTGGCCTGATGGACTTCGAGACGGCGGCGAAGCTCTCCGGCGCCCGCTTCACGGTGCTGAAGGGGCCGCTTGCCCGGCTCGAGCGGGCCATCGGCAATTTCATGGTCGACCTCCACACATCGGAGTTCGGTTATGAGGAAGTCATGCCGCCGCTCATGGTGCGCGACGACGCCATGTTCGGAACGGCCCAGTTGCCGAAGTTCGCTGACGATCAGTTCGCGACCTTCAAGGGCGAGGCGCGGGACGATCAGGAGAAATACTGGCTGATCCCGACCGCCGAAGTGCCGCTGACGAACCTTGTGCGCGAGAGCATCCTTTCCGAGGAAGAGCTGCCCAGGCGCTTCACGGCCTACACCGCCTGTTTCCGTGCGGAAGCGGGCGCGGCAGGCCGCGATACGCGCGGCATGATCCGGCAGCATCAGTTCTCGAAAGTCGAACTCGTCTCGATAACGACACCGGAAGCCTCGCTTGCCGAGCATGAGCGGATGGTTGCCTGCGCTGAGGAAGTGCTGAAGCGCCTCGATCTTCACTACCGGGTGATGACGCTTTCGACCGGCGACATGGGCTTCGCCTCGCGCAAGACCTATGACATCGAGGTCTGGCTGCCGGGCCAGAAGGCCTATCGCGAGATTTCCTCCTGCTCCGTCTGCGGCGATTTCCAGGCACGGCGCATGAATGCGCGTTACCGGCCGAAGGGCGAGAAGAATACGCGCTTCGTGCATACGCTGAACGGTTCAGGGCTCGCGGTCGGGCGCACGCTCATCGCCGTGATGGAAAACTATCAGCAGGAAGACGGCTCCATTGCCGTTCCGGATGTGCTGAAGCCTTATATGGGCGGGCTGGAGGTCATTGCGCCACATGGCTAAGGGCAAGAGCGGCACGGGCCAGCTTCGCATTCTCGTCACCAATGACGACGGCATTCACGCGCCGGGCCTCAAGGTGCTGGAGAAAATCGCGCGCAAGCTCAGCAAGGATGTCTGGGTCGTGGCTCCGGAAGAAGAGCAAAGCGGCTCGGCTCATTCGCTTTCGCTCGCAAATCCCCTGCGCGTTCGCAAGATGAACGCGAAGCGCTATGCGGTGCGCGGCACGCCATCCGACTGCGTTCTGATGGCAGTCCGGCACATCATGAAGGAAGACGAACCGGATCTCGTTCTTTCCGGCGTCAACCGGGGGCAGAACATTGCCGACGATGTGACCTATTCGGGAACGATTGCCGCCGCGATGGAAGGCACGCAGCTCGGCATCCCATCCATAGCGCTCAGCCAGGCTTTCGGCTTTTCAGGCCAGTCCAAGGTCAAATGGGCGACGGCGGAGCATTTCGCCCCCGACATTCTGAAAAAGCTCATCGCTGCCGGATGGCCCGAAGAGATACTCATCAACATCAATTTTCCGGATGTCGTGCCCGGTTCGGTTACGGGCATCGAGGTCACCCGGCAAGGCAAGCGCGATCAGTCGCTTGTTCGCGTCGAAGAGCGGATCGACGCGCGCAACAATCCCTATTACTGGCTCGGCTTCGAACGCATCCTCAGCAACCCGCCGCAGGGAACGGATCTGCGGGCCATTTATGAGGGCCGCATCTCGATTACGCCGCTTCACATGGATCTCACCCATCAGCGAACATCAAAGGCCCTCAGTGCGGCGCTTGGCTCGCTTGAGGGTCCGGTGAAGCGCCGAAAGCCCTGATTGTCGCGCCCATGAACGAAGACACGCCCATGGACGAAATCGGGCACGAGAAGATCGAACTCATCATGGGGCTGAGGCGCCAGGGCATCCGCGATAATCGCGTGCTCTCGGCGATCGAACGCGTGCCGCGCGAAAAGTTCATACCGGGTAGCTTTCGAAAGCAGGCCTACGAGGATCATGCGCTGCCTATCGAGTGCGGGCAGACAATCAGCCAACCCTATATCGTCGCCTACATGACCGAGCAGCTCCGCGTCGGTGAACGGATGAAGGTGCTGGAGGTCGGTACTGGGTCTGGCTATCAGGCAGCCGTTCTCGCGAAGCTTTGCCGGCGCGTCTATACGATCGAGCGGTACCGGACGCTTCTCAACGATGCCTTGAAACGCTTCGAGGATCTTCGCCTTCACAACATTACGGCAAAGGTCGGCGATGGTGCGAAGGGATGGCCGGAACAGGCGCCATTCGACCGAATCATCGTCACGGCGGCCGCCCCCGCAGTGCCTCAGACTCTCGTCGATCAGTTGAAGGAAGGCGGATTGATGGTTGTTCCCGTTGCCATTTCAGGTAGCCGGGGCGAGCAGAAGCTTGTACGGATCGAACGGACGGGGGATGGTGTGAAACGCGAGGAACTTCTGCCGGTGCGTTTCGTGCCGCTTGTGGAAGGTGTGGCAAAGGAGTCCTGAGCGGGAGCCGGGACGCGGAGGCAGCGGATGGCGCGGCGCGATCGGATGCGGGGCGGGATGAGGCTGGCGGTTGCGCTGGTTTTGTTCGGCTTCGTCTCGGCCTGCGGCGGCGGAAGCGGCGACCGGCCATGGTGGGACGAACAGCAAGGAGCGCGACGGGCTCCGAGCGGTACGCCGCTTTCGCGCCCGATAGATACGGTATCTCCCGGAGGAACCTATGTCGTCAGGCGCGGCGACACTGTTTACAGCATAGCGCGTGCACATGATGTTCCCCTTCGCTCGGTAATCGATGCGAACGGGCTTCGTCCGCCCTATCGGATAGAGGTGGGGCAGCGGCTGAAGATTCCCGCCGGACGGTTTCACGTCGTTGAGCGCGGTGAAACGGCCTACAGCATTTCTCGTCTTTACAATGTGGACGTCACCTCCCTCACCAGCCTGAACCGAATTCCGCCGCCCTACACGATCAAGGTCGGTCAGAAGCTGCAAGTGCCGGGCCGGGAACCCGCAAGGACTTCCTCTCCTTCAGCCAGCCCCTCCGTTGCCTCTGCGACCGGAGGGCCCGTACCGCTGGCACGCCCGGCGGGCGGCGCGCCGGTGCGCACGGCAACCAATGCGACGGTCTCCAAGGAGCCTTTGCCTTCTCCGCCAGCCGCGACGGGAAGTTTCATGTGGCCGGTCGAAGGGAAAATCCTCTCCACATATGGTCCGAAAGCGAATGGATTGCACAATGACGGCATCAACATCGCTGCGGAAACGGGAACTCCTGTGAGGGCGGCCCAGAGCGGCGTGGTTGCCTATTCAGGCAATGAACTCAAGGGCTATGGCAACCTGCTGCTGGTCCGTCACGACAACGGCTGGATGACGGCCTATGCCCATAACAGCAAGCTGCTGGTAAAGCGGGGCGACACGGTGGTTCGCGGGCAGACTATTTCGCTGGCTGGAAACACCGGCAGCGTCGTGACCCCGCAAGTCCATTTCGAGGTCCGGCAGGGTGCCAAGGCAATCGACCCGCAGACCGTGATTGGCCGTTAGCCGAGCGTCTGCCCGAGCCGTCCGGCGAGATCCTGTATGAACTGCCAGGCGACGCGCCCCGAGCGAGAGCCGCGCGTCGCGGCCCATTCGATGGCCTCCGCCTTCAGCGTCTCCTCATCGATCTTCAGCCCGTAATGCTTCACATAGCCGTCGATCATGTCGAGGTAGTCGGACTGGCTGCAATTGTGAAAACCGAGCCAGAGGCCGAACCGGTCTGAAAGTGAAACCTTCTCCTCAACCGCCTCCGAGGGATTGATGGCGGTCGAACGCTCGTTTTCCATCATGTCGCGAGGCATCAGATGGCGGCGGTTGGACGTTGCGTAGAAGATGACGTTCTTCGGGCGTCCCTCGATACCGCCTTCCAGCACGGCCTTTAGCGACTTGTAGCTCGTATCGTCGTGATCGAAGGAAAGATCGTCGCAAAAGATGATCGCCCGGCGTTCCTGGGCTCGCAGCTGCGACATCAGCCGAGGCAGGGTTTCGATGTCCTCGCGGTGGATTTCGATGAGAATGAGGCTGCCGGGTGTTTCCTCGTTCACGGCCGCATGCGCGGCCTTCACCATGGAGCTCTTGCCCATGCCGCGCGCACCCCACAGCAGCGCATTGTTGGCTGGCAGCCCCTTCGCGAAGCGGCGCGTATTGTCGAGCAGGATGTCGCGAACCCGGTCGATACCCTTGATGAGCGACAGGTCGACCCGGGCGACCTCGGTCACGGGATCGAGCCGGCCTGCCTCGGCGTTCCAGACGAAGGCGTCCGCCTGTTCCAGAGATATGGAAGCCGAGGGGGGCGGGGAGAGCCGTTCCAGGGCTTCCGCGATGCGCTTCAGAATGTCGGAGGTTTCCGCGGAACTGGTCATCGGGCGGTACTCGCAAATGGGCATGCCGGCTTGAGGTGAGCCGACGGGCGGCTCTGGAAATCCCTGTATATCCCAAAACTTAGCTGCGTCCACGTCAGGCGGGCGGCCTTGTTTGCAAATGCCCGGCTGGCCGGTATAGTCCGGCGCAAATCAGTCTGAGGCGGCCTCTTCGCGCAAGTGGTTCCGCCGTGCAAACGGCCATAACAGGAGACTTCGATGGGTGGAGGCGGCGGCGCTTCGGAATTTCTGATCCAGCTTTTTCCGTTTATCGCGCTTTTTGCGATCATGTACTTCCTCGTGTTGCGCCCGCAGCAGCGCCGGGTGAAGGAACATCGCGAAATGGTCGCCAATGTCCGGCGGGGCGACACGGTAGTCACCTCTGGCGGCCTCATCGGCAAGGTCACCAAGGTAGATGAAACGGAAATCACGGTCGAAATCGCGGAGAATGTCCGCGTTCGCGTGGTCAAGGGAACGCTGAGCGAGGTGCGCTCGAAGTCCGAGCCTGTGCCTGCCAATACGAATACCCCGTCCTGAGACGAACGACTTAGCCGCCCGGGAGGGGGCAATCCGCCATGCTGCACTTCGACCGCTGGAAGATCGTTCTTATCTACGTGCTCTGCATCGCGGGGCTTGTCTACACGGCGCCGAACTTCATTCCGAAGTCGCAGCTCAACGACGTGCCGGACTGGCTGCCGAACCAGCAGATCAATCTGGGGCTCGATCTCCGGGGCGGTTCCTATCTGCTGCTCGGTCTCGAAACCGATGCACTCGTGCGCGAACGCCTGCAGGATCTTGTGAACGAGGTGCGCAGCGAACTGCGCGATGAGAGCATTCCCTATACGGGGCTCGGCATTCACAACGGTCAGGTGGTGGTCAACATCACCAATGCCGCGGACGCCGAAAGGGCAAGAGAGGCGATAGACGGACTGTCTTCTGTCGTCGCCGGCAACCAGTTCTCGGCCTTGCCCGAGCGCGACCTGCTCATCGACGTCGAAGGACAGACCGTTTCGATCGGTCTCAGCGAGGCGGCAAAACGCGCACGCGTGCAATCCGCCGTGCAGCAATCCATCGAGATCGTCCGCCGCCGTATCGACGAGCTGGGCACGACCGAACCCGTCATCCAGCAGCAGGGTGTGGATCGCATTCTTGTGCAGGTACCTGGCCTCGATGATCCTCGCCAACTGAAGGCGCTGCTCGGCAAGACGGCAAAGATGAATTTCCGGCTCGTCAGCAATGCAATGTCCGGTCAGCAGGCACTTGCGACGCGGACTGTGCCTGCCGGAACCGAGTTGCTTTATACCGCCGACGAACCCAAGGCCCCCGTGCTGGTCGAACGCCGCATCATGGTCGGCGGTGACCGCCTCACCGATGCGCAGCCTGGCTTTGATCAGCAGAACGGGCAGCCCGTTGTGAACTTCAAGTTCGACTCGACCGGTGCGCGCCAGTTCGGCGAAGTCACGAGGGACAATGTTGGGCGGCCATTCGCCATCGTGCTCGACAATGAGGTGATCAGCGCGCCCGTGATCCGTGAACCGATCATGGGCGGACAAGGTCAGATCAGCGGTAACTTCACCGTGCAGGAGGCGAACAACCTCGCGATCCTGCTGCGTTCGGGGGCACTACCCGTCGCCATCACCGTTCTCGAGGAGCGGACGGTCGGTCCGGGTCTCGGCGCGGACTCCATTCGCGCGGGCGAGGTTGCAGCCATCATCGGCTCGATTGCGGTCGTTGCCTTCATGATCGCAAGCTATGGCTTCTTCGGCGTCCTGGCGAACATTGCGCTGATCCTGAATATCGCGATGATCTTCGCCGTTCTGTCGGTATTGCAGGCGACGCTGACGCTCCCCGGCATTGCAGGCATCGTGCTCACAATCGGCATGGCGGTGGATGCGAATGTGCTTATCTATGAGCGAATAAGAGAAGAAGTCGCCGCGGGGAAGGGGCCTATCCCCGCCATCGAGGCAGGCTACAACCGCGCGCTTTCCTCCATTCTGGATGCGAACATCACGACACTCATTTCGGCGGCGATCCTGTTCCAGATGGGTTCGGGGCCGGTGCGCGGTTTTGCGGTCACGCTTGCCATCGGCATCGTCACCTCGGTCTTCACGGCCTTCACTGTCAATCGCTACATGGTTTCGGTCTGGCTGCGCCGCCGCCGGCCCAAGACCATTACTCTGTGATCGCCGGGAGAGAATGACATCATGAGACATCTGAAGCTCATCCCCGACGATACGAAAATTCCATTCTCCCGCTGGCGCTTTGTGGCTGTGGGCTTCTCGCTCGTCGTCATGATCGCGGCGGTCGTGTTGCTTTTCACGCGCGGTCTCAACTTCGGTATCGATTTCGAGGGCGGTATCCTGGTCGAGATCTCGACCGAGGGGCCGGCCGATATCGGGCAAATTCGCAGCGATCTGGGCGGGCTTGGTCTCGGCGAAGTCCAGATTCAGCAATTCGGTCAGCCGGACGATGTTCTGATCCGCGTTCAGTCTCCCAAGGGCGAAGATGCGGACAAGGCGTCTCAGGCCGTCGTATCGCAGATCAAGAGCGTGCTTGGCGACAGTGTCGAGTACAGGCGCGTCGAAGTGGTCGGCCCCCAGGTGAGCGGCGAACTGGTACAGGATGGCGTTCTCGCCATTGTCGTCTCCGTTGCGCTGATGCTCATCTATATCTGGTTCCGCTTTGAATGGCAGTTCAGCCTCGGTTCGGTCGTCGCGCTTGTGCATGACGTGATGGCGACGCTCGCGCTGTTCAGCCTGCTCGGAATGGAGTTCAACCTGCAATCGATCGCGGCCCTTCTGACCATCGTCGGCTATTCGATGAACGATACCGTGATCGTCTTCGACCGGGTTCGCGAGAACCTGCGCAAGTACAAGAAGATGGACCTTGCGGAGCTGGTCGACCTGTCGGTCAACCAGACTCTCTCCCGCACGGTAATGACCTCGGGAACAACGCTTCTTGCGCTGCTTGCTCTCTTCATTTTCGGCGGCGAGGTCATTCGCGGTTTCACCTTCGCCATGATCTTCGGCATCTTCATCGGCACCTATTCCTCGATCTTCATCGCGGGCCCCGTGCTGCTTGCCGTTGGCGTGACTCGCGATACGACGACGGGCGGTCTCGGCGGCGTTGCAAAGGAAAAGGCGTCCGGCAAGGCTTGATCCGGCATGAGCACGAAACCGCGCTTCAAGGGGCAGCCGGCCGTGGATGCCTATGGCGATGGCGGATTCCGCCTTGCGGAGCAGCGGTTCGAAGGCTCGGTGATCGTAACGCCGCTCGGTCTTTATCCCTGGATGCCGAAATCGGTCGAGGAAATCACACCGGTTTCTCTCGCGCCCATCATTGAGGCTATCGGCCATTTTGACTTCGTAATCATCGGTTCGGGCGAGACCACGCTTCGTTTGCCTGCCGATGCGCGCCGCAGGCTTGAGTCGCAGGCGATCTTCCCGGATGTCATGGCGACGGGCGCCGCATGCCGCACCTACAACCTCATGCTCTCGGAAAACCGGCGAGTCGCTGCGGCATTCATTGCCGTAGTCTGAGTAGGGCTTTGCCGGGCTTGGCTTTCTTTCCGGAAAATCCTAGCTTTTCCGCAGAAGGCGACATTGAGTCGCACGATGATGAGGCATGCCATCCCGGGGCTTTGGGGGCGCGTCTTGCCATCCCTACTGGCCGCTGATGCGGCGATTGGCATTCAGAGGGGAGGACTCCATGGCAACAATTCTGACTTCCTTGCGGAACACGGTGATCGCCGGTTTCGTTCTCGCAGCGATCCTGCTGCTGATGTATCTCAACTTCAATGGCTGGGACGGCGCGTCTCTCGGCCACGCCTTCTGGGCGTTCATCTTCCGCTGGCTCCATGTCATCAGCGGCGTGATGTGGATCGGTCTGCTCTGGTACTTCAACTTCGTTCAGATCCCGAACATGCCCAACATCCCGGACGATCAGAAGCCGGCGGTCAGCAAGGTCATCGCGCCTGCTGCGCTGTTCTGGTTCCGCTGGGGTGCGATGGCGACCATCGTCACCGGTCTGATCCTGGCCGCGATGAACTTCTACCTCGTCGAGGCGCTGACGCTCGGAGCGAGCGAGGGCTTCGCGAACCCGAAGAACATCGCCATCGGTATCGGCATGTGGCTCGGCACGATCATGTGGTTCAACGTCTGGTTCGTGATCTGGCCGAACCAGAAGATCGCGCTTGGCATCGTGGACGCTCCGGCCGAACAGAAGCCCGCCGCCGCGCGTACGGCGATGCTTTTCTCGCGGACCAACACGCTGCTGTCGATCCCCATGCTTTTTGCCATGGTGTCGGCGCAGAACATCTACTGATTTCCTCGCCGAGGAAATTGCAGCGGGGCCGCCTTGATGGCGGCCCCGTTCGTTTTAGGTAAGACTTCATGGCGAAGGACGGCAAGGCGAACGGTTTGAGCGAGAGCATGCGCATCTGCCTCGATGAGGTGCGGGCGCATGATCATGACCGCTTTCTGACGCTCCTCTTCGCTCCCGCCGAAAAACGTCCGGCCTTGATTGCGCTATACGCCTACAACCTGGAAATCGCCCGCGTCGCCGAAACGGTTACGGAACCGATGATGGGCCATATCCGGCTGCAGTGGTGGCGGGAGACGCTGGAAGCCTTGCCGAAAGGCGAGACGCGTGGACATGCCGCCGCCGTCGCGCTCTACGAAGCGGATGCTTTTCCGCTCGATGAATTGTCGAAACTCGCGGATGCCCGCGAGCGCGATCTCTCGGAGGATGTGTTCGAGGATATTGGTGCGCTCGAGGCCTATGCGGAGGCAACCTCCAGCGCAGTGATGTCCCTTGCGGCCCAGGCCCTCGACAAGGTGAAGGCGGAGGAGGCAAACGAGGCGATCCGCCATGCCGGTATCGCCTATGCGCTGACTGGCCTTCTGCGCGCGCTGCCGCTCCACGCATCGCAGGGCAGGCTCATGCTTCCCGCCGATATCCTGCTCGCCCGGAATGTCGATCCGCATGATGTTCTGGCAGGCAATGCGAATGAGGAACTGCGTGGCGCCATTGCGGATGTTGCGGGACATGCCCGTGCGCACCTCGCTTCGGCTCGCGCCGGGCGATACGATGGGGCGATCCTGCCCGCGCTGCTACCGGCCTCGCTCTGCGACCGCTATCTCGATCTGATCACGGCACCGGATTTCGACCCGTTCAGAATGCCAGTTGAAGTGCCCGCCTTCCGGCGGCAGCTCCGGCTCATGGGCCGCGGCATCAGGAAATCGATCTGATTATTCCGCTGCTTCGGCGCGGGGCTGGAGCCACGCCTCGAGATCGCGCAGCGCGCGCGAGGTATAGGCGCGCTTGCGCGCCGGAGCCTTTGCCTTGCCGCGAGGGCGTTTGCCGTTTTCATCGCGCGGCACCTCGGGCTCCGGGAAGAGGCCGAAGTTGACGTTCATCGGCTGGAAGGTCGCCGCGTTCGCATCGCCGGTGATGTGGGCGAGCAGGGCGCCGAGCGCCGTCGTGCGCGGCGGCGGTACGACGGCCGCTCCAAGCCGTTCGGCGGCGGCGAAGCGGCCCGCGAGAATGCCCATCGCGCCGCTTTCGACATAACCTTCGACGCCGGTGATCTGTCCTGCGAAGCGGAGACGCGGCTCGTTCTTCAGCCGCATGATTCCGTCGAGCAGGTTCGGACTGTTGATGAAGGTGTTGCGGTGCAGACCGCCCAGCCGCGCGAACTCCGCCTTCTCCAGCCCCGGAATGGTGCGGAAGATGCGCGTCTGCTCGCCATGTTTCAGCTTCGTCTGGAAGCCGACCATGTTGTAGAGCGTGCCAAGCGCATTGTCCTGGCGGAGCTGCACCACGGCATAGGGCTTCACGTCGGGTTGATGCGGATTGGTGAGGCCAACAGGCTTCATCGGCCCGAAGCGCAGCGTCTCGGCCCCGCGTTCCGCCATCACCTCGATGGGCAGGCAGCCGTCGAAATAGGGCGTCGACTTTTCCCACTCCTTGAATTCGGTCTTGCCACCTTCGAGAAGCGCCGTGACGAAGCCTTCATATTGCTCTCGCGTCATCGGGCAGTTGATGTAGTCCTTGCCCGCGCCCGCAGGCCCTGTCGCGCCTTCGCTTTCCTTGTCGTAGCGCGACTGGAACCAGCACACCGACATGTCGATGCTGTCGCGATAGATGATGGGGGCGATCGCGTCGAAAAAGGCGAGTTCGTCCGCGCCGGTGATCTCGCTGATCGCCTTGCCCAGCGCGTCGGAGGTGAGGGGGCCGGTCGCGATGATGACCTTGTCCCATTCCGCGGGCGGAAGTCCCGCGATCTCGCCGCGTTCCACCGTCACCAGCGGATGGGCGGTCAGCTTCTCCGTGACGTAGTTCGAGAAGATGTCGCGGTCGACGGCGAGTGCGCCGCCTGCGGGCACGCGCGCGACCTCCGCCGCCTCCATCATGAGCGAGCCCGCGCGGCGCATCTCCTCATGCAGCAGGCCGACAGCGTTCAGCTCGTGATCGTCCGAGCGGAAGGAATTGGAACAGACGAGCTCGGCAAAGCCCTCCGTGTGGTGGGCGTCTGTTTTCACCAGCGGCCGCATCTCGTGCAGCACCACGGGGCAGCCCGCGCTTGCGAGCTGCCATGCGGCCTCGGAGCCCGCCATGCCGGCGCCGATCACGTGAACGGGTGCGATGTCCTTCGTCATGAGCGAGGAGATAGCACTCCCCGACGCTCAATTCCAGACAGGGGGCTTCCGCCCGGCCCAGGGCAATTCCTTTTCGAGCTGGGCGGCGAGGCGGAAAAGCGTGGCCTCGTCGGCGTAACGTCCGGTGAACATCATCCCGATGGGAAGCCCGCTTTCGGACTGCCAGAGCGGCAGCGAGAGCGAGGGCTGGCCGGTGAAGTTGAAGGGCGGCGTATAGGGGAAAACCTGCCCCTGCCGCTTGTTCAGCTCGCGCGGTTCCTGGTCTGGGCCGAGGAAGCCGATTTCGGGCGGAAGCTTGCCCATCACGGGCGAGAGATAGACGTCCACATCGTCGAAGAGCGACAATACCTGCCGGTTCATAAGCCGAAGCTGCTGCCAGCCCCACATGGCCTGCGCGCCGGTGAGGCGGCTGCCATTCTTGAAGCCTGCCCAGGTCAGCGGCTCCAGTTCATGCTCTTCCGGCTCGCGGCCCATCATCTCGATCCGGCGCATCATGCCCGCCGCGAAGTTCGAGCCCGAGACCGCGCCCTGCGCGCGATAGAGCGTGCGGTAGTCGATGCCGAGACCGCGTGGGCTGACCTCATGGCCGAGCTTGCCGAGAAGCTCTGCCGTCTTTTCGAGAGCCGACTGGATTTCCGGGTCGATGGGCTTCCCGCCCGGCGTCTCGGAGGACCAGGCGATCTTCAGCTTTCCGGGGCTCTTGGTGATTTCCTCCATGTAGGGCCGCTCTTTCGGCGGGGGCGCGTAGGGCGAGGCGGGTTCGGGATAGCCCGTCGCGTCGAGCATCGCGGCACTGTCGCGCACCGTTCGGCTCACCACATGATCGACGCTGAAACCGATGGCGCGGTCGAAATCATCCGGTCCTTGCGGGTTGCGGTCGCGCGTCACCTTCATGCCGACAAGGCCGCAGCAGGCGGCGGGAATGCGGATGGAGCCGAGCCCGTCCGACGCATGCGCAAGCGGCAGGATGCCCGCGCCGACGGCAGAAGCCGCGCCGCCGGAGGAGCCGCCGGAAATGTGGTTCGGGTTCCACGGGTTGCGGCAGGGGCCGAGCAGGCGCGACTCCGTTGTGCCGGTGATGCCGTATTCCGGCGTGTTCGTCTTGCCGAAGAGAACGGTGCCCGCCTCCCGGTAGCGCCGCACCAGCAGGCTGTCATGGTCGTCCACGACGTTGGCGACGAACTTGCTGCCGCTTGTGCGCGGCCAGCCTTTCACTTCCGTGCCGAGATCCTTGATGAGGAAGGGAACGCCCTTGAAGGGACCATCCGGGAGTTTGCCTTTCGCGGCTTCGCGGGCTTCGTCATAAGCCTCGTAGACAATGGCGTTCAACGTGCCGTTATGCCGTTCCGCGCGCTCGATCGCCGCATCCGCGAGTTCGAGCGGCGTCACCTCGCCCTTCTTTACAAGTTCAGCAAGGCCGAGGCCGTCATAATCCGCATATTCCGCAAAAGCCATTCCCATCCTCCCTTGGCCGTGTTGACGTTTCTCAGTTCCATATCGCCGGATGCCGCTCCTTCCAGGGCATGGCTTCTTCAAGCTGCGCCGCAAGCCGGAAGAGCATCGCCTCTTCGCCGAAGCGCGCGGAGAACATCATGCCGACGGGCAGTCCGCTTTCCGACATGCAGAGCGGCAGCGAGATTGCGGGCTGGCCGGTCAGGTTCTGGATCGGTGTGAAGGGCACATAGTCCACGGCAGGCGCGAAAGCCGCGATGGGGTCTGGCTCATTCACGTTGATGAGGCCCAGCGGAATGGGCGGTGAGGCGAGTGTCGGCGTCAGCCATACATCGTGGTTCTGCATGAAACCCGCGACGCGGCGCGTGAGGCCCTGCGCTTCCTTCACCAGCAGGAGATATTGCGCGGCGCTTACCGTCTTGCCGACTTCCCAGAGCCCGCGCGTCAGCGGTTCCAGTTCGTCCTCCTTCGGCCCGCGCCCGCGCCGCGCCGTTTCAAGTTCGATTTCGGAGGACAGCCAGGCCGCCCAGAGCGGCAGGAAGAGATTGCCCGGTTCGTCAGGGTTAAGCGGGGGCATGGCCTCCGTCACTTCATGTCCGAGATCGGCGAGCTGCTTCGCTACAGACTCCACACCCTTCACACAATCGGGGTGAAGTTTTGCTCCAGCCGGATTTGTCTTTGAAAAGGCAATGCGGAGCTTTCCCGGAATCCTTTTCGTTTGCTCGAGGAAACTTTCCTTTACCGGCGGCGCGACATAGGGATCGCCAGGTTCGTTGCCGTGGATACAGTCGAGCATGGCCGCGCAGTCGCGTACCGTGCGTGTCACCACATGTTCGTGGCAGAGCCCACTCAGCACATCGCCATAGTCCGGTCCGAGCGAGGTGCGCGCGCGAGTGGGCTTCAGGCCGACCAGCCCGCAGCTTGAAGCGGGGATGCGGATCGAGCCGCCGCTGTCATTTGCGTGAGCGAGCGGCACGATGCCGGCGGCCACGGCCGCGGCCGCGCCGCCGGAAGAGCCGCCTGTCGAGTGATCCGGGTTCCACGGATTATGCGCGGCGCCATAAAGGTTCGATTCCGTCGTCGGCAGCAGCGTGAATTCCGGCACATTCGTCTTGCCGAGAATGGTGACGCCCGATGCCTTGAAGCGCCTGGCGAGAACGGTGTCTTCCTTCGCGGGCGTTTCCGCGCGGAAGCGGGAGGCAAGCCTTGTCGGATATCCCGCAATGTCGCCAAAGGCATCCTTCAGAAGAAAAGGCACGCCCTTGAAGGGGCCCTCCACCGGCTGTTTCGCCATGTCGCGGCCGAGATCGTAGAGCTTCAGGATGACGGCATTTAGTGCCGGATTGTGTTTCTCGATCCGGCCGATCGCTTCTTCCGCAAGCTCGCTTGCCTTGACCTCGCCCTTGCTTACGAGTTCGGCAAGGCCCAGCCCATCATGCGATGCGTAGTCGGAAAAGCTCATCTCGATCTCCTCGCCCCAATTCCTTTGGCGAGAAGCTTAGCGGGTGACGCCCATCCGTCAAACCGGCAGGGGCCTATCCGGCCTTCTTCTCCCTGTTCCAGGGGTAGGGCGGCACGCCCTCGAAGAGCGGGCCTTCGAGCACAGGCTCTTCGCCACCGGTCCACGGCTTAACGGTGAAGTGGGCCTTGCATGTCACCTTCGATCCGCCCGGCCCGGCGTCTATCTGCACATCGCCGACATTCACCAGCACGGCTTCGGCCTTCTCCTCGTCCAGTGATACGAGTGTGTAGCCATGAGCATCGGAGTCGATGTAATCGAGCCCCGGACTTGCGCGCTCGTTGCGCACCAGATCGAAGAGGTAGTCGGAGCTGGTGTAGTTGACGAGAATGCCGGCGCGCAGACCGTTCACCAGCGTATTATTCCAGTTGGCCTGTGTTCCATTTTCATCCTGCAGCGCCACGGCACGATGGAAGAAGCCATTGTCGCGCGTCGCCCGATCCGCCATCGAATACATGGAGGAAGAGCTGATAGCCGCCGTCATGAATTCGACGGCGGGGCAGAAGAGCGTTTCCGCGTCCGGATCGACAGGTAGACGGCCTGCTGCAAAGGCGTGGTGATCGCCCGCGACCGATATCACATTGCCGATTCTTTCATCCTTCAGGAAAGCCATGAGTTCTTTAAGCTCTCCCGGATAACCCTGCCATGCATCGGTGGCGGCATAGCCATCCTCAAGTCCAGCAAATGGTATCCGCGAAAAGTCGAGCCTCACCTGCAAGGCCGGGCAGCTGTTTGCCCATACGCGCCACGTCGCCGTGGAGGCTTTCATCACCTCCTTGAACCAGGTCTTCTGCGGGCCGCCCAAATGCGTGCCCGGCGGTGCGTCCTTGCGCGGATTTTCGATCTCGCGATCGGCGTAGGAGATGGTGGCTGGCGGATTGCCGTCATTCGCCGTTCGTCCGGCATCGAGCAATTTCACCACGCGCACCGGAGGGACCGGCGCTCCCTCGAGCAGGGCATCGATATTTTCGTCGATAACGGGCGGGCTTCGGTAGCTGCGCAGATCCGTCAGCACGAGATCGAGCGTCGCGCCCCAGCGGAGCGTTCGATAGATGGTCAGAGTTGAAAGCGCTCGCGCATTGTCGCCTTCGAACAGGAAGTCGTCGTCGTATGCGCCCATCGGCGTGTCGTCGACATTTCTGTTCCGGAAGTCATGGGCGGGTGCCGGAATGCCGTGAAATTTCGGCGTGTTCGAAAGAACCGCAGGAATGAATTCAAACCAGGCGCGGTTCGCGGCCACCTTGCGCTTCTGCGCCGGTTCGCCATCGGCAAAATAGCTCGCATAGCTCTGCCACGCATCGTTCGTGAATTCATGGTCGTCCCATGTGTGCACGAAAGGAAAGCGGGCGCGCGCCGCCTGCAGGTCCGGGTCGGTGAGATAGGTCTTGTAGAGATGCCGGTAGTCGGCAAGCGTCACAGCAGCCTGGCCGCCCTTGCGCCACCAGTCATGTGTGCCGTCCGGCTCCCAGGGCTCGCTTCCATCTGGCAGCGGCCCGACGAGCCGTGCGACGGTACGATCCTCCGGCACATCGCCGGTGCGCTCGTAGATGAAGTCGCCCAGATGCAGCACGAAGTCAATCTGTTCCTCCGCCGGCGCTTCGATGTCGTCGTTCGTCATGCGGCGGAGAGCGCCGTAATAGCCGGCCTCATAGCTCTGGCAGGAAATCGCGGCGAAGCGCACTCTGCGCTTGCTGCCGGGCAGGGGGGCGGTTCTTGTCCGGCCGGGATAGGGGGAACGGTCGCTTCCGGCGTAGAAGCGATAATAATAGACCGTATCGGGAGAGAGGCCCTGCACGAAGACGCGGACCGTGTGGTCCGATCCGGAGCTCGCTCGCACGGCCTGTTCGACCACGACCGTCTCGAAATCGAGATCCGTGGCGACCTGCACATAGAGGTCGACGTCGCCATTCGGCAGGGCAGCTCCCGGATCGATCGGTTCGACACGTGTCCAGAGCATGACAGCATCGGGCTGAGGATCGGCGGAGGCGAGACCCTGCGGGAAATGGAAGGCGCCGGGGGCCGCGCGGGCGGTGCCGAGGCGCGGCACGAAAGGCGCTGCGGCGGCGGTCGCCACGAAGCAGCCGGCGGTCGCGCCGAACAGCTTCAGAAATTCTCGCCGATTGAAGGATCCCCCCGGCATATCGGCCCCGCTCCTGCATTCACCAGCCTGAAATCACGGGGCTTTTATAGATAGTTTGGGCCGGGGCGGAAACGCCTGCGTGGACCTCAGGCCTTCTTTTTGGCCCTGGTGTTCGCTTTCGGACTGCCGGTCCTCTTCTTCGGTGCGGCCCTGGTCGCCTTCGTGTTGCTTTTTGCCGCCGCGCTGGCCTTTTTTGGCTTCGTCCCGCCGCCGCTCTGGCCGGGCCGGCGCTTGAACAGTGTCTTCAGGTACTGGCCGGTATAGGAGCGCGGTTCGGCCGCCACCTCCTCAGGCGTACCCGAGGCGACGATCTCGCCGCCGCCATCGCCGCCTTCCGGACCGAGATCGATGATCCAGTCGGCCGTCTTGATGACTTCGAGATTGTGCTCGATCACCACCACCGTGTTGCCGCTGTCCACGAGTTCGTGCAGCACCTCGAGCAGTTTCGCGACGTCGTGGAAGTGCAGGCCGGTCGTCGGCTCGTCCAGAATGTAGATCGTGCGTCCGGTCGCCCGCTTCGACAATTCCTTGGCGAGTTTCACGCGCTGCGCCTCGCCGCCCGAAAGCGTCGTCGCCTGCTGACCGACCTTGATGTAGCCGAGGCCGACGCGCTGCAGCACTTCCATCTTGTCGCGCACGGCGGGCACGGCCTTGAAGAAAGATGCGGCCTCGTCGACCGTCATCTCCAGCACATCGGCGATCGATTTGTCCTTGAACTTCACTTCCAGCGTCTCGCGGTTGTAGCGATGCCCGTGACAGGCGTCGCATTCCACATAGACGTCGGGCAGGAAGTGCATCTCGATCTTGATGACGCCGTCGCCCTGGCAGACTTCGCAGCGCCCGCCCTTCACGTTGAAGGAGAAACGGCCGGGCTTGTAGCCGCGCGCGCGGGCCTCCGGCAGTTCGGCGAACCAGTCGCGAATGAAAGTGAAGGCGCCGGTATAGGTCGCCGGGTTCGAGCGCGGCGTGCGCCCGATCGGCGACTGGTCGATGTCGATGATCTTGTCGAGATGTTCGAGGCCGAAGATCTCGTCGAAGGCGCCGGGATGCTCGCGCGAGTTGTTGAGGCGGCGCGCCACCGCCTTGTAGATTGTCTCGATCAGCAGGGTGGACTTGCCGCCGCCCGACACGCCCGTCACGCAGGTGAAGGTGCCGAGCGGAATTTCCGCCGTCACATCCTTCAGGTTGTTCTCCTTCGCGCCGGTGATCTTGATCCACTTGCCGTTGCCCTGGCGCCGTTCGTCGGGCACAGGCACCTGCAGGAAGCCGGTGAGATATTGCCCCGTAAGGCTTTCGGGGTTGCCCATGATGTCTTCGGGCTTGCCTTCGGCCACCACGCGGCCGCCGTGAACGCCGGCGCCGGGTCCCATGTCAACGACATGGTCAGCCGTGCGGATCGCATCCTCGTCATGCTCGACCACGATCACCGTATTGCCGAGATCGCGCAGCCGCTTCAGCGTTTCGAGCAGGCGGTCATTGTCGCGCTGGTGAAGACCGATGGAGGGTTCGTCCAGCACATAGAGAACGCCGGTGAGACCCGAACCGATCTGCGAGGCAAGCCGGATGCGCTGGCTTTCGCCGCCCGACAGCGTGCCGGAGTTGCGAGACAGCGTCAGGTAGTCCAGGCCGACATTGTTGAGGAAGTGCAACCGCTCGCGGATTTCCTTCAGGACGCGCCCGGCAATCTCGTTCTGCTTGGCGGTGAGGTGCTGGTTGAGATCGCGGAACCAGGCATCCGCCTCGCGGATCGACATCTGCGAAACCTGGCCGACATGGAGTCCGGCGATCTTCACGGCGAGCGCTTCGGGCTTCAGGCGGTAGCCGCCGCAATCCTCACAATCGGTGATGCCCTGATAGCGCTCGATCTCCTCGCGTGCCCAGGCGCTGTCCGTTTCGCGCCAGCGCCGTTCGAGGTTCGGGATCACGCCTTCGAACGGCTTCTTCGTCTTGTAGGAGCGCATGCCGTCGTCATAGGCGAAGGTCACGACCTCTTCGCCGGAGCCGTAAAGGATGACGTTCTGCGCTTCCTCCGGCAGTTGCGACCAGGGCGCGGTCATCGAGAACTTGTATTGTTTCGCCAGCGCCTGAAGCGTCTGCGTGTAGTAGGGCGAGGTCGAGCGCGACCAGGGCGCAATCGCGCCCTTCTTCAGCGACAGGCCGGGGTCCGGCACGACGAGGTCCGGGTCCATGTAGAACTGCGTGCCGAGGCCGTCGCAGGCGGGGCATGCGCCGAACGGATTGTTGAACGAGAAGAGCCTGGGCTCTATCTCGTCGATGGTGAAGCCCGAAACGGGGCAGGCGAAGCGCGAGGAAAAGATGATGCGCTCCGCGTCCTTGCCATCCTTCGCATCGGCCATCTCGATCACGGCGATGCCATCGGCGAGGTCGAGCGCGATCTCGAAACTGTCCGCCAGCCGGTTGCCCAGATCGTCGCGCACGACGATACGGTCGACCACAACGTCGATATCGTGTTTCAGCTTCTTGTTGAGCGCGGGCACGTCGGCGATCTCGTGGAAGGTGCCGTCCACCTTCACGCGCTGGAAGCCCTTCTTCTGCAGTTCCGCGAATTCCTTGCGGTACTCGCCCTTGCGGCCGCGAATGATCGGCGCCATCAGATAGAGCCGCGTGCCTTCCGGCAATGCCATCACGCGGTCGACCATTTGCGTCACGGTCTGGCTCTCGATGGGAAGTCCCGTCGCGGGCGAGTAGGGCACGCCGATGCGCGCCCAGAGGAGGCGCATGTAGTCGTAGATTTCGGTGACGGTGCCGACCGTCGAGCGCGGGTTGCGGGAGGTCGTCTTCTGTTCGATCGAGATCGCTGGCGAGAGGCCGTCGATCTGATCGACATCCGGCTTCTGCATCATTTCGAGGAACTGCCGCGCATAGGCCGACAGGCTCTCCACATAGCGCCGCTGCCCCTCGGCATAGATCGTGTCGAAGGCAAGCGACGACTTGCCGGAGCCCGACAGCCCGGTAATCACGATCAGCTCGTCGCGCGGCAGTTCCACGCTCACGTTGCGCAGATTGTGCTCGCGCGCGCCGGTGACGCGGATGAAGCGGTTCTGTGTGTCGGCAGCTTGCTTCTTCGTGGAGGTGCTCATAGGCCGGAACTCTTACGGGCGCGGTCGGCCGTGTCGGCGGCGCGCGTCATCGGGTACAGGAGATTGAGGCTTGGTCTCAGGCTTCATGTATGTAGGGCGGCGGATGCGGCTTCAAGGGTCAGGAAGCGGCTAGATGAAAGAATCATACGCTATGGAAATATCTTGCCGCAGTTTTTGTGTTGTGAGAACATAATAAGAACAAATGGGTATTTCGAGAGGCGGGGACAGATGGGACTGAGTTTTGATACGTTGGGCTATTCCGAGAGGCTTCAGTCGGCTGGCTCTTCGAAGCAGCTCGCCGATGAACATGCCAGGCTTGCACGAGACATGATCATTTCCGACCTCGTCACCAGGGAAGACTTGCGCATAGCGCTTGCGCACCAGACTTTGCAGTTTGGAGCGATGATGGTTGTGGGCTTAGGCCTGTTGTTTGGCGCTATCTCATTCATTGTTTGATCCACAGCTTTTTTGACTGAGGTGCTGGCTTGGGGCTGCTGCGGCGGCTAGGGTCCGGCGCAGAGACAAATTCCAGCGCGAGGCGAGAAAATCATGGCAGGCAGCGTCAACAAGGTCATCCTGATCGGCAATCTGGGCGCCGACCCGGAAATTCGCCGCACGCAGGACGGTCGCCCCATTGCCAATCTGCGCATCGCGACCTCGGAGAGCTGGCGCGACAAGAACACGGGCGAGCGCCGCGAAAAGACCGAGTGGCACCGCGTTGTTGTCTTCAACGAAGGCCTCTGCAAGGTCATCGAGCAGTATCTGAAGAAGGGCGCCAAGGTCTATATCGAAGGCGCGCTCCAGACGCGCAAGTGGACCGATCAGTCCGGCCAGGAGCGCTATTCGACGGAAGTCGTGCTGCAGGGCTTCAACTCGACCCTCACCATGCTGGATGGCCGCTCGGGCGGCGGTTCCTCGGGCGGCGGTGATTATGGCGGCTCGGACGATTTCGGCGGCGGCGGTGGCGGCGGCTCGTCCCGCGGCAGCTTCTCCCAGGACCTCGACGACGAAATCCCGTTCTGATCCGGCCTGAGGTCATTTTTCGGTTCGGGTGTGTGGTGTAGCCTCGCATCCATGCTCCGCATCCTTGAAACGCTGACAGATCCCGGCTCCGAAAAGGCCAATGAAGACGCCTTTGGACACACCAGTGCCAATGCCTGGGTGATCGACGGTGCGACGGATGTCGCGGACGGGCCGCTCATCGGCAACGAGACGGGCGCGCACTGGCTCGCCAACGAGGCGAGTACGCTCTTCGAGGCCAATGCCGCGCGCTATGGCTCCGACCTTCAGGGCCTCGTCCGCTTCACCATGGAAACGCTCTCCCTCCGTTTCGCTCAGCAGAAGCTGCGCGAGCCGAATGGCCGCCACGAATGGCCGAGCGCGGCGATGGCGCTCATTCATGTTGGGAAGGGGCATGCGGACGAAGCAAAACTCGTCTGCGGCAACTTCGCCGATTGCGGCCTCATCCTGCTCGAGGACGAGAGCGAGGAGGCGCATGTCTATGGCGTGAAGCACACTTCGCGCGAGGCGCGCGCCATGAGCCGCACGGCCGAGTTGATCGAGGCGCTCGCGCCCGGCGAGCGGCCCTTCGAGAACGCAGCCGTCATGGACTATCTGCGCGACAATCGCCGCAGGCAGAACACGCCCGAGGGCTACTGGATTCTCGGCATCGATCCGGAAGCCGCGGCCCATATGCGCCACTGGGAAATCCCGCTCCCGCGCGCCGTTACCGGTCTTCTCTTCAGCGATGGGTTCGGCTCCATCGTCTTTGACTATCACCGTCTCGACCCGGCGACGCTGGTGCGCCGCGCGGTCATGGGCGGGCTCAGATCGATCATCGCGGAGATCCGTCACATCGAGGCGGTGGATGATCCGGACTGCCTTTCCTGGCCACGTTTCAAGCGTCATGACGACGCCACCGCGATCCTCTTTCGCCTGGAATGAAGGGGGCGCCGCCAGGGCGTTCCGAAAGCAATCTTTCAGCCCGAATTTTCGCTTATATTTCAGCGTGTTACAGGCACAGGCAAAGCGCGTTTGAAGTTGCCGTGACGGGGCGGGAATGGTAATCTTGCGGGCAGTAAACGAGAGGGATTCGGCGCCTGCCGGATGACCTCTTTTTCGTTCCTTCAGGGCGATGCGCGCCGGGCTCCCGAAGCCGTGGCGGCAGCGTTCCGCAACAGCCAGAAAAAGACTTGTCGGACACGCAAGACAGCGACATTCCGGGTGATGAGCCGGGCCCGGGCGACGATACCGGCATGGGCGACGGCCTGAACGGCTCGGGCGATATGCCGCCCGGCGGCACGGGCGGTTCTTCGGCTGGCGGTCCGCCGCCGGAGCGCGACGTCGCGCCCATTTCCATCGAAGAGGAGATGCGCAGCTCCTATCTCGATTACGCGATGAGCGTGATCGTGAGCCGCGCGCTGCCCGATGCGCGGGACGGCTTGAAGCCCGTCCATCGCCGCATTCTGTTCTCGATGAACGAGAATGGCTACGACTGGAACAAGCCCTATCGCAAGTCGGCCCGCGTGGTCGGCGATGTCATCGGTAAGTATCACCCGCATGGCGACCAGTCGATTTATGACGCGCTGGTGCGCATGGCGCAGGATTTCTCCATGCGCCTGCCGCTGCTCGACGGTCAGGGCAATTTCGGCTCGGTCGACGGCGATCCGCCCGCCGCGATGCGTTATACCGAAGTTCGTATGGCGAAGTCCGCGCATTCGCTGCTGAAGGACATCGACAAGAATACGATCGACTTCAAGGACAATTACGACGGCACCGAAAGGGAGCCGGTCGTCCTTCCGGCCGAATTGCCGAACCTCCTGGTCAATGGCGCGAACGGCATTGCCGTCGGTATGGCAACCAATATCCCGCCGCACAATCTCGGCGAAGTGGTGGATGCCTGCATCGCGCTGATCGACAATCCGTCCATCACCATCGACGAACTGATCGAATATGTGCCCGCGCCGGATTTCCCGACAGGCGGCATCATGCTCGGCCGTCAAGGCGCGCGTTCGGCCTATCACACGGGGCGCGGCTCCGTCGTGGTGCGTGGCCGTGTCGATATCGAGGAAGTGCGCAAGGACCGCCAGGCCCTCATCATCACCGAAATTCCCTATCAGGTGAACAAGGCGTCGATGGTCGAGAAGATCGCCGAGCTCGTGCGCGAGAAGCGCATCGAGGGCATCGGCGATCTGCGCGACGAGTCCGACCGCAACGGCATGCGCGTCGTGGTCGAACTCCGCCGCGACGCCGTTCCCGATGTCGTTCTGAACCAGCTCTATCGCTACTCGCCGCTGCAGACGAGCTTCGGCTGCAACATGCTCGCGCTCGATCACGGGCGGCCGGAGCTGATGAACCTCAAGCAGCTGCTGGAAATCTTCGTCCGCTTCCGCGAGGAAGTGATTTCCCGGCGCACCAAGTTCGAACTCGCCAAGGCGCGCGACCGTGCGCACGTGCTGGTCGGTCTTGCCATTGCCGTCGCGAATATCGACGAAGTGATCAAGCTCATCCGTACCGCGCCCGATCCGTCCGCCGCGCGCGAGGCCTTGATGTCGCGTGACTGGCCCGCCGCCGATATCGCGCCGCTCATCGCGCTGATCGACGACCCGCGCCACCGCCTCGCGGATGACGGCACTATCCGCATGTCGGAAGAGCAGGCGAGGGCGATCCTCGACCTGCGCCTGCAGCGTCTTACCGCGCTTGGCCGCGACGAGATCGGCGACGAGTTGAAGGGTCTCGGCGAGAAGATCGAGGACTATCTCGACATTCTCCGTTCGCGCGACCGCGTGCTGCAGATCATGCGCGATGAACTCACCGCCGTTAAGAACGAGTTCGCCACGCCGCGCCGCACCGAGATCACGGAAGCGGAAGGCGAGTTCGAGGACGAGGACCTCATCCAGCGCGAGGACATGGTCGTCACGGTGAGCCATCAGGGCTACATCAAGCGCGTGCCGCTCTCGACCTACCGTGCGCAGCGCCGTGGCGGGAAGGGCCGCTCCGGCATGTCGACCAAGGACGAGGATTTCGTCACCCGTCTTTTCGTGGCGAATACGCATACGCCCATGCTCTTCTTCTCCTCGATCGGCATGGTCTACAAGCTGAAGGTCTGGCGTCTGCCGCAATCGACGCCCCAGGCGCGCGGCAAGGCGATGATCAACATCCTGCCGCTTCAGCAGGGCGAATACATCACCACCGTCATGCCGCTGCCGGAAGACGAGGAGAGCTGGGACAGCCTCCATGTGATGTTCGCGACCAAGAGCGGCAATGTCCGCCGCAACAAGCTCTCCGACTTCGTACAGATCAACCGCAACGGCAAGATCGCGATGAAGTTCGAGGGCGACGACGCGGGCGACTCGATCATCGGCGTTCAGATCTGCACTGAAGACGACGATGTGCTGCTGACCACGGCGGACGGCCGCTGCATCCGTTTCCCGGTCACGGAAGTGCGCGTCTTCTCCGGCCGCAGTTCCACCGGCGTTCGCGGCATTCGTCTCGGCGACGGCGATACGCTGATCGGCATGAGCATCATGCGCCATGTCGACGTCACTCCGGCGGAAGCGCGCGCCTATCTGAAGCAGGCTGCCGCCATGCGCCGGGCCGCGTCGGGCGAGGCCGACGAGCCGGATGTGGAAGTCGCCGAACCGGAGGATGGCGAGGAGGAGGCGGGAGACGAGCTCACGCTTTCGACCGAGCGCTATACGGAGCTTGGCGCGAAGGAGCAATTCGTCCTCACCGTCAGCGAACGGGGTTTCGGCAAGCGCTCCTCGTCCTACGACTACCGGACGTCCGGACGCGGCGGCAAGGGCATCATCGCCATGGCCGTTACGCCGAGAAACGGCAAGCTGGTCGCTTCCTTCCCGGTCGAGGTTCAGGATCAGATCATGCTGGTGACGGATGCCGGCCAGTTGATCCGCTGCCCGGTGGACGATGTCCGCGCCGCGGGCCGTGCGACCCAGGGCGTCACCATTTTCCGCACGGCGCCCGACGAGCGCGTCGTTTCCGTCGAGCGCGTCGAGGAGACGGGCGAAAACGGCTCGGAAGAAGAATAGGAGAGGGCATGGCGCGCGTCGGTCTCTATCCCGGCACTTTCGATCCGATGACCAACGGCCATCTCGATGTGATCCGCCGGGCATTGAAGCTCGTCGATCATCTCGTGGTCGCGATCGGCATCAACGCCACCAAGCAGCCGCTCATCTCGCTGGAGGAGCGTTTCGCGCTGATCGAGGCGGAGGCGGGGCCTATCGCAAAGGAAGTCGGCTCGAAGATTTCGACCGCCTCCTTTTCCGGCCTCGTCGTCAATGCGGCGGACGATCACGGTGCCAATGTCATCATTCGCGGATTGCGCGGCGCGGTCGATTTCGAATACGAGACGCAGATGGTCGGCATGAACCGCGTCATGAACCCGCATGTCGAGACGGTCTTTCTTGCCGCCTCGCCGGAGACGCAGTTCATTTCCTCGACGCTGGTCCGCCAGATCGCGTCCATGGGCGGCGACATCACGCCCTTCGTTCCGCCATCGGTGAAGACGAAGGTGCTCGCCGCCGTCGCGGCAAAAAAGTAAGCGGCAT
Organism: Rhodobiaceae bacterium UBA7804; assembly: GCA_002480495.1. Lineage (GTDB taxonomy): Bacteria > Pseudomonadota > Alphaproteobacteria > Parvibaculales > Parvibaculaceae > Parvibaculum. The sequence goes on along the minus strand of DLCG01000004.1, from coordinate 179,550 downwards.
GGGGGCCGCAACTGACAGGAGTATCTCATGCGTGGACTGATGGCGGCTTTCGTCGCCCTTTTCGCCCTTGCCGGGCTTTCGGGTAAGGCCTTCGCGCTCGACCCGGAAAACACCATCTATCTCGACCTCAAGGATGGCCGCGTGGTCATCGAGCTCCTGCCGGAGATCGCGCCGAAGCATGCCGAGCGCATCAAGGAGCTGACGCGCGAAGGCTTCTATGACGGCATCGTCTTCCATCGAGTCATTCCGGGTTTCATGGCCCAGACCGGCGATCCCACGGGCACGGGCATGGGCGGCTCCTTCAAGCCCGATGTCGAGGCCGAGTTCACCGACAAGGAGAGCTTCACGCGTGGCGCGGTCGGCATGGCGCGTTCGTCGGACCCCGACAGCGCGAACAGCCAGTTCTTCATCTGCTTCGACGATGCGAGCTTCCTCGACGAGAACTACACGCTTTTCGGCCGCGTGGTGGAGGGCATGGAATATGTCGACAACATCACGCCAGGCGAACCCCCGTCGAACCCGGACAAGATCGTCAAGATGCAGGTCGCGGCGGACGCGAACTAACACGGAATCGAGAGACACATGACCGATATCAAGGATCCCGAAAACATGCTGATCATGGAAATCCCGCATGGGGAAGTCGTGATCGAGATGCGTCCCGACCTCGCGCCGAAGCACGTCGCGCGGATCAAGGAACTTGCGCGCGAAGGCTTCTATGACGGCGTGGCCTTCCACCGCGTCATCGACGGCTTCATGGCCCAGGGCGGCGATCCCACGGGCACCGGCGCGGGCGGCTCGGGCAAGAAGCTCCCGGCCGAGTTCTCCGCCGAGCCCCATGTGCGCGGCATCTGCTCCATGGCCCGCACGCAGGACCCGAACAGCGCCGACAGCCAGTTCTTCATCGTCTTCGGCGATGCGACCTTCCTCGACCGGCAATACACGGTCTGGGGCAAGGTCATCTCGGGCATGGAAGCCGTGGACAAGATCAAGCGCGGCGAGCCCGTGCGCGAACCCGACCGTATCGTGAAGATGCGCGTCGCGGCCGACGCGGCCTGAGCTGGCGTCGCCGAACTTACTTTCACCCTCCCCTCAGGGAGGGTCAAACGGAGCGGCTTTGACGATTCATCGTCAAAGCCGTTCGGTTTGGGGCGGGGGTGAGCGGCGACCATTGAGCAAGATTTTGTCATGCGCGTTTCCGATTTCGATTTCGAGCTGCCGGAGAATCTGATCGCGCTCCGGCCCGCGCGCCCGCGCGATGCGGCGCGGCTTCTCGTCATCGGCCCCGAGGAAAACGCGCTCGAAGACCGTATCGTCCGCGACCTGCCGTCCTTTCTTGCACCCGGCGATCTTCTCGTCTTCAACGACACCAAGGTGATCCCGGCACGGCTCTTCGGCACGCGCACAAGAGGCGAGGCCTCGGCGAAAATCGAAGTCATGCTTCATCGCCGCGTGAGCGCTTCCGAGTGGCGGGCTTTCCTTCGCCCGGCGAAGAAGCTCAATATCGGAGAGGAAATTTCCTTCCCCGGCGGGCTTTCCGCCACGGTCGAGGAAAAGGCGGAAGGCGGCGAGGCGGGCCTGCGCTTCTCCGCGTCCGGCCCCGCGCTCGATGCCGCCATTGCGGCAGCCGGCGAGATGCCGCTCCCGCCCTACATCGCGCGGAAACGCGCGACCGACAAAGAAGATCTCGCCGACTACCAGACCCTTTATGCTGCCGAGCCCGGCGCCGTTGCCGCGCCCACGGCGGGCCTTCATTTCACGCCGGAGCTCATGGACGCTCTCGCCGCGCGCGGCGTCGGCACGGTCCGCCTCACGCTTCATGTTGGCGCGGGCACCTTTCTCCCCGTCACGGCGGAGGACACGGAAGAACACCGGATGCATGCCGAATGGGGCGAGATTTCGGAAGAAGAAGCCGCCGCCATCAACGAGGCGCGGGCGAAAGGCGGGCGCATCGTCGCCGTCGGCACCACCTCTCTCCGCCTTCTCGAAAGCGCCGCGGACGCCAAAGGTGTGGTACATCCCTTCGCGAAGGAAACGGATATCTTCATCACGCCAGGTTACCGCTTCCGCGCCACGGACATTCTGATGACCAATTTCCACCTGCCGCGCTCGACGCTTTTCATGCTCGTCTCCGCGCTCCGCTCGACGGATGAGATGAAGCGCGCCTATGCGCATGCCGTTGCCGCGAAGTACCGCTTCTATTCCTATGGCGATGCCTGCCTGATTTACGGGGCGCCCATGAACGGAACAAAAACTTGAGCGCGTTTTCCTTCAGCCTCCATGCAACAGACGGCCGCGCCCGTACCGGCGTCATCTCGACACCGCGCGGTGAAATCCGCACGCCCGCTTTCATGCCTGTCGGCACGGCGGCGACGGTCAAGGCGATGTATCCGGAGCAGGTGCGCGAGGCGGGTGCCGATATCGTTCTCGGCAACACCTATCACCTCATGCTCCGCCCCGGCGCGGAGCAGGTGGCGGCGCTTGGCGGCCTTCACACCTTCATGAACTGGCCGCATCCGATATTGACCGATAGCGGCGGTTTCCAGGTCATGTCGCTCTCGAAGCTCCGCAAGATGACGGAGGAGGGCGTCACCTTCCAGTCGCATATCGACGGCTCGCGCCACATGCTCTCGCCCGAGCGCTCGATCGAAATCCAGTGCCTGCTCGATTCCGACATCCAGATGCAGCTCGACGAATGCACGCCCTTCCCGGCGACGGAGGAAGAAGCCCGCGTCTCCATGGAGATGTCGCTCCGCTGGGCGCAGCGCTCCAAGGATGCTTTCGTCGGCCAGCCGCATCGCAAGGAAGGCATGGCCCTTTTCGGCATCGTGCAGGGCAGCACCTATGAGCCGCTCCGCAAGCTCTCTGCCGCGGGCCTTCGCGATATCGGCTTCGATGGTTATGCCGTCGGCGGCCTCGCGGTCGGCGAGGGGCAGGCCGAAATGCTGCGTGTCCTCGATTTCACGACGCCCGCGCTGCCGGAAGACAGGCCCCGCTATCTCATGGGCGTTGGCACGCCGGACGATCTCGTGGAATCCGTCGCGCTTGGCATCGACATGTTCGATTGCGTGATGCCGACGCGCAATGGCCGCCACGGCCTCGCCTTCACGCGGCGCGGAAAAGTGAACCTGAAAAATGCGCGTCACGCAGCGGACCCGCGCCCGCTCGACGAGGAGAGCTCCTGTCCTGCGGCGCGCGATTATTCCCGCGCCTATCTCCATCATCTCGTGAAGTCGGAGGAGATGCTGGGTTCCATGCTGGTGAGCTGGATCAACATTCACTACTACCAGCAGCTCATGGCGGGCATGCGCGCGGCCATCGCCGAGGGCCGTTTCGAGGCCTTCCGCCGCGACTTCAAGGCCGCGCAGGCCGCTGGCGATATCGATCCGCTCTAAGAGGCTGAATCCTGCGTTTTTGCCGGTCGAAAGCCGGTTGACCCCGCGCGGAAGCGCCCGTAAGTTCCGGCCACCTTTCCGGGGCGGCGCCAGTTCCGCCCGTTTTCGGCGGGCCCTTAGCTCAGCGGTAGAGCGGCTGACTTTTAATCAGTAGGTCGATGGTTCGATCCCATCAGGGCTCACCACCTTTCCTTTCGGCAGGTGCGGGCTGCGTCGTCACTCGTCCGCCAGATAAGGCTTCGTCCAGTCCGCCTCGAATTCATATTGTTTCACAAGCACGGCGATGTCGTCCCGCAGGATCTTGCGCCAAGTGGCGGCGTCCTCTTCCGTCATGAAGCGTTGCTGGGTCCGGCGCGTATTCTGGGGCGGCATGGGCGTCAGATCCGGAACATCGAGATCCAGGAATCCGAATACGCGCGTTGCCACGGCGATGGGCTCGCGGCAGAGCTCGTCGAAATCGATCAGCATCATGTCTTTCAGCAGGCCGGCCGCCTCATAGGATGCAATCTGATGCGCATAGGAGGAGGCATCCTCCAGAATTTTCGTGTCGTAGCCCTTTTTCCAGCGTCCGCGCGAAATGCTGTGCGCGATATGGCTTTCGATCCGGGCTACGGGATCGCGCATTAGATAGATGATGCGCTTCTCGCCGGGCAGCTCCGCGATGCGCTTCGGCGGATTGGGCCAGCGTTTCGTCTTGCTGTAGCTTGTCGATCCGTCCAGCGTCCAGATGTGCCTCGTCTTGTCCAGCTCGGGAAAGATCGCCTCGTAATCTTCAGCGTTCGTCGCAGTGGCTTTCTGAAAAAAATCCGGCTCCTTCTTCTTTGAAACCGTAACAGCCGGGTGCTGTTCCAGAAGGGCATGAAGGGTCGTGGTTCCGCATTTCATCGCGCCGATGATGAAGGCGTAGCCGCGAAATTGCGTTTCGGTCATCGAGAAGTTCGTCCGGTGGATAAAAAGTCCCGCAGACTACCGGCGCAAGGCGATGGCGGCAAGCTGACCCCGAAGGGCTAGGAGTAAGGATGCTGGAGGGCCAGGCCGCTCACCGCCATGCCCGGCTGCTTGTGCAGCGGCAGCAGCGAAATCGCCAGAATGAAGCTCGCCAACGCGGCAAGCAGCAGGAAGAAGGCCCGGGCCCGGCATCGCGACGCTGCGTCATTGTGTTTGCGGACGGAGCCGATCGCATCGAGAAAGAAACCGGCTTCGTTGTTCCCGCTCAGTTGCGCCTCGATGGTCTGTGGCCCCGCGCCCAGAAACGTGCGCTCCACGCGGCCGAGATAGACCATCGCCGCGAAGATGAGCAGCACCGAAACGACGCTGAGAATGAGCGCCGTCAGCGTGACGGGCTCATACCAGCGGGAAATATCGATCTCCTGCGCGAAGGACACGTAGCCGAAAATCAGGAATGAAATGATGGTCACGGGCACCGCCAGCTGGGAGCGGATCGTCTGGCTTTGTTCGCGTTCGCTCAGGTAAAGATCCTTCAGGCTTTCCGGGCTGAGCCTGCCGATATCGACCTCCCTGGCGGTTTCCGTTTCGCTTCGTGTGGCGGACAAGCATCTTCTCCTTGTTCAGCTTTGTTCAACGCAAGTCGCGGAGTCTTCCGGCACCAACACATGGAAGGGCTTGCAGTTCCGGCCCGCCGGGTGGAGCATTCCGGCATTGAAACGCTGGCGTTAAAACGAAAGGCGCCGCTGGCGCGGCGCAGGGAGAGAAGATGACGATTTCGCTCTATGACCTTACCGTCCCCAATTACCTGCAGGCGCTTGGCGGCGCTTCGGGCTTTCTCAGGAAGGGCCTCGAGTTCTGCGAGAAGGAAGGCACCGACCCCGATGAGGTCGTGAAGTCGCGCCTCGCCGGCGACATGCTTCCCTTCAGCTTCCAGATCGCATCCATCGCCCATCACTCGGCGGGCGCCATCGAAGGCATTCAGCAGGGCGAATTCCGGCCGCCGCAAGACCCCGGCACCTGGAGCTACAGCGATTTGCAGCGTGTCGTCGAGGAAGCGCGGGAGAAGCTCCGGAATGTCTCGCCCGAAGCGGTGAATGGCTGTGCCGGCAAGGACATCGTCTTTCATCTCGGAAAGCATCAGCTTCCCTTCACGGTGGAGAATTTCCTGCTCTCCTTCTCCTTTCCGAATTTCTATTTCCATGTCACCACGGCCTACGATCTCCTCCGCCTCAGGGGCGTGCCGCTCGGCAAGGTGGATTATCTCGGCCAGATGCGCATGAAGATGTAGCAGGCAAGGGGAGGCCTCATGTCCGCCCATCCTGACAATCTGCCGCCTCCTTACGAAGGCGGATGCGCCTGCGGTGCGGTGCGCTTTCGCGTGGAAGCGCCGCCTATCGGCGTGCGCATCTGTCATTGCCGCATCTGTCAGAAGGCGATGGCATCTCCCTTCATCGTGCAGGCGAGCTTTCCGAAGTCCGCCGTCACGGTGACGGGCGAGACCTCCTTCTGGCAGTCGTCGCCGCGCCTGAAGCGGCACTTCTGTCCATGCTGCGGCACGCGCGTGACGATCGAGCCCGCGGATGGAGATCGTCTCGCCTTTCCGCTCGTGACTTTCGACGATCCCGCCGCGCTTCATCCGGAGATGCACATCTGGGTGACATCGCGCATTCCATGGATCGTGCTCGATGACGGGCTGCCTCAATATCCCGAGGCATCGCCCGAGCCTTACAGGACGGCATGAAGTTATGGGCGCGGCGGATCATGCCGCGCCCGTCTTGTCCTTACCGCTCGCGTTCCACTCCCAGCACCTTCAGTGAGCGGATATCGCCATAGCGCGTGCTCCACGAGATCGTCTCTCCGGCCTTCATGCCGAGCAGCGCGACGCCGACCGGCGATGCCAGCGACACCAGACCGTGATCGGCGATGTTGCCTTCCGGCCAGACGAGTTTGAGACGTTCCGCCCGCCCGGTCATGCCGAAGATGAAGGAGACGGTCGAGCCGATCGTCACGACATCATGTGGTATCCGCGCGAGCGGCATCAGCTTCGCACGGTCGAGCTCCCGTTCGAGAAAGAGTCCGACCTCGGGAATGGCGTCCACGAGCCTCTCTGCGACGGAGGAAAGTTCATCGAACTGTTCTTCCGCCACGACGATCGGAGGCAGGTCCTGCGCGGTTGCCGCGGCTTCAGCGTTCATGGCCATCACGCTGCCTCCGGTCCGTCGTCATGCCCGCCGAGGCTTCGAGCGCGGGCTTCCGCTTCCGGCTGATGCTCCAGCATGGAAATCGCGATCCGCAATATGTCGCCCGTGAAGGTTTCGGCCTCCACCGTTTCACCGGGCGTGCGGCCGAGCAGGGCAAGGCCGACAGGCGTCAGAACGCTCACATACTGGCCGCTCGGCACATATTCGCGGCCAAGCGTGAGTACGCGCCGCTCCATGCGGTCGCCGTCGACGCGGTAGCGCACGGTCGTGCCGAGCGTGATCACATTTGCCGGAATTTCCGGCGAGGGCACCACGCGCGCTTCGGACAGGAGCCTGGCGAGGCGCGGCCTCATCGGGCTCAGCAGGTCGAGTTCCTGGAAGGCGGCGACCTCCAGCCTTCCGTAATCATGAAGCCCCAGAAGGGGGCGGCCGGTCCCGTTTGCCGGGGACGGGTGAAGTGAACGCAGGCGCGTCGCGCCGCTGTCTCGAATGGACATCGCGGAAATCCTCTAGGCGGCAAGGCCCTTTGGGCCTGCCGGCGGATGATCTGGAAATGTGGATTGAGGACGATCCCCGGACGTCGCGCGCGCAAAGGCGTCGTCGGCCCGGGGCTAATCTCCCGCGAGCAACGTACCTGGCGTCAGAAACTGGCGTTCACTCTGGTACCGCATGAAAGAGAGCTTAGCCTGCCCTGTGCTTTTGTCAAAAGTCCCGGGTCCCCCTGCAGGGAATTCCAATTGTCGCGCGAGGGAGACAGTCAGGCGCCAATCCGCGTGTGAAACAACTCAAAGAGGGACAAAATCGTACACACTTGTTAACCCTGTGAGGCTAGCCTTCCTTGCGAATGTCGGAGCGGCGGGATTTCCCGGATGACAGGACACAAAGAAGAAATCGGCAATGCCCTTCGCGATGCCCGTCAGAAGGCGGGGCTCACGCTGAAGGACATAGCGGACGCAATCCGTATCAGGCCCATTTATCTGCAGGCTATAGAGGCGGGACAGTTCGAACTCCTGCCTGCCTTGCCGCAGACGGTCGGGTTCACGCGCGCCTATGCAAAATATCTCGATGTCGATGTCGAGCAGCCTCTGTCGCGTCTCGGCGAGGAAGTGCATGAGACGATCGAGCGCGCCGATTACTCCGAACCCGAAATTCCATGGACCATGATCTCGACCGGGAGACTCGCCTGGGTTGGCGGCGGGGTCCTGTTCGGATTGTTGCTGGCGGCCTCATTCGTCATCGATTTCGGCCCGCCGCGTGAGGAAATCGCGGTGGCGAGCGTCGAAGCGGAAAAGGCGGCGGCCATCGCGGCGCGCGCCGCTTCGGCGCCGGCGGTTTCCGCGGAGGTTCGAAGCGTGGCGGCGGTGGCCGATCGCGGCAATACGATATTGCCTGCAGCGCCGGAAACACAGGCATCCGGGCCGGTGGTCGCGGATCTGGTCTCGCGAGCGCCTGCAAGGGAAGCGCCGGCCATGTTGCAACAGGCTTCCTTCACCTCCGGCAACGAGCCCCTGGCCGAGATGTCCGCATCCGAAGCCGCTCCCGCAAGCGCGGAGAAAATGGAAGCCGTTCCGGACGTTTCATCCTTGTCCGGAGTATCTTCCGCCGGGCCGGAAGCGGTCCCTGTCGTTTCGACCGAAGCCGCCCCGGAACCGGCAGTGCCCGCATCAACCCTCTCTGAAGTTCCGGGGGAAGAGCAGGGGGATAATATTTCTTCTTCCGCAGATCCTCATTTCGCGACCGGAAGCGTCTATGTCCGGTCGAGGCCCGACAATTCGGGCAAGATCGTTGGCGTCCTCAATTCATGCGAGGAGGTTGCGCTTCTCGGCCGGGACCGGACGGAATACTGGCGTGAGGTGAAGCGGCAGGATGGCACGAGCGGCTGGGTCTTCCGCGACTATGTCAGCGGTGAAGCGCCGGCCGCCTGCTCCTGAGGATATCTCGTTTCCGCCGCACGGATGGACGGCCCGGTCTTATCCCCGGAGGCGGGGACAATCCGTCCGAATGTGACGTTTCGATGACGTTTGAGTGACGGTCACTCGGTGACGTCGACGAAACGGCCCGTGTCCGGATCGTAGACCGAGAGAATTCCGGTGCCGATGCCGTAGAACCAGCCGTGAAGCTTCAGTTCGCCTTTATCCTCGCGCTCGGCGATGAAGGGGAAGGTCCGCAGCCGGTCGAGCGAGGCGACGACGGCCTGCTGCTCCATCAGGCGCAGAGCGGCAGGGCGCTCGATATCTCCATGTTTTTCAACGACTTGGTCCGCGACGTCCTTCGCCAGGGAGATCCAGTTGGGCAGGAAGTCGCCGGGGGCGGGCTTGCCTTTCGCGCCTTCATAGAGAGCTTCGATGCCGCCGCAGCCGGCATGCCCCATCACGATCACGTCCTTGATCTGCAGGGATTTCACGCCGAATTCCAGCGCCGCGCTGGTGCCGTGGTAGTGACTGTCGGGCTCGTAGGGCGGCACGAGGTTCGCCACGTTGCGCACGACGAAGAGCTCGCCGGGGTCTGACTGGAAGACCATCGCGGGGTCCGTGCGGCTGTCGCAGCAGGCTATGATCAATGCCTTTGGTTGCTGCCGTTTCGCCGCAAGTGACTGATATCTCTCTTCATTCTGGCGATACTGGCCCTTCCGGAAGGCGCGGTATCCGGCGATCAGGCTGTCGATGGCGTCATCCATATCTGCGTCCGTCCGGTCGTCTTCGATTTCGGTTGTGGCCTACATACACAAGCAGATACCTCGGAGGAAGCCGGTCATTCGCGGCCGTGGCCATAAAAACTCGCGGAACTCTGCACAAAACATGGTCAATTGCCCTCAAAACAGTCGCGGCGCCCTTGGTTTTTCTTTCCCTGACGTTGATGCGTCAATGCACTGGCGGAGGCCCGGATTCTGCATAGAGTCCGCGAAGGGCGCGCGCTAGCCGCGCCGAACGATTTGGATGGGGAACGATATGTCGCTTGCTGAACTCCTCGGGAATCTCTCCCTGGAGACCCAGATTTCGATTGGCGGTCTGATCTTTCTGGTGGTGGTTCTGACGGCGCTGCAGGCCAGCAGCCGCAGAAACCAGCGGGAATTGGAGCAGGCACTCGCCGAACGCGAGATGCGAAGCCGCCTGGATCAGCTGATGCTCAAGCTGGATGGAAAGAGCATCGGCCGAAACGGCCGCCTTGAGCCCTCCGTGGTCCGGCTGCGGCCGGTTCGCCGCGCTACCGAGAAGCACATTCCCGCCGCCCGTTGCGATAAGCCCTCCGGTGTGCGAAAGGGGTTTGGTCGGCGCTAGATTTTCGCTCCCTTTTCGATCCGATCCTCGCCATTTTTGGCTAGTTCCTGCTTGCAATGCATCGAATGGGAGATTAAATCACAAGCCGTGACGGGGTTAGTTTTCTAACCCCGGATTTTTCATGTGTTTTGTGTGGCGGCGCCGGTGCCGCCGGGCAGGAAGGCAGTCATGGATCGTCTCGATCAGCTCGAAAGCCAGAGCATTTTCATTTTCCGCGAAGCATTCAACAGGATCGAGAACATCGCGATGCTCTGGTCGTTGGGGAAGGACTCCAACGTCATGATCTGGCTCGCGCGAAAGGCCTTTTTCGGTCACGTGCCGTTCCCGGTGATGCATGTCGACACGGAAAAGAAATTTCCGGAGATGTACGAGTTCCGGGATCGCTATGCAGCGGAATGGAACCTCAACTTCATTCGCGAACTCTGCCCGCCGATCGAGGAGGTTGACGATACGCTGCCGCCGGCCGCGCGCTCGGCTGCCCGCAAGACCGCCGGTCTGAAAAAGGCCATCGAGAAGCACAAGTTCAACGCGCTCTTCGCCGGCATCCGCCGCGACGAAGAAGCAACCCGCGCCAAGGAACGCGTGTTCAGCCCGCGTGGCGCGACAGGGCAGTGGGATTTCAAGGATCAGCCGCCGGAATTCTGGGACCAGTTCAAGACGGATTTCCCTCCGGGTACCCACATTCGCGTCCATCCTCTTTTGCATTGGACGGAGATCGATATCTGGCTCTACACGCTTCGCGAGCAGATCCCGACGATCCCGCTTTATTTTGCGAAGGATGGCAAGCGTTACCGCTCGCTCGGCGACAAGGATATCACTTTCCCGGTGGCCAGCAGCGCAACGACCATCGAAGACATCATCGAGGAATTGCGGACGACGAAAATCTCCGAGCGTTCCGGCCGCGCCATGGACCACGAGTCGGAAGATGCCTTCGAGCGTCTTCGGGCCGACGGCTATCTGTAGGGAGTTCGCACCATGCCCGAAGCATCCGAAGCCAAAGTGAAGCTCGCCGCCGTGAACCAGAATCCAGCCTCGTCGCGCGATCTGCTGCGCATCGTCATTGTCGGTCATGTGGACCACGGAAAGTCCACTCTCGTCGGTCGTATGTTCCATGACACCGGATCGCTGCCTGACGGCAAATATGAGTCGATCAAGGCCATGTGCGAGCGCCGCGGCGTACCGTTCGAATGGGCCTTTCTCATGGATGCCCTGCAGGCGGAGCGCGATCAGGGCATCACCATCGACACGAGCCAGATCTGGTTCAAGACCGATGCGCGCGACTACACCATCATCGACGCCCCCGGTCACAAGGAGTTCCTCAAGAACATGATCACCGGCGCGGCGCAGTCCGATGCGGCGCTGCTGATCATCGATGCTGCCGAAGGCGTGCGCGAGCAATCTCGCCGCCACGGCTATCTCCTTCACCTTCTCGGAATCCGTCAGGTCGCCGTTGCCGTCAACAAGATGGACCTGATCAATTACGAGAAGGACCAGTTCGACCTGATCGAGCAGGAATATCGCGACTATCTCGGGTCGATCGGCGTGACGCCTACTTTCGTCATTCCCGTCTCGGCCCGGCAGGGCGATAACATCGTCACCGAGTCCGACAAGACGCCCTGGTACAAGGGGCCGACGATCGTCAAGGCGCTCGACAGCTTCATGCCGAACGCGTCGCCGGTTGACCGTCCGCTTCGTTTCCCCGTGCAGGATGTCTACAAGTTCGATCATCGCCGCATCATCGCCGGCCGTATCGAAGAAGGGCGTTTCTCCGTCGGTGACGAGATCGTATTTTCTCCCTCGAACAAGACGGCAAAAATCAAGTCGATCGAGTACTGGTCGACGGTGCCTGGCCATCAGCCGCCTACGGAGGGCATTGCCGGTCAATCTGTTGGCATCACACTCGATGAGCAGATTTTCGTCGAGCGTGGCGAGCTTATCAGCCATGTCGAGAACGCTCCCATCGAGACGGACGTGTTCCGTGCCCGGATCTTCTGGCTTGGTCAGGAGCCGATGACCAAAGGCAAGAGCTACCGAATAAAGCTCGGTACGCTCGAGGCGCCGGTCACGATTCAGTCCATCGAAAGCATCATCGACACGAGCGATCTCTCGAACAGTTCGTCGAATCAGGTTGAGCGCAATCAGGTCGCGGAGGTTGTCATCCGGTCGCGCCGCATGCTTGCGCTCGACGAGTTTTCCGATGCGCCGAAGACCGGACGTTTCGTGCTTATCGATAAGTACGACATCGCCGGCGGCGGTATCGTTTCGATGGAAGGCTATGCCGACCAGCGCGGTCTCATCACGGCACGCTCGACCAACATTACCCGCGTCGAACATGGCGTTACCGCAGAGCAGCGTATCTTCCGCAATGGCCACAAGGGCGGTGTCCTCTGGTTTACCGGCCTCTCCGGCGCGGGCAAGTCGACGGTCGCCGTCGCACTCGAACAGAAGCTCTTCGACAAGGGATATAACGTCTACGTACTGGACGGGGATAATGTCCGTCACGGGCTCAACGCCAATCTCAGCTTCTCACCGGAAGATCGAGCTGAGAATATCCGCCGTGTCGGCGAGGTTGCCGCGCTCTTTGCCCGGGCGGGCATGATCGTCATCACCTCGTTCATCTCGCCTTACAGGTCGGATCGCGACCGTGCGCGAGAGGCGTCGGGCAAGGATTTCCATGAAATCTATGTCCAGGCGGACGTCGCTACCTGCGAGGCGCGCGATCCGAAGGGGCTCTACAAGAAGGCTCGTGCGGGCGAAATCAAGGATTTCACCGGCATTTCGGCTCCCTATGAGGCCCCCGAGACACCTGAGCTGGCGATCGATACCTCAAGGCTCTCTGTCGAGGAGTCCGTTCAGATGCTCGTCAACTATGTGGAGACGAAATTCAAGGTATAACCGGGCCTGATCCGAGTTTCAGGCAAGGTGAGCCATGAGCATCCTGGTAACCGGCGGCGCTGGCTATATCGGTAGCCACGCCGTCATCGACCTTCTCAGTGCGGGTGAGGAGGTCGTCGTTCTCGACAATCTTTCAACCGGGTTCGACTGGGCGGTCCAGGGTGCCGCAACGCTTCACATCGGGGATATCGCGGATGAGGAACTCGTCGACCGTATTCTCCACGATCATGCGGTCGAAGCGGTAATCCATTTCGCTGGCTCGGTCGTCGTTCCCGAGTCCGTCAGCGATCCTCTGAAATATTACCTGAACAACACGGCCAAATCCCGGACGCTTATCGAGCGTTGCGTCGCGGGCCGAGTGAAGCATTTCATCTTTTCGTCCACTGCGGCTGTTTACGGCATGCTGGAGGTATCGCCAGCAACCGAGGAAGCGGCGCTGAAGCCGATGTCGCCTTATGGCCGCTCGAAACTGATGACGGAGTGGATGCTTGAGGACGTCGCGGCCGCCCATCCTGTGACATATGCCGCCCTTCGCTATTTCAACGTCGCCGGAGCCGACCCCGAAGGCCGTGTGGGACAGTCCACGCTGAATGCGACCCACCTCATCAAGGTTGCCTGCGAGACGGCGCTTGGCCGGCGGCCCTATATCGAGATCTTCGGTGATGACTATCCAACGCCAGACGGAACCTGCATCCGAGACTATATCCATGTGAGCGATCTTGCGGCGGCGCATACGGCGGCTCTCCATTATTTGCGCAAGGGGGGTGCAAGCCTGGTCGCCAATTGCGGCTACGGTCACGGATTCTCGGTTCGCGAAGTGCTTGCGGCTGTCGAGAGAGCCGCGGGACATTCCTTCGAAGTCAGACAAGCGGTGCGGCGTCCCGGCGATCCCGCTTCCATCGTTTCCGACCCAGGCCGGGTCAAGGCGACACTCGGATGGACGCCTGCGCATGACGATCTCGACCGGATCGTGAGTCATGCCCTTGCCTGGGAAAGGCACCTCGGCGATCGCAACCGCTGATTTCCTTAACCTGTTCCTGAATGAATCAGGGCAACATAGCGAAACATAAATTTATTTCCGGCGAACGCGCCGGAGAGGCAAATTCTTGTCGCGTCAACGAGCGACATAAGGAGACATTTCGAGACCATGACGTCCACCGCCCTCAGCACCGTCATTCTGGCGGCGGGAAAAGGCACCCGCATGAAATCGCGCCTGCCGAAGGTTCTGCATGAGATTGCGGGCCGTCCAATGCTCGGCCATGTGCTTGCAAATACAAGGTTCGAGGGTTCGGCCAGGACTGTGCTTGTCGTCGGGCCCGACATGGATCAAGTCGCGGACTATGCCCACAGTCAGCGGGACGATCTGGCCGTCGTCGTGCAGAAGAGCCAGCTCGGGACGGGAGACGCGGCACGAACGGCCTTGCCTGAGCTGCGGGATGGCGAGGGTGTCGTTCTGGTCGTCTTTGGAGACACACCGCTTGTGCGTGCCGGAACGCTCGCGGACATGGTCGAAACTTGCCGCATGAGCGGCAGTATCGTCATCCTCGGTTTCGAGGCGGCTGACCCCACGGGCTATGGCCGTATTCTGCTCGATAACGGCAAGGTTCGCCGGATCGTCGAGCACAAGGATGCGAACGAGGAAGAACGGCGGACCAGGCTTTGTTTTGGCGGCCCTATGGCCGTTCCCGCGGCACATTTCGGAAAGCTGCTGGAAGGGCTCTCCAACGATAACGCGCAGGGCGAATACTATCTGACAGATGTGGTGTCCCTTGGCCGCGACGCGGGTATCGACTGCGTCTGTGTCATCTGTCCGGAGGCCGACATTCAAGGCGTGAACAGCCGGGCGGATCTCGCCGCCGCCGAGGCATCCCTGCAGCAGCGCATGCGCCGTGAAGCGATGGCGGAGGGCGTCACATTTCTCGACCCGGACACTGTCTATCTGAGTTTCGACACGAAATTCGGACGCGATGTGACCGTTGGCCAGAATGTGGTGTTCGGTCCAGGCTGCGACATCGAGGACGCCGTCACGATCAAGGCGTTCTCGCATCTCGAAGGCGCGAAGATTGCGGAAGGTGCGGAGATCGGCCCCTTCGCGCGAATTCGCCCTGGTTCTGAAATCGGCCGGAAGGCGCGGATCGGGAATTTCGTGGAGACGAAGAAGGCAAAGGTCGAAGAGGGGGCCAAGATCAACCACCTCTCCTATATTGGCGATGCACGCGTCGGCCCGCGCGCCAATATCGGCGCGGGCACAATCACCTGCAACTACGACGGCTACAGGAAGTTCTTCACGGATATCGGCGCAGGTGCGTTTGTCGGCTCGAACTCCTCGCTCGTGGCACCGGTCAAGATCGGTGATGGCGCCTATCTCGGCTCGGGAAGCGTCGTTACGAAAGATGTGAGCGCGGATGCACTTGCGGTGGCGCGCGGCCGCCAGATAGAGAAGGCTGGCTGGGCAGCGGCCTTCCGTGCGAAAAACGAGAGCATCAAGAAGACATCCTCGGGCGACTGATCATGTGCGGTATTGTCGGTATCATCGGAACGGAACCCGTTGCTCCTGTTATCCTCGAGGCGCTGAAGCGGCTTGAATACCGGGGGTATGACAGCGCCGGCATTGCAACACTCACGCATGGCGATATCGAGCGCCGGCGTGCCGAGGGAAAGCTTTTTAATCTCGAAAAGGCGCTCGAAGCATCGCCGCTCGACGGGACGATCGGCATCGGACACACACGGTGGGCGACGCATGGCGCCCCGATCGAAAGGAATGCCCATCCGCATGCGACCGATCGGGTAGCTATCGTTCACAACGGTATCATCGAGAATTTCCGCGAACTTCGGGAGCGGCTTTCGGCCCATGGGGCTGTGTTCGCGACGGAAACGGACAGCGAAGTGATCGCTCATCTCGTCACGCATTATCTCGATCAGGGCATGGACCCGAGAAAGGCTGCGGACACCGCCATTTCCGAGCTGGAGGGCGCATTCGCGCTCGGCATCATCTTTCGCGGCGAGGAAAACCTGATGATTGGCGCCCGCCGCGGCAGTCCGCTCGCTGTCGGATATGGCGTGAATTCGATGTATCTCGGATCGGATGCTTTCGCTCTCGCGCCCATGACCAACCGGGTCGCATTTCTGGAGGAAGGAGATCGCGTCGAGATTACGCGCGATAGCGCCGTGATCCGCGATGCGAATGGCTATGAAGTGAAGCGGCCAATCAAGATCACCGACGTCTCGGCGGCGCTGGTGGACAAGGGAAACCATCGTCACTTCATGGCGAAAGAGATTTTCGAGCAGCCTGAGGTTATCGGTCACACCCTGTCCGAGTATATCGACCCGCTCAACGATACGTTGCGGGACATTGCGCTTCCCGTCGATCTGGCCTCGGTGCCCAAGGTTACGATCATCGCATGCGGGACGGCTTTCTACGCCGGTCTCGTTGCCAAATACTGGTTCGAAAAATATGCCCGCGTTTCGGCGGAGGTCGATATCGCGTCGGAGTTCCGTTATCGCGAAGCGGCCCTGCCGGAAGGCGGGCTCGCGATCTTCATCTCCCAATCAGGCGAGACGGCAGACACCCTTGCCGCGCTTCAATATTGCAAAACGGAAGGGCAGAAAGTCATTTCAATCGTGAATGTGACGGAATCGTCCATCGCGCGCGCCTCCGATGCGATCATGCCAACATATGCGGGGCCAGAAATCGGTGTTGCCTCGACCAAGGCATTTACCTGTCAGCTTACCACTCTGGCGGTTCTCGCCATACGCATGGGGCTTGCGCGCGGCACAATTGCAAAAGGAGAAGAGGGCCGCCTTGTCCGGACGCTTCTCGAAGTGCCTCGCCATGTTGCCGAGGCTCTCGGTCAGGACAACGCCATTCAGGCTCTCAGTGCCGAAATCGCCAAGGCGCGCGATGTGCTTTATCTCGGACGCGGGCACAACTACCCGATTGCACTCGAAGGCGCATTGAAGCTCAAGGAAATCTCGTACATTCATGCCGAGGGATATGCGGCTGGAGAGCTCAAGCACGGCCCGATCGCACTCATTGACGAAGAAGTGCCGGTCGTCGTGATCTCGCCCGTGGACCCCCTTTTCGAGAAGACGATCTCGAATATGCAGGAAGTGATTGCGCGTGGCGGGCATGTCGTTCTGATTGCCGACAAGGAGGGGATTGCGCGGGCGGGAGACGGGCTTTGGGCCAAAGTGGAAGTGCCTGCCGTAGACCCCCTGATTGCGCCGATCGTCAACGCAATTCCGGTTCAGCTCCTCGCCTATCACACCGCCGTTTCCAAGGGCACCGACGTAGACCAGCCCCGAAATCTCGCAAAATCGGTTACGGTCG
Organism: Rhodobiaceae bacterium UBA7804; assembly: GCA_002480495.1. Lineage (GTDB taxonomy): Bacteria > Pseudomonadota > Alphaproteobacteria > Parvibaculales > Parvibaculaceae > Parvibaculum. Next base: position 162,506 of record DLCG01000004.1, on the reverse strand, counting down.
AATAGTCGCGATTCGCCTGTTTGAAGCGCAGCCGCGGAACACCTGCCATCCACTAAGCGGTTGATTTAATTAAGCAACTCCAGCTTCGGAGATGTTGCGCCGGCCCGTCGTGTTAAATTTCTGCTGTGATTAACCGCTGTCGCCTTTCGAGGGAGAGCCAGCAGATGCGGCGTCTGTTCGAAGCAGGAGAATACCGGCGCCATTGCGGACGGCGCGCATCGCTCGCGCTGGTACCGGCGCTGGCAGGGCTTTGCATAGCTCTAGTCGCTCTGCCCGTTCGAGCGGGCGATGCAAAGGAGGAAGCGACGGCCTTCATGAAGGGGGGCGTGGAAGCGGTGGAGCGGGGCGTCTATGACAGGGCAGTTCCGCAGTTTTCGAAGGCTTTGGATAGCGGTGGGCTTTCCGTCGAAGAGACGGCGCTTGCCTGGCACCATCGCGGCGTCGCCTTCCAGAAGATGGGACAGCGGGAAGCAGCGATCGGCGACTACACAAAGGCAATAGAGAGCGGAGCGCTGCCTGCCAAGGTTCTGCCCAAGGCTTATTACAACCGGGGTATCGCGCTGGCGAATACCGGCCAGGAAAGTGCTGCAGAACGCGACTATCTCGAGGCTCTTCGTCTCGATCCCGGTTACGCGGCGGCCTATCACAACCTTGCCAATCTGGAGAGACGCAGAGGCGATCACTCCAGGGCAATTCTGCATTACAGTGCGGCGATCGATCATATGAAGGGCAGGGAACGCAAGTTGCCGCTTTTCGGACGCGCGCTTTCGTTGGAACAGCAAGGCAAGATCGACGAGGCGTCGGAAGATCTCAAGCTGGCGCTGGCTCTCGACCCCGAATTCGATCTGGCAGAAACGAAGCTCAAGGCCTTGTCACCCATGCTTTCCGAGAATGCGCGCGTCAATGAGGTGGCAAGAAGCGAAGCGCGCGTTGTTCCCTCAACGCTTGCACCGTTCCAGGCCGCCTCTTCAGGCAATGAAGGCGGGCACACCATTCGAGTTGCGAGCCTCGGCGGCTGGCGGACGACAGCTACGCGTTTCCCGACTACTGAAGATGGATCGTCCTCTTTCGTTGAAGCATCGCCGCCCTCCGGCGAACTCGTAACCGGATCGCTTCGTCCGACTGAGGAAGCGGTGTCGCCTGACAAGCGGCAAGAGTTGGCCGCCGACAACTCACATCGGACCCTGGATCCGGTAACGCGCTACCGGATCCAGCTTGGTGCATTCCGGGAAGAAGCGTTGGCAAAAAAGGCGTGGAACGAAATTTCAGGCGATGCGTCCGGTGTTCTTGGTGGCGAAAGTCCACAAATCCAGAGAGCGGACCTCGGCCCAAAGGGCGTCTTCTACCGGCTTCGGGCAGGCGCTTTCGGTGATATCTCCGCCGCCAAATCAGCCTGCAAGGCGCTTGAGCAGCGCAAGATCGCCTGTTTCGTAGTGAAGAGGGATGCCTAGACGGCGACTCTACCCTCGTCGTGGCATTCCTCCTGGGCAGCTCCGGGGAGTCTTATTTCAACTACCGTGCCTAGCCCCACTTTACTGGCGATGTGAAGCGTACCTCCATGAGCCTCAGCGAGACGTTTCACAATAGCGAGCCCCAGACCGGTTCCGGCTTTTTCGGATGCATAGGGATCGAAGCCATCCCGATATGTTCCTGCCTGACGGAAGGGTTCCGTGACTTTGGCCAAATCTGCCTTGGGAATGCCGCGCCCCCGGTCGATTACACGTAAGGCGATCTGGCCTTTGGGGGTGACGGTGGCCTTCACGCGTATTCGGGATGCCTCCGCCGAGCTCTTCATCGCATTACTGAGGAGGTTTATCAGCATCTGGCTCAATCTCACCTCGTCACCCAGCACGGTGAGAGGTCCGTTCATCTCCGTTACATCGATCGAGATACGATGGCGAACCGCTTGCGGCGTTATCAGCTTCAGACATTTTTCGATGACTGAGCCTAGCGCGACAGGACGGCAATCGAGCGAGAGCATCCCTGCGTTGGCGCGAGTAATGTCCAGAATGTCGGAAATAAGCGACAGGAGATGTTGGCCGCTGGTGAAAATGTCGTTCCCATACTCGATGTATTTCTGGTGTCCGACCGGACCGAAAGCCTGGTTGCGAATGAGGTCGGAAAAACCGATTACTGCATTGAGCGGGGTTCGCAATTCATGGCTCATCACTGCCAGAAAATCTGCTTTCGCCCTGTTCGCCTGTTCGGCTTTGTCCAGTGCCTCTAGAAGCTCGACCTGACTGTCCTCGAGTTGTCTGGAACGCAGGACCAGATCCTTGTTCAGCCGTTCAACCGTCGCCGCCTGCGCATAGGCGCGCTTTAGGGCCATCACCGCAAAGCCTGCAAGTACAAGGAGGATTGCGGCGACCCACGGTGCGGTGTGCTTCAGGAAAGCGGAGCCGGGGCGGGGTTTTATCCAACCGAGATACCCCACGGCTCTGCCAAGGTCATCTTCAAGAGGCAGGAAGTCGAAGTCGTCTTCAGACACGCTTGAAAACAGGGTGAGATTTTCAAGAAGATACGAGGTGCTGATCTCCTCAAGATGCTCGTCGTCCAGAACGCGCATGAAGATCAGGACACCGCGTTTGAACGAACCGATCTCGGCTGGTGAGGGTTCTTCCGGGGTCAGCACCGATGCCGCCACAAGGTAGACCCGTTTATTGAGAAGGATGAATGAAGTGCGCGCTTCCGGGTTCAACCAGGAGGTTTGTCGCGCGCGTTCGGCGAGCCTAATGAGCGGGGGGCCGACAGAGAACAATACCTCTTGCGAAGATGTTTCGCCGTCTTTCATTGTATAGAGCGGCGTGTTGTCGGAGCCCAATACCAAGGTGCGAGACATGCCGAGTTCTTCCCAGGCATATGTGCCCACATTGCTGTCGGCCCAGCTAGAGTCCGGGCGCCGGATCAGATTTTCTACTGCGGCGTCCCAGAATCCGTAATCTCGGGTAACGAAAGCCACATCCGCAAGAGATTTGGCTACTGCGGTTTGCGCGAGCGTTCTTGATTGGTCGCGAGCGAAACGGTCCAGCTCCATCGATCCCGCGATGAACAAACCAAGGATGCTAAAGCAGAAGATCCCAAGCACTGCCACGAGCGGCAAAACAGATTTGGGGCGAGCAAATGTGAAGGGAAGCTCAGCCAGATCGCCAGCCTCAACCAGCATCCGATCCGGGGGGACCGGAGATTTCCCTGCTTCCTGCCGATACGGTTGCTCCATGACGGTTCCTCTGGCCCGTAGCTTTAGCGAAAGCCGAAAAGCTGAGGAATGAGTTAATGGAAGACAAAGATGTGAGTCATTTTCAGGCTTTAAGTGCCGCAGGACGGGACGGGAATTGGCGTATGGACGATGGTTAACGCAGCGGCCGATTGAGCCTTTCAGGCCGCCCATTGTGGTGGTTGTGAGCCGCCCCGCATCGCCGGTAAACTGCAGCCAACGATAACAAGTCGGTTCAAAAGGGGAGACGAATGGCCCAGCAAACGGTGGGACTCACCGCCTATGGCGGATACATCCCGCGCCTCAGGCTTCAGCGGAAATCGATCGCTCAGGCGAACGCGTGGGTGGCGCCCAACTTCCTCGGCAAGGGGAAGGGCGAGCGCTCGATGGCGAATTGGGACGAGGATTCCGTGACCATGGCCGTCGAGGCCGCCCGCGACCTGCTTGGTCCGGACGACGACCGGAGCCACGTGGACGCTCTCTACTTCGGCTCAACGACTATGCCATTCAAAGACCGCCTGAACAGCGGCATCATCTCCGCGGCGCTCACGCTGGAAAGCCATGTCCGCGCGGTAGACATCGCTTCGACACAGCGCGCCGGCACCTCCGCTCTGATGCAGGCCCTTTCGGCCGTGAAGGCGGGCGAGGCGAAGAACGCGCTTGTTCTGGCCTCCGACCACCGCAAGACCAAGGCTGTGACGGCACAGGAGCTCGATTTCGGAGACGGCGCTGCGGCCGTTTCCGTCGGCACCGATAACGTGATTGCCAATTATCTCGGCGGGGCGAGCCTCACGGTCGATTTCGTGGACCATTTCCGCGGCGATACGGAAGAGTTTGACTACAATTGGGAAGAGCGCTGGATCCGCGACGAAGGCTTCTCGAAGATCGTCCCGAAAGCCGTGAAGGCAGCGCTTGAGAAATCCGGCGTAAGTGCCGGAGATATAAAGCACTTCATTCTCCCGTGCACATTTGGGATGAAGTTCGTTCAACAGCTCGCCAAGCGCTCGGGTATCGACCCCGAGACGGCGCGCGACACGCTTGCGGCGAATTGCGGCGAGACGGGTGCGGCGCATTCGCTCGTCATGCTGGTCCATACTCTGCAGACCGAGGCGAAGCCTGGCGACAAGGTGCTGGTTCTCCATTTCGGTGGCGGCTGCGATGCGCTGGTCTTCGAGGTGACGGACAAGATCGCCAGTCAGGCGAGCAAGAGGGGCATTACGGGCTCGCTCCAGAACCGGGCCGAAGAGACGAACTACATGAAGTTCCTCACCTTCAATGGTCTGGTCGAGTGGGAAAAGGGCATGCGCGCGGAGCAGGACAAGAAGACCGCGCTCACCACGCTCTACCGCAACGAGGACATGCTCATGGGGCTCGTGGGCGGCCGTTGCACTGAAACCGGTGTCGTTCAGTTCCCGCGTTCACGGATCTCGGTGAACCCGAACAACCACACGGTCGACACGCAGGAGCCTTACAAGTTCGCCGAGAAGAAGGCGAAGATACTGTCCTGGTCGGCGGACTTCCTCTCCTTCAGCATGAACCCGCCGAACCATTACGGCATGGTCGTGTTCGACGAGGGCGGCCGGATCATGATGGATTTCACGGATGTGGAGCCCGGCACGGTCGATTCCGGCATGGAAGTGAAGCTCGTCTTCCGGATCAAGGAATTCGACGACAAGCGCGGTTTCCGCCGCTACTTCTGGAAGGCGGTTCCGATCGTGTCCAGCGAAGCAAAATCACAAACGGGCCAGGCGGCCGAATAGGGAGAAACGGATATGGCGACAGGTATCAAGGACAAGGTCGCGATCCTCGGCATGGGTTGCTCGAAGTTTGGCGAGCGCTGGGACGCTGGCCCCGAAGAACTGATGGTCGAGGCCTATCTCGAGGCGATGCAGGATGCAGGGGTGGAGCCGACACAGATCGATGCGGCGTGGTTCGCCACGCATATCGACGAAATCGGCACGGGCAAGGGCGGTACGCCGCTGTCTCTCGCGCTGCGCCTACCGAACATTGCAGTGACGCGTGTCGAAAACTTCTGCGCCTCGGGTTCTGAAGCGCTGCGCGGTGCGGTATACGCGGTCGCGTCCGGCGCTGCGGATATCGCCCTCGCGCTTGGCGTCGAGAAGCTCAAGGACACGGGTTATGGCGGCCTGCCGGTCGGCAATATGGGCACGCTCAACCCGCAGTGGTCGCCTTCCGGTTCCGCGCCGGGCAATTTCGCGCAGCTTGCCTCGGCCTATCGGGCCAAGCATGGCGTGAACAAGGACGACCTGAAGCGCGCCATCGCGCATGTCTCGGTGAAGAGCCATGCGAACGGCGCCAAGAACCCCAAGGCCCACCTTCGCAATGAGGTGAGCGAGGAGCAGGTCATGGGGGCTCCGATGATCGCCGAACCGCTCGGCCTTTTCGACTGCTGCGGCGTGTCGGACGGTGCTGCGGCGGCCATCGTGACCACGCCGGAAATCGCCAAGGCGATGGGCAAGAAGGACATCGTAACCGTGAAGGCCATGCAGCTTTCCGTCTCGAACGGTCTTGAAAGCCAGCACAACAGCTGGGACGGCAGCTACTTCCATACGGCGCGTATCGCCGCGAAAAAGGCCTACAAGGAAGCTGGCATCGACAATCCGCGCGAGCAGGTCAGCATGATGGAAGTGCATGACTGCTTCTCCATTACCGAGCTGGTGACCATGGAAGACCTCTTCATCTCACCCGAAGGCGGCGCGGTGAAGGACGTCATGGACGGCTTCTACGATGCGGATGGCAAGGTACCCTGTCAGATCGATGGCGGTCTCAAATGCTTCGGCCATCCGATCGGCGCGTCGGGCCTGCGCATGGCATACGAGATGTATCTCCAGCTTCAGGGCAGGGCAGGCGAGCGGCAGCTCCCCAACCCGAAAATCGGCATGACCCACAATCTGGGCGGCGCCCCCTCCCAGAATGTCTGCTCGGTGACGATCATCGGGGCTCACGGCGCCTGATTGCCGAAAAAAACGACACGAAGGCCGGGACAAGCTCCCGGCCTTTTTTATGCCTTGGTTCTCCCTAACATCCCTTCTCCGACGGCGGGCGACCGCCCGATTCCGTTCGGTCTTTCCCCATTCGGGGCTGGAGCTCGTCTCGCCAAGTGCTCTTCAACTCGCCCGTCTTTCTCTTCTGTTTTCTGCCGCTAACCGCGCTGCTTTGCTTCGTCATCCGGGCGAGGCTGGGGCGTGAGGCAAGCCTTGGATTCCTGGTCCTGGCTTCGCTGTTCTTCTATGGCTGGTGGAACCCGGTTTATCTGCCGTTATTGATTGGTCTGGCGGTCTTCAACTTTCTGATGGCGCAGGCAATTCTTGTCGAGCGGACGAAGCCTCGCGGCGGGTGGGCGACGCCGCTTACGGCATTCGGTGTGACGGTCGATCTCGCCTCGCTGGGTTACTTCAAATACACTGACTTCCTGATCGGCACGTCGAACGCGGTGCTGGACACGTCCATTCCGCTTCAGCACATCATCCTGCCGCTCGCCATTTCCTTCTTCACCTTTCAGAAGATCGCTTATCTGGTGGATGCGCGGCGCGGCGATGTCGAGCCTCACTCCTTTCTGGAATATTGCTTCTTCGTGATGTTCTTTCCGCAGCTCATTGCGGGACCGATCGTTCATCACAAGGAAATCTTTTCCCAGACCAAGCTGAAGCGTGGTTTTGCCTTCGACCGCATGAACATGATGATCGGGCTCACGATCTTCTTCATTGGTCTCTTCAAGAAGGTCGTTCTCGCGGACAATGTGGCGCTGGTCGCGACGCCCGTCTTCAATCATGCCGCCAATGGGGGGGATGTCAGTTTCTTCCAGGCCTGGGAGGGCATGCTCGCCTATACCTTCCAGCTCTATTTCGATTTCTCCGGCTATTCGGACATGGCGATCGGCGCGGCGCGGATATTTGGCATCAAGCTGCCGCTCAATTTCCATTCGCCCTATCAGGCGCTCAACATCAGCGATTTCTGGCGCCGCTGGCACATGACGCTTTCGCGCTTCCTGCGCGACTATCTCTACATTTCGCTGGGCGGGAACCGGCGCGGCAAGATCCGCCGCTATCTCAACCTCTTCATCACCATGGCGCTTGGCGGCTTGTGGCACGGCCCGGCATGGACCTTCATGCTTTGGGGCGCCGCGCACGGCCTCATGCTCATTCTGAACCACGGCTGGAACGCGCTGCCGGTACCGCGGATCAACAAGTGGTGGTCGCGCTTCTTCGCGCGCACGCTGACCTTCCTCTGCGTGGCGCTCGCCTGGGTTCTGTTCCGGGCTGCCGATCTCGATACCGCGATGGCGATCTATCGCGGTCTCGTTGCCGTTCCGGATTTAGGTAATATGAGCCGTGTCATGGAGGATATCGGCTGGCTCACCTTCTGGATGGGGATCGTGTGGTTCTTGCCCAACACGCAGCAGTGGCTGGCAATGGTGCGTCCGGCCTTCAACTACAAATGGGCGGACCGGCGCAAAGACCCTCTGCTTCTGCCGGTCGATCATACCCGCTTCCAGCGGCTTGCTCTTTGGCGACCGAGCAAGCCTGTCGCAATCGCAGTTGGGCTTGCGGCTGCGGCATCTTTCCTCAGCCTTCAGCGCATTAGCGAATTCCTCTACTTCCAGTTCTGACCCATGACGATGAGCAAATACGCACCGGCCTATCTTGTGACGCTTGCAGCGACCGTAATCGTCTGCGGGCTTGCCGTATTTGCGTTCAACGCTGCCGTCGATCCGCTCTGGTATTTCGGTGGCAACAAGGTCGGGAATGTGAATTACGCCTTTAACGAAAGACTCAGCAAGACGAACCTCTTTCTCTCTCGTCAAGGCGAGTATGATTGCGTGATTTTCGGCGACAGCCGCGTGACGCTGTTACCGGAGCAGAAGATCGAGGGATATCGTTGCTTCAACTTCGCCTTTTCAGCAGGAAAGGCGGAGGAGGCCTTGGCTTATGCTCGCTATTTGGGGAGCACAGGATTTTCTCCCCGTTTGGTCATCATGGGAGTGCCGGGAGCTGCGTTTCGCGAACGTATAGGCGGAACGGATATTCCGGAGTTTGTTCGCGAGGGGCAGGCTCCGAAGTCTCCCTATCTCGCCTATCTTTCGCTCGACGCCTTGTTCATGTCCTGGCAAACGCTTTTTGGCGCGTCTCCTCTCGATCGTATCTACGACGAGACGTTCACCTGCCGCGTGGCGCCGGGTTCGCCCGACTACGATCCTGCAGTTCCCATTCGCGATATTTTTGCCGGCAGATTTACCGGAACGCAGCGCGTTTCCTTCTACGACGATATGCGAGAAATTTTTCCGAACGCGGAGTTGGTTGGCTATGTGCCTCCTATTTCCGCGTGGGCGATCAAAGCCTACGCGGATAGGGGCTGGCTGAAGGACTATATCGAGGCCATTCATCTTGCCTCGACCAAGTTCGATCGTTTCAAGGATTACGGTGTTCCCTCAGCCATGACGACGAATGTCGGTAATACTTATGACGGAACGCACTATTCCGAGGAATCGAACAGTCTCATCGCGAGTAACCTGCTTTTGCAGGAGGATGATGGCTCGCTGAATTTAAAGAAACTCGATGTCCGGGAAATGACCAGCATATACGCCGCGCGACTGAAGCGTTACGAGCCTGTGCTCAAAGAGGCGTTGAAAAACTAGGTGGGTAGCGGAGGGCGAATTGCACATTCCGTCGCGACCGGGGCGATGACTACGAAGATCTGATCCGTGTTTCTGCCATTTAGAGAGACCGGAAAGACCCCGCGGTGCACGGTAATGAAATCCTTTGCCTTGATAGGAAGGTTTGTCGTCGACAAAACCGGTGCTTCGGTTTCCATGACCCGGGCGAACTCCCTTCTGCGTATCTCGGCGCCCTCAGGGGTCAGATTTTCTCCAAGCATCTTGCCGGTGTAGTCGATGCCAAAGAGCTCCGTACACCCGGTACCGGCAAGACGATACCGAAAGTCCGGCTCATTGCGCGTATGCAGTGTTTCCAGAACCAGCATCCAGGGTAGGATACCGGCTATTTCGGCTGGATTGATCTGATTTCGGAGTGGGATTCCTCCGCTGCCGCGAAGATTGATCCAGTGGGTACAAAAAGCACTGACCGGATGACGCGACGGTATGCTTTCTATGTCGGTCTCGCGATAGCCCACAGATAACTTCCCAGAAAACGCAATGACGCCTTACAGTTACAAACAAGTGCTCCAAGAATGCCTCGGAACGCTTACCAAATCGTCACCTATTGGGAAAAAGCCTTGTTTTCATGGCCTTAGAGGCTTTCCAATTTTCAGGCGCACGCATCTTCAGCTTTCCGAAATTGCGCGGCGGTAGCCGGAGTAATTTGGCTGATCTATGGAGAGCTTGGTGAGCGTCGTTTTCCACAAGTGATCCTTCAACTGAGGATCATCCAGCGCGATCTGCCCACTCCGAATGCGGTTGCACAATTCAAGATTGAGCTCCTCCAGATTGCCTTCACGCCCGAGCAGCTCTTTGAGGCGTGATATTTCTTCGGCATTTGCGGTGGGCGCAACTTCGAGTTCGCGCTTCACGATATCCAGCGCGTTCGCCGCGACGCGGGCATGAAAAGCAGCATGCCCCTGAAGTTGGGGCATGGCATGATTTCTTATGAAATCCGCAACCGCTTCGACGAGTTCTATGGCTGTCGGCTGATCTTGCATCTCCTACACCTCACTGTCGCGGCGCCAGGAGGCGCAGCAGATCGATTTCCGTTTCGGATGAGCGGCGGCCAATAGCCGCGCGTTCTACAGACCGGTCCGCTCCCGTCTTGAATGCCGTAACCATGATGGTGCACATGATGCCCCACTTCATAGTGCCGAGCACTTCCCAGTATTTGACGCGCTCAGGATCGACCTTTGCGCCGCCTGCGGCTTCGTAGCCAGCGAACATGTCTTCGCGCGTCCCGAAACCGCCCACGGGCTGGTCGATATTTCCGAAACGCCAGGAATTCACGCAGATCCAGCCAAGATCTTCCATCGGGTCACCGATGTGAGCGATCTCCCAATCGAGCACCGCCCTGACACCATCGGGACCGATCATCAGGTTTCCGTTCCTGAAATCTCCGTGCACGAGCGTATGAGCCGTTGTGGCTGGCGGTGCGTTATCCGTCAGCCATTTCAGGGCGAGTTCGAACACCGGGTGTGGATGTCCATGTGCTTTTAGAATGTTGCGGTATTGAGCAATTTCGGATTCAGCGGGGGACACGCGAAGCGGCGGTAAGGTATCCCGGCTTATGCTGTGCAGTTTTGCGAGTATCTCTCCGCATTGACGGGCAAGTTTAGGCCTGGCGTCGGCAAACTCGTCATCGCGGAGAATCTTGCGTGCGATGGTTTCGCCAGCGATCCGATTCATGATGAAACCGTCGCCGATGCCATCTTCCTGCTGCAGCACGTATCGAACGGTGGGAACCGGAACGCCCGCACGGCCGGCAAGTTCGATCAGCTTTGCCTCGGTTGAAAGACCGACAGCGGTCTCGCTTGGCGGACGTGTGCCGCCAGGCGCGCGCCTGAGGATCAAGGGTATGGATTCTCCGTCGGTCGTTGCGTCGAATGCCCAGGTTTCCTGGCTGGCTCCCCCGGAAAGGCGCTTGAGACCGGTAATGCCCGATGCGCCTTTCATGTGTTTCTTCACAACCTCGCCAAGTGCGGCCGCGACCGGGTTCGTTTCTCCGCTCATCTCAGTTTCCCGCCCCCACTGGGCGACCGTCCACGATCTGGTCCAGATATTCGGAAAGGCCATAACCTGTCATACCGTTACAGCGGTATTCGGTCATACCTTCGGTTATACGCGTGTTGAGTTCCTCACCGTCGGGCGACTGGCGCCTGTTCCGGAGCGGAATGAGAGAGAGTACCTTGCCCTCGACCTCGTAGGTCACGCCGCTTTCGGTCTCGACATGAGCGCGGAGCGCGGTCTGATACCAATTTTCATCCCACTCGCTGTCGATGGTGCAGGATTTGATGAGGTCGTACTTGCCGTCCTTCAGCACCATGCCCCCCTGACGCTGCTTGCCTTCATCGTTTGTCACGATGGAAATCATCATCCCGAAGTCGCGACCGAAATTCATCGGCAACCAGCGATACCAGTGAATTGCCTGCCAGTAACGCGGCCCCCAGCTCTTGTCACGCAGGCCAAATCCATTGACGTCGAAGCCTTCCTCGCCGATGTGGAAGCGCCCCTTAGCGGCCATATGCTGCTCGTAATGTGCCTTGGCGAAAGATTTTTCGGGGTCCAGATCGAGTGGCGAGCCGTCTTCTTTCACGGTCTCTCCACCGAACATTGGCGAGACACCTTCGTAGTCGAGCTCGACTTCGCACGGAACGACCGGGTTTTCCTTGAAGGCTTTGGCCGGATCGGCCATCTCGGACGGATTCGCCAGCACAACCACTTTTCCGGAATAGGTCAGGCACAGGCGCTTGAAGGGCTCGATGACCTCGATCTTCATTCCGCCGGCATTCATTTCCTTGTTGTCCGGAATTTTCGGCTTGCCATACATGAAGGCGACGCGCCCGCCGGGCAGGTAGAGACAGACCGACATCTCGGCATGACCTTCATTCGGCCTGTTGCCGAGGCGGAACCATCCGCCGATCTTGCTCTCAGGATCGAACATGTTGAAATACATGCTCTCGTTGTAATTCGAGGCGGCATCCGGCGTGTGGGTGTACTCATCTTCCGGCAGGAGCCGGACTTTCGTTCCTGGCTGCGCATTGGCCATGCCAAACTCTCCCTGAATATCGATCTTTCGGGCTCTTACCGGGCCCTCGCTAGTGTCTATCGGAGCATGATGAAACGCATGCGCCTGACAGGGAAGCCCCGCAATGCTATGAAGATGAATGGGGTGCTGGAGGCCAGCGCGCCCCGGCGTCAAGGCGGCGCCGAGCGAAACCCCGGAGAGGATGCGGCCGGCTGAATGAGCGATCAGGAAAGTGGAAGTTCCACCCCGGGGGGTGAACCCCAGTTGATTCTGCCGGGGCGGAACCCCGGCTTCATGACCCGTCTGCGCAATTACTTTCTGACGGGTTTGGTGGTGGCGGCACCGATCGGATTGACGATCTGGATTGTTCGCTGGTTCATCGATCTGGTCGATACCTGGTTTACCCCGCTTATTCCGCAGCAGTATCAGCCTGACAACTACCTGCCTTTCGACATTCCGGGCTTGGGACTGCTGATAGCCTTCGTACTGCTGACGCTGCTTGGCGCGTTGACGGCTAATTTCTTTGGCCGGACGGTCCTGAACTTCGGTGAGCGGCTCGTTGCGCGTATGCCGGTGGTCCGCAGCATATATGGCGCGCTGAAGCAGATATTCGAGACAGTCATCTCTCAGTCCGCCGCCTCCTTCCGCGAAGTCGGTCTGATCGAGTATCCTCGCAAGGGCCTTTTCTGCATCGTTTTCATCACGACGCAGACGAAAGGCGAGATCGTCGACAAGACGGGGCACGAGCTCATCAGCGTTTTCCTGCCGACAACTCCAAATCCCACTTCCGGTTTTCTGCTCTTCGTGCCTAAGCAGGATGTACAAGTTCTCGACATGACGATCGAAGAGGGCGCGAAGCTGATTATCTCCGCGGGTCTCGTCGAACCGCCCCGGCGTGTCCAAACTGAAACAGCGGAAACAGTTCCGGTTTCGAATCCGAAGTCAGCCTGACCTCAGGTAACGTATGGCTTCGTCACGTTCGAACATATAGAGCAGTATTCGCAAGGCCTTGCCGCGATCACTTTCGAGTTCCGGGTCACGATCGATGATCATACGCGCATCATCGTGGGCCGCAGCCAATAGCTCCCTATGCTCCTCAAGGTCAGCCAGCCGGAAGACGGGAAGGCCGCTCTGCCGAGTTCCAAGCAATTCGCCTGCGCCGCGCAAACGAAGATCTTCTTCCGCTATTCTGAATCCGTCTTCCGTTTCCCGCATAATCTTTATCCGTGCAGCGGCCGTTTCGCCGAGCGGTGCATGATAGAGAAGCAGGCAGCTCGATTTTTCCCCACCGCGGCCCACGCGTCCCCTTAACTGATGAAGTTGCGCAAGTCCGAAACGCTCAGCGTGTTCGATGATCATCACCGTCGCCGAGGGTACGTTGACACCCACTTCGATGACGGTGGTTGCGACAAGTATTCGGATCTCACCGCTTTCGAAACGCGCCATGATTGCATCCTTGTCCGTCGCTTTCATGCGGCCGTGAACGAGACCGACCTTGGCACCGAAGATCGAGCGTAAATGCTCATAACGCTGCTCCGCGGCGGCGGCGTCCACTTCATCGGATTCTTCGACAAGGGGGCAAACCCAGTAAATCTGGGCACCACGCTCCAGCGCACGATGGAGGCTCGATACCACTTCCTCCAACCGGTCCAGCGGCAGAGCGCGCGTGTCCACCGGTTTCCTTCCCGGTGGCTTTTCGTCAAGCTTGGAGACATCCATATCGCCATAGGCGGTGAGCGTCAGCGTTCTGGGTATGGGCGTAGCGGTCATCACAAGAACATCGGTTCCCGGTCCGCCTTTGGATGTGAGCATGAGCCGCTGATGAACGCCGAAGCGATGCTGCTCATCCACGACCGCGACGGCGAGAGCCTTGAATGCAACGTCGCTCTGAAACAGTGCATGAGTGCCGACGAGAATTTTCACCTTACCCGTCGCTGCTGCGCTCAATATTTCCTCGCGACGCTTTCCTTTTTCTCTTCCCGTCAACAGCTCGATATCGACACCGGCCGCCTCGCATAGCGGCTTGAGTGTCGCAAAATGCTGGCGTGCGAGAATTTCCGTTGGGGCCATCAGCGCTGCCTGAAAGCCGGCCTCGACCGCTGTCAACATGGCAAGGAGTGCTACGACGGTCTTGCCGCTGCCGACATCGCCCTGGAGCAGCCGAAGCATGCGATGGCTGCTCTTCATATCAGCATCGATTTCCGCCAGCGAACGGAGCTGCGCGTCGGTAAGCGCGAAGGGGAGGGCGTCCACCACCTTGCTGCGAAGTTGGCCCGAGCCAATTATCGAACGGCCGGGCAGCTTCTTCATTCTCAGCCGGACCAGACCGAGAGCAAGCTGGTTCGCGAGCAACTCGTCATAAGCAAGTCTGGCGCGGGCGGGCGCCGCAGGATCGACGTCATTTGGGGATTGAGGAGCATGCGCCTTCAGCAAGGAGGGCCTCCAGGCCTCCCAACCTTGAGCTTTCAACCAGGGGGCATTCTGCCACTCGGGCAGGTCTGGAACGATCCGCAACGCACCTTGCATCGCCTTCTGCACGGGTTTCAGCGTCAGGCCGGCCGTTAGGGGGTAGACCGCCTCAAGCAGCGGCAGGTTGTTTAATTCCCTCAGCGGAAGGATGTGATCGGGATGGGTCATCTGCGGCGACCCCTGATAAAAGTCGACCCGGCCGGAGATTATTCGTTTTTCGCCTTCCGGCATCGACTTCGCGATGTAGTCCGCGCGGGGGCTGAAGAAGACGATCTGCATTTCTCCCGTCTCGTCGAAGACGTGCACCCGATAGGGTAGCCGCGTTGTGCGGGGCGGAACGTGGAGGCCGATCGTTACCTCGATGGTGGCGATTTCTCCGTCGCGGACTTCCGCGATTTTCGGGCGGCTTCGACGGTCGATGAGACCGGAGGGCAGGTGCCAAAGGAGGTCAATGACCCTGGGGCCCGCCAGCTTCTCCACGAGCTTTTCAAGGCGCGGTCCTATGCCCGGCAGCGAGCGCGCCGGAGAAAAGAGGGGGAAGAGGATTTCAGGCCGCATAGCCCAACCGGCGGTTCGGGGGAATCATAGGGCCATTCTAATGACATATGACCCTTCAGAGGCTATATCCCGGCCAAGCGCAAAGGAGAAAGACATGAGCGATAAAGGGGCCGAAAACAGCCCTATCGACCGGGAAGCCCGCCTGCGGCGGCTCCGCTTCCGCGCCTGGCACAGGGGGATCAAGGAAATGGACCTGATCCTTGGCCATTTTGCCGATCAGGTGCTGGATTCACTCCCGGACGAAGAAATCGACCAGTTGGAGAGCCTGCTCGAAGTCGAAGATACGGCGCTTTACAACTGGATCACCGGGCGCGAAAACACGCCTCCCCAGCATGATACGGCGCTGCTCGCCCGTATCCGTACATTCCAGCACATGAAGGGACCGCTCTGGCAACGCTAGCCGGGACGGCATTTCGTTGAAGAACCTCGCGGAGATTGTATCGGCGCCCGGACGTCTCACCCTTGGCGAAGTGCCGGAGGGCTTTGACGCCATGGCGCTTGCCGACATGGCGCGTCAGACGTTCGCGGATTCAGGCGTCGCTGTCATTCATGTCGCGCGCGACGATGCGCGGATGAGCGCGCTTGCCGAGGCCATTTCATTCTTTGCTCCCGATCTGGAGATCGAGACCATTCCCGCTTGGGATTGCCTGCCTTACGACAGGGTCTCGCCTCATGCGGATGTGAGTGCGCGGCGCATGGCGGCGCTGTCCCGCCTTGCCATCCGCAGCGAGGGGAAGGGCGGGAAGCCGCTCGTCGTGATCGCAACGGTCAATGCCATGCTTCAACGCGTACCCGCGCGGGAGATGGTGAAGATCTCCGCCTGGTCTGCGCGGGTCGGCAACAGGATCGATCTCGACAACCTCACTTCCTATCTCGCCTCCAACGGCTATAACCGCACTGGCACGGTGCGGGAGCCCGGCGAATTCGCGGTACGCGGCGGCATCGTTGATATCTATCCGTCAGACTTCGAACTTCCCGTGCGCCTCGACATGTTTGGCGACACGCTGGACGCCATCCGTACTTTCGATGCCGCGACACAGCGTACCGTCGGCCAACTCAACGGCCTGGAGCTCGTGCCAGCCAGCGAAATCCATCTCGACAAGGAAACGATCCGCCGGTTCCGCGCGGCCTATGTCGCGCAGCTTGGCGCAGTCAATGATGGTGATCCTCTTTACGAAGCGGTGAGCGAAGGCCGCAAACATGCGGGCATGGAGCACTGGCTTCCGCTGTTCCACGAGCGGCTTGAAACCATCTTCGACTATGCGCCGGGTGCTTTGATCACGCTCGATGCGCAGGTGGAAGAGGCGAGGAAAGCGCGCCTCGAGCTGATACAGGACTATTACGAAGCTCGCGCTGAAGCACGAAAAACGGGGCGGGATGCAAAGCTCGCCAGCGAAGCACCGAGCTACAAACCCCTGCCGCCTGACGCTCTTTACCTCACGGGCGAAGAGTGGAAGGAGCTTACGAGTGGCCACGCGTTGCGTTCGTTCACGCCCTTCAGCGTGCCTGAAGGTGCAGGCGCCAATCTCGGCGGCAGGCAGGGCCGCAGCTTTGCACCCGAGCGTGCGCAGGAAGGTGTCAATATATTCGAAGCCCTGGGCGGGCACATAACCGGCCTTCGCCGCTCAGGCAAACGCATCGCTATCGCGAGCTGGAGTGAAGGCTCGCGTGATCGGCTCCAACATGTACTTGGCGATCACGGTATCGGAAATGTTCTCATTGCCGATAGCTGGAGCGAAGTTAACAGCGTTAACAAGAATACAGTTTCACTAATTGTTCTCGGCATCGAGGCTGGTTTCGAAACCGACGAGCTGGCCGTCATCAGCGAGCAGGATGTTCTAGGCGATCGGCTCATTCGTCAGCGCCGGAAGAAGCGGGCGGAGAACTTCCTTACCGAAGCATCGAGCCTCAGCCCTGGCGATCTCGTTGTGCATGTCGATCACGGCATCGGACGTTTCGAGCGGCTGCAGTCAATCGACGTCATGGGTGCGCCGCATGACTGCCTTCTGCTCGTTTATCACGGGGGCGACAAACTCTACCTGCCGGTCGAGAACATCGAACTCCTCTCCCGCTATGGCACGGACGAGAGCGACGCGCAACTAGACAGGCTGGGCGGAACGGGATGGCAAGCGCGCAAGGCGCGCTTGAAGGAACGCATCCGCGAGATGGCGGGCGAACTCATTCGCATAGCGGCTGCACGAGAACTGAAGACAGCGCCTAAGATAGAGCCGCAAGCTGGCTCCTACGATGAATTCTGTGCGCGCTTTCCGTTTACCGAAACGGATGACCAATTGCAGGCAATCGAAGCCGTTCTCGAAGATCTGGCGCGCGGGCGGCCTATGGATCGGCTCGTCTGTGGAGACGTCGGTTTCGGTAAGACCGAAGTGGCGCTGCGCACGGCTTTCGTCGCCGTCATGGCGGGTTACCAGGCTGCCGTTATCGTGCCGACGACGCTTCTTGCCCGTCAGCACTTCAAGACATTTTCGGAGCGTTTCAACGGTCTGCCGGTCAAGATCCGGCAGATGTCACGTCTCGTCAGCTCGAAGGAAATGTCCGAGACCCGGGAGGGGCTGACAAGCGGCGATATCGATATCGTTATCGGTACGCATGCCTTGCTCGGCAAGCAGGTCAAGTTCCGCAATCTTGGACTGGTCATTGTGGACGAGGAGCAGCACTTCGGCGTCGTTCACAAGGAGCAGCTGAAGAAGTTTCGGGCCGAAGTTCACGTGCTGACGCTGACTGCGACGCCCATTCCACGCACTCTGCAACTTGCGCTTTCAGGTGTGCGTGAGCTCTCGATCATTGCGACCCCGCCGGTCGACCGCCTTGCAGTCCGCACCTATGTTTCGCCGTTCGACCCCGTTGTAGTGCGCGAAGCGCTTCTCCGCGAGCATTATCGAGGGGGGCAGAGTTTCTATGTCGTGCCGCGCATTGCCGACCTTGCCGATGCGGAGGAGTTCCTTCGCCAATACGTTCCGGAAGTGAAGTTCATCTCGGCTCACGGTCAGATGGCGGCGAGCGAAATCGAAGACAAGATGACCGCTTTCTACGACGGAAAGTTCGACGTTCTTGTTTCCACGACCATCGTCGAATCCGGTCTTGATATTCCGACTGCAAATACGCTTGTCGTTCATCGCGCCGATATGTTCGGCTTGGCGCAGCTTTATCAATTGCGCGGGCGCGTCGGGCGTTCCAAGGCGCGCGCCTACGCCTATCTCACGGTGCCGCAACACCGTACATTGACGCCCGGTGCCGAGCGTCGGCTGCGCGTATTGCAGTCGCTCGACTCTCTTGGCGCAGGGTTCTCGCTCGCGAGCCACGATCTCGATATTCGCGGTGCGGGCAACCTCCTTGGTGATGAGCAATCCGGGCACATTCGCGAAGTGGGCTATGAGCTTTATCAGGAAATGCTGGAAGAAGCCGTCGCCTCGATGCGCGGTTCGGGCGAAGAGGAAAACGGCCAATGGTCGCCGCAAATCAATGTCGGTACACCGGTCCTCATTCCCGAAAGCTATGTTCCGGACCTCGATGCGCGCATGGCCCTTTACCGACGCCTGTCGGATGTCGAGACGCGCACAGAGATCGACGGATTCGCCGCAGAGCTCATCGACAGGTTTGGCAAGTTGCCGCAGGAAGTCGAGTTCCTGCTCAAGATCGTCGAGATCAAAGGTCTCTGCCGCACGGCGAATGTTGAAAAGATCGAGGCAGGCCCGAAGGGTGTTGTCCTGACGCTGCGTGAGAACACGTTCCCCAACCCAGGTGCGCTGGTCGAACTCATCAACGACGAACGCGGCAACGCCAAGCTTCGGCCAGATCACAAGCTCGTCTTCAAACGCGACTGGGAGACACCGGAAGAACGCCTGACGGGAACCCATCGCCTGATGTCGACGCTCGCCAAACTGGCCGATCAGGCGAAGGCGGCGTAGTTGGCGGCAATTGTCTGTTGCCGGATGATTTCAATCGATCATAATCACCTCCTTAGCTAAACAAGGGGGGCATCATTGAAGATCAGAAATATCATGGCCGGCGCCGTGAGCGTTGTATTGGCCGGTTGCACGCCAAGTACCAGCGAAATTCGCGGGAGCTATGTGAGTCCCAAAGAATACTCCGACTACACATGCGATGAGCTTGCCGAAGAACGGCAAAAACTTATCGCCGAGGCAAAGGAGATTGGCGACCTTCAGGAAGAAAATGCGGAGATGGACAAGGCGTTTGTTGCAGGCTTCCTGCTCGTCTCAATGCCGCTCCTTGTCGGAACCGCATTTACGAAAAACCGTGAGGAGGAGTTTGCTCTGCTGAAAGGCAAGTTCCAGGCAGTTCACGAAATGCAGTACGACAAGAATTGCGAAGTGCCGGATGAAATCCGCAATCAGGCATTCTACACGACGCCTCCGAAAGAAGAGCCCAAGCTACAACCTTCCAAAAGGTAGCCGCCTGCGATTCCGTCCTTCATCCGCAGTTCGCGAATGCGGGGTCTTGCGGATGAAGGACCGGTTACACGCTGAAGATCAGGCCGGTGCTCTCATGCGCCACAGTCCCCAAATGACCAGTGCCACACCGATTACCATCGCACCAGAGATCGAAATCAGCAAAAACGCGATGACACCTTCCTGGAAGCTGTTGCCCATCAGCCCCTTTGCCGCAATCGGCATCATCGATGCGCCCGCGCCCCAGATGCCGCCGAGGAGAACACCGAGCCAATTCGCAAAGGCAGCA
The DNA here is from genome assembly GCA_002480495.1 of Rhodobiaceae bacterium UBA7804. Taxonomy (GTDB): domain Bacteria; phylum Pseudomonadota; class Alphaproteobacteria; order Parvibaculales; family Parvibaculaceae; genus Parvibaculum. The sequence continues at coordinate 142,844 of DLCG01000004.1, read as the reverse complement.
TAGACGACCATCCAGAACGCGAAGAGAGAGGCGGTCCGCGAAAGAGCGAGGTGATGCCAGAAAAGACCAAGCACCGCTAGAAAAGTGCCATTCATGAGACCTTCGAGATGTGCGGATAGGCCCATGCGCGGATTGGCAAAGGTGCCTGAGACAAATCCGGTAAGCAGCCCAAGCATAAAAAGGATCATCCCCAGCAGGATGAGATTCCGGCCGAGCGGCGAAAGACTGGACATTCCGTTCCCCCCAGAATTGGCGAAGAATTATTGCGCGGCGGTGGCCTCCGCCTCCTTGGCCAAAAGCTTGTTGAACATCCGGACAAGCATTTCCGGTTCCTGCGCGCCGACCATTACCCACTGCGAATTTATGACGAAGCTTGGGACGCCCTGAATCCCCATTTGCCTGGCCAATGCGTCCTCCTGACGGATCAGCTCCTTGTCCGCATCCTTCGAAAGAAGGTCGCGCACGATGTCGACGTCCATTCCGGCCTCGCTCGCAGCCTCCAGAAGAACCTCGTGCAATCCGATGTCTTCGCCGTCCTCGAAGTAGCGGCGAAAGAGAATGTCGACCATTTCGTTTTGGCATCCGGCCGTACCCGCCCAGCGGATCAGACGATGGCTATCCAAGGTGTTCGGCGAACGCTCAATCCTGTCGAAGCGAAAGTCGATACCAACCGCCTCGCCAAACTCGCGAATCGTATTACCGACCTCTTTTGCGCGCTCCGCGCCGAACTTCTTTTCCATGTAGGCTTTGCGGTCTACCCCCTCCGCGGGGATCGAGGCGTCGAGCTGGAAGGGCCGCCAGGCGAGTGTGATGCCTTCGCCGCCATGCATGACCAGCGCCTGATCGAGCCGCTTCTTGCCGATATAGCACCAGGGGCAGACGGTATCCGAGACGACGTCGAGCTGCATTGCGGGCCTCGTTGCCAAATGTCGATTGAGTTCGATTGTGGGCCGGGCACCGGCGATGAGCAAGTCACGGAGCCGCTTGACGGATGCTGACGGGTTTCTAGGATGCCGCCGACGCGAAAAGCTGCACAAAATCAAACGGATAGAAGGCAAAAATCCATGGCTGACGCAACGGAAATCAGGCTGCCAAGCTATGATCTGACCGGGAAGGTCGCGCTTGTCACTGGCGCCACAAGCGGTCTCGGGCGTCGTTTCTCGCTGATTCTGGCAAAGGCTGGCGCGAGGGTCGCGATCACGGGCCGTCGCGTCGAACGCCTTGAGACACTCAAGGCGGAAATCGAGGCGATGGGCGGTACGGCCTTTCCCATCGCGTTGGATGTCACAGATACGAAAAGCATCAAGGACTGCGTCGACGCAACGGAGAAGGCCCTCGGTCCACTCGATATCCTCGTCAACAACGCAGGCATGAACGTGCAGGCGTTGCCCGCCGACGTGACGCCCGAAGGCTTCGACACCATGTTCGACACGAATGTGCGCGGCGCCTTCTTCATGGCGCAGGCCGTAGGCCGGTCGATGATTGCGCGCGGGCAGGGCGGCCGCATCATCAACATTGCTTCCATCGGCGCCCATTCGGTGCTGCCGGGCCTCACCATCTACTGCATGACGAAGGCTGCCGTGGCGATGATGACGAGGTCGCTCGGGAAGGAGTGGGCGCGTCACCAGATCAATGTAAACGCCATGTGTCCGGGCTTTATCGAGACCGAGCTCAATTCCGAGTGGTTCTCGACCGAGGGCGGGCAGAAGCAGATCAAAAGCTGGCCGCGGCGGCGCCTCGGTGTTGAGGAGGATCTGGACGGCACGCTTCTACTCCTGGCCTCCGATCATGGCCGGTTCATTACAGGCGCCCTCTTTACGGTCGATGACGGCCAATCGCTTTGACCGGCTTGGCAAAATGTCTGTAACATTTTGTTAACTATAAACGAGCTATTTTTCCCATATATCGCGAACGGTGAAACCGAAAGGAATCCGTCGTGGGAAAATTGCTAGGTGGTTTCATTCTTGGCTTTCTGTCGTGCGTCTGGACCTATGGTCTGGACCCGACCGAGGCCGTTTTCGGCTTTGGCGGAAAGCTTGTGGCGGCGCACCATCAGATCGAACGCGACTATCGGGTCAATCCCGCCTTGGGGCACAAAGGTCAATATAGCAACTATCATCGGAGCATAGGCGTTCTGCCGGAGCCCCGGCCGCAGTCGGTTGCCAATCCCACCGCATACTGGCTAAGTCAGGAGGGAGGGCCGCCGGTCATGTAGGCCCGATTGGGGGATTCATGATCGATGGACTGACCACAGGCACCTGCATTCTTCTTGTACTGCCGGCGTTTGCTATTTTCGTCTCGGCGTTCTCGTGGTTTCGGGCATCCCGATGACGGTTATCTCTGGAACCGTCATTGCGATCTATCTGGTCGCCATGCTTGGCCTCGGCATAGCGGCATATCGATACACGTCAAACCTCAAGGATTACATTCTCGGAGGGCGGCAGCTTGGTGGTGCCGTCACTGCGCTTTCCGCGGGCGCTTCCGATATGAGCGGATGGCTGATGCTGGGGCTTCCCGGTGCGATCTATGCCTCCGGCCTCAATCAGATATGGATCGCGGTCGGTCTCGTAGCCGGAGCGCTGCTCAACTGGCACTTCGTGGCGCACCGCCTTCGCCGCTATACCGAGCTCGCAGGCGATGCGCTGACGATGCCCGACTATTTCGAAAACCGTTTCGCGGATCGTAGCCGTGTGCTCCGTGTCGTGAGCGCCTTTGTCACCCTCATCTTCTTCACGATCTACACATCAGCCGGACTTGTCTCCGGTGCCATCCTCTTCGAGCAAGTCTTCTCGCTCGACTATCGAATGGCGCTTATCATCGGTGCTGCGAGCATCCTGTCCTATACGGCGATCGGCGGTTTTCTTGGCGTCTGTTGGACGGATACCGTACAGGGCATCATGATGTTCTTCGCATTGCTCATCGTGCCCGCCATTGCGATTTCCTCGATGGGCGGATGGCAGGAAATGCTTGATGGCGTTGGGTCGGCAGCACCACCTGGCGTGTTCGACGCCTTCTATGACACCACGCTGATCGGAGCAGTTTCGCTCATGGCGTGGGGACTCGGCTATTTCGGACAACCGCACATCCTAGCCCGTTTCATGGCACTTCGTGACGAGCGCGATATGCCGCAAGCACAGATGATCGGCATGACCTGGATGGTTCTCGCGCTTTATGGCGCGCTGGCGACCGGCTTCGCCGGCATCGGCTACTTCGCCGACCGTCCGCTCGACAATCCGGAGACCGTGTTCCTCGCTCTCTCACAGGCGTTATTCAACCCCTGGATCGCGGGCATTCTTCTGGCAGCCGTTCTGGCCGCGATCATGAGCACCGTGTCGTCGCAGCTTCTCGTCTCATCAAGCGTTATCGCCGAGGATTTCTGGAAGCGGCTTCTTCGTCCGCAGGCGGAAGCAAAGGAGCTCCTCAGGGTAGGACGGCTCTCGGTCGCCGCCATCTCAATTGTGGCCTTCCTTCTTGCGCTCGACAGGGAAAGCACCGTGCTTTCTCTCGTCGCCTATGCCTGGGCAGGCTTCGGTGCTGCCTTCGGTCCGGTTGTCCTTTTCTCGCTCTTCTGGCAACGCATGACGAGGAACGGAGCGCTGGCCGGCATGATCGCCGGCGCTGCGACCGTTATCGTGTGGAAGCAACTTTCAGGCGGCCTGTTCGATGTCTACGAGATCCTGCCGGGGTTCATTCTGGCGAGCGCCGCAATCTTCGTGGTGAGCATCGCCGGAAGGGCGCCCTCGGCCGAGGTCCTCGCAATGCATGCGAGCGTCGCACCTCGTTAGCCCCGCTGTCCCGATTTGATACAAGTCATTGATTTTGCTTGTTTTTTACCTTTCCTCTCCGCACCCTAGTCCTGCTGATTCGGCGCGACTTTGAGGGGCAAGGAGGTCCCGGACGGTCATGTCCAATTTTCTGGTCGGTGTGGTCGCTGGCTTCTTCATCTGCGTATGGGCGCTCGATGCAAACCCAGTCTCCGCGACGGTGGCGCTTATAGATCGCGTCCGGCAGGTGGAGGTCAGCTTCGCTGCCGAAGCGACGCCCGATGCAAATGCGGCTGCACTTGAGGCTGACAAGGCGCCCACGCGTCCTTAGCGCTGAACTATCTTTTTGCGAGCGTGCGGCGCATCACCTTGCCGTTCGCCGTGCGCGGCAAGCTCTCCACAAAAACAACTTCACGCGGACATTTGTAAGCGGCGAGCCTGTCTGCCGCCCATTTGAGGATGGAGGCTGCGTCGGGCTCACTTGCTTCCTTTGGCACAACGAAAGCGGCAATCACTGTCACATCCTCCCGCACGTGAAGTTCGGTAACGGCAACTTCCTGGATATCGGGGTGGCCGGTCAGAGCTGCCTCGACCTCCTGCGGCGATACGCGATAGCCCATCGCATTCATCAGGTCGTCAGCGCGGCCGTGGTACCACATGTAGCCATCGGCATCGAAGCTGGCGAGGTCGCCGCCAATGAACCATTCTCCGCGATAGACTTCAGCCTCCTCGTCTGGCCGCCGCCAATAACCGAGCATTAGCCCGGGGTCGGAGCGGTGAACGGCAAGGAGGCCGGTTTCGCCCGGAGGCAACGGCTCCGAACCGTCATCGACAGGTAGCGCGGCCACACAGCGGCCCGGCTGTGGCTTACCGGGGCTGCCAGCCCTTATCTCCATCCCCGGCCCGGTCGAAACATAGGTTGAGCATTCGCTCATGCCGAGCGCTTCATAGAGTTCCTTGCCGGTCGCCTCGCGCCAGTGAGAGAGGAGGGCTGGCGAAAGCGCTTCACCGGCCGTAAGCCCGTGGCGCAACGCCGAAAGATCATGCGCGTCGAGATCGCAATATTTCAGGATCTGGCGATAGAGCGTCGGTACGGCGGCGAAAAGCGTCGCTCCCGTTTTCTCCATCAGCTTCGGCCAGACCTGCACGTCCTTCTCGCCGTTGTAGAGAACGGTCGTCGCGCAGTTCGCCCAGGGATCGGTCAGGCCGACACCAAGCGTATAGGTCCAGTTAAAGGCGCCAGCGTGAAGCATGATGTCGGTCGCGTCCATGCCGTACCATCCGCGATACATGGGCCTGCGTCCCCATGCGCTTCGATGCGCGTGGAGAACGCCTTTCGGGCGGCCGCTTGTGCCAGAGGTATAGACCAGGAAGGCGGGATCGTTCGCGCTCGTCGCCGCATAATCCTTCAGCGGCTCATGTTCCCGAAGCCTCGCGACCGCTTCGGCGTCCAAGATGCGGACGCCTTCTGCCGTCATGTTCATGTCAGGCGCCAGCGCGACGGCGCTTGCGGCGGAGTCCGAGAGCAGGAAGTCGGCTTCGGCTGATGTGAGCTGCGAAGACGAGGGCAGGGGCACTATTCCTGCCGCCAAACCACCGAAAAACATCAGGGCATATTCGGATGTGTTCGGCATACGGATCATTATCCGTTCGCCCGGCTTGAAGCCTTCGGCAAGGAGCCCCGCCGCAACCCTGCGCACGGCTTCGTCAAGTTCGCCATATGTCCAGCATTCGGCCTCGGCGAGTGGCGCATCGGCGTCAGTCACCACGATCAGAGCAGTCTTGTCCGGCGTCTCGGCTGCGCCACGCGCCAGGCAGTAGCGCGCGATGTTGAAGCTGTCGGGGCAGGGCTCGCCGGAATATCCGCGAGCGATGGAGGGGGCGGGCATGACCATATCCCGGTTTGTACGGGCGGCCAGTTCCGGGCGCAAGCGCGACGCTGCGTCAGATCAGGAAGGTGCCCAACTGCGTTTACGTGCCAGCCGCCAGCCTGTACAAATCAGCCAACAAACAGCAACGCCATGTAATGGCTGACTTAACGGGAGCGAAGGTATGGGAAGCGGACCCCTCAGTGGCATCAAGATCGTCGAATTCGCGGGCATTGGTCCGGGCCCCTTCTGCGCCATGCTGCTTTCCGACATGGGCGCGGATATCATCCGCATCGACCGCAAAGGCGCGAAGGGCGGCTCCAAATTCGATATCGGCTCACGCGGCCGCCGTTCGGTCGCGCTCGACCTCAAGAAACCTGAGTCGGTTGAGGCTTGCCTGAAGCTCATCGAAAAGGCCGATATCCTGCAGGAAGGTTTCCGTCCCGGCGTGATGGAGCGCCTCGGCCTTGGCCCCGATGTCTGCCTGAAGCGCAATCCCAAGCTTGTTTATGGCCGCATGACCGGCTGGGGCCAGACCGGTCCGCTCGCTCAGGCCGCTGGCCATGACATCAACTACATTTCGCTCACCGGCGCGTTGCATTCGATCGGCCGTCCAGGCGAGAAGCCCGTTCCACCGCTGAACCTGGTTGGCGATTTCGGAGGTGGTGCTCTCTATCTCGCCATGGGCATGCTCGCCGCGCTTGTCGAGGCGCAACGCAGTGGCAAGGGCCAGGTCGTCGATGCCGCAATGACGGATGGCGCGACCTCGCTCATGGCGATGTTCTATGGCTTCACGGCTTCCGGCATGTGGCAGGAGCCGCATGGCACGAACATGCTCGACGGTGGCGCGCACTTCTACGACACCTACGAGACGAAGGACGGCAAGTGGATTTCCATCGGTTCCATCGAGCCGCAGTTCTACGCGATCCTGCGTGAGAAGGCGGGGCTGACGGACAGCCTTTGGGACGCGCAGATGGACCGCGCTAAGTGGCCGGAAATGAAAAAGAAGATCGAAGAGGTCTTCAAGACCAAGACGCGCGACGAGTGGTGCGAAATCATGGAAGGCACGGACATCTGCTTCGCGCCGGTCCTTTCCATCAAGGAAGCGATCAACCACCCGCACAACAAGGCGCGTGAAACGATCGTCGAAATCGATGGCGTTGCTCAGCCCAATGTTGCGCCGCGTTTTTCGCGCACGGAGTCGAAGATCCAGGGCCCTGCACCCGTGATCGGAGAGCACACCGAGAGCGCGCTCAAGGACTGGGGCTTCTCCGATGGCGACGTCGAGGGGCTGAAGAAGGCCGAAGCGATTTGACCGCACTTCCCGGCACGACGGGCCGCAGGCGCATCTATTTGATGCGTCACGGCCATGTCGATTATTTCGGACCGGAAATCAGGGCAGCAGGGGGCGACCCGAAGGTCGTTCCCCTGACCCCGCTCGGGCAGGAACAGGCGAAGGCAGCCGGTCAGGCGCTTTCACATGTTGCTCTCGACCGGGCTGTCTGCTCCGGCGTTCCTCGCACGCGCCAGACCGCTGAGTACGTTCTGGCGGCGCAGCAAGGCAAGGCGCCGTCGCTCGAAGTCGTAGGAGATCTGGTTGAAATCCACGGTGGCTCGTTCGGGGAGGTGAAAAGCCGCGCCGAACTGGCGGCCCGCATGGCTTACCATTTCGATATGGCCGGGGAGCCGGGCGCCACCATGCTCGACGGCGGCGAGGTTTTCGCCGAAGCGCTCGAGCGGTCGGTTTCCGCCGTGAAGAAGCTGCTGGCCGAACCTGGCTGGCACACAATGCTCATCACTGCGCATGAAGGCATCAACCGGCTGGTTCTCGGCTGGGCCGCTACCGGCTGCTCGATCGAGCGTGCGCTGACGGCGGTACGCTCCTTCGAACAGGATCCCGCCTGCATCAACGTCCTCGATTTCGACATGGTGCCGGCCGCCGACGGCAGTATCGGGACCGAGATCGAGCGTGCGCTCATCAAGTCGGTCAATGTCACGCCTTACAACTACGTCAAGCACGGCATGAACCTGACGAGTCTTGAGTCGATCTTCAATATCGAAGCGCGCTGATCATTCTCCGATCATGGCCCTCAGTTCTCGCCGGAGTACCTTTCCGAGCGGGTTGCGGGGCAGGGCATCCGCGATTTCAAGCCGCTCCGGCAGCTTGTAGGCTGCAATGTCGCTCTGCTGCAGATGCGACCTGATGTCTTCCAGTGTCACGTTTTCTCCGTCGGCGGGGACCGCCACGGCGCAGATGCGCTCTCCCATCACCGGGTCCGCGTATCCGACGACCGCCGCCTCCCTGATTTTCGGGACCCCTGCAAGGAGACCGTCGATTTCGCCCGGCGAGATGTTCATACCGCCGCGAATGATGATGTCCTTCGCGCGCTCCACGAAACGGTAGTAGCGGTTTCCCGGGCCTGCGATCTCGAAAACGTCGCCCGTATGGAAGAAGCCGTTTTCATCTATCGCGTCCAGTGGTCCACCGCCGTCGCCGGCGCGAAAATATCCCGCAAAGACGGTGGCTCCCTTTATGAGCAATTCGCCGGGCTTGCCCGGTTCCGAAATCTCCTCGCCGGTCTGAAGGTCGATCAGCTTCGTCTCGACGGCCGTTGCGATCCTCGCGGGCCAGTCGAAACCTTTTACGCCGAAGCGGGGGAAGAACTGCGCACGCTCTTCCGGGTCGGGTACATCGTCGGCGCCTGAGATGAGACAGGTGCCTTCGTTCGAGCCGAAGATGTTGACGATGGGGAGCCCGTATCGTTCCTGCCATGTCTTCACCATCCAGGGTGAAAGGGGCGCCGAGCCGGAGCCGATACTGCGTATGGCGGAGAAGTCGAGGCTCGCCATCAGTTTTTCTTCCTTCAGAAGCATGGTGAGTACGGTGGGCGGCGCCACCGTATAGGCGATCCTCTCGCCCACGAGTTGCTTCAGGAAAACAGGCAGGTCGAACGGGTGATGCTGAACCAGTGTGCCTCCGGTGAGGAGCCAGGGCATTAAACAACCGCCGATCGCGGCCATATTCACGAGCGGGAAGGGGTTCAGCACCGCATCTCCCGCCTGAAGCCGCGCTGCATCGGCGCAGGCTACACCCGCGATCATCCAGTGATTGTGGCTGCGTGGGACGCCCTTTGGGCGCGCTTCCGTTCCGGACGTCCAACAGATCGTTGCTGCATCATTGGCGTCCGTATCGGGCAGAGCATTCAGCTTTTTGTTGTCTGCGTCAGGCCAGATGGTTTCCTCCGTGACGAACAAGGCCGCTGGGCCTGAGAGTTTGCCCTTCAGTGCATCGAACATTGCGCCGTGGTCATGCCCGCGAATTTGACGCGCCGTGACCGCAGCTTTTGCGCCGACAAACCCGAGAACATCGCTAATCTCATGTGCGCGCCACTGCACGGGAAAGGGCGTCACGATCAGTCCGGCCCGCCACGCGCCGAGATAGACGGCAACGAGATCCACCGTGTTCGGTAGTTGCACCGCTATCACGTCGTCTTTTGTGAGGCCTGTATCGAGGAAAGCTGTGGCGATACGGTCCGCTTCCGCCTCCAGCTCTCGATAGGTGAGACGTCTCGGTACCTGTCCGTCGATATCCTCGCGGTTCGGCGGATCGGCGATGGCGGTGCGATCAGGCGCCGCCGCCGCATTTGCGCGGAAACGAGTGCTTATCGTCTCCTTGCCCCACCAGCCGGCGGCTGTGTGCTTCGCAATATCTTCCTTCGATGCCAGGATCATGCGCGTGCTCCTCCCAAAGCGTTGCGCGACCGCGCCTATCTTTTTCTCGCCGCCTCGTATTCTTCTTTCAGTCTTGCGATGAGGCTTGCCGCAGGCTCCGTGCGGTCGATCAGGCCGACGCCGTGCCCGGCAGACCAGACCTGCGCCCAGCGTTTCGCGCCGGATTGCGGATCGGTGAAGTCGATATCCGGGTTCTTCTCCATCGCGTCGAGGTTCATGCCTGCATTGGCGATGCTCGGCTTCAGCCAGTTCGCGGCGACGCCGGTTATCGCGCGGGTAAGGATGAGATCGTCCACGGTCGACGAAACGAGCATGTCGCGATAGGCGGGCGGCGCGAGACTTTCCTCACAGGCGATGAAGCGCGTTCCCATATAGGCGAGATCGGCGCCGAGCACCTCCGCCGCGCGAATACCCGCACCATCGGTGATACCGCCGCCGAGAATCAAAGGTCCGTCGAAGAATTCGCGAACGGCGGGCACGAAGGAAAACCCCGTCATGTTGCCGGTGTGGCCGCCCGCGCCGGCTGCAACGAGCACGAGGCCGTCCACACCTGCAGCGGCCGCCTTTTTTGCGAATGCCACCGAGTTCACATCGGCAAAGACCTTGCCGCCATAGCCATGCACGCGCTCGACGATGGCGCGCGGACTTCCAAGCGCGGTGATGACGAGAGGCGCCTTGTAGCGGATGATGAGGTCGAGGTCCTCGTCGAGCCGGGCATTCGAACGGTGAACCACGACGTTCGCCGCCCAGGGCGCGTCTCTTTCCGTGAGGCCGGAAGTTATCCGGTCGAGCCACTGGTCGAGGTCGGCCACGGTCCGCGCATTCGGGGTGGGAAAACTGCCGATAACGCCTTGCCGGCAGGCCGCAAGCACGAGCTCCGGCCCCGAAATCAGAAACATGGGCGCGGCAACAAGCGGCAGCTTCAGACGCTGCCGCCATTCCCCGATCCGGTCCTTCATGGGCATCCTCCCCGACTCCTTTTTTCCAAAGGATAGCAGGAGAAGATGCTCATGCATCAGAACTTCATGCTGAGGCTCGCATTGACGATATCGGCCGAGGACTGGAACGTGCCGGAGAGGTTTCCCCTTGCCGCATTGCCCGTATCCGCCACCTGCTGGTTCATGTGAGCATCCGGCGAAAAGATATGCGTGTAGGCCGCGTCGATCGTCATGCTCTCGGTGAGATCGTAGCCCGCGCCGAAGGAAAGCCAGTAGCGATCCGAATCCGGGATGCGGGGGGTACGCCGGTCGGCGCTCGGCACAACGCCTTCATCGAAGGCGACGCCGGTGCGCAGGCGCAGCTTGTCGGTCGGCCGGTAGGTTAGGCCCAGCGCCAGGAAGATACTGTCTTCCCATTCTTCCAGCGTCACTTCGCTGGGCTGCGCCGGGTTGTCGAAATCCACGACAAGCTGGTCGAAACGGCTCCAGCGTGTCCATGCGAGTTCCGCAGCCAGCGTCCATTGCGGGTCGAGGTCCTGTTTGATGCCGAGCGTCACCATTTCCGGTGTCGTGACCGAGGCGCTGCCGCCCGTCGGCACCAGCGCGCCGGAAAACGAGGAGAGAAGCTGGCCATAGGCGCTCAGCGCGAAATTAGCGTCGCCCTTGAGGTCGATATCCATCGCCGAGCGGTAGCCGACGCCGATCCTCGTGCCCGGTGCGGGCGTCAGCAGGATGCCGAGCGAATAGCCGTATGACCAGTCGTCGCCCTCGATGGCCGCGAAACCTTCCTGCGCCGGGCTGCCGGGAACGCCACCCGGCGCCCCCTCGATCGTTCCCACCGTGCCAAGGTCGATCGCGCTGGTAAGGCGCGCGTCGGTATATTGCACCTGAATGCCGCCGCCGATGGCAACGCCGGGCGACACCTGCCAGGCGACCATCGGCTCGGCGTTATAGGTCCTCAGCCGCGATCCGAGCGCATGATAGCGGCCGATCCAGTCGGGATCTTCGGAGGAGGTGGTGAAGCCGAAAGGCGCGTTGAAGGAAAAGCCGAGATGCCAGTCCGGCGCGATCTGCCACGAGCCGTAGAAGGCCGGCACGAATGCCTGGTGAGCGAGATTGCCGCCGCTGCCGCCGGTGATGGACGTGCCGTAGATTGTAGTTGCCTGAGCGTTCATCAGTTCGACATCGGGCACGATCCAGGCGAACTCACCTGTCACGTTCACACCGCTGTGGAGAGCCAGCGTTGCAGGATTGTAGAAGATGGAGCTGATGTTTCCGGTGCCTGCCGAAATGCCCGCATAGGCCATACCCTGGGCTTCAGCAGATTGTTCGCGCACCGCGTATCCTGCCGACCATGCTGCCGGCGTAACGGCAACGATGCCTGCAAGCGTTGCCGCCGCAAATGCCGGGGCTGAGAAACGTCTTGTCATTCGGGTCCTCCCTGAAACGCAGGTAGGCCCGACGTCTGAACTTTTCGCCCCACAGCGCCCCAGCTTTCAGACGACGAGCTGGATCGACAGACGCTAGAAAACAGCGAAAGTTCTGCGATGACAATGGAGCGAGAACTTTCTTTTTTCGGCTCTTGATCCGCGGTTTGTGCGATCTATTTTTCCTCGATCCACCATGTGCCGCTGCGATAGCCATAGAGAGATGTTTTTTCCGGTGTCCTGACCTTCTGCCAAAGCGCGAGCCATTGCTCGGGCTGATGGAAGAGCGGAATAATGTAGGCGCCGGAAAGCAATACGCGATCCATCGCCCGCACCGCGGCAATGAAATCCTCCCGCGTGCGGGCCTCCAGCATGGCCGCGATCATCGCATCCACCGCTGGCTCGGTAACGCCCATGTAGTTGCGTGTTCCGGGCATGCGTGCCGCTTCCGATCCCCAGTAGAAGCTTTGTTCGTTGCCGGGCGAGAGAGATGAGAACCAGCTGTTGAAAATCGTGTCATACTGATAGTTGTTTCGACGCTCCTGATACTGGCTTGGATCGACGTTTCGTACCGTGGCTTCGACACCAATGCGTTTCACCATTCTGGAATAGGTGAGGGCGAGGCGTTCTTCCGAGGGCGTCGCCACCAGTATCTCGAATGCGAGCGGCCTGCCCGTCTTCACATCCGCCATCCTTCCGTTCCGGATTTCATATCCTGCCTGCTTGAGCATCGAGACGGCGCGGACGCGATTCTCACGGTCCTGCCCTGAAGGGTCACCCTTCGGAGCCTGCCAGCCATGAGCCATGATTTCGGGTGTCACTGCGCCTGGAAAAGGCGCCAGCAATTCTCTCTCCTTTTTGCTTGCCGCAAGCCCGTGTGAGCCAAGTTCCGAACCGTCAAAGAAACTCTGGGTGCGGACATAGGCGTCGTAATAGAGATTCCGGTTCACCCAGGCAAAATTGAAAAGCTGGATCAGGGCGTCGCGGACGCGCCGGTCGGCGAGGGCGGGACGCCGCGTGTTGAAGACGAGTGCATACATGCCGGAGGGCATGCCGCTTTCGAAAACTTCCTTGCGTACTCGTCCGTCACGAAGGGCCGGGAAGTCGTAGCCGGTGGTCCAGCGACCTGGATCGTCTTCGGGACGGGCGTGATAGATACCGGTCTTGAAGGCCTCGAAGGAGGCATTGGCGTCGCGGAAATATTCGTAGGTCAGACGGTCGATGTTGTTCTGTCCGACATTCACCGGCAGCTCCACGCCCCAGTAGTTCGGGTCGCGGCGATAGGTAATGTTTGAGCCTGGTTCGATCTTCTCGACCACATAGGGACCGCTACCGATTGGTGTTTCAAAACCCGCACTGCCGAAGTCGCGCGCACTATAAACATGCTTGGGGATTATCGGCATGAGACCCATGATGAGCGGAATTTCCCGGTCCCCATCTGCATCGAAGACGAAGCGGAATGTTCGCGGACCGAGCTTCTGCACCTTCGAGACCTTGGAATAGTAGGTCTTGTAGTTTGGCCGCCCCTTGTCCCTCAGTGTTTCTAGCGAAAAGATCACATCGTCCACGGTGACAGGCTCGCCGTCTGAAAAGCGCGCCTTCGGATTGAGCGTGAATGTGATCGAACTGCGGTCGTCCGGCATATCCACGGATTCCGCCAGCAGACCGTAAAGCGTGAAGGGCTCGTCATAGCCTCGCGCCAGCAAGCTCTCGAAGACGTGCTCGCGCAAACCGATCGCCGATGTTCCGCGAACGATGAACGGATTGAGGCTGTCGAAGCTGCCGGTCGCACCGAATACGATAGAACCGCCTTTAGGTGCTTCAGGGTTCACATAGTCGAAATGCCGGAAATCGGCCGGATAGAGCGGCCCGCCATGCATCGCAATGGCGTGCCCGGCAAAGGCGGCATCCGGCAGGAACAGGGAGGCTGCGATACAGAAAAGTCCCGCGGCCAGGCAGCGGTACATGCGACTCCTCCAGACAAGGAGCTTGTTCACACGGGCGCTTCGCTTCATGACCCCGTCCGCAATTGGTTAATGTGTGCAGAATTGAGGAATTGGGACGATTCTTCAAAGATTCCCTGTGCCTTCTTTATGCCGAAATGCGAGGGTAGCGCTCAGTGCAGACTGCCGTCGTTGCCCAATCTGACGCGACGGTAAGGCTCGAATGAACGCTCAGTCCTGAAAGGATACCAACTATGCTATTTCGGCGCTTTCTTTCCGGCGTCGCCGCCGCGGCCTTCATCGCCGGCGCGGGCTTCTCCCCGGCCGTTGCCCAGACGGCAGGAGCGGCCGCCGGAGCCAACGACAAGATTGAAAGTTTCGGTACCTGGAGTACCCGCTGCGAGAAGAACGAGGCGGGAGCGGAACAATGCCATGCCTTCGTCGATGTGCGTATCGGCGAAGAAAAACAACGCATCGCCTATGTCGGCATCGGCTACAGCTCCAAGGATACGGACGAAGATGGCCAGCGGGATCTTTTCATGTTCGCCATCACGCCGCTTGGCACCTTCCTGCCCAACGGTATCGGCTGGGACGTGGACGGTAAGGAGAAGTTCAGCCAGCAGTTCATGTATTGCCTTCCCGGCGGCTGTCAGACGGAGATATTGCTGACGCCGGAACGTCTGAACGCGATCAAGAATGGCGCCGAAATGAAGGTGCTCTTCCGTCTTGTGGGCAAGGGCGATGTGAATGTGCCAGTGAAGCTTGACGGCGTATCGAAGGCCATTGCCGCCATTCCGGTACCCAAGTCCTGACGCTTCAATCCGTTCCTGAGGGCGAGAACACGCTCCGGAGCCATCCGAGGGTTGTGTTCTTGCGCAGGAGATAGCGCATCAGATTGTCCATATCCTGCTCAAGCTTTTCCGGATTCCTGAAAAGCGTGGAGCGGCGTTTGAATTCACGCGTCGTATCGAGCTCGCGCACCACGCGCGCCGGGTTGCCTGCGGCAATGCAATTGGCCGGTATATCCCGGGTCACCACAGATCCCGCGCCGATGATGCTGTTTTCGCCGATGGTCACGCCCTTGCCGACGATGGCCCGCACACCCAGCCAGACGTTTTCGCCGATCCTTATGGGGCGGTGTTTGTCCAGCTCCGCTGTGCGGTCGTAAGTATCGTGCCAATCAGAATCCGAGATATAGCAATTACTGGCAATCATCGTGTCGCTGCCGATGACTATCTCTTCGGATGCGACTATGTGCGTGCCGGGACTGATCAGAACGCAATCCCCGATATCTATGCGTCCCTCGCGTTCGCCAGTGCGCCATGTTGCCAATCGTACAAGACTGCCGCGTGACGCATGAAGATGGAGGTGGCTTCCTGCGGTAATCCCGCCTCCCCAGATTTCGATATTTTTCGGGCTGGATACATCGATCCCAGGACCGAGAGAGTCGAATGCAGGGGCGATGAAACGGTTCACATAAAACCTGTTCCAGCCATCCATAATTCTCCGGATAAGATAGGTTCGCCGGT
Source organism: Rhodobiaceae bacterium UBA7804 (assembly GCA_002480495.1). GTDB lineage: Bacteria > Pseudomonadota > Alphaproteobacteria > Parvibaculales > Parvibaculaceae > Parvibaculum. Next base: position 127,643 of record DLCG01000004.1, on the reverse strand, counting down.
CTTGCCGCAATCTTCCGCCCCCTAAAGGCCTGCACCGCCACGCCTCGCGGCAGAATCTCCTAGCACGGTTTCACCGGAAATTCAGTGCGCGGATTTCGCCCGGACAGCGTAGAAACCGTCTTTAAGGGGGCCGAACAACTCTTGCACCTGGGGGTGCCTCACAGGCTCACCCGACTCGTCGGGCAGCAGATTCTGCTCGGACACATAGGCCACATATTCCGTATCCGAGTTCTCTGCCAGCAGGTGATAGTAAGGCTGGTCCTTGCGCGGGCGTACCTCTTCTGGAATGGACTGCCACCATTCCTCGGTGTTGTTGAAGGTTGGATCGACGTCGAAAATTACGCCGCGGAAGGGATAGAACCGGTGGCGTACCACTTGTCCTATCCTGAACTTGGCTTCCCGGTTCACTTGCATGGCCAGCTTTCGCTTCTCCAGAAACACGCAATTCTAACAGTTAGGCGGGGAGGGTAAAACCCTTGCCGCGACAGAGGGTTGCGCCTCGGCATTGCCATTCGGGAACAAATACCCAATATGGCGCCTATCGCAATTTTTCCCATACCAAGGAGAAGCTTATGAGCCGCTCGGTGGCCCCCCTGTTCGAGCCCTTTATACTCAACGGGCTTGAGTTGCCCAATCGCGTCGTCATGGCGCCCATGACGCGCTCCAAGTCCCCTGGCGGCGTGCCGGGAGCGGATGTGGCCGCCTATTACCGCCGCCGCGCCGAAGCCGAATGCGGGCTCATCATCACCGAGGGCACCACGGTCAATACGCCGGTCGCGACCAGCGATCCGAATGTGCCGCAGTTCTGGGGCGAAGAGGCACTGAAAGGCTGGAAGCGTGTCGTGGATGAAGTCCATGACGTCGGCGGCAAGATCATGCCGCAGCTCTGGCACACTGGCATGACTCGCAATCCCGCCAAGTCGACCAATTCGCATCTGCCGAGCCATGGACCCTCCGGCCTTGCCGTGCCCGGCAAGAAGCGTTCGGAGCCGATGACCCGCGAGGAAATCAAGCAGACCATCGAGGCTTTCGGACAGGCAGCCGCCGACGCACGGGAAGTCGGTTTCGACGGCGTCGAAATCCACGGCGCTCATGGCTATCTCATCGACCAGTTCTTCTGGGCTGGCACCAATGAGCGTGAGGACGAGTATGGTGGGGACCTTGTCGGCCGCACACGGTTTGCCGTCGAGATCATCGAATCCATCCGCCGCCACGCGGGCAAGGATTATCCGCTTATTCTTCGCTTCTCCCAGTGGAAGCAGCAGGACTATACGGTGAAGCTTGCGCAGACGCCGGAAGAGCTGGGCGCTTTCCTCAAGCCGCTGTCGGATGCCGGTGTCGATGCCTTCCACTGTTCGCAGCGCCGCTTCTGGGAGCCGGAGTTCGAAGGCTCGGACCTCAACCTTGCCGGCTGGACGAAGAAGCTCACCGGCAAGCCGAGCATCACCGTGGGCAGCGTCAGCCTCTCCGGTGAGTTCATTGCCTCTTTCGCGGGCGAAAGCTCCGAGGCGACAGGCATCGACGAGCTACTTGAGCGTCTGGAGAAGGGCGAGTTCGACCTTGTCGGTGTCGGCCGGGCGCTACTCGTCGATCCCGCATGGGCACACAAGGTCCATACAGGCGCTTTCGATCAGCTCATGCCGTTCCGTGCGGAGGCCCTCGCCACGCTCTCCTGACAAAGCCCTAGAAACCGTAGGCCTTGGCGAGGTCGGGATCCTTTTCGGCAACCTTCCTCGCCAGGTCCACGATCACCTTGGCCTGTTTCCAGGTGGCGTCGTCCTGCATCTTGCCATCGATCATGGCGACGCCGGTGCCGTCCGGCATGGCTTCGAGGATCTTCTTAGCGAAGGTGACCTCCTCGGAATCCGGGCTGAAAACGCGCTTGGCGATCGCGATCTGGTTGGGATGCAGCGACCAGGCGCCGACACAGCCCATAAGGAAGGCATTGCGGAACTGTTGTTCGCAGGCGTCGAGATCCTGGATGTCGCCAAAGGGGCCGTAGAAGGGGCTTATGCCGTTGGCAACGCAGGCATCCACCATCTTCGCGAAGGTGTAGTGCCAAAGATCCTGCTGCGCGGCGATGCGCGTGCTTCCGTCTTCTTTCGGGTCTTCGAGCACACGGTAGAAGGGATGTCCGCCGCCGACGCGCGTCGTTTTCATCTTGCGCGAAGCCGCGAGGTCCGCTGGCCCCAGGCTCATGCCGTGCATGCGCGGTGAAGCGGCAGCGATCTCTTCCACGTTCTTCACGCCCTGCGCGGTCTCGAGGATTGCGTGAATGAGGAGCGGCTTCTTTACGCTGTGCCTTGCTTCAAGCTGAGCGAGCAGCTGGTCCAGATAATGGATGTCCCATGGGCCTTCGACCTTGGGCAGCATGATGACGTCAAGCTTGTCGCCAATCTCTGCCACCAGCTCCATGACATCGTCGAGCATCCAGGGGCTGTTCAGCGGGTTGATCCGCACCCAGAATCCCGTTGAGCCGAAGTCATGCGCCTTGCCGACCTCGATCACGCCCTTGCGTGCGGCTTCCTTCTGGTCGGCCGGAATGGCGTCCTCAAGGTTTCCGAGCAGTACATCCACTTGCGGGATCATGTCGCCGACGCGCGAACGAACCTTCTCGTTATGACCGGGGAAAAAATGGATCATCCGTTCAAGCCGCACCGGGAGTTCCCGGTAAGGGTCCGGAGCACCGATCGCGAGAGGTTTGTAAAAGTTCGATGGCAGTTTCATGACGGTCCGTGGGGTATAAGTGGAAAGCGGACGCAGTCTAGCTGTGACGCTACGTGAAATCCATGAAGCATTTCAGCGCGGTAGGGGCCTTTCCTGCGCATCGAGAAGAGCGCGCACGGGGCCGGCTGCATACAGGCAGGCAAAGCCCAGAACAGAGGACAATGTGATCACCAGATAGGCGGTCTGATATCCCCCCGCCGTTGCATAAAGGAAACCGAGCAGGGCGGGGCCTGCGGCATTGGCACAAGTCGTAATCATTTGAGCCAATGAGAGAATACGCGCATAGGCTTTTAGGCCGAAGGCTTCGGCCATGATGAGTGGTTGCATCATCTGCATGTTACCGACCGTCGCGCCGAACATGGCCGAGACGATGAACAGGGCAACCATCCCATCCGCGAAGGCAAAAGCGCAGAAAGAAATCCCCTGCAGCACATAGATCGCATAGAGATAGTTTTTCGATGCGATGCGCGAGAGAAGCGACCCGCCAACGAGACGTCCGGCGATGCTCGACGCCGCCATGATCGACACGGCAAGAGCGGCGACATGATCGTCCCCCGTGCGCGTCGCCACGAGGCGGAACTGATGCGCGAGGGACCCAACCTGCGCCATCATCGAGAAAACGAAAGCTCCAGTGCAGAGTATGAAAAAGCGGCTTCGGATCGCTTCACTGAACCCAACGCCGTCGGGCGGCACAAGACTTCCGTCCGCCTGACGCTGTGGCGGATCGCCGTCCGGCGACAGTCCGATCGCTTCCGGGCTCTTTCGCAGCATGATCAGCGCGATAGGCACGACGCCCAGAACGAGCACAAGCGCCAGCCAGTAAGCTGCTTCGCCAAGCCCGTAGCGTTCGACGAGCGTCGCTGAAAGAGGCGTGAAAAGAATGCCGCCAAGCGACAGGCCCGTAGACGCATAAGCGATGGCCTTGGAACGCTGGCGAGTAAACCAGCGCGCAACGATGGTCATGCCTGGAATGACGGCGACTGCGGCATTGCCGATGCCGAAAAGAATGTAGAAGGCGTAGAGTTGCCAGAGCTCGCCGACATGACCGGCGCTTGCAAGTACACCTGCGGATAGAAATGCGCCAAAAGTCACAACCCAGCGAGGATCGAAACGATCGAGCATCCACCCGACCGCAAGGCCCGCGAAACCTGAGGAGATGAAGAATAGGGCGGTGGCATTGGATGTAGCGGAGACGGTGAACCCGCCTTCGGCAACAAAAGCCTTCAGAAAAATCGAGAGATTGTAGAAAATCAGACCGCAGGACACGGTATGGATGACGAACACCGCGCCGACAATGTACCAGCCGTAAAAGATCCTGCCGCGCGCCTCCGCACGCTGGCTTTCTGGCGCCGGGCCAGTGTCCATTTTTCAGGCTCCAATGGTCGAATATCAATTCTGACCTAAATAGCGCTTTCGGTCAGAGCTCCCAAGAGGAATCTAGGCGTCGGCCGCAAGAGCCTTCATTTCCTTCTCCATTGCCTTCCGGAAGCTGTCCCTTTCGGTCACCCGATGATCGCCACGCGAATAAGCAAGCGCGTTTTCGTAGTAGAAACGTGCATTCATGGCATTGGCGATACGGTTGTTCCTGCTCTTGATCACCTTTGCCGGTGAACCTGCCACAATCGAATTCTCCGGAACTATGGTGCCTTCCGTAACGATGGAATGTCCCGCGACTATCGAGTTTGCCCCGATCTTTGCTCCGTCCATCAACGTCGCGTTTATTCCGATGAGGCAATTGTCCCCGACCTCCGCGCCGTGGACTGTCACATGATGGGTGATCGAACAGTTGTCACCGATGATTGTAGGTGTGTTGTTTCCCACATGAATCATCACGAAGTCCTGGATGTTGGTTCGCTTTCCAATGCGGACTTCATGCATCTCACTTCGTATAACGACGTAGGGCCAGAGCGATGAGCCTTCGCCTATGAAGACCTTTCCATAGACAACCGCGGTTTCGTGGATGAAAGCCGGATTGTCGAGCACGACGTTAGAACCAAAATCACGCATTTGATTTTCTTTCGATCAGTGCACGGACGGGGCCTCCCAAAATGACGAGCAGGAAAGCGAGGCCCGACGCAGCCGCCATGACGAGGAATGCAACGTCATATCCTCCGAGCCATTCATAAAGAAAGCCTATGGCGGCTGGTCCCGTTGCGACTCCGAGCGTCATGAAAAGCTGGTTGAATGAATAGATGCGCCCATAGGCCTTGAGTCCAAATGCTTCGGCGATGAGCAACGGCTGCATCATCAAAAGGTTTCCAACCGTTACGCCGAACAGGATCGTCGTTGCGATAAGGGCGAATCTACTGTCGATCAGCGAATAAAGAACGAGAGCCGCCCCCTGAACCAGCGTGAGAGCCTGCACGAATAGTCTGGACGACATATAGGCAAGACCCCATCCACCGAGCAGCCGTCCAACGATACTGGCCGTTGCCATGACGGCGACAGCAAGAGCTGCAGTATCGTTGCTTTCACTCCGGGTTGCGACGAGCCGGAATAAATGTGCGATCACTCCAACCTGAGCCATCATCGCAAATATGAAGGCAATAGTCGTAAGGACGAAAAAACGACTTCTGATGGCGTTATCGAAATCGATTCCGTCGACGGGCAGGGGGGCTCCACTTTCATCGCGGATGATCGGGTCACCGTCGGGGCCAAGGCCCAAGGCATGGGGTGAGGGACGGATTAAAAGCCAGGAGACAGGTACAACTCCCAGTACAAAGATAGACGCAAGCCAAGGCGATGCACCACCGAGGCCCATTTCCTCTATCATCGCGGCGGCAACGGGGGTCAGCAGTATTCCTCCGAAAGAGAGACCCGTGGAAGCTACCGAAAGCGCGATGGATCGACGCCGTACGAACCAGCGCGCTACGAGCGTTGTCCCCGGTATGAGGGCTGCGCCGGCATAGCCAACACCAAAAAGGATATAGAAGGCATAAAGTTGCCAAAGCTCCTCTACGTAACCGGCCCCCAGTGTTGCCAGGGCGCTCAATAGAGCACCGGCGCTGATGACCCATCGCGGGTCATATCTCTCGATAAGGGATGCGACGCCAAGGCCGGCAAATCCGGAAGCTACAAAGAAGCAGGCAGTCGCACCGGACGTTGCAGACACGGAGAACCCGCGTTCTGCAATGAACGCCTTGAGATAGACAGACAAATTGTAGAAACCGAGGCCTGCCGTCACTGTCATGACCACGAAGACCGCGCCAACGACAATCCAGCCATAAAAAAGACCGCCGTTCGATGTCTCGCGGCCAGCCGCCCGGTTCCCGTCCATTTCTCTTGCCTCCCTATCCGGTCTCCCGCCGGATTGAGCCTAGATAAACACGGAATTGACCTGCGCCAAGACATAAGGACAGCCACGCCATAGGGAGGGAAAGTGGCGTGCTGCGGCTCATTCGGCTAATCATGGACCCATACCGGCCATTTCAAGGAACCGGATCACAGGGAGACATCAGAATGAAGTTCTATAATTCGATCGGGCCGAACCCCCGGGTCGTCAAGATGTTCATGCAGGAGAAGGGTATCGAACTACCCTTCGTCGAGGTTGACATCATGCAGGCTGAGAACCGCAAAGAACCATACCTCGCGAAAAATCCGGCGGGTCAGCTTCCGGCACTCGAGCTCGACGACGGCAGTTACCTCGCGGAGATCACCGCCATTTGCGAGTATCTGGACGAGAAATTTCCGGGCGGGTCCTTGATTGGTACGACTCCCGAAGAGCGCGCCGAGACACGTATGTGGACGCGCCGGGTGGACCTCAATGTGTGTGAGCCGCTTGCGAACGGCTTCCGTTTTTCGGAGGGGCTGCCTCTTTTCAAAGATCGGATGCGCTGCCTTCCCGAGGCGGCCGATGGCCTGAAGGCGATTGCCCAGGACAAGCTGGCCTGGCTGGACAAAATGCTTTCAGGCAAGGACTATCTTGCAGGAAAACGTATGACGCTTGCAGATATTCTGCTTTTCGGGTTCCTCGACTTCGGTGCCCAGGTCGGCCAGCCGCTCAATCCGGAACTCAAGAATATCGGCGCATGGTTCGAGCGCATGAAGGCTCGCCCGTCGGCTGCAGCTTCCGCCTAAAGCAAACCAACCGGGTCCTCCATGTGCGTGGACCCGGTTTCTTTCTTCCCACACCCTTTGCGGATTGAACCAGATATGTCAATCTCGTAAAAGAGCATTACTAGTTGGGGGGGTAGCGTGGGAGGACGCCTAATGAAACTTCTAGTCCAGTTTTGTCTGATCATCGGTCTTGCCGTTGTTGGCATCACCCTGTGGGATGTTGGCGACGTCAGGGCTCAGGGTGTGCCCGAGTGCATCGACTCCGAAAAGTCTGGAAATCCCCAAGCCACGGCCGCCTGGTGGGGCCGGCGTTCCGCCGAAGAAAAGAAATATATCAGCGAGCTTCCCTGCGAAGAGCGCTACATCCCGATGGTTTGCATTTTCCTCTACGATCCCGATCTGCGCGGCTGCACCAACAAGGGCGTCGCCGAATATCGCGCGGATAAAGCCTGCTCGAAGAAGGGCCATGAACTGCTGTCGGTAGAGCACGCCGCCTGCAAGGAAGATTTCAAAAAGACCTTCGCGCCTCCTTTTCCCGCCTCTTCGTGATCTGTAAAAGATAGGCGGAGATTTTATCCGCCTATCCCAGACCGGCCTCTCGATGTATTCGGCTAGTGATGGTTTTGGCGAACTCATCCAGAGGTACGTGCAATGAATGACGCGGCGGAAAATCCCGCGCTGGATCAAGACTGGGAATCGCCTGCCGCCACGACGCTTGGCAAGAAAGTTCTCGAGAAAGACCCGCAGCGAGGCTATATACGCGCCTCTTTCGAGGCGGGAGAGGGCTTCGTCAACCGAGGCGGACGGATCTTCGGTGGCTTTCTTTCTGCCATGCTGGACGGGCTGTGCGGGCATGCGGTACGACTAACGCATGAGGTTCCCGGGACACCGCAGGTAACCCTTGAACTCAAGACAAGCTTCCTTGGGCGGGCAGACAAAGGGACGCTTATCGGAGAGGGGTGGGTTCGGCATCGCGGCAAATCGATCGGCTTCGCTGAAGGCGAACTCCGCAACGAGCGCGGTGAAGTGGTCGCGAAGGCCAGCGCGACATTCAAAATCGGGCAATAAAGCCGAAGGCGGATGCGCCGATTCCATATTGAGAAACGATCCTTCAGGCGCTAACCAAGGATCTGGATGGGTGGCCGAGTGGTTTAAGGCACCGGTCTTGAAAACCGGCGTGGGTTCACGCCCACCGTGGGTTCGAATCCCACCCCATCCGCCATTTCCCTATCTTCCGGTCAAAACCGCGGGCCCCTTATCGAGGGCAACCTGCATCGTCACCGATTTGCCTTCTTGATATTTTGACATTTTGCGTGTCAATTAATGTCAGTCGGCATTCAAGGCGGTGATAAAAATGTCTTTGCTCAATGCGTCCGGATTCTGGACCTGGGGGATAGCACTTTTCCTGACCCTGATTTTTCTAGGTTGGTATCGCAACTGGCGCGGCCCCCTGAAACCGGCCGAGATCGAACGCTACCTCGCCCGACTTCAAGAGGATGGCGGCGGCGAACGCAACGACATATCGGCCGTGCGCAAATTTCTGGAAGAAGATGACGGCCGGGAATTCGTAATGCTCAATCTCGTGAAGACAGTGCGGGAAGCGCCCGATCCCCGAACCGGGGTTCCCACCTCCGGTGCCGTGCTTCTCAATCGCTATACAAGCGTTTTCATGCGGGCGCTTTTGGCGCGCGGAGGGCATCCCGCTATGGCTGCGAGAAAAGTGGGGGGATATATCGATGCGTGGCACACGCACCCGGATCCCGGATGGAACATCATCGGCTTCATGCGCTATCGCAGCCGTCGCGACATGATGGAGCTCGTCATCGATCCGCGTTTCCTGCCGGCACATGACTTCAAGTTCGCTGCGATGGCCGAAACCTTTTCCTTTCCGACGCAACCCGTGATCCGAACCTATCTGAGCCCCGCGGTTTGGGTGCCTCTCATACTGGCGCTTGCCGCAGCGTTGGGACAAATCGCCGTTCTTCTTTCGGCGGCATGAACCAGTTCAAGAAGCAGGAGAGAGAATTGAAAATCCTTCGAACGCCGGATGACCGCTTTGTCAATCTTCCGGATTTCCCCTTCGAACCGCACTACACGGAAGTCAAGGATGATGATGGAACGTCAATTCGCATCCATCACATAGAACAGGGTCCTTCCGATGCGGCGCCCATCCTGCTCATGCACGGAAACCCAACATGGTCCTTTCTCTACAGGAAAATGTTACCAGCCCTGGCGAAATCAGGACGACGCATCATTGCGGTGGATCTGGTCGGATGTGGGCGCTCCGACAAACCCGCAGCCAAGCAGGATTACACTCTCGCACGGCATTACGACTGGATGTCGAAATGGCTCGTCGCAAATGACCTGAAAGACATCACGCTCTTCTGTCAGGACTGGGGAGGAACGATTGGGCTTTATCTCGTCTCGGAATTTCCGGAACGCTTCGCGCGCGTGATTGCTTCGAATACCGGCCTGCCTCTCGGAGAGGGGGAGAGCGATTTCATGAAGATGTGGGTCGGCATGATGAGAGAGGCAAAGGAATTTCCCTGGGAAATGCTGCAACCCGGAATGTCTCACCAATTGAGCGAAGCGGAGAAGAACGCTTACCTGGCACCGTTTCCATCGCCCGAATATGAGGCCGGGATCATTCAGTTTCCGGTACTTATAGCCGTGCAACCGGACAATCCGGGCGCGCCGCTTAACCGGAGGGCCTGGGAAAAACTCAAAAAGTTCGACAAGCCCTTCCTTACGATTTTCGGTGCACTCGACCCTGTCTCACAAGGTTGGGACAAGCGCGCCCAAGCATCGATACCGGGGGCAAAGGGACAGGAGCATCTCGTCATTGATCACGCAAACCATTTCATTCAGGAGGATGCGCCTGAAATTCTTGTCGAGCGCATCATTCGATTTCTGAACCGCTAGGTGACCTGAAGAACGTCCAGCACTTTCGAAAGGGGGGAGAAGATGCTGCCTGAAAGCACGAACGCAGAATACAAGGGAGCGACAGTTTCCGCCTGGTTCCTGATACTGGCGGCAGCGCTCAATATCGTAGCTGGCGGGATACACTTCCTCCTGCCTGATGGTGGAGCGGGCGTAATCGCCGGTATGGATCTAAGCGAAAGGCGCGAAACGATCATCGCCCTTTTCGCATGGATGGGGGCCATGCAGATTCCCCATGGGCTGGCTCAACTCGCCATAGGCCTCAGATACCGCACTCTGGTTCCGCTGTTTCTTCTCCTGCTGATCCTTGAGCGAGGTTTGATGGCGCTCGATGGATGGCTGCTAAAGGCTTCCGTTTCCGGGCATCACCCGCCGGAGCATTACGGAAGTCTTGCCGTTCTTCCGATAGCGCTGCTTTTCCTCTTCCTTTCTCTTCGAAGAAGAGCATAAAAAAGGCCCGCACATGGCGGGCCTTTCTTGTTCTTCTGCGTATGCGTCAGAAGCGGTAGTTGACATTCGCACCGATGCCGAAGCCGTCGGTGTCGTCGCGACCGAAATTATAGCTGACGTCAATGCCTCCGGACAGCGGTCCTTCGCCGAAGAAGGTTGCGCCTGCATTGGCGATGAACTCGTCGTCATCGTCGGAGGGAAGGGGCGCCGCTATCACTCGCTCGTTGTCGATATCGTTGACGTAGGTCAGGCCGATATAGGGCAGCACGTTTTCGGTGTAATAGCTCACGCGGGCTGCGACCTGCAGCTGCCCCAGCTGCGATTCCGTGGCGGCAACAGGTGTACCCGTGCTGTCGACATAAGCCTCATTGTCGCTATCGGAATAGCTGTACCCGAGCCGACCGGTGAGACCGATATTGTTCTCGAACCATTTGGTCGCGGAGATATTTGCCGACGCAAACCAGGTTTCCGCATCCTGATCGCCAGTGACCGTGACCAGGCCGACAACCGAACGATTTTCGATCTCGCTGAAGGTGTAGCCGATGCTGGCGTCGACCGTGAATATCTCGTTCAACATGACCGAAACATAGGGGCCAACGGTGTATGCGTCGGTGTCCGAGCCGCCGCCATTGAAAGGCGTCTCCGTGTCGGTGTTCGCATAGGAGAGGAACGCACCGACGTTCACAGTGTCGCTCGCGGCATAGTCGAGGCCGAGAGAAAATCCATAGGTGTCTGCATCATAGGCAATCGAGGGAAAGCTGTTTTCAGCGTTATTGTAGTTGGCCGATGCCCAAACACTCAGCGCGTTGGTGAGAGCTGCATCGCCTGCGGACAGTCCCGTATCTCCGATCGCGCTCACACCGAAGCTTCCCTTGCCTGCGCGGCGAAGATTGAGCCTGTCGAAGAACCCGCGCAGCACTTCAATGCGCTGCTGCTGTTGGAGAAGCTGCAGCCTCGGTCCGATGACGCTCTGCGTCGCCTCGGAGTGATAAGGCGCGGCGAAAGAAACGCCAGCGGCCATAGTCAAGCCCGCAAAAACGCCAGCGCTGACTTTCAGAACGGTCTGGTACATCGGAAAGGTCCCCCATACGGCTATTGTCGGCGGCGTCCGGCCGAATCCGGCAATCACCGCTTATCCTTTATGGGCGCTGTAACAGCGGGCGCAATTCCGCATTGGTCATAGTTCGGAGGACATATCACTAAAGACATAAGCCGTATGCGTTCTCGCAAATGCCCCGTCACTTTTAGTAACTGAAGGAAGTCGGCTGGTTTTGACGAAGCAACTTCGGGGAAGCAGATGGAAATCCGATACTCCTTATTCGCCGGGCTGATTTTTGCGGCGTTCTTTGCTGTCGGTTCTGCTTTCGGAGCGCCATATGGGCATGGGCATGGCCCCAGCCCTAGGCCTCCCTCGACTCCGCCCAAACCGCCTACGGGTATCCAGCAGCAAATCCAGCAGCAACAGATACTCAAATCGGCATCGCCTCTCTCCAGTGCATCCAGGATGCCGCCTGTTGCAGCATCGCTGGCAGAGGAGGTCGATACATGGAGCGATTTCGGTTCGCTTTCCGATGAGGAACTCGCCGCGCTCTTCAAGGAAATGGGGCTCGACGTTGCGCTGGGAACCGGGTTCAGCGGCGATCAACTCGTCGATATGCTTATCAAGCAGGCGCGTGCCGAAGGTCTTCCTTCGGATCAGATTGCGCAACTCGAAGCAATGTTGAGATCGAATTCAGGCCCACTCGCATCCACCCTCGACAGCCTGCAAAGTTCCGGGGCAACGGATCTCGCCCGGGCCTTCAAGCAGGAATATGCGCGCACTTGCATGTGCGATGATGCGGCCTTTGCGACGGCGCTCAGCCGCGCGGAAACCCGCGTCATCGCGGATGGCGAGGCCAGAATATTGTCGTCGTTGGGCGTTCCCCCTGCCACGGCCAGAGAGATGGCAGGCACCGTTACTGTCGTCTATGACCGGACGGACGACGAAATCAAACTCGCCGGCAATATTGTGTCCTCGGGCGGTGGCGGGAACACGGCTGTGGCCGCCAAACCGCCAGCCGGGTCTTCTTCCGGCAGCAATTCGGGCAGCGGGCAATCCTCCAATCCTGCCCCCGGAGCGGGAGGCGGAAGTTCCGGTGGCAGCGATTCCTCAGATGGAGGCGGCGGCTCGGCTGTTCTCCCTCCGAGTGCCGGACCAGTTGGTGGCGGCGGAAACGACGGCAAGGCTAGCGATAGCGGCGGCGGCAAGCCGGCCTCTCCCCCCATTCCCGGTGGTGGAGGAAAGGACTCCGCAGGATCGCCGCCCCCCGGCGGACCCGGTGCTAGCAGCGGGTCCGGCGGCAACGGTGGTGCCGCAGGCGGAGCAGCCGTCGTTCCCGGCCCGGCCGGAAGCGATGTCAGCCCCGGAGGGAAGGGCGTGCCGCCTCTCCCGGGTTCGGACAATCCGCCGGCCAAGTTGTCACCCGGTGCTTCGACCGGCAGCGGACCGAACGAACCTTCCGGCACTCAGCTCACAGTGCGCGACGACCGCATCGTCGTGGATGAAAAGGGCAATGTCATAGGCAAGATCGTGCCGCCGAACCTGGTTGGCGGCAAGGACAAGGGAAGATGGGAGATTATCGATCCCGACACCGCGCTACCGGTCCGAGAGATCGGCAACATAGCCGATGAGTTCACGCCTGAGCAGGTGAGCAAACTCAATGAGCTCAAGGTCAAGGACCGCAAGGATCAGCTGACCCAGCTGGCCGATGTCCGCCAGGCGTTCATCGATGACGAAACGGCGCGAGCGAACGACATCGAAAATATCGAGGCCGGACTTGAGGCCGTGAAATGGGTTGGAAGTCAGACTGCGGACTATCTCGCAGAGTATGGCAAAGGGCCGGTCAAGACCTGGGGTGAAGGTCTGCAGAAAGCCTATGAGCTTGCCGACTCCTATGGCGAGAACCTTGGGTCGACCGGTAACCAGAAGGACGCCTTGATCGGCATGCTGATCGACACGGGTACGGACAAGATCGGCGGTTTCATTGGCGACAAGGTCACCGACAAGGTCGGCGGTTCCCTTGGCTCCCTAACCCAGAATTCCGGTGGGAAAAGCAATCGCGACACGCTTGAAAAGCAGGTGGTGGGCTTCCTTACCGATGGCGCAGGGAAGGTCGGCGAAGCGGTAGGAGACAAAAAAGGCCGCGTGATCGGCAAGAAAGTCGGACGAGAGATCGGCAAGAGCACGGCCGAAGGCGTTAAGGAAGGTGCCAAGGACGCCATAGGCGACCCGATAAAGAACTTCCTCGGTGACAGTGCCAAAGCCGCAACCGGCGCGGACGGTTCGGGAGAGGCCAAAGGTGTTGTCGGCGGTGTTTCAGAAGCTGCAAGCAAAAGACTCGATGAAGCGACAAAGAGCTTCGAGAAAATCGCGGCGGATCCTGGCGCTGCAGGTAGCGAGATGATGAGTTCCGCCGCCGAGAAGGTCTACGAAGCCGGTAAGGAAAAAGTCTCCGACTATGTTGGCAAGCTGCTGAAGGGAAAGGTTTCCCAGAAAATTTCAGGCGGTGAGAAGGTGCCCAATGCAGCATCTCCTGTGCCGTCACAGAAAATTCCGGCAGTGTAGGGGAGGCTGGCTAAATGCGGTTTACATGGTTCCTGTCGATCGTCGTTGCTTTCTGCATGGCTGCCGCCGCGCCAGCTCGAGCCGAGAATTCTTCCGTAGAAGTCCTGGGGCTCGATCAGCTGCCGCCAGACATGACGCTTGTTGTCGGACAAGTCGCGACCGTTCTCCGCGGCGAAGAGCCGGATGAAGCACTGCCGGTTTTCATGACAGAAGAAGCGCTATCCGGTCTCACCATGTTCGGAACGCTCTCCTATGAAGGCTTTGCCGTCGCAAGTATTGCGATGCTCGAATCCGCCCTTATCGAGGTTGGGCCCGCGAAGATGCGCAGCGACTTCACGCTCATCTTCATGGATGGTCTCGGGCGACGTGCTACGGCGGGGATTGTCGCCGAATATGCCATCTATCCCTCTGGTATCCTCATCGAGAGCGCGAAGGCAGCTCCCGTCTTCCCCGCATCTCCGGAATCCGAGCTTTATTATGTTCCCGCAAAGACCGTCCCCAGTGACCTGCTGACCCGCATGACGGATCATGCCTCGCTTCTGGAGTGGGTACGTTCCAACGCAGTTGTGCCTGGTGCGTCCGGGGGCGACTATTTCGTCTTCGCATGCCTCACGGAGGAGGTGGAAGCCGACGCCGTACTCTCGCTATTGATGTCCTCGATCTCCAAGGGAACTCAGGGCCGTTACCTTCCCGCGCAAACTCTCTACGATGGGGGGTGGCTTGTTTCTGTCGGGCGTCTGGACATCGAAGGGAAGCAGGCCTCCGGTCAATTTATCAAGCTCGTTTTCGGAGGCGGTGCGCACAAACCTGCAGAACTGCGTGAGCCGCGCCTCATTGGCGCCTTTCCCCTGCAGCCCTGATCTCGCATTTCTTCAAGTTCTGCTTGAAATGGTGTGCCTTTTCTACGGCACGAAAGAGTACTTCGCCGAAATCCGTATGGTTAACGTGAATTCTCTTTTGCAAGTGTCGGCAGAGCTTGCCAAAATGGCACAAAAGACGGCAGAAATGCCGCGGGAGTTGTTTTGGGGGGAGTGTCGTTGTGCCGGTTGATTTGACGTCGCCGTGGATTCCGCTGAGCATCATCATGCTGCTCGGCATTTTTATGGTCTATCAGTTCATTCAGGAGCGTAAGACTTCCCGGGCACTGGCCCTGGAAGAGGCCTCAGCCGCTGCTCAGCCTGCTCCGGCACCTGCAACCGAACCGGCCCCTTCAGCCGGAGCCGCGGCTGTCGCAGCCAGCACATCGTCCGCCCCCGAAGCAAAGAAGAAAATGAAACTTCGCTGGCGGACGGCCTGGATCTGGCTGCCATTCCTGATCGGTTTCTTCGGTCAGGCCTATTTGAGCTTCATCAAGCCGATGCTGGAAAACGCGGGATAGGACTCAGGTCCCGATAGGACTTCAGGCAAAGTCCAACCGGGGCAGGGCTCCTTCCGAAGGCAGGTTGAGGATCGCTTCTATGATGGAAGCAGGGTCCGGCACATTTCCGTGCCGGAGCAACATGTCCGCCTTCGCGATCATCTCGTCACGGCTGAGCGGTGCCTCGGGATCGCCCTTGGCGTTGACCCGATCGGCAACCTCTCGAGTACCATCCGAGAGTGTCAGCCGCACCTGTCCTCCCCATGAGCCCGGATAATCCCTCGCCCAAGGATCAGCTACCTGTACCTTGACCCGCGCGGCAAGACCGGCGCAGCGTTCTCGCGCTTCTGCCCCGAAAGCCTCGAAATCCACGCAGGGCAGAAGCAGCGCGGCGGAAACGGCATGCTGCAGCGAAAACTTCGCTTCATAGTCGCTGCTTGCATGAGGGCGGTTGCAGACATCGAGAGCGGCGCGATAGGTCGCGACCTCCACTTCCAGAATATCTTCAGGACTCTTGCCGCTTTCGATCACTCTCTTTCTCAACTCCTCGGCGGCATCGATAACCGGATGGGTGTGGCGGCAGGACGGCCAAGGTTTGATCGAGGTTCGCGTGAGCTGCCAATCCGCGTGGGGGTTTCGCGTGACAGCGGCCGGATCGGCATCCGGGCATGCCGCCCGGAAAAAACCCTTCTCACCTTCGAGAATGGCGGGGGGGGCGGTAAACCCAAAAGCAGCGAGCTCCGCCGCCCTTATGCCGGCTTCAGCCGCATGCCCCGCATGCAGATGCTTGGTCATGGCACCGGTTTCGAGGAACTGCCAAAGCCCCGACGACTGGCTTCCCGCATTGCCAAGCGCATGAACAGTCTGGGCCTTATCGAGGCCGAGCAATGACGCTGCCGCCATTGCGGAACCGAAAGGACCGCAGGTCGCCGTGTTGTGCCATATTCTATAATGCTCCGCCCCCACGGCCATGCCGACTCGCGTTGCCGCCTCGAAGCCGTGAAGAATTGCCGTGAGAAGCTGCTGGCCGCCCTCGCCACGTTTTCGCGCGAGCGCCCAGGCCGCGGGAACCACCACGCAACCAGGATGAACGACGGACTCCCTGTGAAGATCGTCAGTTTCCAGAATGTGGCATAGCGCTCCCATCAGAAACGCTTCCCGTCCGGGATCGGGACTTGCATTGGATACGGAGGCGCGCCACCACTCCAGAAGGATCTGACCGGGGGCCGAATGACGCCCCGCAAGACTGTTCGCGACCGCATCCAGCGTGAAGAGCGCCGCAGCCTCGAGATCGGAAGGGGTAACGGGCTTTGCCCTGATCAGTTCGGCCAGTTGTTCGGTAAGGGAGCCATTGGCGGATGGCGGAAGTGCAGCGTTCACGGCAATCCAGTTCTCTTGAAAGAGGTATTTCTATCGCCGCATGATGGGATCAATCCTGCGGTGCCGCAACATCGCCCGTTCGCGCCGCTCCTTGCCGCTGCGGGCGTGGCTGATTATAAGGATTTCATTGAGTTCGCGGGGTGATTCGCTGTCGCATCCGGCAGCCAGAGTCCTCGGACGGGGTTTTCCGATGCCTATTAGACCCAGAGAAACGGTTCGCCGCGGCTATGCGACGCCGCGCGCCGTGCTTTTGGCTGCGATCTTGCCGCTCGCTCTCAGCCTCGCCGCATGCGGTACGACCAGTACACCCCGAACGTCAGCACCGCTGAAGCAGGGTGGCGGAACCTACAAGGTCGGCAATCCTTACCAAATCAATGGCATCTGGTACTACCCGGCGGAAAACGAGAAGTACGACGCGACTGGTATTGCTTCCTGGTACGGACCCCAATTTCACGGCAAGCGCACGGCGAACGGCGAGATTTTCGACGAGAATGCAATTTCCGCCGCGCATCCGACGCTGCCCATGCCTGTACTCGCCCGCGTAACAAATCTCGAGAACGGCAAATCCATCGTCGTCCGGGTCAATGACCGCGGTCCCTTTGCGGCCGGACGTGAAATAGACATGTCCAAGAAGGCGGCCGAGATACTCGGATTCAAACAGAAAGGCACCGCCAAGGTTCGTGTTCAGTATGTCGGGCGAGCGCCGCTCGAAGGAGGAATAGGCGACGGGCGCGGCGTAGCGGAGACCTTCGTCGCGCCTCCTGTCGTCACTCCCGAAGATGAGCGCCGGGTCTCAGGCACTGCGCCGGTGACGGCCGTCGCTTCAGTCTCGACAACCGCATTGCCCGCGCCTACGGCGGCAGCAGACATTCCGGCCGCGCCCGCCGCAACCATGGACCCCATTCCGGATCAACCGGCAGCGCGCAGCCAGGCGACGGTCGAGCAGGTTCCTGTAACGGGTCCCGGCAACATCTACGTGCAGGCGGGCTCGTTCCAGAACCTTCAGAATGCCGAAGCCGTGAGGCAGGCGCTCGCCGGTGTCGGGCGTGTTGAAATTCAGACGACGATGATCGACGGAACGCCTTATTACCGGGTACGCGTCGGTCCGCTAAGCGATGTCCCCGCCGCGGACAGTTCGCTGCAGAATGTTATCGCGCACGGTCACAAAGGTGCCCGAATTGTCGTCGATTGATGCCGGTTCCCACGGAATCGACGAGAACCAGAAGTGAGATCAATGAAGCATCCGACCTATTTGAGCGTTTTCATTCTTGCCTTGTGGTGCCTTCTGGTCGCCGCACCGCGCGATGCGGAGGCCTTCGATACGCAGGCCGAGTACGCAGTCCTGATGGACTACGAAACCGGAACGATCCTCTGGGGCAAGAACGCCGACGAACAGATGCACCCCGCGAGCATGAGCAAGCTCATGACGCTCGAAATGCTCTTCAACGCGCTGAGGGACGGCAGCGTTGAGATGGACGATGAATTCAAGATCAGCGAGCACGCCTGGCGCGCAGGTGGCGCAGCTTCGGGCTCCTCGACCATGTTCGCTGAACTCAATTCCACGGTGCCTGTTCACGCGATCCTCCGCGGCATCATCGTGCAGTCCGGCAACGACGCGTGCATCGCAACGGCAGAGGCTCTATCTGGATCCGAGTCCGCCTTTGCGGAGGCGATGACAGAGCGGGGCAAGGAGCTGGGCCTTACCAACTCCCATTTCATGAACTCCACCGGCTGGCCCAACCCCGATCATCTGATGACGGCTCATGATCTGGCGGTGCTTGCGCGCCATCTCATTGCCGATTTCCCCGAATATTACCCGATCTTCAAGGAGACGGACTTCACCTGGAACGGTATCAAGCAGGGCAACAGAAACCCTGCGCTTTATCTCGATCCTTCCGTGGACGGATTGAAGACCGGCCACACCGAAGCTTCGGGCTACGGTCTTGTCGCATCCGCAAAACGCAAGGATCAGCGCCTTATTCTCGTGCTCAACGGACTGCCGAGCGAGAAGGCCCGCGCGGATGAAAGCGTGCGCCTGCTCGACTGGGGGTTCCGGTCCTTCAAGCATTACAAGCTTTTTGCCGCTGGCACGCCTGTCGACAATGCGCCGGTATGGCAAGGCACCTACGATGAGGTGCCTCTCGTCAGCAAGACCGATATCGACCTGATCATGTCACCCGAGCAGCGCAAGGAAATGAAGGTGACGCTCGTCTACGACACGCCTATCGCAGCGCCCGTCGATGCCGGACAGCGGATCGGCACTCTGCGCGTTGAAGCACCGGAAATGCCGGTGCGCGAGTTCCCGCTCGTTGCTGGCGGAGACGTAGAGCGGCAGGGCATTTTTGGCCGCGCCATGGACTCGCTCAAGCACATGATACTCGGCAGCTGAGACGGTGCCGCGCGAACGCTTCATCACACTCGAAGGCGGCGAGGGCGCGGGCAAGTCCACACAGGCGCGGCTTCTCGCAGCGAAACTCGAGGAGAAGGGGCATCGCGTGACGATCACGCGGGAGCCCGGCGGCGCGCCAGGCGCGGAATTAATCCGTAAGCTGATTGTTGACGGCGATGCCGACCGCTGGACACCCAGAACCGAGGCCCTGTTGATCTTCGCAGCGCGCGAGGATCACCTCAGCCGGACGATCCGGCCTGCACTGGAGCGCGGCGAATGGGTGATCTGCGATCGCTTCATCGATTCAACGCGCGCCTACCAGGGCGCAGCGCAAGGGCTCGACCGGCAAGTTATTGAAAAGCTTTCCGAAATCGTGATCGGGGAGGACATGCCCGCGCTGACGCTGATGCTGGATCTTCCCGTGGAAGCAGGGCTGGCGAGGGCGGGAAAACGCGTGGAGGATGCAGAGGCGGGGGTGACAGAGGACCGTTACGAGAAGATGGAAATCGAGTTCCATCAAACACTTAGGCGTGCCTTTCTCGATATTGCCAGGGCGGAGCCGGGGCGCTGCGCGGTGATCGATGCGGGGAAAAGCGAGGTGGAAGTGGCGGCTGCCATATGGGCCGAGGTGGGGACAAGACTGGCTCTCTGAGCCTCGACCGTTACACGAACGTCATCGAAACGTCACAAAAACCGGACTTATCCATGGTTAAAGCCGTTTGCCCGGGCGGATGGCATCGACTATAGAAGTCCGGTCAATTTTTCAGATGGAACACACCCGGCGGCCGCGCCGGCCACAGCAGAGAACCAGGATCGCCGATGAAACGACGACACCTCACTCCTTTTTGCGCGTCGTTCTCCCTCCTCGTTCTGCTCGCTCTTTCCTTCCTTCTTATCCCCACAGTTCCGGCGCAGGCCTCTTCAGCCGATCTCGTGATCGCGAAGGGCATCGTGCCGCTGGTCCGCCCCGAGCAGACGCCGGCCACCTATCCGGACAGGCCGCTCCATTTCGGAGATCCACTCGACGTCAGCAAGGCGCGGATGACTTCCGGTTTCGGATGGCGCGTCCACCCGGTGCTCAAGGACAAGCGTTTCCACAAGGGCGTCGACTATGCGGCACCGAAGGGCACGCCGGTCCATGCGACGGAGGACGGCATTGTCGGCATGGCGCAGTGGCGCGGCAATTACGGCAAGCTCATCACCGTCAAACACTCCGAAAACGTCGAAACCTATTACGCACATCTCTCCGGCTTCGCGCCGGGCATCCGCCCGGGCGTGGGCGTGAAGAAGGGCGATGTGATCGGCTATGTCGGCATGACGGGGCTCGCGACCGGCAACCACCTCTATTACGAGGTCGCGGTGAATGACGAACGGATAGACCCGCTTGCCGAGGATCTAAACGCGCAGGTGAACGTGCTCGCCGCCGCCGTGAGGCGGCCGGACGACAAGCGGATCGCACAGACGCGCGACGACGGGCTCAGCACGGCGCGCTGATAGGAGCAGTCTCCCGCGTCCGATCGAGAAAGCGGCGGGCCGCCGACCCCTTCGGCATGTCGCGCCGAAGCAGTATCTTCGTTTCCTTCACAAGTTCAGCATCCGCGAGGGGCAGAGCCACGAGTGTGCCCGCCGCAACCTCATCCATTACGGATGACGCCATCACGAGCGAGATACCGACACCAGCACGCACCGCGCGCTTGACCGCTTCCGTGTTGCCGAAACCGTCGACGGTCGTCAGCCGGGAGACGAGAGAACCGAGCCTCTGGCGCAGAAGCGTGCCCGTGCCCGTACCGCGCTCGCCGCCAAGCAACCTTTCACCGAGAAGTTCTTCTGCGCGGATACTTTCGCGGACAGCAAAGCGATGCCACGGCGCGACGATGACGACCAGCCTCTCGCGCCGCCAGTCATGCGCCTCGAAATCTTCGGAGGGCTGCCAGCACTCGACGATGGCGAGATCGGCCGCGCCCTGATTGAGGCGGTCGAAGACGGCGGGGTTGCTGCCGATCCAGATATCGACATCCGTTCCCTCGCTGCGCCGAAAATCGGCAAGCGGCGATTGCAGCATGTAGGTGCCGATATTGCTGGAGGCGGCAAGACGCAAGGGACCGCCCGACACAACGGCGCGCGCCTGTTCGGCCGTCGCCACGAGAGCGCGGGCGAGGGGAAGAAAGGCAGCCCCTTGCGGCGTCGGCTGAACGGAACCGCGCCGCCGGACAAGGAGCGACGTGCCGAGCTCCGCCTCGAGCTGGCCGACATGGTCGAGAATGGTCGAAGGCGCGAGATCGACGATGCGGGATGCGGCGCGGAAGCCGCCCGCATCAACGACCGCCAGAAATGTTCTTGTATGGAGCAGGTTCAGCATCTTCGATGACTTCCAGAAGGGTACCGGCGGGCGCATTCACGGCGTAGGCCGGGGGACGCCCGGCAAGTACGTCCACGATGCTCCGCGCGGCGGAGAGTTCGATGTCACGGCGGACATCGATAACGGCGGAGCCGATATGCGGCGTCAGCACGGTGCGCGCACCATCGCCAAGGAGGCGAGGTTCGATTTCGCGAGGTCTGTCTTCGCGTGCCCAGTCCTCGCATTCGAAAACGTCCGCCGCATAGCCCGCGATATGCCCCGCGGCGAGGGCGTCCGCGATCGCGACTTCATCCACGAGCGAGCCCCGCGCAGGGTTCACGATGCGCGCGCCGGGCTTCATGCGCGCCAGGGCAGAGCGGCCGATCAGATGTTGCGTCTGCGCGGTGAGGGGCAGGGCAAGGACGAGCCAGTCCGCCTCGGCGATGACGCGGTCCATTTCGGCAAAGGTCACGAAGGGAAAGGCGGCGGAAGAACGCTTTGCCATGTCAGCCGCGAGAATGCGGCAACGGAAGGGCTGCAGGCGCTCGGCAATCGCCTGACCGACAAGGCCGAAGCCCAGAATGCCGACTGTCGCACCATCGAGGCCGGCGCCATAAAGCGCGGGCCGCCATCCGGCGAAGCCTTCTTTCCTGATTGTCCGGTCGCCCTCGAGAATGTTGCGGCCAAGCGAGAGCATGAGGCCGATAGCGAGTTCCGCGGTAGGCACAGTGAGAAGGTCGGGAACGATAGTGACGGTGACGCCTGCGCGCGTGCAGGCATCCACGTCGATATTGTCGTACCCCTTGAGCGCGGCACCGACGACACGAAGGTCGGGACAGGCGGCGATGAAGGCTTCGTCGATCCTGTCCGTCATGAAGGCCATGAGGCCAAAGGCATCTCGGCAATGATCGAGCAACGTCTCCGCCGGCCAGGGCGTTTCGTCTTCATTCACGACAGTGGTGGCGTGGGCTTCGAGAAGGGAGCGCGTTTCGGGGAAGACGCGATTGGTGACGACCACCTTTTTTCTGTTCATTCGTTTCTTCTCTTATTTGAGGGCCTTGCGGAGACGGGAACCAAGCCAGTCCACGACGACGACGCAGGCGAGGATCGACAGCAGGATCGCGGAGACCTGGTCGTAGGCGATGAGACGGAGGGCGGCCATGAGTTCGAAACCGATGCCGCCCGCACCGACGATGCCGAGCACGGCGGAGGCGCGGAAGTGATACTCCCAGCGATAGAGCGTGATGTCGGCAAGCTGCGGGAAGACCTGCGGCAGCACGGAATGCGTGATGACCTGAAGTGGCGTCGCGCCGGCCGCACGCGCGGCTTCCAGGGGCTTCGGGTCCACATGCTCTATCGCTTCAGCATAGAATTTCGCGACCATACCGACCGAATGAAGCGCCAGCGCAAGAACGCCCGGCAGTGCACCGAAGCCGACCGCGGCGACAAAGATGACACCGAGAATGATTTCCGGGATCGAGCGAAGCAGTGCGAGAAGCGTCCGGGCCAATTGACACACCGCCATATTGGGCGAGGTGTTCGGTGCAGCCAGGATAGCAAGCGGAAGAGAAAGAATGACGGCGAGGACCGTGCCGGCAATCGACATGGCGAGCGTGTCGAGGAGCGGCTTCAGCCATGCCTGCCAGCGCGTGAAATCCGGCGGCACCATTTCGGAGGCGAGCTGGGCAAGGGCGGGGATGCCCTCGACGAAGCGGCGGCTGTCGAAGAAGCCCGTGATCCACAGGGCCGCGATGCAGACGAGGACGACCAGGGCCGCGAGCGCCGCGTGGCGAAAGCCGCCACGGCGCTCTTCGGCCAGGATCGTCGCGTAGGTTTGCGACTGGCTCATCTCAGTTCATCTGCGCAAGCTGAAGGTTGAGAAGCTCGGCGGTTTCGCGGAGGACGTCGTAGGAGCTGTCATCCGCCGCCTCGAAACCTTCGACGCGGAAGGCGGCGAGGATCTCCTCATCCTTGAGTTCGAGGAACGCGGCGCGGAGCTTTTCCTTCAGTTCAGGCGCGAGGTAGCCCTGCATTGCGATCGGGTAGTTCGGGATCGGCGCGGTGAGGCCGAGTTCCGTGATCTTTGCCGGGTCGATCATGCCGCGCTCGATGAGCGAGCGGAGGATCGGCTCGGAAAGCGCGCCAGCCGGGATCTGCCCCGCCTGAACGGCGCGGGCGACGGCGTCATGGGTGCCGAGATGGACAGCCTTGTAATCCACGCCGCCGACGAGACCCTGCTTCACGAGATGAGCGCGGGGCGCGAGATGGCTGGAGGTGGAGGCCTGATCGCCGAAGCCGAAGGACTGGCCCTTGATATCCGCGAACGATTTTACCGGGCCTTCCTTGCTCGCGATGAGGACCGAATTGTAGGTCGGCTTGCCCTTCTCGACGCCGACGGCAAAGGCTTCGATTTCCGGCGCCTTCGACTTCGCGAGGACATAGGAGAAGGGACCGAAATAGCCGACTTCGATGCGGCCGAAGCGCATGGCCTCGATCATCGAGGAGTAGTCGGTGGTGACGACGATCTCGATCTTCTTGTCGAGCGTCTTCGCCAGATACTCCTTCAGGGGTTGGGCGTTCTGGATGAGCGTGGCCGCATTCTCGTCGGGCAGGAGCGCGACGCGGAGCGTGTCCGGGTTTGCATCCCCTGCAAAGGCCGACAGGGGCGAGAAGGCGGCGGCGGCCGCGACGACGGAAGCGATCAGGGATCGGCGGTTCAGAAGAAAGGTCATTCGACTGTCCTCAGGCTGTTTTGGCCATCTTCAGAGGCGTGGGGTTTTCCTCTGCGTGAATCTGGCCGGGTTTGACTGGAGCGGTGGAGACGGGGCCGTAGATGCGATCGAGGGCGACGGCATCGAGCATGTCGGAGACGCCGTCGAAGACGATGCGTCCGCCGGCGAGGCCATAGATGCGGTCGCCATAGCGGCGGGCGAGCTCGACCTGATGGAGGCTGACGACGGCGGTGATGCCGTCTTCGCGGCAGATGCGGTGAAGAAGGGCGAGCACCTTGTCGGCGGTGGCGGGATCGAGCGAGGCGACGGGCTCATCCGCCAGGATTACATGGGGCTGCTGGGCCAATGCGCGGGCGATGCCGACGCGCTGCTGCTGGCCGCCGGAAAGCTGGTCCGCCCGGTGGAGCGCGCGGTCGGCAAGGCCGACCCGGTCCAGCGCCTCGAGGGCGAGGATACGGTCTGCCCTGGGCAGGGGGAGGAGCGAACGGAAAGTGCCATGGAAGGAGAGGCGGCCCATCAGCACGTTCTGGAGGGCGGTAAGGCGGCCGATCAGATGATGCTGCTGAAAGATCATGCCGGTGCGGCGGCGGTGACCGCGCAGGACAGTGCGGCTCGACATGATGTTTCCGGCTTCCGCCGAGCGGACCTCGCCCGAACTCGGCCGGACGAGCCCGTTCAGGCAGCGAAGAAGGGTGGACTTGCCCGCGCCGGACGGCCCGAGCAGAACGATGAACTGCCCCTTGGGGAAGCTGGCCTTCGCGCCTTCCAGAGCGGTCACGCGGTTGGCATAGCGGACGGTTACATTATGAAGATCGAGCATGGGGCCCCGCTGTTGGACGCTGAAACCGAACGAAAGGCGGTTTTGATCGGTAATGCCGGTCTAACAGGGGGTGGTGACGGCGATACGACAGGTCTGTTTCAAGTCCGTGACAATTGCCGGAGGCGAGGAGAAGGGGCGCCCCGCCGCCCTGGAACGCCCCCATGACGGGGCGGGGGCCCCGTGCTACCAAAGGGGCATGAGCGAGAGCGAGATTCCCGAAAGCGACCGGCTGGGCGGCTACCCGCATCCCCGGGAAGTGGCCGATTTCAAGGGGCAGGCAGAGGCCGAGCAGGCCCTTTTCGATGCCTTCATGAGCGGGCGGATGCAGCATGCCTGGCTGCTGACGGGGCCGAAGGGGATCGGCAAGGCGACGCTTGCCTATCGCATGGCGCGGTTCGTTCTCCACTACGGGACGCCGGAAAAGGCGAGGGCCGCAGGCGCGCGGGACCTGTTCGTGCCGGAAGACACTTCCGTCTTCCACCAGGTGGCGGCGGGGAGCCACCCGAACCTCATCACCGTGCGGCGGCCTTGGGACGACAAGAACAAGAAGCTCAAGACCGTCATCACCGTGGACGAGGTGAGGCGCATCGGGCACTTCTTCGGGCTGACGGCGGGCGAGCGCGGCGCGTGGCGCGTGGTCGTGATCGATAGCGCCGACGAGATGAACGCCAATGCGGCGAACGCACTTCTGAAAGCACTTGAAGAACCGCCGCCGAACGGGCTGTTTCTGGTGCTTTCTCACCAGCCGGGACGGCTGCTGCCGACAATCCGCTCACGCTGCCGGACGCTGAGGATGACGCCGCTCGATCCGGAGGAGATCGCCACGATGATCGCCGCCGCGGAACAGGCGGCGGAAGCGCAGGCGGCGGGGACGCGCAAGAAGGTGACGCTGACGCCGGAGGGCGAGCGGCTGATGCTCGCGCATCTCGCGGAAGGAAGCGTGGGCCGAGCGCTCTCCATCGCGGGCAGTGGCGGGCTCGCGCTTTACAGGGAACTCGCCTCGCTGCTCGTGCAGTTGCCGCGCATCGACATTGCGGCACTCCATACCTTCGCCGACAAGGCGGGCAAGCGCGGGGCGGACGATACCTATGAGACGATGATCGAACTTCTCACACACTGGCTGCAAAGGCTGGTGCGGGCAGGGGCGGAGCTCGATTCCGGCCCGGACATCGTCGAGGGCGAGGGGGCCGCGATGCGGCGGCTCGCGGCCGGGGGCAGCCTTGATCGCTGGGTCGAGGTATGGGAAAAGATCAGCCAAATGACCGCCCGCGGAGAGGCGCTGAACACGGACCGCAAGCTCGTGATTCTGAACGTCTTTTCGATGCTTGAAGCGGTCGCGAGCGAACGCGCCGGAGCGTGAAGCCCGGCGTTCTTTTTTCTGAAGCGGATCCCGGAATGACGGCCCAGAAAGCCTTCTACGTTACGACGCCCATCTATTACGTGAACGACGTGCCCCATATCGGCCACGCCTATACGACGCTTGCCTGCGATGTGCTGGCGCGTTTCAAGCGGCTGGACGGCTATGACGTGATGTTTCTCACCGGCACCGACGAGCACGGGCAGAAGGTGGAAAAGGCGGCGGCGGCAAAGGGCGTGACGCCGCAGGACTTCACCGACCGTGTGTCCCAGAACTTCCGCGACCTCTGCCAGACGATGAACTATTCGAACGACCAGTTCATCCGCACGACCGAGCCGCGCCATGCGGCCGCCTGCCAGGACCTCTGGAAGAAGCTGGAGGCGAGCGGGAACATCTATCTCGGTTCCTATTCGGGCTGGTACGCCGTGCGCGACGAAGCCTTTTACGGCGAGGACGAACTGACCGCCGGACCGAACGGCAAGAAGATCGCGCCGACGGGCGCCGAGGTCGAATGGGTGGAGGAGCCTTCCTATTTCTTCAAGCTGTCGGCCTGGGCGGAACCGCTTCTCAAATTCTACGAGGCCAATCCCGATTTCATCGCGCCCATAGCGCGGCGAAACGAGGTGGTGAGTTTCGTGAAGGGCGGGCTGCACGACCTTTCGATCAGCCGGACGACATTCGACTGGGGCATTCCGGTGCCGGGCGACGAGAAGCACGTCATGTATGTGTGGCTCGACGCGCTGACGAACTACATGACGGCGGTCGGCTATCCCGATCAGGACGCGGATGCCTACAAGCGCTTCTGGCCGGCGGATCTGCACATGATCGGCAAGGACATCCTGCGCTTCCACACGGTCTACTGGCCGGCCTTTCTGCTCGCTGCGGGCCTCGAGCCGCCGAAGCGCGTTTTCGCCCATGGCTGGTGGACGGTCGAAGGGCAGAAGATGTCGAAGTCGCTCGGCAATGTGATCGCGCCGGATCATCTCGTCTCGACCTACGGGCTCGATGCGTCGCGCTATTTCCTTTTGAGGGAAGTGCCGTTCGGCAATGACGGCGATTTTTCGCACAAGGCGATCGTCCACCGGACGAATGGCGATCTCGCAAACGATCTCGGCAATCTTGCGCAGCGCTCGCTTTCGATGATCGCGAAGAATTGCGGCGGCGCTGTTCCCGAGCATGGCGAGTTCACGGAAGCTGACAAGGCGCTGCTCGGCGCGGCGCACGGGCTTCTCGAGCGGGTGCGGGCGGAGTTCGACGCGCAACTCTTCCACAAGGGGCTGGAGGCGATCTGGTCCGTCTGCGGCGACGCCAACCGCTATATCGACGAGCAGGCGCCCTGGGCGCTGAAGAAGACGGACCCGGCGCGCATGGCGACCGTACTCTATGTGCTGGCGGAGACGATCCGGCATATCGCGATCCTGGTGCAGCCGGTGGTGCCGGATTCCTCGGCGAAGATGCTCGACCAGCTGGCGCTTGGGGAAGACGAGCGCGGCTTCGACAGGCTCGGACCCGCAGGCGCGCTGAAGCCCGGGACGCCGCTGCCCGCGCCGCAGGGCGTTTTCCCGCGCTATGTGGAACCGGAGGCCGCTTCCTGATGACGCTGCCGGTGCTCGTGGACAGCCATTGCCATCTCGACTTTCCTGATTTCGGGCCGGAGGTCGACGAGGTGGTGGCGCGCGCGCATGGCGCCGGTGTCGGACTGATGGTGACGATCTCGACCAAGGTGAGCGAGTTCGACAAGGTGAGGGCGGTGGCGGAGCGCTTCCCTCATGTCTTCTGCTCGGTCGGCATTCACCCGCACGAGGCGGAGAGCGAGCCGGAAATCGACACGGCGAAGCTCGTGGAACTTGCGAAGCATCCGAAGGTCGTCGGCATCGGCGAGACGGGGCTCGACTATTACTACGAGCATGCCCCGCGCGAGGCGCAGCAGCGGAATTTCCGCGCGCATATCGCGGCGGCGCGCGAGACGGGGCTGCCGCTTATCGTGCATACGCGCGACGCGGATGAGGACACGGCCCGGATTCTGGATGAAGAGATGGGGAAGGGCGCCTTTCCGGGGCTTCTGCATTGCTTCAGCTCCGGCCCGCAACTTGCTGAAAAAGCTGTAGAACTCGGGCTTTACATCTCGCTGTCCGGCATCCTGACCTTCAAGAATGCGGTGGAGCTCCGCGAGACGGCGGCGAAGGTGCCGATGGAGCGGCTGCTCGTAGAGACGGATGCGCCATACCTCGCGCCGGTGCCGAAGCGCGGCAAGCGGAACGAGCCGAGCTTCGTGGTTCATACGGCCGCCAAACTCGCCGAGGTGAAGGGCGTGCCCGTCGAGCAACTCGCGGAGACGACCACGGCGAATTTTCTCCGGCTCTTCAGCCGCGTGCCGCCGGAGGCCGTGCTCCGGCCATGAAGCTGCGCGCGACGATCCTTGGATGCGGTTCATCCGGCGGCGTTCCAAGGCCCGGCATTGGCGGGCCTTTCTGGGGCGCGTGCGATCCCAACGAGCCGAAGAACCGGCGGCGGCGCTGCTCGCTGCTCGTCGAACAATGGGACAAGGACCCGACCGAGAAGACGGTGGTGCTGGTCGACACTTCGCCCGACATGCGCGACCAGCTGATCGACGCGAAGACCGGCTGGGTTGATGCCGTGCTTTTCACGCATGACCATGCCGACCAGTGCCACGGGATCGACGACCTCAGGATGCTCGCGATCAACAAGCGCAGGCGCGTGGACTGCTGGATGGATGCGCCGACGAGCGACACGCTTCTGACGCGCTTCGGCTATTGCTTTCGCGAGAAGCCGGGCTCTGGCTATCCCGCGATCCTCAACGATCACCTGATCGAGAAGCCCGGACATCCCATCCATGTCGAAGGGCCGGGCGGCACGATCACGGCGGTGCCCTTCGACCAGGATCACGGCAATATCCGCTCGCTCGGCTTCCGCTTCGGCCCGCTCGCCTATTCGGCGGATGCCGTTGGCATTCCGGATGAAAGTTTCGCGCTACTCAACGGGATCGATTGCTGGATCGTGGATGCACTTCGCTATACGCCGCATCCGACGCATGCGCATGTGGACATGGCGCTGGAGTGGCTGAAGCGCGCGGGCGCGGCCCAAGGCGTTCTCACCAACATGCATGTCGATCTCGACTACAACGAACTGGCCGCGCGATTGCCCGAGAGCGTTCGCCCGGCCTTCGACGGCATGCAGATCGAGTTCGATCTCTAGCGAGACCCCACACGAGAACGGGGCGCATCCCGAAGGACGCGCCCCGGCTTGTCTCCGCGATTTTCGCGACGGCCGGACTTACTCGGCCGGCTGCTCGCCGATGACCGTACCGGCCTCCTCGTCGAACTGGATCGTCACGCGATCGCCGTCCGGGTTGGTCGCGGTGTAGTAGCCTTCGCCTTCCACGGCCGCGTCGCCCTGAGCCTCGACCGGCTCGACATCGGTGTAGCCGAGGGCCTCGAGCTGCGCCGTCGCATCGGTGGCCGCGGCGCTGGAATCCATACCCGTGGCGCCTTCCATCTCGACGGCACCTTCCGTCTGCATGTCGCGTGCGGCGGGTTCCTCACCATAGGTGCCTTCGGCAAGGGCGGGGCCCGCCATCAGGACGAGGCCTGCGGCACCGGCGAGGAGCGTTTTCCTGAAATCAGTCATCTCTTGTCCTCCTGTTTCTGGATAGGGACGCTCGTTCTTTCATCAAGCGGCCTTACCCAATCAACGAAAGCCGAAGAGATCCGTTCACCCGACCATGAAATTGCCCATTACGAGGCTATTCCAAGGCGCTTCACGAAAACGGGGCGCGCCAGACTGACGCGCCCCGGTTCGTTTCATGGGCGTTTCACGGAAAAGGGGTTACTGCTTCGAGGGAGTATCGACCTTGCGAAGATTGGTTTCGCGCACGACTTCGCCGGTCTGTTTGTCCATCACGATCTCGACCGGCTGGCCCATGCCGTCCGCGGCGTGGAAAGCCATCTGGTCGAACTCCGTCACACCTGCAACCTGCTCGACATTGGAATAGCCTTTCCCTTCGAGCCAGGCGATGGGATCGGCGATGTCGGCGTGCTGGCCGATAATCGTCGTCGTGGTCACCGTGGTCGTCGTCACGGCGCCGGTGGCAGGATCGTAATGAGTTCCGGCGGGAACCGTCTGCGTGCCGGTGATGACGGCAGTGTCCGCCATCGCACCCACAGGAGCGAGCAGAAGCGCGGCGCTGGCGACGCTCGCGAGAAACCTGTTTCCGATCTTCGTCATTACCTTGTCCTCCTTCGGTTGTGGACTTATGGCAAGAACGCGCAAGGACGGTTTTCGCTCCCCACGAACCGGGAAATCCCGCGAAGCCTCTTACTGGTTCTTCGACGGCACGGGCAGCGTGCGCATTTCCTTTTCGCGGATGACGCGGCCAGTGGAACGGTCGACGACCAGCAGCACCGGGTTCCCCTTCGGGTCCACGGCATTGAAAGCGAGCTCGCTGCCGGAGGCATGGGTATTGGCCGCAGGCTCGACGTTGCTGTAGCCGCGATCCTCGACGCTCTCGGGAGTGCTTTCCTGCAGGCGTTCAGCCCCCCCGGCGCCAATGGCCGACGACGATGCTTCCGCCTTATAGGCCTGGGCGAGGGCACCTCCGGCAACCAGCGGAGAAACGGCCAACGCCATGGCACCGGCGAAGAGCGTCTTCCGGTATCTGGGGCTGTCGTTGTGGCGGGTCATGAGTTTTCCTCCGAATTCAATTGCAAGCGCCCCAAGCCCGTCTGCCTGCGAAACGAACGGAAGACGGTGGCGTTCAACGAAAATCGCGAAAACTCGAAGCTCACATTTTGCTTCAATGAAAACGGCGCGGAATAACTGACATTCCGCGCCGCTCTTAATCCAGTATCTCAAGCGCTTTCCGTACACGGAAAGCGGGAAGGGCAATCACATCGCCGTATCGGCCGGCTGCTCGCTCACGACGGCGCCGGTGCGCGCATCCACAACGACCATCACGTCTTCGCCTTCGGCGTTGGTGGCATTGAACGCGAGTTCGCCGCCCGCCTGCGCATCCGCCTCCATGGGCTCGATATCCGTGTAGCCCATCTCGGTGAGCTTCCTGGCCGGATCCAGCGTGGACGCGGCCTGCGACGCTGCCTTGTCCGCCGAGTTCGTCACGGGGTCGATGCCGATGCTGCCGCCAGCATTCTGGGCGACGGTGAGGTCCTTGGTGACGGTATTGCCGCGAAGGGCAGCGCCATCACCGATAGAAGCATCCGTATCGGCGTCGACGGCACCTTTGCCTTCGGCGCCAAGACCGGAAGCTGCGCCGGACACCGCCGAATTCGCCTTGCCGGCCGCCTTGCCGGTCATTGCCTCGGCATTCTCTCGGGCGGCTTCAGCCGCGCCCTGGACGCTGTTTTCGATTTCGCCGGGGCTCGGCGCCTCGGCTTCACCGGAAACGGAAAGGCCGCCCTTGGCGCCAGTCGAAAGGCCGCTACCTTCGACAGCGCCGGCACCCGAGGCATTCACATCCGCCGAGGCGCCATTCGCTCCGGCGCCGAGACCGGCGTCCGTGGCAGCGCCGGCGGAACCGCCAAGCGTCTTTCCGGCAGTGGAGCCGGCGGCGTCGACAGCGCCGGAAGCCGCGCCCGAGACCGATCCCGTGGCGCCGCCCAGCACATCGGCGGCATGGGCCGGCGCCGCGGCCAGCGGAGCCGCAACGAGAGCGAGGCTCGCCGCGCCGGCGAGAAGATTGTTCCTGAAGCGCGTCATGAATTCCTCCAGACTTCGAGCCCCCAGAGCCCATCGGGAAGGAAAACCAACGAAAGCGAGATGCGTTCGACGCATCATCGAATTACCCAATATGTGGCGGAATTGGACGACCGTAAGATTGCGTTACGAGAGGGGCTGAACCGTAAAACCCCGGAATTGCACCGTTTTTCGAATGCCTGGCCGATATATTATTCATCATAATATATATTATCGGCGAAACTCATGCGGGTGATCGAGGCGCCAGCGGAATCCGCCGGGTGCCCTCTCTTCCGATAAAAGCGTTCAGGCAGATCCTCGCGGACGGGAAAAAAGAATGGGAGGAAGTCCGGGGGGCGCGACTTCCTCCCAATTGGCCGCCGGGTTCGGGAAGGACAAACGGCGGCTCCGGCGGCGGTGATCCGCAGCCGGATTGTTATTCTTCTCCATCCGCCAGCGCACGAAGCGCGCGGAGGTTCGATATGACGATCTCGCGGGGGCCCGG
This sequence comes from Rhodobiaceae bacterium UBA7804, assembly GCA_002480495.1. Classification (GTDB taxonomy): domain Bacteria; phylum Pseudomonadota; class Alphaproteobacteria; order Parvibaculales; family Parvibaculaceae; genus Parvibaculum. The sequence continues at coordinate 95,279 of DLCG01000004.1, read as the reverse complement.
TACGGCAATCACCCGGGCGCGCTTCAGATCGCTGATGGTTCTGCAGACAGTTTCAATGGTGAGCCCGAGATAATCGGCGATGTCCTGGCGACCCATATGAAGGTCCATGACCGCACCGTCCCTCGCGGTGAGCCTCTGCCTGTCCAGCATCATGAGCAGGAAGGACGCAACACGCTCGCGGACCGTCTGACGGCCAAGCATCAGGAGATGGTTCTGCATCAGCGAGAGCTCGCCGCAAAGGAGCGAAACGAGCTGCGAACGCGCGCCGGGAGAACGCTCGATATCTTCGAGGCAGCTCTGGCGGAAACGCATCACCGTGCTGTCGCTCGCTGCTTCCGCCGTCAGCGCGTATTCATCGCCCTGCCATGCCAGCCCGAAATATTCGCCGGGGAAACAGAACCCGGCGACCTGGCGGCGGCCATCCGGAAAGAGCTTGCAGAGGCGCACGGCACCGCTCGTCACCTTGTAGAAGAAATGCGCGGGATCGCCATCGGTGAAGACGGTCTGGTTTCTTCCGAATTCGAGGGCTACGCCGATAGCCGGAAATCCGGACAACGGCTCTGCTTCCCGATGGTGGGTCTCTTCGCGAGTGGCGGAACGCCCGGCCGCCTCAGGGAAGGCAAGCGCGGCGCCGAATGACGGGAGGTGGCGCGCGGTGGCGGTTTCGAGGCGGTCTATATTGATGGACATTTCGTTCCCCTTCCCTTTGGACCGCGAAGATTCCGCGGTTCTCTGGAATGGTTAAACGATGTCACGCGCGGGTCCGGGCGAACATTGAGGGAAAACACTTATGTCTAAAATCCGGACAGGGATTTTTTCGATCAGAGGGATTTTTTCGGTCAGGCGGCGCCGACAGCAAGCGCGCGCGAAATCTCACGCGTGAGATCGTGTTCCTCGGCGGGCTTTTCGAGCAGGCCGAGGGCACCGGCGCGTTCGACACGTTCGCGCATCGGGGGGCTCGAACGACCGGTGAGAACGACTGCCGGTATCGTGTGACCGGCGGCCTGCATATGTTCCAGCAGGTCGGCACCGCTCATACCAGGCATGTGGAGATCGAGCAGAAGACAGCAATTGCGGCCGAAAAGGTGTTCGAGGGGCTTTTCCGCATCTATGAAGGCGCGTGCATCCGGAAAATCGCGCACCGTCATGCCATGCGACTCCAGCAGAAACCGCATGGATTCGCGCACGGCCTCGTCGTCGTCGACGACATAGATGGTTGGAGAAAGAAGCGCGGACGGGAGCATGGCAGTTTCACCCAAGAGACGGCAAAAAACCTGTCACATGCCGCAACCCAAAATAACAATGTCACGATGCGCTTCATATCCGTATTTTTACGGAGTTCCCTACCCCTTTTTCTTCTCCGCCGGAGCGACCTCGGCCGCGAGGGCCAGGCGGACTGCTTCGGGCAGGCTGCGTACCTTCAATTTTTCCATGAGATGGGCGCGGTGGACCTCGACCGTGCGCGGAGAGATGTCGAGCTCATGAGCGATGACCTTGTTCGAGTGACCTGCAACCAGATGCTCGAGGACCTGTCTTTCGCGCGACGTGAGGCCCGCGACGAGCGCAGCCGCCTCGGCTGACCCCGAGTCTTCCGCGCGGTTTCGCCCGAGCGCCAGCGCCCGTTCGACGGCCGAGATGAGATCATCCGCCTCGAAGGGTTTTTCGATGAAATCGACGGCGCCGGCTTTCATCGCGCGAACGGCAAGCGGCACATCGCCATGCCCGGTCATCGCAATGAAAGGAAGGTGCGCATGACGCTGGGCCAGCTCCTCCTGGAGCTGGATCCCGTCCATGCCCGGCATGCGGACATCCGCGACCACACATCCCGAGAGACCGGATCTGTAGCTCTCGAGAAAATCCGCCGCAGAGGCATAGGCCGCGACATCGAAGCCTGCGGACTCAAGGAGCATACGGAGCGAGGAGCGCACGGCCTCGTCGTCATCGACGACATGTATCTTGTCGCTGGATTTCATCAGTCCCTTGGGGCGGTTGCTGGCAAGGTGAAGTGAAACTCGGCGCCGCCTTCAGGCGCGGGTGTCATCCAGAGGCGGCCACCATGGGCCTCCATAATGGAGCGGCAGATGGAAAGACCGATGCCCATGCCGTTTTCCTTGGTCGTCACGAAGGGCTCGAAGAGGCGCCGGACAACTTCCTCGGACAGGCCCGGCCCCGTATCCCTGAAGCTCGCCAGTACATCGCCCTCGCCTGTCAGTCGCGTCGTCACAGTCAAATGCCGGACCGGCGCATCTTCCATCGCCTCGACGGCGTTTCGCACGAGATTGAGCACGACCTGCTGAATCTGGATGCGGTCCATGGAGATGCCGGGCAGATCCGCGGCGAGGTTCTTTTCCACCTTCATGTTCATGGGGGCCGAACCGACAAGCGCGAGCGCGATCGCCTCTTCGACGATGCGGTTCAGCGATTCTTCCGCGCGGCTCGTATCGCGCTTTTCCGTGAATTCGCGAAGCCGCTTGATGATCTGCCCTGCCCGGCTGGCCTGTTCCGCAGCCTTGTCCATCATCTCCCTTGCGCGGATGACGGTCTCGTCTTCGACGGAGGCGACGGTCCGCTGAGCGGCACGCAGATAGTTCACGATCGCCGCGAGAGGCTGATTGAGTTCATGGGCAAACGCCGACGACATGTGCCCCATCTCGTTCAGGCGCGAGACATGGATGAGTTCGGCCTGCAATTCCTGAAGCTGTTTCAGCGCCGCATGACGCTCGCTCATGTCGTGGACGATGCCGACAAAGACGGGTTCGTCTTCGAATACGCCCTCGCCCACCGACAGATAGATGGGGAAGATGGACCCATCCTTCCGCCGCGCGGTGACCTCGCGCCCGATGCCGATGATCTTGCGTATGCCCGTGGTCCGGTAGGCTTGCAGATATCCGTCATGCTCTTCGCGATAGGGCGCCGGCATCAGCATGCTGACATTGCGGCCGAGAACCTCGCCGGGCTCGTATCCGAAAAGACGTTCGCAGGCATTGTTGAAAAGCCGAACGGTTCCCCGACCGTCGATGACCATTATGCCGTCCACGGCGGTGGAGATCAGCAGCCGGAAAAGGGCCGCATTCTCCGCCTCGCCAAATGGCGGGTCGAATCGCCTCTCCATCAGGGCCCCGGAAACAGTGATTTTATAATTTAAATTAACATTGCAAAAGCTGTTAAATCAAGATCGGGAAGATGTCCACTATCCCTCTTGAGGGGCAAAATTTCACAAATTTCCATCTTCGAAACCGCTGCACCCCTGCCCGAACCGGGCCAGCCCCCCTTCAAGACAATCGGCAAGAAGGGGCAGGCCGGCAAGATATTCGGCCGTTCGCTCGCTATGCGCGGCGCGGGCCTCGGAAAGAGCTTCCTCCCATTCTTCCGGCGCATAGGTTCTCCGGCCGACCCAGCAGAGGGCAACCAGTTCGACCTGCTCTCTTTCGTTCAGTGTACGAATTATTTCCAGAAGTTCCCGGCGCGCTCGATCCTCCGGAAAATTTTCCGGCCTGCCGGTATCGAGGGCGCGCGCCCTCGCGACGATGCGACAAACCTTTCCAGGATCGAGCGTGAGCATGCCGATCACCCCGCCGATACGGAGAGATCAGGAATCCGAGTGAGAATCTTCGCCCTCCATGAGGAGAACGGCCGCGACCAGGAGGGGGCAAACGGTCAGGAAGATCAAGGCCGGCAGTACGCTTCCATCGTCACCATAGAAAGAAAACAGGAAGGCGGAACTGGCTATGCCCGATGCAACCCACAAGGGCAGGAGTACCGGGCGAACTTCCTCTCTCTCATTCGCCCCTTGTTGCCTCACACGACGAAGGAAAGGAAAGACAGCCGAGAATGCCGTGGCGCTTTTCATGTTCATGACGCTCCTCCTCTGCGTGAAAATCAAGCTCCCGAGGATATGAAGATTGCGCCCAGTCTCCGCCCGCCGCCTTGATCCAGGTCATAAACCCGGATTTGTCACGCGGTTTTCCATTCGCGCGAACGATCCATCAAGCCGATCACTTCCGCATCGCGCGTCTGTGTGAAATCGACGTAGTGAAGGCCGACCGCCTGAAAGGGTTCGGGCATGGCGAGACAGATAACCTCGTCGGCAAGGGCCTTCATCTCGTCAATCGTCTCTTCCGGTGCAACAGGAACCGCCAGCACGAGGCGGGCGGGAGCGGAGCGGCGAATACCCGCAAGGGCCGCCTTTACCGTACCGCCGGTCGCGATGCCGTCATCGACGACGATGACTGTGCGCCCGGCGATTTCCAGCGGAGGCGTTCCTCCCTTGTAGGCAAGGCGGCGCCGGTCGATCTCCGCGAGTTCCCGCTTCATTTCTTCTTCGACATAGTCCGGGTTGGCGCCTGTCAATGCCGCCAGTCTTTCGTTCATGACGAGCTGGGGATGGAGACCGTCGACAACGGCGCCGATGCCGAGCTCCTCCTGGCCGGGCGCCCCGATCTTGCGGACGAAGAGAAGATCGAGATCGCATCGAAGCGCCTTGGCAACCTCGAAGGCGACGGGTACGCCTCCGCGCGGAAGCGCGAGGACAATCGGATGCTCATCCGCATATTGCTTCAGCGCAAGGGCGAGCCGCCTGCCGGCGTCGCGGCGATCCTCGAAGAGACGTTCCGGTTGCGCGCTCCTTAAGGTGACCATGTCATGCCTCTCTCAACCGCGGTCTGTCCTGTCATCCAGTCCATGATCAGAGTCCGAATGGATAAGTATCTGCCGCTCCCTGCGGGCGCCCGGCCGGAAGAGGATCCACGGGGCCGGTTTCCTCGAACCAGACATAGGCGTCGAATTGGTCGGCAAGAACGGCTTCGAAGTAATGACTCAGAAATTCGGTCTCTGGGCGGTAGATGACGCCGATAGCCCGCTCGAGCATCGGTTCGCGAAGCGCCTCCGCCAGAGCGGACTTGTCCGCGCCGCGCCAATCCGTCAACGAACGCGAGATACCCGTCTTGCGGAAGGCAAATTCATAGCTGTCGGTTCGTGCCGGAATAATCTCCTTGAATTCCATCGGCCCGCCCCAGTCGCTTGCGGCAGCGACACGACCCCTGTCCGTGCCGAACCCGATGGCGACCGCGTCGCCGCCAAAGGCCTTGCGGCATAATTCCCCGATATTGAATTCCCCATGCCAGCCCATCGAGGTCGCGGCGGCGTTTCCGATATGCGAATTGTGCGCCCAGACGACGGCGCGCGCTTCCGGCCCGCGCGCATCGAGCAAGGATTGAAGCGTATCGAACATGTGCCGGTCGCGCAGGTTCCACGAGTCGACCGACCCGCGATACATGATGCGGTAATATTGCTCCGCCGCCTTGACGATGCGTGCATTCTGAGCCGCGTCGAACCAGGCTTCGCCATCCGCGCGAATGTAGTCCAGCCGGCGCGCGAGCAGTTCCCTCAATTGCGCCACGGCCTCGTCCTCGCAAGGGTCGATCGCACGGTGAAGCACGGCGCGGCCATATTCCGCCGGTTCTTCCTGCCAGGGCGTCAGGCAGCCATACCGGTGGCGCGCCATGCGCGCCGCGTCCGGATCGACCTTTTCAAGGTAGTTCAGGACCGCGTGGATCGACTCGCCCAGACTGTAGACATCGAGGCCATTGAAGGATGCGCGGGCGCCGGGCGGCAATGTTTCGTTATGCGCACGCAGCCAATCGGCAAAGGCGAGTAACTGCTCGTTGCGCCACATCCATACCGGGAAGCGGGAGAAAGCCGGACCGCGCCCCGGCCGTGCCGCATGATGGCGCACATAACGATCGATATGCGATGCATCCGGCCAATCGGCCTCAACCGCGACGATGTTGAAGCCGTGATGGCGAACAAGCTGGCGCGTGATCGCCGCGCGCGCTTCATAGAACTCGGCGGTGCCATGCGTCGCTTCGCCGAGCAGCACGACCTTCGCATCGCCGAACCGGGCGAAGAATCGGCCAAAGGCTTCCGCTGCCTCGGGCGATGGCAAAGCCTCGCAATGTGCCTTTATTGCCTCGGTCAGTGCGGGCTGATGAGAACGGCGATGTTCGTGGGCAACCCGATAATCCGCCATGAAAGCCTGCTCATTCCCAAGGGAGATGGAATGCCTTTTGATTTCAAGTTAGTTGGTGGAGCGTCACGAACATTGACGCCGATCAAGGCGCCCCTGCAAAAGCACCCCTGAGCGGAGCCGCCAAGGTCGACAAGCGATGGGCGAGCCCCTACCTTTCCGGCATCGCTATTCACAAGACAAAGGTTTCCGGTCATGGCTCTCAAGGCCGCCATTCTTCCCGTCACGCCCTTCCAGCAGAACTGCACGCTGCTCTGGAACGACGACAACATGCGCGGAGCGGTCAGCGATCCCGGCGGAGATCTCGACCGTATCAAGCAAGCGGCTGCGGAACTGGGCGTCACAATCGAGAAGATCCTCCTGACGCATGGTCATCTCGATCACGCATCGGCCGCAGGAGACCTTGCCAAGGAACTCGGCATCCCCATCGAGGGGCCGCATGAAGACGACCTCTTTCTCATCGAAGCCCTGCCCGACCAGGCCGCCAAGTACGGTTTCGGCGCCTTCGGCGCCTTTCGTCCGGATCGCTGGCTGAAGGATGGCGACAAGGTGGAGTTTGCCGGGCTCACCTTCGATGTCCGGCATTGTCCCGGGCACACACCGGGACATGTCGTCTTCTTCCATGAGGCCTCGCGCCTCGCCATTGTGGGCGATGTGCTGTTCCAGGGATCGGTCGGCCGGACCGATTTTCCGCGCGGCGACCACAATGCGCTGGTCAGTTCCATCCGGGAGCGGCTGTGGCCGCTCGGCGATGACGTGACCTTCGTGCCCGGGCATGGACCGCTTTCGACCTTCGGCGTGGAGCGGCGGACGAACCCCTTCGTAGCGGACGAGAATTTCGCCTGACTGCATGTTCCGTATTGCGGAAAAGGCCCGCCGACCCTGCGAAACCCATGGACAAGCGGAGCGCAATCGGTTTCCTTAGCGGCACTGACAAATAATCAATAAATGCGCCACGACAGGGATACCCCTCGCTGGAGAGCGCAAGCTGCCGCCATACAGGGTCTGGGGGAAACGAGTGCACCAACGTCGCGTAACACGTCTTCAAATCGGCGCCTTCGGGCTGCCATCGATCCCAATCTCGGCCCTCGGACTTCCGATCGTCGTCTACCTGCCGCCCTTCTACGGGCACGATATGGGGCTGAGCCTCTCAGTCGTCGGCACCGTGTTCATGCTGGCGCGTTTCTGGGACGTTTTCACCGACCCGGTTCTCGGCATGGTTTCGGATCGTTTCCCCAGCCGCTGGGGCCGCAGGCGGCACTGGATCGTGATTTCAGCGCCGATCCTCATCGTTTCGGCCTATATGCTCTTCATGCCCTCTCCGCCTGTGACGTGGGTGTATCTCGCAGGCTGGATGTTCATTCTCTATATCGGCTGGACGCTCATCACGATCTCGCACATGTCCTGGGGCGCGGAACTCTCCGAGGATTACGACGAGCGCTCGACCATTCAGGGCATGCGCGAATTCCTGCTGATCTTCGGCATGTTCACGGTGCTGGCGCTGCCCGCCGTGATCGAGCAGGTGTCCGACGCGGCCGCCGCGGGCCCCGCAAAGATCGCGGCGATGGGATGGTTCATCATCATCCTCCTGCCTGTGACCATCGGGCTGGCCGTCTGGCTTACGCCTGAATTTCCGAGCAAGCCGCATCAGCAAATCCCCTGGAAAAGGGCCTGGGCGATCATCGCGAAGAACCGCCTGCTGCAGCGCGTTCTGGTCGCCGACCTGCTGGTGAACATCGCCCCGGCAATCACCGGCTCTCTGTATATTTTCTTTGCTTCCTATGTGATGGAGCTGCCGAAATCGGCGAGCCTTCTTCTGCTCGTCTATTTCATCGCGGGCTTCGTCGGCATTCCGGCCTGGATTCGCATGAGCCACTGGGCGGGGAAGCACAAGACGCTCGCCATTGCGATGGTCTATGGCGCTGTGACGCTGCCGCTCGTCGTGTTCTTTCCGCGCGGGGAATTCTGGTGGCTTTTCATCGGCAATTCGCTCTATGGCGTCGCCTATGGCGCGGGATCCTTCCTGCTGCGCTCGATCATGGCGGATGTGATCGACACCGACTATCTGGAAACGGGACAGCGCCGGACCGGACTCTATTATTCATTGCTGAGCATGACGGCGAAAGTGGGCGCCGCGCTTGCCGTCGGCATCACCTACCCGCTGCTCGATCTGATCCAGTTCACGCCGGGCGGCACGAACACGCCCGAGACGCTCAATCAGTTCATGGCGATGTATGTCACCCTGCCCTCGATCGTGATGCTGGCGGCCGCCATCGTCATGTGGCGGTTTCCGCTCGACCGCGGCGCGCAGGAAGAACTGCGCCAGCGTATCCGGGAGCGGGATGGCGAGCATGCGCCTCATCACGCAAGCGACGCCGCCGCCGCGGTGGCGCAGGTCGGCACATCGGGCGGTGTCGCCGACAGACCCGCGGAATGAGGGAGCAAATTCTTGAGTGACAAGGGCGGGATCGAAGCGCTTCTCGACATCATGGCGCGGCTTCGCGATCCGCAGGACGGTTGTCCCTGGGATGTCGAACAGGACTTCGCCAGCATCGCTCCCTACACGATTGAAGAAGCCTATGAGGTTGCCGATGCCATCGAGCGCGGCGACATGGACGACCTCAAGGATGAGCTCGGAGACCTTCTGCTGCAGGTCGTCTTCCATGCGCAAATGGCGAGGGAAGAAGGGCTGTTCGACTTTTCGGATGTCGTGCGCGCAATCTGCGAAAAGATGATCCGGCGGCATCCGCATGTTTTCGGCGACGAGGAGCAGCGAAGCGCGGGGTCGGTCAAGGGACGCTGGGAGGAAATCAAGGCGGAGGAAAAAGCCTCAAAGGGCGCGGAACAGGCAAGCATTCTCGACGACGTGCCGCTCTCCCTGCCCGCCCTTGTGCGTGCGATCAAGCTGCAGAACCGCGCCGCCCGGGTCGGATTCGACTGGCCGGACACGTCACAGGTCATAGACAAGCTCAACGAAGAGATGCTGGAACTCTCATCCGAACTTGCAAAGGGCGGAGATGCAGACCGGCTTGAAGACGAGATGGGGGACCTGCTCTTCGTCTATGCCAATCTCGCGCGTCACCTCAATGTCGATCCCGAAGCAGCACTTCGGCGTGCGAACACAAAGTTCAGGCGGCGCTTCGGACGGATCGAAGAGAAGCTCGCCGCGGCGGGAAAACGGCCGGAAGATTCGACGCTTGAAGAGATGGACGCGCTCTGGAACGAGGCAAAGCGCGAGGAGCGAAAGGGCTAACCGCCCCTTCCTTCACGGATCGCCGCGGCTACCCGCTCCCAGCTTTCCTCATCGCGCGCAACGAGATGCGGCCCTTCGAGGGTTCTCGGCGCGTAGTCCTCGTCCGTTTCAAGATTCCTGACGACACCGCCCGCCTCGCGAAGGATGAGCGAACCCGGCGCATGGTCCCAGGGGAGCATGCGGTGATAGGTGATGAAATCGTGCCGACCGCGCGCGACATTCGTGTAGTCGACCGCGGAGCAGAGGAAGGCCGAAGTGGAGCCGACATTCGCGGCGTAGCTTTCGATGCCCTTCTTCCAGTCTTCCGGCATGAAGCGGGTGTAGAAGCTCGCATGCTGCGAGGCTGGGTTAGCGGTGGGACAGCCGGCCTCAAGACGGTGCGCGCCCGATGCATCGATCCACACAGCGCCACCGCCCTGCTCTGCGGCGGCGAGCTCTTGTTCGATGGGCAGGTATATCCAGGCTCTTCGTGTCTGCCCCTGTTCAACGAGCGCGATCATGAGGCCGAATGTCTCCCGCCCCGCCGCAAAATTTCCGGTCCCGTCCACCGGATCGACGGTCCATAGCGGCGTGTCGTCATGGAGATGGGAAAGCAAGGCCGGGGCCGCAGCGGCAGCTTCCTCGCCAAGAACGCGCGACCCGGCAACAAGCCGTTCAAGGCGCGGCGAAAGCCAGAGCTCCGCTTCACGATCCGCAATGGTGACGAGATCGGTGGGAGATTTCTCCTCGATCTCATGGGCGGCAAGCGCGCGAAAGCGCGGCATCACGATTTCCGCCGCCGCTTCCTTCATGAGCAGGGCGACCGTTTCCGCGAGAACGTCCATGGTCATTCGGCCGCGTGGGCGGCCGCCTCGCCGAGGCGTCGGGAGAGATCGGGGAAGCGCTTTTCGAAGCGTCCCGCCACAAGAGGCGTCAAACCGATATCCAGATGGACGATGCCGTCCTCTCCATCCTCCCGCTTGCGGACATGGGCATTGGCGTGAAGCCAGGCGATGGCCTCGCCCTCATTCGAGGGCAGGTCGAAATGGACGTGCCGTTCTTCATCGACGATGAGGCGGTCGATCAGGGCAAGGAGTTCCTGGGTTCCTTCGCCCGTCAACGCGGACACGGCAACGGTGAGCGGTTCTCGCACCGAAAGATTGACCGCGGCGTCATGCGCCTCGCCTTCGAGCAGGTCGATCTTGTTCAATACATCGACAACGTGCTGCTCGTTTTCTTCCGCCGATTCCTTCGTGACGCCAAGCGAGGCGAGCACATCTTCAACATCGCGCTTCTGGATTTCCGTTTCCTCATGCGCGGCGTCGCGTACATGAAGAATGACTTCCGCTTCGAGCACCTCTTCGAGCGTGGCTCTGAAGGCCGCGACAAGATGCGTCGGCAGGTCGGAGATGAAGCCCACCGTGTCGGAGAGGATGATCTTTCGGCCGCTCGGCAGCATCAGACCGCGCATCGTCGGGTCGAGCGTCGCGAACAGCAGATTCTCGGCGAAGACGCCCGCTTCCGTCAGCCGGTTGAAGAGCGTCGACTTGCCGGCATTCGTGTAGCCCACCAGAGCGACGACAGGATAAGGCGCGTCGCGGCGCGTCTTGCGGTGGAGCTGGCGCGTGCGCTTCACCGTTTCGAGCTGGCGCTCGATCTTGGTGATACGTTCCTGGATCATGCGGCGGTCGGCCTCGATCTGGGTTTCGCCCGGACCACCGAGAAATCCGAAGCCGCCGCGCTGGCGCTCAAGGTGCGTCCAGCTGCGAACGAGGCGGCTCTTCTGATAGTTCAGATGCGCGAGTTCGACCTGCAGCGTGCCTTCGCGCGTTCGGGCGCGCTCGCCGAAGATTTCGAGGATGAGGCCCGTTCGGTCCAGCACCTTGACCTTCCAGGCACGTTCCAGATTGCGCTGCTGGCCAGGGCCAAGAGGGCCGTCGACCACGACGAGTTCCACCCGCAGTTCGGCGAGTTGACCTTTGAGCTCATCTACCTTGCCCTCGCCGAGAAGGGTCGCCGGGCGTGGCTTCGCGAGCGGGACAACGGCAGACCCGACAACATTCAGGGAGATGGCGGCGGCCAGCCCCACTGCCTCTTCAAGCCGCGACTCCGGAGAGCGGGTGGAAAACCCCTCGCGTCTTGCCTGCTGCTCGGCCGACTTCAGCAACGGCACGAGCACAAAGGCCCTCACAGGTTCTTTCGGATTTACCTGAAAGCCCTTCTCTCCGCGATTGCGGGTCGTCTTGCTGTCCTCGGTCTCTTCGCTCAATCAGGTCTCGCGGTGGAGGTCCAGTCAGCCCTCATCACCATTTGTATCGGCTTCGAAAAGCTGAACAGGCTGGGCCGGCATGATGGTCGACATCGCATGCTTATACACGAGCTGCGAATGGCCGTCCCGGCGCAACAACACACAGAAGTTGTCAAACCAGGTGACCACGCCCTGAAGCTTGACGCCATTTACCAGAAAGATGGTGAGGTTCGTCTTGTTCTTCCGAACGTGGTTCAGGAACGTATCCTGAAGGTTATGGGTCTTCTCATTCATGGGTAGGCCCCATTTATCGAGTTTGAGTGGGGCCGGACACATGCCGCGACGGGTCCGGCTTTTTTCTTGGCACACACCTGCCCCGGCCAAGTGGCACTGACAGACAGGCGGGCTGCGGCTATCACAAGATACAGTCGGTTTTTTCAAACCATGCTGCAAGTGCGAAATTGAGTTCGCACATGCAAATCAGCGTGATCGGCACCGGTTTTCACCCCCCAACGGGATGGAAAAGGCCTCAGGACAGTTCGCCGACGCGGGAATAGGCCTCACGCAAACGAAGCGTCGTTGAGCCCGGCACCGCATTGCCTACGGGTTGGCCATCGATGCGGATCACAGGGATAATTATGGCCGATGAGGCGCTTATGAAGGCCTCACGGGCCGATTTTGCCTCTTCCGGAGTGAAAGGCCGCTCAACGACCTCGATTCCCTCACGTCGGGCGGCTTCCAGCAGGACTCGCCGGGTGATGCCATTCAGGATGTCGGGACCGGCAGGCCGCGTTACAAGCCGCCCTTCCCTGTCCACAATCCAGGCATTGGTCGAGGACCCCTCCGTGACGAAGCCATCCGCATCCACCAGCCATGCCTCATAGGCGCCCGCCTCGCGAGCGGCCTGCTTCGCAAGAATATTCGGCAGCAGCGCAATCGATTTGATGTCCCGGCGCGCCCAGCGCCGATCCGGCAAGGTGATCACCTCGACGCCGCTGGCGACCGCAGCAGCAATCCGCCCCTCGTTCAGGCGTTTGGCCGTTACCACAAGGGAAGGACGCGCATCCTTCGGAAACGGGTGGTCGCGCGGAGCGACACCGCGCGTCACCTGGAAATAGACCATCCCGTTCGAGATCCGGTTCTGCCGGATCGTTTCACGAAGGATATGCCTCAACGCGGGTAGCGGGACAGGCATGCCGATGCGCAGCTCGCGCAATGAGCGCTGAAGGCGCTCCAGATGAAGCGTCTCGTCCATCAGTTTACCGTCGCGGACACCACAAACCTCATACACGCCATCAGCGAACTGATAGCCGCGATCCTCGATATGAACGCCCGCCTCCGCATGCGGGAGGTAGCGGCCGTTGACATAGGCAATGCGTGACAAGGCGAGCTGCTCCCTACCGTCCCGATGCCTCAGAAGAATTCGAGGCTGACGCGGAACATCTGTTCCACCTTCTTCACCTGATCGGAACGCGCAAACAGGACGACACGGTCGCCAGCTTCGATTTCCGTACCGCCACGCGGGATGATGACCGCCTCGTCGCGGATGACCGCGCCGACGAGAATTCCATCGGGCAGGTTCACTTCGCGGAGCGGCTTTCCGACCAGCGTCGAGGTTTCGAGGGCTTCGGCCTCGATCACTTCGGCGGCGCCGTCATGTACCGACTGCAGGCCGCGAATACGGCCCCGACGGACATGCTGAAGGACGGTCGACACGGTTGCGCCGCGCGGATTGATGAAGGCATCGATTCCGAGTGCACGCATCAGAGGCGCGTAGGTGTTGTTGTTGATGAGCGCCATGGTGCGCTGACACCCTTCACGCTTGGCGACGACGCAGGAAAGGATGTTGGCCTGGTCGTTGTTGGTGAGCGTGACGAGGGTTTCCGTCTCCGCGATGCCCGCCTCCTGAAGAAGCTCGGGATCGAGGCCGTCGCCGTGAAGCACGATCGACCGCTTGAGTTTGTCCGCGGCCTGAACCGCCTTTTCCCTGTCGTTCTCGATGAGCTTGACGCGGGTGCCGGGATGGTTCGTTTCCAGCTCACGGGCAACATGAAGGCCGATATTGCCCGCGCCTACGATGATGATGCGGCGCGCCGCCGTTTCTTCGTGACCGAAGATACCGAGAGTGCGGCGCACATCGCGCACATCCGCGGCAAAATAGGCTTCGTCGCCGACAAGCATGGGATCGTCGCTCTGCGGCACGAAAAGTTCGCCATTGCGCACGATGCCGACGACGCGCGACTTGAGGTCGGGGAAAAGGTCGGTCAGCTGGCGCAGCGGCGTATTGACGATGGGACAATCTTCTTCGAGCGTTACACCGACGACGCTTACCTTGCCATCCGCGAAGTTCAGAATGTCGAAAGCGCCCGGCACGGCGAGACGGCGAAGCACCGCCTTCCCGACCTCGAGTTCGGGCGAGATGATCACGTCGATCGGTAGATGATCCTGCGAGAAGAGATCCTGGAAACCCGGCTGCAAGTAGCTCTGGGAGCGTATACGCGCGATCTTCGTCGGCACCTTGAAGACGGAATGCGCCACCTGACAGGCGATCATGTTCACTTCGTCATGGAAGGTAACGGCGATGAGCATGTCCGCCGACGCGGCTCCCGCGCGCTCCAGAACATCCGGATGGGCGCCATGCCCCACGATGGCGCGCACGTCGAGCGTATCCGAAATCTGGTGAACGAGCTGCGGCGATTGATCGATCACCGTGACGTCGTTCTGCTCGGAGGCCAACTGGCGGGCAATGCCGAATCCGACCTGACCGGCTCCGCAGACAATTACCTTCATGATCGGGGGTTCCCGTTTCGCCGCATTTCAGATGGATCAGGCCGGAATGTCCGGACGGTTGGCGGCCGCGACACCGAGCGATTTGAGCTTCCGGTGCAGCGCGGAACGCTCCATGCCGATGAAGGCCGCCGTGCGAGAGATGTTGCCGCCGAAACGGCTGATCTGCGCCATGAGATATTCGCGCTCGAAAGTCTCGCGCGCCTCGCGAAGCGGAAGAGCCATGATGTGTTCACCGCCCGCGCCATTTACCGTCATCTGCGCTGAGGCGCCAACCTCGGCCGGCAGCATGTCCGCCGTCACCACGGCGCTGGGGTCTCCAGAGGAGAGGATCAGCAAACGCTCGATATTGTTCCTCAATTGCCGGACATTGCCCGGCCAGTCATGCGCTTGCAGGGCAGCCATCGCATCGTCCGAAACGCGACGAACCGGAAGACCCGTCGCATTCGATATCTGCCCCATGAAATGCTCGACCAGAAGAGGAATGTCCTCGCGCCGCGTCGCCAATGGCGGCACCGCGATCGGCACCACGTTCAGGCGATGATAGAGGTCTTCGCGGAACCGGCCCTTCGCAATTTCTTCCAGAAGATCGCGGCTCGACGAAGACACCACGCGAACATCCACTTTCACGCGCGCGGCACCCCCCACGCGTTCGAATGTCTGATCGACCAGAACGCGCAGAATCTTGCTTTGCGTTTCAAGCGGCATCTCGGAAACTTCGTCGAGGAAAAGCGTACCGCCATGGGCCTGCTCGAAGACGCCGACCTTGCGCGGCCCGGCCGCACTTTCCTCCGTACCGAAGAGCTCGGCTTCCATCCGTTCAGGCGCCATATTGGCGGCATTCAGCGCAACGAATGCATGATTGGAGCGGCGCGAGCGCGCATGCAGAAGGCGCGCAACAACTTCCTTCCCCGATCCGGCCGGACCGCTGATCAGAACCCGGCTGTTAGTCGGCGCCACCTTTTCCACCGTTTGGCGAACCTGCGCAATGGCTGGAGATGCACCGACAAGGGTCGTGTCGTCGCCAACCTTCACGCGCAGTTCGTTATTCTCACGGCGCAGCTTGAACGCCTCGATGGCTCGCTGCACAACGAGGATCAACCTGTCGGCCTTGAAGGGCTTCTCGATGAAATCATAGGCGCCCTGCTTGATCGCGGAGACGGCCGTCTCGATATTCCCGTGGCCGCTGATGATCACGACCGGGAGATCGGGATGACGCTCGCGGATGATATCCAGCAGTTCAAGACCGTCGAGCCGGCTTCCCTGGAGCCAGATATCGAGGATGACGAGTCCGGGACGGCGCGCCTCTATCGCGGCCAACGCCTTGTCGCTGTCGCCCGCGCTGCGCGTATCGTAGCCTTCATCGTTCAGGATGCCCGATATCAACTCGCGAATATCGGCTTCATCATCGACTATCAGAATATCAGACGCCATTAACCGCCTCTTCCGTTAGATCGCCCGCAGCGCTGCTCGCGCTTCGGGCTTTCTTCTCTTTTCCCTTGTCTTCGCTGGAACGCCGGCGGGGGAAGACGAGCCGCACTCTCGCACCACTCTCCCACCCCTCGTCAGCCGGCGCATCTTCAAGGACGAGTTCTCCACCGTGGTCTTCCATGACCTTGTTCACGATCGCAAGACCCAGCCCCGTACCTTTCGCGTGGGTCGTCATGTAGGGCTCGGTCAGCCTCGACCTGTTGTTGTCGGGAAGTCCGCAGCCCGAGTCCGTAACGACGACGGTGACATTGTCTTCGTCCTGAACGATGATGACGTGAATACGGCCGATCTTGCCCTGCTGCTTCTCGCTTGCCGTTCCTTCGTCTTCTTCTTCCTCATCATGCCCCCGGATTGCCTCGGCGGCGTTTTTCAGAATATTCGTGAGCGCCTGGCTGACGAGCCGGCCGTCGCATTCGATGATGGTCTCGCCAGCCGGGACCTCAAGCCCGTATTCGATTTCGGGGTGCCCGATACGCTGCAGGAATACCGCCTGACGCAGTATCTCATTGAGGTCGAGCGCTTTCATCGATGCAGACGGCATGCGAGCAAATGACGAAAACTCGTCGACCATCCGTCCGATGTCGCCTACCTGACGTATGATCGTCTGCGTGCATTGCTCGAATATCTCGGGATCGGACGCGATCTCCTTGCCGTATTTGCGGCGCAGACGCTCCGCCGAAAGCTGGATCGGGGTCAGCGGATTCTTGATTTCATGAGCGATACGACGCGCGACATCTGCCCATGCGGAAGTCCGCTGCGCGCGAACAAGCTCGGTGATGTCGTCGAATGTCAACACGAACCCGCCCTGGCCGGAATCCGTCATCTCGCGTGTAACGCGGACATTGAGAGTGCGGTCCTGCCCTCCCTCGGGAATGATGACCTGCGCCTGTGCCGTCCGGTCGGGATGAGCGCGTGCGTCTGCGACCGCCGATGCCATTTCGGGAATCGCCGTTGCCACAGAGCGACCGAGCAGCTTCGCTTCGGTGAGCCGGAAGAAACGGAGCGCCGCGCGGTTCGCATGGGTCACGCGGCCTTCATTGTCGAGGCCCAGCACACCGGCGCTGACACCCGACAGCACTGCCTCCGTGAACTGGCGGCGTTCGTCCAGCTGGTGGTTCGCCTCGATGAGATCGTTACGCTGACTCTCAAGCTGGCTCGTCATCCTGTTGAAGGCGCCCGTCAGCATGTCGAGTTCATCGCCGGTGCCGCTCACAGGTACGCGCGCGCGAAGATCGCCGACACTGACGCGCTCGGCCGCTCTGACGAGCCGCGATATCGGATCCACGATCCTGTTCGCGGCCCAGAGACCGAGCCAGATGGCGGCCAGCAAAGTGATGAGCGCGACCGTCACGTAAATCAATGCGAAGGTTATCTGGAACTGGTTGCGCCTGGTCTCGAGGCTTTCATATTCAGTAACCGCGGCCCGCGTTTCCGCCAGATGTTCCAGCACCTGAGCATCCACGAAACGGGCGACGTAGAGAAAGGTATTATCGAGCGAGGGCAACGCCACCAGCGCGCGGATCTGGTTGTGATCCTCCACGACAAACAGGGCGACATCATCCGACCTCGCCGTATCGAAATAGGTGGCTGCGGGCATGCCCACTTCGACGCTACCGCCCGCCTTTGCAAGGATGCGGCCGTCCGAACGAATGATATAGGCACCGTGCAACGACCGAAGGCGCATCTGCCCGGTCAGCAGACGATGGAAATAGGCAGGATCGGCAAGTATCAGCGACGCCTCGCGATCGATATCCGTTGCCATCGCGAGCGTATCTCCGCGAAGCACCTGCCGATGCTCATTCAGATAGGCTTCGGCGACCGTTTCCGCGTTCGAGATGATCAGCTGGGCGCGTTCGCCGAACCATGTATCGAGGCCGCGATTGAGCGTTACGGCGGCAAACACGGCAACAATGATTGCCGGCATCACGGCGACGACCGCGAACATGGTCACCAGCCGCGCATGCAGCTTCGCCCCGGCGGTCCCGCTGACGCGGGCAAGGATGACCCGGATCAGACGCCAGAAAATGAGCGCGAAGAGGACGAGGACAACGGCCAGATTCGTCAAAAGAAGGGAGATCAGAACCGGCCGCGTGGGCTCAAAGGGCGTGAGCCCCGTGAGCAGCATATAGGTGAAGGAACCAAGGCAGATCGCCGCGACCACAAGACCTATCGAGAAGGTCGTGGAGAAACGGCGGCGGTTTACCAGCTGCCAGAGCCGTCCCTCCCAGCTTCCCGCCCGGTCCTGCCCGGCGTCATGTGCCTGATCTGTCGGTACCATGCCTGTTCCTGCGTGGCGGCGCAGGAGATTGCCTGGGCTATTAACCCGAGATGCATCCGTGCTGTGCCCGATGCGCCACGCTCCCTCTGCGGCAGGGCTGCATTCTGTATCGGCAAACGATACCGTTCAACAACAATGTTGCCTGTTTACATCAGTGTCATAGATGGGCCGGAGCGGCATTAACCACCAGTACCGGTCATTTCAGACCGCGGATGACCTGGATATCGAGTTCGCGAATCTTCTTTCTGAGCGTATTCCGGTTGATACCCAGCAGATGCGCGGCCTTGATCTGGTTTCCCCGGGTCGCCGCAAGACTCATGCTGAAAAGCGGCCTTTCCACCTCTTTCAGCAGACGGTCATAGAGGCCCGGTGGCGGAAGGTCCTCGCCATGCGCGGCAAAGATGCGGTTCAGCGTGCGTTCCACGGAAGAAGACAGCGGTTCGTCGACCGACGCCTGTTCGGCGGGTTTGCCAAAATCGGGTTCCGCCAGCTCCGATTCGAGGATTGCCGAGCCGATCGTCTCCTCGGTGTAGAGCGCGGCGAGACGGCGCACGAGGTTTTCAAGCTCGCGGACATTGCCCGGCCAGCGATAGCGCTTGAGAAGCTCCATGCCCTCGGCGTCGATGGTCTTGGGCGGCAGTCCTTCGTCTTCGGCCTGCCCGAGGAAATGACGGACGAGGTCGGGAATATCCTCCGTGCGTTCGCGCAGCGGCGGCAGACGGATCGGCACGACGTTCAACCGGAAGAACAGATCTTCGCGAAACAGGCCCTGGTTTATGAGTTGGCGCAGGTCACGGTTCGTCGCTGCCACGATGCGCACGTCCGTTTTGATCGGCGTTCGTCCGCCGACCGTCGTGTATTCGCCTTGCTGAAGAACGCGCAAAAGGCGCGTCTGTGCCTCCATCGGCATGTCGCCGATTTCATCCAGAAAAAGGGTACCGCCCTCGGCCTGTTCGAAGCGGCCCGTCGCGCGCTGGCTTGCGCCTGTGAAGGCACCTTTCTCATGACCGAAAAGTTCGCTTTCGATGAGCTCGCGCGGGATCGCGGCCATGTTGACCGCGACGAAGGGACCGTTGCGCCGGCGTCCGTAGTCGTGAAGGGCGCGCGCGACAAGCTCCTTGCCGGTTCCCGACTCTCCCGAAATCATGACGGTCAAATCCGTCTGCATGAGCCGCGCCAGAACACGGTAGATATCCTGCATGGCCGGAGAGCGGCCAATGAGCGGAATCTTTTCGTCTTCCTCCGGTTGCTGTCTTGCAATCGCAGGTTCGCGCGGCGTCGTCATGGCGCGATCAACAACGCGGATCAGTTCGTTCAGATCAAAAGGCTTTGGCAGATACTCATACGCGCCGCGCTCGGCCGCAGTGATGGCGGTCTTGAGCGTGTTCTGCGCGCTCATGACGACAATGGGGAGTTCCGGACGGGCGCGCTTGATGCGCGGTATGAGATCGAAGGCATTTTCGTCCGGCATCACGACGTCGGTGATGATGAGATCGCCCTCGCCCTGACTTACCCAGCGCCACAGAGTGGCCGCGTTACCGGTCGAGCGCACCTCGTATCCGACCCTTCCCAGCGCCTGGTTGAGCACGGTCCGGATCGCCGCATCGTCATCCGCGAGAAGAATAGTGCCGCTTGGCATGGGGCCTCTCCTGTCAGTGCGCGTTTTCGTCGTGGGCAACGGTTGCGCCCGTATGCATGGGCAGCAACACCCTGAATATCGTCCGTCTCGGCAGGCTTTCGCATTCGATGATGCCGCCGTGGTCGCCGATGATCTTTGCGACGAGCGCAAGCCCCAGTCCCGTGCCGGAAGATTTCGTCGTGACGAAGGGATCGAACAGATGCTCCATCAGATCGTCGGGAACGCCGGGCCCGTCGTCTATCACGCATATCTCGAGCGGAAGGCTTACGCGATCGCGGCTACCGGGCATGGAAAGGCGCACGCCGGGCCTGTACGCCGTCGTCAGGACGATTTCGCCATCGGACCCGCCAATGGCTTCCGCTGCATTCTTCACGAGATTCAGGAAGACCTGGATGAGCTGATCCTTGTCGCCGAGAACGGGCGGCAGAGAAGGATCGTACTCCTCGACGATGCGGATGTTCTTTGCGAAGCCTGTTGCCGCGAGTTGTTTCACGTGGCCGAGCACAAGGTGAATATTCACGGGCTCCCGCGGCACCGGCCGTTCGTCGGAGAAAACTTCCATACGGTCGACGAGCTTGCAGATGCGGTCCGTCTCCTCGCAGATGAGGCGCGTCAGCGTCTTGTCCTCGGGGGAGCCGGAAATTTCGAGGAGCTGCGCGGCTCCGCGAATACCGGACAAGGGGTTCTTGATTTCATGAGCCAGGATCGCAGCCATGCCCGTCACCGAGCGTGCCGCGCCGCGATGGGTGAGCTGACGGTCCATCTTCTGCGCCATCGTGCGGACCTGAAGCAGCAGAAGCACGTGACCGGGATATTCGGTGAGCGGCGTCACCTGAATATCGACCTGACGGTCGCCGATGCGGGGCGTGCCGATTTCGACGCCATATTCGTTGACGGAAACGCCGCGTTCGAATACCTGATCGATAAGCGCGATCACCGGACTTCCGAACGCAACGATGTCGCTGAGCGGATGGCCGAGCAGCATGGCCGAGCTCGCAGCGAAGAACTCCTGCGCGCTGTCGTTGACATATTCGATGCGCATATCGCGGTCGACGAGGATCACCGGATGCGGCATCGACTTGAGGATCACATTCGCTTCCGGCGGACCGCCGGGGCCGAAGGCGCGAACAACCTGAGACATCACGCTGCTTCCCTGTCCGTAGTTGAATCCGCGGGCTCGGCCTCGTCATCCGCCCGTTGGTAGAAAGCCGCAATCGCCGCCAGCACTTCGCCCGGTTCGCTCATGCGAACGACGGCGCGTTTCGTTTCCATCGCCTGCTCGGGAAAGCGCCGCGAAGCTTCCTCCAGGTACCAGACGAGGTGCTTGCGGGCGACGCGCACACCAAGCCCCTCGCCATAGAGTTCGAGCATGTCGCGGTAGTGGGCGGTTACGATCTCGCCCTGCCTTTTCCAGGAGGGGGCGGGAAGCTTTTCGCCGGTCCGAAGAAAATGCGCGACCTGGGCGAGAAACCAGGGCCGTCCTTGCGCGCCTCTCCCGATCATCACCCCATCCGCCCCGGAGGCATCAAGAATCGATCGCGCGTCTTCTTCCGTGGTGACGTCGCCGTTTGCAATGACGGGAATGGAGACCGCCTTTTTGACTTCGGAGATGAAATTCCAGTCCGCCCTGCCCTTGTAGAACTGGCAGCGGGTACGGCCGTGGACCGTCACCATCTTCACGCCCGCAGCCTCAGCCCGCATGGCAAGCTCTGGGGCGTTACGGTTGGTCTCGTCCCAGCCGGTACGCATCTTCAGCGTTACGGGGACCGAGGCGGCACCGACCGTCGCGTGAATCAGGCTTTCCGCATGATCGAGGTCACGCATGAGTGCCGAACCGGACAAACCGGACGTCACCTGCTTGGCCGGGCAGCCCATGTTGATGTCGATGATATCGGCACCGGCGGATTGCGCCACACGCGCTCCTTCCGCCATCCAGCGTGCTTCACGGCCGGCAAGCTGGATCGAAAGCGGCGTAAACTCGCCTGCTCCCGCCGCGCGCCTGACCACATCCGGCCTCGCCCTTACAAGTTCGTCGCTCGCCACCATTTCCGATACAACGAGTCCGGCTCCGAGCGCGTGGGCGACCCGGCGAAACGGAAGATCCGTAACTCCCGCCATGGGGGCCAGAAGCACGGGATTGCGAAGTGAATGAGGGCCGATCAGGATGGTCAAACTTTGGGCACCAGCTGGATTTGCACAAATTTTGTCCAATTTAGCGTTTGCCTAAAGTTTCAGCAAGCCAAATCGCTTGCCTATGACCAATCAGGGTGCGAAACGAGCAAACATGAATGTCGCCGCGCTGATTGTGGCGGCCGGCCGCGGCAGCCGCGCGGGGCCGGGCGCTCCCAAGCAATACCGACAGCTTGCCGGGGAGCCCGTGCTTCGCCGGACCCTAATGGCATTCTCCAGCCATCCGCAGATTTCGAGTGTGCTGACCGTTATTCATGAAGACGACCGGGAAGCGTTCGAAATCGCTGCTGCCGGCCTGCCCAAACTGCTGCCTGCCTGCACCGGCGGCGCGACCCGGCAGGCCTCCGTAAGGGCTGGACTCGAAACATTATCCGCTGCCGCTCCAGACCATGTCCTCATCCATGATGGAGCCCGCCCGCTCGTATCAGCGCAGCTCATCTCGGAATGCATTTCGGCGCTCTCGGTTCATGAAGGCGCGCTCGCGGCAATTGCAGTCACGGATACGCTTCGCCGCGCGACACCGGAAGGGCGCGCAGGCGAGACGCTCGACCGAAGCGGCCTCTGGCGTGCGCAAACACCCCAGGCATTCCGGTTCAAGGCCATTCTGGAGGCGCATCGGCAAGCCTCAGGACAAGACTATACGGACGATGTCGCCGTGGCCTCGGCGGCAGGAGTCGAGGTGGCGATAGTCGAGGGCGATGAAGACAACATCAAGATCACCAGCGCGGAAGATCTCAAGCGGGCGGAGCGGATATTGACGAGCACCCTGGATGTGAGGACCGGAACGGGCTTCGATGTTCATCGCTTCGGCCCTGGCGACCATGTCTGGTTATGCGGCGTCAAGGTGCCGCATGAACAAGGTCTCGTCGGCCATTCGGATGCCGATGCCGGCCTCCATGCGATCACCGATGCCGTGCTGGGCGCGATCGGTGCGGGCGATATCGGCCAGCACTTTCCTCCAAGCGATCCGAAGTGGAAGGGTGCGTCCTCGGATATCTTCCTCGCGCATGCCGTCGAACTTGCGCGCGAGGCAGGCGCGCAGATATCCAACATCGACCTCACGCTGATCTGCGAACGGCCGAAGATCGGGCCTCATGTCCTTGCCATGCGCCAACGCATTGCCGAAATCATCGGCGCGGATATGGCGCGCATCAGCGTGAAGGCGACGACGACGGAAGGTCTCGGCTTTACAGGGCGCGGCGAGGGTATCGCCGCGCAAGCACTTGCGACACTCTTGTTCCGGTAGGCCGCCAATGGCTCGACTGACACCGCTCCCCCCTTCCCTGCCGTTTTTTCATCCAGCCGCGCTAGCTGCGACATGGTTCGGCGCCGGGCTCATTCGTCCCGCTCCGGGGACCTGGGGCACCTTGTTCGCCTTCCCCGTCGCAATCCTTGTCGGATGGGCCGGCGGTTCGTGGGTTTTGCTTTTCTGTTCCCTCGCCGCATTCACTGGCGGCGTCTGGGCGGCCGGACTGTTCTGCCGGGCGGCAGAGAAGGACGACGCACCCGAGGTTGTGATCGATGAAGTGGCGGCGATCTTTCTTGTCCTTGCGGCGCTACCCATGACCATCGCAGGTTGGACCGCCGGGTTCTTCCTCTTCCGCTTTTTCGATATTCTGAAGCCTTGGCCGATACGCGCGATGGAGCGCCGCTTCAAGGGCGGTTTTGGCGTGATGATCGACGACATGATCGCTGCCTTGTTCGCGATCCTATCCTTCGTATTTCTAGACACGATCTGGTTGATTTTGACATGAGCATCTTTCCGCGGCGCCTCATTCATCTTGCCGAACTCACACTTGCCGACGCACGGGAAGCGAAACTGAAGATCGTCACGGCCGAAAGCTGCACGGGGGGATTGATCGCCGGACTATTGACGGAGATCGCCGGGTCCTCGGATGTCATCGAGAGAGGCTTCGTCGTCTACTCGAATGAAGCCAAGCGCGACATGCTAGGCGTTCCAGGCGACCTCATCGCCGATTTTGGCGCGGTTTCGGAACCTGTCGCCCGGGCGATGGCGGAAGGCGCATTGAAAAACTCCCGCGCTCACATTGCGGTTTCCGTGACCGGAATTGCCGGACCCGGCGGGGGCACTCCGATGAAACCCGTTGGCCTCGTCCATCTCGGCGCTGCCCGCCAGGGACGTAGCATCCTTCACGAGATGCAACTCTTCGGGGATATCGGACGTGAAGAAATCCGCCTCAAGAGCATCGAGGCCGCGCTCAATCTGGTGCGGCGAATGATATGATCATTCGGCGGTGGTGACCGGGTTTCCGGGCTCGAACGACGTCGCTCCGCGCGACCTGCCGTAAAGCTCATCGGCGCGGTCGACGAATGCCTGCATCATCTTTGCAAAAGCCTTCGCGAACATCGCGTTCATCATCTTCTGCAACGTGTTGCTTCTGAACTCGAAGTCGATGAAGAAGTGGATGCGGGAGCCGCCTGCCGGCAATGCTTCGAACTGCCACTTGTTGTGCAGATAGCTGAACGGCCCTTGCACATAGCCCACATCTATCAGGCGTTCCCCGGGGTTGAGTGTTACCCGGCTTGTGAATTGCTCGCGGAAAACCTTGTACGAGACGATCAGGTCCGCCAGCAATATCTCCTTATCGCCTTCCCTTTCGCGGCGGCGGATGCGCGCGCCGCTGCACCAGGGCAGAAAATCCGGGTAACGATCTATCGCGGCGACGAGCGAGAACATATCGTCCGCCGTGTAAGGTACGTCGCGGGTTTGCTCGTGCGCCGTCATGAGAATTTCCGTCAGCGCCCTGCCGCCGCCGCGTTCCTTGCTTCACGCAGACGGGCAAAGTCCTCGTCAGCGTGATAGGAAGAGCGCGTCAGAGGGCTTGCCGAAACCAGAAGGAAACCCTTGGTGCGGGCAATGCGCTCATAGGAGTTGAACTCTTCGGGCGTGACGAAGCGATCGATCGCCGCGTGTTTGCGGGTGGGCTGCAGATACTGCCCGATCGTCAGGAAGTCGATCGAGGCAGACCGCATATCGTCCATGACCTGCAAGACCTCTTCCCTGGACTCCCCGAGACCGACCATGATGCCAGACTTGGTAAAGATCGTCGGATCGAGCTCCTTCACCCGCTGCAGCAGGCGCAAGGAATGAAAATAGCGCGCTCCCGGACGGATGCCGAGATAGAGGCGTGGAACCGTTTCCAGATTGTGATTGAAAACGTCGGGCTTTGCCGCGACGACTTTTTCCAGCGCGCCTTCCTTTCGAAGGAAGTCGGGCGTCAGGATTTCGATGGTCGTGCCGGGTGAACGCCGGCGGATCGCCTCTATCACCTGAACGAAATGCTCTGCGCCTCCATCGGCGAGATCGTCCCGGTCGACGGAGGTAATGACAACATGACGAAGACCAAGCTTCGCGACCGCGTTCGCCACATTCTCCGGCTCTTCCCCGTCGAGAGGCGCGGGCAGACCCGTCTTCACATTGCAGAAGGAACAGGCGCGCGTGCAGGTGTCGCCCATGATCATCATGGTGGCGTGCTTCTTGGTCCAGCATTCGCCGATGTTCGGGCAACCCGCTTCCTCGCAGACCGTCACGAGATTATTTTCGCGAACGACCTGCTTCGTCTCGACATAAACGGGAGAACCCGGCGCCTTGACGCGGATCCAATCGGGCTTGCGCAGAACCGGCGTATCCGGGCGCTTCGCCTTTTCGGGATGCCGGGGCTTCACCGCGCCCGGCTTCAGCGTGTCTACGATCGTAACCATGAACCCGAAGTACCTTTACCGAGAGCACATGGATAGCCGCTTGGCCCGATTCAAGCAAATCCGGCAGTTTTCCGGGCCTATTCGGCCTTGCCGTCCGCCATGTCGTAGAGCCCGCCTATCACCTGAAGATCGCGCTCATCCACGCGGACAGGGAAATAGGCCGCCTCGTACCGCACATGTTCCAGATCGAGGCCGAGAAAATTTCCCTGCAGAAATGCGGGTTTTTCCGATTGCATGATCCGGTTGTGGAACGCGATCTGTTCCGCTGCCATTTCCTGCGAGTAACACTGCGAGAAGAGTTCGCCGGTGAACTTGCGGCCCAATCGCCGCTCGTTTTCGCTACCTACCAGGCGATAACGCATGTCCGATCCGCCATCCACGGGTTCGACCACGAACATCCCGCCCATGAGCTGCGGCAGATCAAGCGGATTGAAGTCGCTGCGAAGCATGGGGCCGTCGGCCCGCAACCTCTCGCGCCAATAGGCAAGCAACCGGCGGCTATAAGGATGTGCCGGCTCGTTCACCTCAACGACCGTGTAGTCGATGCCGCCATCAAGCGAGTGCGGATTATGCTGCATTGCCATTGCCACTCCTCCGACCAGGAGATTATGCCGCTGGCGTTAACCAAACATTATTCAGGTGGAGCGAGGCCGAGACGCTCGAACTGGCTTTCAGGCGCCTCGATTTCGATGAGTGCCGCCCGAAGCCCTGCCGCCAGTTCTTTCTCAACCGGACTGCCGGCCATGTTGTTTTCCTCCGCGGGATCGTCGCGGAGATCGTAAAGATGATGACCGGAGAAACGCGTAAGCGCCCAGTAGGGCAACATATCCCCCTTCTGCCACTTCTGGTGGATCACGGGCACGCGGCTTCCCGGCATGCGGTCAAGGAACGCCCGTTCGTCCGGCAAGGGTAATTCCTGTTCGCGTTGCAGAAAATGCGTCGGCATGGTGGACCAGCGGTTCGACATCATGCTCAGCGGCGCATTGTCGCCCGCGGGCCCGCGCGCATATTTGTAGCGGCCGTCGATATAGTGGACTTCACGTCCCCAGACGCCGGTCAGCAGCCAGTCGCGTACAGATGAAGTCTCACCGCGCATGAGCGGCAGCAGGGAGCGGCCATGTGTGCGCTGGCGCGCCTCGACACCGAATATATCGGCGAGCGTCGCGAAGAGGTCGACGCTCGTCGTCAGCGCATCGCATGTGCCGGGCGCAACACCCGGATGCGCGATCATCAGCGGAATATGACCGAGAGGTTCGTAGACCGGCACACCGGGTTTGCCCCATATGTCTTTCTCGCCGAGATAGTGGCCGTGATCCGTGCAGAGGATGACGAGCGTATCCTTCCAGAGATCTTTACTGTCGATTTCGTCGAGCAGCTTGCCGAACCATTTATCGATCATGGTGAGCTTGCCGCCATAGCTCGCCCTGATCTGACGCGCCTGACGCTCGTCGATTACGCCCTTCTCGATACCGCCCTGAATGTAGGGAGGCCAAATGAGATGAGGTCCCTGCCAGTCCGGATCGTACATGGACGCGTAGGGCTCCGGCGTATCGAAGGGTTCGTGGGGATCGAATTCGTCGACGAAGAGCATGAAGCGCTCATGCTGCCCTGCGTTCTCCGCAATCCACCGGGCAGCAGCGCCCATCGTGCGAGGACCGGGAAAATCATGCTCGCCCCGGAAGTAGCCGCGCGAGTCGTCATAGGGCATATGTTTGCGCATGAAATTCGGCGCACCCGCCCAGCTCGGATCGGGCCGCGTCTTCCAGGGGTCTCCCTCGTGGCCGCGCTGATAATCCCAGGCGGTGAAGTCCACGTGATAGTTCTCTCCGCCCGTTTCAAAGAGATGGGGGTGATCGGAAATAAGCTGCGTCACCACGCCTTTCTTGCGCAGCTCATAGGTAATCGCATCTTCCCAGATCTCTACCGAACCCCAAGGTCGCCACAGAAAATCAAG
The DNA here is from genome assembly GCA_002480495.1 of Rhodobiaceae bacterium UBA7804. GTDB lineage: Bacteria > Pseudomonadota > Alphaproteobacteria > Parvibaculales > Parvibaculaceae > Parvibaculum. Next base: position 67,712 of record DLCG01000004.1, on the reverse strand, counting down.
AGCGCCGCAAAGAATATCGTGGCGGGCGGGCATGCACGGAAGCGACCCCGTAAAATGACGGGTGAAGCACGTCGCGCGGGCAGCAAAACGATCAAGGTTCGGCGTTGCGAACTCGGCACCGCCGTAAGCGCCCAGCATGTGCCGATTGAGACTGTCCAGAAGAACGATGACAGCGTTCTTCGGCTCCGAGGCCGAACCGTTTCCCAAAAATCCCCCCGTTTCTGGCTCTACCTGCCTCTCGCGCCCACCGTCCGATTCTTTCTTGCCCAGAGGTTCAGCATCTCGACAACAATCGAGAAGGCGACCGCAAAGTAGAGATAGCCTTTTGGAATGTGGAAGTGCAGGCCGTCGGCGACCAACGCAACGCCAATCAGGATGAGAAAGCTGAGCGCCAGCATCTTCACCGTGGGATGCTTCTCAACGAAGGCGCTGACGGGTTCCGCCGCGAAAATCATGACGATCACGGCAGCGATCACGGCCGCTGCCATGATCGGGAAATGATCCGACATGCCAACAGCCGTCATGACCGTGTCGAAGGAAAAGACGATATCGATGATCGCGATCTGAACGACCACGCCCATCAATCCGGCGGCCAGGACTTCCTTGCCGTCTACCTTGCGCGCTTCCCCTTCCACGGCATGGTGGATCTCCACGGTCGCTTTCGCCATCAGGAACAGACCGCCGGCAAGCAAAAGAAGATCGCGCCAGGAAATCTCGTAGTCGCCAAAATCGAATACGGGATGAGTGAGCGTGACAATCCATGCAGCGGAAGCGAGAAGCATAAGTCGCGTTACAACCGCGGCACCGAGCCCCAACTGGCGGCCGAGTTTCTGCTGATGTTTCGGCAACCGGGCGGCGAGGATCGACAGGAAAATGAGATTGTCGACGCCCAGAACAATTTCCAGGATCGTCAGCGTTGCAAGGCTGGCCCAGTTCTCGGGCTGCAAGAAGATTTCCAACATGACCAATAGGAGTGCAGCGTCGTACCGCACCCGTCAAGCGGAAGCTTCACCCGGTCTCAGGTGTGCAAGACACGCCCGTATGCGTCCAGTACCGCCTCGCCCATCATTTCCGACAGCGTGGGATGAGGGAAGACGGTCTGCATGAGTTCGGCTTCCGTCGTCTCCAGTGTCATTGCAACGCCGTAGCCTTGGATGAGTTCCGTAACCTCCGCGCCGATCATATGTGCGCCCAGAAGTTCCCCGCTTTTTGCATCGAAGACGGTCTTCACGAAACCTTCCGTCTCTCCGAGGGCAATGGCTTTTCCGTTCGCGCGGAAAGGAAACCTGCCGACCTTGACCTCATATCCCTGCTCCTTCGCCCTGGCTTCCGTCAGTCCGACGCTCGCTATCTGTGGCGTTGAATAGGTGCAACCGGGAATGCGGCGGGGATCAATCGGGTGGAGGCTCTTGACGCCGGCAATTCGCTCCGCAGCCAGAATACCTTCATGGCTGGCCTTGTGCGCGAGCCAGGGCGGGCCCGCCAGATCGCCAATGGCGTAGATTCCCTTCACGCCCGTCTCCAGCCATTCGTTGACGACGACATGGCTTTTCTCGACCTTCACGCCTGCCTTTTCGAGGCCGATATTCTCGACATTGCCGACGATTCCGACCGCGGAGATGACCTTCTCGGCTTCGAGCTTGTCCGTCTTTCCGTTCACGGTGACGCTCATTTTCGCGCCATTGCCGGAAACTTCCGTCTTGCCGATTTTTGCTCCGGTGAGAATGCGCATACCGCGTTTCTTGAAGGCTCGTGCTGCCTCCTTCGAGATTTCCTCGTCCTCGACCGGAAGGATACGGTCGAGAACTTCCACGACCGTCACCTCCGAACCGAAAGCCCGATAGAAACTTGCGAACTCAATGCCGATAGCGCCTGAACCGACGACGATGAGCGATTTCGGGATCGTCTTCGGTACCATCGCTTCGCGATAGGTCCAGATCACCTTGCCGTCCGGCTCCAGCCCCTCGATCACGCGGGCGCGGGCGCCAGTCGCAAGAATGATATTCTTCGCCGCGATCTCTTTCTTCTTGCCGTCTTTCGTCTCGACTGAAATCGTGCCGTTGTCGGCAAGGCTGCCGCTTCCCTCGATGACGTCGATCTTGTTCTTCTTCATGAGGAACTTCACGCCATTCGACAATTGCGTGGCGACATCGCGGCTGCGCTTCACCACGGCTTCGGCGTCGTAACCGATCTTCTCCGCCTTCAGCCCAAACTCATCGAGACGATGGAGCGTTTCGTAGACTTCCGCCGAACGAAGCAGCGCCTTGGTCGGGATGCAGCCCCAATTGAGGCAGATGCCGCCCAGCGCATCGCGCTCCACGATCGCGGTCTTGAGGCCAAGCTGCGAAGCCCGGATTGCGGCGACATAGCCGCCGGGCCCAGAACCGATCACCACGATGTCGTAACTATCCGCCATCAGAGAAGCATCCTTGCGGGATATTCGACGAAGGACTTGAAGGCCTCCAGGAATTGCGCGCCGAGCGCGCCATCGATGGCGCGGTGGTCGCAGGACATGGTGACCGTCATCACATTGGCGATCTCGAGCTTTCCGTTCTTCACGACGGGTCGTTCTTCGCCCTTGCCGACGGCGAGGATTGCCGCCTGGGGCGGATTGATGACGCCCGTGAAATGCTTGATGCCGAACATACCTAGATTGGAGATCGAGAAGCTGCCGCCTTCATATTCCGCAGGCTTCAGTTTCTTGTCACGTGCACGAGCTGCCAGGGACTTCGCCTCTTCCGAAATCACGGCAAGCCCCTTCTTTTGCGCGCCGCGAATGATCGGCGTGATGAGGCCACCGTCGAGCGCGACTGCGATGCCGATATCGGCGGACTTGTGCTTCAGCAGCGCGTTACCCGCGAAGCTGACATTCGCGTCCGGCACCTTCATCAGCGCCAGTGCCGCAGCGCGGATCAGGAAGTCGTTCACCGAAAGCTTCACGCCCTCGCCCGCTTCCTCATTCAATTTCTTTCGCGCGACGAGAAGTTCATCCAGTTCGCAGTCGATGGTGAGATAAAAATGCGGGATCTCCTGCATCGACTGCGTGAGGCGGCGCGCTATGGTCTTGCGCATGCCGTCGAGCGGCACTTCCTCATAGGAATCCTTGTCGTAGAAGGCGCGCGGATCGATGCTCGGCATGGGCCCAGACGCGGTGGCGTCCGACGTCTGCGCAGCGGGCTTCTTCGCAGCGCCCTTCGGTGCGCCTTCAATATCCGCCTTCACGATGCGGCCACGCGGCCCCGAACCGGAAATCGCAGCGAGGTCGATCCCCTGCTGCGCCGCGATCCGGCGTGCAAGCGGCGAGGCGAACACGCGCTCGCCCTTTTCAGTTTCCGGCGCAGGCGGCGCCTTGCCGCCGGTATCGGGAACAGGCTCTTTCCTCGTTGAAGTAGCCTTCGGCTCGGGCTTCTTCGGCTCCGGGTTCTTCTCCTCGGCCGGACCCTTTTCGCTCTTGCCGCCCGCTTCCTTTGAGGATGCGCTCGCAGGTGCATCTCCCGACGGGTCGTAACCTTCAAGCGCGTCTTCACTCTCGCCCTCTTCAAGCAGCACGGCGATAGGCTTGTTCACCGGAACGCCTTCGGTTCCCTCCTCAACAAGAATGCGGGCGATCCTTCCCTCGTCCACGGCTTCCACTTCCATGGTCGCCTTGTCCGTTTCGATCTCCGCGATGACATCACCCGCGCTGACCGTGTCGCCCTTCTTCACGTGCCACTTTGCAAGTGTGCCTTCCTCCATGGTCGGCGAAAGAGCGGGCATCAAAACCGGTGTCGGCATCGGCGCCTCCTCAGCGGTAGCAGACGGCTTTCACCGCCTCCACCACTTCTTCGGCGCTCGGAAGCGCAAGTTTCTCGAGATTGGCCGCATAGGGCATGGGCACATTCTTCTGGGCGACACGAAGGATCGGAGCATCGAGATAATCGAAGGCTTGCGCCTGCACTTCCGCCGCGATTTCCGCTCCAATGCCGCAGACCGGCCAGGTTTCCTCAACCGTCACCAGGCGATTGGTCTTTTTCACCGACGCAATCACTGTATCCATGTCGAGTGGACGAAGAGTGCGAAGATCGATGAGCTCAACGTCGAGTCCTTCTTCCTCCAGCTGCGCCATTGCCTCCAGGCAATATGTAATTCCGTGACTGTGGGAGACGAGCGTCACGTCGGCGCCCTCCTTCATCACCCGCGCCTTGCCAATGGGCAGCACGTGGTCATCGAGCTTCGGCACGTCGAAGCTCTTGCCATAAAGCACTTCGTTTTCGAGGAAGACGACCGGGTTCGGATCTCGGATTGCCGCCTTGAGAAGGCCTTTCGCGTCTGCCGCCGAATAAGGCGCGATCACGATGAGGCCGGGAATATGAGCGTACCAGGACGAGTAATCCTGACTGTGCTGTGCGGCTACGCGCGCGGCTGGACCGTTCGGGCCGCGGAAGACGATGGGGCAGGACATCTGCCCGCCCGACATGTAGCGCGTCTTCGCGGCGGAATTGATGATCTGGTCCATCGCCTGCATGGCGAAGTTGAAGGTCATGAACTCCACGATGGGGCGGAGCCCGGCCATCGCCGCACCGACGCCGAGGCCGGCAAATCCGTGTTCCGTGATCGGCGTATCGACGACGCGCTTGTCTCCGAATTCCGCGAGCAAGCCTTGCGTCACCTTGTAGGCGCCTTCGTATTGCGCGACCTCTTCACCCATGACGAAGACGCGCTCGTCGCGACGCATTTCCTCGGCCATTGCATCGCGCAGCGCTTCGCGCACGGTCTGCGATACATATTCGGTACCTTCGGGAACATCCGGATCGCTTTTCACTTCGACCTTGGGCTCGCTGGCTTCCTTCTTTGCCTTCTCGCCGCTTTCCCGGCTCGTCTTCTCGCCCTGACCCGCTTCCGTCTTGGGGGCTTCCTTCTTCTCCGCTTTCTGCTTCGGCGCTTCCGATTTCACGTCCGAGACATCCTCGTCGTCACCTGCGAGAAGCGCGATGACCTCGTTGACCTTCACATTTTCAGTGCCTTCATCGACGACGATCTCGGCCACCGTGCCCTCGTCGGCCGCTTCGACCTCCATCGTCGCCTTGTCCGTTTCGATCTCGGCAATCACATCGCCGGCTTCGACCTTGTCGCCCACTTTCACGTGCCATTTGGCGAGCGTGCCCTCTTCCATCGTGGGCGAGAGTGCGGGCATGAGAACCTTGATCGACATGAGCGTCACGCCTCCACTTCGGCGAGTACGTCGGTCCAGAGCTCGGACGCATCCGGCTCTTCGCTCGATTGCGCGAATTCGGCCGCCTCATTGACGATCGCCTTGATTTCCTTGTCGATCTGCTTGAGATCGTCTTCAGAAAGCGATTTCGCCTCCATGAGACGCAGGCGCACCTGTTCGATCGGGTCGTGCTCCGCGCGCATCTTGTTCACTTCTTCCTTCGCGCGGTATTTCGCCGGGTCGGACATGGAGTGCCCGCGATAGCGGTAAGTCATCATTTCGAGGATGTAGGGGCCCTTGCCCGCGCGGCACCATTCGACAGCACGCTTGCCCGCCTCGCGCACGGCGCGCACATCCATGCCGTCGACCTGTTCGCCGGGAATGTTGAAGCTGACACCGCGTTTGGCGAGATTGGTCTGCGCGCTGGCGCGCGCGACGCTCGTCCCCATAGCGTACTGGTTGTTCTCGATCACATAGACGACTGGCAACTGCCAGAGCTCGGCCATGTTGAAGCTCTCATAGACCTGGCCCTGGTTCGCCGCGCCGTCTCCGAAATAGGTGAGACAGACCTGTCCGTTTTCCCGATACTTGTTCGCGAAGGCGAGACCCGTGCCGAGAGGCACCTGCGCACCGACGATGCCGTGGCCACCGTAGAAAGCCTTCTCGATGCTGAACATGTGCATCGAGCCGCCCTTGCCTTTTGAATATCCGCCCGAACGTCCGGTGAGTTCGGCCATCACGCCTTTCGGGTCCATGCCGGTCGCGAGCATGTGTCCATGGTCGCGATAGCCCGTGATGACCTGATCGCCTTCTTTAATCGCACCTTGCATGCCGACGACGACCGCTTCCTGCCCGATATAGAGATGGCAGAAGCCGCCAATGAGCCCCATGCCGTACATCTGACCAGCCTTTTCCTCGAAACGGCGGATCAGCAGCATGTCTCGATAGGCCTGCAGCTCCTCGTCTTTCGAAAGCGGCTCGGGTCCGCTGTCGGATTTTCTTGCCGGCTTCTTCTGAGCCTGTTTGGGGGCGGGCTTTCCCGCCTTGCCGGAAGATGCTTTGGACGCCATTCAGTGGGCCTCGACGCCGGAAATTGAAGACATGCGCAAAGATAGTGGCACAATTCACCACCCGCGCCACACTTTAGAAGTGGCCCATAAATATTTGGTTTCAATGACAAAAACCGAAATTAACTTGATTTCGGTTAAGTGCCGCTGGGGCACAGCCGCCCGCTAGCGTGGGGTCTGCATCCGTCCGGGCTGCGGCTCCAGGAAGATGACGACCTCGTTCGGCCCGCCATAACCGAGCGCCGCACGCGCCCGCTCATCCAGCAGATCGGGATCGAGGCTTTCAGGGCGAAGCAGCGCCACCTGGCGGTCGAGCTGCTCGCGCTTGGCCTCAACCTCGGCGAGCTGATGTTCCAGCGTGTCGATACGATTCTGGATGTCGAGCCACGAGATGAAACCGTGCTGGCCGTAAACGGCGTGGTAGGCGAAATAGCCAAGCACCACGATGCAGACGAACGGGATCAACGCCTGCCTGAGGCGAAGAGGTTCCGAAGTTCGAATCACCGCATAACTGTCCATGGGCAACAGGGAATCACATAGCGATTCCAACGGTCAAGCGAGATTCGCGAAATTCCGGAACGGTGCCGGACTCAGACCTTCAGAATGCTCCGGCCGGCATATTCCGCCGACGGTCCCAGCGCTTCCTCGATACGGATGAGCTGGTTGTATTTCGCGAGCCGGTCCGAACGCGCGAGAGATCCCGTCTTGATCTGGCCGCAGTTCGTTGCGACCGCGAGGTCGGCAATGGTGGCGTCCTCCGTTTCGCCGGAACGATGCGACATGACGGCGGTGTAGCTCGCCTTGTGCGCCATCTCGACACTCTCGAGCGTCTCGGTCAGCGAGCCGATCTGGTTCACCTTCACGAGGATCGAATTCGCGACGCCCTTCGCAATACCATCCGCGAGGCGGCGCTTGTTCGTCACGAAGAGATCGTCGCCGACGAGTTGCACCTTGCCACCGATCCGGTCGGTAAGAGCCTTCCAGCCCTCCCAATCGTCTTCGGCCATGCCGTCCTCGATGGAAATGATCGGGTACTTGCCGACGAGATCCGCCCAGTAGTCAACCATGCCGCCCGCATCGAGCTTCTTGCCTTCGCCCTTGAGGTCGTAGACGCCGCCCTTGAAGAACTCGGTCGAGGCAGCATCGAGGGCCAGATAGATGTCGTCGCCCGGCTTGTAGCCCGCCTTCTCGATCGCCTTCATGATGAAGCCGATCGCTTCTTCCGTCGAGGCGAGGTTCGGCGCGAAGCCGCCTTCGTCGCCGACATTCGTGTTGTGACCGGCCGCTTTCAACTCGCCCTTCAGCGTGTGAAAGACCTCCGAGCCCATCCGCACAGCATCGGCAATCGATTCCGCCGCCACCGGCATGATCATGAATTCCTGAATGTCGATCGGATTGTCGGCATGTTCTCCGCCATTCACGATATTCATCATCGGCACGGGAAGGACACGCGCGGCGGGACCACCGACATAGCGAAAGAGCGGCTGACCAAGCGATGCGGCCTGCGCCTTCGCGACAGCGAGCGACACGCCAAGGATCGCGTTCGCGCCGAGGCGGGACTTGTTGTCCGTGCCGTCGAGCGCAATCAGCGCGCGGTCGATCTGGATTTGCTCGGAGGCGTCCATGCCGCCGATGGCGTCGAATATCTCGCCGTTCACGGCGCCGACAGCGTTGAGCACGCCCTTGCCCTTGTAGCGCGAGCCGCCATCGCGGAGCTCCACAGCCTCATGCGCACCTGTCGAGGCGCCGGACGGCACGCCCGCGCGGCCGAGCGCTCCATCCTCAAGCAGCACGTCCACCTCGACCGTCGGATTGCCCCGACTGTCCAGAATTTCGCGACCGATGATGTCGATGATGGCGGCCATGTCGTCCCGTCTCTTGTTTGAATTGATGTGGCAAGGCCGGACGCGAGGCCCGGTGGCGGTTTCATAGCGGAGAGGCGGGGCGGGCGAAAGGGGCTAATCGCCCCTTTTCCGGTCAGGAACGGCCATTTTCCGCCTTACGGCCACCTGCTACCGCCCGGCGGCCTTACACCACCAGCTTTCGTCCCCGATCCCGCTTTTCGGGCGTTTTTCGGGCATGGCGAAGCGGTCCCAATAGGCCACCCGCCCCATGGCGTAAGGATCGTAGAAGGAGGGAATGGCGTAGAAGCCCCACTGCAGAGACCGATCGAGAAGGCGCGCGTAAAGGCGCTTCTCGTCCAGCGTGCGGGCATCGGCAAGCTTGCGGGCGAAACTGTCGACCATGGGATTTTCGAGCCCGATCAGATTGTCCTCCCCCTGGCGAGACACATCCGCCTCGCCCGATCCCCACATCCGGAGCTGCTCCTCCCCCGGAACGACCGGCGGTATGTAGAACCGGTAGGCGATGTCGAAACGCCTCTCTTTCAGCCGGGCCTCATAGGCCGCGTTGTCGATGACTTCGAGACCGGCGTCGATGCCCGCGCGTTTCGCGTTGTTGAAAAACGGCATCAGCACGGCCTCCTGCGACTGGCTGTTCGTGAGAATACGGAACCGGAACACCTCGCCGGCCTCGTTGCGAAGTTTTCCATCGCGGTATTGCCATCCAGCTTCAGCGAAGAGGTCCAGCGCCTGGCGGAAATTCTCGCGATCCCTGCCGCTGCCATCCGTCGCGGGAGGCGACCAGGCCATCTCGAACGCCTCCGGCGGCAATTCGCTGCGCCAGGGCTCCATCAGAGCCTTCTCCTGCTCGGTCGGCGGCGTATCCGCGGCGAATTCGGAGTTCTGGAAATAGCTCCGTGTACGGCGATATGTGCCATGGAACATATTCTCGTTCGGCCACTCGAAATCGAAGAGCAGCGCCAGAGCCTTCCTCACTCGTATGTCGGAAAAGCGGTCTTCGCGAAGGTTGAAGAAAAATCCGTTCATGCCCAGAGGCCACCACGCCTCGACGGTGAAGCGCTTGATGCGCCCCTCGCGCACGGCGGGCGTGTCATACATCGTCTCCCAGCGTTGCGCGTTCATGTCGACGAACTTGTCGATATCGCCCGCAAGAAAGGCCTGAAAAGCGCCCGTCTCATCGAAGAAATATTCAAAGGCCAGTTCATCGAAGTTGAACCTGCCCTTGTTCACGGGCAGGTCCTTCGCCCAGTAGTCGTCCACGCGCTCCAGAATGAGGCGGCGGCCAGCATCGACACGTGCAAAACGGTAAGGACCATTGCCGAGAAAGGGTTCGAGCGTCGTCGCGCCGAAATCGCGGTCACGCCAGTAGTGTTCCGGGATGACTGGCATTTCGCCGAACTCCAGGATCACCGTCGGCTCCATTCCTTCCGGAATCCTGAGTTCGACCGTCTTGTCGTCGAGCGCCGACACCTCAAGATCGCGCAACATGAGCTGATAGAAAGGCCGCCCGCTCTCGCGAAGTGTCTTTGCCGAAAAGATGACGTCAGATGCCTCAATAGGTTCGCCGTCATGAAAGATCGCCCGCGGATCGATATGGAAGACGACCCGGCGCCCCTCCTCGAAGACCTCAACGCGGTTCGCGATCAAGCCATAAGAAACCATGTCTTCATCGGGAGACGCGACAAGCAGCCCATCATAGAGCGCCCCATGGATGGGTGTGGGTGAGCGTCCTTTCACGATCCAGGTGTTGAGGCTGTCGAAGGAGCCGCGCGCAGCTTCCGTCATCCGGCACCCTTTGGGTGCATTCGGATTCACCCAGGGAAAATGTTCGAAGCCTTGCCCATAGAGCGGGTCACGGCCAATAGAGACAGAGGGATAAGCCGGCTCCAGCGAAGCCTGCACATGATAGAGGCTTTCCGCAGCGCTGCCGGCATCGCCTGTGAAGAGCAATGCACCAAATACGACACCTACTACGGCTGCGATCCGCTTCCATTCAAGATAATGCGCGCGGCCGGCTCCTCGTCTCATCACTGCTTCCTCGATTCTTCCTGCATCTCGCTGCGCAGGGGAATGCGCGCGCGGCGCAACATGCCACGATTTTGTTGAGATTGGTTCTCATTTTAATATTGCGAATGACTTTCAATTGCAATATGAGTCGCCCGCGCGTTTCGAATGGCACGCCGAACCGCAAACCCGGCCGCCGGATTTTCTTGTCCGGTGGCGTCCAGTCACACGACCGAACCCGGGGGGCGTTCCATGTCATCCAGCACCATTTCCAGACGTTTCACACCTGGCCTTATCGCCGGCACAGCCGCAGCTCTTGCTCTCACATTCGCAGCCCTCGGCGGCAGCGCTTACGCCCAGGAGACATCCAGCGAAAAAGAAAGCGAAGCCTCATCGACGTCCGGCGGTAACGAGAAGGACGTCGAGGAGGAATCCGCAAACGCCTATGTCTTCTCGCCAGTCACGGTGACGGCAAATCGCGCCGCGCGCTCGCTTCTTGAAACACCGGGAAATGTCTCGCGCATCACGGCGGAGCAGCTCGACCGCCGAATGGACAACACAGTCAAGGAGCTCTTCCGTTACGAGCCTGGCATTTCCGTATCGCGACAGGTCAGCGCTGCGGATCCTTTCGACAGTGCCGGCGGCATACAGATCCGAGGCGTGGGCGGCAACCGCACGCAGGTGATCGTGGACGGTTCGCGCACCATCGAGGGCATCACCGACAATACGCGCGACATCGTCGACACGAGCAACATGAAAGCCGTGGAAATCGTCCGTGGCCCCTCTTCCGTTCTCTGGGGCTCCGACGGTCTTGGCGGTGTGGTCAATTTCGTCACGAAGGATCCTGCCGACTATTTCAGGAGCCCGGACGACATGGTCGCGGGTTCGGCTTCGGCATCCTATAGCTCGCTCGACAATGCCTATGTCGAGTCGGTCACCGGCGCCTTTCGCCTCAGCGAAGCACCCAACGCCGTTGAAGCTCTTCTCACCGTCACGCGGCGGGATGCGAACGAACCGCAACTGAGGACCGCGCGCAATGAATCGACCCCGGGCAACCCGACCTGTCCGCGCGACCCACTCGCCACACCCTGCAATGAACTCGATCCGCAGGACATCGCTTCGAACAATGTGCTGACAAAATTCGTGTGGTCGCCGTCTGAGGGAAACCAGTTCCGTCTCACAGGCGAGTACTACACGCGCCGGACCGATGTCGATCAGAATGCTGCCAACGAAACTACGGCAACCTATGTCCAGACGGGTTATCGCAGACGTCAGGATGTCGAACGCTGGCGTGTCTCTCTCGACCAGCAATGGGATGTCGGCGCCGTCTGGCTCGATACTCTCGATTGGCAACTTACCTGGTCGCCGCAAAACGTCGACCGCACCGGCGATCGCAGGCGGACACTTCTGCCCTCGGGCGATCTTGAACAAAGGCTCGACAGCCTCAAATACTCCGAAACCTTCTACGAGGCGGATATTCAGTTCGGATCGAGCGTCAGTATCGGCGGGATATCGAACACGCTCACCTACGGCTTCGATGGCGACTATGTAGAAACCGAATATGAACGGGTCGACATCACCAACAATCTCACCGCCAACACAACGACTGTCGCGGTGGCAGGCGGCTTCAACTTCGCCAATGCCGACACAACGCGTGCCGACGTCTATCTGCAGGATGAGATCTCTTTGTTCGACGACCGGCTGACGCTCGTTCCGGGGCTGCGTAACTCCTACTACAAGATCACGCCTCATCCGGATGCGAACTATCAAATCGTGCCCGGCGCCGAGCCGCGGGAAAAAGAGGAGTCGGACCTTCAGTTCAAGTTCGGCAGCATTCTGGACGTCTGGGGACCCTACTCCGTCTATGCGAGCTATGCCGAAGGCTTCAAGATGCCGACCGCCCAGCAACTGTATCAATCCCTGAACAGTCTTCCCTTTTTCGCACTTGTACCAAATCCCAACCTGCGGCCGGAGTCCGTGAAAAGCTATGAAGCGGGCCTGCGCGGCGCTTTCTCCCGCGGTTTTTTCTCACTGAATTATTTTCAGGCCGACTATACGGATTTCATTCAGAACTTCGTGTCGGTAGCCGGGTCCGCGACAGATCTCACCTATGACAACCTGTCGAGCGTGAATGTCTGGGGTGTGGAAGCATCCGGGGCTGTACAGTTCAGCCCGAACTGGCGTGCGAACTTTTCGGCGTCACACATGCGCGGAACACAACAGGCGTCGCCTGGCGCACCGGAGACGAACTTCAACGGCGCACTGCCGCTCAACGTGGTGCTCGGCCTCAACTATGTCGAACCCGCGCATGGGCTCGACATCGAACTCGTCACGACACTTCAGAAGGCCACGACCCGCGTCACCGATCCAGCGACGGATTTTGCTCCATCCGGTTATGTGACTTTCGATCTGCTCGCGTCCTGGGAATTCATGCCCGGCGTGACCCTCAAAGCCGCCGGTTACAACCTCCTCGACCAGCGGTATTTCCCGGCCGACACCGCCGGCTTCCCGATCGGCGCGGACGCAACACTTGCCGTCCAGGTCCTCAATCCGATCGAGCAGCAGGTTGGTTTTGGCCGGTTCGTAAAGGTCGGTCTCGAACTGACCTTCTGACGCGGTCCGCAGTACCGCGTCTGCCTGGACGCCCGGGCCGTGCCAGCCCGGGCGTCCATTTTAATTGCAGTGAAATCGCGGCTGTCTGAATCAGCCGTGCGATACCATCGCCAGAGGAACATCCTCAGGACAGCTGCTCAACAGCTCGGCCCCATGCTTCAGGATGTAGTCGCGCTGCGCTTCCATCATCGCCCTGCCGAAGCCGATGCAGAACTTCTGTCCTTCTTGCAGAGTCTCTTCGGCCTCGCGCCGGTCCAGATCGCGCAGGGTCTCATTCGTGTCAGCGAGCCTGTGATCCAGCAGTTCCTTGACCCGCCATCGAGGCAGGAACGGCGCAAAGCTCAGGATAAAGATGAACTCCGAACGGAGCCGATGCCGTGCATCGCCGGACATCAGGGCTTTCAGACAGGCGGCTCGGCCTGCCTCGGTCAACTCATAGACCTTCTTGTTCGGCCGGCTGTCCTGCTCGACTTTCCGGTAGGTAACCAGCCCCTCCGCCGCCAGCTCGTTCAGAGCGGGATAAAGATTCGAGAGGCTCACATCGAGCAACGTGGAGACTTCGTTCTCCATTGTTTTTTTGATGTCGTAGCCCGTCGCAGGTCCCCCCATGAGGACACTGAGCAACAGTTCCTTTGTATTCAATCCGCTTCCTCCCCCGTCAGCAGACCCGGCACTTGATACGCATGCCGTTTCAAGATAAGTCAACGGCCATTAGGTGTTTTTCACCTATAACTTTTTTTAACAACAATGATTGACCTAAAGCGAACTCCCTCCTCGATCCCTCGCAAAAGGTCAGCATCCCTCACCAACTCGTGGCCGGTTCCGGCGGAGCCGGCCGCTACTTCCCAGATCCGCCACCAGTCTAAGGGGCAGACAAGAATCCATCCAAGCGGGAGGAAACTGCAAAATGATAGTATCGGCAGGAAGTTCGCCTGTCACGAATGAACAGGCGAACGAAGCCAGGCGTCGCTCCGGCGCAGTGCTTTACGCAGCGGCAGCCTTCGCTTCTGCGTTTCTTTTTTCCGGTGGGGCTCACGCCGCATCTTACCAATTCGGTGAAATGAACCTCAGCATCGACACCACGGTTACCGCTGGTGTCACGCTTCGTGCCAGCGCTCGCGATTGCACCAAGTACAATACGGTCAATGGCGGCTGCCTGAACGGCGACGGTCGCGGCACGAGCATCAACTCGGATAACGGCAATCTCAACTACGGTCAGTGGGATTTCGTCAACAAGACCATCAAGGCGACGATGGACGTTCAGGGTACTTGGGAGAACTATGGTTTCTTCCTCCGCCCGACCGCGTTCTACGACCACGTCTATAAGGAAAACGACCTCGAGTTCCGCGATCTGAGCCCGGAAGCCAAGGATCAGCTCGACTACGACGCCGACATCCTCGACGCCTTCGTCTATGGCAACTGGGACATTGACGGTCACTACACGACGGTCCGCTTCGGCAAGCAGGTCCTGAACTGGGGCGAAAGTCTCTTCATTCAGGGCGGCATCAATGCCTTTCAGGCGCTTGATGTCACACGCATCCGCACCCCCGGCGCAGAGCTCAAGGACGCGCTGACGCCGATGCCGATGGTCTTCGCCTCGACGACGATCACACCGAACCTGTCGGTCGAAGCCTTCTGGCAGTTTGCCTATGAGTATACGGAACTCGACCCGGCCGGTTCGTTCTTCTCGACCGACGACATCACGGGCCGCGGGTCACTGCCCGGTCTTCTGAATGCCGTGATCGACAATCCCGATCTCGCCAATCCGCCCGGCACCTTCCCGCCCAATCCGCTCGTTCCGGTTACGGTGCAGCGGACGAAGGACCGGATCGAGAGTGAGACCGACCAGTTCGGCGTCGCAGTGCGCTACTATGCGGAAGATCTCGGCGATGGCGTCGATTTCGGATTCTACGGCGTTCGCTATACCAGCCGCCTGCCCTATCTCGGCTTCACGACGGGTCCGGACGATCTGGCAAGCGCATGTGCCGTGGTGCAGGCGATTGTCGTGGGCCCGGCTTGCGGCAGCTTTGGCGATCCTCTCAATGCAGCCGCCTTTGCCTATGCCGCCGGTCAGCTGAAGTATTTCTACAGCTTCCCGACGATCGAAACGCTTGGCGCCAGCTTTGCCACCACTGTCGAAGGCACGACCGTTTCGGGTGAACTCGCTTTCTCCCCCGACATGCCGTTCGGCGTTTCCGATCTCGAGCAGAACGCCTCGCAGCTCGACGGCACCGGCGCTTCCGGCGGCCTCCTCGGTGCGCCCGGCAATGTCAGCTCGCTTCCGGCCACGGGTCCGAACTAGGACACGGTTCACATGATCGAACTCGATGCCCTGCAGGGTCAGATCGGCACTGTGAAGCTCTGGGGCACCAGCGATCCCATTCCGGCCTTCCTGCGCGCCGACATCGCTACGCTCGTCTTCAATGCGGGCTTCGTCTATGTGCCGGATGCCAGCAAGTATCCGCTCAACCGCGTCGGCCCCGAGGGCGCCATCCGCAATCCCTTTGCCGCAGGCCTTCTCACGGGCGGCGTGACAAATGCGGAATATGCCGATGACGTTTCCTACGGCTACCGTCTGGTCTTTGCGCCTACCTACAACAATGCCTTCGGTACCGCCGTCACGCTGACGCCCAGCATTTCCTGGCGTCACGACCTACAGGGCAATTCGCCCGGTCCGAACACGGCCAACTATCTCGAAGGCATGAAGCAGATATCGCTCGGACTCACGGCCGACTATCAGAGCACCTGGAAGGGAAGCGTGAGCTACACCAACATCTTCGGTGCGGGGTTCGACAACCCCAATCATGACCGCGATTTCGTCATGGCGAGCGTTTCCTACTCGTTCTGACAAGGTCTTAGAACAAGATGGCAAGGCCCCGGAAAGCCAGTGCTTTCCGGGGTTTTTCTTTGTCCGCTTGACGGCGCGGGGCGGCTCCTGTTCAACACCCCCGACGGAGCTTCCAGACGATGACAAGAATGGCGAAAAGCAAGGCACTCGTGCTCTTCTCTGGCGGGCAGGACTCGACGGTCTGCCTCGCCTGGGCGCTTGCGCGCTACGAGGAGGTGGAGACGGTTGGCTTCGATTACGGTCAGGCCCATGCCGTCGAACTCGAATGCCGCACGACGCTGCGCGAACGGCTCGCCGCCCTTTTTCCTGACTGGGCCGCGAAGCTCGGCACGGATCACATGCTTTCTCTCGCCGAACTTGGCCGCATCAGCGAAACTGCCCTCACCCGCGATGCCGAAATCGAAATGGGAGAGAACGGACTGCCGACCACCTTCGTGCCGGGGCGCAACCTCCTCTTCTTTACCTATGCGGCAGCGCTCGGCTACCGGCGCGGCGCAACCGTCCTTGTCGGCGGCATGTGCGAAACGGATTACTCCGGCTATCCCGATTGCCGCGCCGATACGCTGAAAGCGCTGGAGCAGGCCATATCGCTTGGCATGGACAAGTCCTTTTCTCTCGAAACCCCTCTCATGCGGATCGACAAGGCCGCCACGTGGAAACTTGCCGAAGATCTCGGCGGGAAGGCGCTCGTGAACCTCATTATCGAGGAAAGCCATAGCTGCTATCGCGGCGACCGCTCCAGGGGCCATGACTGGGGCTATGGCTGCGGCACCTGCCCGGCCTGCGAGTTGCGCGCGAAGGGCTATAACGCCTACGTCTCGGGCGAGGCCTAGCCCATGTATTCGGTGAAGGAACTCTTCTACACATTGCAGGGGGAAGGCGCGAACGCTGGACGTCCAGCCGTTTTCTGCCGTTTTTCCGGCTGCAATCTCTGGACGGGGCGCGAGCAGGATCGCGCCAGCGCCGTATGCACCTTCTGCGACACGGATTTCGTAGGCACGGACGGCGAAGGCGGCGGCAAATTCGCAACTGCCGAAGCCCTGGCGGATGCGGTAGAAGAAGCCTGGGCGAGCGGCGCGGCCCATGACCGTTTCGTCGTCTGCACCGGCGGCGAACCGTTGCTGCAATTGGACGCGGCGCTTATTGCCGCGCTTCATGCCAAAGGTTTCGAAATCGCGGTGGAGACCAATGGCACCATCGCAGCGCCCGATGGCATCGACTGGATTTGCGTCAGCCCCAAGGCAGGCGCGGAACTCAAGCAGACCCGGGGCGACGAACTGAAGCTCGTCTACCCGCAACAAAAGGCACAGCCGGAACGCTTCGAGGACCTGGACTTCCGGCACTTTTATCTGCAGCCGATGGACGGCGCGGAAGTGGAGAAGAATACACGCGCGGCAACGGCATATTGCCTTGCTCACCCCAAATGGCGGCTCAGCCTCCAGACGCACAAGCTGATCGGTATACCCTGATGCGAATCTACAAAGAGTTCTTTTTCGATGCGGCGCATTTTCTTCCCTATGCGGAAGAAGGCCATCCCAACCGTCGGATGCATGGGCATTCGTTCCGTGTCGTCGTCTGGCTCGCGGGGAAACCTGCCGCCGCGACCGGCCTCGTTCGTCATTTCGAGGATCTGGAGCGCGAGGTCATGGCCGTGCGGGAGAAGCTCGACCACCACCTCCTGAATGAGGTCGAAGGACTCGAACTTCCGACGCTCGAACATATCGCCGCGTGGATCTGGCGCGAGCTTGAAAAACCGCTGCCGGAAATCGCCCGCGTCGAGGTCCATCGCGCCTCCTGCCGCGAAGGCTGCGTTTATGACGGACCGGATGCCGATTAAGGGAAGGTCAGAAATGGCGAAATCACCGAAGAAGCCCGGCGCAGGGAATCTCACGCAGCTTGGAACGGCGACGCCCGTTCCAGCCTCGCCCGAGGAAGCAAAACTCGAACGCGTGCCAAATCCCCATGCGGACACGAATTATGTCGCGCGCTTCACCGTGCCTGAATTCACCTCGATCTGTCCGGTAACCGGCCAGCCCGATTTCGCGCATCTCGTTATCGACTACGTTCCGGGCAAGTGGCTGGTCGAATCCAAGTCGCTGAAGCTCTATCTCCAGTCCTTCCGCAATCACGGCGCCTTCCACGAGGACTGCACCGTTGCGATAGGCAAACGTCTCGCTTCCCTGCTCGCCCCGAAATGGATCAGGATCGGCGGCTACTGGTATCCGCGCGGCGGCATCCCCATCGACGTGTTCTGGCAGAAGGGCAAGCTTCCCGCAGGCGTCTGGGCACCCGATCAAGGCGTTGCATCCTATCGCGGGCGGGGCTGACGGCGCGCGAAATCGAATTTCATTTTCCCCGTCGCCGCCTGATCCTCAGGCTGCCTTGGCGTGCTGCTGGATCGTCTCGTCATGATATTTCGAGGCGTCCGTGGTGTACTCCGCGTGACCATACTCGATAAGCAGCTTGTCGATCTTTCGGATGAGCCGTCTGTCCGTGGCATCGCGCAGTCCGGGAACGCGCAGCGCCAGCGAATAGAGCTTCTCGCGGCCGAAGATGAAAAGGCCGAGCGCGATAAAGAGCGGCATGTCGTAGGGACGGAGTTCGACGCCCATCATCTTCGCCTTGCCCGTCTTGTCGCCGCGCAGGAAGGCGCGATTGAAATAGACGCGCGCGAAGGCCCGCTCCAGCGCATTGAAGATCCTGCTCTTAATCGACTTGTCCGACGGGAAATAGGCCGCCATCGTCGCGCGCACCAGCGCTCCGCAGGTCTCGTCGTCATAGCCGTCCCTGAGCGTTCCGGAGTAGACGACCATCGCGTCGTAGATACCTTGCGGCGTGGTCGGCAGCAGTTCTTCCGGCAGTCCGAGCAGCCAGCAGCGATAGCGGTTGAACTCCACGAAAGCGCGCTCGGCGGGCGTGAACTCCGTGCGCCCTTCGCGCATCAGCTTGAAGGCAAGCAGAAACACGGCAATCGTTCCCGCCGGCATCTGGTCCACCTGCGGAACGGGAATGCCGAAAGTGTTCACGTCCCATGTGCGCCCGCTTCGAAGAATGTTGAAGCGCACCATGGAGTGCATCAGGCGCACCATCGCCGCCGCCTTGAAGCCGGTGCCGAAGCGGTTGAGCGCGCCGGGAAGCGAGGTCGTGGTGAAGAAGCTCGCTGTTTCCTTGATGCGGCGGACCGCCGTCTCATGGGAGAGTGTACCCGTCAGCGCCATAGGCAACGCGGAGTACTTGTTGAGGAAGGTCGCGACGAATGCGCCGCGCACGACGAAGGGCGCGAGGTTTGCCGTCGGGTTGCGGCTTACCCGTGCGCCTTCCTCGATCAGGCTCATGTCGATCCAGTCCGGCGTCGCTTCCATCTCGCGAATGAAGGCGATCAGTTCCGGCGGTGCGTCGGGCACGTTCTCCACGCCCTTGTCGCAGGCTTGCGTCAACATGGAGACGAGCGGACGAAATCCGTACTCGGGCATCAGCGCCGCATAGGCATCTGCAGTGGCGTCGCCCAGCATCGTATAGGCGCGCGCACGCGCAACCGTTTCAGGATTGGAGAGAAGCCGCTCTCGCGCGGCGCGGTCGCCCTCATTGAGCTGCATGCTCTTGTTGTCAAGCTCGCCCGCAAAGCGTTCCGGCGTGATCGAGAAATCCACCTTGCCATACATCTGGGGCAAGCGTTCTCGCTGTGCCGCTACCCGCGCCTCGAGGGCTGCCAGACTTTCCATGCTCTCCTCCAAAACTTACGATTCATAAGTTATATTTTGTAAGTTATACTCGAGGCCATAATGGGAGCAAGCATGAATTCGTCCGCCGCAAAAAATCGGGGAACGCCGCGCCGCCGGATGACCGTGGAAAAGCGCCGCGAACAGATCATGGATGCCGCGCGGGACATTGCGAATGCCGAGGGATTTCACGCCGTTACGCTGGACCGCGTGGCCGAGGCCTGCGGAATCACGCGCACCCTGATCTACCAGCAGTTCGGCAATCTTTCGGGCCTTCTCGTCGCGATGGTCGACCGCGAATATACGCGCGCCGCTCGGGACTTTGCAGAGGCCGCAAAACGCCCGCCGAGGAAAGGCCAGTCGCGCTATGGCGCGGGGGTTGCCGGCGTTCTGGAGGCAGTCGACGCCTCCCCCGCCACCTGGCGCATGTTGCTGATGCCGAGCCATGGCGGCCCGCCGGAGCTCTACGAGCGCCTCGAACAGGCCCGCGATCTGACGCAGGAGTATCTCGCGACGGCCCTCCGGGAAGCGGGCGTCAATTCATCGAACTTTGCGAACCCGGACCCGGAGCTCGCCGTCCGGATGCTCCTCGCGGTCTCGCAGGAGCTCGTCCATCTGCGCCTCACCAAGCCGCGGGTCTACACGATCGATCGTCTGGTCGCTCAGGCAGAGCGGCTGATCGAGGTCATGTTTCCGCATTGACGCCGCAAGCTGGGCGGTGCTCAGTGCGACTTGCCCGCCCAGTCGCGCTTGATCTTCTTAGCGAGCGACCATTTGTGGACTTCGGTCGGACCGTCATAGATACGGAAAGCCCGCACCTCGCGGAATATCTGTTCGACGATCGTATCTCCCGAAACGCCCGTGCCGCCCATGACCTGCACGCACCGGTCGGCGATCCGCATCAAGGCCTCGGACACCGCCACCTTGGTCATGGAACTTTCGGCGGTTCCAAGCGAGCCCGTATCGAGGACATCGGCGCACCAGTCGATCATGAGTTCGGCCTGTTTCAGATCAATCAGATTCTCGGCCAGCATGAAGCCGACACCCTCATGATCGATCAGCGGCTTGCCGAAGGCTTGACGGCGGTTCGCATAATCCGTCGCAATCTCGTTCGCGCGCGTGCAACAGCCGAGCCACCGCATGCAATGGGAGAGCCGTGCGGGACTGAGCCTGATCTGCGCATATTTGAAGCCTTCTCCGCTCTCCCCCAGCATCTGATCCGCGGGGAGGCGCAGATTGTCGATCATGACGACGGCATGTCCGCCGGGCATCGAATTGTCGATGGTGTCCAGCACGCGCTCGATGCGGATCGAGGGATTCGGCAGATCCACAAGGAACATGCAGGCACCCTCGTCGCTCTTGGCCATGACAATGCCGACCTTCGCGCCCTCCGCGCCGGTGATGAATGCCTTGCGTCCATTGATGACCCAGTGATTGCCGTCCCTGTGGCAGGTCGTCTTCATCATCGATGGGTCGGACCCTGCGCCGCCCTCGCTTGCCGGTTCCGTCATGAAGAAGGCGGAGCGCGCCTCGCCCGAGACGAGCTGCTTCAGAAAACGCTCCCTGATTTCCGGGTTGCCGATCTTGCCGAGGAGGTACATGTTTCCCTCGTCCGGCGCGCCCGTGTTGCAGGCCACGGGTCCCAGGGGCGAGAGACCGCTCTTCCTCAATACCAGTGCCGTCTCGCGCTGAGTGAGATGGCTGCCGTCCGCCAGAATATGCGGTGTCATCACGCCAGCCTCGCGCGCCTTTGCGCGCAGTTCGGTGACGAGTTCTTCAGTCGGCCCGTGAGCGGTGCAACGCGGATCGCGCTCATAGGGCGCCACTACGTTGCGCACGAAATCCTCAACCTTCGCGGCAATCGCTTCCGCCCTGCCCGGTACTGCCTCTGCCATATCTCTCCGGCTTGCGCCTCTCCTCTTGCCGTCGCGCAGCGAAATTTCCGCGCGTCTCATGGCAAAGCCTATAGCACAGGATTTTCCGGTTTTGGCGAACGCACGTCAGAAAGCGCACGCGCGGCAGACAATGCCGCGCGTGACGTTAGGGCAACCCGTCAGCTTGACCGGGGTTCCGTGCTAGAATTGACCCAGCGCCACGCGGCGAACCGCATCGCTGTCGGTCGGCTGATGACCGACCTTGTGGGCTGGCGCCGGTGCTTCCTGCACGGTGTTCGAGATCCGTCCGACACCCGTCACCTCGACCTCGACGACATCCCCGATATTCATGGGCCTCGAATTGGCGGGCGTGCCCGTCAGCACGATATCGCCCGGCAGAAAAGTGATATGGCGCGAAAGGTCCGCAAATATGTAGTCGATCGGGAAGGTCATCTCGCTGACCGGTCCGTCCTGCACAACCTTGCCGTTGATATAGGTGCGCACGCTTTCCTTGCGGATATCGACGCCGCGCACGATACCGGGACCGACCGGACAGAACCCGTCCTGCCCCTTCACGCGCAACATTGAGCCAGCGTCCGTGTCGCGGAAATCCTGCGCGCCGACATCGTTTGCCGGGGCGAAACCCGCCAGATGGTCCCAAACATCTTCGGGTGCCACATTCCGCATCGGCTTGCCGACGATGGCCGCGATTTCGCCCTCATAGTTGAGGTACTGGCAATCCGCCGGGCGATTCAGGAAGCCGCGATGCGAGTTCAGCGTCGTCAGTGGCTTCTGAAAGTATGTCGGCGTGACCAGCGGCGGCGCCTTGAACTCGACGCGCCGCGAGTCGTAGTTCAGGTGAATGCAGATGATCTTGGTCAGATCGCAAGGCGGCAGATAGGTTGCGTTCGCTTCCTCCACCGTCCGCCCGTCTCCGAGGCGGAGCTTGCCGCCCTCCTCCGGCCTCACCCAGACCGGCGTTCCCTGATGCAGGATGCGCCGCCACTCTTCGCGCGGGCCTTCCAGAACGGACATTGATTTTTCTCCCCTTATTATCCCGATACGGACCTTCAGGCCGGCACCATGAATCCCTTCATGTTCTCGAATATCGGCGAATGGCCATAGGCGTCGCGCTGGTAATATTCCGACTGCCCCGTCGGTGCCCGGCCACCCCATCCGATCTCGTTCATGAAGCCGGAGGGATTCTTGAAATAGAAGGAAAAATTATGATCGTTGGAGTGGCTACCCGGCTCGATGATCACGGGCAATTGCGCCAGGCGCACGAGATCATGTGTGAGCCCGACATCCTCAAGCCGTTCCACTTCGAACATCAGGTGATTGACCGTCTTCTCGGACGGCTCACCAAATGCGAGAGTGTGCTGCCGCGTATTGCAATGAAGGAACATCAGCTCGACATTCTCCGGCATTCCCGGAATCGCGATCTTGTATTCGATGCCGCCCCGCATGCCGAGCAACGAATAAAAAGCGTGCAGTTCCTCGAAACCGGCGCGCCGGTTCAGCATCATGTGACCGAAGCCGCCGCCCGCCGTCTTGAATCCGCCATGCATCCTTCTTCCGGGATGGAAGGGAAGGTCGTACTGGACGAGCGGACCATGGAAGAGCTCAATGGCAAAGCCGTTCGGGTCGGTCACGAACATGACCTCAAGCACATGACGTGCTTCGGCCTCCTCCCGACTGCCGATCCTGACATCGACTCCCGCGGCCTTGAGGCGGTCCGCCATTTCGCGGAACTCCAGCACACCCGCGAGGCGCAGCCCCATGACAAGAAGATCATCCGCCGGATTCTCGACGAGCTTGATCCTGTGGTGCCAGTAGTCCATCCGCAGATAGCGGGTTTTTTCATCCTCGCCCGGCCGGACCTCAAGGCCCAGAACCTGCGAAGCATATTCCTCCCACGCAGCAAGATTGCTGACGCCGAGCGTGACATAGCCCAGTTCCGTAACTTCCGCCGCCATGATTTCCTCCCTCAGGCGAATGATCCCTTGCGGATCGATATGTTCTTGATGTCCGTGTAAAAATCGAAGCTCCAGGTGCCGCCCTCACGGCCAAGCCCCGAATCCTTCGCACCGCCAAAGGGCGCCGCCAGATCGCGGACGAAGAAGCAATTGACCCACACGGTTCCCGCCGTCACACGCGAGGCGATATCCAATGCGCGTTTCTCGCTCCCGCTGAACAAGGTGCCCGCAAGCCCGTAACGCGTGTTGTTGGCAAGCTCGACAACCTCGTCGTCGGAGGAGAAACTCTGCCAGGTGAGGACCGGCCCGAAGACCTCGCGCTGCGCGATCTCGAGTTCCGGCGTGACATGGGCAAAAAGCGTCGGCTCGAAATAGAGTTCGCCGAAGTTGGAGCGTCCCCCGCCCCAGAGCGGCACCGCGCCATCCGCCTTCGCCCGCTCGACGAAACCGGCTACGCGCTCGAAATGCTCCTTGTGAATGAGCGGCCCGACGCGCGTATCCTTGTCGCGCGGATCGCCCACGGTCATGTGACTCGCTGCGCCGCGAACCATCTCGAGAAATTGTTCCTCGATCTTCTTCTCGACCATGATGCGGGTGCCCGCGAGGCAGACCTGCCCGGCATTCATGTACTGCCCGGCGACTGTTTGCGCCGCCGCTTGGAGATCGGCATCGGCGCAGACGATGAAGGGCGATTTGCCGCCAAGCTCGGCGCTCATGGGCGTGATCGACCGCGCCGCCGCCTGACCGATGATCTTTGCCGTGTCGGTCGAGCCGGTGAAGCTGATGCGGTCGATATCGGGATGGTTCACCAGCGCATCGCCCGCGACTTCACCGATGCCCTGCACCACATTCAGGACGCCGGGCGGCAGCCCCGCCTCATGCGCGATGTCAGCCATCAGAGAACAGGTCAGCGGCGCCCATTCCGGCGGCTTGACGACCACGGTGTTACCCGCGGCAAGCGCCGGGCCGACTTTCCATGTCGTCAGCATAAGAGGCGCGTTCCACGGCGTGATGAGGACCGCGACACCCGCCGGGTCGTATTTCACATGGTTCACGACCTCCGGCGACTCGATGACATGCCCATCGAGCGTCATGGCCCAGTCGGCAAAGAACTCGATATTCTGCGCCGCTCGCGGCACGACGCGATGGACGTTGCCCATGAGCAGCGAACCGTTGTCCATGGTCTCGACCGCGGCAAGCTCGTTCACACGCGCCTTGATGCCTTCTGCGAACTTCTTGAGATAGGGAAGCCGCCCTTTCGGCCCGAGCGCCGCCCAGGCGGGAAAGGCCTTCCGCGCTGCCTCGACGGCAGCATCCGCCTCGGCCTTGCCGCCTGCCGAAACATCGGCCAGATGCGATCCGTCGATCGGGGAGAAATCGGCAAATCTCTCCTTCGAGGCGACGCGCTTGCCGCCGATCCAGTGATCGGTCGAAACCTCAACGCCTGCAACCTTCACCCTGTTGCCGCTCATCACACCGCCTCCGCGAGCTTGAGATCCGGCGCGAGGACGGCTTCCTCCTTCAGAAAGCGGTCGACAAGGCGGTCGGCCCTCGTCCTGTCCGCGATCATGTGGGCGACCTGCTGATTGCGTGCGCCGGAGGCGAGATAGAAACGCTCATACTGTTCGCCGCGGCTGCCAAGGGCGCTGCCCGTGAAGTCCCAGGCGAGTCGGAAGAGCCGCGCACGCGTTTCGGCGTCGATTCCGTTGGCGCCATGCATGTAGCGGTCGATCAGCGGACGCAGCTCCGGGTTTTCAAGCTGCGATTGCGTGGGCGCCGCGAGCAGATTGTGCGAACCGAGGAGCCGGATGATCTCGTTCACACGCGGGAACCAGGTCGGCATCATCGACTTCAGTGCGGTCATCGGCGCTCCATTCGGAAACCAGACGCCATTGCCGAATTCATAAGCAGTCTCTTCGGCCATCCGGATGCAGGAGCGGGCGAATTCGCCATAGGACCAGAGTTCCCCGAGCATCTGGATCGATGGCGGCTGGAGGCCGCCGACTGCCTCCGTCATGCGCGTCGCCACACCCCAGGCGAATTCGAGCTTGGTCTGGGCACGGATCATCGTCTGCTGCATGACGTTCGGGAACCAGCCCGTCGCCATGACCTGGTTATAGACCTGCACATTGCAATTGATGTGGATGCGGTCCCAAGGCACTTCGACATCGTCGAAGATCGCGAAAGCGTCCTGTTCGTCGAAGCGCGACGAGAGCGGATGGTCGTGGACGTTCAGCGTGCCCGAGCAGCTGTCGCGGCAGATGAATTTGAGACCCGGCGTGTCCATCGGGATACAAAAGGCGAGCGCATAATCATGCGCATCGGGCCGCACGGGATGGGCCGGATAGACGGCCAGCTCATCCGCGAAAGGCGCAAGCGTCGCCAGCACGCGGGCGCCGCGCACGATGATACCGTGCTCTGTCTCTCCGACCTTATGCAGCGGCACTTCGTTCGGCGGACCAACGATATCGCCACCTGCCTTGTCGATGGTCGGATGGATGATGGTATGGGTGAGCGAGATGTCGTTGCGGCGGAGATACTTCTGATAGTTGATGAGGTTTTCCGCGCCCTGCTCGTTGCCGTTCGCGCCCCATTCATCAGCACGCCCCGCAAAGCCCGCATAGGTGACGTTCATGTAGTCCGGCGAGCGGCCCATGACGCCGACGGTATATTCGGCATGGCGCTGCAGCGCCTTGTGGCGGCGGAATATGTCATCCTTCGAACGAGGGATCATGTGACTCGCATTGATCTTCTCGCCGGTTTCCGGATCGGGGATCAGGCAGTCATCGGCATGCTCATGCTGAAGATCGAACAGGCCCGCAAGCCCGCGCGCCGCGCCCGCAAACGCCGGATGGTCGACGATATCCGTCACCTTTTCGGCGCCGAGCCATATCTCGCGCTTTCCCTTCAGCCCTTTCAGAAATTGCTCGCCTGTCCGTGCAGCCATGGCGCCGCTCCCTCCTTTTTCGGCAGCGCCTCCCAGACGCGCCTTTTGTGATTCGGTTCATTTATGACTACACTCATTTTTATTCCGCAAGTCAAGCGGGATGCATGCCGCAGCAGCGAAGGGCGCAATTGACAATGCGGGACGATCGGCCAAGTTGTTGCCCTATCGGAATTTCTTACGGATTCGCGGGAAAGAGCAGGTCGGCGTGAAACAGGCGGTCGGGAAGCGAGCGGCGAAAGGTGGAGCGGAGAAGGTACCGCCCGTCGGCCGCCGCGAGCGTAACAAGCGGGAAAAGCTGGACCGCATCCTCGCCTCGGCGCGGGACCTGTTTGCCGCCAAGGGATTCAGCGACACGACAACGCAGGAAATCGCCGAGCGCGCCGATATCGGAACAGGCACCCTCTTTCTCTACGCGAAGACCAAGGAAGATCTCCTCATCATGGTTTTCAAGGATGAGATGATCGAAACATCGCAGACTGCATTCCGGAAGGTTTCTCCGGAAGCGCCCCTGGTCGATCAGCTCATGCAGGTGTTCGGAGCCATGGTCACCTATCACAGTCGCGATCTTCCGCTCGCGCGCGCCCTCATCCGGGAGATCACCATTCTCGCAAATCCGGACCGGCGCGAGGACGTGCGCTCCCTGATGCGCATCATCTATAGCGGTATCGGCGACATCATTGCCGGTTCGCGCTCACGCGAAAAAATCCGCGCCGGGATCGACCTTGCCCTCGCCGGAGAGGCCTTGTTCGGCATCTACTATATCGGCCTTATAGGCTGGCTGAATGGACAGATCACGAAGCAGGCTTTTCTCAAGCGGCTGCGCGCGAAGCTCGCCCTGTCGGTCGAAGGGCTGCGGGTTGCGCCGGCGGAACCCGCCACGCCGGCCCGGCGCACGCGGAACAGAAAATCCTGACGCGCAACGCGCCAATTATTGACTTCCCTCATTTATGATGCCACTCAGTATTTGTCCGCCCTCGGTGGCCGGCAAAACGAGGGAGAAGCATCATGACGACGACGCTCAAGGCGCGCTGGGCGATGGACGAGGTTACACTTGGCGCCTGGTGCATGATTCCGGAGCCGCTGACCGCCGAAGCTCTCGGCCGCGCTGGCTTCGACTGGGTGCTGGTCGACATGCAGCATGGCTGCATGGACTACGAAACGGCGCTCAACATGATACGCGCCATCGACACCACAGCCGCCACACCCATCGTTCGGGTCCCCTGGAACGACCCCGGCATTATCGGCCGGGCGCTCGATGCTGGCGCGCTCGGCATTGTCATCCCGATGATCCAGACGCCCGATGACGCGAAGCGCGCCGTCGATGCCTGTCTCTACCCGCCAAAGGGCCGCCGCAGCTTCGGCCCGGTACGCGTCGGCATGAGGGATGGGCCGGGATATTTCATGGAGGCGAATGAGCGCATCGCCGTGATCCCCATGATCGAGACGCCGGAGGCGCTTGCCAATGTGGAAGCAATCGCCGCCGTGCCGGGCGTCGATGCGCTGTTCGTCGGTCCGTTCGATCTGTCGATCGCGCTCGGCCTGCCGCCGGGCGACAATGACGGCAAGCCGGCTTTCGATGCGGCAATCGCAAAGGTCTCGGCCGCGGCGCGCAGCGCGAATATTGCGACCGCCGTTCTCTCCAATGCGAAGGTTGCGCCGCTGCGCATCGAGCAAGGCTTCCGGATGATTTCCACCACCACCGACATCAACGTGCTGTCCATGGCCGCGCGCAGCGACCTCGAGGCCGTGAAAGCCGCCACGCAGAAGGGGAAGTAGCATGCTCGATCAAGCCACGCGCGAAAAGGTTGTGGATGCGCTTTTCGACACCTATCGCAGCCGGACACCCATGCCGCTGCCCACGAAGACCTGGCCCGGCATTGAAGTCGAGGATGCCTACCGCATTCAGCAAACTTTCATCGCGCGCAAGGTCGCTGAGGGCGGCAAGGTGAAGGGATACAAGGTCGGCCTCACCTCCAAGCCGATGCAGGAATTTTCAGGCACCAACGAGCCCGATTTCAGCGCCGTCACCGACGACTTCTTCCTTCCTGAATCCACCCCCATCCCGATGTCGCGTTTCTTCGCTCCGATGATCGAAATGGAAATCGCCTTCGTGATGAAGGAGCCGCTGAAGGGACCGGGCGTGCTACCGGTCGATGTCATCCGCGCGACCGACTTCGTTCTTCCCGCGATCGAGATCGTCGACTTCCGCGTCCAGCGCGAACCGGGATTGAACGTCATCGACAACATTGCCGACCTCGCCTTTTGCGGCGCGGTGGTGCTCGGCGCCAATCCGCGACGGCTCGACCAGATCGACATACGCCGGGTGCAGGGCGCGCTTTACAAGAATGGAAACAAGGAACTCGAAGGCGAGGCATCCGCCGTGCTCGGCAATCCTGTGACAGCCGTCGCCTGGCTCGCCAACAAACTCGGCGAATTCGGCACCTCGTTTCAACCGGGCGACACGATCCTCACCGGCTCCTTCATTCGCGTCCTTCCCGTGGCTGCGGGCGATGAATTCGTCTGCCGCTTCGACCAGGGCCTTGGAGAAGTGGCGACGAGCTTCGAATAGGCTCCCCTTCCCTGCCGAACGGCACCCGCGAACCTCATCCGAAAGGGGAGCGCGACGCTACGTCTTTGCCAGCCGGTTCATTTCCCGACACCCATCCGTTCGCGGGCGCCCTTGTCTTCCCCCGCCGTCGCGTTATGACTCATGCAACGAAAACGCGAGGTCCGGGGAGACAGGCACATGGAAGAGCGTATCAAGACCACGATCACCGACGGCGTTGCCGATGTAAGGCTCGTTCGCACCGACAAGATGAACGCGCTCGACGATGCGATGTTCATGGCCCTGCTTGAAACCGGCGAGAAGCTGAAATCCGACAAGTCCGTCCGTGCGGTCGTCATCTCCGGCGAAGGCCGCGCTTTCTGCGCCGGTCTCGACATGGGCAATTTCGGGCGCATGGCGAGCGGCGAGCGCGACGCCAACAAGTCCGAAGTCACCGGCCGTCTCGAACAGCGCACCCACGGCGTCGCCAATCGCGCGCAATATGCCGCTCTCGTCTGGCGCGACGTGCCCGTGCCCGTCATCGCCGCCGTTCACGGCGTCGCCTTCGGCGGCGGCTTTCAGGTCGCGCTCGGTGCCGATATGCGTTTCGTCGCCCCCGGCACGCGCTTCTCCGTCATGGAAATCAAATGGGGCCTCGTGCCCGACATGGCCGGCATGTATCTCATGCGCGGCCTCGCGCGGGAGGACGTCATCCGCGACCTCACCTATACGGGCCGCATCTTCGAGGCCGACGAGGCGCTTGCCTACGGCTTCGCCACCCGCATTTGCGACGATCCGCTCGCCGACGCGCTCGCCACGGCGCGCGAAATTGCCGACAAGAGCCCCTCGGCGATCCGGGCGGCCAAGCGCATCCTCAATGACGCGCCGGATGGCGATGCCGCTTCCATCCTCCTTGCGGAATCCGTCGAGCAGGACAAGCTCATCGGCGGCGCGCATCAGAAGGAAGCCATCATGGCCAACCTCGAAAAGCGCCGGCCGAACTTCGCGGATTGAAGAAACGGTTCCGCAGATATATCTCAGCCGCCCACGAGATCGCCGCCGTTCGGGTGCAGTACCTGCCCGCTCATATACGAGCTGTCGTCGCAAGCCAGGAAAAGCAGCGACGGTGCCACTTCGTTCGGCTGGCCCGGCCGGCCGAGCGGCGAACTCTTGCCAAACGTCGCGACCTGCTCCTCGGGAAACGAGGCTGGAATGAGCGGAGTCCAGATCGGGCCGGGCGCGACGCCATTCACGCGGATTCCTCTTTCCGCGAGGTTCGCCGACAACGCGCGCACCAAAGCCAGGATCGCGCCTTTGGTCGAGGAATAGTCGAGAAGAACCGGCTGCCCTCGATAGGCGGTGACCGAAGTCACGCAGATGATCGACCCACCCTTCTCCAGATGCGGCAACACCGCCTGGATGATGTGGAACTGGCCGAAAACATTTGTTTCGAAAGTCTGCAGAATCTGGTCTTCCGGGATTTCCTCGAAATTCTTCTGGAAATGCTGTTCCGCCGCGCCGCAAACGACAATGTCGAGGCGTCCGAATTTTTTCACCGTTTCCTCGACGAAGGATTCCGCAACCGCTTTCTTACCGACGTCCCCGGAGAGAAGGAAGCATTCGCCTCCCTCGCGCTCGACGAGTTCGGCTGTCTTCTTTGCGTCTTCCTCCTCCACCTTGTTCTTGTAGAGGATGCCGATACGTGCCCCTTCCCGTGCGAAGAGGATGGATGTCGCACGGCCAATACCGCTGTCGCCTCCGGTGATGACGGCCACTTTGTCCTTCAACCTGCCGGAGCCCGGATAGCGGGGCTCGTAGTCCGGCGGCGGGTCCATTTCCGCTTCGGAGCCAGGCTGGTGATCCTGTTCCTGCCCCACGGGCGCTTCTTTCCGCTTCAACATTTCGTCGTCTCCATTTCCTTACCCGCTTTTATGGTCACGTGACCGCAGGAAAGCCCTCCGCCCGAAGAATTCGCGCCAGATGCGCCGTGTTTCGCGCGAGCATCTTCGCTGCGGAGATAACGGCCTCCGGCACCTTGTCCAGATCTTTGAAATCCTTGCCCTGCATGGCTTCGCCGACCCAGTAGCTGACGGCATTCGGCGCGAGCGTGAATCCCACATCGTTCAGCGCCTGATAGAGTTCGGCGGATACGTGATGCGCACCATCCTCGTTGCCGACCACAGCAACTGCCGCTACTCGACCGTAAGGTGCCATGCGTCCGCCATCGTCCTTCTCGGACAGGAAGGCGTCCATGCGTTCAAGGGCCCGTTTCGCAACGCTCGATGGCTGGCCGAGCCAGATGGGCGTGCCCAGAATGAGGATGTCTGCATCGAGAATGCGCTTACGGATACCCGGCCATTCATCGCCATTGCCTTCATCCGATTTAACGCCGGGTTCGATGCGATAGTCTGCGAGGCGTATCGTTTCCCCCACGACACCTTCGTTCCGAAGGAAACCGAGGATGAGTTCCAGCATCTTGTCCGTTGAAGAAGGCTCGCCACCGCTCTTTTTGAGGGTTCCATTGAGGGCAATGGCCTTCATGTCGCTCCTCCATGAGTCGTTTTCGTTTCGATAAAGCGCGGCAACGCGAATTGTTCCGCCACGGTATCGATCTGACTTCCTTGGCATCGAGCGTAGGCAGGAAAGATGGAACTTACGCGTCGCGGCCTGTTGCCAGCCCCGTGATCTTTCCGTCCAGCAATTCCAATGAATGCATGACGACGAGACGCCGCAGATCCTCCGGACCGATGTCGCCGAACTCTTTTGTCTCGGCGCCGATCGCTTCCTCCCTCGTCCCACAGGCGAAGACCACTCGACCGACAGGGTTGCCGTCTTCATCTTCGGCGGGCCCCACGACGCCCGTCAGGACGAGAGCAATATCGGCCGGCGACCGGGCGAGAGCGCCCTCGGCCATCAGCCGGGCAACTTCCGGCGCAACGCTGCCAACCTCGGCAAGAAGCGCCGCCGGCACGCCCAGCGACATTTCCTTCTGCTGCTTCGTATAGGCAATGAAACCGCCCTGCAGTGAGCTACCTGCGCCTTCCGCCTGCGAGAGAACCGCGCATACGAGGCCGCCACTACAGGATTCCGCGGTGATCACAGAGAGTCTGGCGTGAGTCAGGCGCCTCATCACCGCGTTGGCTCTCGCCACAATGTCGTTTTCGGAAGGTACTTTTTCCACGACTGACTCCGAAGGCGCTGTTGCTGTTCGCCCCTCCCCTACGCAACAGCAACTCCCGGGTTCCCACGGCGGCCGGCCCGGGGTTGGAAATATGAGCGCGCAACCTCCAATTGACTCAGTCGGCCATTGATTTCATTGGGCTTTTGTCTGGGCCGTGACTCGTTTCACGGGTTTAACGTGACTCAGATAGGGCTCTTTCCAAGCTCATTTGACTCATCTCTCTTAAGTGCTTGATTCGAATTAATAAATCCTCCCACTGCTGCGGACCTGGATTTGTGTTTACTTGGGGCGTTTGCACCGCTGTAAGGGACGCGGGAAGCGGATACATCATCGATACGGGGTCGTGCGACCTGCGCCTCGTTCACAAGTCCCTGCGACAAATGCCCTGGATGATGTTCCCTCCTCCTTAGAGTGATCTGCGCCAAGCTAGTAGACGCAGCAAGGTGAACACCAATCGTCCGATCGCGAATATCAGGCAGTGACGCTATCCGCAGTGCGCGCCTCATCAAACCATCCAGCAGCCTGTCGATCATTCTCACTCAACAACCGGATAGAATGGGACCCCCCAATTCTCATGGGGGTAGTCCATCATCAAGTCCACGAAGACAGGCATCAGGAATGTTAGGATCGCTGCCCCGTCTCGCACCTGCGACCTATTCACCCCGCTATTCCATGTGGATCCGCCATGGACGAGCTGATTTCGCAGAACATACAGCCTATCGAAGACGAAGCTCAGAACGCGAACACAGTCCCCTGTTTGGAATGCTTGCGCAAAATTCCGTGACGACGCCCTTAACCTCTCCTCCCAGTCCTCGAATCCATCGATCCCATTGTGGTGCTGCCAGAAAGGATTGAAGACATAGCGGTTGTCCATGAGCATTCGCACCGGACCGGAAAATCGTTGCCACAACGCTTGGTAGATTCGTTGGCTTTGGTCATGCTCTACGAGCCGGCGGAAGTAATCCACGAAAGCGGTGCGCTCGCTTGTGTTGGCAGACTGAAAATCCTGTTCGTCAGCGTAGGCTGCATTGAAGGCAATCCAGAGGAATATGAAACGGGCATCCTCGTCGTCGCCGCAAGCCTCTGCTCGGCCAATCCAGCTGATCGCGCGATGAGCACGTAGGCCCATGGTTTCGGGAAAGCCCTCGCGAATGGCGCGTTGTTTTGTCTTCAATGTTGCGTGATCGAGAGCATCTGCCATTTACATCCCCCAACAGAAGTTCAATTACGGCAAGGCATCGAAGTCCGGCCGTTGATATCCTTCAACCAACGCGCGCAGTCCTGCAGGTGCTACCACCTCAACCTTGTCACCCCACTGATAGAGATGCCAAACCATCTCGAGCCATCCCGCTGCCTTGAACCGGACGATCAAGCTCCCATCATCTTGCAATTCCAGAATCTGGGTCGGGTGAAAGCGAAACTCAGCCGCGCGCTCGGCTGCCTCAGGTGCGAAACGCCAGATCACTTCGCCGTACTGCCCTGGATCTTGATAGACGCCGAAGGCCTTTGCGGCGTAGTCCTCCAGGATAAATCCGGATGTGAAGGTGAAGCTTTCGTCCAATACCTCGGCAGCAAAGACTCGGTCCATGCGAAAGTTCAGTATCGTCTCACTGCGAGCAGGCTGTCGCGCAACGAGGTAGCTGCGATGCCCCAACAGCAAGCCATGTGGTTCGACCACACGCGGTGCGGCCTCCGCCGAGCCATAGATGATACGCAGGCGAAATGGCCCGCGAAGCGCCTCGATCACCGCATCTGTCAGCTCTGGGCGCATCGCAACAGTCGGGCCAGGGCGCATTACATGACCCAGACCAGCCAGTACTGCCTCAGCATCGACTTCAGTACGGAACGCATCTCGCGGTGTCAGCCGCGCCATCAGTCCGTCGCGTATACCATCGAGCGCTTGAGCGTGGCGCAGCCTCAACTGATCCCGGGCGGAGCGGGCAGCGATCTCCAGCGCCTCTATCGCGGTTTCCTGTCGCGCTTGCAGACGCTCGAGGGGTGGCGCCTCAAGCCGCCAGTATTTTCGTCGATCTTGGGCATCCGAGGTTGTGACGTTGGCAAATACAAGTTCCATTGCCTCGGTCATTCGCTGTGCCGTGCGACGCGATACCCTGAATTCTTCGCAAATGTCTCCAAGACTGACGCCTCCTCTTCGTGAGGCGGCCATCTGTGCAAGACGAAGCAGGTCTACGGCTTTAGAAAATGACATTTGACTGTGTATGCCAGAAATTGACACCCTTATAAGCTATTAATGATCGCGCGATCTGTCGAGATGAATCCTTGGTGAGATCGCGAAAACAAAGTGGAGGCTGGGATGTCAGGCAAGGTTGTCAGGATTGAGCGTGTCTCTCCAAGAGATGGTGTTGCTGAGGAGCCCGAGTGGTCTCCAAAGAACTATTGCTTAGCTGATCCAAAGTCTGGAGCCGAAAAACACCATGTGAAGAATGCCGTTTTCGTGAGGACACTCAATAAGGCGGCCGCGCTTGTTTCGGCTGGCTATTCGCTGCGGATGACAGGCCAGAACAAGCGGGCGTCATTGGTGCCGCCGAAAAGCTTGCGCATCGTACGCGACTAGGGGGCGCAGATGCGGAGCGTACGCGGCGATATCTTTCTGTCTGCTTCAGATCTCATGCGCTTCATGGGGTGTTCGCATGCCACCACGCTTGATCTGGCGTTCATGCGAGGTATCGGTCCGAAACCTCGAGAAGACACCGAAGACGCGGCACTGCTGCAAAAGCAAGGGGATGCGCACGAGGCAGCGCATCTAGCAAAACTCAAGAGCGCCGGCCGCAATGTGGTGGAGATCGCCCGGGGTGACCTTGCTGCTGATGCCGAGGCGACGCGTGCCGTGCTGGCAACAGGACCGGAGATAGTGTTTCAGGGAGCTTTTCTTTCGAGAAACTGGGGCGGCTGGTCCGACTTCCTGGAACGCGTAGAGCGACCTTCTACGCTTGGTGCCTTCAGTTACGAGGTGGCCGACACCAAGCTCAAGCGCCGAGCTCATCCAAAACATGTGCTGCAACTGGTTCTCTATTCCGACTTGCTGACCGAGATTCAGGGAGCGGCACCAGAGTTCGCCCATGTCGAGTTGGGGGACGGCACCCGTGCGACACTTCGGCTTTCGGATTATGCGGCTTACGCACGATCGGCTCGGGCGCGCCTCGAAGCTTTTGTGGCCAACCCTGCTC
Source organism: Rhodobiaceae bacterium UBA7804 (assembly GCA_002480495.1). GTDB lineage: Bacteria > Pseudomonadota > Alphaproteobacteria > Parvibaculales > Parvibaculaceae > Parvibaculum. The sequence continues at coordinate 32,697 of DLCG01000004.1, read as the reverse complement.
AGACCCGCCCTGTACCATGTGCCGATTGTGCCACTTGTCGCTGGGGGGACCACTGCAACGAGGTCTGGCAGGCAGAGGACAGCCTGTTCAACGTCGCCAATATCAGCCGTGGGCAGGTGAAAAAGCTGGAAGCGGCGGGTGTTGCAACCATGGAGGCTCTCGCTGGTCTCGATCATCCAATTCGTGGTATGGCGGAGAACACACGTACCCGCCTGGTTACTCAGGCGCGTCTGCAACATGCACGCAAGACGGGCGAGCCCGACTTCGAGCTGCGAGCACCTGAATCCGGAAAGGGCTTCGACTTGCTGCCGGAGCCGCAAGCGGGGGATCTGTTCTACGACATCGAAGGCGATCCGCATTTTGAGGGTGGTCTGGAATACCTGCACGGTGTCTGGTTCGACGGTCAGTTCCGCACCTTCTGGGCGCACAATCATGAAGCGGAGGCGGTAGCGCTCGCCGATCTGCTGGAGTTCTTCCGGACACATCTCGCTGCGTATCCCACGGCGCACATCTATCACTATGCTTCCTATGAGGTTACAGCCCTCCGTCGACTGACGACGAAGTACGGCATAGGAGAAGCTTTCCTTGATCGGCTGCTCCGCGAGCGTCGCTTTGTGGACCTGTTTGCGGTCGTGCGAGGAGCATTGATCGGATCCGAGACCAATTATTCGCTCAAGTCGATGGAGGCTTTTTACGACCGCAAGCGCGAAGGTGAGGTCAAGACGGCCGGAGGGTCAGTAGTGGCTTACGAACGATGGCGCGATACCTGTGACCAGAAAATCCTCGACGAGATCGAGGACTACAACCGCGTTGACTGCATCTCGACGGGGGAACTGAGAAACTGGCTGGTTGGCGTTCGGCCTTCGGCTCCCTGGCCATTGCTTGGTCAGGACGCAGGCGCCAAGGAGTTGGAGGAGGATTCAGATACTCAGATGCTGCGTTCGACGCTTGCGGCGTCCGGTTTGCCGGAAGATCGGCAGGAAATGCTGTTCAACCTTGGCCTGTTCCACAAACGTGAAGCGAAGCCCGCGCAGTGGGCGGTATTCGACAGCGTGGGCAAGGACGAAGACGACCTGATCGATGATCTCGATGCTCTTGCCGGATTGGAGGCGGTGGGCGTGGCTGAGCGCGACAAGCGCTCCATGGCTCGTACTTACCGTTTTCCACCCCAGGAGACAAAACTGCGGAGCGGCAAAAGCGCGACGGTGCCTGTTCCTGACGGACCACCTGCGACTGTCAGCATTACCGTGCTGGACCAAGCCGCCGGCAGGGTCACCGTCAAGGCGGGACCCCAGAAGTCGCATCTGCTGACAGACCATTTGACGCTTCATCCGGACTGGCCCCTGAATACCGCCGTCATCGCAGCCTCCCTGCGTGATGTGATTGCCGATCAGTGTGGTCCCCGCCGATTCACGGCAATTGACGATCTCTTGTCTCGGGCGATGCCGCGTCTGACTTCCGATGCGAAACTTGGTTCTTCAGATGATGTTGATCCGGTTCCGGGAGCGGTTGCGGCAGTTGCCGCCATGGATGGAACCGTTCTGCCGATTCAGGGACCACCAGGCACAGGGAAGACCTACGTCACGGCTCGGACGATCTTGTCTCTTGTAAAAAATGGCCACCGGGTTGGCGTCACTTCGAACAGTCACGAGGCTATCCGAAACGTGCTCATGGGCTGTCGTTCTGCGATGGAAGAAGGGGGCATGGGCATCGACCGAGAAGACATAGGTTTGGCTCACAAGGTCAGTGGCGGACAGGATGGGTACCCTGAGGGCTTCACCGGCATCGCGTGCACCACGTCGAACGACGATCCCGTGTTGGTAGAAGCCGATATTGTCGGCGGGACCGCCTTCTACTTTTCGCGCCCCGAGCTTGAACAGACTCTGGACTGGCTCTTCGTTGATGAAGCTGGTCAGGTGGGCTTGGCCAACATGGTTGCTATGGGTCGGGCCGCCCGCAACATCGTGCTGGTGGGTGATCCGCGTCAATTGCCGCAAGTGATCCAAGGATCACATCCGGCTCCCGCGAATCTATCGTGCCTGGACTGGATGTTGGGCGACCATGCGACCGTACCTGCCGATCGCGGCATCTTTCTTCCTGTCTCCCGACGTATGCATCCAGATGTCTGCCGATTTATCTCCAGTCAGGTTTACGAGGGGAGGTTGACGAGCCATCCGAATACGAAACGCCAAGCGCTGTCTGGAACAATCTTCCCTTCAAGTGGTGCCTTCTGGGTGCCGGTCTCTCACGACGGGAACTCGCAGGTTGCGTCTGAAGAAGTCGCCGCTATCAGCGATGCTGTAGAAAAGCTGTTGTCTGGACACTGGACGGAAATGGACGGTACGACACGTCGCTTGCGGCGGTCGGACATCATCGTTGTCGCGCCCTACAACGCTCAGGTAAACGCTTTGAGTGATGCCTTGCCTGAAGGTATCCGCGTCGGCACGGTCGACAAGTTTCAAGGTCAGGAAGCCGCGGTATGTATTGTCTCGATGACAGCCTCATCGGCAGCAGAAGTACCACGTGGCATGGACTTCCTGTTTTCTCTTAACCGCATCAACGTGGCGGTCTCGCGCGCTAAGGCGTTGGCGCTGGTGTTTGGATCTACACACCTTCGCGGTGCAAAATGTGACTCGGTCGAGCAGATGCGGCTGATGAACACACTCTGCGCGTTGCGGCCGATCGGAGGGTAAGAAATGTGGCAGGCAATCGACACGAGGGTAGAAGAAAATGAGCGTGAGCGGGCGTCTCCGCTACGGAAGTCCTTCCTTCGCGTGCTTCACGATTCTGAGATGCAACCCGGACAGATCGCCACAAAAAAGATGGTCGTCCTCGAGTTTGGATCAGGCGACCGCCTCGTGTGGCAAATTGAAGGCACGGGCCAGCATTTCTACTTGCACGAGAAATGGCGAGCGCGCCTAGACGAGGCGGGCTTTGTCACCAAGCTTTTCCCCTATCAAGAGGGCATGAAGGATGGAGGGCGTCACTCTGCTCTTAGTCGCGATTGGTCATTTGGTTCTGCGCATTCCGTCCAGGTCAAGCTAGAGACAACGGAAAATCTACGCAGACTGATTGGACTTCTCCTATCCGGAAACCAAGAATTGAGTTTGGATCCATCCGCTGTGACTCGTTGGATCGAGCGTCTTCGCGTGTTCTTTCCCGACCTCGAACGATTTGACAAGCCAGATCCGGTCTTCGATGCCGAAGAACGCAATTATAAATTGCAGGTTGCTGCAGAGCTGCGCACAGCCCTTGAGGTTGCCGCAGCTGAGCAAGCGAGCGTGGATGCGATTCACTCGGCTTTGGTGAAAAGCAACCTTCTGCCTTGGCGGGCGTACTGGCCGATATCACCGAAGGGTAACGCCAACCGAGAGAAGCTCTGGCCAGCACTTGCCGAGCTTGGCCGTGCGGCACTTGGCAGCTCCGAAGGATACGCTACAGCGTTGGATTCGTTTGTTGCGGTGTGGACGGACGCCGTACCAAAAGGTTCTGAGGATTCTGCCCGCCAGATTGCTGAATTTCTATTCTTGCACATTGCTCCAGCCGAAGGAATCTACATCCGCCACACAGTTCGCCAAGACCTTTGGTTTGAAGCCGTTGGAAGCAAGTTTCCTTCTCATTCCTCAATGGCGGAGGTCTATGCTGACGAGCTGCGCTTTATGAAGGCAGTTCGGCAGGCATTTGAGGAACGTGGTCTTGCACCTCGCGACATGATTGATGTCCAAAGTGCTCTCTGGGTGGTTCACAATTATGCGGACGATGGTGGCGGTGATGCTGGGGATTCGCTGACCCGAGAGGCTGTTGAAATGGCCATGGATGCATATGACGCTTACCGCAAAACCGGTGCGTACAGCGAAATATTCGAAGGTTTCGGTGAGCCCCGCGAATACTGGGTACGCTCCACAAGGACGCGACCAAATCGCGTTTATCCGACGAAGCCTATCGTCGGCTTCATACGCAAAGAGACGGACCTGAACGGTGGGTGGAGCACAAGGAACAGTGGTGCTGCGTGTCTTTACAATTCCGGTTTCATCATCGTCAACCAGCATGACGCCCCTGCAGGGCCATCCAAACCCTATGGTCATCTGGTTCCCGATGTAGAACGCATTCGGCTCTGTGCGCTGAACTATTATATCGAGCCGGCGAGGGAGGCAGACATGCCGGAGGTATCGATACGCGCCGGAGATCTTGCCACGGCCATGGGATTGCAGGATGCCATTCCGAATATCTGCCAGACCCTCGGCGGTAAGAAATTCCAGCAACTGGCAAAGGTGCTCGCACCCGACCATACCGAACCTAACCCCAGCAGTTCGACCATCTTCACCTACAAACTCAGCTCGCAAGGGAAAGCGGATATCGTGACGGATGAAATGAAGAATGCGGTGCCAATAGCTACCAATCTGATCCTCTACGGACCACCCGGCACAGGCAAAACCTACCGAACTGCGTGGGAGGCGGTCAGGCTGTGTCTTGGTGAGCAGGTAGCGGCAGCGCTTCAGGGCGACGAGAAGCGTGACGCGCTGATGACCGAGTATCGGCGTTTGGTGAGGGATGGGCGTATCGAGTTTGTGACCTTCCACCAATCGATGTCCTATGAGGAATTTGTCGAAGGCCTGCGGCCAAGCACGGGCGACTCTGATGAGGGATTGGAGGAAGTGAAGGTCAACACCGGGTTTCGTCTAAAACTCCATGAGGGCGTGTTCAAGCGCGTCAGCGAGCGCGCGAGGCTTGATCAGGTCGATGAGGCTACAACCGCGCGGCTTGACCGGTCCGCCCGTGTGTTCAAGGTCGCGCTCGGTAGGCGGCAGATCGACGACGACAAGATCCGCTTCGGCTTGGACCACGACATGATCCATGTCGGCTGGGGTGGAGACATCGACTGGTCGGACGAGCGGTTTGACGATTTCAACGAAATCGTCTCGGAATGGAGGTCGAAGAAGGATTCCGCGGCTACCGGACACGATGGAAACATCGTGGTCACCTTCTCGTTCAGGGCGGACATGCAGGTCGGCGACTATGTCGTCGTCTCTGATGGACGGGATCGGCTCCGGGCATTGGGCAAAGTCACCGGTGAATATTTCTACGATCCGGATGCTGCATTCCACCCGCACCGTCGCCATGTGGAGTGGCTTTGGCGCGATGACGATGGGACTGAGCGCGCTCGCTTCTACCCGAACGGCTTCAGACGTCATTCCGTCTACAAGCTGGATCAGTCACTCGTGGACTGGGACGCACTGGAAGGTATCGTTTTCGGCGGTGAGACGCCTCGCACAAGCCAGTCAGCACGGGGTTACGTCCTCATCATCGACGAGATCAACCGGGCAAACATCTCGAAGGTCTTCGGCGAGCTGATCACGCTCTTGGAGTCGGACAAGCGGCTGGGCACACAGAACGAAATACGCCTCGTTTTGCCTTATTCCAAGAAGCCGTTCGGCGTGCCGGCGAACCTCCACGTCATCGGTACTATGAACACGGCCGACCGTTCCATTGCGCTTCTCGATACTGCGCTGCGCCGCCGCTTTACGTTTCGTGAACTGATGCCGAAGCCAGACATCCTTTCACGGGACGTCGGTGGGATCGACTTGCAGCGGCTCCTAAGCACGATCAATGACCGCATCGAGTATCTCTTTGACCGGGAGCATCAGATTGGGCATGCCTATTTCACTGGCTGCACGACCCGTCATGATGTCGAAGAGGTCATGCGCCATAAGGTAATCCCGCTGCTGGCTGAGTACTTCCACGAGGACTGGTCCAAGGTTGCCGCCGTCCTCGGTGACACGGAGCGAGGTCAGGCACGATTCCTGGAGGCACGTCGGCTTGATACGCCTGCTGGAATTGCCGAGGACGACTTTGCAGGCGAGAAGCTACGTTGGAATGTAAAGACGGAGTTCGACTTCTCGGAGTTTGCGGCCTGATGCAATCCTATACTGTCCGCGAATGGAACAAACTCACCTATGGTGATGGCGATGGACAGATCCCCGAGCACTTCGCGGACCGGCTCGCAGCTTTGGCGCAATGCTCCCCCTTTGCTGGCAGAGGAGGAGGCGGCGTACTCGAACACGGTCGCCACAGCTTGCGCGCGAAGGGCGTCGTCGGGATTCTCGCCACGAGGGGCTGCAGTCTGGAGATCCTTCCCAAGATCGACGTCGTACCCAGCGAGAGCGTCGATCATCAGAATGCAGCAATCCGGAAACGCCTGATACACATGCTGGCCGTTGCACTCAATCTGAAGGTCGATCTCGGATCGATAACCGATTTGGCGTGGCAGCGAGAGACGTTGCTCGAAATCTTGATCCGCATCTTCTGCGATAAGCTTACCGAGGCGGTCCGGAAAGGAATGCCCCGCCGCTATGTCGAGAAGGAGGACGATCTGCGGGCCTTGCGCGGCGGGCTTGATGTTGCACGCCAGTTCACCCGTCACGCAGCCAATCCTTCCCGTCTTGCATGCCGCTTTGACGAGCTCTCTGAGGACACTGCATTAAATCGGATCATGAAGGCCGCCGTTGCGCACCTGTCTCGAACATCCCGGAGCTCTGCCAATCTGCAACGGCTGCGCGAACTGGCTTTCGTCTATGCCGACATCGCGGAAACTCCGCCCACTACGTTGCGATGGGAAGACGTGGTGATCGACCGCACCAATCGCCGATGGCAAGAGTTGTTGGGCATGGCACGACTTTTCTTGCAGGGGCGTTACCAGACGACGACGGGCGGCGCGGGTCAGGGCACCGCACTACTTTTCGAGATGAACACATTATTCGAGGAATATGTCGGCCGCCTGATTTCCTGGGCCGCGGCCGGGACCGATCTCTCCGTGTCCTTGCAGGGCGGGCGTCTTTTCTGCCTGTCCGCAGAAACGACTGAGCGAGGGCTCTTCCAGACAAAGCCGGATATCCTCGTCCGTCGCGCAGGCACCGTCACCCATGTGATTGATACGAAATGGAAGCGCATTTCCTCCCGGATCGATGATCCGAAACAGGGGGTCTCACAGGGCGACGTCTATCAGATGATGGCATACGCCCAGCTTTACCATGCACCGCGCCTCACGCTTCTATACCCGCATCATTCAGCCCTGGAGCTCGGAAAATTAGTTCATGCTCGACACGTTATAACAGGCCATAACACCATTATCGAAACCGCTAGTGTCGATGTAGGAGTCAACGCCAAGACCATAAAACTTCAACTTCAAGAATTGATCGGCGTCGACGCCAGCGTGGCTTAAAAGATGGCCTAGAAAATTGTGACCTGAGAGACTCGGATAAGCTGTCTAATTTTTTCTCTACATACCGCTCTGTTCTTGTCTCCCCGAATTCGCCTGCTCTCATTTTTCTTCAAGCCACATGCACCGCAAACTTTCTTCTCTCCTGATGCCGCGGAAAGGGAATCTCGAACCAGAAAGTCGCGCCTTCTCCTGGCTTTCCCTTCGCGCCAATTCTGCCTCCCATCAACCGGACCAGCTTTGCGCAAATGGCGAGGCCAAGTCCCGTGCCGCCGAAATTCTTTGCAACAGAGTTGTCCGCCTGCACGAAGGGCTGGAACAGACGAGCCGCAACTTCGTCCGTGAATCCGATCCCGCTGTCGCGTACCTCAAACCGTACAGACAGGTTTTCTGAACTCTGCCCGGCAAGCGCCGCCCGAAGTTCGACGCGGCCGCCTTCTGGCGTAAACTTCATCGCATTCGAAATCAGATTCGAGAGTATCTGCCGCAGACGCCCCTCATCCGCCAGCACCACATCTTGCGGAAGCGCATTTTCGAAGGTCTCGAACGTGATGTTCTTTTCGATTGCCTTGCCGCGCCAGAAGGTCATCGACTGAATCAGGTCCGGCAAAACGAGCGGATCCTGTTCGAGCTCCACCTTTTCCGCCTCGATCTTCGAGAAATCGAGGATGTCGTTCAGCAGGGTCAAAAGGCTCTGTGAAGCGTCGTGAATATACCCGCCATACTCCTTTGCCTTTTCGTCCTTGGATGTAATCGCCAGAACATCGGAAAATCCCACCACGGCATTCATGGGCGTTCGGATTTCGTGGCTCATCATGGCGAAGAAGGCGGATTTCACGCGGTTGGCTTCCTCAGCCCGCTCTCTCTCCGTTTCCGCCTGTTCGCGAGCCTTGTCGCGCTCTTCGAGCAGGACCTTCTGCCGTTCTATCAGTTCCTCGTTCTCAAGTTCGCCGCGGAACCGGGCCTGGTCGGCCTGAATATGGACATAGACGATCAGAAGCACACCGACCGCGAGCGCCGCGATCAGCAAAATATCGACGTCCGTAATGGCGTGACTGCCCGTCAGCGCCGGAAAGGTGAAGCCGAGCAAGGCAACCGCGATAGACGGGAAGGCATAGGTGAGTTTGGGCGCCGGAGATGCCGTGAGGATCGCCAGATGCGTCGCGGCCATGCATTGTATGAGTATCGGATGATCGAAGCCGGGCGCGAAACTCGCCGCCGCAAGCGGCAGAAGATAGGCCGCATAGACAGCCGGCACATAGAAAACAAGCTCAAAGGCGCAGCGGTTGACGTCGACCGTCTTGATGTTTGCCTTTACGCGCCGTCTCCACCGCCAGCAAAGAAGATCCACCAATGTCGGCAAGGCCGCGGAAGCCAAAGCGAGCCAGACCGACTGCCAAGCCGTCCAGCCCACATAGCCCAACCCGAGCTGGAAGAAAGGCGTCCGTAGCTTGAACAGCCAATCCTGCGTTGTGATCCAGTTCTCAAGCGACCGCCGGTTCACCCGTTCAGACGTAATAGCCATAGTTCCCTCGCCCATCTCAGGACATCGGTTATGGCAGCATCCCTTTAAGATGAAATCTCAGTCTCAAATGCAATTTGATTAAAACTGATGGCATTTGCGGTCCGAGGTCGGGGCAAGTTCAACTGGTCAGATCGTGGCCGGCAAAGGTCCAACCCCACCCCCACCCGCGCTTCTCTTCACCACGAGCGATTGCTGCCGGTGCCGCCCGCGGCGGGACGCCGGAAAACTGCCAACCCATTGAATCTGTTGCGTTTGCCCAAAAAAAGCAGCTTTTACCAGTTTGAGGGGCAAACCGTTATGTATCAACAACTTAACCCTGAAAACCCGGTCCAAACAGCCTGGACAGTTAAAGTCAGCGCCTGTCTCTTGCCGCGCAGGCCTACACAGCCGAACTGACGGAAAACAGCCCCGCTATCCCGACGCATCGACCGCGCTTGCTATGTCTTTGTCTCGGAGTTGTAGGCAAGCTGCGCATGCCTCGCCCAATCATCGGCCGACATCGGCCCCGAAAGACGCAAGTCACCCTTCTCTAGCTGAGCGCGTTTGATAGTGAGAAAGGCTTCCGTCAGATCGTCGACCTCGGCCTCATCGTCGCTTTGGAGAACAAGCTCAAGCCGGCCCTCTCCGGTGCGCAGCACATTTAGATGCCCTGACGCAGCCTGCTCTTCCATCATCAGAAGGACCGAGCGTCCCGGCTCAAGTTCGACTGCGGCAGCGAACAACCGATTTCCGCGCAACCCGATTTTCTTCATCAGGGACTTTGTCAGCGTCAACGCAACAGACCGGTCATTCCTCTTCACCTTGATCGACGCCTGCGCATCGATATCACCAGTAAAGGACCGCTTTTCAGATTTCTTCTTCCGGTCTGTCATGGCCGATCTCCCATTGGAGGCAGAACCCGCAGCATATGGAGCTTCGCGGTTTCAGCACTGCCGATCAAGTTGATATCGGAAGGGACCGGGACTTCTGCATCCCGTCTCTGCCTGCTCGCCTATGACGCCTCCCAGACCTTGTTGAGAACCTGTGCCGCGAGCGCCGCCTTGTCCTGCGGCAGGAACCGGCCGTAGTGCTTTGCGACCATATCGGGCGTGTCCTGAATGGCGTAGCTCGCCTGCTCATAGGAGCCGGTCTTCTTCAAAATATGCGTCGCGAGCACATCGCGGACATTGTGGGGCCCATGCGGCAGCAACCCATCGATCGCCCCTCGACGGGTATAGGGATTGTAGATGCCATGCCGCTGTATTGTGAGCCGCCAGGCCTCATAGAAGGTCGTCTGGTCATAGGCAGCACTTGCCGAGCTGGTCTTCACGGTCTTGACGAAGAAAGTGGCGGGATCCGGCGCACCATGAAGCAGCCGCAGCCTGCCACGGCGGATATAGGCATCTATCGCTTCATACAATCCGCCGAGATCCGGCAGCACCAGCTGGAACGGCTTGTTGCCGAAATAGGAAGAGTTCGCGTTCTTGAAAGCGGCCGATGGAATGAGCAGCTCCCAACCTGACATGCGGCCGTTCCATCGCAACTGACCTCGCTTGAGTTCCGTGAGCCGTCGTTCCGATAGCGGAACCTCGCTACGGTTGCAGATCAGGAGCTGGCGCAGGTTCTTCTGACGCAAGCCGGAATGCAGACCGATCCTCAGCATCAGGAAGGAGCGCAAGGCTTCTGCGGCCGCAACCGGGTAACGCCGCTCATCTGGCATGTAACGGAGGATCTCCTCGGTGATCTTCCTGTACTCAGCGAGTGGGCTCTCGGCTTCAAGGATCGGAAGGATGGGCTCGAACGGATCACGATGGACGCGTGACACACGCTCGATCTCCTTCGCGCGGGCGGCCGCGAAGCTGTGCAAACGGTCACAGGCGGCACCCCAATCCGCCTGCACCTCGGTGACCTCGCGCCCCGACACCAGGCCTCCGACCGGCCGCAGCGCCGATGCGAGCTGCGGCGTCTGCCGGATCCACCCGGTATCCTTGCGGGTGAGCGCCAGGGCCGTGCGCAACATGTCGACCTCCCAATTTGTAAAGAAGCCGCGGCGCTGTTCTCTCCAGCGCAGATACCAGTCCCACACCGCCGGAAAGACCAAAAGCGCAAGCGTCATGTCCTCCAGCGGAATGCCGTACCCCCTGACTTCGCTGTCGGGTGGCGCGACAAGCGCACCGAGCATCAGACCGAGATGCTCGAGCTTCTGTGAGGCCGTCTCCTCGCCCCATTGCCCCTGCCTCTGGAACCCGATTGCAGTCAGTGTCGCCATCTTGAAGCTCATGAGCGCCGACATTTCCTGCCTGAGTTGTGCAGGTGCTTCGATCGGTGTCGCAACCCCTGCCGTCACCGCCGTTTCGAGGCATCGCCGCCGCTGCCGGGTCTGGTCGAGGCCGGTGAACTGGATTGAGAAGCGTTGCCTGATCATCATGGCGTGGTAGCGCCGATAGTCCGTCGTTCCCGTGATGATCACCCGTCTCACCCAGTCGACAATCTCCTCGCGTTCCTCGCGGGGACGGCGATCGAAGTCGGCAGGCAGATGCCATGCCATGCGCCGCCGCTCCGGTGCCGAGATATCGGGCAGCTTCCGATGCCCGGTCACAGCGCGCTTTCGGCACTGCAGTTTCGTCTGGAAGTATCCGTGCGGCAGTCGATAGCGCCGCTCGATCCGGCGCAGCATCTCGAGGCTGTCGACATTTGCCGGCAGGTTCTCGCCGCGTGCCCATGCGACGAGCGTTCTTCTGTCGAAGACATCCCGGGGCTTCGTGATCGCCTTGTGCAGATGCCAGGCGCTGTCGCCGTGACGGCGCATGTGAAGCCGCAAGGCAGCATGAAACTCGGCCGGGTCTTCCCATTCACCGGGTTCCGGCTCCGGAAACTCCACCACGGTCCTCGGCGCCGGGCCGGGCTTTCGGCGGGCTTCTCCTGATTGTTTCGCGCTGCTTTGCCTGCGGCGCTGCGTCTTGGGCTTCCGGCGCTCCTCTGATGTGACCGCAGCTCTCACCGCCTTGCCTTGATCCGGGGCATCGGCACATGAAGTCTCAGATGCTGCCTCCGGCAGGTACTCCTTCTCTGGCAGCCTGGGGATTTCGCGCTCGAGAGCGTCGAAGCCGTAGGTGAGCCGCGCACCAGCTGCTTTCAACCTAGCAGGTGCGATCCCCGCACCATGCGCCATCGCATTCCAGTCGTATCTCGATCCGCTTCTGGGCGGAACCTGGCGCTCCTCGATAAGGCGCTGACAATATGAGCGGAGGCCTTCGACTTCCTCGACAGACAACTGAGCCGCCGCACGCTGCCGGAAGAATGCGTCGATCATCCGGACAAGGATCTGATCTGGTCCCATCACAAGCTCTCCTGTTGTTGAGCTTTGGATGATGGCATGCACGTCGCGAAGACCGGTCGGTATGACCAAGCCGGAATTTCAGGCGAATTTCGCCGATTGAAGTTCATTGCACCCCCACGCAGCTAACGCTCCAAGCACTATATCACAAAAGTGACTCGACAGTTACTTTCTTCTAAACTAATTTTCGAAAACAAAACGCGGGAAAAAGGACATATATAGGCGTCTGCCTTCAACACGTGGTGGCCGCGCGCGAAGACAAGAAAGTGACGACCGCCGCCATACGAAACCAGGAGAAGCAGACCATGACATCAGCCCACTCATAGTTGCTGATCGCAGTTTGTCCGCCGGAGCCAGCTTCCGGCGTTAATCAGCCTTTTGACAAACGTGCCGGTAACAACCGGCTCCCAATCTTCAACGACAAGTATTCGTGACGCAGTCCGATTCAGGACTGCGACGGGGTTCGCTTGTCCTTTTTCTGGAGAATTCTCTTGAGCAAAGCCATCGGAGACTTCGCGTGCTTCGCCAACCACAAAAAGGTGAAAGCAGATATCGCAAAGCTAAATCGGGAAGCGCGGATCGTCACGAGCACAACCGGCGGTCCCCTGCGCACAATCGTCACGGGGACCAAACGGCGTCCTACAGGTCAATTTATGAGCACCAAGACCGGTCGTGCGCAGCCATATGAGTCCCAAGCCGAATTACTCTTTATGCAGCAATGCGAAGCCAATCACGAGGTGGTCACCTGGCTTGCTCAGCCTCACCGGCTCGAAATGTTCGTCGAAGGCGAAAAGCTGATCTACTTCCCCGATTTCAATGTTCTCTATGCCGATGGCCGAGAAGTAGTTGTCGAGATCAAAAGAGACAAGACAAAGGAAGTGTATGGCAAGCTTGCCGTCAAACTCGAAAAAGCCGCGTACGTATATCGGTCGCTGAACATCAGATTTCAGATCCTCGACCTTACTGACCTGAAGAAGGACCCCCGCTGCTCAAATGCGGAGGAAATCCATCGGCACGCTCGCACGCGCTTCTTTCACCACGAAGTATTTCCAATCATTGACCAGCTCCACAGATGTCCAAGCGGAACCATACCGCTTGGCCGTGCGGTCGAAATTCTGGGCGGTAATGTCATTGGTCACAAGAAGCTATGCGCGATGATTGTCCGGCGGCACTTCGGTCTGGATCTCGACGCACGCCTGAGCGCGGACACGCCCGTCTTTCCCGTTCCGATCGACTGAAAGTTTCGAGGAGTATCACTGTGAAACTCAATCTTTCTGTAGGCGACGTTATCTCGACGGTCGACGGCACCTTTGAAATCAAGAAAATAATGCCTGACGGCGCTCTCGTACTCCAGAAGCAATTTGGAACCGAGAGTTCTCACATGCCGCAAGATACCCTTCTAACTCTACACGCAAAACGCCAACTCACGTTCTGGAAACGTGATGACCCTTGGCCTAAAAGGGCGCAAACGCTTACGCGTTATACAGCCCTAGACCCTAACGAGAAAATTTCCGCACGAGCTAAAATCCGCCAGTTGCTGCTGATTGACTACGACAAGTCTCCGGTATCTCTCACCGATAAATCACTTAACACATTCATCAAGGAGGCCAAGCTTCCCAAGGAACTTGATGCATGGGGTTGGCGTCCCAGCGCGGGCACACTCAGGCGAGACATACGATCCAGATCCGAAAACGGTCTGAGATCGATAGCTATCATGGGGAGACGACGTCGCTCATCCAACGTTCGCGTTGAAAAGGAGATCGCAACGCTTCTATTCAAATCCATCCACTGGTACTACGAGCATCCTGCAAGAACCGTTGGCGACACTCGCGATCGCCTCGAACGCGTTATCGAAATTCTCAACTTTCGCGCAAAGAGGCAGGGACGCTTCGCTGAGCTTGTATGTCCCAGTCATGAAACGGTCCGACAATGGATCAGGCGCTGCGAAAACTACGATCTCTTAAAAAAGAGATCTGGCGAGCGTGCGGCACGCAGACGATATAAGGGATCGGTCTCCGGCCGGGATGCAAAGCGCCCGCTTGACGTCGTAATGATCGATGCGACGAAAATGGATTCGTTTGTTATCGTTGACCCAATCACAAGCAATGTTCTTGGGCGGCCAACGCTTCTCGTTGCCATCGATGTATGCACGAGAATGATACTGGGGATATTCATTACGTTCGAACCCCCCAGCATCTATGCGATCATGAACTGCATAAAGAATCTCCTGACATGGAAGCGAGAAATTGTTGCCGATAGGTTTCCCGACATACGAAAGCCCTATGTCGCCTGTGGCCGCCCTCAGCTTCTCATCTTGGACAACGGTCTGGAGAACGTCGGCGCTTCAATGCAAGACACATTGCACGATCTCGGCATCGGAGTTGAATGGGCCCCTGTTCGCACACCCGAATACAAAGCCATTGTGGAGCGCTTCTTCGACACGCTGAATAAGGGCCTCCTGCACAAACTACCAGGAGGCATTCCGGCGCCACCGAAGCAGCTGCGTGAACTGGATATCGATCCACGCAAACAAGCATGCATGACGCTCGAGTCCCTCGAAAAGCTTGTTCTCCAATTCATACTGGAAATTTATCAATACCGCCCTCATCGAGGTATTGATGACATTCCCCTGAAGCGTTGGGAACAACTGACCAAGATACATGGGATAGAAATGATCGACGATCTGTCCCGCATCGACGATGCTTGCGGCTACGTCAAGAATGCCAACCTGACTCGGGACGGCATAAAGACGGATGGGCTGGAATTCCACGATAGCGAAATCGTAACCCAGCTTCTTGCCGACCTCCTGCCGTCGGCTCCGCGCCTGAAAAGACGGAAACCAACCAACAGCGTTCCGGTCAAGATCAAGTTTGATCCAGCTGACATTTCGGAGATTCGAGTGTGGAACTCCCGCACGAATTCCTATCAAGCTCTGCCGAATGTACATAAGGACTACAGCAACGGTATGTCCCTTTGGTTTCATAGAGTTCTGAAGAAGAACGCAAAACAGAATCAGGAAGCTTTCGTCTCTGAATCTGATCGCCTAAAAGCTCGCAGGAGGATGGTCCTGGCCGCCGAGAATGCGGGAGCAATAGAAAAGTACAACCGCACTCGAATCTTGAGTCAAATATCATCCACGTCAACAGTCGAGGTCAGCCACGCGCCACCCCGTCACGACGGCAATGCCCCGATAATAGAGGTATCGACAGGCATGGACAATCGCGCAGACGATGGACAAGTGCCTAAAGGCTATTCGCGCGGCGGAGCTTCCCGCAAGAAGAAGAAAAAGGAGACCAGAAAACAGATCAATCATCACGATCATGAGCACACAAAGACTTCATCCAACCTTCTGACGGTACAAAACGCCAATGCCTTCATGGCACGCATCGACGAATCCGAAGGATGGAATGACAATGATTGACGATCATCAATTCTCCCGCCTAGATCGCTTCAATGGGCTCCTCGTTCGATATCCGCGGATGAACGAGGTCTTCAAGCGGTTTGACTTTCTACGCATGAAGGCGAGATCGGTACGAGACCTCACTGCTTCCGACAAACTGAATGTGACCAGCCTGTTTGCTCTTCCTCTCATTGCTCCCTCCGGGAGCGGAAAGTCCCGGATCATCAATGCTTACATGCAGAAGGTGATGAACGAACAGCACCCCGCTGGCGTCACTCCAGTATTGGTCGTGGAGCTCTCTGCGAAGCTGTCGGTCAAGAACTTCTATTCCGACGTTCTGAAGGCGTTTGGCGACCCTAACTTTGAACGAGGTACGCAGCAACACCTTCAGGCGCGGACGCAATCTTTCATCCGCAAATGCGGTGTTGAACTTCTGATCATAGATGAAGTTCATCATCTGATCAGTAGCGAGACAAATAAGGTCAGTTGGGATGTGGCCGAGCTCTTCAAGGGCATATTGAACAACAAGGACTGCTGTCTTGTCTTGAGCGGAATCGGGAAGGCATCCGTTCTTTTTTCGAACAATGACCAGCTGGCCCGCAGGTGCATCAGCCCTGCCCCCTTGGATCCGCTTGATATCCAGAACGCTGCTGAATGGGAAATGTTCATGGGCTTCATTGGCCGCCTCGACCAGATGATGGCAAAGCAGAAGGTGACGGACGGACCAAATGGTCTTCTTGAGGGCGACGTTCCCGCATGCCTCTATGAAATTTCAGGTGGAATAATAGGACACGTCCATCAGCTTCTCTATCACGCACTTCTCTGCTGTTTCGTTCGAGGCGGTTCAATTCTCGACAGACAGGATTTGGCGAAGGCAACTGACACCTGGGCTCTGCCAAACAACATCTCAAAAACAAATCCCTTCAAAAAGAACAAGTAGACCCCGCAAGATGACCATGCCGAGATTCGTTGTTCCGATTTCAATTTTGCCTGGTGAAAGTCTTGCAGGTGTGGTTGCCCGTGCGGCGCATGAGAACATGGTCACAAACCCGCACAGTATCTTTCCGCACTTGAACATGCCGCTTGCTTGCTTGGGGAGTCTCGCAACACGTTACAGCAAGCAATGCGATGAACTTGCATACTTCATGGGCGTTGATCCAAATATTCTTAGCACTCTCTTCTATGGCCGTGTTGACAGGCATGAAGAGGGACTCGGTTCAGAGATAGACTTTTTCGGCTGCCGCCTGGCATCAAGGTGTCGAGAGAAGCAGATACGCCGTCTTTCTCCAGAGAGCTTGCGCGTTTCGCCACATCATCGCGCCGCATGGGAGGTCAAGTTCATTCACTGGTGTCCCGAGTCTTTTGAGTATCTGCTCTCCAAATGCTCAGCTTGCGGCAAGAACTTCGGATGGGGAAAATTCGCAGGTATCCATATTTGTGAGAATTGTGGCGCAGATATTCGGGAGCAGACATCGGAATTCGTCCACGAGAGCGAAAGGGAGATTGCTCAGCTCTTGTCCGGTTTTATCCTCGACCGGGAAGCAGCGATGCGGTTGAGGACATCGCTGCATGAGGACCTTCGTGATCTTTCAGATGCAGATCTTCTGCGTATCGCTCTCATGCTTTCTTCGGGCTTCGAATGGTCCTCCAATGTGGTCAACAATGCGCTCTGTAACAGCGACCGAAAAAGCGCTCCATCGCTTCAATCGTGGCGCCGGGGATTCAGTTTGATCCGCAACTGGCCCGAATCCGCCTATGAGATCATCTGGATGAATCTTGAAGTTCCGGATGAAGATATTTACTGCGGCAGGATCAGAAAACTCGGCCCCGTTGCATCACACCTTATGGCCCCCAATACCGACCTCACAAAACTACTAAAGAAGGTTCTTGAAGGCAGTTTTTCACGCAAGGGGTTGATTGCATCTCATGTCAGCGGAAATTGTGCCGAGTGGTACCGGCCGGGCTGGTTACCCTCCATCGAAGCGAAGAAAAAGCATAAGCTAACAAGCTGGACGGTTGAACAGGCTTTGCGTTACCCCGGAGTCCGGACAGTCTCACAAGACGAGAACGGAACCTCACAGGATTTCCTGCACGAGGAAGATCTTCTGGGGTGGCTTGAGAAACTGAAAGAAGCGCTCGATGTGCCTGAAGCAATGCGCTGTATCGGAGTTCCCGAACATTCCGTTTGGGAGCTGCTGGAGTTTGGACATCTCAAATTCTTGACCTCCGAAATCAGGGTTCTCAATCCTCGAAGAGGATTCATAGACTCCAGTTCTGTGAAGGAACTAGGCGAGGCGCTGCTCAACAGATGTTTGAAGCCCACCAATGAACCGCAAAATCTTGTGGCGCTATCCGAGGCAGTCAAGCTCCCACGTTCCCCGATATCGCCGTGGACTACAGCTATCAGGACAATATTGAATGGCAAGCTGAATGTTTGGCGGCGAGATGGACAGATGTCGGCCTATGCCGACGCATTGCTCGTTAAGCCTGAAGAGTTTGAGATAGCAATCGACGGAAATATTGAAATACCCGAATTCCTCGAAGCTCCAATTCTCATGACCTACAACAATGCAGCTGACCTGCTTCAAACATCCTCCGACACGGTTGTTCAACTGGCAAAGGAACAGAAAATCGAGTCCGAGTTTGGAGGAGCAGGACGGCGAGCAGTACGACGATCCGTTTATTGCTATGCGTTATCCCGAGTCAGTGCGGCTGGTACTCCGCATGATGTGTAATTTTGCCAAATCGCGCGCTGCGTGTTCGGTACCCCTTGCCTTCGACGCTCCCCCACCGAATGTTCGATGCCCTCAGAAAATCCACCTCGCCATCGAGTGCGAAGGTGAACCAAGCCTGTAATAGCGCGACAGCGTCCGAGCCCAGCCAAGATCGGGGGCGAACACATGGAGGTCTGATGTTATCGCGCTCGTTGTGCCTAGAATGGGGTGGTCGATGATCCTGCCCTGAAGCGCTGCTACACCACGTTGAACAAAGGCGTAATCGTCGATGAGGGGTGCGCGCTCAATTTCCTCAGGTGTTGGCCTGATAACGCCGGCGCGCAGCCATTCAAGATCTGCACACAGGCTCTTCATGCGTTCCAGTTGTTCACTCAAGCGCGTCGTCTGCAGGACGCCGTCTCTTCCAACATAAATAACCATCACCAACCTCCTTGTTGACCAGAGGTAGGCTAAACTCACAAAAAGAACATAACAAGAACAAAAACATGTGCGATATCCCGAGTCAAGTCGGAAAAGTTACTCGGGTTCGCTATCGATGCTTTCTCGGCCCGCCTCACAGCAGGCTTCAATCTTCCTGGGCGGATCTCCCTGATCTGAAATCCAATTTCTCATGCGGCATTTCCATTCAAACTCTCTTCTTGTCGCCCGCCTACGCAACCCAACTGGCAGATAACGCCTCGGCCTGACGAAGCACGGTCTGCACGGCCTCGTCCTGCAAATCCGGCGGATAGCCGTGCTTGCGGAGTATCCGCTTCACGAGCACCCGCATGCGGGCCCTTGCGCTTTCGCGGCGTGACCAGTCCACCGTCACATTGCCCTGCAGGCTCTCCAGCAACTCGTGAGCGATAAGCTTGAGAGCATCATTTCCATAGCTTCGACAGCGCTCTCGTTCTCCGCGAGAGCGTCGTAGATAGCAATCTCGTCTTGGGTGAGCCCCGCTGCTCTGCCTTGCGGTCCGGACGTCCCTCACCAGCTCGATCTGCTTCTCCATCACCGAAAGTCTTGCGCCCTGCCTGAAGGAGGCGGTGACTTCCTCAGGCTGCCCCATTCAGCCTTAGGGAGCGGGCATAGAAGCCATCCTGAAAGGGACGCTGAGATTTTAGGCGGCGTGATGCGCCGTATTCGGCCAATGTTGAAGCCTTATACGTAAGGCCGGATCAATTCGAGGCGGCTGTCGCCCCGGATTGGCTCCTCTCCAATTGCGCGCAGCCCCAGACCTGATGACCTATAACGACGCCGCGGTCCTGCAGCTGACTTCGCCGGACGTAGTTGTTCAATTGGCTTGGGCCCGGGAGATAGTGACCGAGATCGGCGGTGCAAGCCGGAGAGCTGTGTGGCGATCAGTTTACGCCTACGCGATAAGATATCTTGTCTCCCCGAAATCTTCTCTGGACCGCTCATGATGCTAAGCTCAACTGGGTATGTCTCCTCCCTCACTCATTCTTTCCAGTATGCTCAATGCGTACTTGGATTGCAGTTCGCTCGGCAGCTGCCGGGGCATCGACGAACAGACCTGCAGTATTTGCTGATCCTTTAGAGTGAGCTTTCTGTCCGCGACGCCCCTCGTCAAAATTTCGCGCCAGAATTCTGCTCCAAGATTTACGACTTCTGATTGGGCGGAAATCCCGTCTTCCTCCTTCTTCTTCTTCCTCTGATCACGCTCACTGGTACGAGCTGCCTCCGCCAGAATCAGACAATCATCAAACGTGGCGCCATAGTTCAGCTTGCGTCCCTTCAAGCCATTCCAGCAAGCTTGCTGCTTGGCCCATTCAGACATGTTGCGTACGCCTGAAGGGGGATGAGTGATTACGTCATTCGCTTCGGCGGCGGCCAATAGCAAGGCACCCAACATGGCTTCCGTAATATCCTGACGCCTCCAGATCGTGTCGAGGTCCAGCACCTGCTTTTCCCCATTGGCGTCGTTGAATATCTTGGCCATGGCGTAGGTGACGATATTGGCGCGGTAGCCTCCCTCATACCAAGGCTGCTTTGGCACCTCTGCCTCAAGCCTTCTGAAGATGATGGCTTTGGCAACTAGTCGGCGGTACCAGAGCTCGTCATACTTCGCGTCGCTCCTCGACCAGGCGTCGCCTATTTCTTTGGCGAATTCGGCGAAGTTCTTCTGCGCACCCCGCGAGACGATGTGAGGCTGTCCGGCGGCGGAGTATTCGAATTTGGCGAGGTCGGTTTTGTTGAAGAGCTGCGCCTTCGGGAATTCCAGATCGAATTTCTTCTGCTGGGCGGGCGTCAGCCGGCCGCGCGCATTGATGAATTGCCCGCGCGACCGTTCGTAAAACCACTTGCTGTCGTGGCGTTCCCCATCACGCGCAGTGAAGATGACGCTGCGCGAGAATTGTTCGATCCGGATGTGGAACGGATGGTTCGAGAAAAAGTCAGCAGCATTCACCTTGTTCTGAGTATTGGCGTATTCCGAGACTTTCGGCACGATGTCCTCCGATCGGTCGGGCGGCACGACCGTCAGCTTCATCTGCACGAAGACCTGCTTAAGTTGCTCTTTTGCGGATTTCAGCGCGGCGTGAATCGATCCAGTCGTCTGCGCGCCGTTTACGATCTGCAGGTTGCTGATCGACGAGATGGCTAGACCATCTTTTGTCTGCACGCAGTTCACATTGTCGGCAGTGGCCGACAGTCCGTTGTTATATGGGAAGAAGAGTTCGGGTTCCTCCCTGACGGTCTTCTGGATCCCCTTGTTCGTCTTGGCCCGCGCTTGGAGGAAAGAACGCACATTTGCCTCGAGTAGGCGCGCCCCCCAACGGTCATAGATTGCAGCGAGTTGCTCGCCGGGCACGATCAGCAGATAGCTTTCGAGGGCCGCGCCGGTCTGCGAAGCCTTGAGCGCGGGAAGTGGGGCGCCAAAGTCGTTCGCGAAGTCGATAGTCATGTCTTCGCGCGCTTGACCAGAGCGATCGAACCGCTCGAACCGCGCCAAATCCCAGACGGACCAAGTGACCGGTACGTCGGCCAGTTCTGCAAGCTTCACCGTATCATCGCGACCGATGTATTGACGATTGGAGACGAGGATTAGCTTCACCTTTGTGACCCGCGACCAGGTCGTTATGATCAAGTCCGAGACTTGGAATGCGGGGTTGACCTCGTTCAGAGCATCGCGGAATTCTTCTGTTCGGGCTTTTTTCAGGAAGCGGATCAGCGGGTTGAGGATGGGCGGAACGTCGCCCTTTGCGAAGGTCTGTACCTCGTCGCTGTCGACAAAGTCGCAGATGATGAGGCCCAGAACCCCCTCGCTGTCGCGCGGGTCGCCAGCATATCCGTCAATCCTGAGCTTCTGGCCACCCTCACCGCTCTGGTAGTACGCGCGATCAGCTACCTCTAATTCGCCCGCTTCAGTCAGCCGCTCGGTCATCCGGTCGAAGAAGGCCTCGACCATCATGATGCCGCTCGCGTCTGCCTCGCGGCGGATATCTGCCATCAGGTTCTGGTGATATTCATCAAGGTCGCTCATTGCCTGTCCTCATCGACAAGCTTCGCCCGTACCTTGTCCCAGCTCGTTTTGAAAGGGGTGCAAGCTGACAGCGCGAGCGCGTAGGACAAATTGGACACGCCAAGCGGGATCGGCGCGGCGATACGGGGAAAGCCTTCTGCAACGGTGTGGAATTCTGGAGCGGTCACGATCCATCGCCAGGCCGAATAGTCATGCTGCGCGTCGTATCCAACGTCGACAAGGTGAAAATCCCAATCCGTGATGGCGGACGGCTCCGTCCGTTCAAGTAGCTCTGTCACCTCGTCCACATACTCCGTCAGCGTCCGGCCATGGGGCGGCTGGACCTTGTCGACTGCAAGAACTCCAAGCCAGAGACGGCGATTAGGCACATCGGCGAGCTGGTGCTCGCTCGTGATCTTCACGAAGGGCTGCGATGCCCCGCGCCGGGCCTTCACCTCGATGCAGTCTGCCTTGAGTTCAAAATCCTTCGGAGCGCCAGAAGGACCCGTCCACGCTGCAAGAGCAGGTTTCGCACCTAAGGTGGCGATCAGGAGCTTCAGGACCTCGATTTCGCCGACGAGGCCCTTCTGCTCTTCTTCCGACAGGACTTCTAGCCTTCCGCCCCGCAAAAGGTAGTGCCAGCGAAACGTGCGCCCGATTGCCCTTTCCAGCGCCTCGGCCTCGGTTTCGGCCTGCTCGCCAGCCGCCATCACGTCGCGACACAAGGTTTCGAATAGCTCCAGTTGAGCGTTGTCCTTCAGGCGGACATATAGGATGGGGCCGCCCGGTAGCGTCTGGAACCGTATCTCGAGGTTCCTGAGCTTCGGCAAATCGGGCGCCGGCCTTGGCAAGTCGCTTAGTTGCAGCACCAGCGCGGCATCGAAGCGCGGCATCACTGCCCAGAACCAATTCCACCTTGCCGACGCGTTCGCGCGGCGTGTGTCCGTCTTTCCAGCCTCAAGGCCCGACCACGGCGTCTCATTAAGGATCACCAAGCGCCTCCTCCTCGATTTCCTCCTCGCCGAACATCTCACGCATGCGAATAGTGTTGACGACGTATTCAACCGTGCCGCCGTCAATTCCCGACGGCGGAAAGCAGATGCTCCAGGCAAGCAGGACGCTTGGCAGCCTCGCACGCAACGCGTCATCGGCCACAAGAGGGTTTACAAAGCGAAGAATGATCAATGGCCGCCGTCCTGAAATCTCGCAGAATATTCGTGGAGGCAGAGTGTCGGGAACTTTCTTCCCTTGCGTAATGAGGGCGCTACGGAAATTGTTGGCCGCGGTATCGATTTGATCTTTTGTCAGGCCGACGCGCTCGTCACCAGGAGAGCCGACACGTCTACTGGTTCCGCTGATCGCCAGAACGCCTTGGCGCAGATCATCCTCGCCAACCGATCTGTCAAATGCCCTCATCTTGAGCCCTTCAAGGTCATCCTCGATCGCATCAGACTTCTGGGCGCTGGCGAACAGGACATCCCATTCCTTCAACTCGCTGTCGGCTCGGGCATCAATGTAGTCGCTCATGAGTCGTGGATCTGTCAGGGGATCGGCTGCATCAGCGCGGAACCCCCGCAGGAAATCACACACCAGCTCAACGGGAACCGATTTGTAAAGGGTACCTCTGGAGGGGTGTTCGGCTTTACGGCCGCGCAGTTTAATTGCAGCAGCCAGCGCTTGCCCTGCTTTCCGGTTTCGATCGAGCTGTTCTCGGTCCGTCCGGATGCGCGTGGTCTCAACCAGTTTACCTGCAAGCCCTACCTTGACCGGGAACTCCCGGCCGGTACCCATCTTGTTCCGCGCGGTCACGATCAGCGATTCCGGATGGCTTCGCACGGCCAGTCCGAACTGCTCCGGCGTGGCCTTGACGAGTTCCATGCGCTGCAACTGGGCTTGGAGGTCCTCCATCGCTTCATGGATGTGGGCGTACCAGCCGACACCATCTGCGGGGATCCACACCCGGCAAAGATCCTCGTAGCCGGGACGATAGCCGAACCAGCGTCCCATCTGCATGAGCGTATCGTACATCATGGAGTTCCGGAGGAAGTAGCTGACGGTCAGCCCTTCCAGTGTCAGTCCCCGCGAGAGGGAGAACCCGCCGACGGCGATGACTGTCACACCATGCTCGCCACCCTGTTCATAGTCCAGTGCCTGTGACCGCTTCGAGGCGTTGACCTCGACTATTCGGGCGGCAATCAGAACCTCGTGCAGTCGCGCTTGAATTTCGGACCAGTCGGCGCCTTCGGCATCTGCATATTCCGTCTTCCACACCGCATGAAGCGCCGCAATCTCCGGATTTCGTAGGGCATCGCGACCTTTGGCTGCGTCGACAGCGACTGCATCCCGGATACGACCTACGACATCGGCGATTCTCGACCGAAGCCGCCCTTGGACGTCCGTGAATCGGGAGGCATTGACCAGCATCGAGGCATGCGCCGCATGTTGACCCCGTGCGTTGCGGATTGCGCGTGCCACGATGAATGCGCGCACCGCCCGAACGAGGCTGTCGGGTAGCACGTTGACCGGATCGTCGATCCTGTGCTTCATCGGCAGGATATCTTCGTTGTCATCAATCAGTCGAACGTGTCGATCGCGGGCGTCGAGGAATACTTTCTGCGCACCGAAATAATTTGTCGGCGCGTCCAGGCCAATGATGAAATGGCGTGGGAAGAGGTCTTGCTTCAGCGCCTCATCGTCGGTGTCGGGATCGATAAATATGTTGGCGAAAGGCGTCGCCGTGTAACCAACGTAGCAGCTGCGGTGAAACAGGGAGAGCAATTCCCGGATCTGGCCATTGATGCGTGTGACTTCATCTCTGGCATAGGCGGTATTGATCGAGGCATTGTCCGCCTCGTCATCAATCAGCAGCATTGGCTGACTGACCATCTGCGTGCCTTGGTGGACCGAATGCTCCTTCAGCCACTCCAGCAAGTTCTTCAGCGTGCTGGAGTTCTTTTTGATCACCAGGACAACTGGAACATTGTACTGGCCGATCTGGCTGGTATTGGTGGTGGCCGTTGCCTTGTTGAAATCACGCAAAGTATTTGTCAGCGAGACCGGGAATTCGCGCTGATCGAACGTACCTACACCAATGATCTTCTGCCGCTGCGCCTTGTTGGCATGGGCGAGCCGACCGGTGTCTCGGCCAATGAACCCCTCGTCGATCCGCGCCTGTGTTTGATTACGCAGGTTATTGTGAATACCTGCGATCACCACGATCAGACGATATCCTGCGTCGGCAGCCTTGCAGATCAAACCAGTGTAGTTCGCTGTCTTGCCGCTCTGGACATGGCCTACGACCATGCCACGCCGGCTCCAAGGGTTGGTGTTATCTGGATCGCCAAGACGGTCAAGTACCCGGTCCGTCACCTCGTCAGTGGCATCGATCACCGACTTCGGCAGTCCCTTCAGGCTCAGAAGACTACGATAGCGACTCCAGTAGAAGTTGCCGACCTTGCCGTTAATTCGCGCGTCGTGCAGCCAAGGTCGGAAATCCTCTGCATCAACGATCGCGCCAAGGCCCATGCTGATGCCGTATTTCTCTTCTATGAGCCGTGCGAGCTCTTCAGCCTCGTCATCCTCCACTTTTCCTGCAAACATCGGTGTGTCACGAAGCTGCGAAATGATTTCCCGGATGGAATCGGCAGTGTGCGGCCCGGACTGCGAGGCCATGTACATGGAGGTCATACCCTCCAAGCTGCTCAGCAGAGCTTTCACTGATCTTCTCTCATTTCGATTGTGGCTGTTACAATGCGCTGAGTGTCTTCCCAAGCAGACCGAAAGGGGTCGACGTCTTTCATCAACATCATGATCTCACTGAGATCCTTCCCAGCTCCCATAAGAACCGCAATGGTTGACTGGACGGCTTGAACCAGAGTGTCTTCGTCTACACGGTCCGCAATGATTTGTTCGGGTGCGCCTGCCATGTCGGCGTGCAAGGTTTCGATGGGAAGGGACGCGCCAACCAAGGCGATGCAATTGAAAAATCCACGCCGAAGCTCCGGGGACAGCTTCTCAGAGAAGTCAGCGAAAGCGGGATGCTCTACGTTTGGGCGATACCGAATTCGTCCTTCGGCCTGTATGCGTTGCCACATGGGCAACCGCTCGTTATTCACAAGCTTCTGGCCGACATTTCGATATGTTCGCTTCGAACCGCTTTGTATGCGCTCAATGACTTTCTTGAGACGATCTCGGACGGCTGGAGGCAACTGAGCTGAGGACTTTTTGACGTCAATTTTCCAGTCGGCGTCCATGCTGTTCGGAATGTCAATTCTCACCCTAGAGAGTTTGGTTAGTTCGGATTGACGACAGAGCCCAAACCAAGTGCCATGAAGGATAAGCCGTTTGCCCCGGTACAAGTAGAATCCCTGAGACTTCAGATGGCCCTCAGGACCGGCAATGTCTTCCCAGTCAGCTTTGTTCATCTGTCGGTGATGGGGTAGCGTGAAGCTCTGGATTTCCACATCTCCATGAACCAGCGAGACCTTTTCCTCCGGGTCGTGAATAGTCGCTGAGTTCTTACTGACAAATGGGTCGAGTGGGTTCAGGCGACGACCATTCAGCATGATGACGAGCGGTTGTGCATCTTCCATGAAGCGGTGAAACACCAAGCGTAGGTGCCGCTCTGTCTCGGCGATTCTCCGGTTGACGATCTCGGTTCGTTTGACGGGGTTCTGCGAAAGGCCACTGGTCAGGCGATCCAGTTTCTGCCAGAGAACAAGTGTCCCAGCTGAACTCAGTTGATCAAGCCCGGGGATGCCAGAAACATTGTCGGGCAATTGTACCGACCATTCGTTCCGCTCTGCGACATCGTCCAGATCCCAAACAGCCGCAGAAGTCTTGCCGGCTTTTCGCGAAACAACGGTGAGTCGTCTGCATTGCGAGAAACTGGCGCTCTTCAGCCCGAGCCCGAATCGGCCGAGATCGGGCTCGTCGCGCGTTGCCAACGGATTTCGACTGCCGGGGCGCATGGCGGCAATGAGCTCGTCTTCGCTCATGCCTGTTCCGTCGTCGACAATGGCTATGTGCGGATTATCCGAAAGAGTTTCGGTGACAATCCGGACGTTACGGGCGCCCGCCGTCACTGAATTGTCTATGATGTCGGATATTGCAGTCTCGAGAGAGTAGCCGATATCTCTCAGGCCTTCGATCAGCGCAGCCGCATGGGGGGTCGCGTCCGCCCGCCTTGAAGAGCCTACTTTCTGCATTCGAACCTTCCCCGAGGATATCGGCGCTTATTTTTACGCGAACAATAGAAGGTTACAAGGCGATCAGGCTTTACGGTGATCGTCGCCTGTCAGAGAAGCACGGATGAGAGCTGCAATTTGTCGAGCCAAGAAGGGGGGAACTGCATTTCCTACCTGGACGTACTGCTGGGTCCGATTCCCCAAGAAGAGATAGTCGTCGGGGAATGTCTGTAGCCGGGCCGCCTCGCGCACGGTCAGGCTGCGGCACTGAATTGGGTCCGGATGGATGAAATAATGTCCGTCCTTCGAGATATGACTCGTGACTGTGGTCGACGCTTCATCGAAGAGCTGTACCCGAAATCTGTCATTGAAGACTCCGCTGTGCCAGTTCCGGTGATCCGGACTGAGCGCCGGAGGAAAGTCGCCGGCTTTCGGGCTGTACCCTCGGACATCACCGAACACAGCCGCAAAGAGATACCGTCCGAGATCCGACACCATATGGCCGCGGGTCTCATGCTGTGCAATTGCGCGAAGATCGGGCCTTTCAATCCAGTACAACAACGCATCGGCTGAAGTGGCATAGCCGTCGGGCAGACATGAGTTCGAGCGTAAGTGCGCTGATCCGCAAGCCATCTGCTGCGCAACGGACAAGAACCGATCCCGGAGATGGCCATCGCGTTTTCCCCTGAAGATTGCGGCCAGCTGTTTAGCGGCTTTGGTGACTTCCTGACGCCACGCCGAAGCATCGTCTCGACCTCGGCTGATGCCACTGCGCAGGGCCGGCATGGCTTCTATGGCATCACGGACCGTCCGCGCTGCCCCTGAAATCACGACCTCGGCGCAGGCGGCCCTGGATACGAGATCGGACCGGATGCCAACAATGATCACCCTATGGCGCCGTTGAGGCACGCCGAATTCTTCCGCGCGGACGATAAAGTCCGAGGGTTGCGCCGCTTCCTGCAGCTTGGCCTTCCCACCCTCCACCCGGATTGCCCGAAGCTCATACTGATGACCACGGCGCTTTCCGAGCGACGAAAGGTCCTCCATAAGCATCTCGAAGACGAGGCGGCTTTCAACTGTCGAGGAAAGCATGCCTTTGACGTTTTCCATCACGAACGCAGCGGGGCGAAGCCTGTCGAGTACCCGGATGTACTCGCGAAACAGGTAGTGCCGCTCATCGTCTTCCGGCACATAGCCAACCTTGCCTTTTGAGCGGGCGCGCCCCACGAGAGAATAGGCCTGACAAGGCGGGCCACCGATCAGGATTGTGTCATCGTTGTCGTCACGAAGCTTCTTGATGGCGGCATCAATTGCCCTCGCGGCGGCGGGTGTGCCGAGCTCGAGTGCCCTCGCTTCGTGGGTTGCAAGGCGCCACGCTTTGGCGTCCACCGCCGACCAGTCGGGTTCGGGAAGCAGTCCTGCATGGAAATCAATGAATTGCTCTGGCAGAATTCCGTGGCGCGCTTGGTACTCGCGCAGAAATGCGCGCAGAGTCAGGGTTCGATGGGCCGAAGCCTCTTTCTCAACCGAGATGCCAATTCTGAAAGTTGCATGCCCACTTTCCCGGAGGGACGCAAAACCCTCGCCCAGTCCGCCCGGGCCGGCGAAAAGGTCCACAATGCCGAAACTAGAGGGCAAGGCTGGCTCCTGCTGAGAATGCAAGCCGTTGTATACTAGGTTCTGACAGGAAAACCAGGGCGCACATGGCCGATGTCGTAGACAAGGAGACCCGTTCCCGGATGATGGCCGGCATCGGAGGCAAGAATACCACGCCGGAACTGGTCCTTCGGCGAGCCCTACATGCGCGGGGATTCCGGTATCGTCTACATGTCACACAACTCCCCGGACGTCCCGACATGGTCCTTCCAAAGTACCGTGCAGTCATCTTAGTGCACGGATGCTTCTGGCATCGCCACGCCGGCTGTCGTTATGCAGCCACGCCCGCTACGCGCTCAGATTTCTGGCAGACAAAGTTCTCAGCGAACGTCGCACGGGACGATATCGTTCGCATCAAGCTTCGTCACGCCGGATGGCGGGTAGCGACAGTTTGGGAGTGTGCTCTCAAAAGGCCTGACTGTGTCGACGCTGTAGTTCGCCGCCTTACTTCCTGGCTTGCCAGCGCTTCAAAGGAGGTCGAGATCGGCGAAACGGAGGTAGTCAGCAGCAAGCCGCAAGAGTGACAGAACTTAGTACGCGAAGTGAGTTTGACCGAAGAGAGATCAAACAGTCCTTCATCAAATGGGGCAATCGCAAAATCTTGAACGCCGCGTCCGCTTTGCGCCAATAACACAGATTTAGTCGCCGCGAGCCAACGGCAACGGTGTTTGGCCAACACTCCCATAGAGACTGGCCTGACGAATGTTTAGATCAAGGCTTATCCCGTTGTCCCAGCCAATCAATATATTGAATTGACCAGTTGATAACGGACAAGTTGAGGCTAACGGCAAGCTTTGGCTCAAATTTTGAGCCATATTCGCCTCAATTAACGGCTTCATGGCCTGGCAGATAGTTTTGAGCCGTATTCGTCTCATTTTCCTTGATTTTCGACCTGCATCTGTTATATGAGCCGTATTCGTCTCATTTCATGGTAACGGCAATGGCTATTCCGGTTTTTGTGACATCGCCTAAGGAATTCGGCGCCGAGATTCGGCGGCGTCGCAAGGCCGGGAAGCTTACTCAGGCTGAGCTCGCCTCAGCCACCGGCGCATCTCGCCGCTTGATCTCGGCTCTCGAGAACGGTGAGCGCGGGGTCTCGATCGAAATGGCGTTGGCAGCTGCCGTAGAGCTTGGTCTCGATGTGCGGCTGGAGCCCAGAACATGACACGAGAGATTGATGTCTTCTTCGAGGGCGAGGATGAGCCGGTCGGACGCCTCTCCGCCGACGAACAAGGCGCGCTCGCATTTCGCTACGGCTCCGGAGCGAAATGCCCGCTCTCGCTCGCCTTACCCCTCGAGCGCGAGATTTTCAGAGATAACGAGGCCCGCGCGTTTTTCGACAACCTGCTTCAGGAGAATTCCTCACTCGAAGCGGTGATGGCCAAGCACGACATCGATCGTTCCGATATCGCCGGACTTCTTTATTATCTCGGACGGGACTGTCCCGGAGCGATCTCATGCGTGCCCGCCGGCGCGGGCCCCGGCAAGAAGCCGGGGAGGCTCGATAGGGACTACGAAATTCTGAGCGCAAAGGATCTCGCCGGCATCATGCGCTCGCTGCGCGATGAACGGCGCTTGCCGCCCGATACCAAAGACCCGTCGCCGCTGGCGGGTGTTCAGGGAAAAATTGCGCTTGCCAGGCTCCCCGATGGCAGCTTTGCGCTTCCGTCGCGTGAAAGCGGCGTGCCAACCACGCATATTCTGAAGGTCCCTCGCCGCGGCGAAGAGGTACTCGTCGATTATGAGTATCGGCTGATGTCGCTTGCGGAGAAGATTTATGCGGACCAGGTTGCTCAAGTAGAGCCGCTGGAAATCGACGATGCGCGCGGCCTTCTCATTACACGGTTTGACCGTAACGTGACGAATGGCGTCGTGAGTCGAATTCATCAAGAAGATTTTTGCCAGGCAATGGGTCTGCCGAAGGGCCTGAAATACGAGCGATACGGAAAAGGCGAACGTATTTTCAATGCTGCCGCTGTTGGCAAACTGCTCGGACAAACACGCCTGCCGGCGAGAGCCCGCCGGCTCTTTCTTCAAATGACGGTTCTGAATCTTGCTGTCGGGAACACCGACAACCATGCCAAGAACCACGCTCTCATTTATCGTGGAAGCACGCCTGAGCTCGCGCCGCTTTATGACGTCGTGCCCGTGCTTCTGGATCGAAGCGCCAATCACGACTTCTCCCTGCATGTCGGCGCCGCCGGCCAGATGGAGGCACTTACGCGAGACGCATTCTTCGAGTTTGTGCGGGCGGTAGGCATAAGATCCCGCGGCAAATCCGCCGAAGAAGAAGTCCTGAACAGCGTTCGGGATACTCTGACCGCCATCGCCGGCAATGTCGATACGTTCCAGGGTGGTCGGATGAAGATCCTCGGCGACATGATCGCCCATCAGATCGCGCTTATTGCCGACGCGCTCGCCATATCCGTAGAAATACCCGAGCGCGACGCGTTTCTCAGGCGAGGCGGTGCATTTCGTTTGCAGAGCTAAGCGAACCAGACTTTGGAACCGCAAGCTTGGCCCGGAAAATCTGATCAAGTCCCACTACCTGCAGTAGAGAGATGGGACAACGGGATAAACCTCGTTCCATCCATCGCCTCCGATACCTCTAAGCCTGCTATCCCGCTCATATATCGAACTACGGGGTCCGCTGCCGAAAGGTTGGTGTACGGTCCACCATATGGCCGAGCTTGCGCGCGTCGATGAAGAGGATTTCATTGCGGCGGTCGCGCAGCTTTTCGTCGCGGGCAACGCCGTTCGAGCGGTCGCGGGCGAGGAACCAGAGGCAGACGGGAATCTGCGTCGAATAGAAGAGTTGGCCCGGCAGCGCCACCATGCAATCGACCACGCCGGGCTTGCCCTCGACACCCTCGATCAGCGCGCGGCGGATCTCGCCCTCGCCGGACTGCGTCGACGACATGGAGCCATTGGCGAGCACCACGCCGGCGGTACCGGAAGGCGAGAGATGGTGGACGATGTGCTGCACCCAGGCGAAGTTCGCATTGCCTGCCGGCGGCACACCATATTTCCAGCGGACGTCCTCGCGCAGGCGGTCGCCGCCCCAGTCCGAAATATTGAAGGGGGGATTGGCGAGGATGTAGTCGGCGCGGAGATCGCGCAGCTCGTCCTTGTGGAAGCTGCCTTCGCTGTTCCAGCGGATGTCCGCGTCGATGCCGCGCACGGCGAGGTTCATCTTGCAGAGCCGCCAAGTCGTGTAGTTTGACTCCTCCCCATAGACGGCGATGTCGCCGATGCGGCCTTCATGCTCTTCGGCGAATTTCTCCGACTGGACGAACATGCCGCCCGAGCCGCAACAGGGATCGTAGACGCGGCCCTTGTAGGGCTCGAGCATCTCGACCATGGTGCGGACGACGGAGCGCGGCGTGTAGAACTCGCCACCGCGCTTTCCCTCCGAGCCCGCGAACTGGCCGAGGAAATATTCATAGACGCGGCCGAGGACGTCGCGCGACTGGCCCCTCTCCTGTCCCAGAGCTATCCCTGAGATAAGGTCTATCAGCTCGCCCAGCATGACGGCGTTGAGCGCGGGGCGCGCATAGTCCTTTGGGAGCACGCCCTTCAGGCTCTCGTTGCGCTTTTCGATGGTAATCATCGCCTCGTCGATCAGCTTGCTGATGCCGGGCTGCTTCGCGCTCGCCTGAAGATGCGACCAGCGCGCCTCCTTGGGCACCCAGAAGGTGTTGTCGGCGGCATAGGCGTCGGGGTCTTCGGCATCCTCGGGATAGTCGGCCAGCAGCTCGGCGCGCTTCGCCTCGAAACTGTCCGAGATGTGCTTGAGGAAGATCAGGCCGAGCGCGACATGCTTGTAGTCGGAGGGCTCCATGTTGCCGCGCAGCTTGTCGGCGGCTTTGAAAAGCTCGGCCTCGAAGCCGAGATCGCCCTTGCTTCCCTTCGATTCCTTCGCCGGCTCGGGCTTTTTTGCCTTGGCTCCGCGCTTTTTCAGCTGCCCGCTGGACATGCGTCCTCTTTCCGCTTGTCGAATGGAGATCGGCCGGCCTCGCCGCTATGCGACCATCCCCCCTTCCCCCGAATCCGGATTTTAGCGAATGATACGGCAAGTCTGAACAACCAAAAGCCCGTATGGCGGGCGCAGACTGTGGCGGGGGATTGGGATGGGACAGCTGGGCGATCAGAGGGTCCTGCACGGCCTTCTAGATGGCTGCTTTGCGCCGATATTGTTGATTT
>DLCG01000015.1:27051-75273 GCA_002480495.1 Rhodobiaceae bacterium UBA7804 | reverse complement strand
GCGAAGGTGCGGTCGATGAACTGGTCGACGATGACGAAGGAGCCGGGCGGCAGCTCTTCCTTCAGCGAGCCGACGGCCGAGACCGAGATGATGTCGGTGACGCCCGCGCGCTTCATCGCGTCGATATTCGCGCGGTAGTTGATGGTGGTCGGCGAATGGGGATGTCCGCGGCCATGGCGCGGCAGGAAGACCATTTCCACCGACTTGCCATCGCCGAGCGGCAACTCGCCGAAATGCAACTCGTCCGACGGCTCGCCCCATGGGCTTTCCACGCGCTCCCAGCGCTCGTTCCTGAGGCCCGGAAACTCATAGACGCCGCTGCCACCGATGACGCCGAGAACGGTCTTCGCCAATGGTCTCTCCTCTCATTCTCTCCGTCATTGCCCTGTCGGCTGCAAGCCCTTCGCTCTCACTCCGGGCAGTCGGAAATCGAAAAGGTCCACCGGACCTTTTCGTTCGCTTGCGCGAACCGTTTCCTCACCCTCGCAATGACGGCGGGTGGTCTTGAATCCGGAACCGATATAACAGACCAAGATGCGGACGCCATAAAAAAGGGCCCCCGAAGGGGCCCTTTAAACTGTCATATTTCGTACCGCAGGTCAGTGCTGGTCGGCCCAGACCTTGCGCATCGCGAAGTAGAGGATGCCCGAAAGCAGCACGAGATAGATCATCACCTGGAAGCCCATGCGGTGACGCTGCTCAAGCTTCGGCTCGGCGGCCCACATCATGAAGTGGACGACGTCGCGCGCCATCTGGTCGACCGTGTTCGGCGTGCCGTCCTCGTAATCCACCTGGCCGTCCGTCAGGGGCGGCGGCATGGCGATCATGTGGCCGGAGAAGTACTTGTTGTAGTAGCCGGTCGTGAGCTCGAAATCCTCCGGCGCTTCCTCGTAGCCGACAAGCAGCGAATAGAGGTAGTCCACGCCGCCCGCCCGCGACTTGGCGACGAGCGAGAGGTCCGCCGGCACGGCGCCAAGCGCGGCCGCGGCGGCTTCCGGGTTCGGATAGGGCGAAGGGAACGGATCCTTCGGTTCGCCCGGACGCTCGAACATGTCGCCCGCGGCGTCCGGCCCGTCCTCGACGGTGATCTCGGCGGCGAGCGCCTTGACCTGCCCTTCCGAGAATTCCGGACCGCCCGGTTCACCCAGATTGCGGAAATGCACGAACTCCATCGAATGGCAGACCGCACAGACTTCCTTGTAGACCTTGTAGCCGCGGCGCAGCGCATCGCGGTCATAGGTGCCGAAGACGCCTTCGAAGGACCACTGAAGATCGATCGGCGCGACTTCCTCGCCGGCTGCCCGTGCGGGCGTGCCGGAGAAGAGCGAGAAGCCGATCGCCGCGGCGGCCGCCAGCGACATGGCACGAGAGATGGTTTTCATTGCCGTTTTCACGTGTCGGTTCCCCCTCAACTCGTGGCCTGATCCTGCCGCGTTCCGGGCAGCACCGAGTCGGCGATGCTGGCGGGCAGCGGCTTCGGCTTCTCGACCAGCCCGAGAACGGGCATGAGGATCAGGAAGTGCGCGAAGTAGTAGATGGTGAGGATGCGCGACAGGTCAGTGATGTCGAAGCCGCCATCGCCCACATGGATCAGGATCTTGTCCGGCGTCTGGCCGCCGCAATAGCCGAGGCCGAGGCAGACCGCGACGAAGATCCAGAAGAACTGCTTGTAGAGCGGGCGGAACCGCGCCGAGCGGACCTTCGACGTGTCGAGCCAGGGCAGCACGAAGAGGATCGCGATGGCGCCGAACATCAGCACCACGCCGCCAAGCTTGTCCGGCACCGCGCGGAGGATCGCGTAGAACGGCAGCAGATACCATTCCGGCACGATATGCGGCGGCGTCTTGAGCGGATTGGCGATTTCGTAATTGTCCGGCTCGCCGAGCCCGTTCGGGTTGTAGAAGACGAAGTAGGCGAAGAGGATCAGGAACAGCACCATGCCGAAGCCGTCCTTGATCGTCGCATAAGGCGTGAAGGGAACCGTGTCCTTCTTCGGGTCCTTGATCTCGATGCCCGCCGGGTTGTTCTGCCCCGTCACATGCAGCGCCCAGACATGGAGAATGACCACGCCGGCGATGAGGAAGGGGAAGAGGTAGTGCAGCGAGAAGAAGCGGTTGAGCGTCGGATCGCCGACCGAGAAGCCGCCCCAGAGCCAGGTGCGCAGCGCATCGCCGACCAGCGGGATCGCGCCGAAGAGGTTGGTGATCACGGTGGCGCCCCAGAAGCTCATCTGACCCCAGGGAAGCACATAGCCGAAGAAGGCCGTCGCCATCATCAGGAGATAGATGAGCACGCCGAGAATCCACAGCACTTCGCGCGGCGCCTTGTAGGAGCCGTAATAGAGACCGCGGAACATGTGGATGTAGACGGCAATGAAGAACATCGACGCGCCGTTCGCATGAACGTAGCGGATGAGCCAGCCGTAATTCACGTCGCGCATGATGTGCTCGACGCTCGCAAAGGCGAGTTCGGTCGTCGGCACATAATGCATGGCGAGCACGATGCCGGTGACGATCTGAACCGCGAGGCAGAGCGACAGGATGCCGCCGAAGGTCCACCAGTAGTTCAGGTTCTTCGGCGTCGGATAGTCGACGAAGCTGTCATTGACGAGCCGCAGGACCGGAAGCCGCTGATCGAGCCAGCGCGTAAATCCGTTTGCGGGTGTGTAGGTGCTTTCACCGCTCATAGTCTGGCGCCCCCTCAGCCGATCTTGATCTTGGTGTCGGAAATGAACGCGTAGGGCGGCACCTCGAGATTGGTCGGCGCCGGACCTTTGCGAATGCGGCCCGACGTGTCGTAGACCGAGCCGTGGCAGGGGCAGAAATAGCCGTCATACTCGCCGCGATAGGAGAGCGGCACGCAGCCCAGATGGGTGCAGATGCCGATGACGACGAGCCACTGCTTTTCGAGTTCGCCATTCGGGCCCGTCATGAGGCGCGCATCGTCCGGCTGCGGATCGGGCAGCGAGGCGACGTCGACATCCTCTGCGGCCTTGATCTCTTCTTCCGTGCGATGACGCACGAAGACCGGCTTGCCGCGCCACTTGAACGTGGTCTCCTGGCCGACCGGAATGTTGGAAATATCGATCTCGATGGAGGCAAGCGCCAGGACGGAAGCGTCCGGGTTCATCTGATCGATCAGCGGCCAGATGGCGGCAGCCGCGCCAACGGCGGCGAGCGATCCGGTTGCCACATATAGGAAATCGCGCCGTGTCGGCTCGTCCGCGTGGATTTCTGCCACGGTTCAGGTCTCCTCGTTGAATAGGTCGAACGCCACACGCCGCTCGGGAAAGCGGCTCCCCTTGTCGGGTCTCCCCCTTCGCGGAAGAGCACGGCGCAGCGTCGCACACACCCGGAGCATGGCTTGAAAGCGCGACGAATCCCCCGCTTTCGCCCCATGCGTTGCGTGGTTTTGTGGCATCCAATCCGCATGTTGTCCAGTCCCGCCGCCCCTGTGGCAGGATGACGCATCGCCGCACCTCGCCTCACGCGTCAGACCCGGCCCGCCAACCCGACCGCAACTGTTCCAGATTGAAAGTCCGCCCATGCGTCTCGCGCTTTATGAACCCGACATTCCACCCAATGTGGGAACGCTGATCCGGCTCGGCGCCTGCCTCGGCGTACCGCTCGACATCATCGAACCCTGCGGTTTCCCCTGGGACGACCGCGACCTGAAGCGCGCGGCGATGGACTATGGCGCGCTTGGCGAGGTGACGCGGCATGCTTCTTGGGAGTCATTCTCAGAAAGCAGACCGGGCGGCGGACGGATCGTCCTCCTGACGACCAGGGCGCCCCTGCCTTTCACCCGTTTCGCCTTCCGGCCTTCGGACATCCTCCTGATCGGGCGGGAAAGCGCGGGCGTGCCAGAGGCTGTCCACGAGGCGGCCGATGCCCGCGTCACGATTCCCATGGCGCCCCCTGCCCGCTCGCTCAACATGGCGCTGGCGGCGGCGATGGTGCTCGGCGAGGCGCTCCGCCAGACAAACGGTTTTGCCGGCGTCTTTCCGGGCAGCGCCCCGGCAGGTAAGTAAGGGCTCTCCAGAGCAGAAGAAGAAGTGACCATGACCGACGAGAAGACGATTGCCGAAAGAAAGGCCCGCGCCGAAACCTGGTTTCGCGAATTGCGCGACCTGATCTGCGCCGAATTCGAAAAAATCGAGGACGAGCTGACCGGCACCTTCGCGGACCGCCCTGCCGGACGCTTCGAGCGCACGCCCTGGAAGCGCGGCGACGGCTCCAAAGATGAGGGCGGCGGCGAAATGTCGGTCATGCATGGCCGCGTCTTCGAGAAGGTCGGCGTCCATATCTCGACCGTTCATGGCGAATTCTCGGAAGACTTCCGCAAGCAGATGCAGGGCGCGGAGGAAGACCCGCGCTTCTGGGCGTCGGGCATTTCGCTGATCGCGCATATGCAGAACCCGCGCGTGCCGGCCGTGCACATGAACACGCGGCATGTCTACACGACGAAGAGCTGGTTTGGCGGCGGCGGGGACCTGACGCCGGTGCTCGACGTGCAGCGGCGTGACGATCATCCGGATACGGTGGATTTCCATGCGGCCTACAAGGCGGCCTGCGACAGGCACGACCCCGCTTACTATCCGAAGTTCAAGAAGTGGTGCGACGAATATTTCTTCCTGCCCCACCGCAACGAACCGCGCGGCACGGGCGGCATTTTCTACGATCACCACAACTCGGGTGACTGGGAAAAGGACTTCGCCTTCACGCAGGATGTGGGCCGCGCCTTTCTCGAAATCTACCCGATGCTCGTCCGCCGCCACATGAACGAGGCCTGGACGGAAGAAGAGCGCGAGGAACAGCTCGTCCGCCGCGGGCGCTATGTCGAGTTCAACCTGCTTTACGACCGCGGCACGGTGTTCGGCCTCAAGACCGGCGGCAATGTGAACTCGATCCTCTCGTCCATGCCGCCCATGGTGAAGTGGCCGTGAGATGGCAAAGGGCGAAACCGCAGCGCAGCGCTTCGTGCGGCTGAACAAGGTGGCGGGTACGTTCCACGAGATCGACGTGCCGAAGGACAGGAAGACCTCCGCGCTCGAGATGGCGGCGGCAAGCGGCATCGACCCGGCGCGGCTCTTCAAGACGCTGATCTTGGAAACGGCGGAGGGGAAACTCGCCTGCGCCATCGTGCCTGCCTCCCGCGACCTCGACCGCAAGGCGCTGGCGCGCGAACTCGGCACCAAGCGCGTCGACCTCGCGCCGAAAGACAAGGCTGTGAAGACGAGCGGCTATGAGATGGGCGCTTGCAGCCCGCTCGGCCAGAAGAAGAAGTTGCCCACTTTCATCGACGAAAGCGCGAAGGGTTTCGAGACGGTGTTCGTTTCCGGCGGGGCCTATGGACTCGAACTCGAAATCGCGCCGGAGGAACTGGCGCGCGCGGCGGAAGCGGTGTTTGCGGGGATTTCACACGAGGTGGAGTGAGGCGATTGCTTTTCTTTCAGCCGTCATTGCGAGCGACTGAAAGGAGCGAAGCAATCCAGGGGCGGCAAGCATGGAGCAAGCGGCCCCTGGATTGCTTCGTCGGCTTCGCCTCCTCGCAATGACGAGTACGGTCAAACCGCCTTCGAGTGCCTTGCCTGACCCTGTCCGAGATACTCGTCGAACACCGCGCAGACGGCGCGGACCAGCGGGCGGCCCTCTTCCGTCACGGTTAGACGGCGGCCGTCGCGCATCACGATGCCGTCCGCTTCGAGCGCGGAGAGACGCGAGAGTTCCTCGTCGAACCTGTCGGCGGCGACGTCATGCATCAATGCGATCTCGTCGAGATCGACGCCCATGTCGCACATGAGCCGCTCGATCACGTCGCGGCGGAGCCTGTCCTCGCCGCTCACCGCGATGCCGCGCGTGACGGGGAAGCGCCCCGCCCGCACCGTCTCCTTGTAGCGGTCGATGGCGAGTTCGTTCGCGGCATAGCCTTGCGGCAGGGCGCCGATAGCGGACGCGCCGAGGCCGACCAGCACCGGCGCCTTGTCCGTCGTATAGCCCTGGAAGTTGCGGTGAAGCGCACCCTTTTCATGCGCCTTCGCCATGTCGTCATCCGGCAAGGCAAAGTGATCGAGCCCGACCGAGACATAGCCATGATCCGCAAGCCGCTCCGAGGCCGCCTCATATTGCGCCCAGCGCTCGGCGAGGCCGGGAAGCGACGCTTCGGGGATAAGCTTCTGATGCGTCTTCATCCAGGGAACATGCGCATAACCGAAAAGCGCGATGCGCGCCGGGCGGAGCGCGGCCGCCTTGTCCACCGTATCGAGAAGGCTATCCACCGTCTGCCAGGGAAGCCCGTAGCACAGATCCATGTTGATGGCGGAAACGCCGTGGCGGCGCAGCCACTCGATCACGCGCGCCGTGACGTCATGAGGCTGGATGCGGTTGATCGCCTTCTGCACGCGCTCGTTGAAATCCTGCACGCCGATGGAAGCGCGAGTGACGCCCGCCTTCGCCATGGCCGCGACGTAAGCCTCGTCCGCCGTGCGCGGATCGAGCTCGACCGCGATGTCGGCATCGAGCGTCACATTGTAATACTCGCGGAGGATCGCGAGCGTCTGCGCGAGGTCTTCCGGCTTCAGGAGCGTGGGGCTGCCGCCGCCGAAATGAATGTGGTCGACCTTCATGCGGGAGGGTAGCGCGCGGGCGACGAGACGCGCCTCGACAAGCAGCGCATCGAGATAGTCCGCCACCGGCGCATAGCGCTTCGTCGCCTTGGTGTGGCAGCCACAGAACCAGCACATCTCCGCGCAATAGGCGATGTGGAGATAGAGCGAGAGCGACAGCGACGGATCGAGGCGGGAGAGCCAGCGCGCATAAACGTCGCCGCCGACCGCGGGCGAGAAATGCGGCGCCGTCGGGTAGGAAGTGTAGCGCGGGACCCGAAGGTCGTACCGCTCGATAAGATACTGTCTCATGGGGCAAGGCTAGGCCCGCATGGACGCTCCGCCTATCCGCGCAAATGTCGCAGGGAAATTTGTCGCAGCGGCTGGCGGCGCGGCTATTCCTCTTCGGCAATCACAGCGCGCAACGAGTCCTTGAGCGAACCCTTGGGCGCGAAATCCCAGTCGCCGCCATATTCGATATTGTCCACGAGCCAGAGCCGGTCTTCCGGCCCGCCCCTGCCCGCGAGGACGACGCGATCGGTCCACTGCACGGGCTCGTTCTCCGCGTCATGCACCAGCATGACGTCGCAGCGCAGCGAGGTCTCGCCATTCTCCCCTGCATCGACGCAGGGGCCGATCTCGTAGCCCGTCGCCCCCTCGAAGAGCGAGGAGAAGATGTCGCCCTGGAGATAGGGCGGCTCTTCATTGTTGGTGCGCTCGGTGTGGCGGCGCTCCGCCTCGGCGGCCTGCGCGATCAGGCTGTCGAGATCGGGCGAGATGACGGGGCGAAGCTCGGCGCGGAGCTCATCGTCCGGCACGCCGCTCGAACGGGCCTTCAGCACGATGTCGTAGAAAGTCCGCGCGGCGGAGACGGCGCCAGCATCGCCGTTTTCATCGCCGCAAGCGGTGAGCGGCAGCACGAGCATCAAGGACAGGACGAACGAACGAAACGCGGAACGGATCATGGACTTCCCCTCCCCATATGCCCCCATGATGCGGGGGCGCTCAGTATACCGTCGCCTGCACCACCGCCTTCAAGCGTTCGATGATCGAGAATTCGTCGTCGATGAAGTCGCTGTCGACCCACCACTCCTCGACCTCCCTCCGCACACGGCCGATCTCCGGCCCTTCGGGCACGCCCGCAGCCTTGATCATCTCGCCGGTGAGCGGCAGTTCGGGCTTCTCCCAGCTGTCGGCCATGGCGAGCATCGCGCGCCACTGGAAGGCATTGTGCCCGCGCCGGTCGTCCGCCCAGCCGAGCGAGACGCGATCCTTGAAGAGCTGGCGGCCCATCAGATAGAGCGCGCGGCGCACCTCGCGCATGGAGAGGTAGCAGACGATCTTCGTCTTGTCGGTGAGCATGGCCGCGAGGCGGTCGCGATCCTTGTTCGACAATTTGAGGCGTTGCGCGAGAGCGGCCACGCCCGCCTTGTCGAGATCGAGCATCGCGCCAAGGCGAAGGATCGGATCGGCGGGAACGAAGAGCTGCTGGCTCTCGATTTCGACGAGCTTTTCGAAACGGTCGAGGCGGCTCGCCTCCGGCAGCACCACGGCGAGGATGCCCGCCGCCGCCATGTGACGGAAGGCGGCGCCCGCCTCGTCGGCGCTCGCGATCTTGAGCAGTTCGTCGCGCACGCGCTCGCCGGAAAGTTGCTTGAGGCCATCGCGCTCTTCCGCTGAGGCGCGAAGCCCCGCCGCGTCCGGCTCGCCCTTGCCGTAAAAGGCATGGAAGCGGAAGAAGCGCAGGATGCGGAGATAATCTTCCCGGATGCGCTCATGCGGATCGCCGATGAAGCGCACCACGCGCGCCTTCAGATCGTCGCGCCCGCCCAGCGGATCGTGCACCGTGCCGTCGGCGTCGCAATAAAGCGCGTTCATCGTGAAGTCGCGGCGCTTCGCATCTTCGAGCCAGCCGCCCGTGAAAGCGACATCGGCGCGGCGGCCATCCGTCGCGACATCGACGCGCAGCGTCGTGATCTCGAAATGACGGGTAGGTGTGACGGCGGTGACGGTGCCGTGGTCGATCCCCGTGGGAACGACCTTGATGCCCTTCGCTTCCAGAAGCGCCTTCGCGCCTTCCGGCGTCTCGGTGGTCGCGATATCGATATCGGAGACGGGTTCGCCCATCAGCGCATTGCGGACGCAGCCGCCGACGAAGCGCGCCGTGCCGCCCTTCGCGCCAAGCGCTTCCATCACGGCTTTCGTGTCGGCCTCATTGAGCCATGCGGCACGGGCCAGTTCCTTTTCGGCGCTCATTCGGGCCTCCTCGATCGCTTCTTCTCTGATAATTATTCTCAACTTATAGGCGGCGGAGGCGCGCCTGTCTCCGCCGCATTATGGCGCAGACATGAGGCATTCAGTCGCCATAGAGCCGGTCATACATGTTCTTCAGCATGCCGGCGGTCGCGCCCCAGATGTAATGGCCATTATAGGGCATCGCGTAATATTCGCGCCGTTTTCCCCGCCACATGGCGTGGTGGCGCTCATGGTTTGCCGGGTCCATGAGAAAGGAGAACGGCACCTCGAAGGCCTCGGCCACCTCGTCCGGCGAGATGGTGAGCGTGAAGCCGGGGCGGACGAAACCGACCACCGGCAGGATGCGGAAACCCGTCCCCGTCTCATAGGCGTCGAGATAGCCCGCGACCTCCACATGGGCGGGGTCGAGGCCCACTTCCTCCTCCGCTTCGCGGATCGCGGCCTCGGCTGGCGTCTCGCCCGGCTCTATCTTGCCGCCCGGAAAGGCGACCTGACCCGAATGCGAGCCCAGATGATCCGCGCGGCGCGTCAACAGCACGTTCGGCCCATGCGCATGTTCGATGACGCCGACGAGAACGGCAGCCGGGCGAAGCGAGGCACGCTCTTCCGGCTCCACCCAGACATTGCCCTCGGGCTGCGCGCGCGTTTCGGGCGGATTGAGGTCGTGGTCGCCCCGAAGGCCCGGCAGGCCCTCTTGAGCGAGCAGCGCGGCGAGCGCGGGCGGCTCCCGGTCCGTCCGGGAAAGAATGAGATCGCGATAGGCTGTCATGGGCGTCCGGCTAGAAGGCCACCTCGCCTGCACGCATGAAGGGGAAGAAGACGCCGCCGGACCAGACGCCGAACCATTGCTCGCCTTCATGCTCCTCTTCCGTGCCGAGCTCCACGAGATCGTAGAAGACGGCGCGATTGACAAGCGCGTCGAGCCGCGCGCGTACATGGACGTAGGGAGCCGGCTCGCCCGTTTCCGCGTCGATCTCGAAGCGCATCGGATGGTCAGGCCCCGCGACCGTCTCGTCGCCCACATTCGTGGTGAAGGTCAGGACCTGATCGCGCCCCTCGCCCTCCACTTTCATCGCCACAGCGAGGAAAGGCGCGTCGTCCACCGTGATCCCGACCTTTTCGACCGGCGTCACGAGATAATATTTCCCGTCCTCGTCATGGCGGAGGATAGTGGAAAAGAGACGCACCAGCCGCTCGCGGCCGATCGGCGTGCCCATGTAGAACCAGGTGCCGTCCCGCGCGATTCTCATGTCGAGATCGCCGCAGAATTCGGGATTCCATAAATGGACCGGCGGCAGGCCCTTGGCCTTCTTTCCCGCCTCTTCGGCGGCGGCGAGCCCTTTCAGCCCGCCGGGAGCGCTTCCCGATTCGGGCTTTTCCGCCTTTGCGGCTGTCTTTCCGGTCACGGCGGCCATATTTCCTCTCCTCCCGCGGAGTTGAACAGCGAATTAGTGCCTGGGGCCCGAGAATCCGGCCATATTATCGTCAAGAAGCCCCGCGCCAATGGCGGCGCAATACGATAACGGGATGCGGCACGGTGGCAGGCCAGAAGGCATGTCACCACCAATATGTAGGTCAATGCAGACACTCAGTGAAGCCGACGGCTCCGCCGTCCAGGAAATCGAGGAAACCGGCGCGAAGATCGCGGCGGCGCGCGAGGCCATCGGCGAGGTGATTTTCGGCCAGGAAGCCGTGATCGACCAGACGCTGGTGACGGTGCTCGCGGGCGGCCATGCGCTGCTGGTCGGCGTGCCGGGCCTCGCGAAGACGCTTCTCGTCCACACCATGGGCCAGGTGCTCGGCCTCGACGACAAGCGCGTGCAGTTCACGCCGGACCTGATGCCGGCCGATATTCTCGGCTCCGAAGTGCTGGAAGAAAGCGACCAGGGCCACAGAAGTTTCAGGTTCATCAAGGGCCCGGTCTTCTGCCAGCTCCTGATGGCCGACGAAATCAACCGCGCCTCCCCGCGCACCCAATCGGCGCTTCTGCAGGCCATGCAGGAAAAGCAGGTGACGGTGGCAGGCGTCCGCTACGAGCTGCCCGCTCCCTTCCATGTACTCGCGACGCAGAACCCGCTGGAGCAGGAAGGCACCTATCCGCTGCCGGAAGCCCAGCTCGACCGCTTTCTCATGCAAGTCGACGTGAACTATCCCGATCTTGAGTCGGAGCGCCGCATGCTGCTCTCGACCACGGGCGAAACCGTGGCGGAAGCCCGCGCTGCCATGACCGTGGAAGACCTGATGGCCGCGCAGCGCCTCGTCCGCCGCGTGCCTGTGGGCGAGAAGGTCGTGAACGCGATCCTCGAACTCGTGCGCGCCGCCCGGCCCGAGGAAGGCGCATCGGACGAAGTCGAGCGCCATGTCGCCTGGGGGCCCGGCCCCCGCGCGAGCCAGGCGCTGATGCTCGCCGTTCGCGCCCGCGCGCTGATCGACGGGCGTTTCTCGCCTTCGATCGAGGATGTGACGGCGCTTGCCGCGCCCGTGCTTCGCCATCGCATGGCATTGAACTTCTCCGCCCGCGCCGAAGGCGTGACGGTGAGCGGGGTTATCGACAGGCTCTGCCG
Organism: Rhodobiaceae bacterium UBA7804; assembly: GCA_002480495.1. GTDB lineage: Bacteria > Pseudomonadota > Alphaproteobacteria > Parvibaculales > Parvibaculaceae > Parvibaculum. The sequence continues at coordinate 63,849 of DLCG01000015.1, read as the reverse complement.
CAACCTCGGCTAACGAAAGACGGGAATGAGTCTCTCCGGACCACATTCGGCATCTTCCGGCGCCATCGGCCTGCGCGAGCAGGCGGAAGCGCTTGCCGAAGCCATGCCGCCGCTCGTCACCGAGGCGGAGCATGTCGCCTCGACCGTCGCGCAAGGCGTGCATGGACGCCGCCGCACCGGCATGGGCGAAACCTTCTGGCAGTTCCGCCGCTACCGCGAAGGCGATACGGCAGCCTCCGTCGACTGGCGCCATTCCGCGCGCTCGACCCATCTCTTCGTGCGCGAGACGGAGCGCGAAGCGGCCGAAAGCATCTGGATATGGCGCGACAGTTCCGCCTCCATGGACTACGCCTCCGACTTCGCGCCCTGCACCAAGAAGGACCGTGCGACCGTGATCGCGCTCGCGCTCTCATCGCTTCTCGTTCAGGGCGGTGAAAGCGTTGCGGCGCTTGGGGCCGGTTTCACGCCAACGCCCGGCCGCGCCGCGCTCCGCCGCATGGCCCATGCACTGATCGACGCGCCTGAGAACGAGGCGACCAACACGGAAAGCCTGCCACCGCCGGAGCATCTGCCGCGCTATTCGCAGGTCGTCCTCATCAGCGATTTTCTGTCGCCCGCCGAGGAAATCGTCGAGCGCATCAAGCGCTACGCCTCGGAAGGCATTCGCGGTCACATGATCCAGGTGCTCGATCCCGCGGAAGAGGACCTGCCCTTCTCGGGCCGCACGGAGTTCGAAGGCGTCGAGGAAGAGCTGCGTCTCATGGTCGGCCGCGCCCAGAACCTTCGCGAAGCCTATCACCAGCGCCTCGATATCCACCGCAACCGGATCGTCGAAACGGCGCGCCGCATCAACTTCACCTTCGCCACGCACCGCACCGACCGCAGCCCGCAAACGGCGCTGCTCGCGCTATACGGCGCCCTGTCCGGCGCCATCGCCGCGCGCAAGCCGCCCCGGCCGGGCATGTAGGCCCCGGCAATGCTCACGCTCGGCCCCCTCGCCTTCGCAAGCCCCTGGCTCCTGCTCGGCCTCACCGCGCTGCCCGCGATCTGGTGGCTGCTGCGCGTGAGCCCGCCGCTCCCGAAGCGCGTGCGCTTTCCCGCTATCAGATTGCTTGTCGGCCTGGTGCGCGAGGAGGAAACGCCCGCGCATACGCCGCTCTGGCTTCTGCTTCTGCGTCTTGCGATCGCCGCTCTCGTGATCTTCGCGCTTGCCGAACCGGTCTGGAATCCCGCGCCGCGCATCGCGGGCACCGGCCCCCTTCTCATCGTGACCGACAATGGCTGGGCTGCCGCCTCGCACTGGAACGAGCGCCGCGCCGCGATGGACGGCCTCATCGCCGAAGCAGGCCGCGCGAACCGTCCCGTTCTCGTCGTCGGAACCGCACCGGACACGAACGCACCGGAGCTCAACTTCGAGACGGCGGACGATGCAAGGGCGCGCGCCCGCGCCCTGGAGCCGCAGCCCATAGAGCCGGACCGGACAGCCCTTGCCGAAAGACTCGAAGGTGCGGAAACGCTCGAACGGGAAAGCGTGCAGACCGTCTGGATCTCGGACGGTCTCGACTATGGCGCCGCAGCGCAATTCGCCCGGCGTCTTTCCGCCATCGCAGGCAGCGCGGGCCTCACGCTGATCGAACCCGCGCCCGGCAATCGCGCCCTTGCGCTTCTGCCACCAGGAGAGGAGAGCGGCGTCCTCGCCGCGACCGTGATCCGCGCCGAGGCAGGTGGCCCGCAAACAGGAAGCGTCCGCGCGACGCAGGAGGATGGCGCCGTCCTGAGCGAGACGCCATTCATGTTCGAGGACGGCGCCAAGAGCGCGACGGCGGCTTTCGAATTGCCGCTCGAACTGCGCAACAAGGTTGCGCGTCTCGACATCGCGGGCGAACAATCGGCGGGCGCTGTCGTTCTCGCGGATGAACGCTGGCGCCGCCGCAGCGTCGCCATCGTGTCCGGCGCCAGCGCGGAGGAAGCGCAACCCCTTCTCTCCGACGCCTACTATCTGCGCCGCGCCATCGGGCCCTACGCGGAGCTGCGCGAGACGCCGCCCTCCCGCGATGCGCAAGGCGAGATCGAAATGCTTCTCGCCTCGCCGCTCTCGGTCCTCATTCTTGCCGATATCGGCAATCTGACGGATGCCGACTATGCCCGCGTGGAGGACTGGGTGAGCCAGGGCGGACTGCTCATCCGCTTCGCCGGTCCCCGCATGGCTGAAAAGAGCGACGACCTCGTGCCCGTGCCGCTCCGCAGCGGCGGGCGTGCGCTCGGCGGCACGCTTTCCTGGAGCACGCCTCAGCATCTCGCGCCCTTCGAGGAGGAAAGCCCCTTCTTCGGTCTCGACGTGCCGGACGACGTGACCGTGTCTCGGCAGGTGCTGGCGGAACCCGTTCCCGATCTCTCCAGCCGGACCTGGGCGCGGCTTTCGGACGGCACACCGCTCGTCACCGCGGCAAGGCGAGGCGAAGGTCTCGTCGTTCTCTTCCATGTACCAGCGAACCGCGACTGGTCGAACCTGCCGATCTCCGGTCTGTTCGTCGAAATGCTCCGGCGCACCGTCGCGCTCTCGCAGGCGGTTGGGGGTCTTCCCGAACAGGGTGCCGCATCGGCGCGGAGCGACCTCCTCAGCCCGCTTGCAACGCTCAACGGTTTCGGACGCCTCGGCACGCCGCCCGCGACGGCGACGGCGATTTCCGTCGAGCAGTTCGAAAGCGCCGAGCGCAGCCCCCGCCATCCGCCCGGGCTTTACGGCACGGCAGGGAATCCCCGCGCGCTCAACCTCGCAACCGCGGATATCGAACTCACGCCCATCGGCGTGCTGAACGGCGTTACCGAGCGGCGCGCCTTCGAGGGCCGCGCCGAACAACGCCTCGCAACGCCTGCCTTCGTCATCGCCCTCATCCTGCTGGTACTGGATACCGTCGCCGCTCTCTGGGTGACCGGCCTCTTCGAAACGGAGCGGATCAGGCGGGTGCGCTTTGCCGCCCGCTTCACCCCCGTTCTGCTCGCCGCGCTTCTCCTGCTTCCGCCGGGGGATGCATTGGCGCAGGAAGCGGGCAATGACGATTTCGCACTAAAGGCATCGCTCGATACGCGCCTTGCCTATGTGATCACCGGCAATGCGGAAATCGACGCGACGAGCGAGGCGGGCCTTTCCGGCCTGAGCCGCATTCTCGCCATGCGCACCGCCTTCGAACCGGCAGAACCGATGGGCGTCGATCTCGCCACCGACGAACTCGCCTTCTTTCCGGTTCTCTACTGGCCGATGTCTCCGGGACAGGAAGATCTAGCGCCAGAAACGCTCGGCAAGATCAACGCCTATATGAAGAATGGCGGCACGATCCTTTTCGACACGCGAGATCAGGATCAGGCTGTCGGCGGAATGGTCACGCCCGGCACGGCGACGCTTCGCCGCCTTCTCGGCCGCCTCGACCTTCCGCCGCTCGAGCCCGTTCCGCAGGGCCATGTGCTCACCAAATCCTTCTACCTCATGCATGATTTTCCCGGCCGCTGGACCGGAGGCGAACTCTGGGTAGAGGCTTCCTCGCCGGACGGCGGCAATCTTTCGAATGACGGCGTCTCGACCGTGATCGTCGGCTCGAACGACTACGCCGCCGCATGGGCGCGCGACCGGGAAGGCCGTGCGCTCTATGCCGTCGTGCCGGGCGGCGAACGCCAGCGCGAAATGGCGGAACGCTTCGGCGTCAACCTCGTCATGTATGCGCTCACCGGCAACTACAAGGCAGATCAGGTGCATGTGCCGGCGCTTCTCGAACGGCTGGGCCAGTAGGAGCGCTGAATGGCCTGGAACATCGTCTTCGAACCGCTCATTCCCGCCTGGACCATCGCGCTTCTCGCCCTGCCCGGTCTCGCGGCTCTCGCCTATGCCGCTTTCCGCCGCGCGCGAGGCGCGCCCTTGCGCGCATGCGCCTTCGCCGTTCTCATTACAGCCCTCGCCAATCCCACCATCCGGCAGGAAGACCGCGAAGCCGTGCCCGATGTGGCGGCGATCGTGGTCGACCGCAGCCAGAGCCAGGAGATCGGCGTGCGGCCCGAGGAAACATCCGCCGCGCTCGAAAAGATCGCCGAACGCCTCGCCCGCGAGGAAGGGATCGAGACGCGCATCGTCACAGCGACGAACGACCCCGACGGCGAGGCGGGCACGGCGCTTTTCTCCGCGCTGGAAGAAGCCCTTTCGGATGTGCCCCGCGAGCGCATCGCGGGCGCGATCTTCATCACCGACGGGCAGGTGCAGGACGTCCCAGGGTCGGCCGCCGCGCTCGGCTTCGATGCGCCGGTTCATGCCGTCGTGATCGGCCGCAAGGGCGAGAAGGACCGCCGCCTCCGTATCACCGAAGCGCCGCGCTTCGGCATCGTGGACGAACCGGTGAAGCTCTCCTTCCGTGTCGACGAGACTTCCGCCGGCGAGGCACCGGCGGGCGAGAGCGCGCGCGTCACCGTGCGGATCGACGGAGCGGAGGCCGCGACGGCGGACGTCGCCATCGGCCGGGAAAGCACGGTCGCGCTGCGTCTCTCTCATGGCGGCCCGAACGTCATCGAGATCGACGTCGAGGAAGGTCCGAACGAACTCACGACGCTCAACAACCGCGCCGTCGTCATCGCAAACGGTGTGCGCGACCGCCTGCGCGTCCTGCTCGTCTCCGGCGAGCCGCATCCCGGCGAACGTACATGGCGAAACCTTCTGAAGTCGGACCCGTCGGTCGACCTCGTCCACTTCACCATCCTGCGCCCGCCGGAAAAGCATGACGGCACGCCCATCGGCGAGCTCTCGCTCATCACCTTTCCGACGCATGAACTCTTCGATCAGAAGCTCGACGAGTTCGACCTCATCATCTTCGACCGCTACAAGCGGCGCGGCGTGCTGCCGCTCGGCTATTACCTGAACATCGTCGAATATGTGGAACGCGGTGGCGCCTTTCTCGCCGCCGAGGGCCCGGCCTTCGCCTCGCCCTATTCGATCTACAGGACGCCCCTTGCCGCGATCCTGCCCGGCCAGCCAACGGGAGAGATTTCCGTCGGCGGATATCGCGCGGAAGTGACCGAGACGGGACAGCGTCATCCTGTCACCGCCGAACTGCCCGGCGCCGCGAAATCTCCGCCCGAATGGGGCCGCTGGTTCCGCACCATCGACGTGACGGCCGATCATGGCGAAGAGCTGATGGAAACGCCGGACGGCAAGCCGCTTATGCTGCTCGACCGGGCGGGCGAAGGCCGCGTGGCGCAACTCCTCTCCGATCAGGTCTGGCTCTGGTCGCGCGGCTATGAAGGCGGCGGTCCGCAGGCGGAGCTTCTGCGGCGTCTCGCTCACTGGCTGATGAAGGAGCCGGACCTGGAGGAGGAAAACCTCTCCGCTGCCGCGCAGGGCGGCACACTCACCGTGAAGCGCCGCACCATGGCGGATGAGACGCCGCCTGCCCGCGTCACGCTTCCTTCCGGCAAGGAGCGCGAAGTGGCGCTGGAAGAAGTGGCGCCCGGCCGCTTCGAGGGCACGACGGAAGCGGCGGAACTCGGCCTCTACCGCATCCAGCAGGGCGAGCTGTCGGCGGTCGCGGCGGCGGGTCCCCTGAACCCGCGCGAATTCTCGGATGTTCGCGCGACGGCGGACCTCATGCAGCCCATCGCCGATGCGACCGGCGGCGGCGTCTGGTGGGCGGGCGAGAACGCCGATGACACGCCCGCCATCCGCCCCGTGCGCGAAGGGCAGGACGCGGCGGGCGCAAACTGGATGGGCCTGCAGCGGAACGAGCAATATCTCGTCCACGCCGTTCATCAGGTGCCGCTTCTCACAGGACCCCTCGCCCTCATCCTCATTCTCGGCGCGCTGGCGCTTGCCTGGTGGCGCGAAGGCCGCTGAGGCCACGCGCCAACCGGCCAAATGCCTTGCCTTGGCCAACGATCCGGCCTAGCTTCCGCCAATGTTATAATATAACCGGAGCCGGAGATTGACCTCTCCCGATAAAGACGAAGCCCCGCATGCTTCCGCCTTCATGGCCGGTATCGGCGGGAGGCTTGCCGTCGCGCTTGCCGCGGCGGCGCTGCTCTGGCTCGGCGTGGCCTGGGCGCTTTCGTGATGAAATCCGTTCCGCCGCTTCATATCCGCGACCTCACCGTCGCCTATGACCGCGTTCCCGCCGTCCATCATCTGTCGGGCAGCTTCGCGCCGGGAAGCCTGACCGCGATCGTGGGCCCGAACGGCGCAGGCAAATCGACGCTGTTGAAGGCGATTGCGGGCCTCGTGCCCCTCGGCGAAGGGCGCATCGAAGGCGCGAACGGAAACATCGCCTATCTGCCCCAGCTCGCCGAGATCGACCGGACCTTCCCCATCGCCGTCATCGACGCCGTCTCGCTCGGCCTCTGGCGCGAGGTCGGCCTCTTCCGTGCGATCACCGGCGAACATGTGACGCGCGCCCGCGCCGCGCTTGCCGCTGTCGGCCTCGAAGGCTTCGAGCGCAAGCAGGTCGGCGCGCTTTCCGCCGGTCAGCTGCAACGCGCGCTTTTCGCCCGCCTCATGCTTCAGGACGCGGGCCTCATTCTTCTCGACGAGCCCTTCGCCGCCGTGGACGAGCGCACCAGCGCCGACCTGATGCAGCTCGTGGCGAACTGGCATGACGAAGGCCGCACGGTGATCGCCGTGCTGCACGATCTGGAGCGCGTGCGCGCAAGCTTCCCCGAGACGCTTCTCATGGCGCGCGAGCCCGTCGCCTGGGGCCCCACGGCGGAGGTGCTGACGCCGGAAAATCTTCGCCGCGCCCGCTATGTCTCGGATGCATGGGGCGATGCCGCATGATCTATGACGCGCTGATCGCCCCCTTCGTCGAATATGGCTTCATGCGCCGCTCGCTCATCGCCTGCCTCGCGCTCGCGATCGGCGGCGGCCCCATCGGCACCTTTCTCGTACTTCGCCGCATGAGCCTCATGGGCGACGCGATGAGCCACGCGCTCCTCCCGGGCGCGGCCATCGGCTTTCTCATTGCCGGTCTGTCGCTCTGGACCATGAGCATCGGCGGTCTCGTCGCCGGTCTCACCGTCGCCTTCCTTGCAGGGCTCGTCTCCCGCGTGACAGCATTGCGCGAGGATGCGAGCCTCGCGGGCTTCTATCTCATCAGCCTCGCGCTCGGCGTGCTGATCGTCTCGACGCAGGGCTCGAATGTCGATCTCCTTCACGTTCTCTTCGGCACCATTCTTTCGGTGACGGACGAGGCGCTGATCCTCGTCGCCTCCATCGCGACGCTCACCGTGATCGCGCTCGCCCTGATCTACCGGCCGCTCGTCATCGAATGTTTCGATCCCGCCTTTCTCCGCGCGACGACGGGCGGCGGCACGGTCTGGCATTTCCTCTTTCTCGTGCTCGTGGTGGTGAACCTCGTCGCCGGTTTCCAGGCGCTCGGCACGCTGATGGCGCTCGGCCTCATGATGCTGCCTGCCGCCGCCGCGCGCTTCTGGGCGGGCGCGGTCTGGTCGCTCGCCGCGCTTTCGACCGCCCTCGCCTTCCTTTCCGGTCTTGCCGGTCTGCTTCTTTCCTACAATTTCAACCTGCCCTCCGGCCCCGCGATCATTCTCACGGCCGGTATGCTCTATCTGGGATCGATCCTGCTCGGCACGCGCGACAGCCTGCGCACGCGCTATTTCCCCCGCGCCCATTTCCACGACTGAGGGAGTTCCGCCATGAAGAAGCTCGTCTCGCTCCGCCTTGTCCTCGCGCTTGGTCTTTCGCTGGGCCTCGCCCTTCCCGCTCATGCCGAACCCTTGAAGGTGGTGGCGAGCTTCTCGATCCTCGGCGACATGGTGCGCAACGTCGCGGGCAGCAATGCGGATGTGACGGTGCTTGTCGGCCCCGATGGCGATGCGCATAGCTTCGAGCCCGGCCCCGCCGATGCCAGCGCGCTCGCCGATGCCGATCTGCTGGTGATGAACGGGCTCGGCTTCGAGCCCTGGCTGATCCGCCTTGCCGCCGCATCCGGCACCAAGGCGAAATATGTGACCGCGAGCTTCGGCATTTCCCCGCGCCACCTCACCGAAGAGGAAAAGCGCGCGCATGACGCGGCGCATGAAGACCACGCCCACGACGATCATGACGATCACGAAGACCGCGATCACACCCATGACGCGAAGGGCCATGACGCGGACGGCTATCCCGAAGCCGCGCAGGACTTCGACCCCCATGCCTGGCAGAACATCCGGAATGGCATCGTCTATGTGCAGAACATCGCCGATGCGCTTGCGGAGAAGGACCCGGACAACGCCCTCGTCTACCGGGCGAATGCGGAGAGCTACATCACCGAACTGAAGAAGCTCGATGGCTGGGTGCGCCAGGAACTTGCGAAAATCCCCCAGGAAAAGCGCAAGGTCATCACCACGCATGACGCCTTCGGCTATTTCGGCGACGCCTATGGCATCCAGTTCATCTCGCCGCTTGGCATCGGCAATACGGCCGAGCCGGGCGCCGAAGCGCTTGCCCGCCTCATCGACCAGATAAGGCGCGACAGGATCCGCGCCCTCTTCATCGAGAACATGTCGGACCCGCGCATGATGGAAACCATCGCCCGCGAAACGGGCGCGGAAGATGGCGGCACGCTTTACTCGGATGCGCTTTCAAAGCCGGGCGGCCCCGCGCCGACCTATGCCGCGATGTTCCGGCACAATGTGCCGGCCCTCATCGCGGCCATGCAGAAGAACTGAGGGAAGAAAATCAGGAGGCGGCCTGCGCCACCTCCTGCGGCTTCGTGATCGGCCCTTTCGCCCGCGCAAAGGCGCCGATATCGAGTTCGCGGTAGAGAAGCCGTGCCGGGTCCACGGGGCCCGGCATGGTGAGCCGCCCGGGCGGCACCGGCCCGAAGCCCACCCGCGCATAGTAAGGCGCGTCGCCGACAAGGATCACCAGCCGGTAGCCGAGCTTCTTCGCATCGGCCAGCCCCTTCTCCATCAGCTTGATGCCGCAGCCCTTGCCGCGAAGCTTCGGCTCGACGGCGAGCGGGCCGAGCATGAGCCCCGGCACGCCGCCGATCGTGACCGGCCAGAAACTCAGCGACCCCACCATGTGCCGCTCCGCGCCCTCGCCCGAAAAAGCCACATAGCAAAGCTCCGGCACCGGCCTGTTGCCCTCGCGCAGCCGCTGCGCCGTCTTTGCGTAGCGGCCGGGGCCGAAGGAAAGGTCGAGCAGCGCTTCGATGGCAGGCCCGTGCTCGGGCCGCTCGGCTTCGATCTCAAACATGGGATTTATCTCGTCTGGCAGCGGAAAAGGTCTGGTGAGAGGCGCTCACCCGTCACTGCCGCTTCCGCGCTCAGGCGAAAGAGAGGACCGTGCGGGCGCGCGTGAGCCCGAAGCCTCGAAGGCCTCGAACCGTCTCTCGTCGTCGCTGCGACATGAAGCGCGCCATTTCATCGATCCCTGTTCCCGGAGCCCGCTCCGGAGGAGAAGGCGGATAGCACGGGAATTCCTCCCCGTAAAGCGGCTTGCGGAACACGCCCGGCCCTCCGGCAGGTCTAAAAAGGCTGGAATGGGCGCGCGCCCTTGGCTAGCTTCCCCGCCAAAGAGAGAAAGAACCCCGAAAGCGACAGGGAGAGCGTCATGGGAATTCTGGAAGGCAAGGTCGTACTCGTCACCGGCGCCGCGGGCGGCATCGGCAAGGAATGCGCGCTCATCGCCGCGCGTGAGGGCGCCAAGGTCGTCGTGAACGATCTCGGCGGCAGCGTGAAGGGCGGCGATGCGGGCGATGCCAGCGCCGCTCAGAAGACGGTCGACGAAATCAAGAAGGCGGGCGGCGAAGCCGTCGCGAATTCCGACAGCGTCGCGCTGAAGTCCGGCGCGGAAAACATGATCCAGCAGGCGCTCGACACCTTCGGCGGCCTCCACTCGATCATCAGCCCGGCCGGCATCCTGCGCGACGGCATGTTCCACAAGATGCCGGACGAGGACTGGGACGCCGTTCTCGAAGTGCACCTCAAGGGCAGCTACAACATCACGCGCGCGGCGATCAATCACTTCCGCGAGCAGCAGGAGGGCAACTTCGTTCTCTTCACGTCGACCTCCGGCCTCATCGGCAATATCGGCCAGGCGAACTACGCCGCCGCCAAGATGGGCATTGCCGGTCTCTCGCGCATCATCGCGATGGAAGGCGCATCGAAGAACGTGCGCTCCAACATCATCGCGCCCTTCGCCTGGACGCGCATGATCGCAACCATCCCCGTGAAGGACGAGGCGTCGGCCCAGCGCGTCGAGCGCATGAAGAATGCGATGCGCGCCGAGCAGGTCGCGAACTTCTCGGTCGCGCTTGCCTCGCCCGAGTGCAAGACGAGCGGCCAGATCTTCTCCGTCCGCGGCAATGAGCTGGTGCTCTTCTCGCAGCCCCGCCCCGTGAAGTCGGTCGCGCGTGTCGACGGCTGGACGCCGGAAACGATCCTCTCCCATGGCATCCCGGCCATGGAAGGCGGCTACACGGACCTCGGCGCCACGGCCTCCGTCTTCACCTGGGAACCGGTCTAGGTTTCACGAGATACCAAAACGAAAAGGCGGGCCAAGTGCCCGCCTTTTTTACATCCTCGTCATTGCGAGGAGGCGAAGCCGACGAAGCAATCCAGGGGCCGCTTGCTCCGTGCTTTGCCGCCCTGGATTGCTTCGCTCCCTAACGGTCGCTCGCAATGACGAACCGGATTTTCTCACCCCACCCACGGCGCCTTCCCCGGCCCGAACTTCTCCACCGTGAAATCCACGAAGGCCCGCACCTTCGCAGCCAGATGCCGCGAATGCGGATAGATCGCGTGGAGCGTCAGCGGCGGCACGCTCCAGTCTTCCAGCACGCGCACGAGCCTGCCGCTTTTCAGATGCTCGTGGCAGAGCACGTCGGGCGAAAAGACGAGCCCCATGCCCTTCAGCATCATCCCCACCATCGCATCCGCATTGTTGCAGAGAAAGCGGCCCTTCAGCTCCACCTGCTCCTTCTCGCCTTTGGCATTCGTCATCTCGAGCTGGTTCGGCCGCGCGAGCAGCGTGTAGAGCATGAAGTCGTGATGGACGAGATCGGCCGGACGCTTCGGCACCCCGTGCTTCTCGAAATAGGCGGGTGCACCGACGATGTAGCGTTCGACGGGTGCCAGCTGCCGCGCGATCAGGCTTGAATCCGTCAGCGCCGAAATCCGTAAACTAACGTCGAACCCCTCCTCGATCAGGTCGACGCGCCGGTCGTTCAGCACGAGGTCCACATTGATCTCGGGATAACGCTCCATGAATTCCGGCATGACGGGGCCAAGCTGCGAAATCCCGAAGCTCATCGGCGCGTTGATGCGGAGCTGGCCGCGCACCGCCCCCTCGACGCAGGTCGCTTCCTCCGCCGCCTCCTGCGCTTCCGCGACGATCCGCTGCGCCCGCTCGAAGACGACCGCCCCCGCCTCGGTGAGATTGATCCGCCGCGTCGTCCGGTTGAGAAGCCGCACGCCAAGCTGGTCCTCCAGCGCGGAAACCTGACGGCTCACCATCGATTTGGAGAGGCCCAGCGCATCGGCCGCCGCCGTGAAACCGCCGAGTTCCGCCACTTTCGCGAAGACCGTGAAGCCGTTGAGATCGACTGACATTGTCTACCTGTATGAAACAATCTGTTCCAATTTGACGATATTATAACCAGAACAAGATCAATTACATAGGTCTCATCGAATTCAACAACGCCTTCAGGTGGCGTTTCCCAAAGGAGGGAAAGATGAGCAAGCAGACGAAGATCCTGGTCCTCTACCACAGCTCCTACGGCCATATCGAAACCCTGGCGAAAGCCGTTGCCGAAGGCGCTGCCTCGGCACCGAACACCGAAGTGACCGTGAAGCGCGTGCCGGAAACCATGCCGGAAGATCTGATGAACCAGGCCGGCATGAAGACCGATCAGGAGGCCCCCGTCGCCGCCCCCCATGAACTCGCCGAATACGACGCGGTGATCTTCGGAACGCCGACCCGCTTCGGCAACATGTCGGGTCAGATGCGGATCTTCCTCGACCAGACGGGCGGCCTCTGGGCGAAGGGCGCGCTCGCCGGCAAGGTGGGCTCGGTCTTCACCTCGACGGGCACAGGCGCAGGCAACGAGACGACCATCACCTCGTTCCACTCGACGCTTCTTCACCACGGCATGGTGATCGTCGGCCTGCCTTATTCGGTCGGCACGGAGCTCTTCGACATATCGGAAGTCCGCGGCGGCTCGCCCTATGGCGCCTCGACGCTGGCAGGCGGCGATGGCGGCCGCCAGCCGAGCGAAAAGGAACTCTCGCTCGCCCGCAAGCAGGGCGCGCATGTCGCCTCCATCGCGGCGAAGCTCGCCGCCTGAACGACACGAACCTGAGACGATCCGGATGCTTCTGTAGCGTGTACCGGATCGTCGGGCCCGGCCAAGTTCCCTCCCCCTCTCCCCCCTTGGCCGGGCCCTGCCTCGCACTCTTTTTAGAAAGGAAGAAGACAATGATCGAGATCCGCGATTTCGACAGTCTTGGCGGCGCCGAGCATGGCTGGCTCACCGCGAAGCATCACTTCTCCTTTGCGGGCTATTACGATCCGGCCCGCATGGGCTGGGGCGCGCTGCGCGTCTGGAACGACGACCTCATCCGCGCGAAGACGGGCTTCCCCCCGCATCCCCATCGCGACATGGAAATCATCACCTATGTCCGCGAAGGCGCGATCACCCATCGCGATCACCTGAACAATGAAGGCCGCACGGTTGCGGGCGACGTTCAGGTCATGTCGGCGGGCCGCGGCATCCAGCATGAGGAGTGGAACCTCGAAGACGAGGACACCCGCATCTTCCAGATCTGGATCGAGCCGAACCGCCAGGGCGTCACGCCCCGCTGGGAAACGGCCGCCTTCCCGAAGGAAACCCGCAAGGGCAAGCTCGTGCCGCTCGCAAGCGGCAAGCAGGACGCCCCCGCCGAAGCGCTCTGGATCGCGCAGGACGCCGAAGTTCTCGGCGCGACGCTGGACGCGGGCGATGAAGTGACCCATCTCATCGGCAAGGGCCGCCTCGCCTATCTCGTGCCTGCGAAGGGCCGGGTGGAAGTGAACGGTGTCGAGGTTTCCGAGCGCTCCGGCGCCGCGATCCGCGATGTCGAAAAGCTCACCATCCGCGCGCTCGACGATGCCGAGATCGTGCTCGTCGACCTGCCGCCCGAAGCGTAAGCGAACGACAACAGAAGGAAGGAAAATCCATGGGACTCCTCGTCGACGGAAAATGGACCGACAAATGGTACGACACGAAGTCGACCGGCGGTGCGTTCAAGCGGCAGGAGTCCGCCTTCCGGAACTGGGTCACGAAGGATGGATCGCCGGGCCCCTCGGGCGAAGGCGGCTTCGAGGCGGAAGCCGGGCGCTACCATCTTTATGTTTCGCTCGCCTGTCCCTGGGCGCATCGCACGCTCGTCTTCCGCAAGCTCAAGGGCCTGGAAGACAAGATATCCCTCTCCATCGTCGATCCGCTGATGCTGGAAGAGGGCTGGACGCTCAAGGGTACGGACGAGACGGGCGCGGATGAGGCGACCATCCCCGACTTCGTGAACCGCAAGACGAAGCTCTACGAGGTCTATCTTCTCGCCGATCCGGACTATACGGGCCGCGTCACCGTGCCCGTGCTCTGGGACAGGAAGAAGAACACCATCGTCTCGAACGAATCCGCCGAGATCATCCGTATGCTGAACTCGGCCTTTGACGGCATAGAGGGCGTGGACGCCTCGCTCGACTTCTATCCCGAGGAACTGCGCGGCGAGATCGACGCCATCAACGCAGATGTCTATACCCATGTGAACAACGGCGTCTACAAGGCGGGCTTCGCCACCGGGCAATCCGTCTATGACGAGGAAGTGACCGCTCTCTTCAAGGAGCTCGACAGGCTCGAAGCGCGCCTCGACAGGCAGCGTTATCTCGTGGGCGACCGCCTCACCGAAGCCGACTGGCGCCTCTTCACCACGCTTGTCCGCTTCGACGCCGTCTACTACTCGCACTTCAAGTGCAACTTCCGCCGCATCGCGGATTATCCGAACCTGTCGAATTATCTGCGCGAGCTATACCAGGTGCCGGGCGTGGCGGAGACGGTGAACTTCGCCCACATCAAGAAGCACTATTACGGCAGTCACAAGACGATTAACCCGACGGGCATCGTGCCTGCGGGGCCTCTCCTCGATCTCGACGCACCGCATGACAGGGCGCGTTTCGGGGCGCGTTTCGGGGCGCGTCTCTGATCCTCACTCGAGTGCCTGCGCGCGCAGCTTCTGCACGCGCATGACGGCAGCGCCCTGGTTCCGCGCCTCGTTGTAGCGCATGCTGCGCGGCAGCGCGAAGTGATAGGCCTTCAGCGCCGCATCGTCGTTCTGGCGCATCACGCGGTCGAGGTCGAGAAATACGCAGGCCGTCTGTTGATGATTGGAGCGGATGAGATCGTTGCAGTGGCGCACCGAGTTCCTGAGCGCCCTGATCTGCTGTCCGTCGAGATCGAGCAGCACTTCCTTTTCGGCGGGCAGCGCCTGCCAGTTCACCTCGTCCTGCGCCAGCGCCGGCGGCGCGCCCCATGCGAGCGACGCGAGAACCAATCCCGTAACGATCGTTTTTCTCATGGCGTTCCTCCTTTTGCGGCGTCAGCTAGGGCGTCAATCGTGGCAAAAAAGAGGTGGCTCTTGCGGCTCCGCCTACCAGAGTTCGTCCGGCGGCATCTCTCCGGCCGCTTCCGCGATGCGCCGCGCCGTCGAGGGGGTGATGCCTTCGGGCAGCGCCTCCGGCGGGAAGAACCCGCTCTCCGCGATTTCCGGCGAGCGCCTCGGCTCATGCTCATAGTCGCCATGCCGCACCACATAAAGCGCGACATGGTCCGACTTGAATTCCCGGAAATTCGCGTAAAGCCCCATCAGCCGCGCCTCGCCGGTAAGCCTCACGCCCACTTCCTCCTCGAGTTCGCGCCGCAGCGAGGTGAGCATCGTCTCGCCCCGCTCCACGCCGCCGCCGGGCAGGTACCAGCCGGGAATATAGGTATGGCGGACGAGGAGCACATGCCCCCGCTCGTCGAAGACGAGCCCGCGCACGCCCGCGGTCAGCGGCCGCCGCACCCGCCAATAGAGGCGGAGAACGGGTCTCGCGATTTTCCAGAGCAGCGCGCGGTGGTGTGGCATGGCCGCGAAACTAGCACGGCTTTGGCCTCGCAGCCGCGCCTTTAGACCTCGTCAACTTTCTCCGCGCTAGGCTCCAGTCGGCGCCGGTTCCATCGCGAACCGGCAGGGCAAGGGTTTGGGCAGAACAAGATGGGCATTCTCTCCCGCTTGCGGGGCCGGCGCGACATCGCGCCGCCAGCCGCCGAGGAAACGCCGCCGGTCACCGCGGAAGCGATGAAGCGCGCGCTCCGCAATCGCGGCAATGCATCGGGCTCGCTCACCGCCGCCGAACTCGGCCAGCAGATCGCGACCGCCCTCTCCACCATCGAAACTGCCGTCCTCGCGATCGACGCCATCGCGGACCGCCTGCGCGAGGCCTCGGACCTCCTGGCCGACGCCGGATCGAGCGCGGATCACGGACGCCGCGCCCTTCTCGCCGGCCGCTACGACGACCTCCGCGCCGAGATCGATGCCATTGCCGGTTCCGCCTCCCATAACCGGGTGAACCTCATTGCGGGCCGCCGCATCGGCGGCAAGCTCACCACCTTCGACATCCCGCTCGACGGCGATGGCCGCTCCGGCGTTGCGATCCAGGTCGCGAACCTCACCACCGGCGAGGCGGGCCTCTCCCTCTCGCCGCCGCGCAATGCCTTCGCCGATGACGAAGAGGTCGCCGCCATCGCCGCCGAACTCGCCGCGGCGCGGGAAAAGGCCGCCTCCGTCAGCGAGCGCTTCGCCGATCATGCCGCCCTCATCTCCGAGCGTGTGGACCGCCTGCGCGAACTCGCGGGCGCTCACGCGATCGACACCCGCCTGCCCACTGGCGCGGACGAGGAAGCGCCCGCCCCGCGCGGCGAATACGAACTCGGCATGGAGGCAGTGGAAGACAAGCTCCGCGACCTCGCCGAGCGCATCGGACGAAAGACCGCCTCGGGCGACTGATTTCCCGCCCCTGCTTTCCCGCGCCCGCTTTCCAGTCGTGCCCCCCTTCGTGCTATGAAGAGGCCCCCGCACAAGGAGAGCACCCCATGAACACCACGCCCGCCATCGCTCCCTCCGGCCCCAATGCCGACCAGATCGACTACTGGAACGGCGATGCGGGCGAACGCTGGGCCCGCTATCAGGACAAGCTCGACGCCATGCTGCAGCCCTTCTCGGGCGCGGTGCTCGATCTGGCCGCCGTGAAGCCCGGTGAGCGCATTCTCGATATCGGCTGCGGCTGCGGCGCGACGACATTCGATGCCGCGGCGCGCGCGGGCGCCACGGGCCGCGCGCTCGGCGTCGATATTTCCGCCCCCATGGTCGCCCGCGCGAAAGCGCGCGCCGAAGCGCTCGGCAGCAGCGCGGAGTTCACGCTCGCCGATGCCGCCACGCATGATTTCGGCGCGGACCGCTTCGATCTCTTCGTCTCGCGTTTCGGCATCATGTTCTTTGCGGAGCCCGCCGCCGCCTTCGCCCATATGAAGAAGGCCCTCGCGCCTTCCGGCCGCCTCGCCTTCGTCTGCTGGCGGCCCATGAAGGAGAATGGCTGGGTTTCCGTTCCCTTCTTCGCCGCCCTTCCCCATCTTCCGCCGCAGGAGCCGCCCGTTCCTGGCGCGCCCGGCCCCTTCGCCTTCGCCGATCCGGAGCGCTTTCGCGGCATCCTGAAGGAAGCGGGCTACCGCGATATCGAAATCGATCCCTTCGACGCCACGCTGTCGCTTGGCCGCGGAGAAGATCCCGTCGGCGCCGCCCTCGAACAGACGCTCGAGATCGGCCCGCTTTCCCGCGCGCTGAAGGAACTGCCGGACGACACCAAGACCCGCGCGGCCGAAGCCGTCCGCGAGGAACTCGCAAGGCATGTGACGGGTGGCGAGGTCCGTCTCGGCGGCGCCGTCTGGCTCGTTTCCGCCCGGGCCTGAGCCGCGCCTTAACCAAACCTCAAGACCTTGCCTGCGGAAAGCCGCCGGTTTCCGCACCTGTCGCGGTTCCCATTTGTTAAGACCTCGCCGTTAAGGTTGACGCAGATGGAAATGCGGGGGGATGCGGAGGGCTGCCGCATCCCGCGCCGCATTTGGCAGACAGGTTCTGGGGGTTCGATGTCGGCAGCGCTTTTCGGAAAGCTCACGATTCTCGTCGTGGATGACAGCGCCTATATGCGTCATCTGCTGATGACCTTGCTTCAGGCGCTCGGCGTCAAGGAGGTGCTTCTCGCCATCGACGGCGACGAGGCATGGGATCTCCTGCAGAGCAAGGAGCCCGACATCATCATCACCGATGCCGCGATGATGCCGGTAGACGGTTTCTCCTTCGCGAGCCGCCTGCGCAGCATTCGCGGCCGCGCGCTCGGCATGGTGCCGATCATCATGGTTTCCGGCCATACGGACATCGCTTCGGTGGAGCGCGCGCGCGACAT
This sequence comes from Rhodobiaceae bacterium UBA7804, assembly GCA_002480495.1. Lineage (GTDB taxonomy): Bacteria > Pseudomonadota > Alphaproteobacteria > Parvibaculales > Parvibaculaceae > Parvibaculum. The sequence goes on along the minus strand of DLCG01000015.1, from coordinate 46,340 downwards.
CGGCATCAGCGAATTCCTCTCCAAGCCCATCTCCGCCCGCGGCCTCTACGAGCGCCTCATCCAGGTGCTCGACCGCCCGCGCCAGTTCGTCGAAACGCCGACCTATCGCGGCCCGGATCGCCGGCGGCGCGACCGCCCCTTCGAAGGCGAGGACCGCCGCGGCGCCGTCGCGCTGATCTGAGGAGTGTTCACATGGTCGAACGCAGATCTCCGTCCCGTCTCGCAGGCAGCGAGGGAATATCGGACACGCCGCGCCCCGAAGTCCGCTTCATCCGCGTGCCTTCGATCGCGGAACGAAAACTCGGCACGGATTATGTCGCGCCCATGCGCCTCGACCCGCGCGTGCTCGAGCAGATGCAGTCGACGATCCGCGACCTCGAAGCGAAATATGCCGATGCGCTGAAATCCCAGGTCGCCATGCTCCAGGTTCTCGTCGAGCCCGCCCGCAAGGGCGATGCGGATGCCCGCGAGCGCCTTTATGCGCTGTCGCACGACATGCGCGGCCTCGCTGGCACCTTCGGCCATGCGATCGTCGGCCAGTTTGCGGATTCGCTCTGTCGCTACATCGAAAAGGCGAAGGATGGCGACTGGGGTGACGGTACCGTCGTCAGCTTCCATGTCGATGCCATCCGCGACGCGCTCGAAAATCCGGGCACGGACCCCGCCATCACGATGGAAACGCTGAACGCGCTCGATCGCCTCATCGGCGCGAGCGGCAAGAAGCACAACGCCGGCGGCGCCGGCAGGTCCACCGGATGAGCACCGCTCCATCGGAAAATCCGACCAGCGCGGACGAGGAATTCTTCCATAGACTTAAAATTCTGGTCGTGGAAGACAGCGCCGAGATGCAGCGCCTTCTCGTCGCGCTTCTGGAGTCGATGGGCGTCGCGCAGATCAGGGTCGCGCATGACGGCGAGCGGGGCCTCGCGGCTTTCGCCGCCGAACGTCCCGACATCATCATCACCGATGGCGCCATGGTGCCGATGGATGGCTATGAGATGACGCGCCGCATCCGCGCGGCCGAATCGGGCGATAGCGCCAATCCCGACGTACCTATCCTGATGATCTCGGGCCATATCGGCCGCGAGAACGTCTCCCATGCGCGCGACCAGGGCGTGACCGACTATCTCGCCAAGCCCCTTTCCGCCACGGTGCTTTACGAGGCGATCGTCGCCGCGGTCTCGAAGCCGATCCACTTCGTCGAGAAACCCGGCTATCGCGGCCCCTCGCCGAAACGCAGCCTCGACGCAAGGCGCGGCTGAGACAGTTCTCTCCATCCTGCCCCCGCCCCGAAAAATTTCTCCGAATTTCGGGGCGGGGGACAGCGCAAAATCCCCTCAGCACACCTCGTCGAGAAACCGCTCGAACAGCGGGTTGAAGACGTCCGGCGCCTGCCAGAAAGGCGCATGGCCGAGCCCCTCCAGCACATGCACCTTGCCGTCCCAGAGGTTGCGATAGGCGACCTTTCCGAGAAAGGCATTGTTCACATAGGGCTCCGCGCCGCCGGTCACGACGGCGAGCGGCTGGGCGGCCGTCTCCGCAATCTTCCGTCCATCGAGATCGCGTCCCTCGATTGCCGATTGCAGCATCAGCGGACGGAAGCGCCCATCCGCGCGCAAGGAGGCGGCAAGCATCCAGGGCTCCATGCTGACCCCCTCGCCAAGCCCGCCCTGCACCTGTGATCGCGCTTCCTCTTCGGTGAAATCCGCCTTGAAGGTGAGGTCCATCTTGTCCGATTGCAGAAACGCCTCGCCCATGTCGGCGCCGCCTGCGGGCGGCGTGCCCGTTATCCAGGCGGCCAGCGTTCCCGGCCAGCGAGCCATCATCTCCAGCGCCGCATGTCCGCCGAGCGACCAGCCCATCGCCACCGCGCGTTCGATCTTCAGCTCGTCGAGCAGCGCCATCGCCGCATCCGCGAAGCCATGAATGGAATAGGTGGCGGCAGGGTCCGGCGCGTCCGAACTTTGCCCATGCCCCGGCAGGTCGAAAGCGATGAAGCGGTATCGCTCGGCCATTGGCGAGGCGAACTGCCGTCCGAACATTTCCTTGCAGGAGGAATTGCCGTGAATGAAGAGCACAACCGGGCCCTCTCTTTCGCTGCCTGGGCCAGTGCTTTCCATATAGGCGAGCCGCCCATGCGCCGTTTCGATCTTGCCCTGCTTCATCGCCTCCCCCATCGAAAATCGCGGAAATCCGCCCCTTATTGCGTCAGCTTGCCAATAAAAATGACGCCATCGTCATTATTTTTTGCGTCCATTAACCCCTGCTCCTATATTGATATTCAAGGAACGGGGGCCGCGGGCCAAAGCCGCGATACGCCCCCGAACGGCAGGAGGAGCCATGACCAGCAAGATTACGACCAATATCACCGTCGATGCGGCCTATGAAGCCGTCGCCCCCGACGATTTTCCCGCGATGATGGAAGTGGACCGCTACGGCAAGCGTTCCACCGCTTTCGACAAGATCATCTCCGCGACCCATGACCATTTCTGGGATCCGCAGGACAAGAAATATGTCGACTTCTCGGCTCCCTTCGACATGGAGAACGAGTACCTCGTCGATCCCGATCTCTTCGCGGATCTGAAGACGGCCGTTGGCGACAAGCTCGACGAGAAACAGAAGATCAAGCTGGTCAATCTCGACACGCAGTGGTCGCTCTCCTCGATCCTCCACGGCGAAGCCGGCGCGCTCGCGCTTTCCGCTTCGCTCTGCCACATCCTGAAGGACCCGGGCGCGCAGGAATACGCCGCCAACCAGACGCGCGAGGAAGCGCGCCACGTCGCGGGCTTCTCGAACTACATCAAGGCGCGCTGGGGCAAGCCCGTGGCCGTCGGCCCCGCGCTCGGCAACGTCCTCACCGAACTCGTCAACTCGCCGCTCGTCTGGAAGAAGATCGTCGGCATGCAGATGCTCGTCGAAGGCCTCGCCATGGGCGCCTTCGCGACCTTCTACAAATATGGCCGCGATCCCCTGATGGTGAAGCTGATGCAGCTCACCATGACGGACGAGGCGTTCCATCACAAATTCGGCAAGATCTGGGCCGACCGCACCATCCCGAACCTCAACGCCGCCGAGCGCGACGCGATCGAGGACTGGGCCTGGGAAGTCTTCCAGGTGCTGCTCTTCAACCTCGGCAGCCCCGAGCAGAAGAAGCACATCTACGCCGCCGTCGGCCTCGACTGGGAATGGGTACAGGGCGCTTTCATGGAAGCGATGACCGATGCCAATATCCGCGAGGAGATGCAGGAATCGACCAATATCTTCCGTGTGCTGATCAAGACGCTTCTCAAGGCGGGCATCATCACCGACCGCACCTCGATGAATTATGCCGCCTTCATCGACATGAAGGAACTCTATGGCGAAGGCGACCGCATGATCGGCGACGACATCGCGGAAGAAGGCATCAAGTATCTCCGCCAGCTGAACGGCCAGCCCGGCGGCGCCTACTCGCTCGACCGCATGTCGGCGGCTGAGTAAACAACGCCATTGCGAGCCTCGCGAAAGCGAGACGCGGCAATACAGAAAGGCGGCAACTCCGGTTGCCGCCTTTTTTGTTCTGCGTCCGACCCCCACCCTCCCTTGGGGGAGGGTCAAACCGTCGAAGACGGTTTGGGGCGGGGGTTGGCAAAAACAAAAGTGTCATCCCGGCGCAGGCCGGGACCCACCCTGCCTTCGCCGAAGCGAAGCCCCGGCTTCGCGCAGGCAGGTCGCAGCGCCTCTTGCCGCAGCCCTGAATGTCACCCCCACTTCACCCCAACCTCGTCATTGCGAGCGAAGCGAAGCAATCCAGGGCGTCTCGCTCCGAGCACACCTGTCACCCTCCCCCGAACCGCCATCACCCTCAACTCGTCGTAACCGTCCGTCTACAGAATAAACTCCCTCACCCGTTCGTCGGCGCGCCGAGCCTTGCAAGAAGCTGTGTGAGGCTCGCGCCATAGGTCGCGCGCGCGGCCGCCCCATCCTCCGCTTCGGCAATGGCGAGCGCCGCCTGCATCGCTGCCCCCGCGATCACATCGGCAAGCGGTTCGAGCGGCTGCTCGGGGATAAGCCCCTCCTCCACCAGATGGCCGAGCGCATGGCCGATCAGCGCCAGGTGGAAGGGCCGCTGCACATCGCGCCACGCCGCCCAGCCGAGCACGGCGGGCCCGTCCAGCAGCACGACGCGCTTCACCTCCGGCCGGCTGAAGATATCGAGCATCACCTGCGTGCCGACCTGCAGGTCCTCGCGGTCATGCTCGATCCGCTTCATCGTCTCCTCGTAGATTTCCTGTCCCGCCTCCATCAGCATCTTTTCGAACACCGCACGGAAGAGATCGCGCTTGTCGGCGAACTGGTGATAGAGCGCGCCGCGCGTCACGCTGGCCTCGCGGACGATCTCCTCCGTGCCCACCTCTCCGAAGCCCCGCTCGGCGAAGAGGCGGCGCGCGGCGGCGATCAGCTTCTCCCGGTTCCGGGAGGGCTTCTTGGCGGGGGCGGCACGGGACTCGGACATGGCTCATCCACTTTTCATACAACTTGTATGATTTTCCGGGATCGGGTAGCTTCTCATACATCCTGTATGAAAATTTCGGGAACGCAACGAGGGGATAAGCGGGAGGACTCGGGAGATGCCGAAATCGGTTTGTGACGGTTTGGTGACGTTATGATGACAGTCGCCCGTGTTTATCCCCGCTGGCCGTTCTTCGGCGTCCTCGCCGTCGTCGCCGCGATCGTGGCTGGAAGCCTCGCCGCCTTCGAGACGGCGGAAGCCGTCCTCCAGCACATCACGCGCTACACGGCGCGCTTCTCCTTCCTGATCTTCGTCACGGTCTTCGCCTCCGGCGCGCTCGCGGCGCTTTTCCCGTCGGACGTCACGCGCTGGCTGCGCCGCAACCGGCGCTATACGGGGCTTTCCTTCGCCCTCGCCCATTTCCTGCATCTCCTTGCAATCATTGCGCTTTTCGTGACGCTCGGCGAGATGCCAGACCTCGTCACCATCGTCGGCGGCGGCCTCGCCTATCTCTTCATCGCGGCCATGGCCGCCACCTCCAATGACTGGTCGGTGAGGAAGCTCGGGCCGAAGAACTGGCGCCGCCTCCATCTTGCGGGCGTCTACTACGTCTGGGCGATCTTCATGAATTCCTATCTCGGCCGCCTCGCAAGCGACGCGCCGCCGGAACCCAAATGGATTTTCGCCCTCACCGCAGGCCTCGGCTTTGCCGCGCTCGCGCTCCGCATCGCGGCATGGCTGAAAAAACGGCGGAAATCCGCCCTTTCCGCTGCCTGAGCGATCACGCGCTCGTGTGCGGTGAGCCCGCGCCGCGCATGCTATCCTGACATCAAGTCGGCGGAATCCTATCCGGGGTCACCTGCATGGTCAGGTCGGGCGGAACGAAGGGCTGCACGAAGGGTTACCGGGCGCTGGCGGCGGGCCTCCTCCTGCCGGCGATCCTCTTCCTCACGCCAAGTCCCTCTACCGCCAACATTTTCGGTCCCGACGACCGGCGCGACATTACCCTCGCGGACAACCTCTCCGGCATCGGCACCATCGTCTGCGAAGGCACGACCCGCCGCCCCACCGCCGCCCTCGTCACTCTCGAAGGCGCCTCTCCCGGCATCGATGTCATCGCCACCGTCGCCCACGCCTTTCTCGGCTCCAACGAACAGCGCCTGACCTCCTGCGAGTTCTGGCCGGGCGGCAATCCCTCGCTCTCCGCCCGCATCGCCTTCCTCGAAACCGGCACGCTCAATCCTGAGGGAAACTGGCACAACGACTGGGCCGTCGCGGTCCTGGACCGCCGCCTGCCCGAGGAACTCTCCCGCCTCGTGCCCCGCGTTCTCGATGAAAGGGAAGCCGAGCTCAAGCGCCGCTACCATGCGCATTTCCTGCTCGCCGGACACAATGGCGAGCGCGGGCCGCTGCAGGTTTCGGAAAAATGCGGCCCCGTCGCGAAGAAGAGCTCCGACCTCAATCGCTTCGATGCCCGTGTCTTCAATCATGATTGCGACATGATGCCGGGCTGGTCAGGCGGCCCGCTTGTCCTCAGAGAGAACGGCACGGATTACCTTGTCGCCGTGAACTCGACGGAGGTGAACGCAATTACCCATATCTCGGGCCGTCCCTATAACGGCCGCATGAACCCGAACACCGCCGTGCGCGTTGACGGGCGCTTCAACGAGGCACTGGAAAGGCTGCTGAAGTCCGGCCCTCCCGGCATAGCCGCGCGCTGCCTTGTCGCCAGCATGGGCGATACGCCGGCGCTTCCCTGCTGAGACGACGTAACGTCGGTGCGGCCTTGCCGGACGCGGATGACCGCTCCGCATTTCGCTGTATATTGTCGGGCAAAAGAATGGGCTCTCTCCCCGCAGCGGCGGAGAGGCCGAAAAAACCGGTATCTGGGAGGACACCAATGGCTTGGAATTTCGGGGACATCCTCGACGCTATCTCACCCGTACTGCCGCAGGACGCGCCCGCTCTCGTGCATGGCGACCGGCGCATCACCTGGGGCGAGATGACGAAGCGGTCGAACAATCTCGCTCGCGCCCTCATCGAGCGCGGCGCGAAACCCGGCGACAAGGTCGCCTTCTACATGCGCAACCGGCCCGAATATGTCGAACTCCTGGCCACCTGCTTCAAGGCGCGTCTGACGCATGTGAATGTGAACTACCGCTACAAGGCCGATGAAGTCTTCTACATCTTCGACAATTCGGATGCGCAGACCGTCGTCTATGGCAGCGAGTTCCGCGACATCATCGAGGAAATCCGGCCGCGGCTCGCGAAGGTGCAGACCTTCGTCGAAGTGAATGACGGCGGCGAGATCGCTTCCTTCGCGGAACGCTACGAGGATCTCGCAACCAAGGGCAGCGGCGAAAATCTCGATATCAAGCGCTCGCCCGACGACATGCTGTTCATCTACACGGGCGGCACGACAGGCATGCCGAAAGGCGTGATGTGGACGCATAATGACATGCGCGAGGTGCAGCTCTCCGCGCTCCGCCGCCTCGGCCCCGTGCCGGAAACGCTCGATGCGCTCGTTGCCTCGATCAAGGAAGTGGGCCCCGCGGGTCCGATGATTCCGGCCTGCCCCCTCATGCACGGTACAGGGCTTCTGACAGCGAACGGCAATATGCTCTCCGGCGGCTGCATTGTGACGCTCGACAGCGTCTCGCTCGACCCGCATGAACTCTGGGCAGCCGTCGACCGCAACAAGGTGCAGCAGGTCGCGATCGTGGGCGATGCCTTCGCGAAGCCCATGCTCCGCGCCCTCGAGGAAGCGCCTGGCAAATACGACCTCTCCTCCATCGCCACGATCATTTCGTCGGGTGTCATGTGGTCCACGGAAGTGAAGCGCGGCCTCCTGAAGCACATGCCGAATGCCATCATGACCGACAGCTTCGGCGCATCGGAGGCGGTTGGCCTTGGCTCGTCATTGATGACCAAGGACGGCGAGATCGCGACAGCCAAGTTCCAGATCGGCGAACGCTGTCAGGTTTTCGACGAGAACGACGAACCCGTCGTACCGGGTTCCGGCAAGCCGGGATTCATCGCGCTCGGCGCCCCGATTCCCGTTGGCTACTACAAGGACCCGGAAAAGAGCGCCAAGACCTTCAAGACCATTCGCGGCGAACGCTACTCGATCCCCGGCGACTGGTGCCTTGTCGAGCCGGACGGCACGCTGACGCTGCTCGGCCGCGGCTCCGTCTGCATCAACACGGCGGGCGAAAAGGTCTACCCGGAAGAGGTCGAGGAAGTCCTGAAAACGCACCCCTCGATCGAGGATGCGCTCGTCGTGGGCCTGCCGGACGAGAAATGGGGTCAGGCGGTCACGGGTGTCGTGAAGCTCAACAATGGCGCCAGCTTCGATGAGGAAGCCCTTCGCGCTCATGTTCGCGAGAAGCTTGCCGGCTACAAGACGCCGAAGCGGATCGTGGTCGGCACCGTCCCCTTCCGTGCTCCGAACGGCAAGGCCGACTACAAGGGAGTGACGGAATTTGCGAAACAGGCCCTCGGCGCCGCCTGACGATTGTGCATGGTGAAATCGGTAAAAGGGCCGGTCCACCGACCGGCCCTTTTGCATGGCAGTCCGGCCGATGCCGGTTGCCTGAACGGGGGTGGCTGATATTCTCTCGGCCAACGAAACCCAATAGAAGCAAAGAGAAATGCAGATGGAAGCGCTAGAGAAGTTCCGTCAGGAAACCAGGGCTTGGCTGGAAGAGAATTGTCCTCCCTCCATGCGCACCCCGATGCCCGAAGAGGAAACGGTCTGGGGCGGCCGCAACGCCAAATTCGTCAACCCGGACGCCAAGGTCTGGCTGGACCGCATGGCCTCCCGCGGCTGGACCGCGCCGACCTGGCCCAAGGAATATGGCGGCGGCGGTCTGACCAAGGAAGAAAACCTCGTCCTCCAGCAGGAACTGCGCCGCATAAAGGCGCGCCCGGCCCTTTCGAGCTTCGGCATTTGGATGCTCGGACCGGCCCTTCTCGAATTCGCGAACGAAGAACAGAAGAAGGAGCATCTTCCGAAGATCGTGCGTGGCGAAATCCGCTGGTGCCAGGGCTATTCCGAACCGGGCGCCGGATCGGATCTCGCGGGCCTGCAAACGAAATGCGAGGACAAGGGCGACCACTACCTGGTCAACGGCCAGAAGATCTGGACCTCCTATGCGGACAAGGCCGACTGGATCTTCTGTCTCGTGCGCACCGACACGACCAGAAAACATGACGGCATCAGCTTCCTTCTCTTCGACATGATGTCCCCGGGTGTCGAAGCACGGCCTATCACCATGATTTCCGGCGCATCGCCCTTCTGCGAGACCTTCTTTACCGATGTCAAAGTGCCGAAAGGAAATCTCGTCGGCGAACTGAACAAGGGCTGGACCATCGCCAAGCGCCTGCTGCAACACGAGCGCGAGATGATCTCTGGCATGGGCCTTGGTGGAGTGGGGGCGGGAGGCGGCATCGGCAGCCTCGAACAGGTCGCAAAGGAATATTTCGGCGAAGAGAACGGCAAGATCGCCAGCCCTTCGCTGCGCGACCACATCACGCGTCAGAAAATGGACTCTAAGGCTTTCGCCCTCACGATGCAGCGCTCCGCCGAGGAAGCGAAGGCAGGTCAGGGCCCGGGCGCGGCCAGCTCCATCTTCAAATACTACGGCACGGAACTGAACAAGCGCCGCTACGAACTCCTGCTCGAACTCATGGGAACCAAGGCCCTTGGCTGGGAAGGCGAAGGTTTCACCGATGGCGAGATCAACGTCACCCGTTCATGGTTGCGCTCCAAGGGCAATTCCATCGAAGGCGGCACGAGCGAGGTTCAACTGAACGTCGTCTCGAAGCGCGTTCTCGGACTGCCCGACTGACGGTTCGCAATATTCACACTGGCTCCGCGCGGACGACGCGCGGAGCGCCGGAACATCGAAACAACAAGAATTTCAGGACGAAATGGCACTTGTACTTACCGAGGAGCAGCAGCTCCTGCGCGATACCGCAACGCAATTCTTTCAGGAGCGCCTGCCCATCGCCAATCTGCGGAAACTCCGCGACACGAACGACGCGACAGGTTTCGACCGTGAAGCCTGGAAGGAGATGGCGGATCTCGGCTTCGCCGGCATCATGATCTCCGAAAAATACGGCGGAACGGATTTCGGCCCGGTCGGCCTCGGCCTTGTCCTCGAACAGGCCGGCCGCACGCTCGCCGCAAGTCCGCTTCTTTCGACGGTGCTGCTCTGCGGGTCCGCCGTGCAGCTCGCCGGCAATGCCACCCAGCGCCAGGATATCCTCTCCGCGATTGCCGCGGGCGAGCGTGTCATGGCGCTCGCGCTCGAGGAAGGAGCGCATCACAATCCCACCCGCATCGCAACCAAAGCGGTAGCCGATGGCAGCTCCTACCGCATCACCGGCTCCAAGACATTCGTGCTTGACGGACACGTGGCCGATCAGTTGATCGTCGTCGCCCGCACATCGGGCGAGGAGAACGACCGTTCCGGTATCACGCTCTTCCTCGTCGATCCGAAGGCTGAGGGCGTCAAGATCACACGCACATTGATGGTGGACAGCCGCAACGCCGCCAACATCGAGTTCCACAACGTCGCCGTTCCGAGTTCAGCCGTACTCGGCTCGGTCGATGGCGGCAATGACGTGCTCGAGCAGGTTCTCGACATCGCCCGGATCGGTCTTTCCGCAGAGATGCTGGGGCTTGTTCAACAGACCTTCGATGTCACTCTTGCCTACCTCAAGGAACGTAAGCAGTTCGGCAAGGTCATTGGCTCGTTTCAGGCTCTTCAGCATCGCATGGCCGTTCTCTTCGCGGAGATCGAGCTCTGCCGGTCGGTTGTGCTGGACGGACTTTCCGCGCTGGAGGAACGTCGTAACGACGTGCCGCAGATCGCAAGCATCACCAAGGCGCGGCTGTCTGAAATTTCAACTCTCATGACCAATGAAGGCCTGCAGATGCATGGCGGCATGGGCATGACGGACCAGTTCGATGTGGGCCTCTACATGAAACGCGCCCGCGTGGCAGCGGCGAGTTTCGGCGACGCAAACTTCCACCGCGAGCGCTATGCCACGCTAGAGGGCTACTGAGTTTCCCGGCCGGGGCAGTCCCCGGCCGGGCCTTTCACGTAATTCAGGGTTTTAGGATGCAGGTCTGGCTCAGGCGGTTCGTTCTGTTTCTAGCAGCGATCGGGACCGTCGCATCAATCGCGCCTCCCGCCTCGGCCCATCCCCATGTCTATATCGACATGAAGACGGCCTTTCATTTCGACGCCAAGGGACAACTCGACGCCCTTCGGGTCGTGTGGATATTCGACGAGTTCTATTCGGCTTTCGCCCTGGACGGCGCTCCGAAGACCGATAGTGGATATGACGCAGCATTTCTCGCGGAACTGGCCGCGGAAAATCTGAAGAACCTTGCAGAGTGGAATTATTTCACGGAAGTGACATCGGAGGGCGCTCCCGTCGAGACGGTCGCCGCTACCGATGCCCTTTCGGAGTGGGATGAGGACACAGGCCGCTTGTCGCTTTCCTTCACGCTTCCCCTGAAGGAGCCATACACCGTCTCCACGGACGGACCGCTCGATGTCCGTATTTTCGACCCCAGCTACTACATAAGCATCGACTACCTTCCCGAAGATCCTGTTTCCTTGACCGGGGGCCCGCACGACGCTTGCTCGATCAAGATGAATACACCGGAAGTCGAGCAGGTCTGGACGGCGCTCCCCGAAAGCGCCTTCACCGATCCGAACAGCACCCTGGGGGCGAACTTCGCTTCGACGGTCACTCTCGTTTGCGCGCCGGGCAAATCATGAAGCGTGAAGCCGCTGCAGCTCTTTTCCTCCCGGTTGTCTTCTGCGCCCTGGCTTCGACGGCATGGGCCCAGAACGCACTCCCCATGCCCGGAAGCGCCGGCCCTGCGCAGGATCCGGGATTCTTTTCCAGCCTGATGCGCGACATCATGGCCATGCAGCAGGGGTATTACAGATCGATGGCGGGCGCCCTGCGCTCTCTGAACCTGCAGGGCTCGGCCGCAGCCGCCTGGACGCTCGCTTCTCTTTCCTTTCTCTACGGCATCTTCCATGCCGCGGGGCCGGGCCACGGGAAAGTCGTCGTAACCTCCTATCTGTTGGCAGACGAGAAAGATGTGCGGCGCGGTATCCTGCTCGCCTTTCTCTCTGCTTTCGCACAGGCGGTCACGGCAATCGCCCTTGTCGGGCTGCTGGCCGTTGCGCTGGGGATGACACACAGAACAACGGCAGGAGCCGTTCCCCTCATAGAGCGCGCGAGCTATGTGCTCATTTCAGGGGTTGGTATCTGGCTTGTCTGGCGAGCCTGGCGAAGCCGTCATGGCGGGCACGGTCACGCCCACCAGCACGATGACGGCCATCATCACGATCACGGTCATCATCACGACCATGCTCACATGCCGACGCCGATGGAGCTTAGAAAGGCCCGTGGTATCCGCGAGATGGCAGCCATGATCCTTTCCGTAGGGCTAAGGCCGTGCAGCGGGGCGATTCTCGTATTGCTTTTCGCGGTGACCCAAGGCGCCTTTCTGATCGGAGCGGCATCTGCGCTCGTCATGTCGCTTGGCACCGCCATTACGGTGTCCGTTCTGGCAGTACTCACCGTTTTCTCGAAGAACCTGGCGCTCCGGATTGCTGGAAGGACCGACAGCATCTGGGCTTCCCGCGTCGAATGGCTTTTGATGGCCGCTGGAGGTGTGGTCATCCTCGCGTTCGGGCTTCTGCTTCTCGCGAGCTCCTTTACCGAACCCGCCTCCCCCCTGCTTTGAGGCCGAGCGAGCCTATCGACAAGGCGAACCACCCGCCCCATACTGCCCGCAATTGCCGGCAAGCTGGCACCCCCTCACCGAATGACGAGCTTAGAGAGACGATGGCCGACGAGACCACCACAACCGAGTTGCCCGAACGCATCACCGTTCTCGCCCGGGATTTTACACCCGCCGCGATGGAATTCCACCGCCGGAACATGAGCGAGAAGGGCTACCGGATGGAAGGCCAGATCGTGCAGCGCAAGTTCCAGATGATCGAGGGATTGGGCGCACCCAAAGATCTTTTCGATGGCGAACTTTTCTATGCGGTGACCTTCGTCCGCAAGAATATCGACAAATAAGCGCACTGCGGGCGGGCCAGTCCAATGACCGCTGATCGCAACAGGCGTTTCCCGGCGGCACCGGTGATGGAGAACGAGCCGGCGGTTACGCGATGGGTTCTTCTTCGCGACGTCGCGGTCTTTCACGGCAAGCTCGTTCTCGACGGCCTCAAGGACATCCTGCTCAGCCCCGTATCTCTTGGCGCGGCGCTCATCTCTCTTTTCAACAAGGAGCATGAGACCGGCCGCCAGTTTTACGAGGTGCTGCATGCCGCGCGGCGTCTCGAAGACTGGCTCAACAAATACGGAGACGCCGACCGCATTCCAGCCCCGGGCTTCGCGGTAAAACAGGAGGGCGAGAGCATCGACGCAATGATCGCCCGCCTGGAAGAACTCGTTAAGCGGCAATATGAGCGGGGCGGCGTAACGGCGAACGCCAAGGACGCGATAGACCGGGCGCTCGATGCCGTTCACGAGAAGCTCCGCAAACGCACTGAGTGGTGACGTTCGCGCAGGACCATCACTCGTGCGGACTCCATGAAATAAATTGACTTGCTCCGACCCATCGTGTTGTTTTATCGGGCAATCTACATTTTGGCCTGCCTTGGCTGCTTCGCCCTCAGGGCCATTCAAGACTCCCAAAAATCAGGTTGTACGGAAGCCGCGCGACGTGCGCGCGGTTAATCTCGCATGCAAATGCGTCAGGAGACTTTGAAATGGCTACAGGCGTAGTGAAGTGGTTCAACACCCAGAAGGGCTATGGCTTTATTCAGCCGTCGGACGGTGGACGCGATGTGTTCGTGCACATCAGCGCCGTGGAACGCGCAGGAATGAGCACGCTCAATGAAGGTCAGAAGATCAATTACGAACTTGTGACAGAGCGTGGCAAGACGTCCGCAGCGAACCTTACCGCTGCCTAAACGGTTCTTTCCGTTTGGAAATTCGGATGGCCGGGCTTCCCCGCCCGGCCATTTTCTTTTTCTTTTGATCTGTGCCGAAAACTGTCAGCAGAGCGCATTTCCGGCGAGAAATCCCCCTGTAAGGTTGAAGCATGGAACTCTACATGTTTGCATGAGTTCGAGTCGCGACGGACGAAGAACATGAAGAGGCCAGCTCATGCCGGAATCCCTCCCTCGCGAGAGCGGTGTTGCATCCGAAAATCCTCTCTCTCGCGATTGGTCCGGGAGTAGAGCCAGGTTAAAGGATGCCTATGCTTGTGTGCGTGAGCTCACAGAAAAGATGGCTTCGCCGCTGAGCGCAGAAGACCAGACAATCCAGTCGATGCCGGACGCAAGCCCTACCAAATGGCATCGGGCACATACGACCTGGTTTTTCGAGACATTTCTTCTTCTGCCCCACGCCACCTCCTATTCGGTCTTCGACGAAGCCTACAACTACCTCTTCAATTCCTATTACGAAGCGGTGGGGGAGAGACATCCTCGTCCCATGCGCGGCATGATCACCCGCCCGGATGCGGCAACGATCGGGAAATATCGCGCTCATGTCGACGACGCCATGCTGCGTTTCATCGAAAACTGCCCCGAGAAGCTATTGCCGCTTGTCGAACTCGGCCTCAACCACGAGCAACAGCACCAGGAACTGCTGCTCACCGATATCAAACATGCATTCTCATTGAACCCGACATGGCCCGTTTACAAACAGCGGGACCAGAATCCGGCTGCGAACGACTCTGCGCCGAAATTGCGCTGGCATGAAATTCCCGCCGGGCTCCACACGATAGGGCACAGCGGAGAGGGTTTCGCCTTCGACAATGAAGGCCCGGAACATAACGTCTTCCTTCACGACGCAAAGATCGCAAACAGGCCGGTGAGCGTCGGAGAGTATCTGGATTTCATTGCGGATGGCGGCTACCGGCGCCCTGAGTTCTGGCTCTCGGATGGATGGGACAAGGTGAGACGCGAAGGCTGGGAAGCTCCCGCCTACTGGCAACGGGAAGGCCAGCTATGGATGCACTACACGCTCTATGGACGGCGCCCCGTGCGAGAAGACGAACCGGTCACTCATGTCAGCTTCTACGAAGCGGCCGCCTATGCCGCCTGGGCGGGAAAACGGCTTCCGAGCGAGGCCGAGTGGGAGATCTCGGCCCGCGCCCATTGCGAGACGAACGGGCAGGAACCCGCCCTCAACCCGCATCCGCGCCCCCTCGCTCCCGGATTCTCGCAAGACGTATGGGAATGGACAGGCAGCGGATATCTGCCCTATCCGGGCTTTCGTACGGCGGCCGGTGCCGTTGGCGAATATAACGGCAAGTTCATGGTGAACCAGATGGTGCTTCGCGGCCGCTCCTGCGCGACGCCTCCCGGCCATGAACGTCTCACCTACAGAAATTTCTTCGGACCCGCTGCCAGGTGGCAGTTCAGCGGCTTCCGGCTGGCGGAGGACAAATGAGCAAGACGAAAGAAAGCAGGCTGGAAAAACTGCAGGACCTGGAGCCCTCGGTCGATGAATTTCGCACAAGCGTGATCGATGGTCTTTCCGGGCCGCAAAAGACCCTGCCCTGCAAGTTTCTCTATGACGAACGAGGATCGCAGATATTCGACGATATCTGCGATCTGCCGGAATATTATCCAACGCGGACCGAGCGCCTCATCCTGGAGCGTCATGCGAGAGACATCGCAGCGCTTGCCGGCCCCAGGACACGGTTGATCGAGTTCGGCTCCGGTGCGGGAACGAAAATCCGGCTGCTGCTGCGTGCACTCGACAAGCCGGCTGCCTATCTGCCGGTCGAGATTTCGCGCGAATTCATGATCGCCGCCTCGCGGGAACTCGCGAAGAGCTTTCCCGACCTCACGATTGCGCCGGTTTGCGCCGACTATACGCAGCCTTTCACTCTTCCCGACCTTCCGGTCGGGCATGACGCCACGGTGGGTTTCTTTCCCGGATCGACCATAGGCAATTTTACCCGCGCCGAAGCGGTCGACTTCCTGAAAGTCACACGCAATCTGATGGGAAGCGGTGCGCTTATGATCGTTGGCGTCGATCTCGTGAAGGACCTCGATGTATTGCGCGCGGCCTACAACGATGCGGCAGGCGTAACGGCAGCCTTCAACCTGAACCTGCTGCGCCGCATCAACCGCGAGTTGAGCGGCACTTTCGACCTGTCATCCTTCCGTCACGAGGCGCGCTGGAACGAGCGGCTCGACCGGATCGAAATGCACCTCGTCAGCCTGCGCGATCAGGAGGTTGCCGTCGGCGCCCACCGCTTCCGGTTCCAGAAATGCGAGACGATACATACGGAAAGCTCTCACAAGTACCGGCTCGACGGTTTCCGCAAGCTGGCGGATGAAGCGGGATACGACCCGATCGAAGTATGGACAGATGAGAAGAACTTGTTCAGCGTGCATGCATTACGTGCCCGTTAGGAAAGTCCTTCTTCATGATCAAGGTCCATCACCTGAACAATTCGCGCTCACAGCGTATTCTCTGGTTGCTTGAGGAACTCGGCCTCGACTACGAGATCGTCCCCTATCAGCGCGATGCAACGACGAACCTGGCGCCTGAAAGCCTCAAGAAGATTCATCCGCTCGGCAAATCACCGGTCATTACCGATGGCGATAAAACCGTTGCTGAATCCGGCGCCATCGTCGAGTACCTGATCCGGACCTACGGTCGAGACAAGATGATGCCGGACGAGGATTCGCCGGATTTCTTGTCCCATCTCCATTGGATGCATTATGCCGAAGGTTCGGCGATGCTGCCGGTCATGCTCTCGCTCTACACGATGCGTCTCGGAGAAGCTGCCGCTCCTCTGCTGCCACGCATCGAGAGCGAAGTGAAGAACCACTTCGGCTACATGAACGAGGCGCTCGGGGAGCGTCCCTTCTTTGTAGGCAGCGCCCTGACCGGCGCGGACATCCAGCTGACGTTTACGCTGGAGGCTGCAAAATCGCTCGGTCACTTGAAGGACTTCGCAAATCTCGAACGCTATCTGAACGAAATGCATGCACGCCCTGCCTACAAGCGCGCCGAGGAACGGGGCGGCCGCTACGATCTGGGCAAATAGGGCTTTCTATTGGGCTGCATAACTGAGGCCAAAATAGATCGTGAGAACCATCGCAACGGCAACCGCGATGGCGCCCAATGCAATCAAGATACCCAGCCCCACAATCGCGCCGTCATGCTCGACTAGCCCGAGCCCGATCACAAAGAAGGAAATGGCCGGAAGCCAACCCGTCAGGGGAATAGGCAGGCAAAGTACGATTCCCGTGATCGTGAGAAGCACGCCAAGCGGCCTCTCCGCCTTGCCCTGAAAAACACGCAGATAACGAATCTTCGTCAACCGGGCGAGCGGTCTGGCGATGGGCAGGGCGCTAAGAGCTCCCGCCCGCCATCTTTCGCGCGCAATGAAACGATCGGTGATGAACCCGGGCAGCCAGAGCGTCTTCCGGGACATGACCATTTGCACGGCGATAAAGAGGATCGGAAGACCGAGCACCATGTTGGTACCGGGCGGCAATGGCAGCATATTCATGAAGCCAACGAGCATAAGCCCCCAGCCGAAGCTGCGATCGCCCAGCGATTCCAGGATATCCCCGAACGTGCTGCCGTCAGGTTTCTTTCGGGTACCAACCTGCGCAAGGCCCCTGAGGGCGCCGCTCCGTCTTTTCTTCATTCGACTGCCATCGACCAGCTGAGGGATGGCTTCTAGCACTTTCCCCTCTCACCGTCACTGTGGCATGACGAAGCGCGGCGCCGCCAAGCAGCCGGCGCAGCAGTCCCATGCCGAAAAGGCGGTCTCAGAAACGCCTGACAGCGCCCCTGATAGCCAAGGCGGTCTCTCGCAATGTTCTGGAAATTGCAACGACGCCGTAGGCAATCAACGCCATTGCGGCCAGCAGAAGATAGGCCTGCATTGCCACATCGCTATTCAACGCCGCCCATATAGGCTCGACGCTATGGCGTACGCTGTCGTATGCCTCCCCCAGATACCTGAGGGTACCGTTCTCGTTCATCCTCCCCGCTCCTCCCCAAGAGCAATGATGTTGTCATAATACCCCCGGGAAACTCATGTCCAAAGGGAAATTAGACGGATGAGGAAGCCCTCAAGTCCCGAACCGGCAAAGCGAGAATGGTTCCTCTACATACTCGAATGCGCGGGCGGGCGGCTCTATACGGGGATTACCCTCAACCTTGAAACCCGATTCGAGGCCCATATTTCGGGCAAGGGGGCTCGCTTCACCCGAAGCTATCCGCCTGAGAGGATCGTCTTCACATGCAGCTTTGAAAGCCGCTCGGAGGCGCAAAAGGCCGAATACGCGGTCAAACGCATGCCTGCGGCCGCAAAACGGCAAATGATCGACGAGGCTGCAGAAGAGAACGGACTGAAGATATGGGCGAACAGGAAAGACTGATGCAAAGAGTGGACGAACTCGAAATACGTCTTGCTCACCAGGATAGGACGATTGAAGAACTCAACGAAGCCTTTGCGACGCAGTGGCGAGCGATTGACGAGACGATCCGGAAACTGGCCGTACTCGAAAACCGGTTGCTTTCCCTGGAGCAGAGTACGAGCGCTCCCCCCTCTTCCGAGCCACCGCCTCCCCACTATTGAGATTTCTGCGAGCAGATAGATGGCAACGCCCTTTCTGTACCGTCCGCCGTCAGATCCCTGGCTCACCGTCTTGCATGCAGATGGCGATATACTGGTCCTCGCAAAACAGAGCGGGCTCCTTTGCGTTGCCGGGAAACCTGCGGAACATGGCGATTGCCTGGAAAGCAGGGCGCGCGCCAAATACCCGAATGCACGCATCGTTCACAGGCTGGACCGGGAAACTTCCGGGGTCGTCGTCATGGCCATGAATGCAAAAGCTCACCGGCACCTTGGTCTGCAATTCGAGCGACGCAAGACAAGCAAGCGGTATATTGCTCGGGTATGGGGAGATGTGAGAGGTGAAGCCGGGGCAATCGATTTGCCACTGTCCTGCGATTGGCCGAACAGACCAAAACAGATGGTGGACAAGGAAAATGGGCGGCCTGCCCTAACGCACTGGGAAGTAATCCGCCGGGAGGAAAGTGCGACGCGGCTCGCCCTGGTTCCCATCACCGGGCGATCGCACCAACTGCGTGTCCACATGCTGAGCCTCGGCCATCCTATCGTCGGGGACGGTTTCTACGCGACAGGGCCGGCGATCGCCGCCGCGGACCGGCTTCAACTTCACGCCGAGAGCCTGACACTCCATCATCCATCGGATGGAGGGCTGATAACCTTTTCGGACCCCTGCCCCTTTTAGCCGGACACCGTGGCTCGGATCGTCACCGACGTCGAACTGCTCGAGGTCGAATTGTAGTTCGAATTCGTGTTGGTATTGGTGTTCACGTTCGTATTGCTGTTGTAATTCCAGTTCTCGTTGTAGTTCCAATTCTCGTTGAAATTGTAGTTGCCGCCATCGAAGCAGGCATAAGCGGGGGTTGAACCTGCAAGCACATAGAGAACGGCGGCTGCAGCGAACATGACGCCGCTCCCGACCGCCAGACGATACCGCGCAAGCAGAATTGTACCGATTTGCTTCATCTTTCGACCCGCCTGATCCGTTTTGACGCATGCCCACCCCGCTGAAAACTCATACGGGGCTCTCGGAAGTAAAGAGAGCAGAAACTGTGCCAGGCTTCGAAAGGAAGAATGGTAGCGGAGGACGGATTCGAACCGCCGACACGCGGATTATGATTCCGCTGCTCTAAC
>DLCG01000015.1:0-26751 GCA_002480495.1 Rhodobiaceae bacterium UBA7804 | reverse complement strand
ATTATGATTCCGCTGCTCTAACCAACTGAGCTACTCCGCCACTCGGGACCACGATTTTTACGCGGTTGGCGTCCCCCGGCGACCGGGAGAGACCCGGATATAAGGGGGCGCATAAAGCCCTGTCAAGCAAGAGGATCGGCTTAGCTGTCAGCTGGCGCGATTTGAACGCGAACGGCAGGATTCCGAGCTTTCAGACCGCTGAAGCGGCTTCTTGCGGGACTTCTTCGACGTTCGCCTCCGCCTTCCGGAACCGGAGCATGGTGAACAGACCGAAAGGCTTGAGCTTCACCGTTTCGACCAGATCGAGCGTGGTGATGTCGGTGATGGTCTCGACCCGGAAATCGGGATGCCAGCCAAGGGCCCGGGCCGCCGGCGCCATGAAACTTTCCACCCACCCCCTCACTCCGTGATCCTGAGCGAAGTGGTTGACGATCAGCACCTCACCGCCCGGTGCGCAGACACGCTCCAGCTCGTTCAGCACTTTCACGGGATCAGGCACGACGGTCATCACATACATGGCGACGACGGTGTCAAAGGATGCATCCTCGAAAGTCAGGTTGGATGCGTCCATTTCATAGATACCGGCAATGTTCGTGAGACGCTTCTCCCGCACACGTTGGCGGGCAATACGAAGCATGTCCGGAGAAAGGTCGATCCCGGTCACCGTCAGATGCGGTTGGTAGCGCGGCAACGCCACACCCGTACCTACTCCCACCTCAAGCAGCGAACCCTGCCGCTTGTTGATGATCTCGATAGCGCGCTTTCGACCGGCATCGGCCACGGGACCGAAGGAGAAGTCATAGACGGGCGCCCAGCGCGCATAGGCTTTGATGACGGATTGTTCGTCTATTCGGGCTATCCCGTTCAAAACCGCTTACCCCGCAAATTGTACCCGGCAAATGTGCGGCTTTCGCCTCCGCACGGCAACACTATATCGAGCTCGATTGAGGCTAAATTGCGTTTCAACGCTCTGAACCTGCACGCAAACCCCGATCGGACGGCGGCGCCGGCCGCCAACGGCTTTCCGCGCGGGCAATCCACCCCCCGCCTAGAATCCTGTCGCCGCGCCCCGCTTCATAGAATACGCAGGCCTGCCCGGGGGCCACGCCCCCCTCTCCTACAAGAAGCTCGACCACAGCACCGCCCTCGTCAGTCTTGAGCAACGCCTTGACCGGCGGTCTCGTTGACCGAACCTTGGCCAGAATCGGCATCCCTTCTTCAGGCAGGCTTTCAAGCGGCGCATCACCGATCCAGTTGACGTCGCGCAGAGTGAGCCGATGAGTCTCGAGGGCATCCTTGGGGCCAACCACCACCCGCCGCGCCGCTGGTTCGAGCTTCACCACAAAAAGGGGCTCGCTATCCGGCCCGCTTGCTCCGATGCCGAGGCCTCGGCGCTGGCCGACGGTAAAATTGATGATGCCGTCATGCCGCCCCAACACACGTCCATCTAGATGGACGATCTCGCCCGGCTCCGCTGAAGCCGGCCTGAGCTTCTGCACTATCGTTGTGTAGCGGCCTGTGGGGACAAAGCAGATATCCTGACTATCGGGCTTCTCCGCCACAACATCGAGTCCCATCCGCGTGGCAAGCGCCCGTGCTTCGGGCTTCGTCAGGTCTCCCAGCGGAAACCTCAGAAACTCGAGCTGCTCACGCGTGGTCGTGAAGAGAAAATAGCTTTGGTCTCGATCCAGGTCTCGAGGACGATGCATCTCCCGCCCGTTCGCGCCCTGCCTGCTCGCGATATAATGACCGGTTGCGAGAGCGGCGGCACCGAGATCTCGCGCGGTTTCGAGAAGATCACGAAACTTCACGCGCTCGTTGCACCTCACGCAAGGAATGGGTGTTTCGCCCGCAGCATAGGAATCCGCGAAGTCGTCCATGACCGCCTTCCGGAAACGATCCTCATAGTCGAGCACGTAATGTGGGATACCAATCTGCTCGGCGACGCGCCGTGCATCGTGAATGTCCTGGCCGGCGCAGCAGGCGCCCTTCTTCTGAACCGCAACGCCATGATCGTAAAGCTGCATGGTAATGCCGACAACGTCGTAGCCCTGCTCCTTCAGAAGCGCGGCTGTGACGGAACTGTCGACGCCACCCGACATGGCCACAACGACGCGCGTTTCCTCCGGCCGGCCCGGAAGATCGAGACTGTTAAGACCCGTCCTTGTGTCGAAGGGTTCACGCATTGCGTCAGACCGGAAAATCCGGTGCTCCGTTGAAGACTGTCCGAAAGCCGTTTCGAAGGGCTCCGCTACCGAGCCGCATAATATGGGCCATGCCGCGCACGGCAAGGGCCCGCCCGAAGGCGACGGCTGCCCGGCAAAAACTGCCGGATCGGCACGGAATATCGAGTGTGAGCCATCGGCCGTCAAGATCAAGCCCATGAAATTATTACCATTTTTCGGCTGATGAGTATGGCCTGCCCCTTGCTTTCAAGGTGGCAGGCCATTTTTCGACCGGGTGACCGCCTATGGAATTTTCTACGCCGTCCACGCAGCGCAGTTCCTCTTCCGAGGGATTGCTCTTCCAGCCAGGTTCCGTTCGCCCCCCGCTGACAGATGCGGCCGATGATTTCGCACGCCATCTGGCCGAAAACAGCAAGCAGATGAGCGAACGCCGCGATGACCGTCCCGTTGATCGCCGAGAGCAGCGCTCCGCCGCGGCGGAGCGTACCGAAAGGCACAAGGACGAACCTTCCACACGCAAAGCGGCCCGCGAGGAACGCGACGAGGAGAAGACGAAGTCGGCGGACCGTTCCGAGGCAGGCGCGCCAAAGGCAGGAAGCGAAGAAACCACAGTCCCCGACGTAGAGGCTGCGGCGGATAGTGCATCGCTCGAACACGACGCAGCAGCGCCGGACGAGACCGCCGAAACGTCAGAAGACAGCAATTCGAAGGGGGCTGAGAAAGAGTCGGCCGAGACCGCGCCGGAAGATGGAACGGCTCAGCCACTGGCAGCCGCCCAGGCGATGGCGGACGCATCCATGACGCAGACCGCCGGAAAGAGTGGCATCGATACAGGTTCTGCCGCGAAGCAGGCCGGCGACGCCGCCCAGCAGCCTGCAGGAACGTCCGCCGACATCCGCACTCCGGAGCATACGCCAGGAACCGCAACACCTGACGGCGACGAGGTGAAGGCCGCTGCGGGCAATGAAGAAGTTCAGGCGAAGAAACAGACCCCTGCGAGAAACGCCGCACAATTGCCCACCCAGGCCCAGGCCTCGGCGGGCGCCGCGGCCGATGAGCTCGCGGCCGCTGGCATTGAGGAGCAGCAGATCAATTCTCCAAAGACGGAAAAGGGTCTCGGCCAGGAGGCCGCTGAAAAACTCGCGGAGAAGAAGTCCGGAGGCAAGCAGGCATCCGCTCAGCCGAATATCGCTACCGCCCCCAACACACAACAGCAGCCAGGGCGCAATACATCCGCCGCGCCACAGCCCGCACAACCGGGTGCCACTTCTGGCATCGCCACGGCATCAGCCGCGAATGGTGACATTGCCATCTCTTCCGTGCAGCAGGCAGCAAACGGCGGCAACACGGCAACTATTCGCGTCGGCACCCTTCCGGGGCAGACGCAGCCGACGCAGTTACCTGCAAACACGATTGCGCTTCAGATGGCTCGCAATCTTCAGAAAGGTACCAACCGGTTCGACATTCGCCTCGATCCGCCCGAGTTGGGACGCATCGATGTGCGCATGGAGGTCCGCAAGGACGGTCATGTCGTTGCCCATATGACGGTGGACCGTCCGGAAACACTGGACCTGTTGCAGCGAGACGCCCGTGCGTTACAGCAAGCGCTGAACAACGCCGGACTTCAGGCCGACAATGACAGCCTCAATTTCAGCTTGCGCGACCAGAGCGGTGAAAGCGGCGCGCGCGACTTCGCGAGTGGAGGCGGCGGTTCAGGCGCTTCAGCCGACGAGATTGATGGCGAGACGCCACCTGCTCCCATCTACAACGTGAATCTGGCCGCAAATGGCGGCGTCGATATCCGCGTCTGACGCAGAAAGGTACGTGCATCATGGATATCGCTTCCGCATCGGCCGCAGTTCAGGCCGCGGCCAATGGCACCAAGTCGTCATCTGCATCCGCTGCGTTGACCGGCAACTTCGATACCTTTCTGACGCTGCTGACGACGCAGCTTCAGCATCAGGACCCGACTAACCCGATGAACTCCGACCAGTTCACTCAGCAACTGGTTCAGATGTCGGGGGTCGAGCAGTCGATCCAGACGAACAAGAATCTCGAGACCCTGATCACCGCTACATTGATCCAGAACTCGAGCATGGCCGTTTCCCTTCTCGGTCAGGAAGTGACCGGCTCCGGAACCGGTGCCCTTCTCGCCGATGGAGAGGCAAACTGGACCTTCACTCTCGCCGAGGACGCACCCGACACAACGCTTCAGGTGATCAATTCGGATGGTGCGGCGGTCTTCACGAAGAAGCTTGATGCCTCGAAGGGCAGCAATCAGTTCGCCTGGGACGGCAAGGACAGCAACGGCAACGATCTGCCCGATGGCACCTATTTCCTGAAGGTGACCGCCAACGATGCGGAGGGCGAGCCGGTAGCGGTGGATACACGTACACAGGGCATCGTGACGGAGATCGACCTCAGCACCACCGATCCGCTTCTTACGGTGAACGGCGCCCAGATCCGCTATTCGCAGGTCGTCTCGGCAAAATATCCGGAAACGGAGATTTAAGTTCACCCACACGTCCCGCAATGGAACAGCTAACCCATTGAATCGGGACAAATTTTACCTTCGCGCTTAGCCGTTTTTTAAAGCCGCGCCCTTATGCTCTGAGGCAAGCGAAGAGCACGGAGACCAAAGTTCGATGAGTGAGCATCAGACCACAAAGGTCAACTACGTGATCGGCCCCGACGGGAGTCCGCTCACGGTTGCCGACCTGCCGCCGCCGGATACCAAGCGCTGGGTGATCCGCCGTAAGGCTGAAGTCGTGGCCGCCGTTCGCGGTGGCCTTATCAGCCTCGACGACGCCTGCCGCCGGTACACGCTGACGGTTGAAGAATTCCTGAGCTGGCAGCGCTCCATCGAACGCCACGGCCTCGCCGGGCTGCGAGCCACCAGGGTTCAGCAGTACAGGCAGTGAGATAGAACAGTATCTGCGTACTTGCTGTCTTTCGGGACGCCGGCGGATCCTCCCTCCGCCGGCGTCTTTCTTTTGTGTCATCTCACTACCGCCCCTACCCGGCAAAAATTGCCGCCCGCGTTAAGCATCTGTTTAGGTCACACGCGGTAATTTTTGCCCACTGGCACGGGGCACCTCGATTGGGCAAAGAAAATCGGGGTTAGGGGGGCAAAGGAATTGCCGGCTTGCCTGCTGTCGGGCGGAAGCATGGATCCAGAACCGGATTCGAGCCTTGCGCGCTGACACAAGAGGTGGGTGGGTGAATAACTTCTCGAATCTTCTCAAATCGATGGGAATGGTACGCCTTGCAGCCCTCGGCCTTGTCGCCGTCTCGCTGCTGGTATTCTTCGCTTTCATCGCGTTGCGGTTCGGCTCCGAACCCAAATCCCTGCTCTTCTCGGACGTCGGCGTGGAAGATGCCGCCAAGATGGTGGCGGAACTGGATGCTGCGAAGGTCCCCTACGAACTTCGCGGCGACGGCAGCATGATCTATGTGCCTCAGTCCGAAGTGCTTCGCCTTCGCATGATGCTGGCGGAGAAGGGGCTACCCGCCGGCGGAACAGTCGGCTACGAGATCTTCGACAACGCCGATGCGCTCGGCACTACGAGCTTCCTTCAGAACATCAACCATCTGCGCGCCCTGGAAGGCGAGCTGGCTCGCACCATTCGGGCTATCGACGGAATTCAGGGTGCCCGCGTGCATCTGGTCTTGCCGGAACGCGAACTTTTTTCGCGCGAACGGCGCGAACCGACGGCTTCGATCGTGCTGAAGGTGAACCGCAACGCCCTTTCCTCTCAGCAGGTAAAGGCCATCCAGTATCTGGTGGCATCTGCAGTGGACGGTCTCGCTCCCGGCCGCGTTTCCATCGTCGACGAACGCGGCACGCTGCTCGCGAGCGGCGCTGGTGACGACAATCAGGCGATCTTCGCGAGCTCCGTCGACGAGCGTCGTAGCAACTATGAAAATCGGCTGCGCACGCACCTGGAGAACATTATTCAGCGTGTCGTCGGCGCCGACAAGGCTCGCGTCGAGGTTACGGCGCAGATGGACTACAATCGCATTACGCAAACGTCGGACATGTTCGATCCGAATGGCCAGGTGGTCCGCTCGACGCAAACCGTGGAAGATTCCTCCAGCAGCACGGACGGTGCGCAGAACGACGGTGTTACGGTCGGCAACAATCTTCCTAATGCCAACCTCGGCGGCGCCGAAGGAGAAACGGGTTCCAAGCAGGCAACCAACCGCACGGAAGAGACGGTCAACTACGAGATATCGCGTACAACCAAGACCGAAGTCCTTGAGCCAGGTCGCGTGAAGCGCCTTTCCGTCGCCGTACTGGTCGATGGCGCCTATGCGCAGGGCGAGGACGGCACGATGGTCTACGCGCCCCGCACTCAACAGGAGCTCGACAAGATAGAGGCGCTCGTCAAATCCGCCATGGGTTTCGACGAAGCACGAGGCGATCTTGTCGAGGTAGTCAATCTCCAGTTTGCTCCCCGGCCGGAACTCGGCACGGACGTGGCGCTGGAGGAAGAAACGGCCGGCTTCATGAGCTTCGCCAGGGCGGACATCATGCGCCTCGTCGAACTTGCCGTTCTGGCGGTCCTCGCTCTCGTCGCGATCTTCTTCGTCGCACGGCCGCTGTTGGCAAAAAACGGCATCCTGAGCGGAAATGGTGTGCCGCTCTCCCTGCCCGGCACTGCGGCACCTGAAGGCCAGGCCGCCATTTCGGGACCGAACGGTGAAAACCAGTCTGCCGGCTCCCTGCCCGCTCCCGAACAGCTGAGTGAAGACATGCTCATCGATATCGCCCAGGTCGCCGGCAAGGTGAAGCAATCCTCGGTCCGAAAGATCGGCGAGCTTGTTTCGAACCACCCCGACGAATCCATTTCGATCTTGCGCAGCTGGCTGCACGAAACCGCTTGAGGATCTGAAAATTGGCGACGGCTCCCAAAATCAAGGACGACAAGGCCCTTACAGGCCCACAAAAGGCGGCGATCTTCATGCTTGCGCTTGGCGCCGAGGATGCGGCACCGCTTTGGGAAATGATGGATGAAGACGAGATCCGCGAAATGTCGCAGATCATGTCGTCTCTCGGCACCGTACAGGCCGGGACGGTCGAAAAGCTTCTGGTCGAATTTGCATCCAAGGTTTCCGGTACAGGCGCGCTTGTCGGCTCTTATGAATCTACCGAGCGTTTGCTTCTTCGTTTCCTTCCCGAAGACCGCGTGAATGCGGTTATGGATGAAATTCGCGGTCCGGCCGGACGCACCATGTGGGAAAAGCTTGGCAACGTGAATGAAGCGGTTCTCGCCAGCTATCTGAAGAACGAATACCCACAAACCGTGGCGGTCGTTCTGACGAAGATCAGGCCGGAACACGCGGCCCGGGTCTTGGCATGCCTGCCGGAGGATTTCGCTCTGGAGGTCGTGACCCGCATGCTTCGCATGGAGTCGGTGCAGAAGGAGATTCTCGACAAGGTCGAGCAGACGCTTCGTTCCGAATTCATGTCGAACTTGTCGCGTACGAACCGCCGCGATAGCCACGAACTGATGGCGGAAATCTTCAATAATTTCGATCGCCAGACCGAAAGCCGTTTCCTCGCTTCGCTCGAAGAGCGCTCACGTGAATCCGCGGACCGTATCAAGGCGCTCATGTTCACCTTCGAGGATCTTGGCCGCCTGGATCCGGGTTCCGTTCAGACACTGCTGCGCGCGGTCGACAAGAACAAGCTCGCCATCGCGCTCAAGGGAGCATCGGATGCGCTGCGCGATCTCTTCTTCGCCAACATGTCCGAACGCGCCGCGAAAATCCTCCGTGAGGACATGGAGATGATGGGTCCGGTGCGCCTGAAGGATGTGGACGAAGCACAGACCACGATGGTCAACATCGCCAAGGATCTGGCGAACAAGGGCGAGATCATGATCGCGTCCGACAGCTCCGACAACGAACTCATCTATTGATCGGCTCAGGCAACGGACCCCGGATCGACGGAATGAAACAGGCGGTAAAATTCACCTTCGACACCCAGTTCGGCGACGCGCCAAAGCGTTCCGCCAAAGCGGACGAACCATCGCCCGCATTCACGGAAATGGACGTCGAAGCAGCGCGCAAGGCCGGATATGCCGAAGGTCTCGAGCAGGGCCGCCGGGACGCCGAAGCTCTGTCCAGCCGGCAGCTCGGCGAGGCCATGGCGCATCTGTCCGAAAGCGCCACTCGCCTCCTTTCTGCCCTGGATAGTCAGATCGCCTCGACGAAGAGGGAAGCCGCGGACCTGGCATTTGAAGTTGCACGCAAGCTCGCCCCCGCTCTGATCGCCATGCAGCCCGAAAAGGAGATAGAGGCGGTTCTGCGGGATTGCCTCTCGCACCTCAATCGTGAACCACACATTCTGCTGCGCGTATCCGCCTCCCTCGTGGATCGAATGAAGGAAACCGTCGACCGCATGGCCATGGAACGCGGCCTCACGGGACGCATCATCCTTCTCGGCGAAACGTCGATGGCCGAAGGCGACTGCGTTGTCGAGTGGGCCGATGGTGGCGTTGCGCGGAACCGCGACGAAATCGAGCAGGAGATTAACGAAATTGTTTCCCGCCACATCGAAACGCTGAAGACCGGCGCAGACAAGGATTCACTCGCCATGCCCGAAGTCCGCAAAGCGGACCGGGACGAGCGATAACAACGGATACATGAAGGAGTTCGCATCATGGCAAATCAGGAAGACGAAGTCGCCCTGCCCGATCTCGCCAACACGGAACAAGCTCCGGCCACAGCCGAAAGCGAAACCGTCCAGGAGGAAGAGATCGCCCGCACTGCCCAGGACCTCGAAGCAGTCTTCGACGTGCCGGTCAATGTGTCGGCCGTCCTTGGCAAGACGCATATTGAGGTCTCCAACCTGTTGAAGCTCGGACGCGGTGCCATCGTTGAACTGGACCGCAAGGTCGGCGAAGCGATCGACATCTATGTGAATGACCGGCTTGTTGCGCGCGGAGAAGTCGTGGTGGTGGATGATCGTCTCGGCGTCACCATGACCGAAATCGTCAAAGGCGGCCTGGCCTGACCCTGCGCCAAAGAAAAGTAACTCGTAGCTGAAAAGAAAGTAGAGGAGCCGCAGATGCGCCTTCTGATCGTCGGAACCCTGAACGGACAACTCTCCACCGCCACGAAAATGGCGATGGCCAAGGGCGCCAAGGTGACCCATACCGAAACCGTCGATCAGGCGATCGATACCCTGCGCTCCGGCCGCGGCGCCGACCTCATGATGGTCGATGTGGCGATGGACATTGCGGGCCTCATTCCCCGCCTTCAGGCCGAACACATTTGCCTGCCGGTGGTAGCTTGCGGCGTCGAAACGGATGCTCGCGCCGCGGTCAACGCGATCCGGGCGGGTGCGAAGGAATACATACCTCTGCCGCCCGATGCGGACCTGATCGCCGCCGTGCTTGCAGCTGTCGCCGAAGAGAACCATGCGCTGATCTTCCAGGACCCGAAGATGGGGTCCATCGTGAAACTCGCCGATCAAGTAGCACCCTCCGAAGCCTCGATCCTCATCACCGGCGAGTCAGGCACCGGCAAGGAAGTCATTGCGCATTACGTTCACAGCCGCTCCCTTCGTCGCGACAAGCCCTTCATTTCCGTGAACTGCGCCGCCATTCCTGAAAATCTCCTGGAATCGGAACTCTTTGGCCACGAGAAGGGCGCCTTCACGGGCGCTGTCGCCCGGCGCATCGGCAAGTTCGAAGAAGCGGATGGCGGAACGCTTCTTCTCGACGAAATCAGTGAGATGGATATCCGTCTTCAGGCAAAGCTCCTTCGCGCTATTCAGGAACGCGTGATCGACCGCGTCGGAGGCAAGACGCCGGTCAAGGTCAACATCCGCATCATCGCGACATCGAACCGCGACCTGCAGGCGGAAGCCCGCGCCGGCCGGTTCCGCGAAGACCTTTTCTATCGACTGAACGTCGTCAACCTTCAGCTCCCGCCGCTGCGTGAGCGTCCCGCCGATATTCTCGCTCTCGCTGAACATTTTGCAGCCCGCTATGCGAAGCAGAATGGCCTCTCCCAGAAAGCGATTTCAGCCGAGGCTCGCCGCTTCCTCGGCCAGCATCGCTGGTCCGGCAACGTGCGCGAGCTCGAAAACACGATGCACCGAGCAGTGCTTCTGTCGACCGGCACCGAGATCGATGTGGACGCCATCCGCCTTCCGGACGGCTCCCGTCTCGACGATACGCCTCTGAACGGTGTTGCACAGAAGGCAGCCGCGGCGGCGGATGCGGCATCCCGCGCCTTTGTGGGCAAGACGGTCGCCGAAGTCGAACAGGATCTTATCCTTCAGACCCTCGATCACTGTCTCGGGAACCGCACCCATGCCGCGAACATTCTGGGCATATCGATCCGCACTCTCCGCAACAAGCTGAAGGAGTACGGCGAACAGGGCGTCCAGATACCGACGCCCGGCGAAGCGCGCCCCCAATTCGGCTGAGCACCCCAGATCTCCCTATTTCAGGAACTCCTTGAATGAGTGACGCAAGCAGCGCCGCACCGGCAAAGGGACTGCTCGGTAGCCTCGGCATCTCGGGCATGACACCTGGCTCCCTTATGGCCGGTCTCGCCAAGCGAGGCGACCTCGCCCTGGCTCTCGGCGTCATGGCGATCATCGTCGTGTTGATCCTGCCCCTGCCGGCGTTTCTCCTCGACTTTTCGCTCGCCATCTCAATCACCTTCTCGGTGCTCGTGCTGATGACGGCGCTCTTCATCCAGAAGCCGCTCGAATTCAGTGCCTTTCCAACCGTACTTCTCATCGCGACGATGCTCCGCCTCGCCCTGAACCTTGCATCGACCCGCCTCATCCTCGGTCAGGGGCATGAGGGTACGGGCAGCGCGGGCAAGGTCATTGAGGCCTTCGGCAACTTCGTGATGCAGGGCAACTTCGTGATTGGCGTGATCGTCTTCGCGATCCTCGTCATCGTGAACTTCGTCGTCATAACCAAGGGTTCTGGGCGTATTGCGGAAGTCGCAGCCCGCTTCACCCTCGACGCGATGCCCGGCAAACAGATGGCAATCGATGCCGATCTCTCCGCTGGTTTGATCGACGAAAAGGAAGCTCGCGAACGCCGCACGGCCCTTGAAAAGGAAAGTTCTTTCTTCGGCGCCATGGATGGTGCCTCGAAATTCGTCCGCGGCGACGCGATAGCCGGCCTGCTTATCACCTTCATCAATGTTGTAGGCGGCATCGTCATAGGCGTCGCACAGAACGGTATGGGCTTCGGCGATGCGGCTCATACCTATACGCTACTGACAGTCGGTGACGGCCTGGTGAGCCAGATCCCTGCGCTGATCGTCTCCACGGCGGCAGGCCTCCTCGTCTCCAAGGCGGGCGTGGAAGGCGCCGCCGACGAAGCACTCTTCGATCAGCTCTCCGGCTATCCGCAGGCGCTCGGCATGTCCTCCTTCGTCATGGGCACGATGGCGCTGCTGCCGGGCCTCCCCGCCATTCCCTTCCTTTTGCTCGCCGCCGGTTCCGGTGGTTTGGCGTTCTATCTGAAGAAATCGCGAAAGCAGAGGGAGGACGATCTCGCCTTTGCGGAAGCGCAGGAAGCCGAAGCAAAGCCCGCAGCCGAAGAGCCTATCAGTACGGCCCTCAAGATGGACGAGCTCCGCCTGGAGATCGGTTACGCCCTGCTCCCGCTGATCAACGGCAAGGACCACCAGAAGCTCACCGACCAGATCAAGGCGTTGCGCCGTCAGATCGCGAGCGATATGGGCTTTGTCATGCCTTCCGTCCGCATCCTCGACAATGTGCAGATCGACGCGAACAGCTACGTCATTCGCGTAAAGGAAGTGGAGTCAGGGCGCGGAGAGGTCTATGTCGGTCAGCTTCTCGTCATGGATCCGCATGGCAACCAGATTCAGCTCCCCGGTCTCCACACCGCGGAACCCGCTTTCGGATTGCCGGCGACCTGGATCGACGAGGGCCTTCGCGAGGAAGCATCCTTCCGTGGCTATACGGTTGTCGATCCGCCCACGGTGCTGACGACGCACCTGACGGAGATTCTGAAGGACAACATGGCCGACCTGCTTTCCTATGCGGAAGTGCAGAAGCTCCTCGACGAACTTGGCAAGGAACACAAGAAGCTCGTGGACGATCTCGTGCCTTCACAGATCACCATCACTGGCATTCAGCGCGTCCTCCAGACGCTGCTCACCGAACGCATCTCCATCCGCGACCTGCCGACAATCATGGAAGGCATCGCCGAAGCGGTCGGACACACGCAGAGCCTTACTCTCATCACCGAGCATGTTCGCGCGCGCCTCGCTCGCCAGATCTGCGCTGCACACATGGATGGGGACAATACACTTCCCCTCGTGACGCTCTCGCCCCGCTGGGAGCAGGCATTCGCGGAATCGCTCGTGGGTCAGGGAGAAGAAAAGCAGCTCTCCATGCAACCATCCGTTCTGCAGGAGTTCATTGCCCTGATGCGCGACCGTTTCGAAGATGCCGCGCGCGCCGGGGAGGTTCCGGTTCTGCTGACAAGCCCTGGTATACGTCCCTATGTTCGCTCCATCATAGAGCGCTTCCGTCCCCAGACATTTGTCATGTCCCAGAACGAAATCCATCCCCGCATCCGTCTGCGGACGGTCGGGAGCGTCTGATTTGCCATTTCCGGCGGCATATCTCTGCCGCCGGAAACGCACTCCCGTTAACCACCTCACGCGCCGGGCCCTGCGCTTTTATCCTCTGCGCCGCCCCTCCGCTCACGCTGAATGATGACGGATTTGCGACGCAGACGGACTTTTCGCAGCGCAAATAGCTAGACCTTGTGCCATTTTGAGATAGGCTCTGCCATGAGTTGGCGTACGGAACCTGCGTGGTGGCCGGCACCATACGCCATCCCGGGAGAGAGGCTCTCCTGCCTGGTAAAGCTTGAGGGGGACAAGATGGAATTTCAGGAATATCTGAACGAAGCGCTTGCATGGGCGCGCATGGGCTTCGATACGGTCAACTCGATACAAGGTCTGATAATTGCGCTCATCGCCGCGATCCTGATGAGCCGGTACAACCGCGTCGTCGTCTACGCGGTTGGTGCCACGCTCGTCCACGAGCTCGTCAATATCGGCCGCAACTTCTATGCGGGTGCGGCAAATCCGCTACCGGACTATCTGGATATTGAGGTGTTGAAGCTCGTCGCAATCCGCTTCATTGGCTATCTGATCGCGATCAGCCTGATCTATCTCGTTCGGCGCCTGTTCTTTCGCGGATAAGACGAATCTTCAATCACGGAAGTTCACATACTGGAGGGGCTGCTCGATCTTCAGCCCCTTCACGAACTGAATGGCAGCCTGGAGGTCATCGCGCTTCTTGCCGGACACGCGTAGCTCGTCGCCCTGAATGGCGACCTGCACCTTCAGGCCCGATCCCTTGATATCCTTCACGATCCTCTTGGCGAGTTCCTTGTCGATCCCTTCCCGGATTGCCACCTTCTGCCGCACACTCTGACCGGCAGCTTTCTCCGGCTCCTTGTAGTCGAGCACGCCTGCCTCGACATTGCGCCGCGCAAGATGTCCCTGCAGCAGTTCGTGCATCTGCTTCAGTTTCAGATCGTCATCGGCATTGATCGTGAGTTCCTGTTCCTTTCTCTCGACGGAACAGTGCGACCCCTTGAAGTCGTAGCGTTGGCCGATCTCTCGCGTCACGTTCTGCAGCGCGTTGTCGATCTCGGCGAAGTCCGTCTTGGAAACGATATCGAAGGAAGGCATTGGCATTGACCGCGATTTGTGAAGTTCGCGGCTATATTAGCGCGCCCCGAGAGAAGGCGAAAACGGGTTTTGAGACCGATCAGTGACGTCGGTGAATTGTCAGTGCGACTTCGTCCAACTCCGACTGCTCAACGCGCATTGCTTCCTTGCGAACCTTCCGGCGGCGGCTGCTTTCGAGCAGCTCATACTTCTTGAGCTCGCGGAAGGCGCCGGCAAGTTCCTCCTTGGCGGTTTCGAGCTGGCGTTCGATTCCTTCAATCGATTCGAGGATATTCTCCCGACGGCGGATGACGGATTTCGCGAACATGGGATAGGCGAAGTGGCCCACATCGGAAATTCCCGCCTTTCGCTGCTCTTCTTCCACCTGCGCCTCGAGATCACGTTCGCGCTGGCGAAACTCGCCCAGCATGATTTCGAGCTCGGCCACTTTCCGGCGCTTCTCGTCCACCTGAAACTTGTGGAGGCGGATCAGGGATTCACGGTTCCGCATCACTCAGTCTCCCCGAATTTCGGCGATACCTCGCCGAGAATGGCCGCAAGCGCCGTGTAGCCCTCGGCAAGCGTGCTGGCGTCATGTTTGTGCTGCGACAGGAAGGCGTCGAGCGCAGGTTGATAGTGAATGGCTTCGTCGACCTGCGGATCCGATCCGGGACGATAGGCACCAAGCCGGATAAGCTCTTCCATGTCGTCATAGGTCGCCATCAAGGCGCGGGCGCGGCGGATAAGGTCGTTCTCTTCCGGCGTATTGCAGTCGGGCATGGTACGCGAGACGGACTTCAGCACATTGACTGCGGGATAGCGTCCGCGCTCGGCAATCGAACGCTCCATGACGATATGACCATCGAGAATCGAGCGCACAGCATCGGCCACGGGTTCGTTATGGTCGTCGCCATCGACGAGAACGGTAAAAAGCCCCGTAATGCTGCCGGCACCCGTTCCCGGCCCCGCACGCTCGAGAAGCTTCGGCAGCTCGGCGAAAACGGTCGGCGTATAGCCCTTGCTCGTAGGCGGTTCGCCGGTCGACAGGCCGATCTCGCGCTGCGCGATCGCAAACCTCGTCACGCTGTCCATCATGCAGAGGACGTCCTTGTCGAGATCCCGGAAATACTCAGCGAGACTCAATGTGAGATAGGCTGCCTGTCTGCGCATCAAGGCGGGCTCGTCCGATGTCGCAACCACCACAACCGAGCGCGCGAGCCCCTCGGGCCCCAGATCGTCCTCGATGAATTCCTGCACCTCGCGGCCGCGCTCACCGATAAGACCGATGACTGACACATCGCACTCGGTATTCCGCGCTAGCATGGAAAGCAGGACCGACTTTCCGACGCCCGAGCCAGCGAAAATGCCCATGCGCTGACCGCGGCAGCAGGTCGTAAATGTGTTGAGCGCCCTCACTCCCAGATCGACCTTTCCGCGGACACGCTGCCTCGTATGAGCGGCTGGTGGCGCGTTGCGCAACGGATAGGGCATCGCACCCTGAGCGATCGGCCCCTTTCCGTCGATCGGCTCGCCCATCGCATTCACGACACGGCCGAGCCAGGCATTCGAAGGATAGATGTGAGGCTCCTCCGAGGAGAGGACCGCCTTGCAGCCGACACCGATACCTGAGAGGGCACCGAAGGGAAGACAAAGCGCGCGGTTGTCGCGGAAGCCAACTACTTCGCAGATCACTTCCTCGCCCGCACGGTTGAAGACGGCAAGCCTGCTCCCCACGCCCATGGCATGAAGCGGCCCGGCCACTTCCACCATGAGCCCCTGGATGCTGATCACCCGCCCATAGTGCTTCACCTCGGCGAGCGCACCTATTTCCGCCAACAATGCCTGCACGGCCCGGCCTCTTCCAAAGCGGAATATCCGCCATGAGTTATGGGGAAATCCGCCCCGACTCTTCAGATGAGAGGCAGTTTGCCGCGAAGACTTTAAGACGGCGTAAACCCTGAAATGACCAGATCCACGTGCATATCGAACCCGATGAGGTCTCCGCATCCAGCGCATTAACCTCCCGGCCACCCGTCTCCTTACGGGAAAGGTGAGTCAAAGCAGCGACTTAGGGAACGACCGGTAAATTTTTCTGAATTTTTTTCATTCCGATTAACCTTTGTTAACCAAATCGCCTTAAGGTCCCAACCATGGATTAACCAAGCCGTCGGCGATTGAGGCTGAAGTGGATCGCCGAGAGGGGGACCAATGAGAGTTCTGCTCATCGAAGATGACAGCGCGACCGCGCAGAGCATCGAACTGATGCTCAAGTCGGATGGTTTCAATGTGTACACCACCGACCTCGGTGAAGAAGGGGTCGATCTCGGCAAGCTCTACGACTACGACATCATCCTGCTCGACCTGAACCTTCCCGACATGAGCGGATATGACGTCCTCAAGCAGCTGCGCGTGGGCAAGATCACCACTCCAATTCTCATCCTTTCCGGTCTCGCCGGCATTGAGAACAAGGTTCGAGGCCTCGGCTTCGGCGCCGACGACTACATGACGAAGCCCTTCCACAAGGATGAGCTCGTCGCCCGCATCCATGCGGTCGTCCGCCGTTCCAAGGGTCATTCCCAGTCGGTCATCAACACGGGCAAGCTCACCGTCAATCTCGACACCAAGACGGTCGAGGTCGAAGGCAACCGTGTGCACCTGACCGGCAAGGAATATCAGATGCTGGAGCTGCTCTCGCTCCGCAAGGGCACGACGCTGACGAAGGAGATGTTCCTCAATCATCTCTATGGCGGCATGGACGAGCCCGAACTCAAGATCATCGACGTTTTCATCTGCAAGCTGCGCAAGAAACTTGCGGCCTCGACCGGCGGCGATCACTACATCGAAACCGTCTGGGGCCGTGGCTACGTGCTGCGCGATCCGTCCGAAGGTGCCATGCCGGCGAAGGCCTCGGCCTGATCCCCTGCCCTGCACGGGACTGAAATGCAGAAGGGCGCCCACGGGGCGCCCTTCTTGTTTTAGTGCCTGAAAAACCCCGTCTCACACGCCCGCGCCGCCATCGGCGAAGAACGCCTCGATCACGAAGGTCTCTCCCTCCATGCGCGCATCGATGGAAAGACCGAGCGATCTCGCAACGAGCCCTGTGAAATAGGGTTGCGCGGCGCGCGCGTCGAGAAATCTGTCCGGGTCGCGCCCGCCGAGAAACTTGGCCGTCTCCTCCGGCACCCGCGCTGCCTGCCCGCTGGAGCGTACGCGTAGCGTCGGCTTTGCCATTTCCCCATCGATATTGACCGAGACATCCCCGCCCCGCGGAACGGCAGCCATGCCGATCAGGATCATGTTGAGCAGGAGCTTGACGTAGTCCTTGCCGATTGTCGCTGCAGGCGCATCCCAGGATAGCGTCGCCCGCTCGCCCATCATCAGGCCTTCAGCCACGGACTTCGCATCCTGCAGGTCGAGCTCCGTGCCCGCGGACCCAGCCGCACCGAAGCAGAGGCGCGCAAACTGGAGCTTGGCCGAGGCCTGCGCGGCGCTCTTCGTGATGAGCTCCATCGCATGGGCCTTCATTTCCGGATCGTCTTCATCCGCCAGAACTTCAAGCCCGTTCGTAATCGCCCCCACCGGGCTGATCACGTCATGACAGACGCGGCTGCACATGAGAGCGGCGAGCTCCAAAGCGGAGACGTCGTTGGTTTCCGTCATATCGATTTGCCCCAGAACCCCTAAAAGCCTAGAAAACCTGATACCATTGCGCCGCCCTCAAGGCCAGCCCCGGCGGCCTCCACCGAAGTCTCCCGTCCCATCTCCCCGGCGGGACATTCTCAGGGAAAAATGTTTTGACGAGCCTGATTTCCGACCGCGCTGCCCTTGTCGAGGAACTGCGGAAGATTGCCCTGCGCGCGGGCGCCGCGATCATGGATCACTATCATTCCGAGTTCGAAGTCATTCACAAGGACGACAAGAGCCCGGTTACGGCTGCCGACCGCGATGCCGAGGCGATCATTCTGGATGGCTTGCGGAAGTCCGCGCCGGATATCCCCGTCGTGTCCGAGGAAGCTGCCGCAGGCGGCCACATTCCCGAGATCGGTCACCGCTTCTTCCTAGTCGACCCTCTGGACGGCACGAAGGAGTTTATCAACAAGAACGGCGAATTTACGGTCAATATCGCACTGATCGAGGACCGCATACCGGTCGCGGGCGTCGTTTACGCACCGGCCAAGGATCGGATGTTCTTCGGCTATGGCGCGGGCAATGCCTTCGAGCAGCATGTCGCTCCGAATGCACGAGGCGATGAAGGCTCCGGCGCACCGAGGCAGATCGCGGCGCGGGCGCCCGGCGAGGATGGGCTCGTGGTCATCGCCAGCCGCACGCATCGCGACACGAAGACCGACGAATATCTGAATCTCTACAAGGTGAAGGAGTTTCTCGCCGCCGGCTCTTCCCTGAAATTCTGTCTCGTCGCGACGGGTGAAGCCGATCTTTATCCGCGTCATGGGCGCACGATGGAGTGGGACACTGCCGCAGGTCATGCCGTGCTCCTCGCGGCAGGCGGTAGTGTCACCCAACTCGACGGTACGCCGCTTCTCTATGGCAAGACCGAACGCGGGCTCGACAATCCCTTCTTTGTCGCGCGCGGCGCGCACGCCTGACGGTATGAGCTGAAACAGGGTCTCCTGGTCCCCGGACCGGATTTTTCCGGTCCGGGGCCTGGGCTGTCGAGGCCGTCGGAGAAGGACAAGCTGGCCGGCGCAAGCCACGAGCTGGCCCCCCGACCGTCGAGGGCTCGCGCCGGCCCCGCCATGCGATACGCGCTAATGGCGGACAAGCTTGTGCCCGCAAAAGTGCAAGCGCCATGCCGCCGGAAAATCGCATTTCCGGGCTGGTTTACGGCTCATTCGGGGATCGGGGCCGTGTCAGGCGGGGCCAGCCGCCAAAATCGTCCTGAATCGGAACGGTTTCAGGGCTTCTTGACCCATTGGCCCGGACTCTTCTCAACATATTGCCCGGACGGCGTCTTGCGGATGAGCTTTTCGGCCGCCAGCTTCTCGACCGCATTGAGCGTGGCGCCCGGCGTCTTGTCGGCAATAGCCCGGTAGGAATCGCGACGGCGAAGATTGATGTCATTCACCATCTTGGTGACGTCGGGGCTCGGCGCCGAAGTGACGATTCCCACATACCCGTTCAGTTTTTCGCCAACGAGTCCCTGGGCCTTGGCTGAATCGAGATCGATGGCGAAAGCGGATCCCGCGAAGACGAGGGAAATCAGAAGCGCGAAAAGCGGAAGGATATTCCTCGCAATCAAGTGCATGTCTCGTTCCTTCCTCAGAACAGATCCGGATTTTCGGCAAGCAGCTCGTCGAGGTCACGATCGACCTTCACCCGAACCTCCTGCTCGATCTTGACGTTCAGATTGATCTCGATGGGCTTGTCCGGCGCTTCGATTTTCACCGTGGGATTGCACGCCGCAAGAAGGAGAGAAATTCCCGCCGCGGCCAGTGGAACATATCCGCATGAAGAGAGGCGCATTCGAGGCGTCTGATACTGCAAGCTCACGGCTCCGTCTTGTTCGCGGGCGGCGTCACCGCCCCTTTCGATTGCTCTTTGATCAGTTCGAGCGGCCGGAAACCAACGGTACCACGCCGCAGCAGGTCTGCAAGCGATCCCTCCAAGTTTACATTGATGGCGAAGGGATAGCCGTCATAGAGATCGGGATTGGCACCCTTGAGCGCGAGACGAAGCACGAGTTCGCCATTCGCGTTTCCGGAGAGGCCGCCGGCGAGTTCCGTGTAGTGAAAATTCTTCAGCGCGTCGGTCAGGAGCTTCGTCTGCTCCGTTGCGGCTGCGTCCGCCGCCTCACCCCGATAGACGATGATGCCGTCTTCCTCCGCCGCAATGTTCCCGTCGAGCAGGATCGGATCGCCATTCCGGATGGCGATCGGCACGTCGCCGCTGATATGCCCCGTCGCCCTGAGGCCGGGAATGTCGGCAAGCGCCACGAGGGCCGATAAGTCGACATCCCGCACCCCAAGAAGAAACTCGGCATCGCTCGCGCTCGATGTCGCGTTGGAGGAAACAAGTGTGAGCTTTCCCTCCGCAAAGGGCCAGCTTGCATCGACAATTCGCAGTCCCGAACGGTCGAGCTCGAAGGCGACCGTTCCGTTCTCGAGAGGCAGCCCGGCCTGCAACAGGCCGACATCGATCCTCTGTACGCCCTTTGTGCGTGGCGGCACCAGGCTCGAAAGGGAGACCGTTCCATTCACCTTCTCGACCGTCGCCGCAGATGCGGCGAAACCGACATCCATGAGCCTTGCTTCGCCGGAACTCGCGAAATCCCCGTCCCGCAGCTTCGCCCGCGCGTCATAGGCGAGGCTGCCGCTCATCCTTGCAATGGTTCCCTTCAGCGCGGGAAGAAGCGTCTGCAGTTCGAGCTTGCCGGGCGCGAAGGCAAGATCGCCGCTCGCCCTGACTTCTCCCCGCCCTGAATCGACCTCGTAACTTGCACTCACATTGGAAAGCCGCGCGCCATCGACCGCGGGCAAGGCACTGCGGATGATGAGATCGGCGGCGAGACGGCGCTTTGCATAGTCGAGCGGTCCCTCGATGCGAATGGGCGCGAACCGCTCCTGCGCCGCCAGATCCCTGACGGTAACGCGATGAAGCTCCGCATGGACAGGCATCAGGGCGTTTCCCTCGAGCCCGCCTTGGGCATCGATTCTGCCGCTCAGGGAGAATGAACCACCCGCCGTGTGGTTAAGAGAAAGCCTGTTGAATTCGGCCTCCATCGCAAGAGCGAGATCGCGCCCCTGCATCTCCGCGACGAGACGATAGGAAACGCCTCCGCCAAGATCGAGATAGAGCGAGCGCAAAGCGGGTAAGAGCGCGGCCAGCGTGACCCCGTCATGCGAAAAGGAAAGCGCTCCTTCCGCGACCGCACGCCCCGTTCTCGCCTCGCCGTCATAGTCGGCTTCCACCGCAAAGAGGGGAACCTGCTTTTCATCTTCGACGTGGCTGACCACAGATCCCGTGATTGCGAGATCGTTGCCGTCGAGAAGGAGCTTTCCATTGGCGATGAGCGGCGCGAAGCGCGGCTCATCGGCCAATTCGCTGATACGCAAGCTATCCGAAGACACGGCGATCGCACCGCCTTCCGGCAGAACCGACGCAGGTCCTTCGAATGTGAAATCACCATAGGGCGTCGCTGCCACGATTTCCGCGTTGCCGACCGAGATGGGTGGCAGGCGGAGTCCGCCTCCGCCACCGCCTTGCAGCAGAGGATCGAGAGCGCCGAGAGACAGTCCGCTATCCGTTAGCACAAGATGCAGGCTGGCATTGCCCACCTCGACGGAACGCACATCCCCGGAAAGGAGTTCGCCGAGCGAATAATTCACGCTGACGCTGCTCGCCGCCGCATCGGGCGCATCCGGATTTCCTATGGCGATATCCGAAAGGGAAATGCTCCGAAGACCGATGAAACCGACGCTGAAGGAAACGGGCGCGATGCCTCGGTCGGCAAGCGCCTGTCCGATGACGCGCTCGGCAAGCGCCGCACGCTCCGCCCAGAGCCAGCCGAGGCCGGCCGCAAACAAAAGGAGGAGAACCCCCACGCCTGCTGCGAAACGCGCCTTCCACGACTTCAACATCCGGCCCCGCTCACGAAATTATCCCCGCTCGTTCATGTCCTGCGGTCACCGTTTCGCCATGCTGACCGGACAATATCCCCGGCACCCGCGATTTGGGTGATTCTCCGCTAGAGTCTGCATCAATTGACGGCGATTCGATGGCGTTTTGACATCACAGGGAAAAGGAACGGCAGATGCACTATCAAGCCACCCCGGCGCACCGGCAGCCCCGCATGCGAATGAACGACGGAAGCGGCTATGTCATTGCAGCCGTGCTGAGCCTGCTCGCGGCGCTGACGATCATGCCCGGAACCGCGCTGGCGCAATCGGAGAACCGGTCTTCCGATACCTACAAGGAAGACGAAATCGTGAGAGAGGCAGGCGATTTCTTCGGAGGGGTATCGGAAGGGCTCGCGGACGCCGTGCATGATGTCTTCGAGGACTATGGCGAGCCCAATGCCTATATCAAGGGCGAGGAGGCGAGCGGCGCCTTCGTCATCGGCCTGCGCTACGGACAAGGCGATCTCGTCATGAAGAACGGCACCCGCCGCACCGTCTACTGGCAGGGACCGAGCGCCGGATGGGACTTTGGCGGTAACGCCGTGAAGGTCTTCACGCTGGTCTATAACCTGCCCAATGGCGACGCCATCTATCAGCGCTTTCCCGGCGTCGAGGGCAGCGCTTATCTCGTGGGCGGCATCGGCATCAACTATCAGCAGCGCGACGATATCGTACTCGCGCCGATGCGTTCGGGCGTCGGTATCCGTCTTGGCGCGTCCGTGGGCTATCTGAAATACACGAAATCCCGCGAATGGCTGCCTTTCTGATCGCCGGAATATCCCCTGACCCGCATCCGCCGGGATGGCCGGAAAGGTAGAAGGCAGGGGGCTTTTCTGTCAGTCTGTGCCGATTTTTCCGGCCTGACCGATCTTTGGGAACGAGCGAAGCGAGGAGAGCATGATTGAGAGCCTGATGCTGATTGCACTCGGTTTCTTCATCGCATCGCTTTTCGCGATGATCGGAGCCCAGTTCGTCTGGCGCCGGGCCGTCACTGTCACTCTGCGCAACCTGGGCGTCGATGGCGCCGATTCCGGGACGGAAAATGACGGAAAGACGGAAGAAAACCGTCAGGCGGAACTCGACGCCATGATACGCCGTCACGAGCGCGATCTGGCTCCGCTCAAGGCCGAGATCGGCCGGCTCAAATCCGAAAATGCCGGCCTTTCCGAAGCGCAGCAAAGGCTGGAGGCTGAAAGGGAAAGCCTCGCCGCGGAATGCGAGAAGCTGCGGAGCGAAACGGAGAAGCTGCGGATGGGCCTCGATGCGCTGCGGAACGAGATGA
Organism: Rhodobiaceae bacterium UBA7804; assembly: GCA_002480495.1. Taxonomy (GTDB): domain Bacteria; phylum Pseudomonadota; class Alphaproteobacteria; order Parvibaculales; family Parvibaculaceae; genus Parvibaculum. The sequence continues at coordinate 3,949 of DLCG01000015.1, read as the reverse complement.
CGGCAGCCGCGGCCGACACGGCGAAACAGGCCGCGAGCATCGCCTCGGCGAGCCGTGAACTCGGCGCCATCGAGGAAGCCCTGACGGCGAGGACGCGCCAATTCGAAGCCGCGCAGGAAAGGCTCGCCGCGCTCGATGCCCCCGCGCCCGCAAGCCCCCCCATCCCGGAAAGCGAGGCGGGACAAGAACTTGAGCTCCGGGAGGGGGCCGAACAGGACGAAGACGCGCGCACGCTTGCCGAGGTAAAGGCCTCGCTCCTTGCCGAGCTTGATGCGGCGCCGGATACCGGCGCACCGGCGGAGCGGGACGAGGAAGACGATCTGCCGAGAGACGAACCGCCTGGCGGCGCCCGCAGCCTCGCCGAGCGCATCCGCGCGCTGGAGGCGGGCGTCGCGCACTGACGGCCCCTCTCCAAGCCATTCTTTTATTTGCCGGAATCACCGCAAGCTGCTCTCCTTGACGCGGGCAACGCATGAGGGAGATTCGCCATGACGCCTTTCGCCTATCCGTTGACGGGGCTCGTCACGCTGCTGGCACTCGCGGTCTATTTCTGGATGGCCTTCAAGGTCGGTAAGGCACGGGGAACATTCAACATTCCCGCGCCGCGCATGGACGGACCGGATGACTTCCTCCGCGTCCTGCGCGTCCAGGGCAACACGACGGAAGTGCTGCTCCTCTTCCTGCCCGCGCTCTGGCTCTTCGCGCTGAGCATCGGCGACATGTGGGCGGCGCTTGTCGGCGTGATTTTCCCAATCGGCAGAGTGGTTTACGCCCGGGGCTACTACGCGGAGGCGCTGAAGCGCTCGACCGGCTTCACCATCGGCCTGCTGTCGATCGTGGTGCTGTGGCTCGGCGCGGCAATCGCCCTCGCAATGCAGGCCATCGCCGCCTACATCTGACGCCAACCATCTGATTTTACTGGAAGAAATGGCGTCCCCTAGGGGACTCGAACCCCTGTTTTCGCCGTGAGAGGGCGACGTCCTGGACCGCTAGACGAAGGGGACGGACCAGTTCGGGCGCTCCTTCTATGACGCCTTTCCGGACCGCGCAAGAGCAATCTGCGGCGCCCTGAAAATCGCCCCGAAAAACTAGGGGTTACCCCCTAAAAATGATGCCCCGCACTGCGTCATTCGACCGCATGGGCGTGATTTTCGCGGCCTCGCACTCCGCATTATTGAAATTTATGCAAGGAATATCAATGGTTTAGGATGACATTCACTCGCATCCCAAACTGGATTACATTTTTGCAACGCAACAAAATTGCAATTGACAACTTGTCATCCAGAGGCGATATTCAACTCACGAAACGTCGATCGACCTCCTCCCCGATCGATAGCTTTCAGATTGCCGCCGGCGCCATCCTCCCTCCTCCCCCGGCGCCGGCGGCACCCTCCCCTCCCCTTAAATGATTGAAATCGCTGGCGAATATGCCGGGCGATCTTCTGCATTTGCGGCGCCGGCCGCACGCGGCAGCGCGACGCTGCCCGCGCCCCCGCGCGCGCACCGCCCAAACCTTTGATATTGCTGGAAAAACCGCCCGCCCCGGGGACAACCGGGGGTCCACCGTCACACGAACGCAATCGAAACGTCACATTCGGATGAGTTGTCCCCGCCTCCCGGACGAAAGCGGGGACAAACAGAACCGTCCGCCCGTCAGGCCGACATGCGGGAATCGGTGCCGGTCTTCGGATCGACGGCGCGGCCATGCGCCCACCAGTTCTCGAAGGCGGTCTCGACGATCGACATGCCCATGTCGGCACGGTCGAGCCCCGGATCCTTTTCGAGATTGTCGGCAATGGTCTCGAAGAGCTTCAGCTTCATGGCGGCGGGCCGCGCATTGAAGGAGAGGCGGATCATGATGAAGCGCTCGCTGCGCGGAAGCCCGAAATAATGGGGATCGAAGAGCATGTCTTCCGCATCGAGCTCATGGGTGACCTGGAAATAGTCGTCTTCGGGAATGCCGAGAACATCGACCATGGCGCGGTGAATGCTCTTCGAGATGCCCTGACGGTGAGCGGGCGCGGTGCCCTTGCGGAGCCAGACCTGGATGAGAGGCATGGGATCGTCCTTCCTGATTGAGGTTGCCTTGAACCGGAAGGGCGATGCACGAGCCCCCGCCGGACAACCCCAACATGGCAGGACGCTGGAAGCTCATTCAGACCTGGTATTATCATAGGATTCCGGAACCCCTCCCTCCGGCGCAAGGCGCGGCGGAGAATGAGCCCATGAACGGATTGGCGATGAAGAAGGCAAAGCCCGGAACGCGACGCCCCGAAGGCGGGAGGGAGACACCCGCAAGCCGCCCCGGCATTCGCACCGATGACCGCCCCGGCGGCGGCGCCCGCCACAGCGAGCTCGGCCACTTCCTGCGCGCGCGCCGCGAAAGGCTGACGCCGGAGGCGCTGGGCCTGCCGCAAGGCCGCAGACGCCGCGCCGCGGGACTGCGCCGCGAGGAGGTGGCCGAACGCGCCGGGATCAGCACCGACTGGTACATCCGCCTCGAACAGGGCCGCACGGTGAGCCCCTCATCGACAACGGTGGACGCGCTCGCCCGCGCGCTCATGCTCGACAAGGCGGAACACGCCCATCTGAAGGCGCTGGCAAGCCGGAGCGACCGTCGGCGCTTCACGCCCGAGGACGTGCCCGGCACGGTGAAGCGCATGGTGGAGAGCCTGACGCAGCCCGCCTATGTGACGGGACGGCGCTGGGACGTGCTGCACTGGAACGAGGCGGCGGACAGGATTTTCGCCTTCAGCCGCCTCGAGCCCGGAAACCGCAACATCCTGCTCAACATGCTGACCAACGCGGCGACGCGCCGCCTTTTCGGTGACGCCTGGGAGGGAGAGGCGAAACGAATGGTGGCCGAGTTCCGCAAGACGCACGACCTGTGGGCGGGCGATCCGGCCTTCGCCGATCTTCTTGCGCGGCTTACCCGCGAAAGCGCGGAATTCGGCCGCTGGTGGAAAGCGCATGACATCCGCGACGTGGCGGCGGGGCGCAAGGAACTCGCGCATCCGAAGCTCGGCAAGCTCCGCTTCGAATATGCAAGCTTTCAGGCGAATGACGATCCGGGGCTGAAACTCGTGGTCTATACGCCGGTGTGACGGCAGCGGCTCGGCTGCCATACATCGTCATTGCAAACCCACCCTCCCCCCATCTTGTTCGCCTTGGCGGACAAGCCGCCAAGGTGGGAGGGTCGAAAGTTGCGAGCGTCAGCGAAGCAAGTTTCGGGGAGGGGTAAGCGGGGGAAACGGAAAGCAAGTTACCCGCCGGTAGGGGAGCCCCCCACCCGAACGGGCTGCGCCCGTTCGGCCTCCCCGCAAGGGGGAGGTGGAAAGAAGCCTTACTCTCTCGCCGCAAACCCCGACATCGGCGTGAGCATGATCCGGCCGAGCTCCTGACCGGTCTTGGCATCGACGATGATGACGGCCTCCGCATTGTCGCTGCCGACGGCAATGGCGATGCGCCCGCCTTCCATCGTGACGGAGCGGAGCCTCTCGCCCGGCGCGACGGCGATGCGCGAGGCGCCGAAATGACCGGCGGGCAGCGCCACGCGCGCCGCCCCCTCGCCGCCCGAGCCCGAAAGCCGCCAGACGAAGGCCGCGACCACCACCATGAAGGTGAGGACGAGGAAACCCGACATCAGCGCCATCATGAATTTCAGCTTGCGGAGCTTCCCCTCGTCCAGCGGCTCGCCTTTCTCGACGGACCCGTTCTGCATATCGTCTCCCATGCCGTCCTCCGGTGATATAGTCCCGCCCATGATGCCGGCCACGCCCCATGACACTGCAGAAAAGAGATACGCGCTCACCGTTGGCGAGACGGAAGGCGGCGCGAGGCTCGACAAGTATCTCACGGAGGCGCTTGCCCGCAAGTTCGCAGAGGACGAGGGGGCGGACGCCGCCGAGGCGCCGTCCCGCGCGCGCGTGAAGCAGCTTGTGGAGGAAGG
>DLCG01000001.1 GCA_002480495.1 Rhodobiaceae bacterium UBA7804 | reverse complement strand
CGACTTAATCAACACAATCCGCCAGGAGCAGACATTCAATTTTGGCCTACGAACGACCGCCGTAAGAACTATTTTGATGTGGGAACGAAATAACGGTCGTCCCCACACCAGATTTACAGCTCGATCGATTCCGCGATCTTAAGCGCATCATCGACCTCGATACCCAAATATCGGACGGTGCTTTCCAGCTTTGCGTGGCCCAGAAGCAACTGAACTGCTCTCAAATTTCCTGTTTTGCGGTAGATTTGCGCTGCCTTGGTCCTGCGCATCGAGTGCGTTCCGTATGCAGACAGGTCGAGACCGACCGAAGCAATCCAAGTATCAACGATACGCGCATATTGGCGCGTTGAGAGATGAAGTGCGCTACGGACCCGAGACGGAAACAGATATTCAGTAGAAGACATACTCGGATGCTGAAGCCAGCCCTCAAGCGCGGTTCGTGTAACGTCCGTAATTTCGAATTGAACTGGTCGGCCAGTCTTTCGTTGAACAACGGTGGTGCGCTGACGAACTTGCCTACCGACGAAGACGTCGTTCACCTTTAGTGCAACCAGATCACAAGCTCTAAGCTTACTGTCAATTGCCAGGTTGAACAGAGCGAGGCCACGTCGATCATCAGCCAGTTCGAGACGAATTCTGATCGACCATACGTGTTTTGCATCCAGCGGACGCTTCTGCCCTACTAGTCGACCTTTGTTCCAGGGATGCGGTGCATTGAGAGGTGCTTCAGCAGGGGAGGTGGACATGGTCTTGCCTCCTGCCGTCCCGCCCACCCCATCTTCGGCCCTGTGCCGAAGCGCTAGTATACGGTCTTGGATCAACGGGGACTCCTGGTGCACAGACCGTCGTGCCGGAATAAGTGCAACGTTTGACCGCCCGAACCCTTTATCGTGGCTATCGATGGCAGGTCACGGAACCTTGCCATCCATGCACTTCGTCCATAAGATCGCGCGATGAACCGGCGCCGAATCCATTCTTCAACCGCCTTGGCAATGCTCTGCATGGTCCTGATAGCGGTTTCTTCGGCCGCTTCTTCCGTGCGAGCCATGCATCATCTGGAGCATCAGTGGGATGCTGCGGTTGAGCACGATCACGGTCCGTTCAATCAGGTTACCGTCGCTGTTGCCGGAATGGACGAAGCGGGCGACGAGGCGGATCTGGATGGTTCGGCGAGCACAGGGCACCACCACCAGGGCGATGGGCATTCAAATCTGCTGATTTTGAACGGTGCCGGTCTCCACATTGACTGGAACGAGTCCCCGTTGGGGATTGCTGCCGAGCAGAGTTCGCCCGGCATGCCGGTGCTCGGTCCCGAACGCCCTCCCAAACATCTCACGGTCAGCCTTTAAACTCCCACGTCTTCGGGCGTGGGCCAATTTACGTCTGCCTGTGAGATGAATTCATGCTGCTCATCCGCGATGTGCGCCGTCTGGCGCTCGACCGGCTTGCATTGCCGCTCGGCCTTGCAATTCTTGCCCTTTTGCCGGGGACCGATGCGATCGCACAGCCCCAAACCCTCACCCTGTCCGATGTACTCGCGCGCACCGTAGGCCATGATCCTGCGGCGCGAGCCGGTGCCGCCCGCATTCGGGCCGCCGAAGCCGGTCTCGACCAGGCTGGTGCAAGTCCCAATCCGGTTCTCGGCATCGAGATGGAGGATTTCGCCGGATCGGGCAACTATTCAAACTTCGACGAAACGGCGACCACGCTCTACTACGAAGAGCTGTGGGAGCGAGGGGGAAAGAGAGAAGCCCGAACGGATGTCGCCGGAGCGGAACTTTCTCTGGCCAAAAAGCGAAAGACCGCCAACCTTCTCGATCTTGCAGCCGAAGTACAGGCAGCCTGGGTCGAAGCCGTTGCTGCACAGATAGCGACGACACTTGCCGAAGATCATCTCGCCGCGGTCCAACAGCTTGAGCGCGAGTTTCAACGTCGTGCCGACCGGGCGCTCGATCCAAAATTCACCCACGAACGCATCCTTGCGGCGCTCGCTCAAGCACAGATAGACAGTGAGCAGGCGGATATGACCGCGCGGGCGGCCCGCGCGGCGCTCGCTTCCTATTGGGGAGGAGACGGGAATTTCCGTTTGGATGACACCGGGTTCGATCACCTCTCGATGGAGGACGAACTTGACCCGGACTCGACTGACATTGCGCTCCTGACGGCGGCACGCGAGACGGCTGCGGCGCGCCTTCGGTTTGAAAAGGCCAACAGCGTCCAGGATATTTCGCTGCGCGCGGGACTTCGCCACTTCTCGGCGGATGACGACGTAGCCGTCGTATTCGGCGTCTCCATACCCCTCGGCGTCTACGACACCAACCGGGGCAACATCGAACGCGCCCAGGCCGAACAGTTGGCAGCAGAAATCGACGTCGCCGCAGCGCGGAACAGGCGTCAGAGGGAGATCGACAGGCTGACCGCCGCGCAGTCTGCCAGTGCGCATGAAATCAAACGGCTCGATGCCGAGGTTCTTCCGCGCCTCGAAAGAGCGGTCGGGCTGGTTCGTGAAGGTTTCAATCGCGGTGGCACCGCCTTCACCCTGCTCGAGGTAACGGAAGCGCAGCGCGCGCTGACGGAAGCCTCTTCCCGCCGCATCGACCTGCTCCGCCGTTTTCACCTCGCGGGCGCGCGCCTTGACCGGCTGAACGACCGCCACGTCTCCCTTCTTTCCAACGTAGAGCATAACCAATGACTTTTTCCCTCATCGGCCGCCTGACGGCGGTGATCGCCACGCTCGCGTTGATCGCGGGTTGCGACGACGCTCCTTCATCCGAACATGGACATGGCGGCGGAGAAGCTGCGGCGGAACAGGAGTACGAGCGCGGTCCCCACCGCGGCCGAATGCTCCGCGATGGCGACTTCGCATTGGAGATCACCATTTTCGAAGATGGTGTCGATCCGGAGTTTCACGTCTACGCCTATCGCTCGGAGGAGCCGGTCGCTCCATCCGATGTCGATCTCGAGATCGAACTTCATCGCCTCGGAGGGAAGGTAGACCGTTTCGAATTTGCGCCGCATGAAGATTATTTACGCGGCGATGGTGTCGTCACCGAACCGCATTCCTTCGACGTTCGGGTGCGGGCCTCGGAAGGCACACAAGAACACGAGTGGACCTACCAGTCCTATGAAGGCCGGACGATCATTTCCGAAGAAGCGGCGCGTGCAGGCGGAATCGAAACGGAAATCGCCGGACCGGCGACCGTGGGTCATCTTGTCGATCTGGCGGGGCGCGTCGAGATCGTGCCCGAGGGCCGGAGTGAAATTCGCGGGCAATATCCCGGCCGCATCGTGGAAATGCGCGGCGCCTTGGGGCAGACGGTGAACAAGGGGCAGGTTCTCGCCCGGATCGAGGCAAGCCACAGCCTTCGCGAATACTCGGTCCATGCTCCCATGGACGGTGTGATCGTCGCGAAGGGTGCCAATGCCGGCGACGTGACCGGCGACCGGCCGATGTTCGTCGTCGCCGATCCGACACGACTCCACGCCGAGTTCTTCGTCTATCCGGGGGATGCAGAAAGAATCCGTGCCGGCCAGACTGTCGAGGTGCGGAACTTTGCAAACGACACAAGGACGTCAGGCGAAGTCGAACTCGTGCTTCCGGTCGCGGACGTGAACAGCCAGAGCCTTGTCGCCCATGTCGCGTTACCGCCCTCTGCTGCGGAAAGCTTCCGTCCCGGCATGAGTGTGGAAGGCTCCTTCGAGGTAGCCGCCGAAGAGGTTCCCCTTGCCGTTCGCACCAAGGCACTACAGCGTTTCCGCGATTTCACCGTCGTCTATGCGAAGGTCGATGAGACCTATGAGGTGCGCATGCTTGAGCTGGGACGGCGTACGCCCGAATGGACGGAGGTCCTGGGCGGACTGGAACCCGGCACGGAATACGTAACCGACGGAGCGTTCCTGATCCGCGCGGACGTCGAGAAGTCGGGAGCGAGCCATGACCACTGACGTAAATGCAGGTGCGGGGGTGCCGCAGGCGCCTCTTCTCGAACGCATCATCTCCGGGTCGATCCGCTTCCGCTGGAGCGTGCTGGGGCTTGTCCTGTTGTCCATCGCGATCGGCGTCTGGAGCTTCCAGCGATTGCCGATCGACGCCACGCCCGATATCACGAACGTCCAGGTCCAGATCAACACCGAAGCACCGGGCTTCACACCGCTTGAGGCGGAGAGCCGCATCACCTTTCCCGTTGAGACGGCCATCGCCGGTCTGCCCGGTCTGCACTACACCCGCTCCATCTCCCGCTATGGCCTGAGCCAGGTCACCGCGGTCTTCAAAGACGGTACCGATATCTATTTTGCCCGCCAGCTCGTCAACGAGCGGCTGCAGGGTGCGCGCGATCAGTTGCCGGACGGTATCACGCCGGAAATGGGGCCCATCGCGACGGGCCTCGGCGAAATCTTCATGTACACGCTCGAGGCGGACCCCGGCGCGCGCAAGCCCGACGGCACGGCCTATACAGCGGAGGATCTGAGGACACTGCAGGATTGGGTCATTCGCCCGCAACTTCGGAACACGCCTGGTGTCACCGAGGTCAACAGCATTGGCGGCTTTGTGCGTCAGTATCACGTGACGCCCCATCCCGCCAAACTCTCGGCCTATGGCCTCACGATGCAGGAAATCGTCACCGCACTGGAGGAGAACAACGCCAATATCGGCGCAGGCTATGTGGAACGCTACGGCGAACAGTATCTGATCCGCGTGCCCGGCCAGGCATCGGCGATCGAGGACCTGAAGAAGATCGTCGTCGCCGGCCGTTCCGGCATGCCGATCCGTATCGCGGATGTTGCCGATGTCGGCCTGGGCGAGGAATTGCGAACGGGAGCCGCAACCGAGAACGGCCGCGAGGTGGTTCTCGGAACCGTGTTCATGCTGGCGGGAGAAAACAGCCGCGTCGTGGCTCGTGCCGCGGCCGAACGTCTCGCCGAGGCAGCAAAAGCCCTGCCGCCGGGGGTCGAGGCCGTCGCGGTCTATGACCGCACCGACCTCGTCGAACGCACGATCCGGACAGTGGAAAAGAACCTTCTGGAAGGGGCGCTGCTCGTCATCGTGGTTCTCTTTCTCCTGCTCGGCAACATCCGTGCAGCCTTGATAACCGCGGCTGTCATACCTCTCTCCATGCTGCTGACGGTCACCGGCATGGTGCAGTCGAAGGTCTCCGGCAATCTGATGAGTCTCGGCGCACTCGATTTCGGACTCATCGTGGACGGCGCGGTCATCATCGTCGAGAACTGCCTGCGGCGATTGGGCGAAGCCCAGCATCGCCTGGGACGGCTGCTCGATCGCGACGAGAGATTCGCGATCACGGCCACCGCGGCAAGCGAGGTCATCAGGCCCTCCCTGTTCGGTGTGACCATCATCACACTGGTCTATGTCCCGATCTTCGCGCTCACCGGCGTCGAAGGAAAAATGTTCCATCCGATGGCGATTACGGTCGTCATGGCGCTGACGGCCGCGCTGGTCCTTTCGCTTACCTTCGTCCCGGCGGCCGTGGCCATGTTCGTCACGGGAAAGGTCGAGGAGAAGGATAGCCGTCTGATGAGTTGGGCACGGCGGCTCTATGCCCCGGTGCTCGACGCCGCCTTGAGGTTCAGGCTGGCGATGGTGGCGGGTGCCGCCGTCCTGATCGCCGTGTCGGGGTTTGCGGCAAGCCGCATGGGATCGGAATTCATCCCCAATCTCGATGAGGGCGACATCGCTCTCCACGCCTTGCGCATACCGGGAACCAGCCTTGGGCAAGCGCTGCAGATGCAGCAGGCGCTGGAGGCGAAGCTTGCCCCGTTCCCGGAGGTGGAGCGTATCGTGACGAAGATCGGTACTGCCGAAGTCGCGACCGATCCGATGCCGCCCTCCGTCGCCGACACGTTCATCATGCTCAAGGATCGCAGCGACTGGCCTGATCCGAGAAAACCGCGGGCGCAGCTTGTTGCGGAAATGCAGGCTGCCGCGGAAGCCGTGCCGGGCAACAATTATGAATTCACCCAGCCGATCCAGATGCGTTTCAACGAACTTCTGTCCGGCGTCCGGGCGGATGTCGCCGTCAAGATTTTCGGCGACGATCTCGACGAACTGTTGCGCCTCGGGGACGCCGTCGAAGGGGTGGTCAATGGTATCCCCGGCGCCGCCGATGTCGGCATTGAGCAAATCACGGGACTGCCGGTGTTGCAGATCACGCCGGATCGGGCGGCGCTCGCCCGCTACGGACTTAACATCAGCGATGTTCAGGACGTCGTCTCCATCTCGATGGGCGGCAGAACGGCCGGTCAGATATTCGACGGCGACAGGCGGTTCGACATCGTCGTGAGGTTGCCGGAATCGCTGCGCCGCGACGTCGACCGGATCGGAAGACTGCGGGTCCCGCTCCCGGCATCGGGAGCGGCCCCGCGGGAGTTCATACCCCTCGAGAACCTGGCGGAGATCGAGGTGGTCATCGGCCCCAACCAGATAAGCCGGGAGGACGGGAAGCGAAGGGTGGTCGTCACCGCCAATGTCCGCGGCCGCGATCTCGGTTCATTCGTGAACGAGCTGCGCGACAGGGTGGCGGCCGAAGTCCAAATCCCGTCCGGCTACTGGGTCAGCTATGGCGGCACATTCGAACAGCTCATATCCGCGGCGCAGCGATTGCAACTGGTCGTGCCGGCGGCCTTGCTCCTGATTCTCGGCTTGCTGTACGCCCTGTTCCGGTCCTGGCGGGACGTCGCAATTGTTTTTTCGGGTGTTCCGCTTGCGCTCACCGGCGGTGTCGTGGCGCTGTTGCTTCGAGGATTGCCGCTCTCGATATCGGCCGGCGTCGGCTTCATCGCTCTGTCGGGCGTTGCCGTGCTCAACGGCCTGGTGATGCTCAGTTTCATCCGCCAACTCCGCGCCGACGGCATCGGTCTTGACGCCGCCATCCGCGAAGGCGCGCTGACACGCTTGCGGCCGGTGCTCATGACCGCGCTGGTCGCCAGTCTCGGTTTCGTACCTATGGCGTTCAATGTCGGCGCTGGGGCCGAAGTCCAACGACCACTCGCGACCGTCGTCATCGGCGGTATATTGTCCTCGACGATACTGACATTGCTGGTTCTTCCAGCGCTCTATCGCTTTGTGCACGGGAAGGAAGAGCGGTGAACCGGCGAGCCATGATCGGGCCCGCATGAAATCCGGTGGGGACATTCGTCCGATGAAAGATGGACGAACGTCCTTGCCGGAACATATGAATTCTCCATTCGGATAGCGCCATGCTTGGAATACTTGGACAAAGAACCTACAGGCATCTGTTCGCCGCGCAGGCGCTTTCCCTGATCGGCACCGGCCTTGCGACCGTGGCGCTTGGTCTCCTCGCCTATGAGCTGGCCGGCGCCGACGCAGGTGCCGTACTCGGGACCGCGCTTGCAATCAAGATGGCCGCCTATGTCGGGATTGCGCCTGTTGCGACGGCCTTCGCGGCGCATGTCCCGCGAAGGGCTCTGCTCGTATGCCTCGATCTGGTGCGCGCCGTGATTGCCCTGGCACTCCCTTTCGTCACGGAGATTTGGCAGGTCTATGTGCTGATTTTCCTTCTGCAATCGGCATCGGCCGCATTCACACCGACCTTTCAGGCAACCATCCCCGATGTGCTTCCGGACGAGCGGGACTACACGCGGGCGCTTTCCCTGTCTCGTCTCGCCTATGATCTGGAGAGCCTTCTCAGCCCGATGGCCGCGGCGGCGCTGCTGACCGTCATCAGCTTTCATGGACTGTTTGCGGGAACGTCGTTGGGCTTTGTCGCTTCGGCAGTGCTGGTGGTGACCGTGGTCCTGCCGGGTCCGCAGCAACCCGAATATCGCGGCATATATGAGAGGACCGTGCTCGGTCTTCGCATCTACCTTGCCACGCCGCGCCTGCGCGGATTGCTCGCCTTGAATCTTGCGGTCGCCGCGGGCGGCGCCATGGTCATCGTCAATACCGTCGTTCTCGTTCAGGCGGCGTTCGGCTTGTCGCAGCAATCGACGGCCGTAGCTCTCGCGGCTTTTGGCGGCGGTTCGATGGCCGCTGCCTTCCTTCTGCCTCGTCTTCTGGATGCGGTCGCGGATCGTACCGTCATGCTGACAGGGGCGGGGCTTCTCGGCGCCGGTCTTTTCGCTGCTGCCGTCGTACCGGGTTACGGCTGGCTACTGCCTCTTTGGGGCGTGCTCGGGCTCGGCTACGGCGTGTCACAAACCCCCTCCGGACGCTTGCTCCGGCGATCCGCCGCGCCGGAAGACCGGCCGGCCCTGTTCGCCGCGCAGTTCGCCCTCTCGCATGCCTGCTGGCTCATCACCTATCCGCTCGCAGGCTGGCTCGGCGCGGCTGCCGGGCTGCCCGCCACATCCGCCGTCCTCGCCCTGATTGCTACGGGAGCGGCTGTTGCCGCGGCGGGCCTGTGGCCCCGGCACGACCCGAACATGATCGAGCATGAACATCGAACGCTCGATGACGGCGATCCGCATATCGCCGATGCAGCGCCCACGGGACATGGCTTCCGTCATGCGCATCCCTTTGTGATAGACCGCAACCATCGCAATTGGCCCCGGCCGAGCTGAAATCGCCGGCGCGGAAGGAAGGCATTGTCGAATGCTCGATCTGGCCGCCTATGCAGGGTTGTTCCTGAGCGCGTTCGCTGCGGCGACGCTCCTGCCGATGCAGTCGGAAGCCGTTCTTGTCGGCCTTCTGATGACGGAGACTTATCCGGCCTGGGCACTGGTCGCGGTCGCCAGCGCCGGAAACATTCTCGGGTCGGCGGTCAATTGGGGGCTTGGAAGAGCTTTCATGCATCTCGACGCCCGCCCGTGGTTTCCGGTCAGCGCGGAGAAGATCGAACAGGCAAGCGCCTGGTATCGCCGCTACGGGAAATGGTCGCTGCTCATGAGCTGGATGCCGATCGTCGGCGATCCGCTGACACTCGTCGCCGGCATCCTGCGGGAACCTTTTCCGACCTTCCTCGCGCTGGTCGCCATTGCCAAGACTTTGCGTTACATCGTCCTTGCCATGACAGCCATCAATCTGGGGTGACCGGACTTGTTTCAGGAGATCGTTACCCTTCAGCAAGAGATATATCGCGTCCTGGCCGGCGAGATCCGGACCTTTGCCGGCGAGGGCGACTGGCTCGCCTTTGCAAGCTTCGTCCCATTGGGTATCGCCTTCGGCGCCGTTCATGCGCTGATGCCGGGACACAGCAAATCCGTTCTTGCGCTCTACCTCGCCGGATCGCCGGCGGATATCGTGCGCGGCCTCGCAACGGCGCTGGTTCTGTCTCTCACGCATGTCGGCATGGCGGTCCTAATCGTGCTCTTCGCCCTGCCGGTGGTTTCCGCCGTTCTTGGTAGTGCCGGCCGCGCGCCGCTGCTCGAGGATATCAGCCGCGGTTTTCTCGGGCTGATCGGGTTCTGGATGCTGTGGCGCGCCGTTCGGCCGTCGCGTGTGCGTCACCATGCGGCCGAGGGTATGAGCGTTGGTGTGATTGCCGGCCTCGTTCCCTGTCCACTCACGCTCTTTGTCATGACCTATGCCGCTTCGCGGGGCGCGCCCGAAGCGGGCCTCGCCTTCGCCGCCGTCATGATGATCGGCGTGGCTCTGACGCTTTGCGCCGTCGCATGCGCAAGTATCTTTGCGCGGCAAGGCATAATGAAACTTGTCGCCGCGTGGCCGCTGCTGGTCGAGCGTGTGACGCGTGGGCTCGAAGGCTGTGTCGGCGTCATGCTCCTCCTCATCGCCCTGTTGAAACGTCTGTAACTTGCGTTGTTGAGTTGAAGCAACACGGCAACTCCCTACTGAGGCATCTCTCTTAGGGCCGCGACGACAGGCTCCCGTGTTGTCGGAAGACACGCAGAGAGACCGACGTCTTCGAGAAGCTCGTGCGTCTTATCGTTTCGGCCAACCATCCAAGCCCTGATGTGAAGCTTGGAATTGATGACCGCTTTTGGCGGATTGTGTTGATTAAGTCG
>DLCG01000009.1:412565-562469 GCA_002480495.1 Rhodobiaceae bacterium UBA7804 | reverse complement strand
CTGAAGACTAATCACACAATCTCCAGCGGGCCCCATTTTGATTGGCGAAGAGGCGGCCGGAGTCGGTCCCTCGGTTCGACAAAATCGCAGAGCGATTTTGGACGTTGCCGCTCTGCGGCAACGCCCTGGAGGGGTGAGGCGCGGTCCCGCGCGCCGAATCACAAAATCGCAGAGCGATTTTGGACGTTGCCGCTCTGCGGCAACGCCCCGAAGGGGCGAGGGCCGCTCCCGCGGCCCGAGTCAATCCCTGCCCAAGCCGGTACCTCGTACCTCTCTTCTATCTTCTCTCTTCCCTCATCTCCCCCATCCCCCACCACCCTCCCACCCCAAAAAATTGAAACGCGTTTGAATTTCTCCCCGAACTGGCGCAAGCTCCCAGTCCGCATCGGCGCAGGGAGGCCGGTGCGGCGGCCGGGTGCGGCATTGGCCCGGGCGAAGCGAAGTGAAGTCTGTCGTATCACTTCAGGGTGATCACTTTGCACGGGGAGAGATCAATGTCCGTGACGTTTCATGCGGCACACGCTGCCGCTGTGCGCCTGGTGCGGACCAGCGCGCGCGCCTTCTGTGTCCTTCCGTTCCTCGCCGGCGGCCAGGCCGCGCTCGCCCAGTCGGACGAGCGGCTGGTCATCGAGGAAATCGTGGTGACCGCGCAGAAGCGGGAGGAAAGCATCAACGATGTCGGCATGTCGATTCAGGCAGCGACCGGCGACCGGCTCTACGAGCTGGGCATCACCGATCCTTCGGAGCTGTACAAGGTCGTGTCGGGGTTCAACTCCAACGTGACCTACTACGGCACGACGATCTACACGATCCGCGGCGTCGGCTTCCAGGACACCGCGCTGGCTTCCAGTCCGACGGTGAGCGTGTATCTGGACGAGAATCCGCTGCCGTACTCGGTGATGACCCAGGGCGTCAGCCTGGACCTGCAGCGGGTGGAGGTGCTCAAGGGTCCCCAGGGCACCCTGTTCGGCCAGAACGCCACCGGCGGCGCGGTGAACTACGTCGCCAACAAGCCCACCGAGGTGTTCGAGAGCGGCGTGGAGGCCAGCTACGGCCGCTTCGACACCGTCGACCTGCAGGGTTTCGTCAGCGGCCCGCTCAGCGACTCGCTGGGCTACCGGGTCGCCGCCCGGGTGCTCAACTCCGGCGGCTGGCAGAAGCTCTATTCCGATCCGGACGACCTCGCGCCGGACCCGTACTGGACCGAGCTCGAGCCCACCGCGCCGGCGCGGGACTACTCGATCGACGGGAAAGCCGGGGACCAGGACTTCTTCACCTGGCGGGCGTCGCTGCTGTTCGAGCCCAACGACCGGTTGAGCGCGTTGTTCACCACCACCGGATTCCGTGATCGCGGCGATTCCCAGCGGCCCCAGCTCTACGGCTTCGCCACGCTGAACCCGGTGAACGGGCTCGACCCGCTGGTCGCCGACTACGAGCGGGCGCCGCGCAACAACCGCTCCGCCGACTGGGGGGCGTGCGTCAACGTGGACGGCGGCTCCGAGGCGGACGTGTTCGGATTCCGCTCCGCGCCGGGCGCCTACACCATCACCCAGACGGATCCGGACGGCGAGGCGCTCAACCTGGCCAACCGCCGGTACGACCGCTGCGAGAGCGCGCAGAAGGACAACGACTACTGGTCGGCGTCACTGCGCCTCGACATCGCGCTGACCGACGACGTGACGCTGACCACGCTCACCAACTACGGCGACTTCGAGCGCGACCAGCGGCTGGAGAGCGACGGCACCATCTACCAGGACTACGAGTCCTATCAGACCGGCTACATTGAGGACTTCTTCCAGGAGCTGCGGCTGTCCGGCAGCCTGGGTGACGGCGGCAACTGGGTGGCCGGCGCCAACTACGAGGACACCGAGACCTGGGACAGCTTCCTGCAGAGCTACGGCATCTCCACGGCGGTGCCGACCCAGGTGTTCAACCGCATTCCGCTCGGGCCGACCAACCCGACCAGCCGGCAGAGCATCGAGACCTGGGCGGTGTTCGGCAACGTCGAGTATCCGTTGACGGATACCCTGACGGCCCAGGCCGGCTTGCGCTACACCTAGCAGACCCGTGACCACCGCGGCTGCGGCAACGACGGCGGCGACGGCACCTGGGCGGACATCTCCGTGGAGATCCAGCAGCTCCTGCAGTGGCTGGACCAGGGCGCGCCGCTGACGCCGGGCCTGCTGCCGGACCTGTCCAACACCACCTTCCTCGACGCCGGCGCCGGCAACTGCGCGACCACCGGGCCCGCGCCGGACTACGCGCCGCTGCCGGAGGGATTCACCAGCGAGCTGGACGAGGACAACACCTCCTGGCGCCTGGGCCTGAACTGGGCCTTCGACGACGGCAAGCTGCTCTACGGCAACATCAGCAAAGGGTACAAGTCCGGCAGCTACCCGACGGTGGCAACGTCCGCGTCCGTGCAGCTCGACCCGGCGGTGCAGGAGGAACTGCTCGCCTACGAGCTCGGCACCAAGATGTCGCTGCTGGACGGCCGGCTGCAGCTCAACGCCGCCGCGTTCTATTACGACTACACGGACAAGCAGGTGCTCGGTGCCATCAACGATCCGATCTTCGGATCGCTGCCCGCGATGGTGAACGTGCCGGAGTCCGAGGTGATCGGCGCCGAGGTGGCGCTGGAGTGGTACCCCATCGAGGGGCTGCGCATCGCGCCGTCGGTGAGCTACGCGGACAGCGGGGTCACCGGTGAATTCCGCAACTTCGACCCGTTCTTCAGCGGCACCTTCAACCCCGGCGACAAGGACTTCTCTGGGCAGTCTTTCCCGAACGCGCCGAAGTGGACGGGCAATCTGGACATGCAGTACGAGTGGCGTCTCGACAACGGCATGGTGCCCTTCGTCGGCGCGAACGTGAACTACCAGAGCGAGACCAAGGCGTTCTTCTACGACACCTGCGACGAGCCTGACCGCACCTGTACCCCGGAGGTCCATCCCTACCTGGTCGGCGACTACCGGCTCATCATCAACGAGCGGGCGCTGGTGGACCTGCGCGCCGGCGTCGAGTCGGAATCCGGCGGCTGGAGCGTGTGGGCCTGGGGCCGGAACGTCACCGGCAAGTACTACTGGAACCAGGTGCAGCACGTGAACGACGTGCTGCTGCGGTATACCGGCATGCCCCGGACGTACGGTATCGCCGTCCGCTATCGGTTCGCGGACTGAGTGGGGGCCGGGTCGGCGCATCGTCCTGATGCGCCGACCCGGAAGGCCAGGGGATCACGCCCGTCGACAAGGGAGATCGATGTGGAGAGAGATCGAACGGCGCGACTGCATCCCTTGACCCTGTTGGGAATATTCTCCCAAACCGGACCGATTGAACTACCGACCAGGTCACAGGCTGATGGCGCTTCTGGCGCTCGACCGGGAATGCCGCTCCGGAGAGGGCCGCCGTCGCGGCCGGGAGAATTGGCTATGCTTGATTGGTAGGAATCGGGATCATCGGGCGCAGAACAGAGCCTGCCGGGGTGGTTTCGAATGACGCAGTGATAGGGATAGCGTGCCAGGACTGGCCTGCCGGGCGGGATTCTGGGCGCTGGCAATGTACGTCGGTCCGCCTCAGGGGCCGTTCGTAGGGAACCGGATTCGAGATCCAATCAAATTCATGGCCATCCGTTTCAGGATCATGCCGAAATTCCGCCTCGCGTTGACCGTGATACGGGGACGCTTCTCCGTGGACGATCTCTACAAGCAGCGTGAGGCCATTGAAAGCAGTGAGAGCTATGATCCCTCCTTCGATCTGGTCTTCGACGGTCGCCGCATTTCCGCCTTCGATCTCGAAGGAAGCGATATTCGCGAGTTTGCTCAAAGCCTTTCGCCGGAGCGCAAACGGTTTGCGCGCACCGCCATTATCGTGAGCGGCGACCTCGGGTACGCCTTGAGCCGGATCTTTCGTGCAACGTCCGGGCGCCAGCGGGACTCGACGCTGAAGATCTTCTACGGGTCCAAGGAAGCGATGGACTGGATCGCCGAGGGGCGGCGGGCCGTCGCGGACAACCGGGGCGACTGGCCCGAGGGCGCCTAGCCCGAGCGACACCGCGGCGACCGCTGCTGAAGGGGTCGCCCGATCCGCGGTGCCGTCCATTCGCCGATTGAGACCTCCGTCTCGCTTTGCTCCGGCATTGTGTCGCTGACGGTCTATGCTTTCGAGGTAACAGTCAACATCAGGCGACATCCTCGTGGCTGAGGCACTGCAAGATGCGGCGACCCCCGCGGCCAACCCGCTGGATCCGCTGGTGATCCTGGTCGTCGACGACGATCCGGCATTCCGCTACATCTGTGCGCGTGCGCTGTTCTCCAGCAGCCGGTACGCCTATCAGCCCGTGGAGGCCGACTCCGCCGAGCAGGCGCTGGACATCCTGGTGCGGCGTCGGGTCGACGGCCTGCTGGTCGACTACGGCCTGCCGGGAATGTCCGGCGCCGACCTGATGCAGCAGGTCCGGCTGCTGCACGAACACCGTCACACAGCGATGGTCGCGATGACGGCGTCCGGCAGCGAAGAGGTTGCCGCGGAGGTGCTGCGCGCCGGAGCGTCCGACTACATCAGCAAGAGCGCCATCACCGACCAGTCCCTGTGCCGCGCCATCGGCAACGCTCTGGAGCGGGCCTCCCTGCACAACGCGGTTCACGATCGCGCGGAGGCGCTGGAAAAGGCCAACCAGCAGCTGCAGAAACGCAATGACGAGATCGCCCGGTTCTATCAGACCGTGTCCCACGAGACCAAGACCCCGTTGACCGCCGCGATGCTGTTTCTGTCGATGCTCGAGAAGGAGGTTGCTGGACCGATCAACGCTGACCAGAAGCAGATGGTCCAGCAGGCGACGGCG
This sequence comes from Rhodobiaceae bacterium UBA7804, assembly GCA_002480495.1. GTDB lineage: Bacteria > Pseudomonadota > Alphaproteobacteria > Parvibaculales > Parvibaculaceae > Parvibaculum. The sequence goes on along the minus strand of DLCG01000009.1, from coordinate 557,629 downwards.
AGCTGTCGGGAACTGGCTCGGCACCTGGACGCGTTGATCGATTCGACCCGCCTCGAGGCCGGCAAAATGAACCTGGAGCTGGAGGATGCGGACCTGGCGAACGTCGTGGAGCGTGCCGTGGCCGGAGTACGGCCCGGTGCGGACGCGAAGGACATCGATCTCCGTGTGACGGTCGACGGGAACATCCCTCCCTTTGCCATGGACGGTCCCAGGATCGTTCAGGTATTGGGCAATCTGCTCGGCAATGCCGTCAAGTTCACCCCGGCTGGGGGCTGTGTCGAGCTGGAGGCAAAACGCGTTCCGGCCGTGTGCAGTCAGATACCCAATGCCGCCGGCGACGTCGTGGAGATCGACATCAGGGACACCGGCATCGGCATCGACGCCGATGACTTGCCACGGATCTTCGACAGGCTGTATCAGGTCGGAGACAAGGGCGATGCGGCCATGGGAGCCGGGCTCGGCCTGGGGTTGACGATCGCGAAGGAGATCATCGACCTGCACCGTGGCCGGATCAGCGTGACGAGCGCCGTTGGCGAGGGTACGACCTTCTCGGTCGCGCTGAAACTGGAGTCCGTGGACGAACAAGGAGCATGAAGCCATGGCAATGAAGAAGATCCTGATCGTCGAAGACGACCAGAAGATATCGATGGCGATCGGCATGTCGCTCCGGGCGATGGGCTACGTCACTGTGACGGCAACGGACGCCGTGACCGCGACGGCGCAGGCGCGCAAGGAACGGCCGGACGTCGTGATCATGGACATCAACCTGCCCGCCGGGGACGGATTCACGGTTGCCGAGCGTATGCAGAACATCGTCGATACCGCGAATACTCCGATCGTGTTCATAACTGCGAGCAAGCAGCCCGGGCTGCGGGAGCGGGCCGAGTCCCTCGGAGCGGCCCATTTCCTGGAGAAACCCTTCGAAGTTGGTCAACTCGCCGACGCCGTGGAGACAGCCTGCCAGGCGACCTCCGGTCCGATCGGCTGAGCGAGAGGCGCAGTGAGATCGCTGAGGGGCAGAATCACTCTGCTCGCTGTGGCGCTGGGCACCGTCATGGCGCTGGTGTTCGTTAGCACCGGGTACGAGTACGTGCGGCGCATCGCGGAGGAGCGGGAGATCGATCGGCTGGTCTCGGAGAACGATATGCTCCGCCTTCAGGTTGAGACTCGGCTGCGGAGTGTGCTGAACGATCTGCAGGTTATCCGGGAGTATCCGCCGATCCTCGGCCTGGCGCGTAGCGTAAGCAGCGGTGGTGTCGATCCGGAGGACGGCTCGACCACTGAGGCATGGAGGCAGCGGCTCGGCGTCATTTTCCGGGCGATGCTCGATGCGCGGCCCAGCTACACGCAGATTCGCTATGTGGGAGTAGCCGAGCGCGGGCGCGAGCTGGTTCGAGTCGAACGAACCTCGGCAGGCTCGGTCCACGTCACTCAAGAGGACCGGCTGCAGTCCAAATCTCAACGTGACTATTTCCGGGTCGGCGTAGGTTTGCCGGCCGGCGCGATGGCGTTCAGCCAGGTGACGCCGAACATCGAGTTCGGCGAGGTCGTGGCGGACGACCCGCCTACGATCCGTGCAGTGACCCCTATTCGGGGTGCCGACGGCGAGGTCTTCGGTGTCCTGGTAATCAACGCCGACTTCGTGAAACTGGTGGCAGGGATCTCGCAGTTCGAACGCCGGAAATACGTCACCCATTTCATCGACCCGGCGTCGAACCGCATCCGCACCGACACCGACGGCAGCATCGAATTCCACTGGGCTTCCGAGGGCTCGGACGAGTTGCGTGGCTGGGTATCCAGGATCACCTCGGGAGGTGTACCGGCGAATCAGTTCTCCGGCGAGTACCAGGGCAGAACCTACCTGACGCACGCGTCGGAGTTGCAGCTGGACGGTGTCTACAATGCCGCCGGCTTCCATCTGGTCTCGGTGGCGGACGAGGCCACGCTGTTCGCGGACGTGCTGGTGCTGCAGCAGCGCATGATCGCCATCGCCCTCGCCGTGGTCTTGTTCGGCGGTCTTGTCGGCGCGCTGTTCGGGCGGCGACTGGTGGTGCCGCTGAACGCGCTGGCGGAATCGATGGAGAAATATGGCAGCTCGGAATCGCTCAATCTGCCCACCCGAGACCGCACGGAGATCGGCGGCGTGGCGCGCCGCTTCGAGGCGCTGACCAGGCGGCTTCGCGAAATCGAATCCGCTGAGCGCGCGGTGCGGGTCCAGCTGGAATCGGTCGTCAACGGTGCTGTGGACGGTCTCATCACGATCGACACGGAAGGTAGCGTTCTGTCGTTCAACCCGGCTTGTGAACGGCTGTTCGGGGTCGCCGCCGGCGACGTGCTGGGGCGCAACGTCAGCATGCTGATGCCTGAGACCGTTGCGGCCCACCATGATGGATACGTCGCGGATCACATGAGGACCGGAAGGGAGCGGATGATCGGCATGCGCCGGCAGCTGCAGGCGCGCCGGCGGGACGGCACCGAGTTTCCCATCGAGCTGTCCGTGAGCCGAATCGAGCTTCCGGACCGAATCATCTTCTCCGGAATCGTGCGGGACGTCTCGGAGCGGGTAACCGCGCTGGCCCTCCTGGAGGATACCATCGACCAGCTCGAACACACCAACGTGGCGCTCTCGGAGGCCAATGAACGGCTCGACCAGGCGAATGGGGACGTGCGCTCGCTCGCGTACATCATCTCGCACGATCTCAAGGCGCCGCTGATCAACCTGCTGTCGTTCTCCGGTGAACTGAGGGAACTCATGGACGAGTTGCAGTCGCTGACGGGCAACGACACGCCCGAGGCGCGCGACCGGGCGCAGCAGATCATGGGTGAGACGGTGCCGCTGGTGCTCGGGTTCGTCGAGGAGTCAGCGGCGCGCATGGATATCAAGCTCAATCTGATACTCCAGCTGTCCAAGCTCGGGCGCTACGAGTTCCGGCCGGAGCCGGTCGATCTGGCGTCGGTGTTCGAAGGCGCCGTCGCCGACGCGGCGGCGCCGGAGGACCGCGCGTCGGTGACGGTGGAAGTCGATCCGACGCCGTTCAACGTCGACCGGCAGGCGGTGACCATCATTGCGGCCAATCTGGTGTCGAATGCGCTCAAGTACCGAAGCGACGACCGGCCGCTGTCGGTCATAATCACTGGGACGCGGGAGGACGGCCGGATGCATCTCTGCGTGGAGGACCACGGCCGGGGCATCGCGCCCGACGACTTGACGGATGTCTTCAACCTGTTCCGCCGGGTCGGACGTCAGGATACCAAGGGAGATGGCATCGGGCTGTCCTACTGCAGCATGCTGGTGAAGCGCCTGAACGGTCGGATCTGGTGCGAAAGCGTCCTGGGCAGAGGCTCGCGATTCCACGTTGTCCTGCCGGAAACGGCAGTGGCCGAGCGCTCGGAGGCTGCGTGAACCTGCAGGAAATCCATGTGGTAGAGGACGATGACGGTCATGCCTATCTGATCGAAAAGAACCTGCGCGCCGGCTGTGTCGCCAACCGGGTCCGCAGGTTCGCCAGCGGCGACGAGTTCCTCGACCACCTCTTCGAGCAGGAGGGTGACCTGCCGCTCCTGGTGCTGCTGGACCTGAATATGCCGGGCACCAGTGGCTACGGCGTGCTTCAGCGGCTGCGCGCCACGGCACGCACCAGCAACCTGCCGGTGCTGGTGCTGACCACGACCGAGGAGCCCGCCGAGATCCAGCGATGCTACGACCTCGGGTGCAGCCTCTATCTGACCAAGCCGGTCCAGCGCGAGGCCTTCATCGAAGCCCTTCAGGCGCTTGGTTTCGTGCTGCAGATCGTCGGCACGCCGGAACCGAAGGCATCGGCCTGATACTTCAGATTGCGGGGTCGGGCCTCGCCCGATGGCCCTCGTTCGTCTCGCTCTCGGGGGCGCTGTTGCGCCGCAGGAACTTCAGAATGGATGCCACCTGGCTGCCCGGGTAGTGGGGCGCGTCCGGCAGGTAGAGCATCTCCAGGTCCCGCACGTTGGCTTCCAGGCGCTGTTTCATCGGTCCTGACGCCAGCATCACGTCCCGCCCCGCGACGATGGCGAGCACGGGCATGGCGAGCGCCGCCAGCTCCGCGTCGGTGAACACCGGCAGACGGTCGTAACGTGGCCGGAAGTGCCGGCCCAGCAGCGCGTAGAGCTCACTGAAGCGGCGCTGGGCGTCGGTGAGCTCGCTGTCCGGCGGCGCCTTGCCCATGATGCGTTCGCGCATCTTCTGCCGGCCCCAGCGGCCGAGCAGCGACAGCGGCAGGGCCCACAGCAGAATGGGCCGCTGGGGGCCGACGCCGCCGGGCACGATGGCGGTCAGGGTGCGCACCCGCCGCGGCCGGCGGATCGCCAGATCGAGGCCCAGCCAGCCGCCCAGGGAGATGCCCACCACGTGGGCCGATTCGACCCCGAGGCAGTCCAGCACGTCGTCCAGCCAGCGCGCGTAGGCGTCGGAGTCGAGCGCCGGTCGGCCGGCCGCGCTGAATCCGGGCTCGCCGATCACGTCGACGGCGTGCAGGTGGAAGTGCGGCGCCAGCGTTTCCACGTCGCCGATCCAGGTGGCCAGGTTGGCCAGGGCGCCATGGATCAGCAGCACCGGCGGCCCGGCCGCATTGCCGCAGGTCAGCACGAAGGTGTCGCCCTGGCAGGTCGCCAGGGTCCGCCGCTGCGCCGGAACGGGCCAGTCGTCCAGCAGGGCGTCGTAGCGCCGGAACGCGTCGTCGGCGGCGGCGGGCGGGCGGAACAGGGCGTAGTGGTCTGCGGTGGGGTTCATCGAGGCATCTCGATCAGGTTGTTGATCAGCGCCAGCACGGCCATGGTGGAGGCAAGGTCGCCGCTGCACACCACCTTCAGGCGCCGCCGGTCCGGGTAGTAGATCGTTTCCACGCGCACCGGCGCTTCCCGGTCCGGCCGTCCATTGGCCGACGCCATCAGATACGTCGTCAGGCGCTCGGCGTCGTCCCGTTCCAGGTCGTCGATGGCGACGATGGTCGAGACGTCCGTTGCCGGCACGGTCATCGCCGGGCCCGGCGTCATCGAGACGCCGGTGAAGGACTCAAGCGCCTCCCGGGTGACCCGGTAGCGCTTGCCGACACGGACGGCTTCCAGACGGCCTTCGCGGATGTAACGGCGGACGGTCCGGACGTGCAGTCCGAGCTGGTCCGCCACCTGCTCCGGCGTGAACAGCCGGTCGGCCTGGGCGCCGGTCACGGGGCCGTCGTCCCGGGTTCGCCGCCGAGGTGGCGCAGGCAGCCGCGGATGACGTCGGCCTCGCGCGAGAAATCCGCCGCCAGATCGTTCCGCCCGAGCCGCCGGTATTCGCCCGCGGCGGCGGAGCGGGCGTCGATCTCCCGCTGCAGCGTCCGGCTCAGGTCGGCGCTCGAGAGCCTGAGACGTGGCACCTCGGTGGCCCCGCCCGCGACCGTGCCGGCCGAGGTGGCGTTGTCTAGGGCGTTCAGGGCGCCACGCAGGGCAGCGACGCCCACCCGGTCCCGGGATTTGAGCGCGAGCTTCAGGTCGGCGGCGATCGCCGTACGGGTCTGGTCGAAGGTGTCGGTCACGCGGGTTGTCCTCAGTGGGAGGCGATAAGTTACTTAGAATGCTTTTTAGAGTCAATATAGAGTACTTAAAAGTAATAATAGGTAACTTGGTGGTACGGTTCTGACCGGCGCATCCGGCAGGTTCGGGCAGCGGAGCCCCGGCGCGGCCAAGGCTGGTCGGCGGCGGGCTGTCGCGGCGCGAGCGAGCGGGCGACAATGTGGCCGGCCGCACTGGAGTCCACCTCATGACGCACCTGTTCCACCGTCTTCTCGCCGCGGGTCTGGCTGTTGCCTGGGCGGCGGCGCCCGCGGCGCTCGAACCCGTCCCGGAACCGCTCGCGGAGGTGGTCAACTTCCGCCAGTACGACCCCCTGTTCGCCAGTGCCGGCCAGCCGACCCGGGAGCAGTTCGGGGCGCTGCGGGACGCGGGCTTCGACCGGGTCGTGTATCTCGCCTTCAGCAACAGCCGCAACGCCCTGCCGGACGAGGACGTCGTCGTGAAGGGGCTCGGGATGGACTACCTGCACGTGCCGGTGGACTGGGAGCAGCCGCGTCACGAGGAGTTCGAGACCTTCGCCGCGTACATGCGCCAGAGCCCGGCCAGCAAGACCCTGCTGCATTGCGTGGTCAACGCCCGGGCCACCGCATTCAGCTTCCTCTACCGGGTGATCTACCAGGACGTGCCGGTGGCGCAGGCCAAGGCCGACATGAACACGGTATGGCAGCCCACCGAGACCTGGCGCGATTTCATCTTCGAGGTGCTGGCGCGGCACGGCCGCTCGCCGGACTGCGACGGCTGCGACTGGACGCCGATGCCTGAGCCTTAGGCCGGCGCGGCACGGCCCCCATCCGGCCGGGGTCGGGTACCATGAACCCCATGCGATGTGACAACTGCGGCCACGACCGCGATTCGGGAGACTTCTGTCCGTCCTGCGGCCAGAGCGCGCGCAACTTCCAGCGCGCGCTGCCGAGCCTGGTGGGCGAGGTGGTGCGGGAAGCCTTCGAGGTGGATTCGCGGATCGTCCGCTCCCTCAAGACGCTGCTGCTCCGGCCCGGCGCGCTGTCCCGGGAGTTCTCCCTGAACCGGCGGGCGGACTACGTCAGTCCGATCCGCATGTACCTGTTCGCCAGCCTGCTGTTCTTCTTCGCACTGTCCATGACCGCCGAGTTCGGTGCCGAGATGCCGCGGGCCGAGGGCGCGCCGGCGGCCGGGGCCACGGCTTCGGAATCCGACATCGAGCAGCTCGAAGCCCTGCTCGGGGAGGTGCGGCGCGCCCGGGTGCGGGAGATTCTGGCGCGGCCCGAGAGCTCCGTCGCCAGGCTCGCGACGGTGGAACTCGCCGGCGCCCTGGCCGAGAACCCGCCCGGGCCGGTGGGCCGGTACATGGTCCGCTATCTGGTCGACACGCTGCACGATCCCGGCGGCATGTTCGACGAGCTGCTGGACCAGCTTCCGGTGGCGATGTTCGTCATGCTGCCGGTGTATGCGGGCCTGCTGGCCCTGTTCTACGCGGGCCGGCGGCGCTACTACGTGGAGCACCTCGTGTTCGGCCTGCACGTGCACACGCTCACCTACCTGGTGTTCACCGTGATTCTGCTGGTGCCGACGCCGGAGGAGGCGGGGCTCGCGGCGTCGGTCGGCGGCGCCACGGTGAATGCCCTGCTGGGTCTGCTGGTGGCCTACCAGTACCTGGCGCTCAAGCGCTACTACGGCGGCACCCACTGGGGCACGCTGTGGCGCTTCGTCGGCCTGTTCATCGCCTATGCGATGCTGCTCGGGCCCGGGGTGATCGCGGTGATCCTGCTGGCCCTGACCATCGGCTGACGATGTGACGGCATCCGCGCCGTCGCGGCGCCGGGGGCGATAGCATCGACGTTTCGGATTCTGGGACCGTGGACATGGGCGTTGAAGAAGTCGACATGTCGGTGCCGGTGGTCACGGCCTCGGGCGGCGAGCCGGGCGGTGGCGACGCCGCGCCCTCGGAGACCCTGGCGCTGGCGGTGGCCGCCGTGCGGGAGCGCCGCCGGCTGGCGTTGACCCGTCGCGCCCGCGATCGCCGGGAGCGGGACTACGACAACGCCCTGAAGCGTATCGCCAAGCGCGTCGCGGCAGAGCTGGCCGGCGACGTTCCCGAGCGGCGGCTCGGCGAGCGCCTGAGAGTCCGCGCCTACGCCGAGGTCGTCGCGCTGGCGTCCGTGCTGCGCGACGACCGCCGCCGGGAGGCCGACCGCGCCCGGCGGCTGCTGCTCTGGGCGGCGGCCTGCGCCGCCGCGGCGCTGGCCGCCGGCGGGGCCGCGATCTACCTGGTGGTGCGGACGGGCGCCCTCTGACGGCGGGGCCTGGCGCAGCGGTCCGTCCTGTTCGAGAATGCCGCTCCAGCACATCCCAACCCCTGGAGCGTTGCCATGGCCATCTCCCTCTACGACATCTCCATCGCCTCCTACCGTCAGACGGTGGGCGCCACGATCGCCGTGCTGGAGAAGGGCCGACAACACTGCGCCTCGGCCGGCATCGACCTCGACGAGATCGTGCAGACCCGCCTGCATCCCGACATGCTGCCGTTCAGCTTCCAGGTGCACTCCGTGGTGCACCACTCGCTGGGCGCCATCGAGGGCGTGCTGTCCGGAAGGTTCGGGCCGCCCCGTGATCTGCCGGACCTCGACTACCGCGGCCTGCAGCGCAAGCTTGGCGAAGCCCTCGACCGGCTCGAGTCCTTCACGCCGGAACAGGTCGACGGCCACGAGGGCGGCGACGTCGTGTTCGGCATCGGCGAGCGCCAGATCCCGTTCACGGCGGAAGGGTTCGTGCTGTCCTTCTCCCTGCCGAATCTGCACTTCCACGCCGCCACCGCCTACGACATCCTGAGGATGAAAGGCGTGCCGCTCGGCAAGCGGGACTTCATGGGGCAGATGCAGGTCAAGAGCTGAGCGCGCGGCGCCTCAGGCCCTGAACCGGCCGTCCTCGGCGTCGGGCCGCCGGGGCCGGCCCACGTGTCCGGTGGCGCCGTAGAGGGCCGCGCCGGCCAGAATGTCGATGATCTCCTTCATGGTCGCTGCTCCGTGCGATTGGCGTTGGCTCGACTCATGAGTCACGCCGGCGCCGGCGACGGTTCAACGACCCGGCACGGCCGTGCCGGGGTCAGCCCGGCTGCACCTCGACGGACAGGGGCGGAGCGGTCTTGATCTCGATGCCGGCGGTCACGTCGCTGCTGAACGTCATGCCGGCGTTGCGCAGCGCCGACCAGCAGGCGGTCTTCACGGCGTTCTGCACCTCGAGCAGCGTGCCGCTGCTCGAGGTGACGTCGACCCAGAACATCACCTGGTAGTGCACCACAGCGTCCGAGAAGGCGCTGATGTCCACGGCCGGCGCCGGATCCGTGAGCACGTCCGGCACGGTTCGAGCGGCCGCGCGCAGGGTGTCCGCCACCTGTTCCGGATCGTCCTGATAGGCGACGCCGACCGTGAAGCTCGGTCGCCGCAGGCCGTCCCGGGTGTAGTTCCACAGCGGCTCGCGGAAGATCTGCGCGCTCGGCACGAACACGTCGCAGGCGTCGGCGGTGCGCAGGTGCACGTGGCGCAGGGCGATTCCGCGCACCGTGCCGAGGAGATCGCCGGTGCGGATCAGGTCGCCGCGCTCGAACGGCCGGCTGAACGCCAGGAAGAACCCGGCCAGGAAGTTCTCGCCGATCTCGCGGAACGCGAAGCCGAGCACGATCGCCACGGCGCCGCCGGTGGCGATCAGGCTGGTGGCGATGCCCTGGAGGCCCAGCACGCCGAGGGCCAGCACGAGACCGACGCCGGCCGCGATCAGATTGAACACCGAGCGCAGCAGATGCTCCTCGCCGGTGTGACTGGCGCGGCGCCGCAGCACCCGCATGGCGACGTTGCCGATGTGGCGCCCCGCCAGGTAGACGACGACGAACAGCACCGCCGCGTAGATCAGGCGCGGACCGAAGCGCAGGAACGCCTCCCAGTCCGCCCGCACGCTGTCGAGAATGAATTCCATCGGCCGACTCTATCAGGAGTCTGCGGGCGGCGCCGCTGAGGGCCCCGGCGGCGCTGTCGGCAGCGCGGCGGCCCGCTCGGCGGCCTCGGGCACGATCAGCAGCGGCCGGGTGGACCGGCGCAGGGTCGCCTGGGCGTCGTCCGACGAGAACAGCCTTCCGAGCAGGGACTTCTGGCTGGCGCCCATGACGATCAGGTCGGCGTCGCATTCCTCCGCCGCCTCGAGCACGCCTTCGTCCACCCGGGTGCCGGTCACCACCCGGGTGCGCACGGCCAGGCCGGTGCGAACCAGCTCCCGGGCCACGGCGGCCAGCGGCTCCACCGCCTCGTCGCGCAGCGCCTCGACGGTCTGCTGGAGCTGCTCGGGGGGCAGGAGCTGCTGCCGGAAGCGGGCCAGGGTCTCCTCGGGCACCGTCGACACGAACACCAGCCACACGTCGGCGCCGGACCAGAGCGCGAGCTGCTGCACGCTGGCGAGGCTCAGGGGATTCACCTTGGACGGATCGCAGGCCCAGAGGATGCGTCGGTAGAGTGGGGTGTCAGCCATGACTCGCTCCCGGGGTGATGGCGGCCGCCCCGGCGGCGGCGTCGGGGCGCGGCCGTCCCGCGGCCAGCTCGACCAGCCGGCCGCAGCCGTAGGCCGCCGCGGCGCACGCGAAGCCGGGCAGAATCTCGTACACCGCATCCCCCAGGCCCAGGGCGCGCCAGCCCAGCACGCCGGCCAGGCCGGCGACCACCATGGCGAACGCGGTCGGATAGCCGAGCGGCCAGCCCAGCACCCGGACGGTGAGCGCCGGCCCCAGGGTGGCGCCGAGGCCCGACCAGGCCAGGATCACCAGCTCGAACACGTTGGCGGGGGCGCCGACCGCGATCAGCACGACGGCCACGGTGACCAGCGCGGTGCCGAGCTTGGTGCGCACGTAGGACTGGCCGAAGCGGTGGAACATGTCCTGGCTGACCGCGGCGGAGGTCGACAGCAGCATGGAGTCGGCGGTGGACATGGCTGCGGCCACCACCGCGGCCAGCACGATGCCGACGCCGATGTCGGGCAGATAGGTCCGGGCCATGAGGGGCAGCGCCAGCTCCGGGTCGAGCATGTCCGGGGCGCCGTCGAACAGCGCCCGGGCGTACAGGCCGACCAGCACGGTCATGATCACGAAAGGCAGGTACCAGGCGAAGTAGACCCGGCGGGCGGCGCGGATGCCGTCGGGGCTGCGCAGCGCCAGGGTGCGCACGATCAGGTGCGGCTGGCCCGCCACCCCGAGGCCGGCGGCGATCCAGCCGAGCAGGAACAGCGGAAAGCCCAGGACCAGCCCGTCTGGCACCAGGGTGGTCAGGGCGGGATCGATGCCGCCCAGGGCGCGCCACAGGGTGACGGGGCTGCCGATGTCGAGCAGGCCGGCGGCCAGCAGCGCGACCATGCCGAACAGCATCACGAAGGACTGAGCCGCATCGGTCCAGATGGAGGCCCGCAGACCGCCCGCGAAGGAATAGACCAGCACCACGCCGGCGCCGCCGATCACGCCGAGCCAGGCCGGCCAGCCGAACACCACGTTCAGCACCTTGCCGCCGGCCATGAGCTGGGCCGCCGCGTAGACCGCCAGGAACACCACGATCAGCAGGCCCGTCAGCGCCCGCAGCGGTCCGCCTGAGCGCTCGCCGCGATGGGCGATGAGCGCCGGCACGGTGTTGACGGGATGGTTCTCAGAGAAGCGCCGGACCGCCGGGTGGATCGTGTACCAGGCCAGCAGGTCGCCGACCAGCCAGCCGAACGCGAGCCAGGCGGCGGACACGCCCTCGACGAAGGTGAAGCCGATCAGGCCGATGAACATGTAGCCGGAGTTGTTGGTGGCGACGGCGGACAGACCCACCAGCCACGGCGGCACCTGGCTGCTGGCGGTCAGGTAGTCGTCCACGCTGTTCGCCTTGCGGCGCATCGACAGCGCGCCGATGGCCACGAAGACCAGCATCACCAGCAGGAAGGTGGTGGCCGCGGTATCGAGCATGCGCCCACCGTAGCACGGCCCGCCGCCCCGGCCAGCGGCGCCCGCCTATGGGATTTCCGAAGTCAGGCCGGCGCCAGCAGCGAGTCGGCGTCGACCACGTCGGCGTACTTGAGGCCGAGATCGCGCAGGCTGGCGGCATGGGCCGGGCCGTCCCGGTCGCCCACCGCATCGCTCACCACCAGGGTCCGGTAGTCGTGCTGCAGCGCGTCCACGGCGCTCGCGCGCACGCAGCCGCTGGTGGTGAAGCCGGTGACGATCATCGTGTCCACGTCGGCTTCCCGCAGCCAGCGGTCGAGCTCGGTGCCGTGGAAGGTCGAGGCGTGGGTCTTCTCGAACACCCGGTCGGCGATGCCGACCGGCAGGCGCGGGTCGATCTCAACCCAGCGGCTGCCTCCCTCCAGCAGGTTCAGGTCCGGCAGCTTGTCACGGAACACCCGCGCCTGATCCGGTGCCCGGTAGACCACCGTGGACAGAAACACCGGCCAGCCGCGGCGGTGGGCCTCGGCCATGAGGTCGGCGATGCGGCCGATTTCCGGGCCGAACTCGGCGCCCAGCGGCGAGGCGGGATCGGTGAAGCCGAGCGAGGCGTCGACCACCAGCAGGGCAGGGCGGTGACCCCGTCCGACGGAGCGGCTGCTCAGCGCCACGGTACCGCGTCCCTCAGCCGGCCGCGATGCCGGGGCCGCGGCGCGCGAACACCGGCGCGCGGGGTGGTTCGAGCCCCGTTTCCTCGCGGCAGCGGGCCTTGATCTCGTCGATGCTGCCGCCCTGGTCGAACAGCTTGATGTCCCGGCGCTCTGCGCGCAGGGATTCCCGCAGCGCGGCCGTGGCCGCTTCGTCGACTTGGCCGTCGGCGTCGCACACCACGCCGTAGCGGCGGGCGCCGTCCACGGACACGAGGCCGCGCGCCACGTCCCGGCCGACCCGTTCCGGCTCGCGCTCGTACGGGTCGCCGGCGCCGCCGCCGCCCCAGGTGTCGTAGTACAGCAGGTCGCCCTCGCGCACCTGGATGCGGTCGCATTTGGACGGCAGCCGTTCCTCGGTGCCGTCGGCGCGCACCAGCAGCTTGCTGCCGCGGCCGCCGGGCAGGCCGCCGTTGACGCCCCAGGGGTAGGTCAGCCAGCGGTCGTCGTGGATCGAGATCTGGCCGTCCTCGAGGAAGCGGTAGGCCATGCGGATGCCGTTGCCGCCCCGGTTCCTGCCGGGTCCGCCGGAATCCGGAATCGTCTCGTAGGTTTCGATGCGCAGCGGAAAGTACGCCTCGATGTACTCGTTGGGCACGTTGGTGAAGCCCGGCCACAGGCTGTGGCCGTCCGGGCCGTCGCCCATGGGGCGCCCCGGAATGCCGCCGAAGCCGATCTGGAAGAGCTGGTACCACTCGCCGTTTCTGTCGTAGCCCGAGTACATCAGGTGCGGGCTGTCGGAGAAGCCCGCGGCGCACAGGAACTCGGGGCTGCCCTGGCCGAGCAGGCCGGAGATCACGTCGAAGATCCGTCCCAGGGCGTGGGTTCGGCAGGACAGGGCGGCGGGGCGGCGCGGCTTGAGCAGGCAGCCGTCCGGGATACGCACCTCCATGAGGTCGTAGAAGCCGTCGTTGAACAGAATCTGCGGGTCGAACACCGAGATCATGAAGGTGCCGCAGAACATCTTGAACATCTCTTCGTTCAGGATGAAGTTGATGGAGCCGGAGCTCTGCGGGTCGGTGCCGTCGAAGTCGAAGATGACCTTCCCGCCTTCCCGCCACATGGCGCAGCGGATCTTGTAGGGCCCCATGCCGATGCCGTCGTCGCAGATGTAGTCCTCGAACACCTGCTTCTTCTCCGGCACGGTGTTCTCGATCAGCGTCTTCATGGCGCGGTGGTTGCGCTCGAGCAGATCTTCCATGGCGGAGTAGAACACGTCGTCGCCGAACCGCTCGGCGATCTCGATGCAGCGCCGCTCGGCCATGTTGCAGGCGGCCATCACGCCGTTGAAGTCGCCCTTGTTCCAGTGGGGCATGCGCGAGTTGCGCAGCACGATGGCGAGAATGTCCTCCTGCAGCTCGCCCTTGCGCACGATCTTCACGGGCGGCACGGCCACGCCTTCCTCGAAGATCTCCTGGGCGTCGATGGGCAGCGAGCCCGGCACCTTGCCGCCGACGTCGGTCATGTGGCCGAAGTGGGCGGACCAGCACAGGTGCCGGCCGTCCTTGAACACCGGCTTCAGGCACAGCCAGTCGTTCAGATGGCTCACCGCCGCGCCGCAGGCGTAGGGGTCGTTGGTGAAGATCATGTCGCCTTCTTCGAGCTTGCCGTCGTAGGCCTGCATGAAGCCGTGGATGAACGAGCCGAACTGGCCGACCACCATCTTGCCGTCGACGTTGGCGATCATCGGGAAGGCGTCGCCCTGCTCGCGGATGCCGGGGGACATGGCCGTGCGGAACAGTGTGGCGTCCATTTCCTCGCGGGCGTTGCGCAGCGCGTTCTCGATGATGTCCAGGGTGACGGGGTCGACGTCCACCTTCCTGAAGGGGGTGTCGTTGGTCTGAATGATGCTGCCGGGCATGTGTGCCTCCTCGTGAAGATCGCGGCCGGGAGGCCGCTCCTACGGCGTTCGCGCGTGCCTCAATCCTCTGGGCGGATCAGCAGGTTGCCGACCTTGTCGACCTCGGCCTGGTGGCCGGGGAGGATCAGGGTCGTGGAGTCCATCTCGGTGACCACGGCCGGGCCCGGGACGACGTGCCCCGGCGCGAGCTTCGCGCGGTCGTAGATCTTCGCCGGGTGCTCGGCGCCGTCGGCGTACAGCGTATGGTCGGCGACGACGGCGTCTTCGACGCTGCCGCTGGCCGCGTTCATGGCCCGGGCCTGCACGTTGGCCGGCGGGCCCTGGACCACGGAGCGCAGGTTCACGAACTCCTTCTCGGCGTCGAGGGCGAAGGTGAAGAGCTGTTCGTGCAGCGCGTCGAAACGCTCGGCCACCCTGGCGAAGCCGGCCTCGCGCAGTTCCCCGGCGGAGGTGTCGATGGTCAGCACCAGGCCCTGGCCGCTGTAGCGCAGGTCCACCTGGTACTGGGAGCTGATCTGGTCGTCGTCGAGCCCCGCGCCCTCCCGGCCGCTCTGCTCGGCGAGCATGGCGTCCCGGGCGCTGCGGTCGAGGGCGTCGAGCTCGCCGACGATGGTGTCCGGCGCCATGGCGTCGAGCTTGCTGATGAAGGTGCGCGAGGCCTCGGCGCGCAGCCGGGTGGTGGCGTCGCCGTAGGCGCACAGCACGCCCGGGCCGGGCGGAATGATCACCGGCCAGGCGCCGGTGAGGCGGCCCAGGGCGTTGGCGTGCAGCGGGCCGGCGCCGCCGAAGGCGATCAGCGCGAAATCGCGCGGGTCGTAGCCCTTCTCCACGGACACCAGGCGCAGCGCGCCGAACATGTTCTCGTTGACGATCTTGACGATGCCTTCGGCGGCTTCCATGAGCGGCAGCCCCATGGCATCGGCCACCTGCGCCACCGCCTGCTCGGCGAGATCACGGCGTATCGCCATGTCGCCGCCGAGCTTCGCGGTGGCGGGCAGATAGCCCAGCACCACGTTGGCGTCGGTCACGGTGGGCTGGGTGCCGCCCTTGTCGTAGGCGGCCGGTCCCGGCACGGCGCCGGCGGATTCCGGTCCGACCCGCAGAGCGCCGGTGAGCTCCGGCACGTAGGCCACGGAGCCGCCGCCGGCGCCCACCGTGCGCACGTCCACCGAGCTCGCGCGCACGTTGACGTCGCCGACGGTGGTCTCCCGGCGCACCAGCGCCTGGCCGTTCTCGATCAGCGACACGTCGGTGGACGTGCCGCCCATGTCGAAGGTCAGCAGGTTCTGAAAGCCGGCCTGCTCGCCGATCCACAGCGCGCCGCTGACGCCGCCGGCGGGGCCGCTCATCAGCAGGTTCACCGGGAACCGGGCCGCGGCGGCGGCGGTGGACAGACCGCCGTCGGAGCGCAGGATCGACAGCCGCGTGCCGTTCATGCGCCGGTCCAGCTCGCGCTGCAGATTGTCGATGTACTTCGAGACCTCGGGCCGGACGTAGGAGTTGGCCACGGTGGTGATGGTGCGCTCGTACTCCTGCATCTCCGGGATCACCTCGCAGGAGATGGACACCGGCACGTCCGGCATGACCTCGGCCGCCAGCTCGGCGATCCGCCGCTCGTGGTCACCGTTGGTGAAGCTGTTGATGAGACACACGGTGAGGGCTTCGATGCCCTGGGCGGCGAGGGCTTCGAGGGCCGCCCGCGTTGCCGCCTCGTCCAGCGGCTCCACGACGGCGCCGTCGGCGCCGATGCGCTCGGGCACCTCCCGGGTGCACTCCAGCGGCGCCATCGGTTCGGACTTGTCGTAGACCACCCAGCCGCCGAGCCCGCCGGGCACGAACGACCGGGCGATCTGCAGCACCTGGCGGTAGCCCCGGGTGGTGATCAGGCCCACCCGGGCGCCCCGGCCCGTCAGCACCGCATTGGTGGCGACGGTGGTGCCGTGGGTGACGTGGGTGATGTCGGTCGGATCCGCGCCGGCCAGCTCGCAGACCCGGGCGATGCCGTTCAGCACGCCGATGGAGGAGTCTTCCGGCGTGGACGGCACCTTCGCGGTGTGGATGGTGCCGCTGTCGGTCTCGATGAGCAGCACGTCCGTGAAGGTGCCGCCGACGTCTACCCCCAGTTTGTACTCCATGGCGTGTGTCCCGATGTCGAGTGGATGTCAGCCGGCCGCGGCCGCCGCCGCGCGGTGGTTGTGGAGCCAGGCGAGCGCGCGGCCGCCCACGGGGTGGCCGACCAGCTCGCGGACCCGGTCGACCACGGCGAGCAGGGCGTCGAGGTCGATGCCGGTGTCGAAGCCGGCCTGGTGCAGCAGGCTCACCAGATCCTCGGTGGCCAGATTGCCGGCCGCGCCGGGGGCGAACGGGCAGCCGCCCAGGCCGCCGATGCTGGCGTCGAACTTGCGGATGCCGCACTCCAGCGCCTGCCAGGCGTTGGCCAGCGCCAGCGCCCGGGTGTCGTGGAAGTGGGCGGACAGCCGGTCGGCGCCGAAGTCCGGCACCAGGCGGGAGAACAGCGACTTCACCTGGGCCGGATTGCCGGCGCCGATGGTGTCGGCGACGATCACTTCGGTGGCGCCGGCGTCGAACATGGTCCGGGTCAGGTCCCGTATGCGGTCCTCGGGCACGTCGCCTTCGTAGGGGCAGCCGAGCGCCACCGACACGTAGGCCCGGCCGTTGACGCCGTCCCGGCTGGCCTGCTCGAGGATCTCGCTGCACACCCGCACGGTGGTGTCGAGATCCATGTTGATGTTCTTCCGGTTCATGGTGTCGGTGGCCGACAGCACCACCGCCACCGAGCGCACGCCGGCCTCCCGGGCCAGCTCGTAGCCCTTGCGGTTGGGAATCAGCGCGGAGAAGTCCGCGGCGTCGAGGTCGAGGGCGGCGATGACCTCGGCGGCGCCCGCCATCTTCGGTACTGCCTTCGGGCTGACGAAGCTCACGGCCTCCACCGCGGGCACGCCGGCGGCGACCAGGTCCCGGATCAGCCCGGCCCGGTCCGCCGGGCTCACCGTGGCGGGGTCGTTCTGCAGCCCGTCGCGCGGGCCCACGTCGTTGACGATGACTCGTTCCATCAGGTGTCTCCCTGGGCGATGGCGCCCGTGCTCAGGCCCTGCTCGAGACGGGCGTCGTCGACGTCCGTCCACTCGCGGAACACGTCTACGGTGTGCGCGCCGAGCAGGGGCGGCGCCGTGTAGGCGTTGGCCGAGTCGACGCTCAGCTTGATGGGGTTGCCGGGGACCTCGGCGTGGCCGCCGCGCGGATGCTCCAGATCCACGACCATCTCCCGGAACCGCACCTGCGGGTCGTTGAGCGCCTGCTCCAGGTTGTTCACCCGGGCGCAGGGAATGCGGGCCGCTTCCAGGGCGGCCAGCCAGTGCTCGGCGGTGTTGGTCTTCAGCTTGTCCTCGATCAGGCCTTCGATGAAGGTCTTGTGCTCCAGCCGCACGTCCGCGGTGGCGAACCTGGGATCGCGCAGCGCGTCGATGTCGACCAGCTCGACCAGCGGCGGCCAGAAGCGGTCGCCGATGACGGCGATGATGATGGTGTCGTCGGCCGTCTCGAAGGTGTTGTAGGGCGTGTGCACGAAATGGCTGTTGCCGATCGGCTCGGGAATCTCGCCGGACATCGAGTACATGGTGGCCATGTAGTTGAGCAGGCTGATCTGCACGTCGAGCATGGAGATGTCGACGTGCTGGCCGCGGCCGGTGCGCTCCCGCGCCAGCAGCGCGGCCTGAACCCCCATCACCGCGAACATGCCGCCGCCGAGGTCGCCGATGGGAATGCCAGCGCGCACCGCGTCGCCCGGTCCCTTGCCGGTGATCGACATGCCGCCGCCGAGGCCCTGCACGATCTGGTCGAAAGCCGGCCGCTGAAACCGCGGCCCGGCCTCGCCGAAGCCGGTGACGGAGCAGGTGACGATGCGCGGGTTCACCGCGGCCAGGGTGTCGTGGTCGATGCCGAGCCGCGCCGTGACCCCGGCGGAGAAGTTGTCGAGCACCACGTCGGCGGCCTTGACCAGCTCGTAGAAGAATTCCCGGCCGGCCTCGGATTTCAGGTCGATGGCGACGCTGCGCTTGTTGCGGTTGAGCGTGAAGAAGTACGCGCCCATGCCGTGAATGGAGAATTTCGGGTCGTTCTCCAGCAGGCGCCGGGTGCCTTCGCCGCTGCCCGGGGGCTCCACCTTCACCGTGTCGCAGCCGAGATCGGCGAGGATCATGGCGGCGTAGGGGCCCGACAGCATGTGGGTGAGATCGATGAGGCGGATGCCTTGCAAAGGTTTGGTTTGCAGCGATTCGGTCATGGGCGTCTGCCACGTCTCAGAATGAATGGATTGTATACATGCGCCCCCTGGCGGTGTCCACAGATGCCGGCCGCCCGAATGGCCGGCGGGCGCCTTCAGTGGCCGTCCGCGGCGCCGGCGGGCGGGTCCAGCGCCTGCCGCGCGGCGCGGATGTGGCTGCGCATGATGGCCTCGGCCCAGGCCGCGTCCCGGGCCTGCATCGCCCGCAGCAGTTCCTGGTGATGGTGATGGGACTGGGCGACCCGGGCGATGGAGAACTTCTGCGCCGTATGGGCCATCAGCGCCTGTTCCACCAGGTGGCCGAGCATCGAGACCAGCCGGTCGCTGCCGGAGGCCTGCCAGACGGTCTCGTGGACCACCCGGTTGAGGCGCAGGAACTCGGCGATCTTGCGGCTCTGGGCGGTGTCCGAGGCGAGCACGGCGTCCATCTCCCGGATCGCGTCGGACAGCCTGGCCAGGTCCGCGGCGGTGATGCGTTCGGCGGCCCGGGCCGCGGCGTGGCCTTCGAGCAGCGCCCGCAGGCTGAACAGGTCGTCGAGGTCGTCGTGGCTCCAGCTCTTCACCTGGGCGCCCTGATTGCGCTGGATGCGCACGAAGTCCTCGGCGGCCAGCCGGCGCAGGGCCTCGCGCACCGGCGTGCGGCTGACGCCGCAGAACGTCACCAGCTCGGCTTCCTTGAGCCGGGCGTTGGGTGGAAAGGTGCCATCGAGGATGCCGGATCGGATGGCGTCGTATGCGCGGTCTGCTGCGTTGGCCAAGGTGCCTCTCCCCGTCGCCGTGGCGGTTCCAATCATAACCGATCGATGTATACAAACGGCCCGAACGGATTCCGGAGGAGGAGCCCCCATGAATCGTGTCCGTCGTGTCTTCGCCCTGCTGCCCCCATCATCCGCAGCCGTCGTGCTGCTTTCCAGTGCCGCCGTGCTGCCCGTTCAGGACGCACGGGGCGCGACCGGCGCGATCGAGGAGGTCGTGGTGACCGCCCGCCGCGCCGCCGAGCGTCTGTCCGACGTGCCGATCTCGGTGACCGCGTTCACCGCCGCCGACATCGAGGACGCGGGCATCCAGCGTCCGGAGGATTTCATCGGCCTGACGCCGAACGTGGTGATGGCCGACACCGCCAACACCGGTGACACCCTGGTCACCATCCGCGGCATCACCTCGACCCGGGACGCGGAGTCCAACTTCGCGCTGGTGGTGGACGGCGTGCTGATCACCAACCCCAACGCCTTCAACCGCGAGCTGCTCGACGTGGCGCAGATCGAGGTGCTCAAGGGTCCGCAGGGCGCGCTGTACGGCCGCAACGCGTCGTCCGGGGCGATCCTGATCACCACCAACGAGCCCACCGAGGAGTTCGAGGGCAAGGTCAGCGCCGGTGCCGGCAACAACGACAGCTACCGGCTGCAGGCTTCGGTGTCGGGTGCCCTCGGCGACAACCTGCGGGGGCGGCTGAGCTTCAACCACAGTGAGACCGACGGCCACTACCGCAACGTGTTCCTCGACGAGAACAACGTGGACTTCTTCGAGGACGACACGGTGCGCGGCCGGCTCATGTGGGAGACCGGCGCCACCACCTGGGACCTGCGCGCCGGCTACTCCCAGACCGACGCCGGCACCATCAACTTCAACGCGACCTTCGCGCTGCCCGCGTTCACGTCCTTCGGCACGCCGGGCGACGAGCTGTTCTTCATCGACGTCAACGAGCACGACTTCCAGTACATGTTCAACGTGCCGCCGACCAACGAGCAGGAGACCATGGACCTGTCCCTCAAGGTCGACCACGAGTTCGGCAACGGCTACGCGCTGACGGCGATCCTGGCCTACAACGACCTCGAGGAGAGCCTGCTGTCGGACGGCACCAGCGCGGCCTTCGGCGGCTATTCCGCGGTGCCCGCCTGCGCCGCGTCGGTGACGCCGGAGACCATCGAGCTGGTGAACTCGGCGCCGCCCCAGTTCCTGTTCGCCGCGCCGGGCACGGCGCCCACGGCCGCCAACAGCCTGCTGGCCGCCTACACGCCGCTCACCTGCGACGGCTACCAGTACCAGGAGCGCAACCAGAGCGACATGAGCCTGGAGGTGCGCCTCGCCGGTCCCACGGACGGCAGCGTGCGCTGGATCGCCGGCGCCTACGCGGCCGACATCGATCGCGAGGTGGTCGTGGGCTACGGCGCGGATCTGGGGCAGGGTTTTCTCGAGCAGCCCTACGTGCCGGCCTCGGGACCGAACCCCACCGATCTGCTGTTCTGGGACGATTTCGACACCCGGGTCTACTCGATCTTCGGCCAGGTCGGCATCGATCTGTCGGAGACGGTCGAGCTGTCCATCGAGGGCCGGTTCGACCGGGAGGAGCGGGAGGTGAGCAACAAGGTGCCGCGGGCAGCGTCGGCCCTGCTGTTCGGCGGCGGCGCGCCGCTCAACCCGGCCCGCTCGGCGGTGGACGACGTCATCCCCAGCCGGGACGAGACCTTCAACCAGTTCCAGCCGAAGATCGCGCTGCGCTGGAACTGGACGGATGCCACCAGCCTGTACGCCTCCTACGGCGTCGGCTTCCGCTCCGGCGGCTTCAACAGCCTGGGCAGCGAGGCGGTCACCGAGTTCTGGTTCAACTCCGGCGATCCGTTCGGCCTCGGCTCGGTGGGCGCCGGGCTCGACGTCAACGACGAGTACGACAAGGAGGTGTCCCAGGCGTTCGAGGTCGGCCTGAAGGGCAACTACCTCGATCAGCGCCTGCAGCTCAACGCCGCGGTGTTCCAGACCAACGTCGACGACAATCAGTTCTTCGAGTTCTTCGCCGGGCCGTTCGGCCTGCTGCGGGTGGTGACCACCATCGACGAGCTGGAGCTGCGCGGCGCGGAGCTGGACTTCACCTATCTGCTGGCCGACGGGCTGACCGTGTACGGCGGCGTCGGCTTCACCGACGGAGAGATCAAGGAGAACCGTCACCGGCCGGCCACCGAGGGCAACGAGGCGCCGCTGGCGCCGGAGTACACGCTGAACCTCGGCGGCCAGTGGCAGCATCGCCTCGGCTCCGGCCTCGACCTGATCGTCCGGGCCGATTACCGTCGCGTCGGCGAGACCTGGTTCCACACGGTGCAGGACAACCAGCAGCCGGCCATCTGGTCGGCGCTGCTCGGTTTCCCGGTGCAGTCGGACACCAGCCAGACCCGGCGTGACCCCTACGACACCGTCGATCTGCGGGTGTCGCTGCACGGCAGCAACTGGACCCTCACGGGCTGGGGCCGCAACGTGGCCGACGAGGACTACCTCGAGGAAGTGATCGTCGCCCCCGAGTTCGGCGGCTCGTTCATCCACGAGGCGGCGCGGGACAGCTACGGCGTGGACTTCACCTACCGCTTCTGACGGCATCCGGACCCGGCTTCCCGCGGCGCGCAGCATGGCCGCCGGGGAAGCCGGGCAGGCCGCCGGACAGACAGCCGCCCGCGGTGCTGGCACACTTTCTCCGACAGTCTGGAGAGAGCGTCATGGCCGATTCCCTTCCCCTGCGATTCAAGGGAGCCCCCGGCTCCCCCTACACCCGCAAGATGCTGGCGGTGCTGCGCTACCGCCGTCTGCCCTACGAATTCCTGATCGGCGACCAGGCGACCGACCTCGGCCTGCCGGAGCCGAAGGTCGCGCTGCTGCCGACCTTCTACCTGCCCGGCGACGACGGCAAGCTCCGGGCGGTGGTGGACTCGACGCCGCTGATCCGCCGCTTCGAGGACGAGTTCCCGGGCCGTTCGGTGGTGCCGGCCGATCCGGTGCTGGCCTTTCTCGACTACCTGCTCGAGGACTACGCCGACGAATGGCTGACCAAGGCCATGTTCCACTACCGCTGGTACTTTCAGGCGGACATCGACAAGGCCGGCACCATCCTGCCCATATGGCGCGGCATCTCCGAGCCTGCGGAGAAGCTCGCCCGGGCGAAGCAGTTCATCAGCGAGCGGCAGATTCAGCGGCTCTACGTGGTCGGGTCGAACGACGTGACGGCGCCGGTGATCGAGGACAGCTACCGCCGCTTCCTGGCCCTGTTCGATGCGGTGCTACAGCATCAGCCGTTCCTGTTCGGGCACAGGCCGGCGTCCGCGGACTTCGGCGTGTACGCCCAGCTCACCCAGCTCGCCAAGTTCGATCCCACGCCGGCGGCGATCTGCCTGGAAGAGGCGCCCCGGGTTCACGCCTGGACCGATCTGGTCGACGACCTGTCGGGCAATCCGGCGGCCGACGACGCCTGGATGGCGCGGGACCGGGCCGCCGAAGTGCTCGGCGGTCTGCTGGAGGAGGTGGGACGGGTGTACGTTCCGGCGCTGGTGGCCAACGCCGCGGCGATGGCCGCCGGGGAGGACGCCTTCGAGACCACCATCGACGGCTGCCGCTGGACCCAGCCGTCGTTTCCCTATCAGGCGAAATGCCTGGCCTGGATCCGCGCGCGCTTCCAGGCGCTGGACGGGGCGGATCGCGAGGCCGTCCGGTCGCTGCTCGAGGGCACCGGCTGCGAGCCGCTCATGGAGCCCGGCGCCTGAGCCGCGCCGGGGGCGGACCGCGGCGCCGGACGTGGCACAATCGGCCGGTTGACCCCTTCATCGACTGAGGAGCCCCGTCCATGCCGTTCGACAACCGGATCACCCGCCTGCTCGGAATCGACATTCCCGTGGTGCAGGCCCCCATGGGCTGGATCGCCCGTTCCCAGCTCGCCGCGGCGGTGTCCAACGCCGGCGGGCTCGGCATCATCGAGACCTCCTCCGGCGAGCTCGACGCGATCCGCGAGGAGATCCGCGCCATGCGGACCCTCACCGACAAGCCGTTCGGCGTGAACATCGCCCAGGCCTTCGTGCGGGACCCGGACATCGTCGACTTCGTGATCGATCAGGGGGTGACCTTCGTCACCACCTCCGCCGGCAATCCGGAGCGCTACACCGAGCAGCTCAAGAAGGCCGGCCTCACCGTGTTTCACGTGGTCCCGAGCCTGTCGGCGGCGCTGAAGGCGGTGGCCTGCGGGGTCGACGGGCTGGTGGTCGAAGGCGGCGAGGGCGGCGGCTTCAAGAACCCGCGGGAGGTCTCGACCATGGTGCTGCTGCCGCTGGTGCGCTCGAAGGTGGACGTGCCGATCATCGCCGCCGGCGGCTTCACCTGCGGCCGGACCATGGCCGCCGCCTTCGCTCTGGGGGCCGAGGCCGTGCAGATGGGCACGCGGATGGTGTCGGCGGCGGAGTCGCCGGTGCACGACAACTGGAAGAACGCCATCGTCGCGGCGCAGGAAACGGACACGGTGTTCCTCAACCGCAAGTACTCGCCGGCGCTGCGGGCGCTGCGCACCGCGAAGACCTCGCGCCTGGAGGACGAACCCGACGTCAACGCCATGCGGGAGTTCGGCACCGCCCTCGATCTGTACTTCGGCGGCGACATGGAGGCGAGCATCGCCCTGTCGGGGCAGGTCTGCGGGCGCATCGACTCGGTGCGGCCGGTGGCCGAGATCCTCGCCGACGTGCGCGACGAGTTCTTCGCCACCCTCGGCGAGATGTCGGAACGCTACCTCTGAGGCGACCCGCGGCCGGCGGCGGGCGCGGTCGTCAGGCGCGCTCGAAGCCGCTCAGGGCGAGGTGCTCGTCGACCGCCCGCTCGGCCGTCGCCTGAACGTCCTCGTCGAGGCGTTCGTCGTCGAGCCGCGGAAAGTGCCGGCACACGGACCGCTTGTTGTAGAGCGTGCTCAGGGTGAGCGTGCCGTCGAGCACCGTGCCGTCCTCGACGGCGTATTCGAAGGAAACCCGGATCGGCACCTCGGCGAGCTGACCGTCCTGCTGGATCAGATGCGGTACCACTTTCTTGTCGACTACCCAGATCAATGTGCTGCCTCTTCGGTGTTGCACACGTCTTCATGGAATAGCGCATTTCCGCTGGCACTGAAACCCGGAGAGTGCCAGTCGTGACGTGGTTCAGGCGTCGCCGGCGGGGCTCTCGCGGGGCGTCATGGAGCGGGACCAGCTTCGCCAGCCCGCCACCGCCATGGCGATGTAGACGAGGTACAGGCCGGCGTAGAGCGGCAGCGCCTGAACCCAGTAGACGCCTACCGAGACGATGTTGATCACGAACCAGAACGCCCAGTTCTCGATCTGCTTGCGGGCGGTCAGCCACATGGCGGCCAGGCTGGCGACGAACAGGGCGTTGTCCCAGTAGGGCAGGGCGGCGTCCGTGTAGGTGGCGAACGCCGTTCCCAGCGCGGCGGTGCCCACCAGGCACAGGGCGGCCAGCACGACGATCGTCCGGCGCGGTGCGCGGGTGACCGGCAGCTCCTCCTCGCCCGGCGCCCGGCCGAACACCCAGTGATACCAGCCGTACAGATTCAGCGGCAGGAAGCCGAGCAGGTGCAGGGCCAGGTTGGCGTACAGCCGGGCGTCCAACAGCACCGTGACGGACACCAGCACGTAGGCCACCCCCAGGGGCCAGGCCCACAGGCTCTGACGGATCAGGCAGGCGACGACGATCACGCCGAGCACGGTGCCGGTCGGCTCGTCGACGGTGAGCCAGAGTTCCAGAAGTCGTTCCACGGGGTGTCCGGGCGGTGGCGTCGGCGAAGTCTATCAGGGCCGGCCGGGTCGCCACGATCGTGCAACACGGACCGGTTAGGATGTCGTCCTGTGACGCTTCGTCGTGTCGACCGTGCGGGGGATCTGTGGCTGACCGTCTTCGAATTCTGTGGTTGGGGTCGTGGCTGCTCGCCGGCGCGGCGGCGGCGGAAGGCGCCCGGACGTGGGACGATCCGATCGGCGCCCGCCCGGCGGCGCTGGTGGCGGACATGGACGACGGCCCGCTGAAGGATGCGCTCGCCCAGTGCCGGGCCGGCGCGTTCTACAGCACGACGTTCTCCATCGGCCACCGCGGCGCACCGCTGCGCTACCCCGAGCACACCCGCGAGTCCTATCTGGCGGCGGCCCGCCAGGGCGCCGGGGTGCTGGAGTGCGACGTGACCTTCACCCGGGATCGCCGGCTGGTCTGCCGCCATTCCCAGTGCGATCTGCACAGCACCACGAACATCCTGGCCACGGATCTGGCGGACACCTGCCGGGAGCCCTTCACCCCCGCCGATCCGGCGCCCGGGCGCCAGGCCGGGGCGCGCTGCTGCACCAGCGACATCACCCTGGCGCAGTTCGAGACGCTGTGCGGCCGGATGGACGTGGTGGACCCGGCCGCGACCTCGGTAGCGGAGTACCTCGCATCGCCGCCTGGGGACGTTCCCGCCGACTTTCCCGCCTGCGGCACCCTGATGAGCCACGACGCCAGCATCGCGCTGTTCGACGCCCTCGGCGTCGACATGACCCCGGAGCTGAAGGCGCCCCAGGTGGAGATGCCGTTCGGCGGCAACTACACCCGCAGCGACTACGCGGCCCAGCTCGTCGAGGCGTACCGCGCCGCCGGCGTGCCGCCCGGACGCGTGCATCCCCAGTCCTTCGACCTGGCGGACATCCGGTTCTGGCTGGACGCCTATCCGGCCTTCGGCGCCCGGGCCGTGTACCTCGACGGCCGTTTCGACGGCAGCGGTCCGTCGCCCGACGACCCGGCGACCTTCGAGCCGTCCATGGCGGCCCTCGCGCGCAGCGGCGTCCGGGTGGTGGCGCCCCCCATGTGGGTGCTGGTGACCCTGGACGCTGCCGGCGACATCGTGCCGTCGGCCTATGCCCGCGCCGCCCGGGAGGCCGGGCTGGACATCGTCACCTGGACGCTGGAGCGCTCCGGGTCGCTCGCCGGCGGCGGTGGCTACTACTACCGCAGCGTCGCGGACGCGATCGACGACGATGGCGACGTGTACCGGATGCTCGACGTGCTGGCCAGGGACGTCGGCGTGCGCGGCGTGTTCTCGGACTGGCCGGCCACGGTCACCTACTACGCCAACTGCCTGGGCGTCGATGCAGACGCCGGCGCTGCCGCGCCGCCGCCTTGACCGGGCGGGCCGAACCGGGGACACTGCGCGCCTTCCCACCGGAACCGGTCCAATGCGCCACTGACCTCCGCCGTCACCGCCGCCGCCGCCGCTGATCGAACCCGCCTTGCGCCTGGGTTCGCGTTTCCGGCCCGGACTCCGCGTGACGGCTGTTCGCAGCCCGTACCACTGCGCGGAGGTCCCGATGGCCAGCATCGTCTTCAACAACGTTCATTTTTCCTATCCCGCGGCGGCGACGCCCGTGTTCGAGGATCTGTCGCTGGTGCTGGACACCGGCTGGCGGACCGGCGTCGTCGGCCGCAACGGCCGCGGCAAGACCACGCTGCTGAAGCTGGTCTCCGGCGAGCTCGCGGCGGAGCGCGGCGAGGTCACCGGGGCCGCCGGCGGGCGTCGCTTTCCAGCGCCGGTGGCGGACCCGCGGCGTGCCACGAGGTCGGTGCTGAAGGATGCGCTCGGGCCGTTCACGGCCTGGGAGCGTGACATGGCCGATCTGCTGGAGCGGGGCGGCGAGGCCGCGCTGACCGCCTATGCGGACCTGCACGAACGCTACGTGGCGCGGGGCGGCTACCGGGTGGATGCCGATCTGGCACGGGAATTCGACGCCCTGGGGCTGCACGAGTCCCTCCTCGACCGCCCCTTCGCGACCCTGTCGGGCGGCGAGCAGACCCGGGCACTGATCGCCACACTGTTCCTCGACCCCGACGGATATCCTCTGATCGACGAGCCGACCAACCATCTCGACGCGGCGGGGCGGGACCGGCTCATGAGCTACCTCGCGGGCCGGCGCGGATTCCTGCTGGTCTCCCACGACCGCCACTTCCTGGACGGCAGCGTGGATCACGTGCTGTCCCTCAACCGCTCGGACGTGCGGATCAACCGTGGCAACTTCACCCAGTGGCGGACCCACGCCGACGAGGTGCTCGCCCACGAGGCCCGCACGCGGCAGCGGATCGAGCGGGACGTGGCGCGGCTGGAGAGCGCGGCGCGGGACACCCGCCGCAACGCGGCCAGCCGCGAGGGCGACAAGTACCGCACGGGCGCCCTGGACAAGGGCTTCATCGGCGCCCGGGCGGCGCGGCAGATGCGCCGCGCCCGCAGCGTCGAGCGCCGCATCGAGTCGGAGCTGGCCGAGCGCCGCGGGTTGCTCGGCAATGCCGAGAAGTCCCGCCGGCTCGACATCGGCACACGGTCCCGGGCCGGCGGCGCGCCGCTGCTGTCGGCGGGCGGCGTGACGCTGTCCGGCGGCGGGCGGGTGCTCCTGCGCCGTCTGGATCTGGAGATTCGCGCCGGCGAGCGGGTGGCCCTGACCGGCCCCAACGGCTGCGGCAAGACGCGGCTGCTCGACGCCCTGTGCGGCACGGCGCAGGTCGACGCGGGACTGATCCGGCGCCGCCCCGGCGTCACCATCGCGCGCGGCCATCAGCATCCGCTGTGGCGCCGCGGCCTGCTGCGCGAGCGGCTGCGCGACGCCGGCCTCGAAGAGACCCGGTTCCGGCAGCTTCTCGGCGTCGTCGGCGTGGGCGCGGACGCGTTCGACCGGGACCTGTCGACCTTCAGCGCCGGCCAGCTCAAGAAGGTCGACCTGTGCCGCTGCCTGGCCACGCCGGCGGACCTGCTGATCTGTGACGAGCCGCTCAACTACGTTGATCTATACTCACGGGAGCAGATCGAGCAGGCCATGCTCGAGGACGGGCCGACCGTGCTGTTCGTGGAACACGACCGGCGGTTCGTCGATGCGGTGGCGACGCGCGTCCTCGACCTGACGGCGAGGGCTTTCACGGCGCGCTGACGCCCCGGGCTCGATCGTGCAGCGTGCGTGGTTTCGCCCGCGTGGACTTGGCGCATACAATTGCCAACAATGAGCTGGTGCACTAGGGAAGGGGCGCGCGCTTTCACATGTCATTGACCGGATTTCATTGTTTGTGGGGCGTCTGATGCGGTGGCTCGGGTTGTTCGCGCTGCTGGCGGCCATCTGGCTGCTCTGGTCGGGCCTGTACAAGCCGCTGGTCATCGGCCTCGGCCTGGTGTCCTGCGTGCTCTGCGTGTGGGTGACCCTGCGCATGCACCCCGTCGGCGGTGAGCCGTTCGACGGCCGCCCGCTGTGGCGCCTGGCCGGCTACCTGCCCTGGCTGCTCAAGGAAATCGCGCTCGCCAATCTCAAGGTCATCCGGCTCGTGCTCAGCCCGCGGCTGCGCATCGAGCCCGTGCTGATCACGCTCCACGGCTCCCAGCGGACCGCGCTCGGCCGGGTGGTCTACGGCAACTCCATCACGCTGACGCCCGGCACGCTGACCGTGGACGTGGACGACAGCGAATTCACCGTGCATGCGCTGACCCGGGCGGGAGCCGAGCAGCTCCGGTCCGGGGACATGGATGCGCGGGTCGCCCGGCTGGAGGGGTCGCGTTGATCTTCTATCCGGTCGTGTTCGCGCTGCTGGTGACCATGGCGCTGGCCATCGTGCGCGCCGTGAAGGGCCCGTCGCTCTACGACCGCGTGCTGGCGGTGAACATGTTCGGCACCAAGACCGTGCTGTTTCTCGCCGTGGCTTCGTACCTGATGGGCCGGCCGGACTTCCTCGACCTGGCGCTCGCCTATGCCCTGATCAACTCCATCGGCGTGATGGCGGTGCTGCAGTTCTTCCAGTCCAGGGAATTCCGCCGGCGCTACGAGCACCGGCACGAGGCCGAATGATGGGCGTGGTGGAACTGATCAGCTTCGTGCTCATGACGGCGGGCGGATTCTGCGTCTTCGTCGGCGGCGTCGGCGTGTTGCGCATGCCGGATCTCTACACCCGCATGCACGCCGCCAGCGTCACGGACACGGCCGGGCTGTTCCTGGTCGCCACGGGGCTGATGCTCCACGCGGGCTGGAGCCTGCCGCTGTTCAAGCTGGTGGCGATTCTGGTGTTCCTGCTGGTCACGTCGCCGACGGCGGCCTACGCGCTGGCCAACGCCGCCATGCTGTCCGGACATCCGCCGGCCGGCGTGCGCGACGAGACCGTCCCGTCGGCGGGCCGCGACGGAGAGACCCCGTGACGCTGGTGTTCGGCGTGTTTCTGCTGACGCTGCTGGTGATCGTCGCGGTGGCGATCGTGCGCAGCACCAATCTGTTCGCGGCGGTGATGCTGTCGGGCATCTTCTCGCTGCTGATGGCGGTGAACTTCTTTCTGCTGGACGCCGCCGACGTCGCGCTCACCGAGGCCGCCGTCGGCGCGGGCGTGGCCACCGTGCTGTTCCTGAGCGCCCTCGCCCTGACCGCAGAGCACGAGCAGGTCCGGCCGGGCGGTGCGGCGCTGCAGTGGCTGCCGCTGGTGGTCGCCTTCGCGACCGGCGGGCTGCTGATCTACGCGACATTCCAGAATCCGGTGATCGGTGACCCGAACGCGCCGGTGCACCAGCACGTCGCGCCCTGGTACCTGGAGAACACCCCGGAACTGATCGACATTCCCAACGTGGTGACCGCGGTGCTGGGTTCGTTCCGCGGCTTCGACACGCTCGGCGAGGTGTTCGTGGTGTTTACCGCCGGGATCGGCGTGCTGTCGATCCTCGGGCTGCGCCATACCCTGGTCGAGATGACCAGCGCCGAGATCGACGCGCGGCAGCGCTCGCTGCGTCATCACCTGATTCCCCGGGTGGTCGGCAGGGGCATGGTGCCGTTCATCCTGCTGTTCGCCCTGTACGTGCAGTTCCACGGCGAGTACAGCCCCGGCGGCGGCTTCCAGGCCGGCGCCATCGCCGCCGCGGCCATCATCCTGTACTCGCTGCTGGAAGGTGACGATCGCGGCCGGGCCCTGGTGCCGGAGTGGCTGCTGCAGATCATGGTGGCTTCCGGCGCGCTGCTGTTCGGCGGGGTCGGTGTGGTGTGCATGCTGCTCGGCGGCAGTTTTCTCGACTACTCGGTACTGGCGGAGGTGCCCTCCGAGGGGCAGCACCTCGGCCTGCTGCTGATCGAGCTGGGGGTCGGCATCACCGTGTCCGGTGTGCTGCTGACGGTGTTCCACGCCTTTGCCCGCCGGGCCAGCCGCTAGCGCCGGAGCGACGTCATGGAATTCCTCGCCCTATACAACTACTGGGTCTTCGCGGTTCTGCTGCTGATCGGCCTGTACGCCGTCGTGGCCAAGGTCAACCTGGTCAAGCGGCTGATCGGCCTGTCCATCTTCCAGGGCGCGGTGTTTCTGCTCTACATCTCCATGGACAAGGTGGAGGGCGGCACCGCGCCGATCTTCCAGACCGCCGACGGGGCCGGGGTGTTCTCGAATCCGCTGCCCCAGGTGCTGATCCTCACCGCCATCGTCGTCGGCATCGCCACCACCGCGCTCGGTCTCGCCGTGGTGGTCCGCATCCGCGAGGAGTACGGCACGGTCGAGGAAGACGTCATCGAGGACATGGACGCGGATTCGTGAATCTCGACGCCCACCTGCCGATCCTGCAGATCATCGTGCCGCTGATGACGGCGCCGGTGGTGTCGCTGCTGCGCGTGCCGTCGCTGCCCTGGGCGGCGGCCACCGTGACCAGCGGGCTCGCGTTCGCCGTCGCGGTGACGCTGACCGGCCAGGTGCTGGCGGGCGGGCCCATGAGCTACGCCCTCGGCGGCTGGGTGCCGCCCTACGGCATCGAGCTGTACGTCGACCACTTCTCCGCGCTGCTGCTGCTGATCATCACCGGCGCATCGACGGTGGCGCTCGCTTTCGGCAAGGCGAGCCTGGACCAGGAGGTCGGCCACGAGCGGGCCCCCATGTTCTACGCCGCCTGGCTGCTGGTGGTGGCCGGCCTGTGCGGCATCGTCGCCACCGGCGACGCCTTCAATCTGTTCGTGTTCCTGGAGATCTCGTCCCTCGCCACCTACGTGCTGATCGCGTCCGCGCCGGACCGCCGGGCGCTCATGGCGACCTTCCGCTATCTGATCCTGGGCACGGTGGGCGCGACGTTCTACCTGATCGGCGTCGGCCTGATCTACATGATGACGGGCACCCTGAACCTTGCGGACATGACCGACCGCATCGCCGAGGTCGGCGAGCTGCGGCCGGTGCTGGTGGCGGCGGGATTCATCACCGTCGGCCTGGCGTTGAAGGCCGCCATGTTCCCGCTCCATGCCTGGATGCCCAACGCCTACACCTTCGCGCCGCACGCGGCGACGGCGTTTCTCGCCGCCTGTTCCACCAAGGCCGCGATCTACGTGCTGATCCGATTCGACCTGACCGTGTTCCTGCCGCACCTGTCGGATCACGCGGAGCAGGTGAGCGGTTTCTTCATTCCGCTGGCGGTGCTGGCCTTTCTGATCGGCTCCGCGGTCGCCGTGTTCGAGCGCAACCTCAAGCGCATGCTGGGTTACTCCTCGGTGGCGCAGATCGGCTACATCCTGCTCGGGCTCGCTCTGCTGTCCCCCCTCGCGCTCACCGGCGCCATCGTCCATCTGTTCAACCACGCGCTGATGAAGTCCGCGCTGTTCATGGCCGTGGCCTGCCTGGCGTTCCGGGCGGGCAGCGTTCAGCTTCCGGACCTGGCCGGCTGCGGCCGGGCCATGCCGCTGACCATGGGCGCCTTCGTGCTGGCGGGCCTGTCGATGATCGGCGTGCCGCTCACCGCCGGATTCGTGTCGAAGTGGTATCTGATTCTCGCCTGTCTGGAGTACGGCCCGCTGGGCTACGTGCTCGCCGGCGGCATCCTGGTGTCGTCGCTGCTGGCGGTGGCCTACGTCTGGAAGGTGGTGGAAGCCGCCTACTTCCAGCCGCGCCCCGAGGGCGCGAGGGAGCTCCGCGAGGCCCCGCCGGCGATGCTGGCCGTGCTGTGGCTGGTGGCGCTCGGCAACGTCTGGTTCGGCATCGACACCGATCTGACGCTCGGCCTGGCGGAGCAGGCGGCGGCGACGCTGCTGGGTGACGGGTCGTGAGCCCGGAGACCACCATCGTCGCAGCGCTGGTGACGCCGCTGATCGGCGCCGTCGGCATCGCGCTGACCGGGCGGCTGCCCAACCTGCGCGAGTCGGTGACCCTGGTGACCGCCGGCGTGCTGGCGGTCCTGGTGTGGAGTCTGGTGCCTCAGGTCATGGCGGGCGCCCGGCCGGAGCTGCTGGTGACGACCATGCTCGGCGGGCTGTCCATCGCCTTCGAGATCGAGCCGCTGGGCATGCTGTTCGGCGCCCTGGCGGCCAGCCTGTGGATCGTCAACTCGATCTACTCGATCGGCTACATGCGCGGCAACGACGAGAAGCACCAGACCCGCTTCTACGTGTGCTTCGCCATCGCCATCTTCGCCGCGCTGGGCGTGGCCTTCGCCGGCAACCTGCTCACCCTGTTCGTGTTCTACGAGGTGCTGACCATCTCCACCTATCCCCTGGTCAGCCACAAGGGAGACCCGGCGACGGTGCGTTCGGCGCGGGTGTACCTGGGCATTCTGCTGTCCACTTCCATCGGCCTGCTGCTGCCGGCGATGATCTGGACCTACGCCGAGGCGGGGACGCTGGACTTCACCGCGGGCGGCATTCTCGGCGACGTCGCCGGCCCGGCGCTCGGCGTGCTGCTGGGGCTGTACGCCTTCGGCATCGGCAAGGCCGCGCTGATGCCGGTGCACCGCTGGCTGCCGTCGGCCATGGTGGCGCCCACGCCGGTGTCGGCGCTGCTGCACGCGGTGGCGGTGGTCAAGGCCGGCGTGTTCACCGTGCTGAAGGTGGTGGTGTACGTGTTCGGCCTCGACACCCTGACGGAGGCCGGGGCCCAGCAGTGGCTGGTCTGGGTGTCCGGCGGCACCGTGGTGCTGGCGTCGCTGATCGCGATGACCAAGGACAACCTCAAGGCCCGGCTCGCCTATTCCACGGTCAGCCAGCTCTCCTACATCGTGCTCGGCGCGGCGCTGGCCACCGCGTCGGGCGTCATCGGCGCGGCCATGCACATCGCCACCCACGCCGCCGGCAAGATCACGCTGTTCTTCTGTGCCGGCGCCATCTACACGGCGCTCCACAGGACCGAGGTGAGCGAGCTGCGGGGTCTCGGCCGCACCATGCCGTTCACCTTCGCGGCGTTCACCGTGGGCGCCATCAGCATCATCGGGCTGCCGCCGTTCGGCGGCGCCTGGAGCAAGTGGTTCCTGACGCTGGGCGCGCTGGAGGCGGGCGAGCTGTTCGCGGTCGCCGTGCTCATGGTGTCGTCGCTGCTGAACATCGTCTATCTGCTGCAGATTCCGCTGCTGGCGTTCTTCCGGGCGCCGGCCTCGGGCAGCGTGCCGGAAGGGGTGCAGGAAGCGCCGCTGCCGTGCCTGATCGCCATCGGCATCACCTCGCTGCTCTGCGTGGTGCTGTTCTTCGGGGCGGACCCCCTCTACGAGCTGACCCGGCTGCTGCCGTCGAGCTGAGGAGCGCCACATGTCCGAGCGAGACAAGACCCACCTCTTCGACAACCCGCGCAACGTACGCCGGCTGATCCATGCGCTCTACGGTCTGTGCGGGCTGACGCTGGTGCTCGACTTCGTGGTCCACCGGCACGTGGACCATCCGTGGGAGGCGGCGTGGGGCTTCTACTCCATTTACGGCTTCGTGGCCTGCGTGCTGCTGGTGCTGGTCGCGAAGGAGATGCGCAAGGTGATCATGCGCAAGGAAGACTACTACGATGAGTAGCGTCGCCCCCTTCGTCGTGTTCTACGCAGGCGCCGTGCTGCTCGCCGTGGCGCCGGCGCCGCTGCGCCGGCTGCTGGCGCTGCTGGTGCCCGTCGTCGGCGCGCTCAATCTCTACGGCCTGCCGGACGGCACCGGCGCCGCGTTCGAGCTGTTCGACTACACGCTGGTGCTGGTGGAGATGGACCGGCTCAGCAGCCTGTTCGGCTATCTGTTCCACCTCGCGGCCTTTCTCGGCTTCATCTACGCCTTCGACGTCCGCGACCGGATGCAGCAGGTGTCCGCCATGCTGTACGCCGGTAGCGCGCTGGGCGCGGTGTTCGCCGGCGACCTGCTGACCCTGTTCGTGTTCTGGGAGATGCTGGCGCTGACGTCGGTGTTTCTGGTGCTCGCCCGACGCACCGAGCGTTCCTTCGGCGCCGCCATGCGCTACCTGGTCATTCAGGTGACCTCCGGAGTGCTGCTGCTGGCCGGCGCCCTGGCGATCATCGCGGACACCGGGGACGCGCGGTTCACCAGGATGACGCTGGACGGCCTCGGTCCGTGGCTGATCTTCCTGGCCATCGGCATCAAGTGCTGCTTCCCGGGCCTGCACAACTGGCTCACCGACGCCTATCCCGAGTCCACGCCGGCCGGCACCGTGTTTCTCTCGGCGTTCACCACCAAGGTCGCCGTCTACGCGCTGGCCCGCGGCTTTCCCGGCACGGAACTGCTGGTCTACATCGGCGCCACCATGGCCATGTTCCCGATCTTCTTCGCCGTGATCGAGAACGACCTGCGGCGGGTGCTGGCCTACAGCCTCATCAACCAGGTCGGATTCATGGTCTGCGGCATCGGCATCGGCACGTCGATGGCCATCAACGGGGCCGTGGCCCATGCCTTCAACGACGTGGTGTTCAAGGGGCTGCTGTTCATGACCATGGGGGCGGTGCTGCTGCGCACCGGCCGCATGAACGGGTCCGACCTGGGCGGGCTGTACAAGTCCATGCCGTGGACCACCGGGTTCTGCATCGTCGGCGCCGCGTCGATCTCGGCGTTCCCGCTGTTCTCCGGGTTCGTGTCGAAGTCCATGGTGATGGTGGCGGCCCTCTACGAGCACTACGAGATCGTCTGGCTCGCCCTGCTGTTCGCGTCGGCAGGCGTGTTCCACCACGCGGGCATCAAGATTCCGTACTTCGCCTTCTACGCCCACGACTCGGGCATCCGCTGCCAGGAGGCGCCGCGCAGCATGCTGGTGGCGATGGCGCTGGCGGCGGGAATCTGCATCTTCAACGGCGCCTACCCGTGGCTGCTCTACGACATGCTGCCGTTCCCGGTGGACTACGAGCCCTACACGGTGGCCCACATCCTGACCCAGAGTCAGCTCCTGTTCTTCTCGGCGCTCGCGTTCGTCTGGCTGAACCTCAAGGGCCTGTACCCGCCGGAGCTGCCGAGCACGAACCTCGACGTCGAGTGGAGCTACCGCCGCCTCCTTCCGGCGGCGGCCACGGCGGTGCGCAACGTGGTCGGCGGCGGCTTCTCCCGCCTGGCCGGCGGCGGCCAGGCGCTGGCGGCACGCACGGTCGCCGGTACGGAATCCCTGCTCGTCGGGGTCGGTCTGATCGGCCGGGTGTGGGCGATCCGCACCACGGCGCTGTGGATTCTGGTACTGCTTTCCGGCTACGTTTTCGTCGAATACCTGTAGCGGCGGTCCCGGTTGCCGAGCTGGGCCGCCGGGAGCGAACCCATGACCGATGATCCGAACCCCGCTGGTCTGAAGATCGGCGTCGCTCTGGGCGGTGGCGCCGCCCGCGGCTGGGCCCATCTCGGGGTGCTCGAAGCGCTCGAGGAACGGGGCATCGTTCCGGAGGTGGTCAGCGGGGCGTCCATCGGCGCCCTGGTCGGCGCGGCCCTGGCCGGCGGCCGCCTCGACGCGTTGACCTCCTGGGTGCTGGACCTGCGGCGCATCGACGTGCTCAAGCTGCTCGACGCCAGCATCGGCGGCGGCGTCATCGAGGGCAACCGGGTGATGCGCGCCATCGAAGACATTCTGCTGGAGCGCGACATCGGGGAGCTGGAGCTGCCGTTCGGCGCCGTGGCGACGGACCTGCACCAGGGCCGCACGGTGTGGCTGCGCTCCGGATCCACGATCCGTGCCGTACGCGCGTCCTGCGCCATGCCCGGGCTGTTTCCGGCGGTGCGTCATCAGGGCGCCTGGCTGGTGGACGGCGGGCTGGTCGACCCCGTGCCCGTGACCCTGTGCCGCATGCTCGGCGCGGACGTGGTGATCGCCGTCAATCTCAGCCCCTATCGCCACCGGCTGGCGCGGCTGCGGCGGCCGCCGGCGGCGCCGGACGACACGGTGGCGGGGCAGGTTCGACGGGAGGAGAGCTCCTACCTGGAACGCCTGCAGGCCATGGTGGCGAACCTGTTCGACGGCGACGACGACGCCGATCGCGAGCCCGCTCTGCTCGACGTGGTCAGCAGCGCCATCAACATCATGCAGGAGCGGGTGACGCGCAGCCGGCTGGCAGGCGACCCGCCGGAAATCGAGATCGTGCCGGACGTTCAGGACATCGCCCTGATGGACTTCCACCGGGCGTCGCTGGCGCTCGACCGGGGGCGTCGGGCCGTGGAGGATCGGGCCGCCGAGATCGAACGGCTGGCATCGGGCGCGGCATGACCGGATACCTGCCCGCCGATCCATGGACAGTGCTGTTCGCGGCGGTGGCCGGCGTGCTCGGCGTGCTCGCCAGCGGCCATGCGCTGATCAACAAGCGGCGGCCGCGGTCGGCATTCGGCTGGATCGCGGTCTGCCTGATGTTTCCGCTGGCCGGCGCGGCGCTGTACTACCTGTTCGGCGTGAACCGCACCCGGCGGCGCGCCCAGCGCCTGCGGGAGGACGATCTCCCGGAGCCGGCTGCCGCCGCTTTCACGGTGGAGCCCGAGGAGGCGCTGGCGCCGCTGGCGCGGCTCGGCGAGGCGGTCAGCGGCGGGCCGCTGCTCGCCGGCAACGACGTGGAGATCCTGCACGGCGGCGAAGCGGCCTATCCCGCCATGCTCGAGGCCATCGACACCGCCGCCGAGCGCGTGCTGCTGAGCAGCTACATCTTCGATCGCGACGACACCGGAACGGCCTTCGCGGACGCCCTGGGACGCGCCGTGGACCGGGGAGTCGAGGTCCGGGTGCTGCTGGACGGCGTGGGTGAGCTCTACTCGTGGCCGCGGGCCCGCCATCTGCTGGCCAGGCGCGGCGTCGACGTGCGCCGCTTCCTGCCGCCCCGGCTGCTGCCGCCGAGCTTCATGATCAATCTGCGCAATCACCGGAAGATCCTGCTGGTGGACGACCGGGTCGGCTTCACCGGCGGCATGAACGTCTCCGACCGGCACCTGCTGGCGCGCGCGCCGGCGGGGCGGCGGGACCGCCGGGTGGTGGACGTGCACTTCGCGCTGCGCGGGCCGGTGCTGGACCGGCTGCTGGCCATCTTCGACAGCGACTGGGCGTTCGCCGGCGGCCCGGAGCGGCATCATCGGCTGACGCCGGTGCGGGCCGGCGAGGCGCGCTGCCGGGCGATCGCGGACGGGCCGGACGAGGAGCTCGACCGGCTGCTGCTGCTGATCACCGGGGCGATCGGGCTGGCGCGGCGGCGGGTCGCCATCATGACCCCGTACTTCGTGCCGCCCCGGGAACTGCTCGGCGCGCTGCAGGCGGCCGCGCTGCGGGGCGTGGACGTGGCGATCCTGCTGCCGGCCCACAACAACCTGTTCTTCGTGCACCGGGCCACGCGGCATCTGCTGTGGGAGCTGCTGCAGCGCGGGGTGCGGGTGCACTACCAGCCCGGACCGTTCGTGCACAGCAAGCTGCTGCTGGTGGACGACGACTATGCCCAGATCGGCTCGGCCAATCTGGATCCCAGGAGCCTGCGGCTCAACTTCGAGCTGACCGTGGAGGTCTTCGACCGGCCGACGGTGACGGCGCTGTGGGCGCACGTGGAGGCGGCCCGGGCGCAGTCTCCGGAAGTGACGCTCGCCGACGTGGACGGCCGCCGGCTCGGCACCCGTCTGGTGGACGGGGTCGCCTGGCTGTTCTCGCCCTATCTCTGAGGCCGCACGCGCCCCCTGCACGATTCTTGCAACCTGCTCCGCCATGAGTGGCAGCGACGGGAACGGCAGCGCGCCCGGGTTCTGGCCCGACGGCGTGGAGT
Organism: Rhodobiaceae bacterium UBA7804; assembly: GCA_002480495.1. Classification (GTDB taxonomy): domain Bacteria; phylum Pseudomonadota; class Alphaproteobacteria; order Parvibaculales; family Parvibaculaceae; genus Parvibaculum. Next base: position 519,520 of record DLCG01000009.1, on the reverse strand, counting down.
TGGATCTGATCCTCGTGCTGGCGGTGCTGGGCGCGGTGTTCGTGGGGTTCGTGCGGGGCCGGCGTTCGCCGGACGTGGTGGCCATGCTGGGCGCCGGCGTGCTGCTGGTGACGGGTGTGCTGCCGGTGGACGCGCTGCTGGGCGTGTTCAGCAATCCCGGCCCGGTGACGGTGGGCGCGCTGTTCGTGGTGAGCGCCGCGCTGCAGAGCACCGGCGTGGTGGCGCGGCTGAGCGCCGGCGCCGAACGGCTCGCGGACCTGGGGCCGGTGCGCGCCCGACTGGTCATGCTGGCCGCGGTGATGGCCGTGTCCGCCGTGGTGAACAACACCCCGGTCGTGATGGTGCTGGTGCCGGTGATGATCGCGCTGGCGGACCGGCTCGACACGGTGCCGTCCAAGCTGCTGATACCGCTGTCCTACGCCAGCGTGCTGGGCGGCGCCTGCACGGTGATCGGCACGTCCACCAACCTGATCGTCGACGGGGTGGCCAGGGATCACGGGCTGGCGCCGTTCGGCATCTTCGAGATCACCGCGCCGGGGCTGATCGTCGGCGCCGTCGGGATCGTCTATCTGATGACGGTGGGGCCCTGGCTGCTGCCGCGGCGCCAGCCCACGTTCAGCACCGACGACGTGCGCGCCCGCCGGGATTTCGTCACCGAGCTGTTCGTCGCCGAGGAATCGTCGCTGGTCGGCGGGCGGCTGGCCGATACCGGCATCTTCCAGCGTTCCGACGTGACCGTGGTGGACGTGGTGCGCGACCGCCAGGCGCGGCCCGCCGACCGCGACCTGGTGCTCGAGCCCGGCGACCGCATCACCATCCGATCCGACGCGGCCAACGTGCTCGAGCTGCGGGACATCGTGGAGCCGTCCTGGCGTGAGCAGTCGGAACCTCCGTCGCGCAGTGCCCTGCTGGCCGGGTTCCGCCCGCTGGCGCACCGCCGGACCACCGTGATGGAAGGCATCGTCGCGCCCGACTCCCGGCTGATCGGCAAGCGCGTCGGCGAGCTCAACCTGCGCCAGGCCTACGACGTGCGGGTGCTGGCCATGCATCGCCAGGGCGCCGGCGTGGCCGAGTTCGAGGGGCAGCCGCTGCAGTTCGGCGACACGCTGCTGCTGGAATCCGGCGAGCAGCAGCTTCGCGAGCTGTTCGCCCAGGGCGAGCTGATCAACCTGAGCGAACCGGCGGCTCCCGTGTACCGGCGCCGCCGGGCGCCTCTGGCGCTCGTGACCGTCGCGCTGATCGTCGTGCTGGCCGCCCTCGACGTGCTGCCGATCGCGGGCCTCGCGCTGGTCGGCGCCGTGGCGGTGGTGGCGGTGGGCTGCATCGACGCGCCGGAGGCCTATCGGGCCGTCGACTGGCGCATACTGTTTCTGATCTTCGGCATGCTGGCGATCGGCCGGGCCATGGAGACGACCGGCGCGGCGGCCCTGCTGGTCGAGCAAGCTGCGGCGCTGACCGCCGGGCTCGGGCCCTGGGTGCTGCTCGCGGTGGTCTACGTGCTGGCGTCGGCGCTCACCGAGACCATCACCAACAACGCCGTCGCCGTGCTGCTGACGCCCCTGGTCATCGGCCTCGCCGAGCAGACCGGGGTCGACCCGCGGCCGTTCGTGGTGGCGGTGATGTTCGCGGCCAGCGCCAGCTTCGCCACGCCGCTCGGCTACCAGACCAACACCATCGTCTACGGCGCCGGCAACTACCGGTTCGGCGACTTCCTGCGCATCGGCCTGCCGCTCAACGTGCTGGCGGGCGCCGTCGCGGTGGCGCTCATTCCGTGGTTCTGGCCGTTCTGACCGGCGCGGCGGGCAGGCCGGTCCGGTTCATCCCTCGACGATGTCGCCGTACATGGGCGCGAGCCGTCCCAGCAGCCGGTTCTGGGCGCCCTGGGGCACCCCGGCGTCGTCCATCGCGTCGATGAAGTCCGCCACCAGCGCGTTGAACATGGCCGGCGTCACGCCCATGCCGGCGTGGGATTCCGCCATGGTGCGGCCCCCGTACGTGCAGGGGCCGCCGCTCAGATCGCAGAGCTGCTCGATCATCAGCCGCCGGAACTCGGCGATGTCGGTGTCGGCGAAGGTGTCCACCACCAGCTCGTCCTCGGCCAGGTGCACCAGGAAGGCGTCGACGATGCGGGTGACGCCTTCGTCGCCGCCGAGGTCCCGGTACAGGTCGTCGGCCGGCCGCTGGCTCGCGCATCCGGTGGCGAGCAGCGCGGTGATCAGCAGGATGGTCTTGGTCACGTCGGCGTCTCCGGTCGGCGTTACAGCGTGGCCTGGATGGACAGGTACCAGCCGTCCTGATCGGGCAGGCCGGCGATCTCGTCGAGCATGGCCCGCGCCGCCACCAGCGACACGCGCTTGGAGGGGAAGTAGGCGACGAACAGGTCCTGCCAGTCGTTCTCCGTCACGGCGTCGAGATGATCCGGCTTCTGCCGGTACTCGTAGCCGATCACCCAGCGATCGTCGAGGAACACCGCCAGCGTGCCCTCGGCCACCAGGCTGGCATCCTCGCCGGCGGCGTCGAATCCCAGCAGGCCGATCTCGTTGGCCTCGGTACGGCGCAGCGTGACGTTGGCGAACAGGTTGCGGTCGAACAGGGCGGCGAACCAGAGCTTGGCGGCGGACACGTAGAGATCGGTGCCCGAGTCATCGGCGGCTCCCAGCGCCGCCGGCACGTCGAAGCTCCGGTTGCGCTTGTGCTGCAGGCCCACCGACACCTGGGGCATGGCCGTGTAGAGCAGACGGCCGGCGACCCGGGCCTTCAGGCCGAACACGTCCTGCTTCAGGGTCACGTCCAGGGGCTGGACGTCCAGCGCCTGGCGGGCGAAGGATGCTTCCAGCCGGTCGTTCCAGCCGACGGCGAGGCCGGCGCTGTCGAGCCGGAAGTCGCGGACGTCCACCCGGGTCGCGAAGGCGGAGATGCCGGTTTCGCCGCTGCTGCCGTAGCCGGTGATCAGCGCCCAGGGCGTGATGCCGCCGCCGCCGCCGCCTTCGATGGGCGTCGCGCCGCCGGTGGCCAGGATGCGGCTGCCCGCCAGGGCGCCGGGCGCGGCCAGCGACAGCGTCAGCAGGCCGGCGGTGATGCAGCGCTGGAATCGTCGGGTCATGTGCCGGTGGCTCCCATGGCTCGTTCGGAGGTTCCGTTGATCGCCCGCGTCCACGCCACGAACTCGTCGGCGGGCAGCGGCCGGCTGAAGTGGTAGCCCTGGACCTTGTCGCAGCCGTAGCCGGTCAGCATGTCCAGGCTGGCGGCGTTCTCGACGCCTTCCGCGACGATGGCGAGTCCGAGGTTGTGGCCGAGCTCGATGGTCGAGCTGACGATGAGCGCGTCGTCGTCGCTGGTGTCGAGTTCCAGCACGAAGGACTTGTCGATCTTGAGCTCGTCCACGGGCAGGCGCTTGAGCTGGGCGAGTGACGACTGCCCGGTGCCGAAGTCGTCGATTGACAGCCGCGAGCCCATCGCCTTGAGCGCCCGCAGCGAGGCGGCCGCCCGCTCCGGGTCACGCATGACGGCGCTCTCGGTCACCTCCAGCACCAGCCGGCCGGCGTCGACGCCGTGGCGTGCGAGGGTGGCGCGGATGATGTCGGGCAGCCCGGGGTCGGCCAGATCGTGGGCGGACAGGTTGACGGCGACCGTCATGGTCAGGCCATCGTCGCGCCAGGCGGCGATCTGCCCGACGGCGGCGTCGAGCACCCAGTCCGACAGGCGGCGGATGTTGCCGGAGCGCTCGGCGAGCAGAATGAACTCGTCGGGCGGCACGAAGCCCAGGGTCGGATGCTCCCAGCGCAGCAGCGCCTCGCAGTCGGACACCGTGCCGCTGCCCAGGTCCACCTTGGGCTGGAACCGCAGCGACAGCTGGCCGTCGCGGCAGGCCGTCTCGAAGCTGGCGATGATCTCGAGCTGCCGGGCGCGCAGCGCTTCGTGACCCGGCAGATAGGCGACGCAGCCGTCGGGCTGCTCACCGGCGAGTTCGAGAGAGGTCTCCGCGCCCCGGAACAGGGTCTGGAAGTCGGCGGCGTCCTCGGGAAAGGCGATGACGGCGCAGGTGACCGCGGCGTCGAGCCGGTGGCCCATGACCGGATGCGGGCCGGCGGCGCGGCTGCGCAGCGCTCTGGCCCGGTCCAGGGCGGCGTCGGCGGAGCAGGGCGGCAGCACCAGGGCGAACTCGTGCCCGCTGACCCGGGCGACCATCGCGACGTCGGCGTCCTCGGACAGGCGGTCGCCGACGGCCACCAGCAGCGCGTCGGCGGCATCGTGGCCGAAGCTGAAGCGCACGTTCTTGATGTCGGTCAGCGCCAGCAGGCACAGAGTGAACGGCGCGCGGTGGTCCTCGCAGAACCGGGCCAGGTGGCGGCGGTTGGGCAGTCCGGTGACGTCGTCGTGGTCGGCCTGATGACGGATGTGCGCTTCCCGGTCGCGGATGCCCTGCTGCATGGTCGCCAGCGCCGAGCCCAGCAGCGCCATCTCTCCGCCGCCGGCTACGGCGACCGGCGTGTCGTACTCGCCGCGCTCGATGCGCCGCGCGCTGGTGATCAGCCGGCTGATCGGCTCGGAGATGCGCCGGGCGAGCCACAGGCTCAGAGTGAGGGTGAGCGCGAGAGCGATGGCGAGCGCGACGGTGATCTGCCCGACCACCAGCCAGACGGTGTCGTCGATCACCCGGGTCGGCATCTGCAGGGCCGCGAACACCCGCTCGGCATCGCCGCCGCCCAACCTCCGGATCGCGCCCAGGTAGGCGCCCTCGTGGGTACGGACCACGTCCTCCGGAGCGTCGGCGTGGCGGGTGCGCAGCGCCGGCAGCAGGCTCCCTGCCACGTCGGCGGCGAGGGTGGACACCATCGTCGTCGCCGCGCCGCCGGCGTCGAGGCCGGCGAAGGTGACCTCCAGATCGGTCAGCGCCGCGAGCTCCCGGGCGATGGCCCGGTCGATGGCGAAGGCGACCACCACCCACGCGACCGGTTCCGGCGCGAGCACGGGGACCACGAAGTACTGGTACAGGCTGCCGTCGTAGGCGCCGATGGCGGCGGCGCTGCCGGTTTCCCGGGCCTGATCGAGCGCGTGGGCGAACGGCACCTGCCGGCCGCGCGGACGGGTCGGGTCGGAGGTCACGACCGCGCCGTCGTCGTCGACCAGCACCATGAGGTCGGCGCCGATGCGCCGCCCGTGATTGTCGAGGGTGGACGAGATGGTCGGCGTGTCGCCGGTGGCGACCGCGGCTCGGAAGCCGAAGTCGTTGGTCAGCACGCGCACGGCGGCGTCGAGCTGTTCCCGGCGGGCATCGAGGAAGCTGTCCAGCACGTGGCTCCCCACCAGCACCTTGCGCTCCATCTGGGCCAGCACCTGGCTGGAGCTGGTGACGGACACGGCGATGCCGACGCCGACGGCGGTGACGGTGAGCAGACCGGTGAAGGCCAGCAGGAGCTGGGCGCGGAACCCCCGGGGCAGCAGCGTCATTCCGCCACCCAGGCCTTGAGCCCCTTCACCACCGGTTTCGGCGGCGGCCTGACGTCTAGGCGCCGGTCGAGGGTCAGCGGCCCGCTCACGGCGATGGACTCCGCCGCCGGCGTCTCGCGCTGACGGGCATGCCACAGCACCAGTTGGTACTCGCCGGCGGGCACGTCGAGCTCGATCCTGCCAGCGTCGTCGGTGACGCCGTGGAACGGCGAGTCGGCGACCACGATGAAGCCGCGCATGTGATCGTGGATGTTGCACCCCAGGGTCACCACGCCGGCCTGGTCGAAGGCCACCGGCGGTGGCGTCTCGCCCTTGTACAACGGCAGCTCGAAGGTGCGCGCCGCGGAGAAGGAGTACACGTGATGCTGCACCGCGTCGAGATTCGGAAAGCTCACGGCGCCGCCGCGGGACACGGTGAGCACGCCGGGTGTGAACTCCTGGTTCTGCTGGGCCATGGTCGCAGGCCCGGCGGCCGTCGGCGCCGCGGCGGGCGCGGCTGCCGCCGCGTCGAGCGGACGCAGCACCACGGCGGCGCCGCTCAGCGCGTCGCCGTCGGCGGTGCGCACGGCGACCGTGACGCTGTCGGCCACCGCCGGCGCAGCCAGGGCCACCAGCGTCGCCAGCGCGGCGGCGGCGATGTTGCTTCCGTTGTCCCTCACGGCTCGATTGTCCAAACTGAACCGTGAGCTTAGTCACCGGGCGGGTCGGAATATGAGACGGCGTTCACGCCATGGCAGGTGTCCGTGCCGCAGCGGGCGGATCGCGCGATGCCGGTAGAGATCGAGCGCAAGTTCCTGGTCGACGACCTGCCGGATCTCGACGGGGTTCCGGCGGAGCCGATGGTGCAGGGTTATCTCCGGGCGGATGCGGGCGGTTCCGTGCGGCTGCGAATCACCGGCGCGGGCGCGTGGTTGAACGTGAAGGGACCCGGCGCGGGCAGCCGGCGCCTCGAGTTCGAGTATCCGGTCCCGCCCGAGGATGCCCGGGAGATGCTCGACGCCCTGGCCGTGGGACACCCGGTGGAGAAGGTCCGCTACCGGATCGAGCACGCGGGCTACCTGTGGGAGCTGGACGTCTTCTCCGGCGCCAACGACGGGCTGGTCGTCGCCGAGGTCGAGCTGGCGCACGAGGACGACGCGCCGCCGCTGCCGCCCTGGGTGGGGCGGGAGGTGACCGGTGAGCCCCGCTACTACAACGCCAGCCTCACCCGCACGCCGTATCGCGACTGGGACTGAGCCGGCCGCAGCACGTCAGGGCCGCGGATCGTGGTCCGTCATCTCGAGCGCCACGGACCCGGCGTCCGCGACGTCGATGGTGACGGTGAACTCCAGCGGGTAGCGGCTGTTCGCCGCGTACGTGCCGATGTAGCTGATGTAGCCGTCCGACTCGGTTTCCCGCATCGCCACCGCCCGGGGCGGCTCGCCGAGGCCGTGAACCTGTGCCTCGACGTCGGCGGCCAGGGTGGCCGGGCCGGCCCCGGCCCGAGCCGGCCGCACCTGGCAGGTGAGCAGCCCCCGGTCCGCGCCCGGCTCGACGCCGTACCGGCTCAGGGACTCCGGAGACAGCTCGGCGGTATTGACCGTGCTGCAGTACGCCGTCAGGCCGTCGAACTCCCGGACGGCTTCGGTGCGCGCTCCGGCTGCGGCAGGCAGCATGGCCGACAGCGCCGCGGCGGTGATGCAAAGGATCGCGTGTGTTGGCAGATGTGTCATGACGTCCTCGTTCCCCTGGTGACTCGCTGAAGGGTTCGATGGCCCGGGCTGCGGGGCAGGGGGCCGTTCATGTCGCAGCCTGGCGGGACGCCAGCAGCCAGCCGACGGCGCCCGGCGCCTCCGACTTGTCGAAGTAGCGCACGTCGGCGTCCATGAACGGATCCGCCAGCCGCGTCATCCAGTCCTGCCAGTCCGCATGACCGACGACGGCGACGCGGTCGAGCTGGTCGCCGTAGGCCAGATCCAGCTTGACGTCCTGCCACAGCGCCTTGGGCTTCCAGCCGTGAAAGTCGGTGAGCCGGATGAGCAGGTTCAGTTCGTCGCGCTGGCGGGCCAGCTCGTCGAGCTCGGCCTCGAACCGGTCGTAGTCACCGGCCGTCAGCGTGCCCGCGGCGTCGACGATGGCGAAGTGATCGGTGGTCTGGGTGACGGACAGCATGTTTCCCTCCTGTGGTCCGGGCCGTGTAGGAATTACAACGCGGCGGACCGTGCGGCCGCCGCGTCCGGCGGGCGCGCCGCGCCCTCCCGGACGGTTCACGGGAAGAGAAGCAATGGCCGTACCAGCGTCAGTGCACGCCGTGCATCCAGCGCTTCAGAAGGGGCGTCAGCACCAGCAGCGCCAGCCCGATGGCGATCGGCACCACCACCAGCATGAGGTAGAAGCCGGCCAGGCCCGGCACCAGGAAGGTCACGTCGCCCCGTTCCAGCACGACCGAGAACCGGGCGACCTCGCCGGCCAGCAGGTTCGCCAGCGAGAAGGTGAAGAACCACACGCCCATCATCAGCGACTGGAGATGGGCGGGCGCGAGCTTGGTGACCATGGACAGCCCCACCGGCGAGAGGCAGAGCTCGCCCCAGGTGTAGACCACGTAGGTGATGAGCAGCCAGTGCGCGCCGGCCAGCCCGCCGCTGCGGGCCTGCAGCGAACCCGCCACCATGGCGATGAAGGCCAGCCCCAGCAGCCACAGGCCGAGGCAGAACTTGATCGGCGTGGAGGGTTCCAGGCCGCGCCGGCCGAGCACCACCCACAGCCAGGCGAACACCGGCGCGAAGGTGATGATGGCGAGCGGATTGGCCGACTGATACCAGGTGGCGGGAAACGGTTCCGCCAGCAGGCCCCAGAGCGTGCGGTCGGTGCTCTGGGCGGCGAACACGTTCATCGAGCTGCCGGCCTGCTCGAAGGCGGTCCAGAACGCCACGTTGCCGAAGAACGCGAGGATCAGGATCACCAGCACCCGGCGCCACTCGACGCTCGACAGCGGCAGCACCGGGCGCTGATCCGCCGCCGCGTTGCGGCGCTCGGGCGCCAGGCCGATGCCGGCCAGGTAGCGGGGATGCAGGTACTGGTAGATCAGGATGCCGAGGATCATGCCGACCGCGGCGGCGCCGAAGCCCCAGTGCCAGCCCACAGTCTCGCCCAGGGTGCCGGCCACCAGCGGCGCCAGGAAGGCGCCCAGGTTGATGCCCATGTAGAAGATGGTGAACCCCGCGTCCCGGCGCGGGTCGTCGGCCTGGTAGAGCTGTCCCACCATGACGCTGACGCAGGGCTTGAAGAAGCCCGTGCCGACGACGATGAGTCCGAGGCCCGCCATGAAGCAGACCAGCGCCCCCGGGCTGGTGTCGAGGCCGACGGGTACGCCCGGGGTGATGGCGAACAGCTCCGTCGCGGCCAGGGTGATGTGGCCGGCGGCGATGATCCAGCCGCCGACGATCAGCGACCGGTGGGTGCCGAGCAGGCGGTCGGCGAGCAGGCCGCCCAGGATGGGCGTCAGGTACACCGCCCAGGTGTAGAGGCCGTACAGGCGGTAGGCGTCCTCCTCGGCCCAGCCGAAGCCGGGATTGGCCGCCAGCCCGTCGGGCCCGCCGGTGGCGGAGATGAGATACAGCACCAGCAGGGCGCGCATGCCGTAGTAGCTGAAGCGCTCCCACATCTCGGTGATGAACAGGACCCACAGTCCGCGCGGTTGATTCACGCCCGCTCCCTTGTGCCTCGCTGGGGCGAGCTTATCATCCGCGGCAGGCGATCTGCGGGAGCGAAGCATGGACGAGGTCGACTGCTGGAACTGCGGCCGGCGCCTGCCGGAACTGCCGCTGCCGGTGAGCCGCCACGAGTACTGCCCACACTGCGGCGAGCCGGTGCACTGCTGCCGGATGTGCCGCCACTACGCGCCGGACCTGGCCGACCAGTGCCGCGAGGATCGGGCGGAGCCGCCGACCGACCGGACGGCGGCCAACTTCTGTGACTTCTTCGCGCTGAACCCCGGCGCCGCGTCGGCGGGGAAGGGCGCCGGCGCGGCCGATGACGGTCAGGCGCGGGCCCGCCTCGACGCGCTGTTCGGCGACGCCGGGGAGGGGGCGGACGCGGACCGGCCCGAAGCCGGTGCCGGCCGGGAGCACGGGGAACGGGAGGCGTCCGCCCGGGCCCGGCTCGATGCGCTGTTCGGTGACGGGAAGCCGGCGCGGGACGACGACTGAGCCACGAACCGGCGAGTGGGCGCCCTGCCGCGGTTGCATTCCGGCCGCGATGGGCTAGATTGTGCAGTACACAATAGACACGAGGTTGCTCCCCCTCATGGAGATGACCGCCTCGCCCGCCGCCAGCGTGCCCGCCGCTCCCCGCCTCGAGGGCGCGGCCACCTACGATGATTGGAAGGCCGCGGCGCTCGCCGAAGACGAGCGCTCCGGTGCCGCCGCCTGGCGCCGCAAGGAAGCGAGCGACCTCTACGACTACCGGGTCATCCGGCGCCGCCTGGACGAAATCCAGGGCGTGCGTGCCTCCGGCGACCCGCATCGGCTGCTCTACTATCTGAACGAAGGCATCCACGGCAACATGGGCGGCATGGGGTCCACGCGCCTCTACCGCCAGTCCAAGTTCGGCACCAAGGAACTCATCACCCGCTACATCGACGAGCAGGCCGCCGCCCTCGAGCAGGTCGCCGCCGCGGACCCGGGCGACATTCCGCTCTCCGAGAAGCTGGAGTTCTTCCGGCGCGCCAGTCACTGCTTCGGCCGTACGGCGCTCATGCTGTCCGGCGCCGGCGCGCTCGGTCCGTTCCACGTCGGCGTCATCAAGGCGCTGGTGGAGCAGGACCTGCTGCCGAACGTACTGTCCGGCGCCAGCGCCGGTTCGCTGGTGGCGGCCATCGTCGGCACCCGCACCGACGACGCGCTGCACGAGGTGTTCCAGCCGCGCACCATCGTCAACGTGTTCGACGAGGTCGGCGAGGCCGAGAAAGACCTGATGCGCGGCAACAAGCGCATGAGCATTCAGGAGGTGCGCGGCTTCGTCGAGCACCAGATTCCCGATCTCACCTTTCAGGAAGCCTTCGAGCTGACCGGCCGGCGCATCAACATCTCGGTGTCGCCCCGGGAGATGCACCAGCAGTCACGGCTGCTGAACGCCATCACCTCGCCCAACGTGTACATCCGCGAGGCGGTGCTGGCGAGCTGCGCGATCCCCGGCATCTTCCCCCCGGTGACCCTGGCGGCGAAGAACCGCCTCGGCCAGCGTCAGCCCTACGTGCCGAGCCGCCAGTGGGTGGACGGTTCCGTCACCGACGACCTGCCGGCCAAGCGGCTGATCCGGCTGTACGGCGTGAACCACTTCATCACCAGCCAGACCAATCCCATCGCACTGTGGGCGATTCGCGACAACTGGGGGTCGGACAACCTGTTCGGCCGGCTCTGGGAGATCAACCAGAACGCCAGCCGCGAATGGCTGCGGGCGACCTATCCGTTCATGGTCGAGATGACCAAGGACCTGTATCCGCTGAACATCGCCACGCGCATGTTCTTCAGCATCGCCACCCAGGACTACACGGCGGACATCAACATCCTGCCGCGCCGGCGCTTCTGGGACCCGCGCAAGCTGCTGTCGATCCTCTCGGAAGGGGAGGTGCAGGGGCTCATCCGCGAGGGGGAGCTCGCCACCTGGCCGCGGATCGAGATGATCCGCAACTGCACCAGGATCTCCCGGACCCTGGACGCCATACTCGACCGGCTGGAGACCGAGCACATCTACGCCCACGCCTGAGGTAGTCTCCCTCCTGCACGCGAGGGAGACCGACCGATGACCGAGCCCATGGAGATCCGGGCGATCCGCGCCCAGGCCCATCTGCACCACGCCTATCTGCTCGGCCTGCAGCTCATGGTGTCGTCACGGCGGGGCCCGGAGGTGGTGGGGGACTGGATGTTCCGGCTGTTCCGCCGCCAGCACCTGGAGAAGTTCCTGTCGAGCTTCGACAAGCTCGGCCTGGCGGAGCTGCCCCACGCCGTCGCCTGCGCCCGCTATCACGTGCTCTCCAACAACATGGGCGGCGTCGGCGTCGAGTACATGGAGGAGAGCGACCGCAAAGCCTGGGTGCGGTTCCGCTATCCGCGCTGGATGTACCACGGCCCGACCCTGTGCGGCGTGCCCGTCGAGGTCAGCCGCGGCTTCCTGCGCGGCTGGTACGCCCACAACGGCGTCTCCCTGGAGAACCCGCGCCTCGGCTACGTCTGCGTCTCCGAGGACATGACCGGCGAGTTCGGCCTGTGCGGCTACTTCCAGGAATACGACCGCGACCTCGCCCCCGAAGAACGCCTCCGCTTCGCCAAGGACGAGCTGCCGCCCCCTTATGACCCCGACCGCCAGCCCCGGCCCCCGGCGGACCAGTGGAACCCCCTGCGCCTGGAGAAGGCCAACCGCAACTACGCCCTGGAATACGTCCGCAACGGCCTCTGCGAGCTCGCCGCCGTCGTCGGCCCCGACGACGCCCGCGAGCTCGGCGCCACCGCCGCCCGCCTGATCGGCCTGCAGTACTTCCAGGAAACCGCCGCCATGATCGGCGCCGCCGACGGCGACGTCGCCGCTGCCGCCGACTATCTCGCCCGCATGTTCTCGGGCATGGGCGACGACGCCGTCGTCGAAGGCCGCGCCGGAAGCGCCACCGTCCGCCACGCCGGCCTGCGCGTCGTCCGCGGCCTCACCGGTGACGAACGCGACCTCCTCCTGCACTGCTGGCAACACCTCTGGCAGGGCACGATGTCCTCCCAGCGCCAGCTCAAGACCCTGGAATGCCGCCCCGACGGCGACGGCCTCCAATGGCTCATCGCCCCCCGGACCTCCCGCTAGCCCGGAACGTCCAGGCAGCACGAAGCGCGCACGCGAGGGTCGTCAGACCAGGCGCATATGGATTCAGAACGGCGTCGAGCGGGTGACGGCGAGGGGCGAGGTTGCCGTCGTCAGGCCGTGTAGCGAAGCCGAGCGCGGCGAATTGACCGCGCAGCGGGCAACTTCGCCAAGTGAGGGAACCGCGGAGCGGCTGAGCGAGGCCCTAGACGGCAACCTCGCCCCTCGCCGGCACACGCCGGCCCCCTCGATCAGACCACCTTGGACTGATGACCCTTCCAGAACGGATCCCGCAGCACCCGCTTGAGAATCTTCCCGGTGCCGGTCTTCGGAATCTCTTCGATGAACTCGATCGACCGGGGCACCTTGTACCCCGCCAGGTGCTCCCGAGCGAAGGCCGTCAGGGCCGCCGCGTCCAGGCTCGAGCCCGGCCGCTTCACCACGCTGGCGTGCACCTTCTCCCCCCACTCCTCGTCGGGAATGCCGAACACCGCCACGTCCATGACGTCGGCATGGTGTTCCAGCGCGTCCTCGATTTCCGCCGGATAGATGTTCACCCCGCCCGAGATGATCATGTCCTTCTTGCGGTCGCAGATGTAGTAGAACCCGTCCTCGTCGAAATAGGCGATGTCGCCCACGGTCTGCCAGCCGTCCCGGCGGTCTTCCATGAACTTGTCGTGGGCCTTGTGGTAGGTCGAGAACACGCTCGCCGAGCGCACGAACAGCTCGCCCGGCTTGTGGGGCTCGTCCACCGTGTTGCCTTCCTCGTCGAAGAGCTGGATCTCGACCCCCGGCGCCGGCTGCCCGCAGGAGCCTTTCTTCTCGCGCTGGTACTCCGGCCGCAGCACCGTGTTCACCCCCAGCTCGGTGGAGCCGTAGACCTCGAACAGCGAGTTCTCGGGGAACCAGTCCAGGTAGGACATCTTCAGCGCGTACGACCAGGGCGCCGCGTTGGCGATCATGATCCGCATGCTGGAGCGGTCGTAGCGTTTGAGGATCGACTCGTCGAGTTGGATGATCCGGCGGATCGGCGTCGGCGCCGAGAAGGTCGCCGTGACCTTGTACTTGTCCACCAGCCGCAGCCAGTCCTCGGGGTCGAAGCTGCGCTGGATGATCGAGGTGTTGCCGAGGTTGGTGGAGATGGCCAGGAAACCGCTCGGGCCCGAGTGGTAGAGCGGTCCGGTGGGGATGTACACGTCGTCCGCGGCGTAGCCGATCATTTCGAGCAGCCCCAGGGTCTGCTGGGGATCGCCGATGCCGGTGCGCACCGCGCCCTTGGGTTTTCCGGTGGTGCCCGACGTGTAGATCATGGTGCCCGCCTGGGCGCCGGCGGGCGCCGCCTGGACGGCGCTGGACGCCTCGGCGTCCAGCAGCGGCTGGAGCGCCTGCATGTCCCGGCCGGGCTCGCCGTCGAACACCAGCACGTGGGCCATCCGGGGCGCCTCGGCGCGGATGGTCTCGAACAGCTCGACGTATTCGGCGTCGATGAAGCCGACCTTGGCGTCGGAGTTGTCTGCGACGTACGCCGCCTCTTCAGGGGTCAGCCGGTAGTTGAGCGGCACCGACACGGCGCCGATCTTGCGCGCCGCGTGGCCGCAGGCCACCGCCCAGAGCGAATTGTGGCCGCACCACAGCACCCGGTCGCCGGGTTCGATGCCGTGGTTCAGGAACACCCGGGCCAGGCGGTTGGCGTTGGCTTCGAGCTCGGCGAAGCTCCATTGGAGCACCGTGCCGTCGGGACGGTCGTCGATGAGCGCGGGTTTGTCCTGCAGATTGTCGGCAAGCAGAGTCAGCGGATCGGCCGCGGTCTCGGTCATGATGGGCTCCCCTCCAGTGGCGTCGGTCATCTATAACGCGTTGTAGAGGCTAAGCCAAGACCGCCGGCGGTAACAGTAGACGCGGGGCCGCCGGCGGGTAATGCTCGGCCTGTCGATCGCGGCGACGGAAGGGGAACGTCATGCTGAAGTCGGTCAGGGTGCGGGACTACATGCTCACCCGCCCGGTGGTGGTCGCGCCGGACACGGACATCTTCGAGGCCATTCACCAGATACTCGTCAACAAGATCTCCGGCGTCACCGTGGTGGACGGCGACGGCCGGCCGGTTGGCATCCTCTCGGAGCTCGACTGTCTGCGGGCCATTCTCAAGGCCACCTATCACAAGGAGGAGGTGGGCCACCATCCGGTGAGCGACCACATGACCACCGAGGTGGAGACCGTGCTGGCCGACGACGACATCATCGACGTGGCGGCGTCGATGCTCGAGCGCAAGCGGCGCCGGCGGCCGGTGGTCGACCGTCAGGGCCGGATGGTCGGTCAGGTCACCTGCCGCGCGCTGCTGCAGGCCATCAAGGCGTTCGACGTGCCCGAGGATCGCCGGGAACGCTGAACGGATTGCCGCCGCGGCACCGCCGGCCGCGGGCCGGTCAGGCCCTGGCCGCGTGCAGCATGGCGTGGAGCAGCACGTCGGTGCCGGCCGCGCAGTGCGCCGGCGTCGCCCACTCCGCCTCGTTGTGGCTGATGCCGTCGCGGCACGGCACGAAGATCATGCTGGTGGGCGCGAGGGGAGCGACGTTGCAGGCGTCGTGTCCGGCTCCGCTCACCAGCTCGAGGTGATCGTGCCCGGTGATGGCCACCGCTGCGCGCACCGCGTCGATGCACCGGGCTGCGAAGGTCACGCCCGGCGCATGCCAGAACCGGGTCCAGGTGGCCGGCAGGCCCAGGGTGCCGCAGGCCTCGGCGACGGCGGCTTCGCAGGCCCAGACCATGGCGTCGTAACGGCCGGCGTCCGGATGGCGGACGTCCACCGTCAGCTCGAGGCGGCCGGGCACCGTGTTGCCGGACCCCGGACGGGCGTCGATGAACCCGATGGTCACCCGGCCGTCCGGCGCGTGCGCGTCCGCCACCGCGTAAAGCTCGGGCAGAAAGCGCGCCAGCGCCATCATGGGATCCCGCCGCAGCGCCATGGGCGTGGGCCCGGCATGGCACTCCTCACCCTCGACGACGATCCGGTGTCGGCTCATGTGCTGCACCCCGGTGACCACGCCGATGGGGATGCCGGCATCCTCCAGTACCGGACCCTGCTCGATGTGCAGCTCGAAGGCGGCGGCGACCTCGTGGGGCGCCGGGGGCGGCGCGGCGCCGTAGCCCAGGCGGTCCAGCTCGTCGCCCACCGAGACCCCGGCGCGGTCCGTCAGCGCCCGTGCGTCCTCGAGGGTCATGGCGCCGGACCAGACCGCGCTGCCCATCATGGCGGTATCGAAGCGGGCGCCTTCCTCGTTGGTCCAGACCACGACCTCCAGGGGACGGTCGGTCTGGACGCCGGCGTCGTTCAGCGTTTCGATCACCTCCAGGCCGCCGAGCACCCCGAGGATGCCGTCGAACTTGCCGCCGGTGGGCTGGGTGTCCAGGTGGCTGCCGGTCATGACCGGCGCCAGCTCCCGGCGTCCGGCGCGGCGCACGAACAGGTTGCCGGCCGCGTCGGCGCGCACGCTGCAGCCGGCGTCCCGGGCCCAGCCGAGAAACAGTTCCCGGGCGGCCTGGTCCTGGTCGGTGAGGGCCTGACGGTTGCTGCCGCCCCGCGCGGTCTCGCCGACCGCGCCGACGGCCATGAGCCGCTGCCACAGCCGGTCGCCGTTCACGCGCAGGGTCGAGAGATGCGTCATCGCCGGTGCCTCCTCACGGGTCGCCGGTCATGGTGACACACCCGCCGGGGCCACCATACGGCCTGCCGCTGGGTTAGGATGCGGCCATGAACCAGTCCATCGAGCTGTCCACCGAGCTGTTCGTGCCCCGGGAGGTGGTCTTCCAGGCGTGGTCCGAGAAGGAGCACCTGAAGGGCTGGTACCCGGCGCCAGGGGAGCATCTGGCGTTCCCGGACACGGAACGGGATTCGGCCTGGTGGCTGCGCAGCGATGGCGACAGGCACGAGATCGAGGCCCGTCACCGGGTGGACGCCGAGCCGACCGACCGGCTGGCCTGGGAGATTCGTCTGGATACCGATGGCGGGGTCGTGGAGACCCGTGTCACCGCGGAATTCGACGGCAGCGGTGGCGTGTGCCGTCTGCGGGTCACCGTGGACGGCGTGCGCGACGCCGCAGAGCGGACCCGTCAGGAAGCCCGGTGGCGGAAGCGGTTCGAGCGGCTGGAGAATTACTTTTCGGCGATCTGAGCGTCGCCGTCTTGTCGGGTGGGGAATGACTTTCCGGAAATGACTTTCCGGAAATGACTGTCCGGAAATGAAAAGGGCCGGTCTGTGACCGGCCCCCCCGTAAGCCCGTAGAAGGCTGTCGTGTTACTGATCGCCCTCACGAGCAAAACGAGTAGACATGGATCACCTCCTTTTATTTCCGCCCGAGTTGCGACCGACTATAACCCTGGGTCCGGGTGCGGGCAATCGATGATTTCGGTCGATTCCGCGCCTCGTGACAGGGGTGTGACACGCTCCGGAAATCAGTAGCATCCGCTGATGCTGGCCGTTCACGATCTGCCCCTGGGCGCTGTGCCCTTCAGCCACGAATTCGCCGGCGGCGCGATCAACGTGGTGCTCGGCCGCAACCGCTCCGGCAAGACCCGGCTGAGCCGGCTGCTGGCCGGCCTGGAGTCCGCGGCCCCCGGCGCCATCGAGATCGACGGCGTCGACGTCACCGCCGCACCCCCGGGCGAGCGTCCGGTGGCCCTGGTCTATCAGGCGTTCGTGAACTACCCCAACCTCACCGTGTTCGACAACATCGCCTCGCCGCTGAAGGCGCGGCGGCTGGCGGCGTCGGAGATCGGCGAGCGGGTCGAGCGCATCGCCGGGCGGCTGCGCATCGACGGCCTGCTCGACCGGCTGCCGGCGGAGCTGTCCGGGGGCCAGCAGCAGCGCCTCGCCATCGGCCGCGCGCTCGCCAAGTCCGCCCGGGTGCTGGTTATGGACGAACCGCTGGTGAACCTCGACTACAAGCTGCGCGAGGTGCTGGAGCTGGAGCTGCGCACCATGCTCCACGAGGAAGGGCTCACCGTGGTCTACACCACCTCGGACCCCCGGGACGCCTTCAACCTCGGCGACGCGGTGCTGCTGCTGGAAGACCATCGGCTGCTGCAGGCCGGCGCGCCGCTGGACGTCTACGAACGTCCGGTCAGCGCGGCCGCCGCCGACCTCATGAGCGACCCGGGCGTGAACCGGTTCCCTGACGGCGGCGGCATCGGCGTGGTGCGTCCCGAGCAGCTCGCCCTGGATCCGCCGCCGGTGGCGTGCCGCGCCTTCGAGCTCGAGGTCGTCAGCGTCGAGACCAACGGTTCCGAGACCTACCTGCACGGCCGGGTGGGGGAGGGCGACCACTGGGTGGCCAAGCTCCAGGGCCTGCACCGCATCGATGCCGGCGCCCGCGTCACCCTGCACGCCCCGGCGGAATCGGTGCTGCGCTTCGAGGTCGCCGCCGGTGGCTGAGATCCGTCTCGACGACGTCGCGCACCGCTACCCGGGCGCCGCCGCCGACACCCTGAGCGGCGTGAACCTGGTGATCCCCGCCGGCGAGGCCCACGCCCTGCTGGGCGGCTCCGGCGCCGGCAAGACCACGCTGGTGAACCTGCTCTCCGGCCTGCAGCCGCCGTCGGCGGGTACGCTCAGCTTCGACGGCGTCGACGTCGGCAGCCTGCCGCCCCGGGACCGGCGCGTGGCCCAGGTGTTCCAGTTCCCGGTGCTGTACCAGTCCATGACGGTAGCGGAGGTGCTGGCCTTTCCGCTGCGCAACCGCGGCTGGAAGCGCGCCGCCGCCCGCGAGCGGGCCCGGGACATCGCCGGGCGCCTCGACCTCACGCGCTGGCTCGACGCCCGGGCCGCCGCGCTGCCCCTGTTCCAGCAGCAGCTCGTCGGCATCGGCCGGGCGCTGGTGCGGCCCGACATCGCCCTGGTGCTGCTCGACGAGCCGCTCACCGCTGTGGAGCCCGCCACCAAGTGGCAGCTCCGCCGCGCCATCCGCGACGTGCAGCGCGAGCTCGGCGCCACCATGGTCTACGTCACCCACGACCAGACCGAGGCCATGACCTTCGCTGACCGCATCAGCGTGGTCCACGACGGCCGCATCCTGCAGACCGACACGCCGGAGGCGCTCTACAACCGGCCCGCCCACGAACACGTGGCCCACTTCATCGGCTCCCCCGGCATGAACCTGCTGCAGGCCACCGTCGCCGGCGGCACGTTCCGCGTCGGCGACCAGACCGTGGCCGCCGCCCGGGACCTGGGCGACGGACCCTGCACCCTGGGCTTCCGTCCGGAGTGGGCCGCGCTCGACCGGGACGGCGCGGGTCCCGTCGCCACGGTGCGCGGCGCCCGGGTGCTCGGCGTCGAGGCGCACCGGCCCGTGGGCATCGTCACCGCCGACCTCGGCGGCCAGACCGTACGCACCCGGCAGATCATCGACGTCGAGCCCGGCGACCGGGTCGCGCTGCGCGTCGATCCGGCGCGGCTGGTCGCCTTCCGCGACGGCGTGCGGGTCGCGACCGTGGAGGCGGCCCGTGCGTAGGTGGGACAACCGGGCCTGGCTCGGCGTGCTGCCGGTGGTGCTGATCGTGGCGTTCAGCGCCGTGGTGCCGCTGATGACGGTGGTGAACTACTCGGTGCAGGACATCTTCGACCTGAACAACCGGCTGTTCGTTGGCTTCGAGTGGTACCGGGACACCCTGCGCGATCCGCGTTTCCTGGAGGCGCTGCTCCGGCAGCTCGGCTTCAGCGCCCTGGTGCTGGCGATCGAGATTCCGCTGGGCATTCTGGTGGCCAGGAACCTGCCGCGCCGGGGCGCGTCGGCGGGGGTGTGGCTGGTGGTGCTGGCGATTCCGCTGCTGATCCCCTGGAACGTGGTAGGCACCATCTGGCAGATGTTCGCGCGGCCCGACATCGGCCTGCTCGGCGCCGGCGTGAACGCCCTCGGCCTCGACTTCAACTTCACCGCCGATCCGGTGGACGCCTGGATCGTGCTGCTGATGATGGACGTCTGGCACTGGACGTCGCTGGTGGCGCTGCTCGCCTACGCGGGCCTGGCGGCCATCCCCGAGCCCTACTACCAGGCCGCCGAGCTCGACGGCGCCGGCCGCTGGCAGGTGTTCCGCCACGTCGAGCTGCCGGGGCTGAAGCCCGTGCTGCTGATCGCGGGCCTGCTGCGGCTGATGGACAGCCTGATGATCTACACGGAGCCCTTCGTGCTCACCGGCGGCGGCCCGGGCAGCAGCACCACGTTCCTCAGTCAGCACCTCACCACCATGGCGGTGGGGCAGTTCGACCTGGGCCCGGCGGCGGCGTTCTCGGTGCTCTACTTCCTGGTGATCCTGCTGCTGTGCTGGCTGTTCTACACCGCCGTTATGCGGTCGGAAGACGTGGAGGGCGGTCCCGGTGGGCACTGAGGCGAAGAGGCGTCAGCCGCGCTGGCTGCTCTACGGCTACTGCCTGTATCTGGCGCTGCCCATCTACTGGCTCGCCACCATGGCGCTGCAGTCCAACCAGGACATCGTCGGCGACCTGGAGATCGTGCCGTCGCGGCTGACGCTGGCCAACTTCGCCGAGATCGTCGGCAATCCGGTGTGGTACTCGGCGTTCGGCCACTCGCTCTCCTACGTGATCCTCAACACGCTGATCTCGGTGACCGTGGCGCTGCCGGCGGCCTATGCCTTCTCCCGCTACCGCTTCGTCGGCGACAAGCACCTGTTCTTCTGGCTGCTCACCAACCGCATGGCGCCGCCGGCCGTGTTCCTGCTGCCGTTCTTCCAGCTCTACTCCGCCATCGGCCTGTTCGACACGCCGCTGGCCGTGGCGCTGGCCCACTGCCTGTTCACGGTGCCCCTCGCCGTGTGGATCCTCGAGGGCTTCATGTCCGGGGTGCCGCGCTCGCTGGACGAAATGGCCCGCATAGATGGCCACGGCCTCGGCTATTTCTTCTTCCGCCTGTTCCTGCCGAACATCCGCGGCGGCATCGCCGTCACCGTGTTCTTCTGCTTCATGTTCTCCTGGGTGGAACTGCTGCTGGCGCGCACGCTCACCGGCAGCGAGACCAAACCCATCGTGGTGGTTATGACGCGCACCGTGAGCGCCTCGGGCCTCGACTGGGGCGTGCTCGCCGCCGCCGGGCTGCTCACCATCCTGCCCGGGGTGGCGGTGGTCTGGTTCGTCCGCCGGGATCTGGTCAAGGGCTTCGCCCTGGGGCGGGTGTGATGGCGTGGATGGCCTGGACCTGGCCCACGGCGGCGTTCTTCCTGTGCGTCGCCCTGGCCCTCGCCGTGCTGACCGTGCTGGAGCTGAAGGTGCCCACCGTGCAGCGGCGCGGCTGGCTGCCGCTGGCCACCACCCGCGGTGACCGGTTCTTCATCAGCCTGCTCGCCGCCGCGTTCGTGCACGTGTCCTGGCTGGCCTTTCTCGACGCCCCGGTGTACTGGGCGACCGGGCTGGCGGTGCTGCTCGGCGCGGGCTTGATGCGCTGGGGTTGAGCGGGTTCAATGCCGCAAGAGGGCTTCGCCGCCGGCGGCCGGCGCGGGTCCACACCCAGGGGAACAAGGGGATCGGCATGATGCGACGAGTGGCTGGCGCGCTGGCGGTGGCGATGCTGTGGGGCTGCGGCTCGGGCGAATCGGAAGCGCCCGCGTCCGGCGCTGCGGGCGCCGGCGTCGACTACGCCGCCAACGCGGCAAGCTGGGTGGACGAGGAGTTCACCCCGTCCACGCTCAGCCGCGACGAACAGCTCGCGGAGCTCGCCTGGTTCACCGAGGCCGCCGCGCCGTTCCGCGGCATGCGCATCAACGTCGTCTCCGAGACGCTCACCACCCACGAGTACGAGTCCGAGGTGCTCGCCAGAGCGTTCGCCGAGATCACCGGCATCCAGGTCACCCACGACCTGATCCAGGAAGGCGACGTCATCGAGAAGCTGCAGACCCAGATGCAGTCCGGCCAGAACGTCTACGACGCCTACGTCAACGACTCGGACCTGATCGGCACCCACGCCCGCTACGGCTACGTGGTGCCGCTGTCGGACTTCATGGCCGGGGAAGGCGCCGACGTCACCTCGCCGACCCTCGACCTCGACGATTTCATCGGCAGGAGCTTCACCACCGGCCCGGACGGCAAGCTCTACCAGCTACCGGATCAGCAGTTCGCCAACCTGTACTGGTTCCGCTACGACTGGTTCCAGCGTGAGGATCTGCGCGCCCGGTTCCGCGACATCTACGGCTACGAGCTGGGCGTGCCGGTGAACTGGTCCGCCTACGAGGACATCGCCGAGTTCTTCACCGAGCACGTCGGCACCATCGACGGTGAGCGGGTCTACGGCCACATGGACTACGGCAAGAAGGACCCGTCGCTGGGCTGGCGCTTCACCGACGCCTGGCTGTCCATGGCCGGCACCGGTGACAAGGGGCTCCCCAACGGCGTGCCCGTGGACGAGTGGGGCATCCGCGTGGACGGCTGCCGGCCGGTGGGCTCCTCGGTCTCCCGGGGCGGCGCCGCCAACGCGCCGGCCTCGGTCTACGCGCTCACCAAGTACATGGAATGGCTGAAGCGCTTCGCACCGCCGGAGGCCGCCGGCATGACCTTCTCCGAGGCCGGCCCGGTGCCCGCCCAGGGCCACATCGCCCAGCAGATCTTCTGGTACACGACCTTCACCGCCGACATGATCGAAGAGGGCCTGCCCGTGGTGAACGAGGACGGCACGCCCAAGTGGCGCATGGCGCCGTCGCCCCACGGCCCGTACTGGGAGGAGGGCATGAAGCTCGGCTATCAGGACACGGGAAGCTGGACGCTGATGAAGAGCACGCCGCTGGATCGCCGCAAGGCCGCGTGGCTGTACGCCCAGTTCGTCACCTCGAAGACCGTGTCGCTGAAGAAGACCCTGGTGGGCCTGACGCCGATCCGCGATTCCGACCTGAACTCCGCAGCCATGGCCGAGGCCGCGCCGCGGCTCGGCGGGCTGGTGGAGTTCTACCGCAGCCCGGCCCGCACCGCCTGGACGCCCACCGGCACCAACGTGCCGGACTACCCGAAGCTCGCCCAGCTCTGGTGGTCCAACGTCGCCAACGCCGTCAGCGGCGCGGTGACGCCCCAGCAGGCCATGGACACCCTCGCCGCGGAGCAGGACCGGGTGCTCGAACGGCTCGAGCGCGCCGGCATCCAGGGTCCCTGCGGTCCGCGCCTCAACCCCGAGGAAGCGCCGGAAGCCTGGCTCGCCCGGCCCGGCGCGCCCAAGCCCAAGCTCGACCAGGAGAAGCCGCCGGGCCAGACCGTGCCCTACGACGAGCTGATCGAGGCCTGGCGGCAGGGGCGGGCGCGGTGAGCTGCCCGGCGTCGGGGTAGCGGCGCGTCATGGTCTCGCTGATCGTCAACGGCGCCCGCCGCGAGATCGACGCGCCGACCGACGAGCCGCTGGCCTATGTACTGCGCAACCGTCTGGGCCTGCCAGGCACCAAGGTCGCCTGCGGCCTTGAGCAGTGCGGCGCCTGCCTGGTCACGGTGGACGGTGAATGCCGCTATGCCTGCACGCTGCCGGTGGGGGAATGCGCCGACCGCTCCGTGACCACGGTGGAGGGCCTGGGCGGGGACGGCCTGCATCCCGTCCAGCGGGCGCTCCTCGACTTCAATGCCGCCCAGTGCGGCTACTGCCTGTCCGGAATCCTGGTCCGCGCCGCCGCCCTGTTCGACGCCGACCCCGCACCGTCCCCGGCGCAGATCCGCGAGGCGCTGGCGCCCCAGCTCTGCCGCTGCGGCGCCCAGCCCCGGGTGCTGCGGGCGCTGGAGACCCTGGCCCGGGACGCCGCCAGCCAGGAGGGACGACCGTGAGCGGCCTGCCGAGCGCGCTGGCACGTCATCCCGATCTCGATCAGTGGCTCGCCGTCGACGCCGCGGACACGGTGACCGTCGCGACGGGCAAGGTGGAGATCGGCCAGGGCATCACCACCGCGCTCGCGCTGATCGCCGCCCACGAGCTGGGCCTGGACCCGCGGCGCGTGCGGGTGCGTACCGCCCACACCGGCATCACCCCCAACGAATTCATCACCGCCGGTTCGATGTCCGTGGAGGACAGCGGCGGCGCCCTGCGCCAGGCCTGCGCCCACGCCCGCCGGCTGATCCTCGCCCGGGCCGCGGAGCGCCTCGGCACCGACGCCGCCGAGCTGACCATCGAGGACGGCCGCATCACCGCGCCGGGCCTGAACGCGTCGACGACCCTGTGGGAAGTGCAGGGCGGCCGGCCCTTCGAGCACGCCATCGAGACCCGCACCGACGAGCAGCCGCCCGCGCCGCCGCCGGACCGCCAGCCGCGCCTCGATCTTCCCGCTAAGATCGCCGGCGAGGGCGTGTTCGTGCAGGACATGACCTGGCCCGACATGCTGCACGCGCGGGTGGTGCGACCGCCGACCTGGGCTCACCGGCTGGACGTTCTCGACGAGCCCGCCGTTCCCGACGGTCAGGATCTGCGGGTGCTGCGCGACGGCAGCTTCCTGGCCGTGACCGGTGCCGACGAGTACGCGGTGGTGCGCCACGCCGAGCGCGTCGCCGCCGCCTGCCGCTGGCGCCAGGTTGCCGACCTCGACGGCGTGCCCCTCGGCACGGAGAGCCAGGCGTTTCCCGTGCGTGACGGCATCCCCTCGATAGAACCGGTGCCGGATCTCGACTTCGAGCCCGATCTCGCCGCCTGCTACACGCGGCCCCACCTCATGCACGCCTCCCTCGCGCCGTCGGCCGCAGCGGCGCTCTGGGCCGGCGGGAAGCTCACGGTCTGGTCCCACAGCCAGGGCGTGGAGCTGCTGAAACGCACCCTTGCCGAGGCCCTCGACGTCGACCGCCGCGCCATCACGGTGATTCATCACCAGGGCGCCGGCGCCTACGGCCACAACGGCGCCGACGATGCCGCGCTGGATGCGGCGCTGTGCGCGCTGGAGCACCCGGACCGCCCGGTGCTGCTCAAGTACACCCGCCAGCAGGAGCACCGCTGGGAGCCCTACGGCCCCGCCATGCGCATCGACATGGCCGCCGCCCTGGACGACGCCGGCCGCATCCGCCGCTGGTCCCACGAGGTGTGGAGCTACACCCACGCCGGCCGGCCGATCCCGCGCCAGCCCGGCAGCCAGCTCGCCGGCGCCTGGCTGCGCGACAATGCCATCGATCCGCCCCCCGCCGAGCCGCGCCTCGGCTCCGAGGTGGGCATCCATCGCAGCGCCTGGCCGATCTACGCGCTGCCCGAGCCCCGCGTGATCAAACGCTTCGTCGCGGCGGGCCCGCTGCGCACCTCGTCGCTGCGCAGCCTCGGCGCCCACGGCAACGTGTTCGCCATCGAATCGTTCATGGACGAGCTGGCGGCCCTGGCCGGGAAGTCGCCCGTGGCGTTCCGGCTCGACCATCTGGACGACCCACGCGCCCGTGCCGTGCTCGAAGCCGTCGACGACCTCTGCGGCGGCGTCACCGGCCCGCGCGGCGTGGCCCTCGCCCGCTACAAGAACCAGCAGACCTGGGCCGCCGTGGTGGCCGAGGTCGAGGTCGACGAGGCCCGGGCCGACGTGCGCGTGCCGAAGCTGTGGATCGCCGCCGACGCCGGCCGCGTCGTCGACCCGGACGGGCTGATCAATCAGCTCGAAGGCGGCGCGGTGCAGGCGGCCTCCTGGACGCTGAAGGAGCGCGTGCGCTTCGACAGGCAGGACATCGACAGCGAGGACTGGGACAGCTACCCGGTGCTGCGCTTCGACGAGGTGCCGGAGATCGTCACGCGCCTCGTCGATCGTCCGGACCAGCCGAGCCTGGGCGCCGGCGAGGCCACCCAGGGTCCAGCGGCCGCGGCCATCGCCAACGCCGTGTTCGCCGCGTGCGGCGTGCGGGTGCGGGACATGCCGCTGGACGCCGAGGCGCTGCGCAGGGCGGCGGCCGCATGAGCACCTCCGACCGGGACAAGTGGCAGGAACGCTACCGCGCCGGCGCCTACACGGGCCGGGACCAGCCGAGCGTGCTGCTCGCCGAGCACATGCCGGACATTGTCGCCACACAGCGGGCCGTGGCCGGCGAAGACGCGGAACTGCGCGCCCTGGACGTGGCCTGCGGTGCGGGACGCAACGCCATCTATCTTGCCGGGCTCGGTTACCGGGTGGACGGTCTCGACATCGCGGCGGAGGCGCTCAGCCGCGCCGACGACACCGCCCGGCGGGCCGGGCTGGAGATCTCGTGGATCGAGCACGACCTGGATCGGGGGTTGCCGCGCCGTCTGCCGGATTACGACCTGATCGTGGTCATGCGCTACCTGGACCTGTCCCTGGTCCAGGCCGCCGCCCAGCGGCTGCGCCCGGGCGGCTATCTGCTGTGCGAGGTCCACATGATTTCCGACGAGCCCGTGATCGGGCCGCGTGACGCGAACTTCCGCGCGCGGCCCGGCGAGCTGCGCGCCGCCGCCGGGGATCTCGAAGTCGTCGAGCACTGGGAAGGCCGTACCAAGGACCCGGACGGCCGTGACGTCGCGCTGGCGCGGCTCGTCGCCTGCCGGCTCTACGACATCCCGTGAGCGAGCCGACGGCGCGCCGGTCCGACACCGTCGTCATTCAATCCCACCGCCTGCCGCTGCCGTTCGACTGGCTCGAGCCGTGCCTGGCTTCCGTGCGCGGCTGGGCGGCGAGCCGCGGATTCGACTACCGGTTCGAGGACGACTCGATCTTCGAGCGGCTGGACGAAGACCTCCTGCGCAAGACCGCCGCCCAGCGCGTGGTCGCGTCCGATCTGGCCCGGCTGGCCGCCCTGCAGGCTGCCCTGGTGGAAGGCTATCGGTGTGCGGTGTGGATGGACGCGGACATGCTGGTGTTCGACCCGGACGGGCTGCACCTCGCGCCGGACGACTACGCGCTGGGCCGGGAAGTCTGGGTCCAGGAGGACGGTCGCGGCCGGCTGCGGTCGTACGTGAAGGTGCACAACGCCTTCCTGCAGTTCCGGACGGGGAATCCCTTCCTGGCGTTCTACCGGCACGCGGCCGAGCGGGTGGTCCGACGCCACGCCCCGGCGGGCATGGTTCCCCAGATCGTCGGCCCCAAGCTCCTGACGACGCTGCACAACGTCATCGACTGCCCGGTGGTCGAAGCGGCGGGCATGCTGAGCCCGGCCGTCCTCGGTGACCTCCTTTCCGGCGGCGGCAGGGCCCTGGACGAGTTCCGCGCGCGATCGCGGGGCGACCTGGCGGCCGCGAACCTGTGCGGCTCGCTCCAGGGTGAGACGCTGTCCCGTCGGCAGGTGGAGGCGCTGGCGGTGCACCTGGGACTGGCGGCGGGGCGGAAGCGCTGATCGAGCCGCAACGTCCGGCGCTTCCCATGAGGATCCGATTCCACGATATTCAGGCTTCGTGGATCGCCGGGTCGGACTCAACGCCATGTCGTCGTATGGAAGTCGCATCATCCTCATGTCAGCCGTGTTCGCCGTCGGATGCTCGGTCATGGCTGGTGTGCGCGCGGCCGAGCCGCCGCTGTCCGCCCGGGAATCCGATCCGCGCGTCATGGGCTGGATGCAGGGTTTCCCGCCGCCGCCCGACCGGCTGATCACCCAGCCCGACTCGGTGTACTTCAGTTTCCCGCGGCTGCGCTGGTCGGTCTGCCATCTGCGGGAGCTGCTGCCCACGGAGCAGATCAGCCGCGGCCTCGGCGCGCCGGTGCCGCTGCCTTATCTGCCGGGCGACGAGTTCGTCGAGGCCGGCCGGCAAATCGACGCCCTGACCTTCACGCCGCTCGGTGCAGCCGAGCCCATGAGCTTCCAGGCGTCGCTGTATGCCAACTACACCGACGGCATGCTGATTCTTCACAGGGGCCGCGTGGTCTACGAACGCTACTTCGGCTGCCTCCAGGAAGACGGCAAGCACGCCGCCATGTCGATGACCAAGTCCGTCACCGGCCTGCTGGCGGAAATCATGGTGGTCGAGGGTGACCTCGACGAATCCGCCCTGGTTCGTGACATCGTGCCGGAGATCGGCGGCAGCGCGTTCGCGACGGCGACGGTGCGCCAGGTCATGGACATGACCACCGGCGTCCGATTCTCGGAGGACTACGGAGACCCGGATGCCGACGTCTGGCGGTACTCCGCTGCCGCGAGCCCGTTGCCCAAGCCGGCGGGCTACCGGGGGCCCGACGGCTACTGGGAGTACCTCCGGCTGGTGGAGCCCGAGGGCGAACACGGCGCGGCCTTCCACTACAAGACGATCAACTCCGACATGCTCGGCTGGATCATCAGCCGGGTGTCCGGCAGATCCGTGACGGAGCTTGCCTCCGAGCGCCTGTGGCGGCGGATGGGCGCAGAGCAGGACGCCTACCAGACGGTCGACGGCAAGGGCGTGCCGTTCGCTGGCGGCGGGCTCTCCGCAGGGCTGCGCGACCTGGGCCGGCTCGGGCTGCTGATGCTGAACGGCGGGGTGATCGACGGGCAGCGCCTGTTCCCCGCGCAGGTGGTCGAGAACATCCGTGCCGGCGGTGATCCCGACCGGTTCTCGGGTTTTCCGACCATCCCGGGCGGCAGCTACCGCAGCCAGTGGTGGGTGTTCCACAACGACGCCGGCGCCTTCGCCGCCCGTGGCGTGCACGGTCAGACGATCTACGTCGATCCCACGGCCGAGATGGTGCTGGTGCGCTTCGCGTCGTTTCCGCGGGCCCAGAATGCCCTGATCGATCCGACCTCGCTGCCGGCCTATCAGGCGGTGGCCGACTATCTGAATTCCCGCTGACCGGACGTCACCCGTCCGGCGGCCGCGGCGCTCACGGCGCGTGCACGGTCACCACGTCGGTGTCGATGACGTGCAGCACCCGCTCTGCCGTGTTGCCGAGCAGCAGCCCCTGGACGCCGTCCCGGGCGTGGGTGCCGAGCACCAGCAGCTCGGCGCCGGTGTCCGCGGCCACCCGCGTCAGCACCTCGGCGGCATGGCCTTCCTCGGCGTAGAGGTTGCCGAATCGCACGCCGGCCGACCGGGCGAGATCGTCGACCCGCGTACGGATGTCCTCCTCGATGCTGCGGCGGATCTCCTCGTAGCTCCCGGTGGCGCCGAGCTGACCGACCCACGGCTCGAACAGCGGATAAGCCACCACCACCATCATGTCGCCGCCCAGCACCGCAGCCAGGCCCTGGGCTTCCTGCAGCAGGGCGACGTTCAGCGGCTCGTGGGCGTCGTCGAAGGGGTCGACGGCGCAGAGGATCACCGGCGCCTTCACCCACGGCCGCGGCTTCACCAGCATGACCGGCGCCTTCGCATGGCGCAGCAGGTGCCAGTCGTCCGGCGTGCGGATCACGTCGCCGAACCGGTGATGGGTGGTGACGGCCCGGACGATCAGATCGGCGCCCGCCTGCTCGGCCGCATGGAGTACGCCCTCCCAGGTGCGCGGATTCCAGACCGTCACGGCGTCGAGATCGGCGACCCGGCGCCTGGCGTCGTCCAGCCAGTCCTCCAGCTCGGACTCCTCCGAGGCGAGAATGAAGGTCTTCAGGTCGGTGGAAGCCTCGACGGCGCCGCTGCTGAGATCGGCCACGCCCTCGTAGACTACCCGCACCGCGTGCAGCTTCGCGTGGTTCGCCACCGCCAGGGCGACGGCCTTGTCGAGCACGTAGCGGGCCTCGTCCGCACTCTCGAGAACCACCAGGATGTTCTTCATCGTCGGCATGTCGCGCCCTCCGATTGGCCGGATGTCCAGACTCTAGCGGCGCCGGGGCGGGTCGGCGAATCCGTAGTTTCCACGGCCCCGCCGGTGGTCAGCGTGGAGGCACCAGGGAGCGGCGCAGGATCAGCGGCGCCAGGATGCTGGTGCCCAGGGTCACCATCACCATGCCCGCGAACACCTCGGCGGAGACGGTCGCCGGTGCCACGGCCCGGCACTCGTAGACGACCACCAGCGCGATCTCGGCCCGGGGCATCATGCTCACGCCGAGGTTGAAGGCGTCGCCGCGATTCATGGTCAGTAGCGCCGGAGCCATCGTGAACACCAGCTTCGAGACCGCCGCGGCGAGAAACAGCAGGATGCCGACGTCCAGGCTCGCGAGAATCGAGGCGGGCTCGACCTGCATGCCGATGTGAATGAAGAAGAACGGGGTGAGGAACTCGTACAGGTAGGTGAAGCCGCCGTCCGTGCGCACGGCCTCCGGGTCGCGGCTGAAGGCCAGGCCGGCGAACAGCGCACCGATGGCGACCGAGAAGCCGAGCTCGCCGGCGACGGCGGCGATCGCCAGCCCGCCGCCGAGGATCGAGATGGTGAGCGAGGCGGGGGTGTCGCTCATGCGCCGGTTGAAGCGGGTGAAGCGATGCTCGAGAAAATGGGCGAACAGGTAGCAGCCGCCGATGAAGGCGGCGAGTTTGGCGAGCACGATCGCCAGCGACGTGCCGGCCTGAAGCAACAGGCCGCTGCTGCCGCCGAGCAGCGCCGGCAGCGTGCCCAGCAGCACGGCCAGCAGAACGGCGGCGGACAGGTCGTCCAGCTCGGCGATGTCCAGCAGCGTCTCGCCGGTGTCGGAGCCGGCGAGGCCGAGCTCGTCCCACACCGCCATGGACACGGCCAGGCTGGTGGCGCTGAACGCCGTCCCCACCACCAGGGCGGTCGGCGCCGACCAGTCGAGGCCGAAGCGGGCGACGGCGAAGCCGGCCGCGAACGTGCCGGCGACGTTGACGATCCAGATGAGGCTGGCGTCGGGCAGCTTATCGATCAGCGCGGAGGTGTGGCTGCGCAGACCCACCCGGAACAGCAGCGCCACGACACCGAGCTGCGCCAGCACTGAGAACGTGTCGTCGAACAGCGGAGCCGCCTGGCCGTCGAGGAACCGCAGCGCGGCGCCAAGGATCAGGCCGAACACGATGAACCCCACGGACACCGGCATGCCGAGGCGCCGGCAGAGCTGCTTGGTCAACGGCCCGAGCGCCAGCACGGCGCCCAGCGAGACGAGCAGCAGGCCGCCGCTGGTGGGTTCGAAGTCGAGGGGTATGCCGGCGGGTTCGGTCATCGGCTCATCCAAACACGGCGGCGGCGGCGCGTCGATGCGTGCCTCGCGCGGGACGGCCGCCGGGGTCTGCGGCGTGCCGGTCCCGCGGCCTCCCCGTCGGATCGGCTACCAGGTATCCACGTGCTGGCGTTTCTTGCCGGCGCGCGGCAGCGGCGCCGGCGCGCTCTCCAGCGCCATCATGATCCAGCGCCGGGACTCGGCGGGATCGATCACGTCGTCGATCTCGAAAGCCTGGGCCATGCTCACGCCCTTGCCCCGGTCGTACATGCGCTGAACCATCTGCTGATAGGTCTTCTCCCGCTCCTCCGGATCCTCGATGGCCTCGAGCTCGTTGCGGTAGCCGAGCTTCACCGCGCCTTCCAGCCCCATGCCGCCGAACTCGCCGGTCGGCCAGGAGATGTTGAAGAAGGGCGCGTGGAAGCTCCCCGCCGTCATCGCCTGCGCGCCGAGCCCGTAGCCCTTGCGCAAGACCACCGCGAAAAGCGGCACGCTCATATTCGCCGCCGTCACGAACATGCGGCTTACATGCCGCACCTGCGCATCCTTCTCGATTTCCGGCCCGACCATGAAACCCGGCGTGTCGCAAAGCGACAGGATCGGCAGGCCGAAGGCGTCGCAGAGCTGCATGAAGCGCGCGGCCTTGTCCGCCGCCTCCGCGTCGATGGCGCCGCCTAGGTGATAGGGATTGTTCGCCATCAGCCCCATCGGCCGCCCTTCCATGCGGATGAGCGCCGTCTTGATGCCGATGCCGAATTCCTTGCGGAGTTCGAGCACCGAGCCCTTGTCCGCCACGCCTTCGATCACCCTGTCGATGTCATAGGCGCGCAAGCGGTTCTCGGGGATCATGTGGCGCAGCAACCTCTGGTCGCTCGCTTCCCAGTTTTCGGTCGGTCCCTGGAAATAGGAGAGATATTTCTTGCAGGCGTCGATCGCCTCTTCCTCGTCCTTCACGAAGATGTCGATCACGCCGTTCTTGCGGTGGACCTCCGCCGGGCCGACATCTTCCGGTGCGTAGACGCCGAGCCCGCCGCCTTCGATCATTGCCGGGCCGCCCATGCCGATATTGGAATCTGCCGTCGCGATGATGACGTCGCAGCAGCCGAGCAGCGCCGCATTGCCCGCGAAGCAGCGCCCCGCGGTCATGCCGACAAGCGGCACCTTACCCGAAAGCGTCGCGAAGGTGTGGAAGGTCGGCGTGTCGAGACCGGCGACGCCCGCCGTGTCCGTGTCGCCCGGCCGTCCGCCGCCGCCTTCCGCCAGCAGCACGATGGGCAGCTTCTGGTCCCGCGCGAGGAAGAGCATGCGGTCCATCTTCTTGTGGTTCATTGCGCCCTGCGTGCCCGCGAAGACGGTGAAGTCGTAACCCATCACCAGCGCGCGCGCCTTCTCTTCGCCAAAGAGATCCGCATTCACCGTGCCCACGCCGGAGACGAGCCCGTCCGCCGGGCTCATCTTCAGCAGCTCTTCCATCGAGCGTCGGCGGCGCTGCGCGGCAAGCGCCAGCGCGCCATATTCGATGAAGCTTCCCTCGTCGCAGAGATGCGCGATGTTCTCGCGCACGGTGCGCTGGTTGCGCTTGCGCCGCCGCGCCACGGCGTCGGGCCGGTTCTCGTCGAGGCCGATTGCGTGCCGGTCGATGACGTGCTGAAGGTCGGGACGGATATAGTCGGGGTCGACCGCTTCTTCCGCCACCGCGAGCTGGTCGCCGCCCGCGCCCTCCTCGATGAAGAGCAGCGGCTCGCCTTCCATCAGCGTCGCGTTGGGAACGGCCGCCACCTTGCGCACCGTGCCGCCGAAGGGCGCGGCGATCGTATGTTCCATCTTCATCGCTTCGAGCACGGCGATCTGCTGGCCCTTCGCCACGCTCGCGCCTTCTTCCACGTCGATGGAGATGACCTTGCCCTGCATGGTGGATGGCACGGGCGTTGTCCCCGCCGGTCCTTCCACATGCTTCGCCGCCTGCGCCGCGCCGCCGCCGTTTCCGCCGGTGAAGTATCGGCCGGGTTCCGCATGCACCTTTACGAGTTCGCTCGCATGTTCGGCGATGAAGTTCGTGTGAACCCTGTTCGCCTGCACATCCTCGCGCGCGAGAAGCGCCTGCAGGAATGAAAGGTTCGTCGTCACGCCCTCGATCTGGAACTCGCTGAGCGCACGCCGCGCCCGCGCCACCGCATCGCCATAAGAAGGCGTGGGCGAATGCGCGATGAGCTTCGCGATGAGCGAGTCGTAGTTGGGACTCGTGCGATAGCCCGAATAGCCGAACGTATCGACGCGGATGCCGGGCCCCGATGGCGGCGCAAAGGCGGTGAGCGTGCCGCCGGTCGGCACGGCCTCTCCCTTCTCGTCCATCCGCTCCATGTTCACGCGAAGCTGGATCGCATAGCCGCGGGGCGCGGGCGTTTCCGCCAGCCCCACCTCCTTCAGCGTCGCGCCGCCCGCGATCCGCAGCTGCGTCTTCACGAGGTCGACACCCGTCACTTCTTCCGTGACGGTGTGTTCCACCTGCAGTCTCGGATTCGCCTCCATGAAGGCGATGGCGCTTGTCCCGTCCTTCGCCTCCATGTCGATCAGGAATTCGAACGTGCCAAGCCCCTTGTAGCTCGCCGCGCTTGCGAGCTTTCGCGCCGCATCCGTCAGGCGCTTGCGCGTGTCGCTGTCGAGGGTCGGGCTCGGCGCGATTTCCACAACCTTCTGGTTCCGCCGTTGCAGCGTGCATTCGCGCTCGCCGAGATCGATGACATGTTCGCCGTCGCCCACGATCTGGATTTCGATGTGCCGCGCCTGCCGCACCAGCTTTTCGACATAGATGTCGCCGCTGCCGAAGGCCGCCTTCGCTTCCGACTGGCAGCGTTCATAGGCCTGGGGCAGGTCCTTGATGTCGGTGACGGCGCGCATGCCGCGTCCGCCACCGCCCGCCAGCGCCTTCAGCATCACCGCGCCGCCATCTCCGAGCTTCTCCATGAAGACGCGCGCTTCCTCGAGGCTCGTCGCGCCGTTCGTGCCGGGGAAGAGGGCCACGCCCTCCTTCTCGGCGAGCGCGCGGGCCTTCGCCTTGTCGCCGAAGAGCCTGAGCGCCTCGGGCGAGGGGCCGACAAAGGTGATGCCTTCCTTCGCGCATTCTTCGGCGAAAGCCGCATTCTCGCTCAGGAACCCGTAGCCCGGATGGATCGCGTCGCATCCCGCCTTTTTGGCCTCGGCGACGATCTGCTTGATGTCGAGATAGGCGGCCGCGCCCGTGCCCGTCAGCGGCAGCGCCTCGTCGGCGGCCCGCACATGCAGCGACAGCGCATCGTCCTCCGCAAAGATGGCGACCGTTCTCAGGCCGAGTTCCGAACCGGCGCGCGCAATGCGCACGGCAATCTCGCCGCGATTGGCGATCAACAGGCTTTTCATGGATCAGGGCCTCCCTCGCCCTTCAATTTCTTTTGTCAATTTGAGTAGGGAGGTGTGCGACCCCTGTCAAACCGCGCATGACGCCCCGGCTCCCGAAAATGTCCGGCAAACCCTCATCCTGCTCTGCACTTGCGAGTGAGTTGCATTTGAAATAATCTTCCGCTCCGGGGGCGCCTCGCGCCGGTACGAGTTTCAGGATTGGCGCAATGGCGCGGGACGAAGCATCGCCCTTGATGGGGGCATTTCACGAGCATTACGACAGCCTGCTCGGCACGCTTGCGGGCCGCCTGGGCGACCTGCACCGCGCCAGCGAGGTCGTGCACGACACTTGGCTGCGCCTTGCCTCGCTCGGACGCCCCGCTTCCCCGGTCGAAAATCCCCGCGCCTATGTCTTCCGCGTCGCCTCCAACATTGCGATAGATCTCCTCCGCCGCGAGCGCCGTCTTGGCGCGCCGCTCCTTGGCGATGGCCTCACCGAGGATATTCGCGACGAGGCTCCCTCGCCCGAGGCCGCGCTTCAGGGCCGCCAGCGCCTTCATCAGCTTGATGCCGCGCTCGCCGAACTTCCGGCGAATGTCCGCCGCGCGCTTCTTCTCGCCCGTGTCGACGGGTTGAGCCATGCGCGCATCGCCGCGGAGCTTGGCGTTTCGGAAAGCATGGTTGCGAAATATCTCGCCCGCGGATTGAGGCATTGCCGCGCCGCGATGGATGCCGAAGGCTGAAATGCGCATGGCGCGCTGCAAGCTTTGCCTCCCCGCATCGTCTATCCTCTGACGGACATTATTGTACGATGCCGCCGCTCCCTTGGGGGCAGGGCGGCTCGGGCATGGACGATGAGGGGCTTTTGTCTTCCGAACGGGAAAAACAGGCAGCGCTGGAGGACGAAGCCTTCGATTGGGTCGCGCGGCTGAGCGGCGGCGAGCCTTCGCCTGAGCTTCGTAATGCCTTCGCGGCCTGGCGCGCCGAAAGCCCGCTGCATGAGGCGGCCGCCGCCAGGGCGGAAGCCCTCTGGGAGGATCTGGGCCGGACGGAAGCAGCCGCCCTCCACCGTCTTGAAAGGGCGCGCTCCGCCGCGGCCGGCTCCTTTCGCGCGGGGCGCGGCCTCTCGCTTTCCCGCCGTCACTTTCTTGCGGGCGGCCTTGCTGCTTCCGCCGTGCTGGCCCTTGGCGGCCTCGGCGCGCAGGAGTTCCTCGCCCCTCATGCCGATCTCGAAACCGCGAAGGGCGAGCGCCGCCGCGCCGACCTGCCTGACGGGTCGCGCCTCTGGCTGAACACCGGCAGTGCCGTCTCCCTGAATTTCGATGACGCGGAGCGCCGCGTGACGCTCCATCGCGGAGAGGCTTTCTTCGAGGTCGCGCCGGTTCCTGCCCGGCCCTTCACCGTCGTCGCGGAAGGCTGCACCGCACGCTCGGCCAGCGCCGTCTTCGCGCTTCGCTGCCTCCACAAGGATGGCATGGCCGCCCGCCTCACCGTCGCCTCCGGCAAGGTCGAGGCCGAGGCCCCCGGCGGCCGCTCCGCCATGGTCGGGCCGGACGAGGCGCTCCTCGTGCCGGCGGGCAAGGGCCCCTTCCGCCTCGCCGCGGCCGATGCCGGCTCGGAGCTTGCCTGGCGGCGCGGCAAGCTCATCTTCAACCGGCGTCCCTTCGGCGCCGTGGTGGAGGAGGTCTCCCGCTTCGTGCCCGAACGCATCCTTGTCCTCTCGGATGATCTTCGGCGTCTCGAAGTCACGGGCGTCTTCGATCTCGAAAGGCCGGAAGAGCTGCTGCCCGCCATGGAACTCATCCTGCCGATCAGCGTCACCCGTCTCCCCTTTGTCACGCTGGTTAGCTGATTTTCTCCCCACGCGATTTTTTTCGCGCAAGCCCTGCAAGATTCCTTCTTCCCGTTCGTCATCTCTGAAACGGGGCGCGGCTGCGCCGCTTCCCGTCGTTTTGCGTGTCGATGAGCGAAGGGGGTTTCGATGAATTCTGGGGTTTCCGGCAGGAACGGGCTGAAGCGTCTGGCGGCGGGTGTCGCCGTTGCCGCCTTGATGTGCGGGCTCGCGCCCCTTGGGGCAGTGGCCCAACCGGCTGAAAGCGTTGCGGCAGTTCCCGTCTCGCTTTCCATCGCCCCCCAGAGCCTTGATGGCGCGCTCACTGCGCTTGCCGATCAGGCGAACCTGCAGATCCTTTTCACCTCGGATGAAGTCGCGGGCCTGTCGACCGGCGGCCTCTCTGGCAGCTACACCGCCAGCGAGGCGCTTGCCACGCTTCTCGCGGGCACGGGTCTTACCTACGAGTTCACGGGCGCCAATGTCGTTGCGCTCCGCCGCGTGGCGGAAGTCGGCGGCACCACCACGCTTCCTTCCCTCGTCGTCTACGGCGCGAAGAACACCACCACGCTCGAAGACACCACGGCGAGCGTCGGCATCGTCACTGCGGAGGAAATCGAGGACCATCAGATCCAGAGTTTCCGTGGCGCGTTCCGCATGATGGGCAACGTCATGGACGGCGACTGGCCGGATGCCGGTTTCGTCATTCGCGGCGTGAACTCCGAAGGTCTCACGCCCGGCGGCGCGCCGCTTGCTAGCCTCTATATCGACGGCGCGCAGCAGACCGTCATGGGCGCGCGCCGTGGTGCGCGCGGCCTCTGGGATGTCGAGCAGGTCGAGGTCTATCGCGGCCCCCAGTCCACGCTCACGGGCCGCGCGGCGCTTGCGGGTGCGGTCTATGTCAAGACGAAGGACCCGACCTTTGATTGGGAAGCAAAGGGCAAGGCGACCATCGGCACGATGGACACGCGCGGCACGGCCTTCATGGTCAATGCGCCGCTCGTCGAGGACCAGCTCGCCATGCGCGTCTCCGCCGAATACAACATCAGCGAAAACGACATCAACTATCCGGCCTATACCGGCTTCGACCGCTACGACGAGTTCGTAGAGAACGAATATTACAACATTCGCGGCAAGCTCCTGCTGTTGCCGAACGGTATGCCGGACACGTCGGCCCTGCTCACTTACTCCTTCTCGCACGACTCGCCTTATTCGGACGACATTGCAGGCCCGGTCCTCGGCTTCCCGCTTGACGCCGACAGAGGCGATTTCAACCTGCCCGTCTTCGCCGAGTCGCGTACGACGGAGGTGAACAATGTCTCCTTCGAGGTGAAGCACGATCTCACCTCGTCGCTTCTTCTGACGTCGCTCACCTCCTTTTCCCGTTCGGACATGGAGCGTCCTTCGATCAACGAGGGAACGGCGGGTGAGACCAATGTGCTGAGCGGCGGGGATGACCGCTCGATCCTCACGCAGGAATTCCGCGTGAACTACGAGGCGGGCCGCTGGAAGGCTGTGGCGGGCATCTATCTCGCCGACGAGGAAATGAACTCCGGCTATGTTCGCCCCGACTATTTCGGCAATTTCGATGTCAGCCGGGCGAGCACGGATTCCTCCAACGCCGCCTTGTTCGGCGAAGCGACATACGAGTTCATTCCCACCTGGAAAGTGGTGGCGGGCGGCCGTCTCGATTACACGGACCAGGAGAGCACGAACTTCTTCTCCCGCAATGGTGCGGTGACCACCAATCAGAGCAGTTCTTTCGAGGAGACCGTCTTCCTGCCCAAGGCCGGGTTGATCAAGGAACTTGCGCCGGAACATACGCTCGGCTTCACCGTTCAGCAGGGCTTCCGCAATGGCGGCTCGGGTGTGCAGACCTCGTCCGGCACTCCCTTCACCTATGATCCGGAAGAGACCTGGAACTACGAAGTTTCATACAAGGGCGCGTTCTTCGACCGGCGGCTCCAGCTGAGCGCCAATGCCTTCTACACGGACTGGAAGGATCAGCAGGTCGAGATCTTGCAGAACCCGCTCGACTTCACCTCCGGCATTATCGTGAATGCCGCCAGTTCCGAGCTCTACGGTTTCGAGATCGAGGGCCGCTACGCGGTGACGCCTGAGCTTTCGACTTTCGTCTCCCTCGGTCATGTCCAAAGCGAGTTCGAAAACTTCAGCAGCGTGAGCACGGGCAATCTTTCCGGCATGCCCTTCCCCGAAGCGCCGGAGTGGTCCTTTGCCCTTGGCGCCTTCTATGAGAGCGATACAGGCTTCTTCTTCGGCGGCGACACGAAATACACATCGAGCTACATGACACGCATCGATGGCGCGCCGCAGGAAGACGTCGATGCCTATTGGGTGTCGAATGCGCAGGCCGGCTACAAGATGGATGGCTGGAAGGTGACGGTCTTCGCCGAGAACCTCTTCGACGAACGCTACTACACCTATATCGACACGGCGGGCGGTGTTCCCGTCGCCGCGACGCTCGGGCCGCGCCAGCTTGTCGGCGTAAGCCTCGAAGTGGAATTCTGATCCAACAGGCGAGGGAGGGGCACAATCTCTCCCTCGTCCATGGCCTCATGGAAACGATAGCCAGTCCGATTTTCGTGATCGCCGCCCTGGCGGCAAGCCTCGGCGGCGTAGCCGCGCTTGCTGGCGCTCGTGCATCGTCCGTGGGCGGTGCGAGGCGTCTTCCCCTGTATCTCCTGTCTGCCACGCTCGTGGCGGGCGGCTTTTATCTTTCGGGCCGCGGCATGGGTTGGGATGCGGGCATCCCGGTTTTTCTCGCCTTTATCATGCTCGCAGGCTTTGGCACTGCTCTCGCGCGCAGCCTTGGAGAACGCGGCAAGGCGGCGAGGCCGGCGCCGCTGCGGCGGAGTGCCGTCGATGAAGTGCGAAGAGCGGACGGTGTTCTGAGCCTCCGCCGCTCCGCAATGTCTCTGCTGACGGGCTTTCTCTTTTCCGTCGCCGCGCTTTTCTCGCTCTCCCTCTTGCTGCCGATGGAGCCTGCGGGCCGCGCGGCGCTCGCCACGGTGCTTTGGCCGATTGTCTGGACGGGCATAACGCTATGGCTCTTTGCCTCCGGTGCGGTTCTCCGTTCCCATCTCCTGACGTTGCTTGCTGCCTTCGTCCTGTTCGGCCTTGCCGCCATTTCCTTTCTCTCGGGAGGGGAGGGGTGATGCGTCAGGGAAGCATGAAGGCGCTTTATGAACTTCACTCATGGACGGGCCTTCTCCTCGGTCTCGTCCTCTATGTGGTTTCGTTCTCCGGCGTCGTCGCTCTTTTCGAGATTGAACTTGGTCCATGGGAACGTGGAACCTACCAGCCGGCCTATACCGATCACGCGAAGGCGGCGGACACTCTCTATGCAGAGGCGGAAGCGAGGTGGGACGAGATCCCTGCAAACTTCTCGATATACCTGCCCGGCTACTACGATTCCCTCATCTCTCTGCAGGCGCGCGGGGGAGAGCTTGTCCTCGATGCGGCAACAGGCGAGGAAGCAGGGGAGGTCAGGGACGGGAGAAGCCGCACTGGCGAAGTATTGAATCGTCTTCATACAGATTTGCTGCTGCCCCTGCCTTGGGGGCGCTATCTGGTTGGCTTCTTCGGCTTCGTCATGTTGCTGTCGCTGGTCTCCGGCGTCTTCCTGCACCGGAAGATGCTGGCCGAACTCTTCACGTTGCGGCTGCGGCGCAGCGTCCGTCTCAAATGGACGGATATGCACAAGTCGGTAGGCATCTGGGGATTGCCCTTTCATTTCATGATGGCGCTGACCGGCTGCGTCCTCGGCTTTATCGGCGTCTTTCTTCTCGCCGCTGCCTTTCTCTCCTTCAGGGGTGATGCGGGCGCCGCGTCGGAGGCAATGTCAGGCGCGATTTCCGCATCGCCGGGCGAGGCGGCGCAGATGGTGACGCCGGGCCTTATCGTGGCGAACGCGCTTCGCGCCATGCCGGATCTCGAACCGGAACAGATCGTCTTCGACGGTTGGGGCCGTAAGGGCGGCCTCGTCACGGTCTATGGAACTGTTCCCGGCCGCCTCATTTATTTTCCGGCCGTCGTCATGCAAGGCGAAACGGGACAGCTTGAGGGCATTGTCGACTGGAGCCGCGAAGGCATTGGCAAGCGCATCTATGCGATGGTCACGCCGCTTCACTACGGCAACTTTGGCGGCATCGCACTGAAACTTCTTTATGCCGTTCTCGGTCTCGGTTCCTGCCTCCTCGTCCTCTCTGGTCTCTCGGTCTGGCGGGCTCGCCCGGCCGCCATGGCAAGCCGCGGCAATCGCCTCTTCCTCGCCTTTTCCGATGGCATCGTGCATGGCCTTCCGCTTGCGACGGCGGCGCTGCTGCTGGCAGGACGGCTC
Source organism: Rhodobiaceae bacterium UBA7804 (assembly GCA_002480495.1). Classification (GTDB taxonomy): domain Bacteria; phylum Pseudomonadota; class Alphaproteobacteria; order Parvibaculales; family Parvibaculaceae; genus Parvibaculum. The sequence goes on along the minus strand of DLCG01000009.1, from coordinate 479,743 downwards.
ATGCCTCTTGCCGTCGTCACCTCATATGGCTGGATGGTTGCCGTCCTGCTCGGTGTGCTTTGTGTTGCGATTCTCCTTGCCCTTGCCTCTGCGTCGCAAGCTCACCGGTTCAGCGGGATAACGGCGGTTCTGCTTCTCGCCTTCCCCCTCACCACTCTTCTTGTCGCGGGGCCCGGTGCCTTCGCGGCGCTGCCGATTCTTTCGGTCGATATTCTGGCGGTTCTTCTCGCCATGCCGCTTCTTCGCCGGGCTCTCAGACCCGTGTGAGAGAGCTGCTGTTGACCTCGCCTTCCATCCCTCTAGGTGATTTTGGAGAAAGATAAATCTGCCAGGGGGAAGCCAAGTGTTCGGAAAGCCGGTTACCATGGCTGCTGCGGGCGCGGCGTGTTGCGCGCTTGCGGCCTTGCCCGTGCGCGCGGAAGAGGGCGGGGAGACCTGTCCCGCGGGCGATGCATTTTGCGAACCCGCCAGCGGCGTCGAGCCGGCCGAACCGGAGGAATCCGGACCGGATTTCCATTTCGGCGGCGCCATTCGCGCGAACGTCTATCACAAGAGCTGGGAAGCGGGCCGCAAGCGCCGCAATCTCCCTGAGAATATCCGCCTCGATACGGTGATGCTCGATGCTTCCTTCGAGGCCGGCCGCTGGGACGGCTCCATGCAGTATCGCTTCTACTATTACAGCGATGACGGCATCCTCACGCACTTCCCTCACCATGCATGGATCGGCTACCGGCCCGACGCGCGGCAGAAGATTCAGGCGGGTATCCAGAAAGTGCCTTTTGGCCTTCTCCCTTTCGCCTCCAACAATTTCTTCTTTTCGCTCGCCTTTTATGCGGGCCTGGAAGACGACTACGATCTCGGCTTCCGCTACACCCGCGAGATGGGCCCCTGGACCTTCGATGCGGCCTGGTTCCCGAGCGATGAAGGAAGCTGGGCAGGCGACAGCGAGGACAGCGCCCGCTATTCCTACGACATCGTCTCCGATGGTGCGCGGCAGAATGGCGAGCGGCATCAGTTCAATCTGCGCGCCGCTCGAAGCTTCGTCATCGGCCATGGCATAACCGGTGAGGCGGGCGCCTCGCTTCAATACGGCCTCATCCCGAACGATACGACCGGCCGCGATGGAGAGCGCAATGCGCAGGCGCTTCATGCGCGTTTCGATCGCGGGCCCTGGAATTTCAAGACTGAAGTCATCCGCTATGAGTTCGATCTCGAAAACCCGCCGGGCCAGGATGGCCGCTATGTGACGATGGGCGCCTTCGACTATCCCTATCGGGTCGCCTCGCGCGGCTGGATCTATGTTGCGGGGCTCGCCTATGCATGGAACACGGAAGAAGAAACGGGCGGCTTGTTGAAGACCGTCACCTTCTACAACGACTATTCCTATCTCGATAAGGCGGAAGAGAGCTACGCGGGCAGCCAGCAGAACGTGCTCGGCGCGGGGATGGATTTCGATGGGCCCCTCTACGTGACGCTCGACTGGGCGCTTGGCCGGAACAATGCCTATATCGGGCCCGAGTTCACGCAGGCCCTCGCCTCGGGTGGCAATGGCGGTGACTGGTCGAGCCGGGTCAATCTCAACGTCGCGCTTTATTTCTGACGGAGTTTCATCCCGTCGCGGCGAGCTTTCTTGCCTTTGCCGGGCTCATTCCCAGAAGCCGGAGAATGCTCTCGCAGGTCTGTCGTGTAAGCGCGGCATTGGGTCCTGTGCTTATCTGTGTGCGGATTGAAACACCGATCAGCGAAGCCACCTGATCGAGAAGGAAGCCCGTCACCTCCACATCGAACTTGCCCTGTTCAACGCCCAGTTCGATGTCGCTGCGCAGATAGCGGTAGATGTCCTTCCGCATTTCGGGCATCACTTCGGCGCTGCCAAGCAGCACATGCGCCCAGTCGGGTTCGCGCACGACGATCTCGATGAAGCGGGTCGTCGCGGTCACGACGCGCCGCCCCGCATCCCCGATGCTGCTCATCTCCTCGTCGAGCTGCCGGCCCACCGCCAAAGCGATGCCGTAGGCAGCCTCGCGCAGGATCGATTCCTTGTCATCGAAGTAGTTGTAGAAGGTTCCGTTCGCGAGCCCCGCCGCCTCCGTGATGTCGAGGATCTTCGCGGCCTCCATGCCCTTCGCCGCGACAACGCTGACCGTCGCATCGAGCAGCGCCGAGCGGGTTCGTTCCCGCTTGCTGCCGCCCGCCGTCTGCCCCTGGAAATAGCCTTGCTGCACGCCGCTCTCTCTCATGGGCGAAGGATAGCGCGGGAGCGGGCTTGACAAAAGTCATTTATGAGAGATATCTCAATTATGAGAGTAATCTCATTTATGGAGCGCGCATGTCCCGCCACCCCGTTCTCGTCGCCGGCGCAGGCCCGGTTGGCTGCCTTGCGGCCCTTCTCCTCGCGCGGCAGGGCGTGGCGTCCTGCCTCGTCGATCGCCGCCATTCGCCGGGCACGGCTCCAAAGGCGCATGCCGTAAATCCGCGCACACTGGAAATCTGCGACAGCATCGGCGTCTCCGCCGCGGCTTTGAGGCGGGCAGGAGCCGGCGCCAACGATGCAGGCTTCGTCCGTTTCATGGGCAGGCTCGCGGGCCCGGAATTCGGCGCCTTGCCTTACGAGCGGCAGGACGATGCGGCGCTCGTCTACACGCCCTTTCCCCTCACCAATATTCCGCAACCGGTTTTCGAGGCGGCTCTGTTCGAGGCCATCGCCGCCGAACCGCTTATTTCCTTCGCGCGCGGCGTCGCCTGCACCGGGCTGGAAGAAAACGCCGGCGGAGTCGCGGCGACGCTCCATGGCGAGAACGGAACCTCGCGGCTCGAATGCAGCTATGTCATAGCCGCCGACGGTGCGAATTCCCGCCTGCGTGAAGCGCTCTGCATTGCGATGGAGGGGCCGGAGGCGCTTCAGCACTACATCATGATCCATTTCGAGGCCGATCTGCGCGACCTCACGGATGCGCGGCCGGGCGTCCTCTATTTCCTCTTCGATCCGGGAACGAGCGGCGTTCTGATCGCCTATGACCGTGCGAAGACCTGGGTGCTCATGCATCCCTACGATCCGGCGGCCACAACGCCGGAGAGCTTCGACGAAGCAAAATGCCGCCCATTGGTCGAGGCGGCCATCGCCGCGCCGGTCTCCTTCTCCATCCGCAATATCAGCCCCTGGGCCATGTCGGCGCAGATCGCGGAGCGCTATCGCAAGGGCCGCATCTTCCTCGCAGGCGACGCCGCGCATCGTTTTCCGCCGACCGGCGGCCTCGGCCTCAACACCGGCGCGGTCGATGCCCAGAATCTCGCCTGGAAGCTCGCCGCCGTGCTGAAGGGCGAGGCGGGCCCGGCTCTTCTCGACACATATGAGGCCGAGCGCCGTCCGGTCGCCATCGCGAATAGCGAGCAGAGCCTCATGAATGCCTCGAAACTCTTCGACATTTTCGGCGTGCTCTACGGGCCGGACCCCGCCCGCATGATGGAGCATTACACGGCGCTCGCCGCGGCCCCCGCCGGCAGCGCGGAACTGCCCGCCGCGATCGAGGCGCAGCGTCCCCATTTCGACAGCTTCAACCTGCAGCTTGGCTACCGCTACTGCTCCGCCGCGCTGTCCGATGCGCCGCCGCTTGTTCCCGCTTCGGAAATCGACATCAGCCGCTACGAACCTTCCTGGGATGTCGGTGCGCATCTGCCGCATCGCTGGGTCTCACGCGGGGGAAAGACGGTCTCTCTTCTCTCCTTGCGCGATCCTGCGGGCTTCACGCTCCTCGCCGGTCCGGCGGCTGCCGCCTGGGCAGGCGCCGCCCGCGCGCGGGGCATGCATTGCCTCGTCGCGGGTGAGGACTTTGCCGACAGCGAGGACTGGGAGGCTCTCACGGGCCTGTCGCCCGAAGGCGCCCTGCTTCTCCGGCCCGACGGCCACATCGCCTGCCGCTTCGGCGCGCCGATAGATGCACCCCGCGAGCTGCTCCGCCGCAAGGCTTTGCTGCTCGGCCTTCCCGCGCTCGCGCTCCCCGCTCACGCCATCTAGCAAAGGAAACCTCTCATGGATCTCGGCCTGAACGGGAAAAAGGCGATCGTCTGCGCCTCCTCGCGCGGCCTCGGCAAGGCCTGCGCCGCCGCGCTCGCGCGCGAGGGCGTCCATGTCGTCATCAATGGCCGGAGCGCCGACACGCTCGACAGGGCGGCCTTCGATATCTCGAACGGCGCGAAAGGATCGGTCATGCCTGTCGTTGCCGATCTCAATACGCAGGCAGGAAGGGACAAGCTCGTCTCCGCCTGCCCCGATGCCGACATCCTCGTGAACAACAATGATGGTCCGCCTCCCGGCAATTTCGCTCAATGGGGCGAGGCCGAATGGCGTGCCGCGCTCGATGCCAACATGCTGGCGCCTCTCTTCATGATCAGGGCGTTGATGGAAGGCATGAAGGAAAGGCGCTTCGGGCGGATCGTCAACATCACCTCCGCAATGGTGAAGGCGCCCCGTTCGGTCATGGGCCTGTCCACGGCGGCGCGCTCCGGCCTCACGGCAATGTGCAAGGGCCTCGCAACGGATCTCGCGCCCTTCAACGTCACCATCAACAACATGCTGCCCGAGCGCTTCGACACGGATCGCCAGAAGAAGATGGCCGAGCTCGCCATGGCCTTCAAAAAGATATCGATGGAAGAAGCGCGAGCCGAAATCGCGGAATCGATCGCGGCGAAGCGCATGGGCGATCCATCGGAGTTCGGCGATGCCTGCGCCTTTCTCTGCAGTGCGCAGGCAGGCTTCATTTCCGGGCAGAACCTCCAGCTCGACGGCGGCACCTATCCCGGTCTCATCTGAGGAAACAGACAATGGAAACGACTTTCGACGCGCTTCTCGTTCCCCGGCTGCTTTTCACCGTCGTCGCCGTGATGATCTCCGTCGGCCCGATCTTTGCCGACTTCAACAAGACCCATGCGACGAACCCGCTCTGGACGCCTCATGCGCGCTTTCATGTCGTCTGGCAGGTGCTGAGCCAGACGGGCGTCTCGCTTGTTATCCTCTGGCTGCTCTGGTCCGGTGCGGCCGATTATCGGGTCCACATCTGGGTCGCGGCAATCCTCAACTATGTCTGGATTGCGAGCTTCTATGCGACGCTCGTCTCCATGCCGCTTTATGGCGGTGCGCTGAAGGACGTGAATGGCATCAAGCCATTCCGTTTCAATATCTTCGGGAAGATTTACCTCGTGGATACGAATCTCTTCGGTAGCGTCATACTCCTGATCGTGAACACCATCGGCGTGTTCCTGCTCGCGAACTGAAGAAGATGGAGGAAAGATGTTCCTGCGCTGGATTGGAGTTCTGCTGGTGACGGTCGTCGCATCGGGAACGGCACATGCCGGCAGCTTCGGCACCGTCGAAATCGCGCCCGTCGGGGAGGCGCTCACCTTCGCGCGCGACAAGGCGGGCACGCGCCTCCTGCTCGTTTCGTCCTACGAAGGAAAGCAGGTGACAGGCATCGACCTCACTGCCGCCTTCGGCTTGTCCGATCCAGTCGATCTCTATAACGAGAAAGGCTATGACGCGATCGCCGCCGCCGCCTCCGGGGAGGCTGTGACGCTTTCGTTAAGCGAACTTGGGCTCCCGGTCGGTCTCGCCGCCTCGCACATCGCCGCCGGTACCAACTTCCCCGAACATGCGGAAGAAGCGACCGTCGAGGACGGTCCCTTCCTCTTCGCGAAGGAAGTCGCGCCGACGCCCTTCGACGCGCCCATCCCGGCGGGCGACGCGCTTCTCGACTATGAGGTCGAGCTCTGCTTCGTCGCGCTCGAGCCCTTCGATATTTCGCAGGCGCCTGCGGAGGCAGGTCTCATACTCTGCAACGACGTCACAGACCGCGCCAAACTCATGCGCAACATCGATGCCTCCGATGTCACCTCCGGCAAGGGTTTCACCACCGGCAAGAGCGCGCCGGGCTTCCTGCCCGTCGGCAACCTCTTCGTGATTCCGCGCAACCTGCGCGTCTTCGCCGCCGCTGTCGAATTGCGGCTCTGGCGGAACGAGGAGCTGAAGCAGTCGGCCCGCCAGTCCGAAGCGATCTGGGATTTCGACGAGCTCGTCCGCCAGTCCGCCGCCCGTCAGGACGTACTCTGGGATTTCGAGGGCCGCGAAGTGGGGCTCCCCATCGACGGCGGCATCGTCCCCGCTCGCACGGCCATTCTTGCCGGCACGCCGGACGGCACCGTCTTCCAGGGCGTCGACAAATCGTCCATGGCGCTCGGCGCCTGGGACTGGCTCGCGGGCGGCTGGGGCCGTTCTGTCGTCTCGCATGTCGTCGAACGCCAGATCGCGAAGGAGCGCGCCGCGCGCCGTTATCTCCAGCCGGGGGAACGTGTCGTCATTTCGGTAGCCCGGATGGGCGAACTCTACAATCCGGTCGTCGAGTGATCCGGGGATATTCCTGGCCGGCATCGAACCGGCGGAATCCATTTGTGACGTTATGATGACGTTTCGATGACGGTGGGGGCTGTTTATCCCCGGTCACCGCGTTGACTTGCGGCTGGCTTCGCGCCTAGATCGCCCATTCACGCAAGCAAAACCGGTGGGGAAAGACGATGCGGCTGCTGACGTTCCGGCATGAAGGCAGGGAGAAATTCGGCTGCCTCGATGGTAACGAAGTCGTTGATATTTCAGGGGTTTCCGGCGTTCCGTCGTCCCTGCTCGAAATGCTCCGGGCGGGTGATGATGGCCGTGCGGCGGTTGCCGGGGCGCTGTCCGCGGCGCCGCGCCTTCCGCTCGGCGATATCGATTTCCTCCCCGTCATTCCACGCCCCGGCAAGATCGTCTGCCTCGGCCTGAACTATGCCGAGCACGCTGCCGAAGGTGGCCGGGAGAAACCCGACTATCCGAATTTCTTCATGCGCAGCGCCACCTCCCTGATCGGCCATCGGGCGGATATGATCCGTCCACGGATTTCTGAGCAACTTGACTTCGAGGCGGAACTCGCCGCAATCATCGGACGTCGCGTGCCTCGCCATACGTCGAAGGCGGATGCGCTTTCCTTTGTCGCCGGCTACTCCTGCTTCAACGATGGCTCCGTGCGCGACTATCAGAGGCGCACACCACAATGGACGATCGGAAAGAATTTCGACGCCACCGGCCCCTTCGGCCCCTTCTTCGTCTCCGCCGACGAGCTCCCGGCAGGCGCTGCGGGACTTAAAATAGAATCCCGCCTGAACGGTTCGGTCATGCAGAGCGCGAACACGCAAGACATGATCTTTCCTGTGGACGAGACGATCATGCTGCTGAGTCAGTGCATGACGCTCGAGGCGGGCGATGTGCTCGTGATGGGGACGCCCGCAGGTGTGGGGTTTGCGCGTACGCCGCCTTTGTGGATGAAGAACGGAGACACGATCGAGGTCGAGATTGAAGGCGTCGGCCTTCTCTCGAACCCCGTTATGGATGAAGCCTGACCTCCTATTCGGCGGCTCGTCTGGCGTCGCTTGAGTTGCCCCATTCCTGGGTGTCCGCGCGCCTTGCCGCGCGCCGGGCCCGGATCACCGACGGGGCCGCCAGCAGCACGGGCACAAGAACCAGTGTAATCAGGGTCGAGAAACCAAGACCGAAGATGATTGCGGTCGATAGCTGAACCCACCAGACTGACACCGGACCACCGATGACGATTTCTCTCGTCACGAAGTCGAGATTGATCTGCATCGCCATCGGCAAAAGTCCGAGCATCGTCGTGATCGTCGTCAGCATGATGGGCCGAAGCCGCTGACCCGCCGTCCGCAGCACCGCTTCGACGGCGTCCATTGCATCTTCCCGGAGACGCTGAAACGTATCGATCAGCACGATGGAGTTGTTCACAACGATACCGGCAAGCGCGACGATACCGGTACCGGTCATGATCACCGAGAAAGCCTGTCCCGTCACAACCATGCCGATCAGCACGCCGACGGTCGAAAGGACAACCGTCGAGAGAGTGAGGATGGAATGGTAGAAGCTGTTGAACTGCGTCAACAGGATGATGAACATGAGGAACAGGGCCGCAATGAGCGCGCCACCGAGAAATGAAGCGGATTCCGCCTGTTCCTCATTGGCGCCACGGAACTTCACCCTCACGCTCGGATCGATAGCCTGCTGAGAAATCCACTCGGAAATCTCCCTGACCTTTTCGTCGACATTGATCTTCTCACCAGTTGCCGGATCGATGGCCGTATTCGCCTTTAGCATGATGCGGCGATAGCCATTGATGCGTTCGATGGTGCTCACTTGCGGCTGAGCTTCGCGATGAACGAAATTTGAGATCGGAACGAGGCCGGATGTTGTCTGTACGCGCAACTGATCCAGCTGATCGATCACACGATAATCGTCGGGGAAGCGTGCCCGAATATCGACTTCATCCTGCGCGTCGTCGGGCCGGTATTCGCCGATCATGATGCCGTTGGTCACGAGCTGAATGACGGCACCGACGGACGTGACATCCGCACCGAAGCGCCCGGCCATCTCGCGGTCGACCGTCATGACCCATTCGACGCCGGGCAGCGGACGCCCATCCTCGATATCGATCAGGCCGGAAACCTCATTGTCGAGATGCGAGCGGATCATCGCCGTCGTTTCGAGCAATTTCTGATAGTCCGTCGAGGTCAGCTCGATCTGGATATCCTTACCCGTCGGCGGACCGTCCTCCTGCTTGCGCAATTCCACCTTCAGGCCGGGAATGGATTTCGTCTTCTGGCGAATTTCCTCAAGGATGATCGCGCCCTTTCGCCTTTCTTCATAGGGTTTCAACTCGATCATCATTTGCGCGATGAGGTCTTTCGGCACGTCGTTTCGGCCTGAAGCGCCGCTGCCGAGACCTGGTCCGGTGCGCGTGAAAACCGTCTTCACACCTTCGGTATCCAGTACGATCTGTTCGACGTCGCGGGCAAGCGTGAGCGTATCCTGGGCGGATAGATTGCCCCGCGCGCTGACAAGAACGATGGCGCGTTCCGGTTCCGTATCCACGAAGAACTCGACGCCGTTGTTGAATGTTGAAAAGAGAACGATCGTACTGAAAAGAACGACGCCCGTTACGGCGAGGACGCGACCGGGATACTGAATCAGACGGTCGAGAAGGCGCACATAGGATCCAGTGAGACCGGACAAATTCCGGATATCTCCCGTTTCGGCGCCGGCGAGCTGTTTCAGCACCTCGTCATTCTCGGTTTCTGCCTTGCCGAAAACCGTTCCCATGGCGGGAACAAAGATCAGCGCGGTCAGAAGCGAGGCCGACAGAACGACGATAAGCGTGATCGGCAGATAACTCATGAACTTGCCGCTGACGCCGGGCCACAGGAGCATGGGCAGGAAGGCGGCAAGAGTAGTTGCCGTCGAGGAGGCGACCGGCCAGAACATGCGCTTTGAGGCAAGCGTGTAAGCTTCGCGACGATCGAGCCCTTCCGACATCTTGCGGTCGGCGTATTCGACCACGACGATCGCGCCGTCCACCAGCATGCCGACAGCCAGAAGCATGCCGAACATGACCATCATGTTGATGGTGTATCCGGCGGAGGCAAGGAAGAAGAAGCCGATCATGAAGGATGTCGGAATGGCGATGCCAACCAGCATCGCCGAGCGCAAGCCAAGAGCGGCCACCACAACGATCATCACGAGAACGATCGCCGTGGCAATGGACGATTGGAGAGAGCCGAGGGAGCGATAGATCCAGTCAGAGGCATCAAGCGTGAAATTCACATGGACAGCTTCCGGCCAGTCGGCGGTGTACTCGGCAACGACCTTGCGAACCTGCTGATTGTTTTCGATGATATTCGTGCCGATGCGCTTTGTGATCTCGATGGCGATAGCCGGGTGCCCGTTGAAGCGCGCATAGCCGTCCGCATCCTTGAAGGTTCGTCTGATGTCGGCAATATCCGACAAGGTTACAACGCCTTCTCCCGAAACCTTGACCGGCAGGTTGAGAACGTCTTCCCGGTCTTCGAAGAGACCGGGTACCTTCACGGAGAAGCGTCCCTGCCCGGTATCGATATTGCCTGCGGCCACCAGCCGGTTGTTCAGAGAGACGACATTGATGAGCTCGTTTTGAGAGACGTTGTAGGACTCGAGTTTGGCGGGGTCGATCACGACCTCCAGCAGTTCCTCGCGATGACCTACAAGCTCCGCCTGAAGTACGGTCGGAACCGCCTCTATCTCGTCTTTCAGGCGTCGCGCAGCCGTATAGAGCGTACGTTCCGGAACGTCGCCTGAAAGGGTCACGATAAGAACCGGAAAGAGCGCGGCGTTGAACTCGCGCACGACGGGCTCCTCGGAATCGCTCGGCAGTTTTGCTCGCGCCAGGTCTACCTTTTCGCGCACATCCTGCAGCGCGGCATCCTTGTCGAAGTTCACATCGAATTCCAGAAGAATGCCGGCATGACCCTGCGAGGCGATAGCCGTGATGTCCTCAAGGCCTTCGAGCGAGCGAAGCTCGGTCTCCATCGGACGAATGAGGAGCCGTTCGGCATCCTCCGGTGATATGCCCTGATGGACGATCGACACATAGAAGATCGGAATCGGAATGTCCGGATCGGCTTCCTTCGGAATCGAGATGAAGGAGATGATGCCGGCTGCAACCAGCAGCACCATCGAAGTCAGGACGGTGCGCGAATGACCGAGAGCGGCTTCGATAAAGGAGTTCACAGTGACGCTCCTACCTGGTTGCCTGGTACGGCTTCGACCGTCTGTCCTTCGCGAACGTAATCCTGGCCGACGGTTATAAGTGTGATTTTTTCCGGCAGTCCGGTTACCCAAAGACCGTCCGGAGTGTCGTCGACAAGCGTCACGCGCCTGAATTCGACTTTCTTCTCCGAATTGACGGTACGAACGCCAATGACGCCGTTGTCGTCAAGCGAGATGACGCCGCTCGGAATCTTGTGAGCAAGGACTTCCTTGCCGGGAACGATGATCTCCGCGGTTACGCCGGACCGCATCGAAAGATCCGGATTTGGCACTTCGAGTTCCACGCGGAAGGTCCGGGTGGCGGGATCGGCGGTCTTGGCCACGAACCGGATCTGGCCCTCCGCCGTCTCGCCGGTGACGAGCCGCGCCCGTCCTGCCTCTCCTATCTGAAGCGCCGACACGCGATCCTCTGCAACTTGTCCGACAATGAGGAGCGGATCGAGTTCGACGACCAGGCCGCACACATCGCCTACGCGCATATAGTCGCCGACTTCAACCGGGCGTTCGTCGAAAATGCCGTCGAAGGGGGCGCGGATCTTGGTTTGCCCCATTTCGACTTCCATCTGCTTCAGACGGGCCTGCGCAGCATCATACGCCGCTTTCGAACCCGCCGCGACCGTGGGCGCGCGGTATCCTTTTTCTGCGAGTTGGCGCGAAGCGTCATATTCCAGCTGCCGCTGCTTCACCAATGCTTGTGCTTCGGCAAGCTGAGCGCCTCGGGCGTTGGGTGCCAATTCGCAAAGCACGTCGCCTTCCGAGATGCGCTGCCCCTTCTCAACAGGCAGCTTGGCGATCGTGCCTTGCGTTTCGGCACGTACCTCCACCGCGCGCTTCGCCTCGGTGCGCCCACGAATGATGATCGAACCCCGTCGCATCGTCGCCACGGATTCGGAAACCCTGACGCGCGCTACCGTTGCGTTCGCCGCTTCCTGCTCAGCAGCGGTCAGCTCCGGACCGTTATTGCCATCGCCATTGAAAAGGCCGGTGGCGAACCAGAGTATGATTGCGATCGCAGTGCCGATCGCAATCATGTGCGAACGGTGAAGGCGTCCGCCGGATGCCTTTTCAACAGTGTTTTTAAGCCGGTCAAACATGCGCTTCTTCTTCGGTTGCGATCTCTTCGATCAGGTGTCGGTTGTTCTCAAGGAAGTCGATGGAGGCGGAATAGACGGCGTGGCCATACTGGCGGGCGAAATCCATCCCGGGCGTATCCTCTTCGTCCGGATGGGCCAGCTCTGCGAGCTTCTTCTTCATCGCAGCAAGGCGCGCATCGACCATGCCGCGCACGCGATCACGCGGCAGCAGGTGAGCGAAAAGGAGAGTGAATAGGAACTCCGAACGAAATTTGTCGTCGGCAACGGGCTGCTGCAGTGCATCTCTGAGCTTCAGCCGGCCTTTTTCCGTCAGGGAGTAGATTTTCTTGTCGGGCCGACGCTCCTGGGGTTCGGCCTTGCAAGTCACGAGGCCTTCATCCGTCAACCGTGTCAGCGCCGGATAGATCGACCCATAGCTCGCATCGAGGAAATGGCTGAAGGGACCATCCTCGAACATCTTGTTGATTTCGTAGCCGGTCGCGTCACCGAAGACGAGCGCGCCGAGACATAGCGTCGTGACCTGCATTGAACGGGGCCCTTACTCCGGCCTCCGCCGAAGATATATAGAAGCGATATATCGGAGCTATATATGTTGTCTGCCGGCCGGAATCCAATGCCGGAACTCTTTGTTTTCCCTGCGTAAAGATATTTTTGTGCAGTGCGGCAGGGAAGTCACACGGGGCTGATCTCCTTGCAAAACTCCATAACCCTCAGTCCGGCTGTAAATAAGGTTCGCTCACCGCCCGTATCAAGGGTGGCCGGAGCATTTCGCGAAGAATCCCTGTATTTCCAGAGTCAGGAGGCCAGAGTCAGGAGGAGAGGGCGGCGAGAATGATCCGCCGGTAAGCCCGCTCCTTGAGGCCCTCGGGTTTGGCGAGAGCCATGCGTTCAAGGCCGCGCCGTGCCTCGTCTGTCTCGGGGCCGCCGCGCAGGAGCATCTTTGCGAGATCGCTTCGCGTTGCATGGCGAAGCCGGGAGAGAGCCGGCATGAGGGAGACCTCGACCTCGGTGAAGTCGCTCCCGAAGGGAAAGAGCGGTAGATGCCCCGCCTCTCGTGCGTCGGCGAGTGCACCCAGAAGCCGCTCGGGCGTGTTGTGCCGCCTCTTCTCGGGGATCTCGTAGTTCGAAGCGATCTTGCCGGTCTTCTTTGCCTGTTCAAGAAGTTCATCCTGAAAGCGGGAATCGGCAATGGAAAGCATTTCGGCGATGACCTCGCCGTCCGTCTTTCCGCGAAGATCAGCAACGCCGTATTCCGTGACCACGATATCGCGAAGGTGACGAGGGATCGTCGTATGGCCATAGGAGAAGACGATGTTCGACATCGTCTTGCCGTCCTTGTTCCTTGTCGCTCGAACCGTGATGATGGAGCGGGCATCCTCCAGCGCAAAGGCCTGAGCGACGAAGTTGTATTGTCCGCCGACACCGCTCACCACGCGCCCGTCCTCGAGTCCGTCCGAGACGACGGCGCCCAGCAGCGTTGCCATCATCGCCGTATTGACGAAGCGCGCATCCTTTCGCGCGGCGCGCTTTTTCTCTTCTTCGCCATGAAGATCATTCACGAAAGCGACGGGCACCATGGAGATGCGAGCCCGTTCCTCCGGTGTCATGTTTCTCAGCCGGCTGTAGAGGGTTCTCGATCCAAGGAAGAAGCCGCCGTGAACGAGAACGCCCTCCACCTCGCGTTTCAAGACGCCTGCCTCGATAAGATCGATGAAACATTCGACAAGCATTTCGCTCGCGCCGTAGAGACCTTCTCGGAAAGGTCTCCGGTCATTGCCCCGTGCGTCGAGAGCGGCCATCAGCTTCTGGAAGGCGTCATTTTCCTTGTGGCGTAGCACCAGCGCCTGGCCCACGGCATCGCCGATGGAGCCAATGCCGATCTGTAGTGTGCCGCCATCGGGAATGAGGCTCGCGACATGAAGGCCTATCGCATGGTCGGCGAGTGAGACGGGCTCACGCGGCGGCGCAAAGAGCGGAAACTGCAGTTCCTTGTTGTCGAGAAGAAGCTGGAATTCATCGGCACCGACTTCCGCGCCGCCCGCCATGTAAGGCAGCTCTTCATTCGTTTCGCCGACAAACATGAAGTCCGCCTTCCCGGCACGTCTCGCATCCAGAAGGTCGAGAGTTATATCGGGATTGCAGCTCAGGCTGAATTGTTGCCGTGAAGGCGAGGGCGCGACGAGTTGGCCGACGACGTTGACCTTTGTCTCCAGCACGTACCGCAGGGCATGAGTGTAGTTTGCGGAAATATAATTTTGTTGCTGGCGCGGCGATCCGAGCCAGCGCCCGGCCTGCATGAAGAACTCGTTCACCTGAATATTCGGCGGCAGCGTTCCCTTGTGCAGCTCGGTCGCATAGGTGAGTGCGGGGTAGCCCTCGAACAGGCGGTCGAGCACAGGGCCCATGAACCGCTTCTCGATGTCGCTAGAGGGGCGTGGCACCTCGAGAGTGAGCGCGGTAAAAATCTGCAGCGATATGGAGGGATCGTCCATCGCCCGGTGCACCAGAGCGTTGACGATGTGATTTGGCTTGCCAAGGCCGAGAGGCAAGGCCATGACGATCTTTCGCCCGACCCGCGAAATGATCGCATCGGCTATGGTTGCGGCATTGTCGAATATCTGCGGGGAGCTGGGCAAGATCGCACGGTCACCGGGTTTAGGGGGCGTTTCGGCTTTTCTCGGAGCTTATCAGCCGCCCGGCGGGATCGCACCCCTTCCCGTCATGGTCAGAAGTTTGCTGCCCGCGCGGTCTGCCCTTCGTCGCCGTCATCCTTTTCCCGATGAAGCGCGAGTTCCTTCGGGGAAAAATCATCGACAGCGATCACTTCGGCAACGGCCTTTCGGTACTCCGCGATCTGGTCTGCTTCAGCGGAAGTGATATCACCAGTGGCCAAGGCGGCCTGCGGATCATCGATACGCGCCTTCTTCATCGCTTCGCGTGGCCGTTCTGTGAGGACCGACAGGCTGAAGGCGCGCTCGAGCTTCGCCACCGCGTCGCCCTCATGACCCCAATGAAGCCCTGCGGTGAGGCGGTCCCGTGTCGCGGACGGCGACATGAGGATTTCGGCGCACTCCGTCGTCGTCTTGTCTTTCGGACCATGGCGACGCGCGCCGAGCGGCTGGATGATGAACTTGCAAAGCCCGGCAACCAGGCGGTTCGGCATGTTGGAAAAAAGTTCAGCGAAGCGACGGTCGATGTTTGCGAGACCCGCTTCCATGCAGTAGGCGAGCAGAGGAAGGTCTTCCTTTTGGCGGCCTTCGTCCTCCCAGCGCTTCAACGCGGCAGAGAGGAAATAGAGTTCGGAAAGGATGTCCCCGAGACGGGCGGAAAGCATTTCCTTGCGCTTCAACGCCCCGCCAAGCGTCAACAAGGCGAAGTCAGATAGAAGCGCGAAGCCCGCCGCACGGCGTGAGAGCTGGCGGTAATACCGGCTCGCTTTGCCTGCGCGAGGCGCAGGCGCGACGAGGCCGCCCGACCAGTTGCGCACGAAAGCGCGGCCCGCCGTTTTCAGCCCGTGCCCGACATGCGCCCAGAAGACCTTGTCGAACTTCGCTATTGCGGCGTCACGGTCTTCTTCTTCGAGCGCTTCCATCTCCTTGAGGAGGTAGGGATGAGCCCGGATCGCGCCCTGCCCGAAAATGATGAGGTTGCGCGTGAGGATATTCGCGCCTTCCACCGTGATGCCAACGGGGACGGCACGATAGAGATTGCCAAGATAGTTGTTCGGCCCGTCGATCACCGCCTTGCCCGCGTGAACGTCCATCGCGTCGTTCACGGCCTGACGCATACGATCCGTTGCATGGGACTTCATGATCGCGGAAATGACGGCGAGCTTCCGGCCGCTATCGAGCCCGGCACAGGTAAGCCTGCGCGCGGCATCGAGTTGGTAGGCCGTCGCCGCGATCGCGCCCATGCGCTCCTGCACGCCCTCGAACTTGCCGATGGGAATGCCGAATTGCTCGCGGATGCGGGCATAGGCACCTGTGGTACGGGCGGAAAAGGCGGCCGCCGCGGCCGACAGCGAGGGGAGCGAAATGCCGCGGCCGGCTGCAAGCGCCGCCATCAGCATCTTCCAGCCCTTACCGACCTGCGCTTCGCCACCGATGACGTTTTCGAGCGGGATGAAGACGTCCTTTCCTTCCGTCGGGCCGTTCTGGAACATCTGGAAGGAGGGAAGATGGCGTCTCCCCGTGGTGACGCCGGGCAGGTCTGTCGGCACGAGGGCGACGGTGATGCCAAGATTTTCCTCATCGCCGAGAAGATGATCGGGATCGTGCAACTTGAAGGCGAGGCCGAGCACGGTCGCCACCGGCGAAAGAGTAATGTAGCGCTTGTGCCAGTTGAGGCGGATGCCGAGAACTTCCTCGCCCTTCCACGTACCGCGGCAGAGAACGCCGCTATCGACCATGGAGGCTGCATCCGAGCCGGCTTCGGGGCTCGTCAATCCGAAGCAGGGAACCTCCTCGCCACGTGCGAGGCGAGGTAACCAGTATTCGCGCTGCTCGTCCGTCCCGAACTGCATGAGCAGCTCGCCGGGGCCAAGCGAATTCGGCACCATGACGGTAACGGCTGCGGTAGCGGAGCGGCTGGAAATCTTGCGAACCACCTCCGAATGGGCGAAGGCCGAAAATTCGAGGCCGCCATATTTCTTGGGCACGATCATGCCGAAGAAGCGGTTCTGGCGAATGAAATCCCAAACTTCGGGCGGCAGGTCACCGTCTTCCCAGGTGATCTTCCACTCGTCGAGCATGTTGCATAGCTCTTCGACCGGGCCATCCATGAAGGCCTGTTCTTCCGCCGTCAGCTCTGGTTTGGGGGTGTTGAGAAGTTGCTGCCAGTCGGGATTGCCGGTGAAGAGGTCGGCCTCCCACCAGACGTCTCCCGCCTCGAGCGCCTCTTGCTCCGTTTCCGACATCGTCGGGAGGGCGCGCTTCGCCCAGCCGAAAATCGGCCGGGTGAGCCATTTTTGACGTGTTTCTTGCCAGTCCATAGTCATGAATTCGTTCGCGGGTATCGAAAGTCAAGGCGCGGAAGAGCTTCTATTCCGCTCCCTCGAATGGCCCTGCATGCCGGGTTTCGCGCGATCCCGCCTGCATTTCGTTTTCAAGGCGCCGCTTCGTATCGCCGGGCGAGCCCGTCCGTTGCGCAAGCAACTGGTAGGCCGCAGGCACGATGAAGAGGGTGAAGGCCGTGGTGGCTATAACGCCGGAGAAAATGACGACACCGATGGCTGCGCGCGTTTCGGCTCCCGCCCCGAAAGAGAGGATAAGCGGTACGGCACCCGCGACTGTCGTGATTGCGGTCATCAGAATGGGCCGAAGCCGGATGCCCGCCGCTTCGATCAGCGCTTCACGAAATTCCCGGCCTTCGTCGCGAAGCTGGTTCGCGAATTCGACGATCAGGATGCCGTTCTTCGCGGCAAGACCGATCAGCATGATGAGCCCGATCTGCGTGTAGAGATTGATCGTTCCTCCGGTAAGCCAGATGCCAAGCATTCCGCCTGCGATGGCCAGCGGAACGGTCGTGATGATGACAACCGGATGGACGAAACTCTCGAACTGCGCGGCCAGAACAAGGAAAACAACGACGATCCCGAGCACGAAGATGAAAGCGAGCGCGCTGCCTGATTTGACGAAGTCGAGTGATTGGCCTCGATAGTCGATGCTCACGCCGGATGGTAATTTTTCTCTTGCTAGTTCTTCGAGGTAGTCGAGCGCTTCACCAAGCGTGTAGCCATTCGCCAGACCGGCCTCGATGGTGATTGCCCGGACGCGGTTATAGCGGTTGAGGCTCGAAGGGCCGGCCATCTCGCTGACCGCAACGAGGTTCGCCAGCGGAATGAGCTCGCCTGATCGCTCCGAACGGACGAAGAGGTTGCTCATGTCGCTCGGTGTACTTTGTGAGGAGCGCTCGCCTTCGAGGATGACGTCGTATTCCTCGCCGTCGTCTATGAAAGTAGTTACGCGGCGTGAGCCGAACACTGTTTCGAGCGTTCTGCCTATATTGTTGACCGTCACACCGAGATCGCCGGCATTGTCGCGGTCGATTTCCACGCGAAGCTGAGGCTTGGTTTCCTTGTAGTCGTTGTCGATGTTGGTCAGGCCGGGATTATCTTCCGCGATGGCGGCAAGCAGGATGTCGCGCCATTCGCGCAGTTCCTCGTAGGTGCCTCCGCCGATCACGAACTGGACGGGTTTGGATGTGCCTCCGCCGAAGCCGCGCCGCATGATGGGCGAGGCGGTGACGCCCGGAAGATCCGACGTCCGCGCCCGGACATCATCCATGATGTCCCAGGCGGAACGTCTCTGGCTCCAGTCGCTCAGCACCGCGATCACGATGCCTGAATTGAAGTTGGCGCCTCCTCCGAACGAGCGGGGCGCGCGAACGAGCAAGCGGCTGATTTCTCCATTCTCGACGAGCGGCATCATCCGCTCCTCGATTTCGTCCATATATGTCTCGATATATTTGTAGGAAGACCCTTCGGGTGCATTCACCATGACGAAGAAGGCACCCCTGTCTTCTTCCGGCGCATATTCGGACGGAAGAATTGTGAAGAGCGCAAAGGCCAGAATCGCGAGGCCGCCCAACGCCCCGAAGGTTGGCAAGGGATGACGCAGACTCTTGTCAAGTGCGGCGGCGTACCACGCGCTGGTCCTCTCGAATGCCTTATCGACAGCTATATTGAAACGCGTGTGATTGGAGGTAGGCCTCAACACCTTCGAGGAAAGCATGGGCGACAAACTGAGAGCGACAAGGCTGGAGAACGCGACCGCCGCCGACATGGTAATTGCGAACTCGGAGAAAAGTCGGCCAACAGCCCCTTCAATAAAGGCGAGCGGCAGAAAGACGGCAATCAGGACAATGGTGGTCGCGATAACGGCGAACCCGACTTGCCTGGCGCCGTTGAAGGCGGCGACGAGAGGCGTTTCCCCTTCCTCCATACGCCGGTAGATGTTTTCGAGCACAACGATCGTGTCGTCGACCACGAGTCCGATCGCCAGAACGAGAGCAAGCAGGGTCAGGAGGTTGATGGAGAAGCCGAGTATGAAAAGAACCAGGAAGGTGGCGATGATGGATACGGGAACGGTGACTGCGGGTACCAGTGTCGCCCTTGCGCTTCCTAGAAACACGAAGATCGTCAGGACGACGAGAAAGATTGCAATACCCAGCGTCTTGTAGACTTCATTGATCGCGGACTCGATGAAGACGCTGGTGTCGTAACTCTGTTTGAGAGCCATGCCCTCCGGTAGCGAGGGAGCAAGACGAGCGGCCTCCGCCTTCACTCCGTCGGTCACGGTGATCGTGTTGGCCGTCGATTGCTTGATGATGCCGAGGCCGATCATCGTCACCTTGTTGCCACGGAAAAAGGTCCTGTCCTCGGCTGCCATACGTTCTACACGCGCGACATCGCCAAGGCGGATGAGGTGGCCGCTATCCCCTTGTCCCAGGACGAGCTCGCGAAAGTCCTCGGGTGTGCGGAAGCTGCGTTCAACGCGCGCGGTAAACTGGCGTTGCACGGATTCGATGTTGCCGGCTGGAAGCTCGACATTCTCCGCGATCAGCGCGCGCTCGACATCCTCCACGGTGAGGCGCCTCGCTGCCAGAGCATTGCGGTCAAGCCATACTCGCATGGCATAGCTGCGTTCGCCGCTCAGACGCACACGGGCGACACCGTCCAGCGTCGAAAATCTGTCGACGAGGTATCGTTCGGCGTAGTCCGTCATTTCGAGAACGCTCATCCGGTCGCTCACGAGATTGAGCCACATGATGACGTCGTCGCTCGAATCTTCCTTGCGAATGTCCGGGGGATCGGCCTCTGCAGGCAGGTCGTCGACGATACCCGAGACGCGATCCCGGATGTCATTGGCGGCCGCATCGACGTCGCGGCCTGGATTGAACTCGATGGTGATGCGCGAGCGGCCGTCTTCGCTTGAGGATTCTATGTAGGAAATACCCTCGATACCCGCTATCCGCTCTTCGATAGGCTCCGTGATGCGGGTTTCGATGACAGCCGCCGCCGCCCCACGGTAGTCGGTGGTGATGGAAACGATGGGAGGGTCGATGTCGGGATACTCGCGCAGCGGCAAGCGATCGAAGGCGACGAGTCCGAAGGCCACCAGAAGAAGGCTGATAACTGCTGCAAAGACCGGTCGAGTGACTGATATGTCCGAGAGCTTCATAAGGTGCCCCTTCAGCGCACGGCCGTGTCTTCGTCGATCAGCTTTCCGAGCGTCCGCCCCGGGGTTTGTTCCTCCATGATGTGCAACGGCTGTCCGTCGCGAAGCCGCATCGTGCCGTGCGTAACGACGCGATCGCCTTCGCGCAGACCGCCAAGCACTTCGACTTCGCCAGGCCGTCTGGCTCCAATGCTCACTTCCTGGCGGAGCGCAGTGGGAGGTTCGTCTCCACTCACGACGAATGCGAAGTTCTTCGTGCCAACCGGCACAAGAGCCTCTTCCGGAATGATGAGCGCCTCGCGGGGGTTGCGAAGAAGCTTGACCGTCATGAGAAGGCCCGGCTTGAGCAGGTGATCCGGATTGTCGATAAGGGCGCGCGCGGTGAGCGATCGCGTTACGGGATCGACCTTGCTTGAAACGCTGCGAATCTCGCCTCGGAATTCCGTGTCGGGGAGGGCGGTTGTCGCCGCCACGATGTCGAGCCCGGGCTGGATTGTGGAGAGATAGGCCGCGGGAACCGTGAAATCGAGCTTGATGGGATCGAGGTCGTCAAGCGTCGTGATGACGCTGCCGGGCGTCACCAGGGTACCTACGCTTATGTTCCGAAGTCCCACGATGCCGCCGAAGGGCGCGCGGATTTCCCTGTCTGCGAGGCGTGCGGCTGCTGCATCGCGATTGGCTTCGGCCTCGCGCAGGGCCGCAAGACGTTCCTCGAGTTGCGCAGTCGCGGTGAACTGGCGGCTTTCGAGTTGTCTGGCACGCCGATAGGCAGTCCGCCGCTCGGCGAGTACGGCTTCGGCAGCAGCAAGAGCGGCTCGTTGCTCGTCACGCTTCAGGGCTGCAAGGAGGTCACCCTCTTCGACCTCTTGTCCGTCTTCGAAATTTATTTCGGTGATCTTGTCCGAAACGCTCGCCGTCACGGATACGCTTTCATTGGCGATGGTTGTGCCGAGCGCTTCCACTGTATCGACGAACTGTCCTTTGACGACGGGCGCGACGATGACGTTCTGAGGTTTTTCTTCCGCAAGCGCCGGAGCGATGGAAAGCAGGGCTGCAAGACAAGCGAAAATCAGAGGGCGCATGGGCTCCCCCAAAAAATACAGGATTCAGACTGATGACAATTGCGCGAAGTTTCGACGTTTCAATGACAATAACGTCAACTTCCCGCCGAGTCTGGCGTTTTCGCCTTTGCTGAACCTGGCAATCGGGGAAAAAGCGCTCACTTTTCCGTGTAGGGCGGCACGATTGCCGCCCTTGCCCCACTTTTTGAAATGGACAGGCTGAGAAGGATTGTCGGGATAAGACCCAGCAGCACGATCATGAGAGCCGCCGTGCTTGCTTCACCAAGTTTCTCATCCGAGGCAAGGCGATACGTCCGCGTCGCAAGCGTTTCGAAATTGAAGGGGCGAAGCAGCAGTGTTGCCGGCAGCTCCTTCATGACGTCGATGAAAACGATAAGCGCGGCGCTGGCGAGCGCACCGCGCAGCAAAGGCATATGTATCGCCGAGAGGACGCGGCGGGGCTGCGCGCCGAGACTCCTGGCCGCGGCATCGAGGGTCGGGTGGATCTTTTCAAGTCCGCTGTGTGTTGCGTTGTAGGCGGCAGTGAGAAAGCGGGCGACATAGGCAAAGACAAGGCCGGCAATCGATCCGGTGAGAATGAGACCGGGAGAGAAGCCGAACTCTTCCGCCGTATCAGACAGGGCGTGATCGATACCGGTGGTAAGCGTCAATATGCCGATGGCAATCATCGCCCCGGGTAGCGCATAGCCAAGCGTGGCGAGCCTTATTGAAATGCGGTTAAAGCGGGTTGGATGCAGGCGCTCGCCATAAGCGAGCAGAAGTGCAAACGCAGTGGCGAGAGATGCGGCAATGACAGCAACGACGAGGCTGTTCCTCGCAAACGCGATGAAGTTCCTGCCGAGCATCGGGTCGCCTTCGATCAACGCATAATGTGCGAGGACCGAGACCGGCACGAGAAAGCCGAGAACGATAGGGAGGGCGCATGCGAAAGCCGCTGCAAGTCCCGCCAGCCACCCCAGTTTGCGAGGCTCGGCCGTCATGTCCCGGGCGAGAGGGTTGGCCACTCGTCCGCGTCTTCCCGCGAACTCGATGAATACGAGCGCGATGGCGAAGATGAAGAGCCAGGCTGCAATCTGCGCAGCGGAAACCGCATCGCCCAGGTTGAACCATGTCCGGAATATTCCCGCGGTGAGGGTCGGCACGGCAAAATAGTCGACGACGCCGAAATCCGAGATCGTTTCCATCAAAACCAGCGCAAGCCCCCCGGCGATTGCGGGACGCGCGCAGGGCAGGGTAACGCGAAGAAAGGCGCGCATGGGGCCTGCGCCGAGAATGCGCGCGGCATCGAACAGCGCAGCCGACTGACGCTCGAACGAGGTTCGCGCCAGCAGATAGACGTAAGGATAGAGAACGAGGCTGAGCATCACCGCGGCCCCGGGCAGCGAACGGACGGCCGGAAAGTGATAGTCGCCGACTTGCCATCCCGTTACGCCGCGCAGGGCTGTCTGCACCGGCCCTGCAAAGGAGAGGAGGTCGGTATAGACATAGGCGACGATATAGGCAGGCGTCGCCAGCGGCAGCACCAGCGCCCAATTGAAGATGTGCCTTCCCGGAAACTCGGCGGAGACCGTCAGCCAGGCTGTGCCGACGCCGACCACTGCGGTTATCGCGGCAACGAGTGCCATGAGCTGCAGCGTGTTGGAAATATAGCCGGGGATAACCGTCGATCTCAGATGTGCCCAGTTTTCGCTCGCTGGTGCAGTCAGGCTCCACAGGACCGTAAGAGACGGCGCGAGGAGGACAAGCGCGATGCCCAATGCGGCAAGCGTCCAGCCCGAGTCGAGCTGCAGCCTTATCCTCTCCCCGAGACGCAAGCCCCCGGGGCGGCGATCTTTTTCCGTGACTGACATGGGCTTGTTGTGACAAATACCGCGACGGGCGGCAAAGTAATTTTGCTACGCATTCGCACGTGATGCGGCAAAAAGTCCCCCGCGAAAGGTATTCTTGATGTCCCTTGCCTTCAGGAACGTGGGTCACAGCTATAGCGGTCATCGGGTGCTGTCCGGCGTTTCGCTGGAGGCGCGCCCTGGCGAGATTCTGTGCCTTCTCGGGCCGTCGGGAAGCGGCAAGACGACCTTGCTGCGGCTCGCCGCAGGGCTCGAGGCGCTCCAGGAGGGAAGCATCGATCTGGGTGGAGCGCGGCTTGCGGCGCCCGGCAGGGACGTACCGCCGGAACGGCGTTCTTTCGGCATGGTCTTTCAGGACCATGCGCTTTTTCCGCATTTGACGGTGGCGGAAAACATCGCATTCGGCCTTGCTGGCAAACCGCGGGAGGAAATCCGCAGCATTGTCGTGGACCGCCTCGCTTCGGTGGGCCTCGCCGGTTTCGAAAGCCGTTATCCCCACACGCTGTCGGGCGGACAGCAGCAACGCGTTGCGCTTGCAAGGGCGCTGGCCCCCTCGCCTGCGGCTGTCCTTCTCGACGAACCCTTTGCCAGTGTCGATATCACGCTCCGCCGGTCGCTACGCGAGGAGGCACGGCGCGCGCTGAAGGAAGCCGGTGTCGTGACGCTCGTCGTGACGCATGATCCGGTGGAGGCAATGGAAATCGCCGACCGGATCGCTGTGATGGAAGGCGGCCGCATTGCTCAATGCGCGATTCCGGAAGAGCTCTACGCAAATCCGGCGAGTGCGCTGGTGGCCTCGCTTTTCGGCGAGGCGCAGCGCTTTCCTGCCGTGATCGATCAGGGGGCGGCCATGACGGCGTATGGCCCCGTTCCGGCGGAGAGTTTCGAGGAGGGAGCGCTTGTCGAGGTGATCGTGCGGCCCGAAGCCGTGACCCTCGATCTCGCCGAAGGAAAAAACGACGCCTTCCGGATCGGAGATATTCGTTTTCTGGGGCGCGACTGGCTGATCCTGCTCGCGAGCGAGACGTTCCCGGCGCTGGAGCCCCTCCGCGCCCGCGTTTCCGAACGTGACGGATTCAAGGTGGGGGAACTGGTTTCGGTGCGCTTCGACCCCGGCGGAACCTTCATCTTCGCGGCCTGACGCGACCAAACGCCCCGCATAGCTGCCTTGCGGGACGCCGCTCCGCCGGTTAGGCTCCCTCTGCGATTGCAACTCGTTATCAGAAAATTACGGTCTCTCCATGTTTCGTTTCTTCGCCGCCGCCCTCGTTCTCGCCTCGGGTATCGCCGCCGTCGTCGGCGCGAAAGCCGAGACGCAGGAGGTCAACATCTATTCGGCCCGTCACTACGACACGGACCTGAAGCTATATGACCGCTTCACCGAGGAGACGGGCATCCGCGTGAACCTCATCGAAGGGGGGAGCGATGAGCTCATTGCGCGGATCGAGCGCGAGGGAAAGCAGAGCCCGGCGGACATTCTGGTGACGGTCGATGCCGGCCGGCTGTGGCGCGCGGAGGAGAAGGGCCTCTTCTCGCCCGTGAAGTCGGAAGTGCTGGAAACAAGGATTCCCGCGCATCTTCGTCATCCCGACGGACTCTGGTTCGGCCTGTCGAAGCGCGCGCGCATCATCATCTACAACAAGGCGATGGGGCGTCCGGAAAAGCTCGAAACCTATGACGATCTTGCCGATCCCTCCCACAAGGGCGAGATCTGCATGCGCTCCTCGTCGAATATCTACAATATCTCGCTGCTCGCCTCGCTGATCGAGCATGAGGGTCAGAAAACCGCAGAAAACTGGGCAAAAGGCGTGGTGGCGAACCTCGCGCGGCCGCCGCAGGGCAACGACACCTCGAATATCGAGGCGGTGGCGGCGGGCGAATGCCGCATATCGCTGGTGAACACCTATTATGTGGGCCGGATGCTCGGCTCGGACAAGGCGGAGGATGTTGCGGCGGCGGAGAAGGTCGGCCTCATCTTTCCGAACCAGGACGACCGCGGTACGCATGTAAACATCTCCGGCGCGGGCGTGCTGAAATATGCGCCGAACCGCGAAAACGCCATTAAATTCATGGAGTTCCTGACGAGCGACTGGGCGCAGAACCTGTTCACGGAAAGCAACCATGAATATACGGCGGTGCCGGGCGCGATGAAGACTTCGCCCGTCAAGGGCACGGGTTCCTTCAAGGAAGACGAGATCAATGCGAGCGCGCTGGGCGAGAACCAGGCAGAAGCAGTGCGCATTTTCGACCGTGCCGGCTGGCAGTAAGCGGGGATAAACCGGCCTTGAAAGAGGTCGACTGTCACACGAACGTCATCGAACCGTCACAAACGAAAAAAGAGCCGGGTACGGAGCAATCCGCGCCCGGCTTTTTCATGCCCGTAAGGTGACCTGCTTATCCCCGGACGAGATGCGAAACGGGGATAACTAGACGAGAACGGCGCGCGAGCCGTTTTCGCGGGTGAGGATTTCCACCTCGACCTCGAAACAGGCGCCAAGACCGGCACTCGTCATCACCTCGTCGACGGGCCCGGAGGCGAGCACGCGGCCCTCGCGCAGCAGGATCACGTCATCCGCATAGGCGATGGCGAGATTGAGATCGTGAATGGCGGCGAGAACGCCGACCCCGTCACCGGCGAGACGGCGCGCGATGTCGAGCACCATGCGCTGATGGCGCAGGTCGAGCGCGGAAGTGGGTTCGTCGAGCAGCAGGTAGCGCGGCAGGGACTGGGACTTGCCCGGACGGCGCCAGATCTGCGCAATGGAGCGCGCGAACTGGACGCGCTGCTTCTCGCCGCCCGAAAGCGTCTGGTAGGAGCGGTGACGGAAGGCGCCGATGCCCGCAAGGCCGCACGCGGCGGCAATGGCCGCTTCGTCGTCCATCTGTTCGGGCGTGCCGGAAAAGGGGAGACGGCCGAGCTCCACGACCTCTTCGGCGGTAAAGGCGAAATCGAGCGCGGAGTCCTGCAGCAGCACGGCGCGGCGCTGCGCCAGCGCGCGGCCGGGATAGGTGGCGAGGGGCGCGCCTTCGAGAAGGAGAGTGCCGGCATCGGGACGGCGCTCGCCCGCAAGGACGGAGATGAGCGTCGACTTGCCTGCCCCGTTGGGACCGATGAGCGCGGTGACGTGGCCCGGCACGACCCGGGCGCCCGCGCCGTCGAGCAGATGCTTGCGGCCCGCAAGGACCGTGATGTCGCGCGCCTCGATCACAGCGACCTCTTCCTGTTCATGAGAAGCCAGAGGAAGAAGGGGCTGCCGATGGCCGCGGTGACGAGACCGATGGGAAGCTCTGCAGGCGCAACGACGATGCGTGCGAAACTGTCGGCGGCGAGAAGGAGCGTCGCACCGGCAAGGATCGAGCCCGGCAGCACGATGCGGTGATCGGGACCGGCGAGCATGCGCACGACATGCGGCACGACGATGCCGACAAAGGAGATGACGCCGCTGACCGCGACGGCAGAACTGACCGCAAGCGCGGCGGCGATCATGATGATGTGTTTCAGACGATGGACGGGAACGCCGAGATGCAGCGCCTCGCGCTCGCCGAGCAGCATGGCGTCGAGCGCGCGGGCGCGGGTGAGAATGACGCCGAGCGCAAGCGCAATCGGAACGGTCGCGAGCCAGAGCGCCTGCCAGCCGCCCGACGCGAGGCTTCCCATGCTCCAGAAGGTGAAGTCGCGGATCTGCGCGTCATTCGCGACATAGATCGTGACGCCGGTGAGCGCCCAGGTCAGCGCGTTGATGGCGATGCCCGCAAGGAGGAGCGTCGCCGTCGCCGCCTGGCCGCGCGATTGCGCAAGGCCCTGAATGGCGAAGGTCGCGCCGATGCCGCCCGCGAAGGCGAAGAAGGGAAGGAGGAAGGGCGAGGCGAAGGCAGGAATGGCGGCGGCGACGAGACCGCCGAAAACGATGACGAATACCGCGCCGAAGGCTGCGCCGCTCGAAACGCCGATGAGGCTCGGATCGGCGAGCGGATTGCGGAAGAGGCCCTGAAAGGCCGCACCCGCGCCCGCCAGCGCGCCGCCAACGACAACGGCGAGAAGCGCGCGCGGCAGCCGGATCATCTGGATGACGGCGGCGGTCTGCCCATCCACCTCGAAGCCGAAAAGAGAGCGCAGCACATCGCCGACACTCACCGGCACCGCGCCCGTAACGAGAGAGAGAATGAAGGTCGCGGCTAGCAGCGCGCCAAGACCGGCGAGGATCGCCGGACGCTTCATCGCGCGGGAGACGCGAACCTCGCTTTCGGCGATCTCGGTCATTCGGCTTCCGTCCAGGAGCGCGGCGGGAGAGGCGCGAATTCATGTTCGGGATGGAGCTTTGCCGCGAGATCGTGGATCGCATGGGCAAGACGCGGCCCGAAGCCCGCGAGATAGAGCGCGTCCATCGAAACGAGGCGGCCATTCTGCGCCGCAGGCGTTGGCGCGAGGGCGGACTGCGAGAGAACCTTGTCCGCGCCGCCAAGCGCGGCAAGCGTATCCGTGGTCATGAGAATGACGTCGGGCGCGGCGAGCGTCGCGGCTTCCGGCGAGAAGGGCTTGTAGCCGTTGAATTCGCTGACGGCATTGACGCCGCCCGCAAGCGCGATCATCGCATCGGCCGCCGTGTGCTTGCCGGAAACGAGCATCGGCCCGCGGCCCGCCTGCAGCATGAAGAGGACGCGGGGACGGCTCTTTACCTTCGCGACTTCCGCGAGGACGGTTTCGATGTCGCCGCGAAAGGTCTGCGCGATTTCGGCAGCCCTTTCCTCGCGGCCGAGCGCCGCGCCGACGGTTTCGATATGTTCGGCGACTTCTTCGGGCGTGTAACCTTCCTCGAGCTTCACGATCCTCACGCCCGCGGATTCGGTCTGCGTGAGCGCGGCTTCGGGCCCGGCTTCCGCGCCCGCGAGAATGAGCGTCGGCTTGAGCGAGAGGAGACCTTCCGCCGAAAGCTGACGGACATAGCCGATATCGGGAAGCGCATCGGCGGCGGAGGGGTAAAGGCTCGTCGCATCGACGCCGACGAGTTCCGCTTCCGCGCCGAGCGCATAGACGATTTCGGTGGTCGAGCCGCCGACGCTGACGATGCGGTTGTCTTGCGCATGGGCGGGGGAGGTGAGCGCCGCCGTTGCGAGAAGCGCGCCAGCGAAGACGTGGTGGCGGAAGTTGAGAAGGCTCATTGGTTTCCTTGCCTTGAAAGAATGTAGAAGAGCGCGGTGCTACTGCATCTGCCGCCGGGATCACCCTCCCCCTGTGGGAGGGTCTGAAAATCCGGAAGAATTTTCAGGGGAGGGGGGACTCCGCTATCGGCAGTGATGCGCTCTCCGTTTCCCTCGCCTACCCCTCCCCGAAAAATTCCGCACTGCGTTTGAATTTTTCGACCCTCCCACAGGGGGAGGGTGGGATAGACAAGAGAGGCTGTGAATGACAGCGGCGCCTTACGCCGCTTCCCTTTCCGGAAGGCCGTTGACGATGGCGCGCCAGGCTTCGTCTTCCGGAACGCCGGGCTTGCGCTTGCCGAAAAGCGTTGCGATGAGCGTGCCTTCCTTGTCGAAGAGTTCGAGCGAGGTGACGGTGCCGTCCTCGGTCGGCTTCCAGACGATCCAGGCGCTGTCGATATGGTCTTCCCTGAGATGCAGGTTGAACTTCTCGTCCATCACATTGAACCAGGGGCCCATGGGCTGAAGATTGTCGACCGGGCCGGTATGGATCTGGATCATGCCGGGATTGCCGACAAAGACCATGATCGGAACCTCGCCCGACTTCGCGGCCTCGAGCGTCGCGCGGAGCGATGAAGCGGGAACGCGGGCCGCGCGGCCTTCGCCCGCGAGGCGCAGGCCCTGCAGGCGCTCGACCTTGAACTTGTTGATGAGGCCGTGGAACTCATGCGTGTCTTTGAGCGCATCCCAGGCGGCGCGGAAACCCGCGACGTCGATCTCCGAGTCGGGCAGCGCCCTCTTCGGCGCGGGCCGCGCGGTGACCTCGACGGGGCTTGCCTCGGTCGCGAAGCGTTCGATCAGCGCATCGAAGGCGTCGGCATCGGCTTCGGGCGTCTGGTAGATCTTGTGGATCGCCGTGCCATGCGCGTCGAAGAACTGCAGGCTGCGGCGCAGGCTCCCGTCTTCCATCCTCTCCACAACAGCGAAGCCGAACTTCCAGTGGGTGAAGAAAATGCGCAGGTCGATGTCGTCGCCGACGATGAGGCCGACATGAGCGCCGCCTTCGAGCTCGCCATAGACGCCCTTGCGCTCATGCACCACGGATTCGTTGCGCGTCAGCGCCATGACGCGGCCGAGCGCGCCGACCGAGCCGATGATGCCGTTCCATTCCGGACGGAGCCGCGTGACCTCCGACTTCTCGTTGCCGAGCGCGACGAGCTCGGCTTCGCTGATGCCGAGTTTTTCGGCGAGATTGCGCGCGCGCAGATTGGGCTCGGCGGCAAGAATGGCGGCGCGGCGTTCCACGAGGGAGGCGATGGTTGAATCGACAGACATGGTGCTTCCTTTCATCTGCCCGGATAGAGCTGGCTTTTATCTGGCATCGGTAAGAACGAACTCGACAGGCATTTCAACGAAGGCGATGACCGGCCTTCCGTTACGGATTTCCGGCTCGAAACGCCATTTGCGCGCGGCGCGAATGGCGGCGTGATCGAGCAGCGCATAGCCGGAACTCGACAACACGGCGACATCCATCGGATCGCCCCTGTAATCGAGCTTGATGCGAATCTTCACCACGCCCTGCTGGTTGAGGGAGCGGGCGCGATCGGGATAGCGCGGCGGAAGAGGCCGGTCGCGGTAGCGCGGATTGAGGACGAGAACCTCGTCCGTGTGCCGGCCCTTCGTCTCCTCGAAGCCCTTTGGCGCAGCTTGGCCGGTGCCATGCTGCGTGCTGGGGGCGAGAGAGGCGGTCTGGCGAAGCGCGGTTTCCTGCGGGGCTGCGGGCTGGGGCTTCGCGGCTTCCACGGGCTTCGGCTTCACCTCGGGGCGGGGCTCCGGCTTCGTTTCGAGAACGGCTTCCGGCTTCACGGGCGCGGGCTCGGGCACGCGCTCGATGACGGGTTCGGGTTTCGGTTCGATTTGCGGCTTCGGCTCGACCGGCGCGGCTATTTGGGGCGCTGCGGGAGCGGGCGAAGGTTCGGAAAGCTCAATGAAAGTGACGGAAAGACCGTCGGGAAGTCCGCGCGGCGCGGGAGCGCCTTGCGCCTGCCACCAGGCGAAAAGACTCGCGAAGACAGTGGCGTGAAGAAGAAGCGAGACCGCCACCGGCTTGCCGAGCGCGCGATGGTTCCAGGCGAGAGCGGAGGAACGGTCGCTCATGCCTTTCATCATCGGTCCGGTTGCGGTGGCGGTCATGCTCATGTGCTGCCTCAGAACTTCAGCGTCGCATTGACGCCGAAATTGCGGCCCGGCTGCGCGAAGCGGCCGACGATCGGGCTGGCCGCGGCGAGACCGGCAACATCCTGCGAGTTGTAATATTCCTCGTCGAAGATGTTGAAGATGCCGGCATTCAGCGTGAAGCGGTCCGACACTTCGTAATAGGCCATGAAGTCGACCAGTGTGTAGGACGGCGCTTCGAAGTTGCCGGGCGCCGAGTTGCGGTCGTCACGCCAGCCATGGGTTGCGACGAGTTGCGAGCCCCAGACTTCGCCTTCATAGGCAATGCCGAGAACACCCTTCATCGGATCGACCGAGTCGATCGGCGCGCCCGTCTGGTCATCCTCGCCACGCGCATAGGCGAAGCTGCCGCGCAGTGCCCAATCCGGCAGGAAGCGGTACTCGCCCTTGGCTTCCGCGCCGTAGATCGTGACTTCCGACAGATTCTGGTACTGGAACTGCATGATGCCGCCGCCGCCGAAGCCGACGAGCACGGTGTCGATGAAGTCCTCATACTGATTGTAGAAGCCCGACAGCGAGAAGCTCGATCCGTCGGCGAAGCCGCCGCGCAGACCCGCCTCGAAACCGTCCGAGGTTTCGGGCTTGAGGTCCGGGTTCGGCAGGATTTCGTAGCCATAGCCCGGATTGGAGTAGGCGAAGTTCGCATTGTCGTAGGGCGGTGCGCGGAAGCCATGCGCATACTGGCCGAACAGCGTGTATTCGTCCGTCACGTCATAGGTGAGGCCGAGCTTCGGCGAGACTTCCGTCTCTTCCTGGTCGTGAACCGGGATCGCGCCCGCCGTCGAGTTCAGGAAGAGCTGGTCCACTTCCGGGTGCAGCTTGAAATAGTCGAAACGCAGCGCAGGGACGATGCCGAGACGTCCGAGTTCGATGCTGTCCTGAACATAGATGCCGGCCTTGATCGTGGTCGTGTCCGGGAAGTTCTTGTTCGGGAAGGTTTCGTTGTTGAACGGGAAGTAGGACGAACTCGTATTCGTCGTGAGGTTCGTTTCCGTGCGGAAGCGCGGACGGGTCGTCTTCGTGTAGTCGACCGTGCCGCCATAGGTGAAGTTGTGAACCACGCCCGACCAGTCGCGGGAAAGGCCGAACTGCAGGTCCGCGCCGAGGATGTCCTGCTCGAATTCGAGATCGGTTACGCGGTAGTAGTTGGTCAGACCGTCGGTGAGCGTCTGTGTCGTATGCTCGGTGCGGTCGATCCGCGTGTAGAAGATCTTGGCTTCGAGATTGTCCGCGACGAGGAAGGGCGTGTTGTGCGAATAGGCGGCGCTGAGAAGCGTGCGCCGAGTATCGTCCGTGCCCCAGGAACCGGTGACGGTCGAGAAGAAGAAGGGCGAGGTCGAGGGAACCGCGCCGCCCACATCGGTGAGCAGGTCGGTATCCGTTTCGTCCTGGTCGAACTGGCCGGTGAACTTCAGCGAGTTGCCCCAGAGCCCGTTGAAGACGAGCTTTCCGAGGAAGGAGTTCGACGAGTAGTCCTGCGTGTTGTAGACCGCGCTCGAATTCGGCTCGACTTCATGGCCGTCGCGGCGCGTGTAGATGCCGAGCATTTCGACATTGCCCGCGCGCTTCACGCCGGTGAGCGCTTCCGAAAAGCTCTCGTCGGCGCTGTCATAGGCGCCCTTGATGCTCGCATACCAGTCCTTGTCGAGACCTTCGAGATAGTCGGCCGGGTCCTTCGTGACATAGGCGACCGTGCCGCCGAGGCCGTCCGAGCCGTAAAGCGCGGAGGAGGGGCCGCGGATGATCTCGACCCGTTTCATGCTTTCGAGGTCGACGAAGTCGCGCGTGTAGCTGCCCGAAGCGGTCGACGTAACGGGGAAGTCGGGAGTGGGCAGGCCATCCACGAGAACGAGCACGCGGTTGCCGCCGATGCCGCGAATGGTGAAATTGCCCGATCCGGCGCGGCTCGAATTGTCGCCGACCGACACGCCGGGCTCGTACCGCACGATGTCCTGCATGCGATGCGCGTTGCGGCGCTCGAGTTCTTCCGCCGTGATGACGGAGACGGTGCCCGCGACATCCCGGATCGCGGTCGGCGTGCGCGTCGCGGTGGAGGTGACGGCGTCGAGCTGCGTCGCCTTCGGAGCGGCGGTCTGTTCTTGCGCCGGCTGCTCTTCGGTGGTGGCGGCTTCCTGCGCGGAGGCGGAGGAGATCGCTGTGGAAAGCGCGAAGGCGGAGGCCGTCGCGAGGAGGATTGTGTGGAGGGATCGATGTCCCGCAAGTCTTGTCATTGCCAGTCCCAGTGATGCGTGAATGAAGCATTCCTGGCTGGCTGGCCCCCGCGCGCGGGCGGGTCTGGCTGGCTCGGTTGCCTTCGGGTTATGTGCATTCCGGCTTGCGGCCGGCTCTCCTCACTTGATCAGGATCAGCTTGTTGCTGTTGGTGAGCCGGAGCCGGTAGAGCTCCGCCCCGTGGCGGATGACGATTTCGCGGGTGCCGCCAAAGAGTTCGGCGCTGTCGATGGCGGGCGTCGGGCCCTCCTTCGTCACGCGGATCGTCCTGTCTGTGGCGGTCATATCCATGCGAATGCTGTCTGCAGCCCCCGTGACCCAACTATGAGCCCCAAACCATGACCCCAGTGTCATGAGAATGACTCGCAGTAGCATGCGCAACTAGCGTCTGCAACTCCTATTTTCCCGCAATAAAAGTAGGGGTATTTCCGCGTGACATTTTTGCCAGCGGAAGAGGCGGAGAAAGGGCTGGATTCGGGGGCGGGCGCCGGGGCGGCGGCGGGCATTTTGCCGCGCCGCCGCGCCTCACGGCTTGAGAGGGATCAGGCCGCCTGGAGGGCCTTCTCGAAATTCGCTTCCGCGAATTCCCAGTTCACGAGCTTGTCGAGAAAGACGTCGAGATAGTCCGGACGCCGGTTCTGGTAGTCGAGGTAATAGGTATGCTCCCAGACATCGGTGGTGAGCAGCGGCACGTCCTTCGTATCGGCGATGGGCGTCTCGGCATTCGGCGTGCCATAGACCTTGAGCTTGCCGCCCGAAAGCACGAGCCAGCAATAGCCCGAGCCGAACTGGCCCGCGCCCGCTTCCTTGAAGGTCTTCTTGAATTCGTCGAAGGAGCCGAAATCCTCGGCGATCTTCTTCGCGAGCGCGCCCTTCGGCTCGCCGCCGCCCTTCGGGCTCATGGAATGCCAGTAGAAGTCGTGGTTCCAGACCTGCGCGGCATTGTTGAAGAGGCCCTTCTTCGAGCTGTCGCCCGCGACCTTGCGGATGAGCTCGACGAGGCCGAGCTTGTCGAGCTCCGTCCCCTCGATCATCGAGTTCGCCTTGTCGACATAACCCTTGTGATGCTTGCCGTAGTGGAACGACAGCGTCTTCTCCGAGATATGCGGCTCCAGGGCGTCCTGCCCATAGGGAAGGGGTGGGAGTTCAAGCATGACAATCTCTTCCTTTTCTTGCGTTCCGCCTCCCCCAGTTCAATTTGACCGGGAAGCCGCACATTTCAAGGCTGAGGACATGGTTTTTCCGGGATAACTCATGGAGAAATATGCAAAAAAGCGCGGAAAGCCCGGGTCCTGCGAATGCCTTGCAAGGGGGCAGCGCGATCCCCACATGTTTACGGAAGCGGTGCCGCCTGGCGGGCCGCAAAAGGCAAAGTCGCTCGGATAACGGGACTTTGGGACATGACCCGCGTGATGCAGTTCAACAGCCCTTTTCTGCTGGGTTTCGACGGATTGGAAAGGCTGCTCGAAAGAGCCGCCAAGGCCTCGGACGGATACCCGCCCTACAACGTCGAACAGCTCGGCGGCGAGAAGGGCGAGGCGCTGAGGATCACGCTCGCTGTCGCCGGTTTCTCCCGTGACGAGCTTTCGGTCACGGTCGAGGAAAACCAGCTCGTCATCCGCGGCCGTCAGCTTGAGGACGAGGAGCGCACCTATCTCCATCGCGGCATCGCCGCACGCCAGTTCCAGCGCTCTTTCGTGCTGGCCGACGGCATGGAGGTGAAAGGGGCGCGGCTCGAGAACGGGCTCCTGATGATCGATCTGGAAAGGCCGGAACCGTCGCGAACGGTCCGCACCATCGAGATCGAGAGCAGCGAACCCGCAAATCCGTCCCGCCGCGTCACCCGCGACGCGGTCTGAACCCCGGGCGACGGAAAGCGCTCTTCGCTTCGAGAAGGAGGAAGAGCCGGAAAGGAGTAAGTGAGATGCAGAACGAATCCGATTTCGACGCGGCAGGTAGCGAGAAGACCGGCTGGGGCGTGAGCGACTTCCGCAAGCTGACGCCGGAAATGTTCGCGAATGCCGGCATGCCGAACATCGTCTATGTGCGCGAGATCCTCGCCGGAGAACTTGCGGGTGAACTCGGCTCCGAACTCGACCTGCCCGCCGATACGCGCCTCTATGCGGTGCATGCCGCGAACGGCCAGCGCATGGCCGTGCTCGACAATCGCGACGCGGCCTTCGCGGGCGCGCGCCAGTACGATCTAGAGCCTGTCAGCGCGCACTGAGTTTCGAGCGCCAGATCAATTCGAGCGCCGGCTCAATTCGAGCGTCAGGTCAAAAAGACAAAGCCCCGCGCGTTTCCGCGCGGGGCTTTCTGTTTTCGGGCGAGGTGAGCGTCACGCCGCGTTGGTGGCGGCGGGCTCGGTGAGGATCGCGAAGAGGGCGGATGCGTCTTCCGAAGCGCGGAGCTTCTCGACCACGGAAGGATTGCGCAGCAGCCGCGAAATGCGGGCAAGCGCCTTCAGATGGTCGGCGCCCGCCGTTTCCGGCGCGAGCAGAAGGAAGATGAGGTCGACCGGCTGATCGTCCACCGACTCGAAGTCGATCGGCGTGTCCAGACGGGCGAACAGCCCATGGAGACGGTCGATCTCCGGCAGCTTGCCATGCGGAATGGCGATGCCCTGACCGACGCCCGTGGAGCCAAGGCGCTCGCGCTCGAGCAACGTCTCGAAGATCGCCCGCTCGGAGAGCCCGGTAATTTTCGCGGCGCGCTCGGAAAGCTCCTGCAGCGCCTGCTTCTTGCTGGTGACTTTCAGATGGGCAACGACACCCTCCGGCTGCACCAGATCTTCAAGCTCCATAATCCGAATCCTGTTCTGCGAAGCCGCCAGACGCACGGAACCTTTCCGCGCTTCCGTCCGGGGCTCTCCGGCCGCCACGCTATCCGCGCGGTGCCGTGGTTTCGCCTTCAGAGTTTCAAGCCTTCTGAGCATCGCGGCCCGTGTCGATCCAGCCGATATTTCCGTCGGCGCGGCGATAGACGAGGTTGATGCCGCCCTTGCCGCCATTGCGGAAGACAATGAAGGGCGCATCGCTCAGGTCCATCTGCATCACGGCATCGCCGACGCTGAGGACGGGAATAGCGGTCGTACCTTCGGCGATAATGACGGGCTGCGCATCCTCGGAGACTTCCTCATGTTCGTCGCCGGCTTCGATGACGAAGGAGGGATAGGCCTCGGCAGGCAGTTCCGCCTTGTTGTTATTGTTGTGGTTCTTGAGCCTGCGCTTGTAGCGGCGAAGCCGCTTCTCGAGGCGCTCCAGCGCGGCCTCGAAGGAGGCATAGACCTCGTTCGCGGCGCCCTGCGCATTCACGCGCAGACCCGAGCTCAGATGCGCCGAGCAATCGGCGCGGAACTCGTGACCTTCCTTGGTGAAGGTGACCGTGCCGTCCACGGGACGGTCGAAATACTTGGTGACCGCGGCTTCGAGCCGTTCGGTCGCGTGGGTGCGGAGAGCATCTCCTACATCGAGATGATGGCCGCTTACCTGAACCTGCATGAAAGACCTTCCTGGGCCCACTACGCTACAACAGACGGTTGCCGAACGGTTCGGCCTGACTACCGTCCGCACGGGACGGCTGCACTTCCTATAACGTCCCCGGTCGTCGAATCGGGGCGTCCGAATTTGCCATTGTACATGCCGCCTCGGCGGCCCAACCCACCGCCTCACCGCCGGGTTCGAAGTCCCGGGGGCGTTTGAGCGCGTGGAAACTAGTTGGCCCCATCATGGGTGTCAACCGCATGCCTGAGAAAGCGTTAAAAGCCTTATCTTTCAACAGGATATGGGGCGCGTGCGGGGTCTTGAAAAGGGCCCCGGCGAGACTCAGGCATAGGCCTTCTTCTCGCGCCTTCTCTGCACCGAAGAGGGAATATTGAGCGCTTCCCGGTACTTGGCGACGGTTCGCCGCGCGATATCCACGCCCTGGCTTTTCAGGATATCGACGATGTTGTCGTCGGAGAGGACCGCATCGGGGCGCTCGACATCGATGAGTTCCTTGATCCGGTGACGCACGGCCTCGGCCGAATGCGCCGCGCCGCCGGAAGAGGAGGCGATGGAGGAGGTGAAGAAATACTTCATCTCGAAGATGCCGCGCGGCGTCGCGACATATTTGTTCGCGGTGACGCGGCTGACCGTCGACTCATGCATCGAGATCGCTTCGGCGATGGTCTTCAGGTTGAGCGGTTTCAGATGCTGGATGCCGTGGACGAGGAAGCCGTCCTGCTGGCGCACGATCTCTGACGCGACCTTGAGGATGGTGCGGGCGCGCTGGTCGAGGCTCTTCACCAGCCAGTTCGCATTGTTGAGACACTCGGAGATATAGGCCTTGGCGCTTGCATCGCCCGAAAGCTTCGAGACTTCGGCGTAATATTGCTGGTTCACGAGAACGCGGGGCAGCGTTTCCGAATTGATCTCGACGGCCCAGCTTCCATCGGCGCGCGCGCGCACGAAGACGTCCGGCACGACGGGCACGACGGGCTCACCGCCAAAGGCGAGGCCGGGCTTGGGATTGCAGAGGCGGATATCCTCCACCATGCTCGCGATGTCCTCGCGGTCGGCGCCCGTGATCTTCATGAGCTGATCGAAGTCGCGCTTCGCGAAAAGCTCGAGATTGTCGAGAAAGAGCTGCATCGCGGGATCGAGCCGGTCGCGCTCGGCAAGCTGCAGCGCGAGGCACTCCTTGAGGTTGCGCGCGCAGATGCCGGTGGGTTCGAAGGTCTGCAGCACCTGCAGCACCGCTTCCACATCCTCGACATCCGTGCCGAGACGTTCCGCCACTTCCGCGGTATCGGCGGTCATGTAGCCCGCCTCGTTCACCTGGTCGATCAGATAGGCACCGATCATGCGGTCGCCCGCCGTCTTCAGCGCCATGTTCATCTGTTCGGTGAGATGTTCGGCAAGCGTGGCCTCGCGCGTCAGCGTCGCCTCGAAGCTGAAATCGCCATCGGCGTTTCCGCCGCCGCCGCCCTTCACGTTCTGCCAGTCCGACGATGTCTGGCCCGGCGCGCTCGCGGCGGCATCGTTCTGCGCGTCGGAGCGGCTCTCATCCGCATAGACGTTGTCGTAATCCGTATCGAGATCGCCGTCGCGGCCGGGCAGCGGCCCGTCTTCGCTGAGGGAGAGCGAGGTTTCCGACGAGATCACCTGTTCGCGTTCGCCCTCATGGGCGTCGCGCTCTTCCGCGCGTTCGGCGGGCTCGGCGCTGCCGGCTTCGAGCAGCGGATTGCGCTCGAGTTCCTGTTCGACATATTCGGCAAGTTCGAGATTCGACAGCTGCAGCAGTTTGATGGCCTGCTGGAGCTGAGGCGTCATGACCAGGGATTGCCCCTGGCGAAGCTCGAGTCTCGGTGCTAGTGCCATGCCTCTGTCAGCCCCCTACGCTCACTCACTACAGGCTGAACCGTTCGCCGAGATAGAGCCGCCTGACATCCTCGTTGCCGACGATGTCGGAAGGCTCGCCCTCCATCAGCACCGTGCCGTCATGAATGATGACGGCGTGGTCTATGAGTTCGAGCGTCTCGCGCACATTGTGATCGGTGATGAGCACGCCGATGCCGCGATCCTTCAGATGGGCGACGAGATCGCGGATATCGCCGATGGCGATCGGATCGATGCCCGCAAAGGGTTCGTCGAGCAGCATGAAGGAAGGCTGCGTCGCCAGCGCGCGCGCAATCTCGACGCGGCGGCGCTCGCCGCCGGACAGTGCGATGGCGGGCGTGCGGCGAAGATGCGTGATCGAGAATTCGGCCAGAAGATCGTCGAGTTCGGCCTCGCGGCGGTCGCGGTCGGGTTCGACGACCTCGAGCACGGCGCGGATATTCTGTTCCACGGTGAGGCCGCGAAAGATCGAGGCTTCCTGGGGCAGATAGCCGACGCCGCGGCGCGCGCGGCGATACATCGGAAGGTCGGTCACATCATGCCCGTCGAGCAGGATCGTGCCGTAATCCGGCGGGATGAGCCCGGTAATCATGTAGAAGACGGTGGTCTTGCCCGCGCCGTTGGGGCCGAGCAGGCCGACCGCTTCGCCGCGCTGGACATGGAAGCTGACGCCCCGGACCACGGGACGGCCCTTGAAGCTCTTGCCGATCTTTTCGACCCAGAGCCCCGGATTGTCCGCGACGAGGCGCGGGCCTTCCCGGCCTTCGGCCCCGGCGGCTTCGTTTCTGCCGATTGTCCCCGTTTCGCCCGTCATCAGGTCCCCGTCACTTCATTAATGCCATGAAACGTCACTTGGCATTAAAATTGTATGAAGTGAAGGGATTAACCAAGACTTCTTTCGGATTTTTACTCGGCGGAGGGGTCCGAGGGAGGCTGGAACAGGCCTTTTACCCGCCCGGTTCCGCCATTTTCGCTGCCGCTGACCCTTGCATGGCCGCTGGCGAGGTCGACCGTGAGCCGCGAGCCGCGGATCACGTTTTCGCCCTGGCGGAGAACGACTGAATTGCCCATTTCAATCTGCCGCGTGGCGACGAGATAATTGGCCCAGTCGCCGCTGGCGGTCTGATTGTCGGGGGCGGAGACAAGGACATTGCCGGAAGCGGCAATCTTGCCGATACGCGAGCCGCCCTGCGCGCTTGAATAGAAGACGGTGATCCGGTCGGCCTTCATGCGGATATCGCCCTGAACCACGCGGACATTGCCGATGAAGGTGGCGGTGTTATCGCCGTCCTGAACCTCGAGCGCGTCGGCCTCGACCTCGATCGGCTTGCCGGGATCGCTGCGGAAGCCGCCCAGCATGCCGCCTTCCTGCGCGGAAGCGGGATGGCCCAGGAGGAGACCGGCGAGGAGAAGCGCGGATGCCGCGGCGGCCCCGAACGCGGTTTTTGGCTGCACTTTCACTCTTCTACCCCCTGGCTCGGCTGATCCGGCAGGATCAGCATCTTCACGTTGCCGTCGAAACGCAGCACCTGCGTCGCATGGTCGGCACTCATGCTGTCGGCCCGCAGCGTACCGAGGGGCCCATGCCCCTGTACCTCGGAATCGCTTCTGAGCTTGCCCTGGTCGAAATCGACGGTGGCCTGCTCTCCATGCATTTCGTAGCCCCAGGTCGTGAAGATATCGATCTTCTGCGTGAGGTCGAGCGTCTGCGTTTCGGAATTGTAGCGGCCGCGCGAGGCTGTCAGCGAAAGCCAGTCCTGCTCGCCATTGGTCTTCACATCGGCCTGGATGTTGTCGAAGGTGACGAAATTGGGCTCGGCGGGGTCCTGCGTCGCATTGTCGGCGGTGACGACATAAGGAGAGCCGTCGCCCGTGACGCCGGCGACGCGCGGACTGACCATGCGCAGGTCCGTCGGCTGCCTGTCGATGTCGCGGAAGGCCGTATCGAGATTGTCGCGGCCGCTGAAGACGCCCGAATAGAAAAGGACGATGCCAAGAAGCAGGAAGGCGCCGAGCGGCAGCGCGATTTTCATGAGCGAGACGAAGCGGCTGTAGCGGCCTTCGCGGCGTTCGGTGCGCCCGCGCAAGGGGGTGGCCCCCGCGGCCTGCGGCGCCGGCCTTCTGCGGGCCTCTCCCGCGCGGGCCCTGTCGTCGCCGGGTCGCTCGCTCATGCCGTCACAGCTCCAGAATCGCCCGCCCTGCGGGCACGAAAAAGCCCGCCGGGGGCGGGCAGCCAGTATGCGCGGAAGCGCCATAATGCGTCAATTAATGCTGCCGGCGGGGCTGGCGGGCTGCCCGAACGGGCGAGATCAATGCGCGAAGATGTCTTCTTCCGGCCAGCCCGCGAGATCGAGCGCGGCGCGCACCGGCAGGAAGGCGAAGCAGGCCTTGGCAAGTTCCATGCGCCCTTCGCGGGCGAGCATGCCGTCGAGCACGGCCTTCACCTCATGGAGATGGAGAACGTCGGACGCGGCATAGGCAAGCTGCGCCTCGGTGAGGTCGCGCGCGCCCCAGTCCGAGCTCTGCTGCTGCTTGGAGAGGTCGACATTCGCCAGTTCCTTGACGAGATCCTTGAGGCCGTGGCGGTCCGTATAGGTGCGCACGAGCTTCGAGGCGATCTTGGTGCAATAGACGGGCGAGGTGACGACGCCGAGATAGCGCTGGATCATGGCGACGTCGAAACGCGCGAAATGGAAGATCTTGAGGACGTCCTGATTGCCCATCAGCGCGCGCAGGTTGGGCGCGCTGTAGGTGCCCCGGTCGAGCTGCACGATATGGGCATTGCCGTCGCCCGCCGAAAGCTGGACCACGCAGAGCTGGTCGCGCTCGGGATTGAGGCCCATCGTCTCGGTATCGACCGCGACGCTCGAGCCGAAGTCGAGGTCTGCCGGAAGATCGCCCCTGTGCAGCGTGACCGCCATGTTCGGGCTCCGCTTTGCCCCGCGAGGGGGCTTCTATGCGGCGGGCGGGAACCGCCGCGGGAAAGGAATGGTGCCCAGGAGAAGACTCGAACTTCCACGCCCTTGCGAGCGCCAGCACCTGAAGCTGGTGCGTCTACCAATTCCGCCACCTGGGCACGTGCGCAGTTGCTTAAATAGGGGCCGCAACAATGTCAATGGAAGAGCGCGGCGGCGGAGGCGTTTGGCTGCTCTTTGCCGCGCCGCCCGCATAGGCTATCAAGGGAGCGAATTCGGGGTTCCGAAGGGCGGCTTGCGCCCGGCGGGCGTCAGGAGCGAAAGGCGAGGCGAGATGAGCGTGGATAGCGCAGACCGGGAAATGATGGTGAGCGCGCTGCCGGTGGGCGGCATGGTGACGGTCTTCGGCGGTTCGGGCTTTCTCGGGCGTCACATCGTTCACGCGCTGGCGCGGCGCGGCTACCGGGTGCGCGTTGCGGTGCGCCGCCCGAACGAGGCGCATTATCTCAGGCCCATGGGCGTGGTCGGACAGGTCGAGCCCGTGCAGGCGAATATCCGCGACGAAGCCTCGGTGAAGGCGGCGGTCGCGGGCGCGGCCGCGGTCATCAATCTCGTCGGCCTGCTTCATGAAAGCGGCAAGCAGACCTTCGATGCGGTGATGCATGAAGGGGCTGGCCGCGTCGCGCGTGCCTGCTCGGAAGCGGGCGTGAAGAAGCTTGTCCATGTTTCCGCGATCGGCGCGGACGAGGACAGCCCGTCGGACTATGGCCGTGCCAAGGCCGCGGGCGAGAAGGCGGTGCGCCAGGCTTTCCCCGCGGCGACGATCGTGCGGCCTTCCATCGTCTTCGGCCCGGAAGACGATTTCTTCAACCGCTTCGCCGCAATGGCGCGGCTTTCGCCCGCGCTGCCGCTCATCGGCGGCGGTACGATGAAGCTCCAGCCCGTCTATGTGAAGGACCTGGCCGAAGGCGTGGTGCGCCTCGTCGAGAACCACGGCTTCGAGCGCAAGACGTTCGAATTCGGCGGCCCGGAAAAGAAGACCTTCCGTGAGCTGATGGAAGATCTGCTGCGGAATATCGGGCGCAAGCGCATCCTGCTGCCGCTGCCCGTCTTCGCGGCGAAGATCATGGCCTTCTTCACGCAGTTCCTGCCCAACCCCCCGCTGACGCCCGATCAGGTGCGCCTGCTCGGCATCGACAATGTGGTGAGCGAGGCGGCGGAAAAGGAAGGACGCACGCTGCAGGGCCTCGGCGTGACGCCGACCGCGCTCGAGATCGTGCTGCCGACCTATCTCTACCGCTTCCGGCGGAGCGGACAGTTCGAGCGCATCAACGCGAGCTGAGAGCGATGAACATCGGAGAGGCGGCGGCCCGCTCCGGCGTGCCAGCCAAGACCATTCGCTATTACGAGGACATCGCGCTGATCGAAAGCGCGGACCGGAATGCGAATGGCTACCGGGCCTATTCGGACGAGGACGTGCATACGCTGCGCTTCATCGCGAGCGCGCGTTCGCTGGGCTTCACGGTGGCGCAATGCCGCGACCTCCTCGCGCTTTATCGCGACCGGGAACGCTCCAGCGCGGACGTGAAGGCCATCGCGGCGAACCATGTCGCCGAGATCGACGAGAAGATCGAAAGCCTGCGCGCCATGCGGGCGACGCTTTCGACGCTCATGCGCAAATGCCACGGCGACGAACGGCCCGACTGCCCGATCATCGAGGAACTTGCCTCGGGCGCCGCCCCCGAAACCGACGCGAAATAAAAGAAACGACAAAGTCCTCCAAGCCCCCGCGAGCCCCATGCGCCAGCTCTATCATCTGCCGATCTCTCCCGCCTGCCGCAAGGTGCGCCTCGTCATGGCCGAGAAGGGGCTCGACTTCGAACTGGTCGAGGAGCGCGACTGGGAGCGGCGGCGCGAATTCCTGATGCTGAACCCGGCGGGCGAAGTGCCCGTGCTGGTGGAGGATGGCGGCGAGCCCGTTTGCGGCGCGACGCCCATCGCGGAATATCTCGAAGAGACCTCGGGCGACGTGAAGCTCCTGCCGGAAGATCCGGCCGAGCGGGCGGAAGTGCGCCGCCTCGTCGACTGGTTCGACAGGAAGTTCGCGGCCGAGGTCTCCGAAGGGCTGATCTTCGAAAAGGTGACGCGGCGCTTTCTTGGCGCATCGGAAGGCGGTGGCGCACCCGACATGACGGTGGTGCGCGCGGCGCTCCACAATCTGCGCTACCATCTCGACTATATCTGCTACCTGATGGAGGAGCGGAACTGGCTCGCCGGGGAGACGATGACGCTGGCCGATCTTACGGCCGCCGCGCATCTTTCCTGCCTCGACTATGTGGGCGACGTGCCCTGGGCGCAGTATCAGGGCGCGAAGGACTGGTATGTGCGCATCAAGTCGCGCCCGGCCTTCAGGGGCATCCTCGCCGACCATGTGCCCGGCATGCCGCCGCCGAAACTCTATGCCAATCTCGACTTCTGAACGGACGGCAGACAAGACGGCATTGCGCGAGGCGCTCATCCTCCGCGCGAATGAGGCGGGTTTCGACGATATCGGCATCGCGCGCGCCGATGCCCGCGCCGACCTGCCCGCACGGTTGCAGCACTGGCTCGGCCTCGGACGGCACGGGCAAATGGGCTGGATGGAAGAAACGGCGGCGCGGCGCGCAAGCCCGCAAACCCTCTGGCCGGATGCGAAATCCGTCATCATGCTGGCGATGAATTACGGGCCGGAGAGCGATCCGCTGGACGCGCTGGAGGAGCGCGACCGCGCGGCAATTTCCGTTTATGCGCAGAACCGCGACTACCATGACCTCGTGAAGAAGCGGCTGAAGCAGGTCGCGCGCTGGCTTGCCGAAACATCGGGCGCGGAAGTGAAGGTCTTTGTCGACACCGCGCCCGTGATGGAAAAGCCCTTCGCGGAAGCAGCCGGGCTCGGCTGGCAGGGCAAGCACACGAATCTCGTTTCGCGCAAGCTCGGCTCCTGGTTCTTTCTCGGCGCGATCTTCACGACGCTCGACCTCGCGGCGGACGCACCCCATGACGATCGCTGCGGCGAATGCCGCCGCTGCCTCGACATATGCCCGACGAAAGCCTTTCCCGCGCCTTACGAACTCGATGCGCGGCGCTGTATTTCCTATCTCACCATCGAGAACAAGGGACACATCCCGCTCGAATTTCGCGAGCCGATGGGGAACCGCATCTATGGCTGCGACGACTGTCTCGCGGTCTGTCCCTGGAACAAGTTCGCGAGCCGGACGCGGGAGGAAGCCTTCCATGCGCGCGAGGAACTGAAAGGCCCGCTGCTCGCCGATCTCGCGAAGCTCGACGATCCTTCCTTCCGCGCGCTCTTCTCGGGTTCGCCCGTCAAGAGGATCGGGCGCGACCGCTTCGTGCGGAACGTCCTGATCGCCATCGGAAATTCGGAAGAGACAAGGCTTGCGCAGGAAGCCCGCGCGCTTCTCGGCGATTCCTCGCCGCTGGTGCGCGCCATGGCGGTCTGGGCGCTCGGGCGTCTCGTCCCGGAAGAGACGAAAGGGCTGGCCCCCGCCGCGCTCGAAACGGAAGAGGACGAGGACGTCCGAAGCGAGTGGCGCTACTGGCTGAGGTAATGCGCGGCGGCAAGCGCGGCGGGATCGTCTTCGCGGCCCGTGTCCTTCGCGTATTTCACCGCCGCCTGCCAGTCGGCCCAGGCGCTTGCCTTGTCGCCTAGTGCCTTGTGAACGAGACCGCGTTCGAGCAGCGCATCCAGATTATGCGGATTGAGTTCGACGGCGTTATTGGCGTCGACAAGCGCAGCGCGCAGATAGCCGAGCGTTCTGTTCGCGGCGGCGCGGATCAGCATGGCTGCGGGAAAATTCGGATCGATGGCGAGCGCCTCGGCTGCATCCTCGCGCGCGCCTTCCCATTCGCCGGCAAGCGCCTTGACGCGTGCGCGCCCCTGATAGAAGGGAGCGCTTTCCGGCATGCGAGCAATCGCATTGTCATAGGCGCGGATCGCGGGCTTGAACTCGCCGCCGAGCGCCCAGGCA
This sequence comes from Rhodobiaceae bacterium UBA7804, assembly GCA_002480495.1. GTDB lineage: Bacteria > Pseudomonadota > Alphaproteobacteria > Parvibaculales > Parvibaculaceae > Parvibaculum. The sequence goes on along the minus strand of DLCG01000009.1, from coordinate 434,948 downwards.
TCGCCCGCCTGCGCATAGACGTCGGAACGCAGCGCATCGTCGGCGCGAAGGAGGCGCTCCGCGAGATCGAAAAAGGCGTCTCCCGCTTCCGCCGGGCGGCCAAGCTCCATCAGCGCCAGCGCCTCGCAATGAACGCCGCCCGCTTCCGCATCGCCGCGCCGACGTTTCAGCGATCCGGCCATGTCGAGCGCCGCCGAAGCATCGCTTTCGACAAGCGCGACGCACGCGTCATAATTTATCGGGCTTTCGGGCGCCGCTTGCGCTGCAGCCATGCCGGGTGCGAGAAGGAGGGACAGGATCAGAGGAAGGACGGACGGGTTTTTCATGGCGCACAGCCTCGCCCCGGCGCATCCTTCTTGCAAGTGAAAGAAAGAGGAAAAGATGGGCGGCAAGGGAAGGCTCTTCTGCTTCGGCTGCGGCTACAGCGCCCGGGTCCTTGCGTCCCGCCTGAAGGCACAAGGCTTCGAGGTGGCGGGCACCTGCCGCACGGCGGAGGGCGCGGCGCGGCTGAGGGCGGAAGGCATCGAGCCTTTCATCTTTGGCAACGATCATCCGCTTGCCGATCCCGCCGCCGCGCTTTCCGGCACGACGCATCTCCTGATTTCGACGCCGCCAACCGAAGCGGGCGATCCCGTTCTTGCCGCGCATCGCGAGGCGGTGAAGGCTGCAGCGCCGGAAATCCGTTGGGCGGGCTATCTTTCGACAACCGGCGTCTATGGCGACAGGCAGGGAGAATGGGTGAGCGAGGAGACGCCGCTCGATCCGAACGTCGCGAGAAGCGACAGGCGCGCTTCCGCCGAGCGCGAATGGCAGGAACTCGCAGGCGAAAGCGGTCTGCCGCTTCATATTTTTCGTCTCGCCGGAATCTATGGGCCAGGGCGCAACCAGCTCAAGGGCGTGATGGACGGCACGGCCAAGCGCATCGTGAAGGAAGGGCAGATATTCTCGCGCATCCATGTCGAGGACATCGCGAATGTGCTGGAAGCCTCGATGGCGAAGCCGAACCCCGGTGCGATCTACAATGTCTGCGACGACGAGCCGGCGCCCGCGCCTGAAGTCGTCGCCTATGCGGCGGAGCTTCTGGGCCGGCCGCCGCCGCCCGAAATCCCTTTCGAGGAGGCGGACCTCTCGCCCATGGCGCGGAGCTTCTATATGGCGTCGCGCCGCGTCTCCAATGCTCGGATGCACGAGGAACTCGGCGTCGAGCTTTCCTACCCGACCTATCGTGAGGGATTGAAGGCGTTGCTTGCGACGCTCTGAGCGGGTTTGATCCGGCGGAAGGGCGCTATGACGCAGGCCATTCTGCCGCAGAGCGGCGGGGGAGAGCGGCGCTATAATGCGGGAAACTCATGCGGAGGCCTCCATGACCAAACACTTCCACGCCGTCGTCTGGATCGATCACCATGCTGCGCGCATTCTCGACTTCAATGCCGACGATGCGAATGCCGACAAGGTGACGCCCAAGGAACACGCCATGCGTAAACACGCGCAGTTCAGCGGCCGGGCGAGCTGGCGGGAGTCGGAAGATGCGGCTTTCTTCGACGAGGTGGCGGAAAAGCTGGCCGGGGCGGGCGAAATCCTGATCGTCGGGCCGGCCAATGCGAAATTCGGCTTCCTCAAGCGTTTGCAGAAGAAGCATGCGTCCATCGCCGAAAATGTCGTCGGCATCGAGACGGTCGATCACCCGACGGATGGCCAGTTGCTGAACTTTGCCCGCGCCTATTTCCGCAAGGCCGACCGCATGCTGCCGCAGGTGGATTGAGGCTTCTACTCCTTCGTCATTGCGAGCGACCGAAGGGAGCGAAGCAATCCAGGGGCGGCAGGCACGGAGCTTGTGGCTCCTGGATTGCTTCGCTCCCTTCGCCTACTCGCAATGACGTGGAGCGGACGGAGGGTTGACCTCCTACCCCTCGACCTCCTCCAGCAGCATCTCGATCGTCTGAGTGAGACACGCGATGTCTTTCGGCGTCGAAAGCCTGTGATCGCCCGATTTCGACAGATTGATGGTGACGTCGTCGCTCTTCAGCGTTTCGACGAGGCGCATGGCGTGTGCCCACGGTACGTCCGGGTCCTTCATGCCCTGAAGGATGCGCACGGGACAGGCGAGAGGAATGGGCTTGCCGAGGATCAGGTGATTTCGGCCCTCCTCGATCAGCTTCATCGTGATCTCGTAGGGCTCGTCGTCATAATCCGAGGGCTCGCAATAGATGCCGTCGCGCGTCAGCGTTTCCCGGATCTCGCCCGAAAATGTCTTCCACATGAGTTCTTCCGTGAAGTCCGGCGCGGGCGCGATGAGGACGAGGCCTTTCACGCGTTCGGGCCGCGCCAGTGCGGCGAGAAGCGCCATCCAGCCGCCCATGCTGGAGCCGATCAGCACCTGCGGACCTTCGGCGAGCTGGTCGATGGCGGCGAGCGCATCGTCCAGCCAGCGGCCGATCGTGGCCTTGCGAAAATCGCCGCTCGATGCGCCATGCGCGTAATAGTCGAAGCGCAGGAAATGACGGTTTGAAGCCTTAGCCCAGTCCGCGAGGGCGGATGCCTTGGTGCCGGTCATGTCGGACTTGAAGCCGCCAAGCCAGGTGAGGCCGGTGGGGCCGGAAGGCTTCTCCGGCGTCTCCAGCATATAGGCGAGTTCCTCGGCTTCGCTGCCTTCATATCCGGGGCGCGCGAGCTTGCGGGGAGAGGGGCTGTCGGTCATTGTCTGGTGCTTCTCTGACTTGTGTTTCAGCTCATCCAACAGGGATTCCCCGGCTTGGCCAACCCATTCGAAAACCTTTCGCCGCGTCCGACAATCTTGCAGGTCGTGCCCGCGCTCGAAACGGGCGGCGCGGAACGCACGACGGTCGATGTCGCGCGCGCGGTCGTGGCGGCGGGAGGGCGCGCCATCGTTGCGAGCCGGGGCGGGCGCATGGTGCCGGAGCTTGCGGTGTCGGGCGCCGAACATATCGACATGGCCGTCCATTCGAAGAACCCGGTCATCATGGCGCTGAATGTGGAGCGTCTGGCGCGCGTGATCGCGCGCGAGGGCGTCGATCTCGTCCATGCGCGTTCGCGGGCGCCCGCATGGAGCGCGCTCGCGGCGGCGCGGCGCGCGAACGTGCCCTTCATCACGACCTATCATTCGCGTGTGCATGAAAAGCCGCGCCTCAAGGTCTTCTACAATTCGGTGATGGTGCGCGGCGACGCCGTGATCGCGAACTCCGCCTACACCGCCGGAAATATCCGCAAGGTTCATGCGCCGCAGGATGGCCGCATCTTCACCGTGCCGCGGGGCATCGACATCGAAGCCTATGCGAGCGTGACGCCGCCCCGCATCGAGGCGCTGGCGCGGCGATGGGGCATCGGCGAGACATCGGGAACCGTCTTCGTTCATGCCGCGCGGCTGACGCGCTGGAAGGGGCAGCTCGTCTCCATCGAGGCGTCGCGGCTTCTCGCGGAAAGCGGCATTCGCGATTTCACTCTGCTGCTGGCAGGCGATGCGCAGGGCCGCGACAATTACGTGAGCGAACTTGAAAGCGCGATCGCGGCGGCGGGTTTGCAGGGCCGCGCGCGGCTCGTCGGACATGGCGAGGACATGGCGGCGGGTTATGCACTGGCGGATGTGGTGCTGTCGCCCTCGATTGAGCCGGAACCCTTCGGGCGGACGGCAGTGGAGGCGCAGGCCGCGTCCCGCCCTGTCATCGTGTCGGATGCGGGCGGGCAGCAGGAAACGGTGATCGAGGGCGAGACGGGTTTTCGCGTTGCCCCCGGCGATGCGGCCGCGCTGGCGGAAGCCATGAAGAAGGCGGTCGAGATGGGGCCCGAGGCGCGGGCGGCCATGGGCGCGAGGGGCCATGAGAACGCCGTGGCGCATTATTCGGTCGGCGTCATGTGCGAGACGACGCTCGGCATCTATGCCCAGCTCATCGCGAAGCGCCGTGGCTGAAGCGGGCGAAAGAATCGTCGCGATCTGGCTCGGCCGCGGCGGGCCCGGACCTGCAAGGAAGGCGCTGGGGGCGATCCGCGCGGCGCATTCCGGGGCCCGTCTGATCCTGCTGACGACGCCTGAAGGCCGCCGCAAGGCGGGAGATATCGCCGATATCTGCTGGGAAGACGGCGCGATACGGAGCGCATCGGCCTTTCTCGCGCGGGCACGGCGCTTGTCCTGGGCCTCTCCCGCTCATATCTACGACCTCGAAGGCAGCCGGATGACGCGTTTCATGCGTTTCTGTGTGTGGCCGAGGCCACAATGGCACGAAAGAGCGCCGGAAGACGCTTTCGACGATCCCGCGCCGTCCCTTTCTTGACTTGCGGGCGGCTGGCTTCAAATCTATAGCTGTGCTGGATTTTTCCGGAGGGTGTCCGGGTTGGGCACCACCGGGAGGCGGACAGGGAACGCAAACGCCGGGAAGGCGTCATTTGCGGTATCTTCCCGTTTCCCGGGCGCGATCCTGCGGCCGGATCAATAGAAGGAGAAGTGTTCATAGCTCGCAGACCGATGCAGGCGCCGCCCACGAAAGAGGGCCCGCGCATAAACGACATGATCGATGAGCCGACCGTGTTGCTCATTGACGCCGAGGGCGAAAAGCGCGGCGTTATCCCAACCGACGAGGCGATCCGCATGGCCGAGGAGGCCGGGCTGGATCTGGTCGAGGTATCGCCGAATGCGAAGCCTCCCGTGTGCAAACTCCTCGACTACGGGAAATACAAGTATCAGGCCCAGAAAAAGGCCAACGAGGCGCGCAAGAAGCAGAAGACCGTCGAGGTCAAGGAAATCAAGATGCGCCCGAACATCGACACGCATGACTACGACGTGAAGATGCGCTCCATGCTTCGCTTCTTCGAAGAGGGCGACAAGGTGAAGGTCACGCTTCGCTTCCGCGGACGCGAGATGGCGCATCAGGAACTCGGCATGCAGCTCCTGAACAAGGTCAAGGAACAGGTAGAGGAGATCGCGAAGGTCGAACTCTATCCCCGCCTCGAAGGCCGTCAGATGATCATGGTGCTGGCGCCGCGCTGAGGCCGCCGCATATCGAAGGAAAGAAGGCCCGGTTTCGCGACCGGGCCTTTTCTCATTGGGGAAGTGCTTTCGCGAGCCGGTCCGGGCGGTCGGTAAGGATCGCCTCGACGCCGAGCGCGGCGAGCCGCTTCATTTCCTCTTCTTCGTCGACCGTCCAGCAGGAGACGGCAAGGCCTAGTTCCTTCGCCTTCGCCGCGGTCTCCGGCGTCACGTCGCCATGCCAGGAGAACCAGCCATCGGCCGGGCCCGAGGCTATGGCCTTGAGCATTCGTTCGGCGAAAGTCGCGCCCTTCTCGTTTCGCCAGTCGAAGCCCGCCGCCCAGGGCGCGCCGGCGGCCGACGCCTTGCGGATGAGATCGTCTTCCGAACCCGGTACGTCGCGCGCGGCGGAAGCGTCTGCCGGGTCGAGCTGGAAGAAGGGCAGCGTCGTGAAGGCATTGAGAATATGGGGCGCCTTCTCCTTCGCGCGGGCGAGCGCGCGCCAGTCGAAGGAAACGAAGGTGACGGTCTCATCGAGCTCGTGATCGCGGGTAAGGGCGACGGCGGCATCGGCGAGTTCCACCGGATCGGCCGATTGCGAGAGGTCGAGCAGCGACGTCTTCAGTTCCACATAGAGGCGGAAGCCGGGCTTCGTCTTCTCCTTCACAAGGCGATAGACGTCGGAGAGAAGCGGAATGCGCTCACCATCGGCAGGCACCTGGTCTGGATAGCGCCCGGCATAGCGCGCACCGGGGCGGAGACGGCCGATGTCGTAGGCCTGCATTTCCTCGAAGGTGAGGTCCTTCAGGAGCGGCGTCGGGCGGGTGAGCCATTCGCCGCCAGCCCCGCGCGCAATGGAAGGCTTGAGGCTTTCGTCGTGATGGACGACGAGTTTGCCGTCCTTCGACAGATGGACGTCCAGTTCGATGCCGTCCGCGCCCGCGGCAATTGCGCGCGTGAAGGCGGCCATGGTGTTTTCCGGCCAGAGACCCGCGCCGCCGCGATGGGCCACATGTAGTGGCTTCCTCATTTGATTGCCCCCATTAAATACTCTCCACAATGGTGCATCGAAGATGGCGGGAAAGCTACAGGAAGGCTGAGAAACACCGTCCGGGGCGGTGTTTTCTCTCCAGAGCGGTTTCATCCCCGCTCGCTCGCGCCGGAGCCGTCATCATAGGTTTGCCGGGCCTTCATAGTGTGAGTCGTCTGGTGCGGTCCCGTCGCCTGGTATAGTCTCGAAAATGACGAAGCCGAAAAAGCGCCGCTTGAAGGCGCTTTGCGATTGGGGCGAAACGCCGGAACTCGAAGGCACTGTGTGTCCGCGACCATGACCGGTGAGCAAATGTCGATTACTGATATCTGGCGGCGGCTGATGAGCCGCTCGCGGCGCAAGCGCTCCTTCTACGAATCGCAGGAGGTGATGCGGCGTGCGGTGGAACTGACGGGGCCGATCGACGTGCGGTTGCACTCCGACGAGGAGCTGCGCCATATCCTTCAAACGGAGAGAAGCGTGCTTCGCCGCCAGGCGGCCGAGAAGGAACTCGGGCTCCGCGCCGCGCGCCGTCAGCATCATCATGACGGGTCCCTGCGGAACGGCCTCCACTAGCCCGCGCGAAAAAGACAGGAATCGAGGCTGACGCGACGGAAGGCGGCGCCGGTCTGCGGCAGAGGTCGCGGGCCGCCGCATTGGCGACTACACTCTCCCCATCGAAAAACGAACGTCCCGCCGGAGTAGCGAGGACGTCGAACGGAAACGGGGAGAGCGGTCCATGAAATTCGGAGTCTTCTACGAGCTGCAACTGCCGAAGCCCTGGAACGAGGGCGACGAACACAGGCTGTTTCACGAAGCGCTTGAACAGATCGTGCTGGCCGACAGGCTCGGTTACGACCACGCCTGGGAGGTGGAGCATCATTTCCTGGACGAGTATTCGCATTCCTCGGCGCCGGAAGTCTTCCTCGCCGCCGCCGCTTCGGTCACGAAGAACATTCGCCTCGGCCACGGCATCCGCCAGGTGATCCCGAACTACAACCATCCCGCCCGCACGGCGGAGGGCCTCGCGACACTCGACATCATGTCGAACGGCCGTGTGGAATTCGGCATCGGCGAAGGCGCGACGCGGCTCGAACTGGGCGGCTTCAATATCCCCGCGAAGGAAAAGCGCGCCATGGCGATCGAGGCGGGCGAGCAGATCGCAAACATGATGGTGCTCGATCCCTATCCGGGTTTCGAGGGCAAGTATTTCTCGATGCCCTGCCGCAACGTGCTGCCGAAGCCGGTGCAGCACCCGCATCCGCCCATGTGGATGGCCTGCACGAACCGCGACACGATCCGCGTTGCGGCGTCGCTCGGTGTCGGCGCGCTGGCCTTTTCCTTCGTCGATCCGGAAGAGGCGAAGAACTGGTCCGACATCTATTACGGCATCATCAAGTCTGAGGAATGCCGCCCCATCGGTCATAGCGTGAACGCGAATATCGCCATGGTGTCGAACTTCTCGCTGCATCATGACCGCGAGGAGGCGATCCGCCGCGGCCATGAGGGCTTCGAATTCTTCGGCTATGCGCTGAACGCACTCGTCGCGCATGACACGGTGCCCGGCCGCACCGACATGTGGGGCGACTACATCAAGGCGCGCGGCAACCGCACGCAGGAAGTGATCGATGCGGCGAAGCGCGCCGAAGCGATCGCGACCGGCATCGGCACACCGGACGACATGCGCGCGCATCTCAGGGCCTTCCAGGATGCGGGTGTCGATCAGGTGATCTTCATGCAGCAGGCGGGCCGCAACAAGCATGAGCATATCTGCGAGTCGCTCGAACTCTTCGCGAAGGAAGTGATGCCCGAGTTCAAGGCGGAGGTCGCCGCCCGTGAGGCGAGAAAGAGAGAAGAACTCGCGCCCTATATCGAGGCGGCGCTGAAGCGGAAGAACTGGATGAAGCCGCTGGAAGACCACGAAATCCCCGTGGTGCAGGCCTCGGTGAAAAAGGCGCAGGTCAACCAGGGCACCAGCGCGGCGGAATGACAATCTTGCGGGGGATGAATGAAAGACGAGGTCAAACGGCGCGCGAAAAGGTTGTCAGAGACTTCCTTGGAGGTTTCGGGGTTCAAGTGCTTTGATGATTTTGCTGGGTTCGAGAGAATTCAGAGAATGAATCTTGTCATCGGTAAGAACAATAGCGGGAAGTCTGCGCTTTTGGATCTTATCGAGGCATTGGTGAGCGGTACTGCCATTCTTGATGCAGCAACTCGCGCCGGAAAATCTGCTCAGATTCGCGTGCGTCAAGCCTTATCCGAGCAGGCTCTAAGAAACACATTCCCAAAGAACACGCATGGCGGTTCGGTGCCAGGCAACAATCACTGGGAGTTTGGGTGCCAGTGGGTAGGAAAGCCGTTTTCATATGTTCGTTCGGGTAAGGATCGTTCATTTCTTCAAGTTGAACCTCCCTTTAATCTCCAAGACTCCGAAGATTATCTGAGGAGTTTGTCGTCGAATGTGGAGGAGCCATTTAACGGGATGAAAACCAGTCGGCTTAGCTCTGAACGAGATATCAACTCGGAAGGGCAGAGCAAGGACTTTCATCTTTCATCAACCGGGCGAGGGGCGACAAATGTTTTGCGGAGAATCTTGCTCACCAAAGAACACTCTAATGATGAGCTAAGACGAAAGATTATTGAGGGATTTAACGAGGTGCTCGGGCCGTCTGTGGTTTTGGAGGACATAACCCTCAAACATGATGAAGGAACAGAACTCTGGGAGGTTTATCTAAACGAGCGAGGGAAGGGAGCAATTCCCCTCTCTGCCTCCGGAAGTGGCTTGAAAACTATTCTGCTTGTGTTGTGTCATCTCTTTATCGTGCCTGCAATAAGCGCGAAGCGTGCCGCAGACTACATTTTTTTGTTTGAAGAGCTTGAGAATAATCTACATCCCGATATGCAGCGTAGATTGTTGAATTTGATCAACCGCTTTTCGCAAGAAACTGGCTGCCTAATCTTTATGACCACGCATTCCAGCGTTTGCATCGATATGTTTCACAAGGAGGACGATGTGCAATTTTTGCATGTCACTCAACATGGAAATGTTTCTTCTGTTGAAAGTGTCTCCAGTTCCTCAAGTCGATATCGGCTGTTAGATGATCTCGGTGTGCGCGCGAGCGATTTACTTCAAGCTAACGCTGTAATTTGGGTGGAGGGACCCTCCGACAGAACATATATCAATCACTGGATTAGTCTCGCATCAGGCAATTCACTAAAAGAATCGGTCCACTATCAATGCGTGTTCTACGGCGGAAAATTGTTGTCTCATCTCAGTGCTTCTGATCCGATCACGGATGATGATGCTTTTGTTAAGCTGCTTAGCGTCAACAGAAACTGCATTGTGATAATGGATAGCGACATAAAGCAAGCAGGTGGGGAAATAAACGAAACTAAGGCCAGGGTGCTTAAGGAAGTAAAGGGGATGGGCGGATACGGCTGGGTAACATCCGGTCGAGAAATCGAGAACTACATTCCTGGCTCGGTGCTGGAGAAAGTGCTTTCCGGAGAGAAGGTTCAGTTAGGCGAGAAGTGGGAATCTGTATGGGATGCCATTGATGCCACAACTCCAGGGTTGGGTGAGAAGCTCTCAAAGCAAAAGCCACAATTCGCGGCTGAGATCGTAAAGAATATGACTTCGCTCGGAAGTCTATCGGTCGACCTGAACGAAAGAATTGTCGAGATCGTTCAGCACCTTCGGGCGTGGAATGGAATTGGAGCTACTGAATAGCTCCGGAAGAAATAGATACGACGCCAACCGTCTTGCGCGGCCGTTTTTCTCCCCATATCGTGTATCTACACGAAAAACGGGTTGGGCATGAGCCAGACAGTCACCGAAAAGGAAGTGCGCGAGAATTGCGCGGCGCTGAGGACGCGCATGGCGGCGCGCAAGCTGACGCGGGCCTATGACAAGGCGCTCAGGCCCGTCGGTCTCAAGATCACGCAGTTCACGCTGCTGATCGCGGTGGAGGAGGGAAGCGCGAAGTCGCTCACCGCTCTTGCCGACATGCTGGCGCTCGAACGCTCGAGCCTCGTGCGCAATGTGAAGCTGCTGGAAGACGAAGGATTGATCGAGGCCGCGCCGAGCGGCGAAGGCCGCTCGCTGGGGCTCCGGCTTACCAGGGCGGGGCGCCGGAAGCTTACCCAGGCGCTCCCCCTTTGGCGCAAGGCGCAGGACGAGGTCGAGGGAGCGCTTGGACCAAACTGGCCTTCGGTGAAGAAATCGCTCCACCAGTTGATCGCGATGGGCTAGCCGATCCTGTAGACCGGGAAGCATTTGCGGATCGCTTCGGCCTTTTCCCTGTCGCCTTCCAGGACCGCCCCACGGTCGGCAATGGCGCGGGCGAGCGGAAGATCGTCACGGAAGATCGCGTGGAGCGTTTGCCAGTCGAGCGCGAGCGAGGCATCGCATTTCTCGGGCGCCTTGAAGTCCACTTCGAGTTTCGAGTTGCGGACGCGCAGCGTTGCGTTAAGCGGGCCGTGATCGGTGACGGTGAGGGCAAGCGTTGCATCGAGCCCGCGCGCCTTTCTGCGCTGGAAAGTGAGCGTGAGGCCGAAGAGGAAGGAGAAGGGGTTGTCGGACGGAATATTGTAGTCGACGATCCGGACTTCCTTGGTCTTGAGCCGCTTCGGCACGCTCTCTTCAGCGTCGGAATTCTTCAACACATAGACCGTCTCGGGCTTTGCGAGCAGCGGATCGAGGATGCGTTTGCGATACTCGACCTTGTCTTCCATGTAGGGCCCGAGAACATCGGAGCCCGCCGGACAGACGCTGAGGCAATAGGCCGCCTTGTAGCCCGGCTTGAAGGAAAGGCTCTGCCACATGGAGACGCTCTCGCCGGGAGGCACGCGGGCGTCGTAGTCGTCGGCGTCCTTCGCTTCCACGACCTCATGCACCCAGTCGGTAAAGCCGCCCATGAACTCGCGGTAGTTATGCGTGTAACAGGCGGAGAAATTGAACGTGCCGTCCATGCCTATGGCCTCGACCGGACAGGCGGCGACACAGAGCTTGCAGTCGAGACAGGGCGCATAGTCGAGCGGGGCGGAAACCTCATCGAGCGCGCGGTCGATGACGATGGTGCCGAGCAGGACGAAGCTGCCGAAACGCGGATGGATCACATTGCGGTGGAGGCCCATCCTGCCGAGCCCCGCAGCCTCGGCGATGGGCTTGTGCGAGATGACGCGCATGCCGGCGGGATAGGCCTGCGCTTCCATGGGGAAGGCGGCGGCGGGGTTCACGGCGCCGATGCCCATTTCCTCGAGACGGCGGACAGCACGGCGCGCGACATGATTCACATCGTCATAGGTCTGGTGGAATTCCTCATTCGCCACGGAACGGACGGAGGTCCTGACCGTGTCGCGGTTCATGCGGCAGACGAAGCTCACCAGCGTCTGTGCGTTTGGCAGGAGCGCCGAGATCCAGGCCTGCTGGTCGGCAATGGCGGGATCGGCAACCGCGACGAAGCCGCAATCGTCCGCGCCGCAGTCGAGCATCAGCGCGCGGAGGCTCTCAGCGGTGAGAGAGACCCGCTCCTGCCTCTCCGCTTCGCCGCGCCAGCGCAGCACATCGGGATGTTCACCGCCGGTTGCGAGATCATGCGCCATCTTCAGCCTCCTGCTCTCCGCTGCCCCGTCTTATAGTGTATATACACTATAAGAGGCCGAAGCTTTCCGCGCAAGGGCCGGTCCGGACGGAATAGTGCGTATTTAAACTACGCAAAACTTGGCAGGCGAGATAAGCGGAGTTAGGGTCTGGGGACGTGGCAGGGAGGAGCCGTGCCGCAGCCAAGAGGCAATCGAAAAAGGGGGAGAGATGCCGAATGGAAAGATCGATCTGGACGCCAAATATGCGGACTTCGAACGCGACGGCTATGTGATCTTCGAGAATGCGATCGAGCCGGACCTCGTCGCGGAGATCAGGGAGGAACTGCTCCGGGTCGAGCGCGAGCAGGATATCGGCTTTCGCGATACGGACTTCGAGGGCAAGCGCACGGTGCGCATCTACAACCTGCTCGCGCACGGGCCGACCTTCTGGAAGATTCCGATACACGGCGCGGCTCTGCCTTTCGCCGAGAAGGTTCTGGACCCGGAACTGCAGGTTTCGTCCGTCAGCGCCATCACGCTCTGTCCGGGGCAGGGCGCGCAGCCTCTGCATGCGGACGACCAATTGATCCCCGTGCCGAAGCCGCATCAGCCCTTCACCCTGAACTGCGTCTGGGCGATTTCCGACTTCACCGAAGAAAACGGCGCGACGCGGCTCGTGCCCGGCAGTCACAAGGCGAGCGGCATGCCGGACTACGACATCGAGATGGACACGGTGCCGGGGGAGATGCCGGCGGGTTCCATACTCTTCTGGCATGGAAGTCTCTGGCATGCGGGCGGCACCAACCGCTCGCAGGACCGGCGCTTCGCCGTCGCGAACTATTACTGCGCGGGCTTCATCCGCCAGCAGGAGAACCAGCAGCTCGGCATCCCGCTCGAGGAGGCGCGGAAATTCCCGCGCCGCCTGCAGGAGCTTTGCGGCTACTCGGTCTATCGGGGGCTTTACGGCCATGTCGACAACCGGGATCCCATCGCCATGCTCGGCCGCGAGGACGGCTCGAAGCTCATCTGGCAGCGCGGCTACGACGAAATGTATGAAGAGAAGACCTCGGCGGGCTGAACTTCCGCAGGGCGAAAATCGGGGCGGGAGAGGAAAAGGGAGAGGCCGTGCGAACCGGCCCTCGTGGAACCTCTTCCGCCCGCATGCATTGAGGGTATGGCGGTGGCGCCACGGAAAAGCCGGAATGCCGGGTTCTTCTCTTTCCGGCGAAAACGCCGGATGACGTTCACGACCAACGGGAGAGAGACATGAGTTTTTCGCTGAAGCACCTTCTCGGTTCGGTGGCGATTGCGGCGCTGGTGACGGTTGCGGCCTGCGACCAGAACGAAGAGGACAAGGCCGCCGATGCAACGGCGGAAGAAGCCCCGGCGGTGGACAATGCCGTGCCGATGACGGCGGAACCCGGCGCGGCGGATAGCGCCGGGAGCGATATGGACGAAAACGACATGTCCATGGGCGAGGAAGCCGCGGCGGAGGGCGCCGACGCCGGAACGATTGCCGGCGCGGACGACAGCGCGGCGGCGGGTTGCCAGGCCGCGGCGGATGCGCTGGGCGTATGGACCGGCAAGCCCTATGAAGAGGCGAAGGGCGAGCTCGAGGCCGGTCAGGAGGTCGCGAGCATTCGCGTGATCCGTCCGGGAGAGGCTGTGACGAAGGACTTCCGTCCCGATCGGCTGAATGTCGAACTCGATGAGGAAGGCAAGGTTACGCGCGTCTATTGCGGCTGACCCGAGCGCGGGTGAGGTCCGTGTGTCCTAACGCACGGGCCTCACCGGGTCCTTGCCGTCCCAGCCGATGGCGGCATTACGGATATGCTCGAAGAACTTCCCCTTCGCGCCGGAAATATCCGACATCTCGATCACCGTGCCCGGATGGGTCTCGGTGTCGAAATAGACGAAGCGGCCCTGTTCGCCGCCGATCTGCCCCTCATGTCCGACCTGGTAGCCTGCTGCCAATGCGCGGTCATAGGCGGCCTGATAATCCGTCGTCCAGTAGGACATGTGCTGCAGGCCTTCGCGGCCTGAATTCAGGAAATCCATATACATGGAGGGCGCGTCGTTGCGCTGCTGGATGAGCTCGATCTGGAGATCGCCCGTATTGCCGAGCGCGATGCTCATTTCGACCGGCGAGGGCTCGCCCCTGTAGGTGAACCAGTCGCATTTCACCCGGTCGATGTAATAGAAGGGGCCGACGCCGAGGACTTCCGTCCAGTGTTTCAGTGCGGCCTCGATGTCGCGCACGACATAGCCGTTCTGGCAGACCTTCCCGAAAAAACGGCTCATGCTTTTCCCTTTCAGATTCCTGTCACGAGGAAGTCGACAGCGGCGACGATCTCGTAGCGATGCTCCTCCGCATTGGCAACGGGCGGTGCCGCGAAGAGCCGGGCGGGCAGCGCCGCCATCTGATGCGTGAGCAGCACATGCGGCTCGCCCGCAATGTCTATAACGGGATTGAGGTGTGGTATCGCGCCCTTGTAAAGCCGCGCCGGCGCGAGCGGGGCGACAAGCCTGGTATTCAGATCGCTGAGAAGGTTTGCCTGAAGTTCGATGACATAGGGCATCGCGCCCCGCGTTCGCGGCTCCGGATTGGCATGGATGTCCAAGGCCGCCATCAGAAGGACCGGTAATCCTCGCCGAAGACGCCATGCTCTTCCGCGAAGCCATTGGCGGCCTCGATGGCGGATTTGTTCTCTTGCCGCCAACGCCTTTCCTGCTCGGCCCGCACCTGCTCGGACAGGGCTTGCTCGAGGAGCGCCGACAGGTTCAGACGCGCCGCCTTCGCTCTCGCGAGGAGCTCCGCGTCGATGGAGAGATTGACCGCTTTCTTTGCCATGCGCATAGCCTATGCGCATTATTCATGCGCATCAAGCCTGCGCATTGCTTGAAATGCCCGCCCGGCGCTTGACGAGCCCGGCTTTTCCCTTATAAATCCGCGGCTTCGGGGCGGCCCGGCCTGTAGGGCATGCCGTGGACGCCCGTAATGCCAAGACCCGGACCCGCAACCTCTCGAATTCTTCAATGAATTCAAGGTCTTCAATGGCGGGTTCTACAAAACACGGAGAGCAAAATGCCCAAGCTGAAGACCAAGAGTGGTGTGAAGAAGCGTTTCAGCTTCACCGCCACGGGCAAGGTGAAGCGCGGCCAGACCGGCAAGCGTCACGGCATGATCAAACGGACCAACAAGCAGATCCGCAACCTGCGCGGCACGACCCTCGTCGCCGAGCCGGATACCAAGCGGATTGTGAAGATTTTCGCGCCTTACGGCCTGAAATAGGTCCATCTACTCCCAGCTATTCCAAGGAGAAGTCTCATGTCGCGCGTCAAACGGGGCGTTACCGCCCATGCCCGGCACCGCAAGATCATCAAGAAGGCGAAAGGCTATTACGGCCGCCGCAAAAACGTCTTCCGCGTCGCCAACCAGGCGGTGGAGAAGGCCGGCCAGTATGCCTATCGCGACCGCCGCACGCGGAAGCGCAATTTCCGCGCTTTGTGGATCCAGCGCATCAACGCCGGTGTCCGCGAGCACGGCCTGACCTATTCGCGATTTATCGACGGCCTCGCCAAGGCTGGCGTCGAGGTGGACCGCAAGGTTCTCTCCGATCTCGCCATCCATGAGCCCGAGGCCTTCAAGGCTCTGGTCGCCCAGGCGCAGGCTGCCCTGAAGTAAGGGCTGTCCGAACCGACACCAGAGCCGGTCACCCGCCCGGGGCCCGCGCGAGGATGCGCGTGCCGCTCTCGGGGGTGAGGCGGATCGCCGGTCGATATCTTCGTTCGCACGCCGTTTCCCTCATGTCGCCCGAGAGCCCGCCGAAAGGCAGGTCCGGGCGATTTGAGCGAATAGTCATGTGCGAACAGGATCAGAAGCCGGTGGAAAGATGACGGACAGCGCCGATCTCGAAAAACTCGAAGCGGAATTCGCCGCGGCGATTGCCGATGCGGTGGATATGGACACGCTCGAAGCCGTGCGCGTCGCCGCGCTTGGCAAGAAGGGCCGCGTCTCCGAGCTGATGAAGGGCTTGGGCGGCATGTCGCCCGAGGAGCGCAAGGAGATGGGGCCGAAGCTCAACGGCCTCAAGGACCGGCTGACGGACGCGCTGGCCGCACGAAAGGATGCGCTGCATCAAGCGGCGCTCGATGCGCGTCTCGCGAGCGAGAAGATCGATGTGACGCTGCCCGTCCGTGCTTCGGCGCTGGAGACGGGCCGCATCCATCCCTTGAGCCAGGTCTGGGACGAAGTCGTCGCGATCTTCGCCGATATGGGCTTCGCCGTGGAGCAGGGCCCGGATATCGAGACCGACCATTACAATTTCGGCGCGCTGAATTTCCCCGAAGGGCACCCCGCGCGCGAGATGCACGACACCTTCTATTTCGAACCGAAGGCCGATGGTTCGCGCATGCTGCTCCGCACGCATACGAGCCCCGTGCAGGTGCGCACCATGGAAGCGGGCGAACCGCCTTTCCGCTTCATCTGCCCCGGCCGCACCTATCGCTGCGACAGCGACCAGACGCATACGCCGCAATTCCACCAGATCGAGGGTCTCGTCATCGACGAGACGACGCATCTGGGGCACCTCAAATGGACGCTGGAAGAATTCCTGCGTGCCTTCTTCGAGGTGGACGGCGTCGAGCTTCGCATGCGCCCCTCCTTCTTCCCCTTCACCGAACCCTCGATGGAAGTCGATGTGCGCTGCGCGCGTCTCGGCAACGAGATCCGCATCGGCGAGGGCGACGACTGGCTGGAGATTCTCGGCTGCGGCATGGTGCATCCGAACGTGCTGCGCTCGTCCGGCATCGATCCCGATAAGTATCAGGGCTTCGCTTTCGGCATGGGCCTCGACCGCATTGCGATGCTGAAATACGGCATCCCCGATCTACGTGCCTTCTTCGAAAGCGATTTGCGCTGGCTTCGTCACTACGGCTTCGCGGCGCTCGACGTGCCGACGCTTGCGGGAGGGCTCTCGTCGTGAAATTCACCCTTTCCTGGTTGAAGAACCCGCTCGAAACCAATGCGACGCTCGACGAGATCGTCGAGAAGCTCACCATGCTCGGCCTCGAGGTCGAGGGCGTGGAAGACCCGGCGAAGAAGCTTTCCGTCTTCTCGGTTGCGAAAGTGCTGGAAGCCGGGCCCCATCCCGACGCCGACAAGCTGCAGGTCTTGAAGGTCGAAGCGCTTGTCGATGGCGAAGTGAAGCAGCTGCAGGTCGTATGCGGCGCGCCGAATGCGCGCGCCGGCATGACGGGCATCTTCGCACCGCCCGGCGCGACGATCCCCGTGAACGGCATGGTGCTGAAGCCGACCAAGATCCGCGGCGTCGAGTCGAACGGCATGATGTGTTCGGAGCGCGAGCTCGAACTCTCCGACGATCATGTCGGCATCATCGATCTGAAAGGCGATTTCGCCGTGGGCACGCCCGCGGCGGAAGTGCTGGGGCGGAACGACCCGGTGATCGAGATCGCGATCACGCCGAACCGGCCCGACTGCCTCGGCGTCTACGGCGTCGCGCGCGATCTCGCGGCGGCGGGCCTTGGCCGTCTCCTCGAAGGCGATCTCTCGCCGGTCGAGGGCAAGTATGAAAGCCCCATCGGCATCGAGCTCGATTTCCCGGCTGACGCGGCGCATGCCTGCCCCGTCTTCGCGGGCCGTCTCATTCGCGGCGTGAAGAACGGCCCTTCGCCCGAATGGCTGCAGACATATCTGAAGGCGGTGGGCCTTCGCCCGATCAACGCGCTGGTCGATATCACGAATTTCATCTCGCTCGACCGCGCGCGCCCGCTCCACGTCTATGACGCATCGAAACTCAAGGGAAACATCCGCGCGCGGCTCGGAAAGAAGGGCGAAAGCTTCCTAGCGCTCGATGGCAAGACCTATGAGATGGAAGAGCACTACACCGTCATCGCCGATGACGAGAAAGTGCTCGGCCTTGGCGGCGTGATGGGTGGCGAGGCGAGCGGCTCGACGGATGAGACCGTCGACGTCTTCGTCGAAAGTGCCTACTTCGATCCCTACCGCACGGCGCGCACGGGCCGCGACACCGGCATCGTGTCGGATGCGCGCTACCGTTTCGAGCGCGGCGTCGATCCCGAATTCGTTCTGCCCGGCCTCGAACTCGCGACGAAGATGATCATCGGCATGTGCGGCGGCGAGCCGTCCAATGTCGTCGTGGCGGGTAGGGTGCCGGACACGAAGAAGGGAATCGAGTTCGATCCCGCGCGGATCGAGAAGCTCACGGGGCTTTCGCTGCCGAAATCGGAAGCGGTGACGATCCTCTCCGCGCTCGGCTTCGGCGTATCGGAGGCGGGGGCGAAGCTTTCCGTTTCCGTGCCGTCATGGCGCCCGGATGTCGATGGTGAGGCGGACCTCGTGGAAGAAGTCGTGCGCGTGCATGGGCTTTCGGAAGTGAAGTCCGTTGCCCTGCCGCGCCTCCACGCGGTGGCGAAGCCCGTTCTCTCCGCCCGCCAGCGCCGCGAACGAACCGCGCGCCGCGCGCTTGCCGCGAGAGGCATGGTGGAGGCCGTCAACTGGTCCTTCATTTCGGCGCGCGAAGCCGACCTCTTCGGCGGAGGCAACGCCACGCCTGCGCTGAAGCTCGCCAATCCCATTTCCGCCGAGATGAGCCATATGCGGCCGAGCCTGCTTGCGGGCCTGATCGCGGCGGCGGGCCGCAACATGGCGCGGGGTAATCCCGACATCGCGATGTTCGAGGTTGGGCAGCAGTTCGAGAACGACGAGCCCTCGGGCCAGGTGCTGGCCGCGACCGGCCTTCGCCGGGGCACGGCCCGGCCGCACGGCAGCGGCCGCCACTGGCAGGGCAAGGCAGGGCCCGTCGAGGCGATGGATGCGAAGGACGATGCGGTGGCGCTGCTCTCGGCGCTCGGCGCGCCGGTCGCGAGCTTCCAGA
This sequence comes from Rhodobiaceae bacterium UBA7804, assembly GCA_002480495.1. Classification (GTDB taxonomy): domain Bacteria; phylum Pseudomonadota; class Alphaproteobacteria; order Parvibaculales; family Parvibaculaceae; genus Parvibaculum. The sequence continues at coordinate 416,440 of DLCG01000009.1, read as the reverse complement.
TCGCGGCGGATGCGCCCTCCTGGTATCACCCGGGCCGCTCCGGCGTCTTCCGCCTCGGTCCGAAGAATGTCATCGGCTATTTCGGCGAACTTCATCCGCGCGTCCTCGACGAAATGGATGTCGCGGGGCCCATCGTCGCCTTCGAGATTTTCCCGGATGCGATCCCCGAGCCGAAGCGCAAACCGACGCGCGCCAAGCCACCGCTCGACATGTCCGACCTTCAGCCGCTGCGGCGCGACTTCGCTTTCGTCGTTGCCGAAAGCGTGACGGCGGATCAACTCATGCGTGCGGCGCGCGGCGCGGAGAAGAAGCTCATCGCCGACGTGTCGCTCTTCGATGTCTTCGAGGGCGGTTCGCTTGGCGAGGGACAGAAGTCGCTCGCCATCGAGGTGACGCTTCAGCCGGTCGAGAAGACGCTGACGGACGAGGAAATCGAAGCCGTGTCGAAGCGGATCGTGGCGGCGGTTGAAAAGGCGACAGGCGGCACGTTGAGGAGCTGAGGCAGGCGCCCGGCCGAAGGGAGCAGCGATGCATCGGTTGAGACTGTGGCTGGACAGGCAACTCATCGAGGAGTCCTGGCCTTATCGCGGCTTCTCGCCTCTCAACTGGTTCATCCTCGCGGTCATCCTTTTCAGTGCGGTGCTTTTCGCGGCGGAGACGGAGCCGCTTGCCGTTGCGCGCTACCCTCTTGTCTTGCAGGCAGCGAATCTGGCCATTCTCACGGTCTTTGCCCTCGAGTTTGCGCTGAGACTATTCTCGGCGGGGGAAACCCGTGGATTGAAGGGGCTGTCCGCCCGCACAGCCTATGCCGGGCGTTTCTGGCTACTGCTGGATTTTCTCGCTTTCGGGCCCGAACTCATTCTCCTCGCGTTGCTCTATGCAGGCGCCGACATTCCGCTCACGCTGGCGGGGCTCCGGGCTATCAGGTTGCTTCGTCTCGTGAAGCTCATCCACTACATGCCGGGTGGCAGGCTCATGTCGGAAGTATTGACCGATGTTGCGCCGCAACTGCTCGCGACGCTGATTGCCGCTCTTGGCCTCATCTATCTTGCCGCCGTTTTGATCTACTATGCCGAAGGCGGCGTGAGTCCCGAACATTTCGGTAGCGTGGGGCGTTCGCTCTGGTGGAGCGTCATTACGCTGACGACGGTCGGATATGGCGATGTCTACCCGGTGACGGTTCTCGGCAGGATCGTTGCGGGAGTCCTGGCGATCATTGGCGTTGGCATCATCGCACTCCCCACCGGCATCATCGCCGGGGCGTTCATGGAAAGGCTGCAGGCCGAGCGCGTAAGGCAGGCGGGACGCCGGATCAGGCCGCGAGCCGATCACGAAAACTGACGGAATTTGCCGCCACCCTCTCACCTGTCGCATGATGGCCGCAAGGACAAGAAAGGGCGAGAGCGCGAGGGTGGGATTTTCTTCTTATGAGATAGAACGAACCGATGGTCTCGGCCGCGCCGTCACCTTGAGGGGGCGCGTGATCGGCCCGGAAGACGGGCGCCAGATCGTCATGATTGCTTCGCTGGGTCGGCCCGGCGGCGACTTCGATGAAGTCGCCATCGCGCTGGCTGATGCCGGCTACCGCGTCACGCTGCCGGAGCCGAGAGGCATCGGCGGCAGCGAAGGGCCGATGGAAAAACTCACGCTGCATGATCTCGCCGAAGACGTTGCCGCAGTGATCGAGCAAGTCGCCAAGGCGCCGGTCGTACTGATCGGCCATGCCTTCGGCAATCGCCTTGCGCGGACGACGGCGGCGGACAGGCCCGAACTTGTTTCCCATGTGGGCCTTCTTGCTTGTGGCGGCCTCATCGAAATGCCGGAAAAGGCGCGCGAGGCGCTGATCGGCTGCTTCGATGAAAGCCTCTCGCCCGAAGAACATATCGAATGCGTGCGCTACGGCTTCTTCGCCAAGGGCAACGACCCCGAAGTCTGGCGTGGCGGCTGGTATCCGCAAGTGATGCGGATGCAGTCCTCCGCCGTGCGCCGGACGCCGGTCGAGGACTGGTGGGAAGCGGGCGGCCAGCCGATCCTCGTTGTGCAGGCATTGGAAGACACCATCGCGCTTCCCGCGAACGCGCATGACCTCAAGGAGCGTCTTGGCGAGCGCGCGACACTGGTTGAACTGCCGAATGCGGGCCATGCCATGCTGCCGGAGCAGCCGGGACGGATCGTTTCGGTGATCCGGTCCTATATCGAGGAAACGGGGACGTGAGATGGAACTGAAGACCATCCGGTACAGCCTCAAGGACGGCATCGCGACGGTGATGCTGTCGCGCCCAAAGCGGCGCAATGCCTGGACGGGGCGCATGCACACCGAATATCGCTGGGTGCTGGCGGAAGCGAACAAGGACCCTGCCGTCCGCGTCATCGTCGTGACGGGCGACCCGGAGGGGCAGGCTTTCTGTGCGGGCGCCGACATGGCGGCGCTTGAAGGCCATTCGGAGAAAGGCCGCTATGACAGCGGCACGGCGGACGATATCGCGAAGCCGGGCTTCGGCGTGGCGCAGGAATTCGACGCGACTTTCGCCTACCATTTCGGGCTGACGAAACCCGTCATCGCCGCGATCAATGGCGCGGCGGCAGGCATCGGCCTCGTGCTTGCGGCCTATGCCGACCTCCGCTTCTGCGTGCCCGGCGCGAAATTCACCGCCGCCCATGGCCGTTTCAACTTTCCGGCCGAGTTCGGCCTCTCATGGGTGCTGCCCCGGATCGTCGGCCTCACCCATGCAAACGACATCCTGCTGTCGAGCCGTGTGTTCACCTCGGAAGAGGCGATGGAAATGGGCTTCCTCAACAAGCTGCTGCCGCCCGATGAACTCATGCCCCATGTAATGGGCTATGCCCGGAAGCTTGCGGACGGCGTCTCGCCGGGATCGCTCCGTGAAACGAAACGCCAGATTTATCTGGACCTCCACCGGGACACGGCGACCGCGGTCACCGAGGCGGAGCGCCTCCTTGAGGAGATGATCAGGCACCCCGACTACAAGGAAGGGGTGAAGGCCTGGATGGAGAAACGCAAAGCCGAGTGGCGAGGATAGACGCTTGCGCGCTTCAACCCTCCTGTTTCTGGGTTTCCTGCTCACGGCAACAGCGGTGTCGGCGGAGGAAGATTTCAGGACCTCAAGCTATGCGCCGATACCGGAGGACTTGCCCGTTGCGGTTCTCGGTCCCGACCGTTCGCTCGATGATATCGAACTCGCCCAGCGTATCGGGACCATCTTGCAGGCGCGCGGATTTACGGTGGTGGAGGAAGAGGCTGAAGATGGCCTTCTGCTCTTTTTTACGCGGGAGTGCCTTCTGCCGCCCGCTTCGGATAAGAAGCTCGGTATCGGGGTTGGGGTGCTTGCGACCGAACATGGCGTAAGCACCGATATCGACGTAAATGCGAGAGTGGCGGCCCCCTTTCAGGGGGACGTACCGGAGGCGCCGCCGGTTCCCGCCTTGACGATCACGATGAGGCTGACCGGGACGGGCCAAAAACCTCGCCTTTACTGGGTTGGCGAGATCCGGGAACCGCTAGGCCGGAAATGTTCCGTGGATCTCTCCCCTGAACTGGCCGAAAGGCTCATCGATGACCTTGCGGGCCGAAGGGAGAAGCGTCCGGAGCCGAAAACGGATTGAACTCGCCCCAATTGGCTTCACTCCCGGCCAATGCTATATGGGCCCGTCCGAGCACCAGTAGGCCCCATGACCGACCTCTCCCATATCCGCAATTTCTCGATCATCGCCCATATCGACCACGGGAAATCGACCCTCGCCGACCGCCTCATCCAGCTCTGCGGCGGGCTGAGCGAGCGCGAGATGAAGGAGCAGGTGCTCGACTCGATGGATATCGAGCGCGAGCGCGGCATCACCATCAAGGCCCAGACCGT
>DLCG01000009.1:389930-412266 GCA_002480495.1 Rhodobiaceae bacterium UBA7804 | reverse complement strand
CGGCATCACCATCAAGGCCCAGACGGTCCGTCTCGAATACAAGGCGAATAACGGCGAGACCTATGAACTGAACCTCATCGACACGCCTGGCCATGTCGACTTCGCCTATGAGGTGAACCGTTCGCTCGCCGCCTGCGAGGGCTCGCTCCTCGTCGTCGATGCGAGCCAGGGCGTGGAAGCGCAGACGCTGGCCAACGTCTATCACGCGCTCGACGTGAACCACGAGATCGTGCCCGTCCTGAACAAGATCGACCTCCCCGCCGCAGACCCTGAACGGACGCGCCAGCAGATCGAGGATGTGATCGGTCTGGATGCTTCAGACGCGGTCGAGATTTCGGCGAAGAGCGGTATCGGCATTCCCGATGTGCTGGAAGCGATCGTGCATCGTCTCCCGCCGCCGAAGGGCGACCTTGCTGCGCCCTTGAAGGCGATGCTGGTCGATAGCTGGTACGATCCTTATCTCGGCGTCGTCGTGCTCGTGCGTGTCATCGATGGCGAGCTCAAGAAGGGCCAGCGCGTCAAGATGATGAAGACGGGCGGCACCTACACGATCGATCAGGTCGGCATCTTCAAGCCGAAGAAGGAAGCGGTCGCGAGCCTCACGCCCGGCGAAATCGGCTACTTCACGGCCTCGATCAAGGAAGTCGCCGATACGCGCGTCGGCGACACGGTGACCGAGGAAAAGCGGCCCTGCGCCGCCGCGCTTCCCGGCTTCCAGCCCGCGCAGCCTGTCGTCTTCTGCGGTCTCTTCCCGGTCGATGCGGCGGACTTCGAGGACCTGCGCGATGCGATGGGCAAGCTCCGCCTCAACGATGCGAGCTTCGAATACGAGATGGAGACTTCCGCCGCGCTTGGCTTCGGCTTCCGCTGCGGTTTTCTCGGCCTCCTTCATCTCGAAATCGTGCGCGAACGTCTCGAGCGCGAATTCAACATCGATCTGATCACGACGGCGCCCTCGGTCATCTATCAGCTTCATATGGTGGATGGTTCGGTGAAGGAGATGCACAACCCCGCCGACATGCCCGACCCGACGCGCATCGACCATATCGAGGAACCCTGGATCAAGGCGACGATCCTCGTACCGGACGAGTTTCTCGGCGCGGTGCTGAAACTCTGCGAGGACCGGCGCGGAACGCAGATCGACCTCACCTATGCCGGCTCGCGCGCCATGCTCGTCTATCGCCTGCCGCTGAACGAGGTCGTGCTCGATTTCTACGACCGGCTGAAATCGGTGAGCCGCGGCTATGCCAGCTTCGACTACCAGATCGAAGGTTACGAGCCGGGCGAACTGGTGAAGATGTCTATCCTCGTCAATGAGGAGCCGGTGGATGCGCTTGCCACCATCGTGCATCGCTCACGCGCCGAGCAGCGCGGTCGCGTCATGTGCGAGAAGCTGAAGGAACTGATCCCGAAGCACCTCTTCAAGATTCCGATTCAGGCGGCGATCGGCGGCCGCGTCGTCGCGCGCGAGACGATCTCGGCCATGCGCAAGGACGTGACCGCGAAATGCTATGGTGGTGATATCACCCGAAAGCGCAAGCTTCTGGAGAAACAGAAGGAAGGCAAGAAGAAGATGCGGCAGTTCGGCCGCGTCGAGATTCCGCAGGACGCCTTCATCTCCGCGCTCAAGATGGACGCGAACTAGACGCATATTTTCCCGGGCTCGGAAAAAGAAAAGGCCGCTCCCTCCCCGGAGCGGCCTTTTGCTTTCGGCTTTTCTGCCTGTCTTAGTCGCCGCGGCGAAGCAGCGCGATCAGGCCCGCAAGCACGATACCGATGACGCCGAGCACACCCCAGGCAGGGAAGCCCATAACCGTATCGATCGGCCCCTTGAGGCCTTCGGGTGCGCCCGAACCTGCCCAGCCGGTGAAAGCGTCGCGGCTTCCCTCATGGATCAGCGCCCAAAGCTCGCTGAACGAACGCATGGTGACTTCGCCGTTTTCGAGCGAGAGCAATGCATCCGACCCAAGCGCCATCAAGGCGGCGACGATGAAAAGAAGTCCAATCAGCCTGAAAACGACCATGGTACGAGCCCCCCAGCCCAACGCGGTGTTGTAGAAACGAACGCCGGAACGGTAGCCGGATCGAGTGTGCCAAACAAGCACAGTTGTAAGAAGAAGATTGGCGTATCAATGAGCTAGGAAGACTTTCTCCGGTTGATTCAGGGCTTTTGTTGCGTATAGTGCCGCCGCGTTCGCCTGCTGAGCAGGCGCTCCGGAGGGGTGGCCGAGTGGCTGAAGGCGCACGCTTGGAAAGCGTGTATACGGGAAACCGTATCGAGGGTTCGAATCCCTCTCCCTCCGCCAGCCAGATTTTCCTTTTGAATTATGGACTTAAGCGCCGGTGGCCCGGCCCCGCGCAAGGAAGCGGCCGCATGGCCGCAATGGTCGCTACGCGCAGGCTGTTGGTTCATTCATGCGCCGGGCGAGACTGCGGCAAATCTGCTACAGCATCGGCTCGAATCATGGTTAACGGCGGGTTGGGGTGATTGCAGGGCGTTCCCGGCGCGCCGTCAGTTGGTGCGGCTGACGGCGCTGGTGCGGCGCGGCTTGAGATAGGCCGTGTCGGTAAAGGTGATCGTCTCGGTGACCGTTTCGCTGATCGGCGAGGAATATTCATAGGTAACTTCAGCCATGATCACGCTGGTGCCCGGACTGGTGAGGCCGGCGGGAAGCGTTACGGTCGAGTTCTCCGCCAGACCGGCCGTCTGGAAACCGTCGCTCCACGAGACCTTGTTCACACCGCTCGAATTGGCGACGACGCTCGAAACGCGGATCGACAGAGGCGTCACGCTGAAAGGGCGAAGGATCGCTGAACTCGCCGCGAAGATATCCGTCATGTCCGCATCGCTGATCGAGATCGCCTGAGCGGTGATGTCTGCCGCAGTGTAGGCGACGGATGTTACCCGGCGGTTCGCCGTCAGCATGTTCGAGGTTTCGACGGCACCCAGATAAAAGGCGATCATCAGCGGGAAGATGAGCGCGAACTCGACAGCGGCGAGGCCGCGCGGATCGCGCAGAAACCGCGGAAAGAAATTCGTCCGGCTTTCGTCTTTGCTCCGAAAAGGCAATGTCCTGCTCATGCCCCTCGCCTCAGCTTGTCGGCAGGATCGAACCAAAAGGCTCGTTCCGAAACGCGACGGCAGCGGAAATCACGCGCCCTCCACCTGCAAGGTTGGAAAGTCCGACCATGCCGGGGCTGACGATACCGAAGCTGTAATAGACATTCACCAGAACGATGTCGCCCGCCGTTCCCGGTTGGAAGACCGTGTTCTCGACGAGATTGCCGTCCTCGTCGATGAAGGATGGATAAGCCAGATTGCCGAAGGACGTAAAATTGCGGACATCGACGTAAAGCTTCGACTGGCAATCGCTGATGACCGTCAGTTCGCCGCAGATGAAATCCTTGAACTGCGCCTGCGACATGCCGGTGGACTGAACCTGGCCCGTGCGAATGAGGCGTCCGGCATCTGCAACTACGCTATCAAGATTGGCCGTCGCGAAATAGAGCACGCAGACTTCGACCAGCGCAAAGAGAAGCGCAAAGAAAGGAAGTCCGAGCAGGGCGAATTCGACCGCCGTCGCACCTTCCTCGGCGCCCGCAAAACGCCGGCACCTGCGGAGGGAACGTAGGCGGTTCGTTCGATCTGTCTGTTGCTTGCTCATCGAGCTGCCCTCGCGCCGAAACGCCGCTCTGGCGCAGCATTCTTGATAGCGCCCGCTCCTTACCAAAAGGTAACTGCGGCCTTTGGGCGAGACGCGAGGATTCATTCCTTCTTAACGGCCCGAGCCTAAAACGGCTGGGTGCACATTAGTTCTGCCGCGGGCGGGTGTGACTTTCTGCCCCGGCTTTCCAGGGCGGACCTGCATCCATGAGGCCCATTCAGCGTTTTCTCCGGAAATTCTTCACGGACCGCCGCGGTAACTTCGCGATGATCTTCGCGCTCGCCGCCATCCCGCTGGTCATAGCCGCCGGCGCCGCCGTCGATATCTCCCGCGCCTATATCGTCGAAAATCGCCTCAAGGCAGCGCTCGATGCGGCGGCGCTTGCCGTCGGCGGAGCCACCGGCAAGACGCAGGCACAGCTTGAGGAAATCGCTCAGGCCTATTTCGACGCGAACTACCCCGGTGAAAAACTTGGTGTGCCTGGCGCGGTCAGCGTCCTGCAGAACGGAAATACGGTTACCCTGGCCGCCACGGCGGAATTGCCAACCTCGCTGATGGGTATCGTCGGTATCAATACGCTGGATATCGGCGCCTCCTCCCAGGTGACCAGGCAAGGGCGGAAGCTCGAACTTGCCCTCGTTCTGGACGTGACGGGCTCGATGGCGAGTGGTGGCCGCATGACGGCATTGAAGGACGCATCCGAGATGCTCCTCGATATTCTCGAGACCTCGGGTGCCGTGCCGGGCGACATCAAGGTTTCGATCGTTCCCTTCGACACCGAAGTCAATGTCGGCAAGAGCAACAAGAATGCGTCCTGGCTCAAATGGAGCTATGAGGCGCTGACCACGGTGTGGTGGTGGCAAACGATCTCGACGGTCAACGTGAGCAAGAACAGCTGGAAGGGCTGTGTGGTCGATCGCGACCAGAATTACGATGTCCAGAACACGATCCCGACATCGAGCGACAGCACCAAATATCCCGGCGCCTCCGGCAACTGCAACATACCCGAGATTCTCGCGCTCACCGATGACTGGGACGACCTGCGCGACAAGATCGACGAACTGGATCCCAACGGCAACACCAACACGACGATCGGTCTCGCCTGGGGCTGGAATATGCTGACCCAAAGTCATCCTCTTTCCCTCGCAACGGCTCCCGCGGACGATCTCGACAAGGTGATCGTCTTTTTGACGGACGGCGACAATACCGAGAATCGCTGGACCTACTCCGGCAACTCGATCGATGCGCGAACGGAGGCCGTCTGTACCAATATCAAGGCGACGGGGATCAAGATCTATACGATCAGGACGATCAACGGGAACGCGACTCTGCTGAGAAATTGCGCCACAAAGCCGGAGATGTACTTCGATGTGACGCAGACGAGTCAGCTCACGGAGGTGTTCACCTCGATTGCGATGGCACTTTCGAACCTGCGTATCAGCCAATAGGGCTGCGAGAGAAATCCGTAATTCTGCAAACGAAAAAGGCCGCTCTCGGGAGCGGCCTTTTGTTACATCGCGCCCGGCGTGGTCTATTCGGACGGCGCTTGCGGCATGCCGCCTGCTGCGGGATTCGCACCCGCACCTGCACTGAGAGCGCCGGCGACCTGCTTCATGAGCGCGTCGTATGAATCCGGATTGTCACCGACGCCGGGAATGCGTTCGCAGCGCGGCGTACAGTTATAGGAAAGCTGGCCGCTGGGGCCGCGCGTGAGTGTCACGGTGGACTCGCCCTGCGAAACAACGCTGACGTCGAGATTGAGAACGGCATTGCCTTCGCTGTCGGTTGCAACGAGGTTGGTCGTCCCGAAACTCCTGCCCATGACATAGACGAGCTGCGAACCTTCGACCGTCACATCCGCTATCAGCGGGTTGCCGACGACGATTGTCGAAACAGGCTTGGCCAGATGGAGAGCCTTTGTTTCGTTCAGTTCCACCTTGAAGTCGCTGGCTTGAGCGGCGCCTGCCATAAGCGCGGCACATCCCGCGCCCACAAAGGCGCCCAGCATCTGCCGTCTGGCCATTTTCCTTGTCCGGTATGCAAGCATCTTCCTGATTGCCTTCCTTGGCGTCGGTCGTGGCATGGGTCGGGGGCGCATCACGCGCCGCATAGCTTCGACACTAGGTCCAAGGAGTAAAGGATATGTTGACCGTAGCGGGCGCGGCAGGAATTTAACGGCGGATTAAACGACCTCGCCTAGGCTTCTCCGGACCAAGAAGGAGAGCAGCGGCTGATGAAACGCGAGGCGCAAGACGGGCAGAATGTCACGTCCAGTCACACCGGCAGTCACACGGGTTCTCTCGCGAGCATCCATATTCTCTCTTCGTTGACGCCGCGCGAACTCGCGCTTCTCGCGGTCGAGTGCCGGTGGCGCTCTCTCTCCCGCAACGAGATCATTCTCAATCAGGCACAGGGCGATGAACTCGACGGCGTCATTTTCGTCGTTGAAGGCTCTGTCCGCCTGGCGCGAAGTCTCGGGAGCGCCGGGCGGATTGCCTATACCGATATAGATGCGGGCGGACAATTCGGCGAAATGGCGGTCTTCGGCGTGTCGGAAACGGAACTCATGGCCGTCGCCCGTGATGATGGCCTCATTGCTACTCTGAGCGAATCCCGCTTTCTCGACCTTCTTTCACGGGAAGAATCCGTTTCAAGGGCGCTTCTTTGCCAGTATGCGCGCCTTCTAAGGGCGCGTGAGGCGTCCTCGCCGCCGCCGGATAGCGAGGGGCAAGCGGGTGAGGGGACTGGCGTACAGAGAGTCTATAGGGAGCTTCTGGCGCTCGCCGAACCTCGGCGCGACGCTAACGGGGTGGAATGCCTGCGCATCGATCGTCTCCCGAGGCACAGGATATTGGCGGCCCGCGTCGACACGACGGAGGAAGTCGTCGCTCGCGCCATCGCCGAACTGGTGCGCAGCGGCGTTGCTGCGCGCGATTATCCCGGCCTCGTCGTTACGGATGAGGCGGCGTTTCGCGCGCTGTGTGAGGGAGAGTGAAGGAATTTGCGGCCGCCGCCGCTGGCGTGGTTGCAGTAGTCGGGACGTAAATCTCTCATCCCGCTGGATTCTCCGCATTTCCGTGGCAAGTCTCCAGAACGCTTTAACCCGGAATTAACCTCACTCTTAGGCTTTTTCCCGCGCGATTTTGCGGGGCTAAATCAAACTGGACTGAAAATCTTGTTTGGAAACAATGAAGTGTAGTCAAATACATAAAATATACTGAAAGTGTGAGTAAAGATAAGGGATTCTTTAGAGTATTCGTTAGGGTTTGAGTAAGGGTGCCCGGCTAATCTTCTCACCAGTCCGAAAGGGCGCCCGGCGGCTCGCATGTCCGCAAGGGTTGGTGCTGTCGACAGTCAATACTTGAAGGAGGCTTGCAATGGGCCAGTTTCTGAAGACTTTTGCGAAGAATGAGTCGGGCGCGACCGCGATCGAATACGCGCTCATCGCTGCCGGTATCGCGGTTGTGATCATCGGTGCGGTGGCTTCTGTGGGCGATGCCATCATCGCCAAGTTCGAAGAGATCGCCGGCGAACTCGCCTGATCCCGATCTCCGCGTACTGGCCTATGGCCGGAAGACAATCTGGAAAGCCGTCATGCATTCACTGCATGGCGGCTTTTTCCGTTGGCGACCTGCAATGGCAAGCAGCCCAGGCGGGGGCATTTCGGCTCATTTTGAACCTCCATTTACTCCAAATTTACGGTCCCCCGCCCACTATCCGATGGCGCGGGAAGGCATGGGGCCTCCCGCCCGGGGTCATTCCGGCCCGAGGGAAACCGGGCGTCTGCCGTGATGAGCATGCTCTTCCTCGCCGTCTTTCCGCTCGCCATGATCTTTGGCGCGCTGTGGGATTTGACGACGATGACAATCCCGAACGTGCTGACGATCGCGCTTGCCGCTGCATTCGCGATTCTCGTGCCTTTCCTGGGGCTCACGCTTCAGGAAATCGGCCTTCATGTCGCTGCGGGCTTGCTGATGCTGCTGGTCGGGATGGCGTTGTTCGCGCTGGGCTGGATCGGGGGCGGCGATGCGAAGTTCGTGGCAGCAACCGCGCTCTGGGCTGGGATGGGCAATCTTCTTCCCTATCTCATCTGGGCTTCCGTCATCGGCGGCGTGCTTACGCTGCTCATTCTGGTCTTCAGGCGAATGCCGCTGCCGCTCTTCATGATGCGGAGGAACTGGATTGCAAGGCTGCACAACCCGAAGGAAGGCATTCCCTACGGAGTGGCGCTCGCTATCGGCGGGCTGATGATTTTTCCGCAGACCGTCTGGTTTGCAGCTGCGGCTCACGCCGCGTGAGTTGAACGTAGCGCCGCCCGGTTGGGCCGGCGGCGCGAAACGAAAGGATTGGGCAAGTGAACGCCGCACGCATTGGAGTTCTGGTTCTGGCGATCGTCGCCGCGGGCCTCGCAGCGTTGCTCGCGCGCGGACTCGTATCTTCCGACAAGGATCAGCCCGTCAAGCAGGTCGTCGAAGAGCCGACCGCCGAAGTTCTCGTTGCCGTCAACAACCTCGATGTCGGTCAGCGCGTTTCCACCTCGGACCTGCGCTGGCAGCGCTGGCCTGAAACTTCCCTCAATCCGGCATATGTCACGAGAGCTCAGAAGCCGACGGCGATAGAGGAGTTCGCCGATGCGGTTACCCGCACGGCGATGCTCAGCGGCGAGCCGGTCACGATGGAAAAGCTGGTGACGCTTTCCGGCGCGGGCTTCATGTCCGCACTGATCGAGCCGGGCATGCGCGCCGCCGCAATCACCATTACGCCGGAGACCAGTGCCGGTGGGTTTATTCTCCCCAATGATCGCGTCGATGTCGTGGATGTTGAGAAGGGGCAGACCATTCTTCGCAATATCCGCGTTCTCGCCATCGATCAGCGCTTCAACGAGAAGGCGGGCGAGCAGGTGGCCGTGGGCCGCACCGCGACGCTCGAGTTGACGCCCTCGCAGGTCGAACTTGTTTCGGTCGCGCAGGCCGACGGTCAGCTTTCGCTCTCGCTGCGCAGCATGGGAGATCGCGATCTGGCGGGAACGGAAGACCGGGTCAAGGAAGCTGGCGGGTCGGTAGTGAAAATCGTGCGCTACGGCACCACGCAGTCAGTGCGTGTGAAGTAGGCGAGGAAGCGGGCATGAACAGGATGTGGAACAAATTGAAGGCGGTTCGCACCGCGCGGATTGTCCGTCCCCTGCGGGTGGCTTCCGCGATTCTCTGCGCGATCTCGCTGACCCTCGCTCCGGTTGGCGGCACGCTGCATGCGGGAGATGCCCGCCTCGTGAAAATCGACCAGGGTGGAGCGGGCCAGGCGTCGCGAAGCATTGTGCTCGGTCTCAACAAGGCCGCGATCGTCGAGCTGCCGGTTGCCGCGCGTGACGTGCTCGTTTCGAACCCGGCCATCGTCGATGCCGTGGTGCGGACCAGCAAGCGCACCTATTTGATCGGCCTTGCCGTCGGCCAGACCAACGCCTTCTTCTTCAACGAGAGCGGTCAGCAGATCCTGAATCTCGAGATACGCGTCGCGCGCGATCTCAGCGGTCTTCGCGATTCCCTGCGCCAGTATTTCCCCTCCGCCCGCATCGACGTCGAGTCGATCAACGATCATGTCGTTCTTTCCGGAATGGTCGCGAGCGCCAGCGAGGCAAGCAAGGCTCAGGATCTTGCGGCGCGCTATATCGGCGTCGACAAGGAAAACGTCCTCAACATGCTCGGCATCGAGGGCAAGGAACAGGTGATGCTCAAGGTGACCGTCGCTGAAATGCAGCGCAGCGTCATCAAGCAGCTTGGCGTCGACCTTTCGAGCGCGGCGAGCTTTGGCGATTTTGCGCTGCGCCTGGCCACATCGAATGCTTTCAGTGTTCAGGGGCAATCGCTCGGCGGACTCTCCACCGAGGGTACGTCTTATAACGGCGACGATATCGGTGCCGCCCTGCGCGCGCTTGAGCGCGATGGCATTCTGCGCACATTGGCCGAACCGAACCTGACCGCAATTTCCGGCGAATCCGCGAAGTTTCTCGCGGGCGGCGAATTCCCTGTGCCGACCTCGCGCGACCGGGATGGCAACGTGCAGCTTGAGTTCAAGCCGTTCGGTGTCGGGCTGAACTTCACGCCGGTCGTTCTCAGCGAAGGCCGTATCAGCCTCAAGATCTCGACGGAGGTGAGCGAACTTTCGTCGGACGGCGCCTTCGTGCTTCAGGGCTCCAGCAGCACGGGCGTTACCGTGCCGGGCTTGAAGGTGCGCCGCGCGGAAACGACGCTGGAACTGCCAAGCGGCGGGTCGCTCGTCATGGCGGGTCTTCTGTCGGACACCACGCGCCAGAATATCGACGGCGTGCCTGGCGCAAAGGATATGCCGGTTCTCGGGCAACTCTTCCGCAGCCGCGACTACCAGAAGAACGAAACGGAACTGGTCGTGATCGTGACGCCTTACCTCGTCGACCCGACCTCCCGCAAGAATCTCGTTCTGCCAACGGATGGCTTTGCGCCTGCAAGCGACATGGACACGATCCTCATGGGACGTTTGAACGCAACCTACGGTGCGCGCGGCGCAACTCCTGGCGACAAGTCGCTGCAGGGGCCCGTCGGCTTCGTTGTGGATTGAGAATGCGAAGGGTGAATGAAATGGCAAAGCCGATAGCAAAAAGCGCCGCCGGGGGCGTCGTCTTCGCATTGACCGTGGCGCTTGCGGGATGCGCCGGATTCAACGGCATCGAGAACGCTCAGTACGACGCGAACTACACGCATCCGATCTCCGTAGAGGCCGATGTGGCGACCTTGAATGTCGGCGTGGTGGCGGGACAGCCCGGTCTCGCTCCTTCGGATCGTGCGGCAATCGAGAATTTCGCTGCGGCCTACCGTCAGCGCGGTCACGGACCTCTGACCATTTCGACGCCCTCCGGTTCCCCCAACGCGGGTGCGGCGACAGTCGCTCTCAGCGATGTTCGCGACATTCTTGCGGAGAACGGTGTAACCGATCTTTCCTATACGCCCTACCGCGCATCGGGTGCCGATAGCGGTGCGCCCCTGATCCTCTCCTTCAAGCATTACGTGGCCACACCCACAGCCTGTGGTGACTGGAGCATGGATTACGCCTTCGATCCTTCGAACGGTCTGCCGCCCAATCACGGCTGTGCGACCCAGAACAACCTGGCGGCGATGATCGCCGATCCGGCCGATCTTGCCGGCCCGCGCAGGATGACGCCCGCCGATGCGGAGCGCCGGAACACGGTGCTTGAGAAATATCGGGCTGGCGAACCGACAGCGACCCAGCGCAGCGAGCAGGACTCGGGCGCTGTGAGTGAGGTGGAATGATGAGCAATCTCGCACGCAAGGAACCTTCAGTGGAGGCTCCGCCGATGCCCGAACCTACTGTCGATACGGTCAGGGAGACGGTGCCGGAAGCGCCGCCGCTCGCAGAGGCGTCGGTCTCCGTTCAAGGCGATACGGACGGCTTGGCCGTGATGAAGCCGGTTCCGAGGATCACCATTCACGCCTTTTGCGAGCAACCCGGCACGGGAAGCGCCATTCAGCGCGCTGGTGAAGACCGCCGCCTCGCCAAGGCGCATCTCACCGTGCACATGGGCGGTATTCCTGCGGCGATCGAACACTATCAGCAGACCGCGACGCCGAACCTGATCATGGTGGAGACGCGGGTCGGCGGCCCGGAACTGTTCAACCAGCTCGGCGCATTGGCCGAGGTCTGCGATGCGGGCACCAAGGTTGTCGTCATCGGTCACATGAACGATGTTTCGCTCTATCGCGAGATGATCCGTCAAGGCGTGAACGAATATCTCGTCGCGCCGCTTCGGCCCATTGGCGTCATCGAGGCTATTTCGCGTCTTTATATCGACCCGGACGCACCGCCGATCGGCCGGACTATAGCCTTCATCGGGGCGAAGGGCGGCACGGGCTCAAGCACCATCGCGCATAATGTCGGCTGGTGCATCTCGTCGGGTATGGATGAGGATGTCGTCATCACCGATATGGATTTGCCTTTCGGCACCGCCGGTCTCGATTTCAATCAGGACCCGGCACAGGGCATCGCCGATGCGCTGACCGCGCCGGAGCGGCTGGACGATGTCCTTCTCGACCGCCTGCTCGTCAAGTGCACGGAACGGTTGAGCCTTTTCGCTGCACCGGCGGTCCTCGACCGCGATTTCGAAATGGATGCCGAAAGTTGCGAAAGCGTGCTCGAGATCGTGCGCGAAGGTGTGCCCTGCGTGATCGTCGACCTGCCGCATGTATGGGCTCCCTGGACGAAGAAGGTTCTGCTCGCCGCCGACGAGATCGTCATCACGGCGACGCCGGACCTCGCCAGCCTGCGTAATGCGAAGAACATCCTCGACCTGACCCGTCAGGCAAGGCCCAACGACAACCCGGCGCATATCGTCCTCAATCAGGTCGGCATGCCCAAGCGTCCTGAAATTCCGGTCAAGGATTTCGCTGAAGCTGTCGGCTCGGAAGCAACGCTTGTTCTGCCGTTCAATCCGGGTCTCTTCGGCACAGCGGCAAACAACGGACAGATGATCGAGGAGCTGGAGCCCAAGGGAAAGACGGCGGAAGGCTTCCGCTTTCTCTCCCAGCAGCTCTGCGGCCGTGAATCGAGAGCGCCCAAGGCAGCAAAATCGTCCCTTTTCAGCTTTCTCTCGCGCAAGGGATAATCGGAGGTAGCTAACGTGTTTGGAAGGCGGACCGAAGGTCAGGCAGTCCCCCGCAAGCCCGCATCGGCGCCCGCATCCCCGTCGAGACAGGATGCTCCGCCGCCGCCGGCCAGCGCCGCTATGCCCAAAGCCGGGCCTCAGAAACCCGCGCCAGCCAAGCCTGTTCCGGCGAAGCCGGCCGCGCCGGCGCGCGCGAGCGATCATCGATCGGAAAACTACTATCAGATCAAGACGACGATCTTCAATGCGCTGATCGACACGATCGATCTGACGCAGCTCGCCCAGCTCGACGCGGAAAGCGCGCGCGAGGAAATCCGCGACATCGTCAACGAAATCCTTTCGATCAAGAACGTCGTCATGTCGATCTCCGAGCAGGAAGCGCTCCTGCAGGACATCTGCAACGACGTACTGGGCTACGGCCCGCTGGAGCCGCTTCTGGCCCGAGACGACATTGCCGATATCATGGTGAACGGTTGCGAACGCACCTTCATCGAAGTGAACGGCAAGGTCGAGCTGACCAATATCCGTTTCCGCGACAACAGCCAGTTGATGAATATCTGTCAGCGGATCGTGAGTCAGGTCGGCCGTCGCGTGGACGAATCGAGTCCGATCTGCGACGCGCGTCTTCCCGATGGCAGCCGTGTGAACGTCATCGTGCCGCCGCTTTCGATCGACGGCCCTGCCCTGACCATTCGTAAGTTTCGCCGCGACAAGCTCACCATGCGCGATCTGGTGGAATACAATTCCATTTCGCAGGAAGGAGCCGAGGTTCTCGGTATCATCGGCAAGGTACGCTGCAACGTCCTCATCTCCGGTGGTACGGGCTCGGGCAAGACGACGCTGCTCAATTGTCTCACGGGTTTCATCGAGGCAGACGAGCGTGTGATCACCTGCGAGGACGCAGCCGAGCTTCAGCTTCAGCAGCCGCACGTGGTGCGTCTGGAGACGCGTCCCCCGAACCTGGAAGGGCAGGGTCAGATCACGATGACCGAACTCGTGCGCAACTGTCTGCGCATGCGTCCCGAGCGTATCATTGTCGGTGAGGTGCGCGGTCCGGAGGCCTTCGACCTCCTCCAGGCGATGAACACCGGTCATGACGGATCCATGGGTACGCTTCACGCGAACAGTCCGCGGGAGGCGCTCTCGCGTCTGGAGAGCATGATCACCATGGGCGGCTACCAGCTTCCTTCAAAGACGATTCGCGAGATGATCTGCGGCTCGATCGATGTGGTCGTGCAGGCGGCGCGTCTGCGCGACGGCTCACGCCGCATCACGCACATCACCGAGGTGCTGGGTACCGAGGGTGATGTCATCATCACCCAGGATCTCTTCGTTTACGATATCGAGGGCGAGGACGAAACCGGGCGTATCATCGGCAAGCACAAGTCCACGGGTATCGCGCGTCCCTCTTTCTGGGACCGTGCGCGCTATTACAATCAGCATCATGCTCTGGCGGCCGCGCTCGACCGTGCTCAGGGGTAGGGGGCCGGTATGGACCAGTCCACTCTGATCATCTTCGCGATTGCCCTTCTTGCAGCGCTGTGCATCGGCGCCATCGGCTTTCTTTTCGTTGGAAGGGAAACACAGTCCCAGAAGCGTGTCGCGCGTGTTGCGCGCGCGGGCAATGCCCGGCTTGCGCCTGCTGC
Source organism: Rhodobiaceae bacterium UBA7804 (assembly GCA_002480495.1). Lineage (GTDB taxonomy): Bacteria > Pseudomonadota > Alphaproteobacteria > Parvibaculales > Parvibaculaceae > Parvibaculum. The sequence continues at coordinate 398,305 of DLCG01000009.1, read as the reverse complement.
CGATGACGAAGTGGACAACAGCGAAAAGCGTCGAAAGCAGATGCAGGAAACGCTGAAGAGCCTTGAGGAAAAGCAGGCAAAACAAAAGAAGAGCATTCCGGTCAAGACACGTATTGAACGGGCCGGACTCGAGATCGAGATGCGGACCTTCTATCTCGCCAGTGCGGTCTGCGGTCTCACTGTCATGCTCTTCATGATGCTTTCCGGCCTTTCCTTCTTCATAGCTTTGCTGGGCGGTTTCGCCGCGGCTTTCGGACTACCTCGCTGGGTCCTTTCCTTTCTCATGAAACGCCGTCAGAACGCGTTCGCCGAGGAGTTCGCGAATACGATCGACGTGATCGTTCGCGGTGTGAAGTCGGGTTTGCCGGTGAACGACTGTCTCAAGCTCATTGCAACGGAGTCACCCGAGCCCATCCGCTCCGAGTTCCAGGGCATCGTGGAAGGACAGCGCGTCGGTGTGACGCTGGAACAGGGGTTGGAGAAGATTTACGAACGCATGCCGCTGCCTGAAGTGAACTTCTTCCAGATCGTTCTGGCGATTCAACAGAAGACAGGCGGCAATCTCTCCGAAGCTCTGAGCAATCTGTCCAAGGTGCTCCGTGAGCGCAAGAAGATGCGCGCAAAGATCCAGGCGATGTCACAGGAGGCAAAGGCCTCCGCCGGTATCATCGGATCCCTGCCGCCGGGCGTGATGCTGATGATCTATTTCGTTTCGCCGGAATACATGAATGTGCTGTTCACGACGACGGCGGGCAACATCATCATAGTCGCCGGTCTCTTGTGGATGAGTATCGGCGTTCTCGTCATGAAGAAGATGATCGACTTCAAGTTCTAGGGATACGGCAAGTGGCCATTTTCGAGTTCATTGAGAGCATGTTCAGTGTGGAAAATGTCGTGATGCTTCTCACGGCGCTGGCTGCGTTTGCGACCATTGTCACGCTGACCGCGCCGCTCATGAGCTCGGACAAGCTCGGTACACGCATGAAGCTCGTATCGACGGAGCGCGAAGCAATGCGCGCCCGTGCGCGCGAGGCGCTAGCGCAGGAAAGGACAAGACTTCGTCAGGCGCCGACCGTCGGCTTCAAGAAGAAGGTCGTCGAGATGTTTGCCCGAGGCAACATGCTCGAAAACGCGGAGATCAAGGCCAAGCTTCGGCAGGCCGGCTTCCGGGGTCCGGGCCCGATGTACACTTTCATCTTCTTCCGCTTCGTGATGCCGCCGATCCTTTTCGTATTCACGCTGCTTTATCTCGTCCTGCTGAACGATTTCGGATTGGAGCCGATGGCACGTTTCGCGGCGTCCTGCGCGGCGGCCTTCTTCGGCTTCTACGTGCCCAATGTCTTCGTCGAAAATGTGATCGCCCGCCGCCAGGATTCAATACGCAAGGCTTTTCCCGACGCGCTCGACCTGCTGCTGATCTGCGTCGAATCGGGCATGTCCATCGAAGCGGCATTCCAGAAAGTCGCGGCGGAAATTGGCGATCAGTCGGTCGAACTGGCCGAGGAACTCGGACTGACGACTGCCGAGCTTTCCTATCTGCAGGAACGCCGGATGGCTTACGAAAATCTGAGCAAGCGCACTGGGCTTCCGGGGGTCAAGGCGGTTTCCACGAGCCTTATTCAGGCCGAGCGCTATGGTACGCCACTCGGTCAGGCGCTCCGTGTCATGGCGCAGGAAAATCGTGACATGCGCATGTCCGAAGCCGAAAAGAAGGCAGCAAGCCTGCCGCCGAAACTGACAGTGCCGATGATCGTCTTCTTCCTGCCGGCCCTGTTCGGCGTCATCCTTGGCCCGGCCATCATCAAGGCAACATCGACGTTCTGAACCGGTTGTAGCTTTCCTCTCTTCGAACGAGAAAGGCGCCTCGCATCTCTGCGAGGCGCCTTTTCGTCTAACGGCGGAGAAGGTTCCGGTATTCGGTTACAGAGACAAGTCGGTTTCGGGCGGCAGAGAAGAAACCTGATCGGCGTTGGGGACAGCCGTCTTGCTTTCCGGCCGTTCGGCTGCCGGTTTCCGGTCGAGCTCTTCCATCTGTTTCCAGAGAGCCGGCTGTGAGAGCATGGCGCGAAGATAAGCCATATTGCTGTCGGCGACATTCGCGGGAAGATCTGCCCGGGCGAGCCGCTCCGCTTCGTCGAAATTGCCCTTCAGGCCGAGAACGATAGCGAGATTCTGTCTCGCATAGGCATCTGCCTTCTGGTCGGCGACCGCGCGGCGCAGCGTGCGCTCCGCCATGTTGAGATCGCCTGTAAGCGCATAGGAAAGCCCCAGATTTGTCAGCACAGAGGGATTGTCCGGCGACAGGCCAAGAGCGTTGTTGTAGTGGGCCTTCGCTTCCTCATAGCGGCCCATCTGGTCGAGAGCGACGCCGAGAGCCGACTGGATCGTCCAGTCGCGCGGAGAGGATTTGGCCGCCTGGTTCAATATGGCAAAGGCCTGATCGGGCCTTCCGCTCGCGGTCAGTGCCTTGCCGAATTCGGAAAGAACGTCTGCATTCTCGGGCGCCTTGATTTGTGCACGCTGCATCACGCTCAGCGACTGCTCGATAGAGCCGATCTGGCGAAGAGCCTTTGAATAGTGAACGGCGATGGACGCATCGTCCGGTGAGCGTTCGTATAGAGCGCCCCAATAGGCTGCCGCGGCGACATAGTCCTGTGTCTTGGTGCTCTCGATTGCCGCTTCCTTGAGCGCCGGCTCATCGATCTGTGCCTGGGCCGCTTCCCTGGGCCCCAGTTCCGTCTTGGGCGCCGCGCCTGTGGAGGCGCAGCCTGCAAGCGCAAGAACGGAACAAAGGGTAACCGCAACGATGCGACTGCGCCGGCGCGCGGCTGGCGGCAAAGCCTGTTCAGCGAATGATTTCATGACGGCGGATTCCCGGTACCTGGCTTCCGACCCCCTCAAGCGTCTTTTGGGAGGGCATCGGGATCGATTTTCCGGGAGACCCGTCAAGAAAAGATTAATTATAAGGTTGGTTGGATCTGGCGGATTTTCCGGATAATCGGCCATTTTAGGTTCGCCGAGCCTTGCTGGAATCTGTTTATGGAGACTGGTGATTTGAAGGTATGGGCCGTCCGGTTGGCGGAAAAGGGCCGCGAGCTCGCCTCGCGAATTTCCGCGCGCATGCTGGCCGTCGGACTCGGGCTGGGCGTGATTGCGGCGCTCGCACTCCTCTTGTACCTGCGCCCGCCCGTAAGTCTCGAGGAGCCGCCCGAGACCGTTGCCTTTTTCCAGATAGGGACGGGTAGCGCCGGAGATGAATATTTCGCCGTCGGTGAGCGCCTTGCTGCCGCGATCAGCCGTCCGCCCGGAACGCCGCCATGTGAGGGCGATCTGCCTTGCGGTGTCGCCGGCCTGGTAGCCGTCGCGAAATCTTCCGCCGGACCGGTTGCGAATGTACGCGCGGTGAGCGCAGGGAACTACGACTCGGCGCTTGTCGCCGCGCCGGTCCTCGACCTTGCGACGCGCGCGGAAACGCCCTTCCGGGGCGAGAAGCCGATCACCAATCTGCGCGCCATTGCAGGCGTCTATCGTGAGGCGCTCTATCTCGTTGCAAGCCGCAATGCGAATGTTGCGACGGTTGCCGATCTCGAAGGAAAGCGTGTCTCCGTAGGAACGCCTGGCTCGGGCACGCGCGAGGCGGCGCTCCCCGTTCTTGCCGTGAACGGCCTCGGGCGGCGAACCGTGACGCTATTCGACTATGACGCGACGGCGGCGATCGAACTCATGTTGCGCGGCCAGCTCGATGCGTTTTTTCTCGTCGACGCATTGCCGTCAGCGGAGATTGCGAGCCTTGCGGACAGGGGCTCGATCGTGATTGTGCCGCTTGAAGGGGAGAGCGTGGGACAGCTGACAAGGGCGGGCGCGAACTTCCTGCCGCTCGAAATCCCCGAGGACACCTATCGCTTCGTGCCCGCGACGAAGACGCTCGGCGTCTCGATGATCTGGGTGGTGAACGAGGCGACCGACGCGGAGCTCGTCTACCGGATTACCAAGGCATTGTTTTACAAGGGAAATCGCGTACTGCTGAGCGGCCCCATGCTGCCCGGTCTCTTGCCGGGCGAGGAAGGAAAAGAGGAGGAATGGCTCGCCATCGCCTCGCTCCCCGTGCCGCTGCATGAGGGCGCGGCGCGCTATTACCGCGAGGAGGGCGTGCTCCCGGCGGATGAAGACGGGGACAACTCGCCCTGACCGTCATCAAAACGTCATCTAAACGTCACACAGGGGATTTCGCCGCTTCTTCGATCTCCGCCCCCCGGACCCAGTCCTGCATCGCGGGCAGCGTCATGATCGCGTCCATGTAGGTGCGCGCCGTGCCGTCATCGCCCAGAGCGGCAAGGTCGACGTCGTAGGTGAGGAAGCGGGTGACCACCGGCGCATACATGGCATCGGCGACGCTGAAGAGGCCGAAAAGAAATCCCTGATCCTCGACCGCCTGCCGTCCGAAGCGTACCCGGCATTCGCGCCAGAGCGAAACCACGCGCCGCGCGTCCGCCAGCGCCTCCTCCGTCTGGCCTTCGCCCGGGTGCTTCTCGAGGACGGCCATCGGCATTTCGCGGCGGAGGTTCTGGAAGCCCGAATGCATCTCCGCCGCCGCGCTGCGCGCCATCGCGCGGGCAAGCGGATCGGCGGGCCAGAGTTTCTTCGCCGGATAGAGATCGGCGATGGTCTCGCAGATCGCGAGCGAGTCTCCGATCACCGCATCGCGCCACTTGAGCGCGGGCACGTAGCCCGTGGGCGAATGGGCGAGGATCTGTTCCTTGGTGTCCGTCTGGCGGAGCCGGATCGAGGTCTCCACGAAGGGGATTCCCGCCTGCCGCATCAGGAGCCAGGGGCGAAGGCTCCAGCTCGACCAGTTCTTGTCGCCGATGACGAGTTCGAATTCCTGCTGAGCCATGAGGCGCCCTCGTTGCTTGCCCGCCAAAAGCCCTGGCGTTGCGGGCCTGACGGCCTCTCTATAAGGTTTCGGCCCAGCAAAATCAAAGGAGCCTTCCCTCGTGCTCGATATCTTCATCACCGACAAGGACGCGGCCGCAACGCCCGTCTGGCAGATCCGCGCGAACGAGGCGGAAGCCTGGTGCGAGACGCATGCGGGGCCCGGCGCGGCATGGGTCGCGACCTCCGGCTTCAAGGGCGAGGCGGGAAAGGTGCTGCTGCTGCCGGACGGCTCCGGCGGCCTTGCGGGCGTGCTGCTCGGCCTTGGCGACGGAAGCGATCCCTTCACCGCCGGCGCGCTGCCCGCGTCGCTTCCCGCGGGCGACTACAGGCTCGCGGGCGAAATTCATGGCGACGTGTCGAAGGCCGTCTTCGCCTTCGCGCTCGGCACCTATCGCTTCACGCGCTATTCGGGCGCGAAGCGCGAATGGCCGCGCCTCGTGCTGCCGAAGGGCGTCGATGGCGAAGAGGTGAGCCGGCTCGCCCGCGCGACCTTCCTTGCGCGCGACCTGATCAACACGCCCGCGGGCGACATGGGGCCCGCCGATCTCGCCGCAGCGGCGGAAGAAGTGGCGAAGGCGCATGGTGCTTCCTTCTCGGTGATCGAGGGTGACGACCTCCTCGCGGAAAACTATCCGATGGTGCATGCGGTTGGCCGCGCCGCCGCCATCGCACCGCGCCTCATCGACATGCGCTGGGGCCGCGAGGATGCGCCGAAGGTGACGCTGGTCGGCAAGGGCGTCTGCTTCGACACGGGCGGCCTCGACCTCAAGCCCGCAAGCGCCATGCTGCTGATGAAGAAGGACATGGGCGGCGCGGCCTGCACGCTCGCGCTCGCACAGGCGCTGATGGAGGCGAAACTCGACATTCGCCTGCGCCTTCTCATTCCCGCGGTCGAGAACAGCGTTTCGGGCAATGCCTTCCGTCCGGGCGACGTGCTCCAGAGCCGCAAGGGGCTGACCGTCGAGATCGGCAATACGGATGCGGAAGGACGCCTTGTTCTCGGCGACGCGCTCGCCGAAGCCGACAGCGAGGCGCCCGACCTCATCATCGACATGGCGACGCTGACGGGCGCGGCGCGCACGGCGCTCGGGCCCGACCTGCCGCCCTTCTACACGGATGATGACGGGCTCGCCGAAGAGATCGCGACCTCGGCGGAGGCCATGTCCGATCCCCTGTGGCGCATGCCGCTCTGGAAGCCTTATGACGCCTGGCTCGAAAGCAAGATCGCGGATGTGAACCACGTCGCGGACGGACCCTTCGCCGGTTCCATAACCGCCGCGCTCTTCCTGCGCCGCTTCGTCGAAAAGGCGAAGGCCCATGTGCATTTCGACATATATGGCTGGGCGCCCAAGGCAAAGCCCGGCCGGCCCGTGGGCGGCGAGGCGCAGGGCATCCGCGCGCTTTATCACCTTCTCCAGCGGCGCTATGGCGCCTAGGGCAGATTGCGATAGGGCAGTGTGACCGGGCCTCTCCACTCGACCTATGCAATCGGCAGTCCCGCCGAGCGGTCTAACCCTTGCCCCGGCGCAATCCCAAGCTAGACTGATCCGGGCCCGTAACGGAGATGACGGGCGGGGACCATGGCAGCGCTGGGGGAGGCCATGCCGGGAATCAATGGGGGAATCACGGAGCTGAAGCCCGTCGAGGCTTTGTCTCTGTGGCACGACGTCGTACTTCAATCGGTCCGCAATGACGGGCCGGACCTTTCGTCGAGGCAACTGGCGATCATGTTCACGGTCTATCTCGATGCGCCGCCGCACACGGTGAGAGGTCTCGCCGCCGCTCTCGGCGTTTCGAAACCCGCCATCACGCGGGCGCTCGACACGCTTGGCAGTCTCGATCTGCTGAAGCGCTCGCGCGACGAGGCGGACCGGCGCAACGTGCTTGTACAGCGGACGGTGAAGGGTTCGCTCTTCATCGAGGAATTCGCCGACCTCATCATTCGTTCATCGCGAGGCCTTGTTGCATGAACCGCGAGCGCGGTCCCGATCCTCGCCTGAATGCCTATCGAGAAGATCTCGCGGCCGCGCATCTGCGTGGGGAGGTGAAAGCCTCGCGTTTCGCCGAAGGTGTCGACCGGCTGGTGCGGGCATCCGTGCTGCCGCTGCTGCGCCGCCCGGAAGCCAATGCGCCGATGGATACGCAGCTTCTCTTCGGCGAGACGTTCCGCGTCTTCGAGGAGAAGAACGGCTGGGCCTGGGGCCAGTCGCTGCTGGACGATTATGTCGGCTATGTCGAGGCGAAGGAGCTTTCGCCGCGCGCGCTGACGCCGACGCACACGGTCGCCGCGCTGCGGACTTTCGTCTATCCGAAACCGGACCTGAAGACGCGGCCCGCGACGCCGCTATCCATGAACGCGAAAGTGAAGGTCGGCGGTGCGCGCGGCTCCTATAGCGAGCTCGAGACGGGCGGCTGGGTCTTCTCCGCACATCTCGCACCTATTGGATCGCATGTGCGCGACTTCGTTTCCGTCGCCGAGGAATTCACCGGCGTTCCCTATCTCTGGGGCGGGCGCGACAGCATGGGCCTCGACTGCTCGGGCCTCGTGCAGATGTCGCTTGAAAGGGCGGGCATCGCCTCGCTCCGCGACACGGACATGCAGGAGGCGACGCTCGGTGAGGCGCTGCCGGAGCCCATCGACTTCACGAAGCTCGCCCGCGGCGATCTCGTTTTCTGGAAGGGGCATGTCGGCATCATGGTGGATGCGGAACGCATGATCCATGCGAATGCCCATCACATGCGCGTGGCCGTGGAGCGGCTCGACATCGCCATGTCGCGCATCGCGCGCTCCGATGCTGGCCATGTGACGAGCATCAAGAGACTGGTGAAGAGGTAGATTTTATTTCTTCGTCATCGCGGGGAACTAACGCCGCTGCCCCCGCCCCGAGAAATTCTTCGCATGCTCGAATTTCTCGACCCGCCCCCAAGGGCGGGTGGGAAGAGAGGATTGTCGTGTCCCTTCATGCAGGCGCTGTAAGTTGTGGACGGAAGACACCAGGGCGCAAGATTGCCCGCTTACCCTCCCCTTGGGGAGGGTCGAAATTTGAAAGCGAAGCTCATCAAATTTCGGGGCGGGGGCGCGGCAGCCTTCCTACTCCGACACGACACCCGCAGGCGCGGCTTCGAGGTCGAAGGCGGCGGCCATGAGGGCCTTCGTATAGTCCGTCTTCGGATGGTCGAAGACCTCGTCGGCGCTGCCCGCCTCCATCACCTTTCCGTCCTTCATCACGATGATGTCGTCCGCAAGCGCGCGGACCACTTTCAGGTCATGGCTGATGAAGAGATAGGCGAGGTCGTTCTTGCGCTGCAGCTCGCGGAGGAGATCGACGATCTGCGCCTGCACCGACATGTCGAGTGCGGATGTCGGCTCGTCCAGCATGACGAAGCGGGGACCGAGCGCCATGGCGCGCGCAATCGCGATGCGCTGGCGCTGGCCGCCG
>DLCG01000009.1:280437-389625 GCA_002480495.1 Rhodobiaceae bacterium UBA7804 | reverse complement strand
CGCTGGCGCTGGCCGCCGGAAAATTCATGCGGATAGCGGTCCTGCATCGAAGGATCGAGACCGACATCGGAAAGCGCCTGCGCGACGCGGGCGCGGCGCTCTTCCGCCGTGAGTTCCGGCTGCTGGATCTTCAATCCCTCGCCCACGATCTCCGACACGGACATGCGCGGGGAGAGCGAGCCGTAAGGGTCCTGAAAGACGATCTGCATGTCGCGGCGGAGAGGACGAAGCTCCTTCGACTTCAGGTCCTGAATGTCCCGGCCCTCGAAACGGATCGCACCTTCGCTCGAAAGAAGCCGCATCATGGCAAGGCCGAGCGTCGTCTTGCCCGAACCGGATTCGCCGACGACGCCGAGCGTGCGGCCCCGGCGGAGCGAGAGCGAGACGCCGTCCACGGCCTTGACGTAGCCGACCGTGCGGCGGAGAAGCCCGCGCTTGATCGGGAACCAGACCTTGAGGCCGTCCGTCTCCATGACGACGGGCCCGTCCTTCGGCGCGCCCAGCGAACGGCCCTTGGGCTCGGAGGCGAGGAGATGCTTCGTGTAGTCGTGCTTCGGCGCGGTGAAGACCTCTTCCGTGGGCCCGTGCTCGACGATCTTGCCCTTGGTCATCACATTGACGCGGTCGGCCATCTTCCGGACGACGCCGAGATCATGCGTGATGAGAAGAAGGGCCATGCCCATTTCGCGCTTGAGTTCGGCGAGGAGTTCGAGGATTTGCGCCTGCACCGTTACGTCGAGCGCGGTGGTCGGTTCGTCGGCGATCAGCAGGTCCGGTTCGTTCGCGAGCGCCATGGCGATGATGACGCGCTGGCGCTGGCCGCCCGAAAGCTGATGCGGATAGGAATCGAGACGTGTCTCCGCATTCGGGATGCCGACGCGCTTCAGAAGATCGAGCACACGAGCGCGGACGGCGGGCCCGCGCATTCCCTTGTGCTCGATCAGCACTTCGCCGACCTGCCGCTCGATCGTGTGCAGCGGGTTGAGCGAGGTGAGCGGCTCCTGAAAGACCATGGTGATCTTGTTGCCGCGGATCTGGCGCATCGTCTTTTCGTCCGCGCCGATGAGGTTCTTTCCCTCGAAGAGGATTTCGCCCGAGGGATGAAAAGCCTGCGGATAGGAGAGAAGCTGCATGATGGAAAGGGCAGAGACGGACTTGCCGGAACCGGACTCGCCCACCAGCGCCACCGTTTCGCCGGGGCGGATGTCGAAGGAGACCTTGTCGACGGCAATGGTCTCCTGCCCGTCCATGCGGAAGCCGACGGAAAGGTTGTTCACGGAAACGAGGGGCGCGCTCATCGCAGCACCTTCCTTGGATCGAAGGCGTCGCGCACGGCCTCGCCGATGAAGATGAGAAGGCTCAGCATGATCGCGATGGCGAAGAAGCCGGTGAAGCCGAGCCAGGGCGCCTGCAGGTTCGCCTTGCCCTGCTGGAGAAGTTCACCGAGCGAGGGAGAGCCGGGCGGCAGGCCGAAGCCGAGAAAGTCGAGCGCGGTGAGCGTCGTGATCGACGAATTGAGGATGAAGGGAATGAAGGTGAGCGTCGCCACCATCGCATTGGGCAACAGGTGGCGGAACATGATCTTCGTGTTGGAAAGGCCGAAGGCGCGCGCGGCGTTCACATATTCGAAGTTGCGCGCGCGCAGGAACTCCGCGCGGACCACGCCGACAAGCGCCACCCAGGAAAAGAGCAGCATGATGCCGAGCAGAATCCAGAAATTCGGCTCGATGATCGCCGCGATGATGATGAGCAGGTAGAGTTGCGGCACGCTCGTCCAGATTTCGATGAAGCGCTGGAAGATGAGGTCCGTCCAGCCGCCGAAATAGCCCTGCACCGCGCCCGCCGCGACGCCGATGATCGAGGAGAGGATGGTCAGGATGAGCCCGAAGAGAACGGAAATGCGGAAACCGTAGATGAGGCGCGCGGCGACGTCGCGGCCCTGATCGTCCGTGCCGAGCCAGTTATCGGCCGATGGCGGCGAGAGCGCCTGCCTGTCGAGATTGATGGTGCGGTAGGAATATTCGATGAGCGGCCAGACGATCGTACCGTCCGCATCGTGAATGAGATCCTGCACGAAGGGGTCGCGGTAATCCGCTTCCGTTTCGAAGAAGCCGCCGAATTCCGTTTCCGGATAGGAGACGAAGACCGGGAAATAGGCCTCGCCCCGATAGGTGACGAGGAGCGGCTTGTCGTTCGCGATGAACTCCGCGAAGAGCGAGACGAAGAAGAGAACGGCGAAAATCCAGAGGCTCCAGTAGCCGCGCTTGTTCGACTTGAAGTTCCGCCAGCGGCGCTGGTTGATGGGGCTCATCGGCTTTGAACGGAAACCGGGGAAGGGGAAGTTGAGGAAAGGAAGGCGCATCTCAGACCTCCCTCGTCTCGAAGTCGATCCTGGGATCGACCCATGTATAGGTGAGATCGGAAATGAGCGTCATCACGAGGCCGAGCAACCCGAAGATATAAAGCGTCGCGAAGACGACCGGATAGTCGCGGTTCACGATCGACTCGAAGGAGAGAAGGCCGAGCCCGTCCAGCGAGAAGATCTGCTCGATGAGGAGCGAGCCGGTAAAGAAGGCGCCGACAAAGGCGCCGGGGAAGCCCGCGATGATGATGAGCATGGCGTTGCGGAAGACATGGCCGTAGAGCACCTGCCGTTCCGAAAGTCCCTTCGCGCGCGCGGTCATCACATATTGTTTCTTGATCTCGTCGAGGAAGGAATTCTTGGTGAGCAGCGTCGTCGTCGCGAAGGAGCCGATGACGAGCGCGGTCACCGGCAGGACGATGTGCCAGAGATAGTCGAGCGCTTTGCCGAAGAGGCTCAAGCTCTCCCAGTTGTCGGAAGTGAGGCCGCGCAGCGGGAAGATCGACCAGTAGGAGCCGCCCGCGAAAAGCACGATCAGGAAGACGGCGAAGAGGAAGCCGGGCACGGCATAGCCGATGATGATGACGCCGCTCGTCCATGTGTCGAAGGAGCTGCCGTCGCGGATCGCCTTGCGGATGCCGAGCGGGATCGAGATGAGATAGGTGAGAAGCGTCGTCCAGAGGCCGAGCGAGATCGAGACGGGCATCTTTTCGGCGACGAGGCTCAGCACGCTCACGTCGCGGAAATAGCTTTCGCCGAAATCGAAGCGCGCATAGTCCCACATCATCTTGATGAAGCGCTCATGCGCGGGCTTGTCGAAGCCGAACTGCTTTTCGAGCTCCTTCAGGAATTCCGGATCGAGGCCCTGCGCGCCGCGATACTTGCTGTTGATCGAACTGTCGGCGCCGGACATCTGGCCCTGATTGCCGAAGTCGCCGCCGGAGGAGCCGCCGATGCGCGCGGTGGCGGAGACTTCCGTGCCCTGCAATTGCGCGATGATGCGCTCGATGGGGCCGCCCGGCGCGAACTGGATGAGGATGAAGCTGACGAGCATGATCCCGAAAATGGTCGGGATCATCAGCAAGAGGCGTCTCAATATATAGGCGGACATGGCGCGCTCAGTCCTCTTTGCCGGCGGGGCCGGGTTCTGCGTCTTTCGACCACCATGTCGCGACGACGCCGCGCTGGTATTTCGGTTTCGTTTCCGGCCAGGCGAACTTGTCCCAGAAGGCGAGGTTGTGGACGTTCTTGTGCCACTGCGGAATCCAGTAATGCCCGGCGCGCAGCACGCGGTCGAGGGCGCGGGCGGCGACGATCTGCTCCTCGCGTGTCGGCGCGGCAATGACTTTTTCGATCAGCGCGTCCACGGCGGGGTTCGAGATGCCGGAGAGATTGCGCCCGCCGGGGATCTTCGCGAAGTCGGACGACCAGTAGCTGCGAGCCTCGACGCCAGGCGTGAGGCTGAGCGGATATCGTTGCATGACCACGTCGAAATCGTAATTGTCGCGGCGGAGCTGGTATTGCGATGTGTCGATGGTGCGGCTGCGGGCATCGATGCCGAGAAGGCGGAGGTTCTTCGCGAGCGGCGCGACGATGCGCTCGACCATCGGATCGTTGTCGAGGAATTCGACGGAGAGGGTCTCGCCCTCCGCATTGCGGCGCTTGCCGTCCTGGACGGTCCAGCCCGCTTCGTCGAGAAGCGCGGCGGCGCGGCGCAGAAGCTGCCGGTCCTGACCGGACCCGTCGCTTGCCGGTGGCGTGACCGCGGGCCCGAAAACGGCTTCGGGAACCTCGCCGCGCCAGGGCTCGAGCAGCGCGAGCTCTTCCGCGCTCGGGGCGCCCTCCGCCTTCATCGGCGAATTCTCGAAGTAACTCTCGGTGCGCTTGTAGAGATCGTAGAAGAGGTTCTTGTTGGTCCAGCCGAAATCGAAGGCAAGGCCCATCGCCTCGCGCACGCGAATATCCTGGAACTTCGAGCGGCGCGTATTGAGGAACCAGCCCTGCGCGCCCGATGGCGTATCGTCCGGCAGGGTGAGGAGCTTCACGCGCCCGTCCTTCACCGCCGGGAACTCGTATTCCGTCGCCCAGGTCTTGGAGGTGAACTCCTCGCGGAAGAGATAGCCGCCCGCCTTGAACGCCTCGAATTGCGCCGTGCGGTCGCGGAAATATTCGAAGCGGATCTCGCCGAAATTCCACTGGCCGCGATTCACGGGCAGGTCTTGTCCCCAGTAGTCCTCGACGCGCTCATAGGTGATGGCGCGGCCCGCGCGGAAATTGCCGACGCGGTAGGGTCCGCTGCCGAGCGGCGGCGTGAGGGACGCCTCGGCGAAATCATGTTCGGTGTAGAAGGCCCTGGAGAAGATGGGCAGCGTGCCCGCGATGAAGAGCGGCAGGTCGCGCGTCTGCTTGCCCGTGAGCGCGATGACGAGCGTGGCCGCGTCCTTCGCTTCCGCCGACGCCATTTCGCGCAGGTTTTGCGAGATCAGCGGATGGCCCTTTTCCTTCAGGAGATTGAAGGAGAAGGCGGCATCTTCCGCCGTGAGCGGCGTACCGTCATGAAAGCGCGCGCCCTCGCGCATGTGGAAGGTGAGCGAATTGCCGTCTTCCGAAATTTCCACGCTTTCGGCGGCGAGCCCGTAGATCGCGTCCGGCTCGTCATAGGCGCGCTTCATCAGCGTGTCGAAAAGGAGCGCGAGCCCCTGCGCGGCGTTCCCCTTGAGGATGAAGCCGTTCAGCGTATCGAACGTATAGAAGGAGGCGTTATAGGCGGCCGTCGGCCCGATCTGCGAGAAACTGCCGCCTTTGGGGGCGTTCGGGTTCACATAGTCGAAATGGGCGAAGTCCGGCACGTATTTGAGTTCGCCGAAAATCGACATGCCGTGCCGGCGCGTGCCCGCGGCGCAGGCGGGAAAAGAAGGAAGCGAAAGAGCCGCAGCCGCGCCGCCCGTAAGGGCGAGCAACTCTCTCCGCGTCAGTACGCCGAAACCTCGCACGGCGTCCCTCATTCGGCCTCGTCCGGCTTGGGAGCGGGCTGCGGCGCGGACTGGTCCGCCCACCAGATCGTCGGGAAGCCGGTCGAATAGGGCGGCATCTTTTCGGGATGCTTCAGCCGCGACCAGTAGGCGATGCGCGTATTCGGCGAATACCATTGCGGCACCACGTAGTGGCCGAAAAGAAGGACGCGGTCGAGCGCCCGGCTCGCGGCAATGAGCGCCGCCCGGCTCTCCGCATAGATGATCCTGTCGATGAGCTTCTCGACCACCGGATCGCATATGCCGATCGAATTACGGCTCCCCACGGTCTTCGCCGCCTCGCAGCTCCAGAACTCGCGTTGTTCGTTGCCCGGCGAGAGAGACTGGGGGAACGTGTCGACGATGATGTCGAAATCGTGGTTATCGGTACGGTTCTGATATTGAGGCGTATCGACGGTGCGTATCGTCGCCTCGATCCCGAGCTTTTTCAGCGACTGCTGGAACGGGGCCACCACGCGCTCGAATGTCGGCTGATCGAGCAGGAACTCGACCTTCATGACCTCGCCCTGTTCGTTGGTGAGCTTGCCATCCCTTATCGACCAGCCCGCTTCCTTGAGCAGAGCCGCCGCGCGGCGGAGATTGTCGCGGTTGTTGCCGCTGCCATCGGTCTTCGGGTTTTCGTAGGGCTCGGTGAATATCTCCGGCGGCAGCTCGTCTTCATACTGCCTGAGGATCGAGAGCTCGCGGCTCTCGGGGAGGCCATGGGCGGCAAGTTCCGAATTCGCGAAATAGCTGTCCGTCCGCGTATAGGCGCCGAAGAAGATGTTCCGGTTCATCCATTCGAAGTCGAAAGCCCAGTTGAAGGCTTCGCGCACACGCGGGTCCTTGAACTTGTCGCGGCGGATATTGAAGGCGAAGGCCTGCATGCCCGCCGGATTGAGCGAGCGGATCTCTTCCTTCTTGAGGTCGCCGCGGCGCACGGCCGGAATGTCGTATTCGGTCGCCCAGTTCTTCGCGCTGTTCTCGATGCGGAAATCGACGCGGTCCCCTTTCAGCGCTTCGAGCGCCACGGTCGTATCGCGGTAATATTCGAAGACGATGCGCCCGAAATTATTGGCGCCGACATTTACCGGCAGGTCCTTGCCCCAATAGTCCGGCACGCGCTCATAGGCGATGGAGCGCCCGGGCGAGAACTTGCCGACGCGATAGGGGCCGCTGCCGAGCGGCGGTTCGAGCGTCGTCTGGGAAAAGTCGCGAGGCTCGCCCTTCGCGTTCTTGCCCGTCCAGTAATGCTTCGGAAGCACGGGCAACTGGCCGACGATCTGCGGCAGTTCGCGGTTGCCCGTCTGGTTGAAGGTGAAGGTCACTTCGTGATCCGCGGTCTTCTCCGCCTTCACCACATTCGCGTAATAGGCATTGTAGAAGGGGTGGCTCTTCTTCAGCGTCTCGAAGGTCCAGACCACGTCTTCCGGCGTCACCGGCTCCCCGTCATGCCACTTCGCCTGCGGACGCAGCGTGTAGGTCACGGAGGAATAGTCCTTCGGATGGCGGACACTTTCGGCGATGAGCCCGTATTCGGAGGCGGCCTCATCCATGCTGGAGGCCATCAGCGTATCGTAGATGATCGTGATGCCCGCCGCCGGCTGGCCCTTCACGATGAAGGGATTGAGGCTGTCGAAGGTTCCGAAGGCGCCATAGCGCACGGCGCCGCCCTTGGGCGCATCCGGGTTCACATAGTCGAAATGGGCAAAATCCGGCGGATATTTCAGCTCGCCGAAGAGCGAGGAGCCGTGCCGCGGGATGGTGGGGTCGAAATCGGGGTCTTCCGTAACCGGCGTGACGATTTCCGTGGGCCTCTGGGACGCCTCATCCGCCGGGCTTGGCGTGTCCTGAGATTCCGTCGCGGGCTCCGCGCCATTCGCGGCGATATCCGCGGATTTCGTCTCTCCGCCGCTCTCGCCGCCATTCCCGAAAAAGAAGATAGCCGCCACCACCAGAACGATGATGGCCAGACCGGCAATCACCGGCTTGGTCATGAAACCACGCACACTCATTCTCCCTCTTGCCCGGCGCGGGGCACCGGACATATCGGGCCGCCGTGCCGCGCCCCCATAATGTGGTGGTATTGAAGTTCGCTAGATCGGTTGCAGCTCACTCAACACGAACTTCAAAACCAAAACCACACTGGAATCATATATTTGCCAGTGTCTTCGTCGAATCCGAAGTTCGCACGAAACATGCTGATAGTGAAACGAACTTCAGATTCGGGACACTGGCTTGGCTTCTTATTGTGACCTCTTTTAGACGTTTTAGCCCATTAAAACAAAGTCATCCGGGTGAGCGGCGCAAGCAGGGGGCGCAAAAGAAAACGCGCCCGGATTGCTCCGGGCGCGTCCTGGGTCGGTTTGTTCGCTTCGCTTATTCGGCGGCGGCGGGAGCTTCTTCCGCGGCAGGCGCCTCTTCGGCCGGGGCCGCTTCTTCCGCGGGCGGTTCGGGCAGCGGCTGGTTGGAGCCGAGCGAGTTCAGATAGACGAGCAGGTCGGCGCGCTCCTGCGGCTTCTTGATGCCGGCGAAGCTCATCGCCGTGCCCGGAATGTAGCCGCGCGGGTCGGCGATGAAGTGATCGAGTTCCTCGAAGTTCCAGATCTCGGAGGACTTTTCCTGCATGGCCGCGGAATAGGCGAAACCCGCCATGTGCGCGTGCTTCGCGCCGACGATCGCATAGAGGTTCGGACCGATGCGCGCAGGTCCGCCTTCCTCGAAGGTGTGGCAGGCCGTGCACTTCTTGGAAGCCTTCTCGCCGCGGGCGACATCGGCCTGCGCGAGAAGCGTTGCGAGCGGCACTTCCTTCGCCTCTTCGGCTGCACCGCCGCCTTCGCCGCCTTCCTCGAGCGCCGCCACTGCATAGGCCTGCGGGTTGGCTTCCTCGGTCTCGTAAAGGGCGTCGGCAAGCATGGACACCGCAAGAATGAAGAGGACGGAGCCGAGCACCGCGCCTGCAAACTTGTTGAATTCGAAAGAGTCCATTAGCTCCTGCTCCGGCCGGTTCGTAATTCTGATGGACGGGTGACCAGAAAGGCTGATCGGGCAAAACGCGTATTTCCGCCCTTCAGCGAGGCCCCCGCGGAATTGGCGCGGAGATTAGCCGCTTCCGCCGCCGCGCCGCAAGCCGTATAAGTGCGCCAAATCCGCGTGCGACAAGGAAAAACGAGGTCCGGCGGCGCAACGGCGCATTGACGGTGCTGCAAGCGGCGGCACCGGTTGCGGCGATCCGCCGCACCAATGACCGGCAAGCGCACCGTCGAAGGCCGGAGCATGGAAGAGGGGCGGCAATGACAGGGCAGACGAGAGGGGCGGAGAGCGACATGGCCGGGCATCCGCTGGTGGTGATTCCCGCCCGCATGGCCTCCCCCCGGCTGCCGGACAAGCCGCTCGCCGATATCTGCGGCGCGCCGATGATCGTCCAGGTCTGGCGCCGCGCGGTGGAGGCGGGCGTTGGGCGGGTTGTCGTGGCCGCGGCGGAGGCGGAAATCGCGGATGCCATCCGCGAGGCGGGCGGCGAGGCCGTGCTCACCGATCCCGCGCTGCCCTCGGGCTCGGACCGCGTATGGGCCGCTGTCTGCGAGATCGACCCGGAAGGGCGCCATACCATCATCATCAATGTGCAGGGCGACCTGCCGACGCTCGACCCGGCGCTCATCCGCCGCGCCTATGAAGCGCTTGTCCGCCCCGGCGCCGACATCTCGACGCTTGCCGCCGAAATCTCCGACGAGGAAGAACGCACCAACGAGAATGTCGTGAAGGTCGTGACCTCCTTCGGCGAGAGCCGCATCGCCCGCGCGCTCTATTTCACGCGCGCGACCGCGCCCTGGGGGGCGGGCCCGCTCTATCATCACATCGGCCTTTACGGATATCGCCGCGAGGCTCTGGCACGCTTCGTTTCGCTGCCGCCTTCGCCGCTGGAGAGCCGCGAGAAGCTGGAGCAGCTGCGCGCACTCGAAGCGGGAATGACAATAGAAGTGGCGCTCGTTGACACTGTTCCGCTCGGTGTCGATACTCCCGCCGACCTCGAAAAAGCCCGAGCGGCGCTTTCCCGGAGATCAGTGTAATGACGGATGCCGCCAGTCCGGAAAACTGCATCGCCTTTCAGGGCGAGCCGGGCGCGAACTCGCATATCGCCTGCCGCGAGGCATTCCCGAACATGATGGACCTGCCTTGCGACACGTTCGAGGATGTGTTCGCGGCGGTGAACGAGGGCCGCGCGCGTCTCGCAATGATCGCGATCGAGAACTCGCTCGCGGGCCGCGTGGCGGATGTTCATCATCTCATTCCCGGCACGGGACTTTATATTGTCGGCGAGCACTTCCTGCCCGTTCGGCACCAGTTGCTTGGGCTCAGGGGCGCGAAGCTCGAAGACATAAAGACGGTGCATAGCCATGTGCATGCGCTCGGCCAATGCCGCCGCGTGATCCGCGAACTCGGGCTGAAGGCCATCGTCGCCGCCGATACGGCGGGCGCCGCGCGCCAGATCGCGGAAGCGGGAGACAAGTCGCAGGCCGCGCTCGCCTCGACGCTCGCCGCCAGCATCTACGATCTCGACATCCTTCGCGCCAATGTGGAAGACGCCGAGCACAACACCACGCGCTTCATCATCATGGCGAAGGAGCCCGACGACGCGGCGCCGGAGGACGGCCCCGTCATCACGAGCTTCATCTTCCGCACACGGAACGTACCGGCCGCGCTCTACAAGGCGCTGGGCGGCTTCGCGACCAATGGCGTCAATATGACGAAGCTCGAGAGCTATCAGCTCGAAGGCACATTCGCCGCCAGCCAGTTCTATGCCGACATCGAGGGGCATCCCGCCTCGCGCCATGTCCGCCTCGCGCTTGAGGAACTGGAGTTCTTCACGAACGAGCTGCGCATTCTCGGCATCTACAAGGCGCATCCCTATCGCGCGGCGGTGGCCGCGGGGGAATGAACGGTCAGGCCTTGCCTTCCGCGAAGGCCTTGATGAGCTGATGCGCGATGGCGAAGGGTGGGGGGAACCAGGCCGTGCCGTCGCCCTTGCCATCGAGGATTGCCTTCGCCTCGTCGCGCGTGAACCAGCGTCCTTCCGAAAGCTCGATACCGTCGACCTCGAACGCCTCGCTATCCGCGACGGCGTGGCAGCCGATCATGAGCGATGAGGGATAGGGCCAGGGCTGCGTCGAGTGATAGCTGACCGACGAGACCTTGAGGCCCGCTTCCTCGTCGAGCTCGCGCGCGACGGCCTCCTCGATCGATTCGCCGGGCTCGACGAAGCCCGCCAGCGCCGAATGCATGCCCTTCGGCCAGATCTTCTGGCGCCCGAGAAAACATTTCTCGCCATGGACGGCGAGCATGATGACCACGGGGTCCGTGCGCGGGAAGTGCTCCGCCTTGCAGGAGGGGCACTGGCGCTTGTAACCGGCTTCGGCCATCTCGCTCTTGTGCCCGCAGACGGAGCAGAAGCCGTGGCGGCTGTGCCAGTCGATCATGGACTTCGCCTGCGCCATGATCGCGAGTTCCGTCGGCGTGATCTCGCCGGCCATGGCGAGGCCGCGCAGATCCTCGAAGGCGCCCTGACCCTTGAGGGCGGGGTGATTCTCGGCGTCCTTCGTGTCGCTCACATCGGCCGCGAAGAGCGCCTTGCCGCGCTTGTTGATGCCGAGAAAGACGGTGCAGCCATCGCCCGCGAGTTCGGGAATGAGCGAGGCGGGAATCCAGCCGATATCCTTGCCCTGCGAGGGAGCGGCCTCCGGCAGCACGAAAGGCTCCCAGTCGCGCTTCGGCAGGCGGCGGAAGGGCACGAAGAGGCTGGTGGGCGCAGCGAGCTGCTCCTCGATCCAGGCCTTGTCGGTGCGGCGGTAGCTCGCGCGGTCGAGCGGATTGTTGGCGAAAATATTGGGATTTTCGGGCAGGGCCATCGGCGTTTCCGGATTGTCTTGTTGAATGGCGGGGTGGCGCAGACTGGCACAGGCGGGAAATCCGCTCAATCTCCTTGGGCGGGGGCACGGATTCGGGGTCAAGACCTTGCATCCGCGGCCCGTTCCCCTGATATAGTCCCCTCGGGAGGCTGGCGCGGACGAGTCCCTCGCCAACCCGGTCAGATCCGGAAGGAAGCAGCCGTAACGAGTTTCGCTCGGGTCGCTGTCCAGTCTCCCACCCTTAATCCCTTTTCCCGGCCTTGAAGGAGCGCGCGATTTCCATGGATGACGGCGTGGAAAATCTCGCATCCGAAGAAGAGGCCCCGCACCGGCCCGATCCGGCGACGGAGCCGGGCTTCGACCTCGGCGACGAACCCGCGCCCGCGCCTCGCGCCTCCGGCGATTCCGGCTATCAGGTGCTCGCCCGCAAGTACCGCCCCCGCGTCTTCGAGGATCTGGTGGGGCAGGAGGCGATGGTTCGCACCTTGAAGAACGCCTTCGAGACGAACCGCGTCGCCCATGCCTTCATGCTGACGGGTGTGCGCGGCGTGGGCAAGACGACGACCGCGCGCATTCTGGCCCGCGCGCTGAACTACGAGAAGCCGGGCGTGGACGCGCCGACCATCCACATGGACGGGCTTGGGGTGCACTGCGAGGCGATCATGGAATCGCGTCATGTCGACGTGATGGAAATGGACGCGGCGTCCCGCACCGGCATCGACGACATTCGCGAGATCATCGACAGCGTGCGCTACCTGCCGGTTTCGGCGCGCTACAAGGTCTACATCATCGACGAAGTGCACATGCTCTCGAAGCAGGCCTTCAACGGCTTGCTGAAAACGCTCGAGGAGCCGCCCGCGCATGTGAAGTTCATCTTCGCGACGACGGAAATCCGCAAAGTCCCTGTGACGGTGTTGTCGCGCTGCCAGCGTTTCGACCTGCGCCGCCTTTCCGTCGAGGAACTGTCGGGCCTGCTCGGCTCCGTCGCGAAGAAGGAGAATGTCGAGGCGGAGGAAGCGGCGCTGAAGCTGATCGCCCGCGCGGCCGACGGCTCGGCGCGCGATTCGCTCTCGCTGCTCGACCGCGCCATCGCGCATGCGCAGGACGGCGTGCGCGAGGCGGATGTTCGCGACATGCTGGGCCTGGCCGACCGCGCGCGCATCTTCGATCTCTTCGATCTCCTGATGAAGGGCGATATCGGCGGCGCGCTGACCGAACTTCGCGCGCAATACGATGTCGGCGCCGACCCCGCCGTCGTGCTCTCCGATCTCGCCGACCTGACGCACTGGCTGACGCGGCTGAAGCTCGTCGAGGGCGCGAGCGAAGACATCGCCATGTCGGAAACGGAGCGCCAGCGCGGCAGCGAGATGGCGAAGAACCTGCCCATCCGCGTGCTCTCGCGCAGCTGGTCGATGCTGCTGAAGGGGCTCACGGAAGTGCAGGGCGCTGCCCGGCCCATCGCCGCCGCCGAGATGGTCCTTGTGCGGCTTGCCTATGTTGCGGACGGGCCGAGCCCGGAGGAGCTCGTCGAACAATTGAAGGGCGGCGGCGGTTCGGCGCCTTCGCCCTCGCGTAGCGGCGCGCCTTCGGGCGATGGGCCCCGCGCGCAGCTCCGCGCCGTCTCCTCGCTCCGCACCGAGCCGCGGCCTTCGCCTGCGGTGCAGGCAGCACCGTCGATCGTCCTCAACAGCATAGAGGATGTGGTGGCGCTGCTCGCCAGGGAGCGGAACATCCGCCTGAAACATGCGCTGGAAGCGGGCGTACGCATTATACGCTTCGAGCCGGGCCGCATCGAGATCAGCCCGCTCGAGGGCACGCCGAACACGGTTGCGAACGAGCTTTCCGAAGCCCTGTCGAAGGCGACGGGCCAGCGCTGGTTCGTGACCGTCGCGCGTGGGCAGGCGCCGGTGAGCGCGCCGACGCTCCGCGAACAGGCCATGACGCGCGAGGAAGCGGCGAAGGAAGAGGCGAAGACCGATCCGCTGGTCAAGGCCGCGCTTGCGGCTTTTCCGGGCGCGGAGATCGTCGATGTGCGCTCGCCCGACCTCGTTCTGCCGGCCGGCGAGGAAGTGATGCCCGCCGATCCGGACGATCCCGGCATCGATTTCGACGCGATGGCCGCCGACTATGACAGCAGGGAGCCAGATTAGACGTGAAGAACATGTTCGACATCATGAAGCAGGCGCAGCAGCTTCAGTCCCGCATGCAGGACCTGCAGACCGAGCTCGAATCGGCCGAAGTCGAGGGCCGCGCGGGCGGCGGCCTCGTCGCCGTCACCATGTCGGGCAAGGGCGAGGTGAAGAAGGTTGCGATCGATCCCTCTCTCATGAAGGAGGAAGAGCGCGAGGTGCTGGAAGATCTCGTCGTCGCCGCCTGCGCGGACGCGAAGGCGAAGGCCGAGGCGCTTGCCGCCGAAAAGATGAAGGCCGTCACGGGCGGTCTGCCGATCCCGCCCGGCCTCGGTCTCTGAGCGCATGGCCGTAACCGGTCCGGAGATCGAGCGCCTGATCGCGCTTCTCGCGAAGCTGCCCGGCCTCGGTCCCCGTTCGGCGCGCCGCGCCGTGCTCCAGCTCATCAAGAAGAAGGAAACGCTGCTGATGCCGCTCGCCCAGGCGATGGCGGAAGCGGCGGAGAAGGCGCGCATCTGCTCGACCTGCGGCAATGTCGATACGCAGGACCCCTGCGCGATCTGCACGGACGGGACGCGCGACCCCCATGTGCTCTGCATCGTGGAGGAAGTGGGCGACCTCTGGGCGCTCGAACGCGCGGGCGCGCACAAGGGCCGCTATCACGTGCTGGGCGGCGTCCTCTCGGCGCTGGACGGTGTGGGCCCGGACGATCTCAATATCGGCAAGCTGGTCGAGCGGCTGACGGGCGGCGAGGTTACCGAGATCGTGCTCGCCATGAACGCGACGGTCGACGGTCAGACGACCGCGCACTACATCACCGACCGCATTTCCGGCCTCGGCATCTCCGTCTCGCGCCTCGCGCATGGCGTGCCGGTGGGCGGCGAACTCGACTATCTCGACGACGGCACGCTCGCCGCCGCCATGAAGTCGCGCCGGCCTTTCTGACCTTCTCCCGGCCCTATTTGTCTTTCGCCCAGTAGTTCCGCGTCATCGCGAAGATGGCGGGCGAGAGGATGAGAAGCGCGATCAGGTTCGGAATGGCCATCATCGCGTTGAGCGCATCGGCGAGCAGCCAGATGAAATCGAGGCTCACCGTCGCGCCCACCGGAACGGCCAGCACCCAGATGACGCGATAGGGCACGATCGCCTTCACCCCGAAGAGAAACTCCACCGCCCGCTCGCCGTAATAGGACCAGCCGAGCAGCGTCGTGAAGGCGAAGAGTGCAAGCGACACCGCGACGATCACGCCGCCATAGGGAATGCCGGCGTCGAAGGCGGTGCTGGTCATCACGGCGCCATTGGCGCCGCTTGTCCATACACCCGACGTGACGATGACGAGGCCGGTGATCGTGCAGACGATGATGGTATCGATGAAGGTGCCGAGCATGCCGACAAGGCCCTGCTGGATCGGATCGTCGGTCTTCGCCGCCGCATGGGCGATGGCCGCGCTGCCGAGGCCCGCCTCGTTCGAGAAGATGCCGCGCGCGAAGCCCCAGCGGATCGCGAGCATGACCGTCGCGCCGAGGAAGCCGCCTTCCGCGGCAACCGGATTGAAGGCGGAGTGGAAGATGAGCGCGATGGCGCCGGGAACCGCCTCGTAGTTCATCGCGAGAATAACGATGCCCGTCCCGAGATAGAGAACGATCATCGAGGGAACGAGCGCGCTCGCCACTTCGGCAATGCGACGGATGCCGCCGATCAGCACCAGGCCGACAATGACCATGAGGATGAAGCCGGTGAGTTCGACGGGAACAGCGAAATTGTCCTTCAGCGCGAGCGCTACGGAGTTTGCCTGTACGCCATTGCCGATTCCGAAACCGGCAAAGGCGGTGAAGATCGCGAAGGCGGGAGCGAGCACGAGCGCGACCTTGGGGAACTTCGCGCCGACGCCGTTCTTGATGTAGTACATCGGCCCGCCGACATGGTTGCCGAGTTCGTCGACTTCGCGATAGGCGACGGCGCAGACGGCTTCCGAATACTTCGTGGCCATGCCGATCAGCGCGATCACCCACATATAGAAGAGGGCGCCGGGGCCGCCGAAATAGATCGCGGTGGCAACGCCCGCGATATTGCCGGTGCCGACGGTGGCGGCCAGCGCCGTCATCAGCGCCTGGAAGGGCGAAATGTCGCCCGCGCCCTTCGAGGGCTGCACGGCGAGACGAAACGCGACCGGAAGTTTCCGCCAGGGAATGAAACGCAGTCCGATGGTCAGGAAGACGCCGGTGAGCGCCAGCGCGCCGAGCATCACGGGACCCCACAGATACCCGTCGATCATCTCCACGAAGTCGTGAACTGCCTGCATGCGTCTTGCCCCCGTCTGCTCCGCACGGCCCGCCCCGGGGCGCCGGAAATCCCTGCCTGTGGCGAGCCTAGCAAAGAAAGCCCGTGTGTCGCCTCAAAAAAATTGGCATTCGACGTGACAGAATAAAGTCAGCCCTGACGGCTCTCACGCGAGGGAGGGCTGAGTGCGTCGGCCGCGCTCTCCTCGCCCATCTCAACCGCCTCGATCTTCTCGCCGCGGCTGGAGATCGCATCCGCAGACTTGCGGATTTCACCGATATCCTTCTCGGCCTGCGAAAAATGACGTTCGAGATTGCCGACGCGGTCGTTGAGCCTTCCGACGTCGCCGAGCAGCAGCGCGACATATTTCTGTATGACGCCTGCCTGCTTGCGCATCTCGACATCCTTGAGCACGGCGCGCACCGTGTTGAGCGTCGCCATGAGCGTGGTCGGCGAAACGATCCAGACGCGCGCCTGATAGCTCTTGGTGAGAACTTCCGGAAAGCTCGCATGGAGCTCGGCATAGACTGCTTCGGAAGGCAGGAACATGAGCGCCGATTCCGCCGTTTCTCCGGGTACGATGTATTTCTCGGCAATCGCCGTCACATGCTTGGTGAGGTCGGAGCGGAACTGCCGCGCGGCGACGGTCCGCTCCGCATCGTCCTTCGCGTTGCGGAGCGCGTGATAGGCATCGAGCGGAAATTTCGCGTCGATGGCGATCGGTCCCGGCGGGTTCGGCAACTGGATCACGCAATCCGCCCGCGTTCCGTTGCCCAGCGTCGTCTGAAAACTGTAGGCCGAAGGCGGCAGCGCATTCGTCACGATGTCGTTCAGTTGAACCTCGCCGAAAGCGCCTCGCGCCTGCCGGTTCGCGAGAATGTCCTGAAGGCCGACGACCTGCGTCGAAAGCTCCGTGATGTTCTTCTGCGCCTCGTCGATCACGTTGAGCCGCGTCGTCAGCGTGCCCAGCGTTTCGGCCGTCTTCTGTGCGCTCGTCTCCAGGCTCTGTCCCATGCGCTGGCTGACATTCTCCAGCCGCTCGTGAAGCGTCTGGGTAAGTTCGACGCGCGTCTGTTGCTGGGCTTCGGCCATGGCCGCCAGGCGGCCCATGAGCTCGGTCTGCTGGCGGGCGAGTTCGCTCACCTGCGGGTCGGGCGCATTGTTCCGGCCGCGCAGCAGCAGGACGGCAAGCGCGCCGAGCGCGGCCGCCGCCAGCGCCACGATGATGAGAATAAGCGGATCGTTCATTTCTTCTGGCTCCGGTTGGCCCCGACTATAGGCCGATTCCCGGCGCGCTCGCTCCTGTCGTAATTTTCCCACTTATCCCATCCGGAAACCTCGCTTATGCTGTGTCTGGTTTCGCTATTTCGAGTGGGGGCTCATCATGAAAATCGGTCTTGCCGCCGTGCTGGCGGCGGCATTCGTTCTGGCGGGCTGCGGCCCGATCATGGAGACGAAGAGAGACTTCATTCCGCCGCAGAGCAATGCAGGCATGAAATGCGTGCAGACCTGCCAGCAGCAGCAGGGCGCCTGCCAGAAGGCCGAGGCGAAGGAAAAGGAACGCTGCCGGGCCAAGGCCGAGAGACGGGCCGACAAGGCCTATGAAAAGGCGCGCGACGCCTACATCACCGCGCTCAAGCTCCATGCGGCGGACGCGGCGAAGTACCCGATGCCGGTGGAGCCCACGCGCAGCGTCGACTACAGCGCCTGCAACAAGTCCAGCCAGTGCGGCATCCAGTACGACACTTGCTACCGCTCCTGCGGCGGCCAGATCAACGAATACCAGGTCTGCGTGGCGAACTGCGAGGAGTAGGGATTGGAGGGATCTGGCCGTTCCCCGCGGTTTTCGGGTGCGGCTTGACCCCGCCGCGCCCCGGGCTTATCTCAAGGCCCATGGCCATACGAGAAATCATCACCGCGCCGGACCCCCGGCTGAAGCAGGTCTCGACCCCCGTGGAGCGGGTGGACGACGAGCTGCGCGCGCTCATGGACGACATGCTGGAGACCATGTACGACGCGCCGGGCATCGGCCTTGCCGCCATCCAGGTCGGCGTACCGAAACAGGTAATCGTGATGGATCTCGCCCGTGAGGGCGAGGAGCCGCAGCCGCGTTACTTCGTGAACCCGGAAATCATCTGGTCCTCGGAGGACACCTCCGTCTACGAGGAAGGCTGCCTTTCCGTGCCGGACTTCTACGAGGAGGTCGAACGGCCGGCCCGCTGCCGCGTGCGCTATCTCGACTATCAGGGCGAAATCCGCGAAGAGGAGTGCGACGACATGCTCGCCACCTGCCTCCAGCACGAGATGGATCACCTGAACGGCATCCTCTTCATCGATCATCTCTCGCGCGTGAAGCGCGACATGATGCTGAAGAAGCTCACCAAGCAGAAGAAACTCCAGAAGGAACCGGCTTGAGCTCCCGCTCGGGCCTGCTGAAGAAAGATGGATAGCCTCCGGCTCGCTTTCATGGGGACGCCGGATTTCGCCGTTCCCGTCCTCGCCGAAATTCTCGCCGCCGGTCACGAGGTGGTCGCCGTCTATTCGCAGCCGCCGCGAAAGGCGGGCCGTGGGCTCGCCGAGCAGCCCTCGCCCGTGCACCGCTTCGCGGAAGAACACGGCATTCCCGTTTTCACGCCTGTCTCGCTGAAGGGCGAGGAAGAGCAGCAGGCCTTCGCCTCGCTCGATCTCGATGCGGCCGTGGTCGTCGCTTATGGGCTGCTCCTGCCCAAGCCCGTGCTGGAGGCGCCGGAATTCGGTTGCCTCAATCTCCATGCCTCGCTGCTGCCGCGCTGGCGCGGCGCCGCGCCCATCCAGCGCGCCATCATGGCGGGAGATAAGGAGACGGGCGTCATGGTGATGCAGATGGAAGAGGGCCTCGACACCGGCCCCGTGCTTCTCGCCGAGCGTGTGGAGATCGGCCCGGAGGAAACGGCGGGCAGTCTCCACGACCGGCTCTCGCATATCGGAGCCTCGCTCATGGTGCGCGCACTCAGCGCCCTCTCGCGCGGCGGTCTCGCACCGACGCCGCAGCCGGAGACAGGCGTCACCTATGCGAAGAAGATCGAGAAGGCGGAGGCCCGCATCGACTGGTCGCGCCCGGCGAAGGAACTCGATTGCATCATTCGCGGGCTCACGCCCTTTCCCGGCGCCTTCTTCGAGCTGGGCGAGGGCAGGAACGCGACGCGCATCAAGGTGCTGCGCGCGAAACCGCTCGCGAAATCCGGCAAGCCCGGCGAAGTTCTCTCCACGCTCGGCGGCATCGTCGTCGCCTGCGGGCAGGGCGCGCTCGAAATTTCCGAGCTGCAGCGCGCCGGCAAGTCGCCCATGTTCGCGCGCGATTTCCTGCGCGGCTTTCCGCTCGAACCCGGTGAGATCCTCGCCTGATG
The DNA here is from genome assembly GCA_002480495.1 of Rhodobiaceae bacterium UBA7804. GTDB lineage: Bacteria > Pseudomonadota > Alphaproteobacteria > Parvibaculales > Parvibaculaceae > Parvibaculum. The sequence goes on along the minus strand of DLCG01000009.1, from coordinate 370,551 downwards.
CCGCGCTACAAACTCACCATCGAATATGACGGCTCGCCCTTTGTCGGCTGGCAGGCGCAGGCGAACGGGCTTTCCGTGCAGCATGTGCTGGAAGCGGGCTTCAAGGGCTTTTGCGGCGAGGACATAAAGGTGAATGGCGCGGGGCGCACCGACGCGGGCGTTCATGCTCTGGGTCAGGTGGCGCATGTCGATCTTCCGCGCGAGGTGGCCTGCGACACGCTGCGCGATGCGGTGAACGCGCATATGAGGCCCCACCCGGTTGCGATTGTCGAGGCGGAGGCGGTGCCGGATACATTCGAGGCGCGCTTTTCCGCCGTGAAGCGTCACTACATGTACCGCATCGTCAATCGCCGCGCGCCCTTGACGCTCGATCGCGGACAGGCATGGCTCGTGCACAAGCCGCTCGACGCGGAGGCGATGCATGATGCGGCGCAGGCGCTGGTCGGCCGCCACGACTTCACGACTTTCCGTTCCGTCCAGTGCCAGGCGAAATCGCCGGTGAAGACGGTCGACGAGATCACCGTGTCGCGCTACGCCGACGAGATCGAGGTGGTCTGCCGTGCACGGAGCTTCCTGCACAATCAGGTGCGCTCCTTTGTCGGCACGCTGAAGCAGGTGGGCGAGGGCAAGTGGACGAGGCGCAGCGTCGAGAAGGCGCTGGCGGCCGCGGACCGCACGGCCTGCGGACCCGTCGCGCCGCCGGACGGGCTCTACCTGCTGCAGGTCGATTACGAGTGAAGCTCAGTCCGGCTTGATGTCGACGAGTTCGACGTCTTTCGCCCTGATCGCCTCGCCGAAGAAGATGCCGCCGACGCGGGCGAAACGCTCCGTGCTGTCGGTGGCGAGGAAGCGGGTCTTGCCCTTGCCCTTCCGCGCCGTCGCGAGGTTCTGGCGGCTAAGCGCTTCTTCCACGGCCTTCGCCGTCGTCGCCGCGGAGTCCACGAGCTTGACGCCCTTGCCGACGATCTTCCGGATCGTGCCGGCGAGCACGGGGAAATGCGTGCAGCCGAGAACGAGCGTGTCGGGCGCGGCGCGCCCCTTGAAGAGCGGCGCGAGATAGCGCTTCGCCGCCGCTTCCGCCACTTCGCCCTTCGTCCAGCCTTCTTCCGCGAGCGTCACGAAAAGTCCGCATGGGGCCTGCGCGACTTGCGCCTCCGGCATCGCGGCATGGATCGCGCGGGCATAGGCGCCGCCCTTCACCGTCGCTTCCGTCGCGATGACGCCGATGCGGCCCGTCTTCGTCGCCTTCACGCCGGCCTTCGCGCCCGGCTCGATCACGCCGATGACGGGGATGGGCGCCAGCGCCTCCTTCAGCGGGCCGAGCGCGACGGCGGATGCCGTGTTGCAGGCGATCACGACCATCTTCACCTCATGGCCGAGGAGATGCTTCGTCGCCTGCGTCGCATAGGCCGTGACCGTCTCCGCGCTCTTCGTGCCATAGGGAAGACGCGCCGTATCGCCCAGATAGACGAGGTCCTCATGCGGGAGCGCCTTGCGCAGCGCCTTCAGCACGGTGATGCCGCCGATGCCGCTGTCGAAGACGCCGATGGGCCTGTCGCGTGTCTCCTTCGCCCGCTGCTTCGCGCTCATGCAGACACTCCGGCACCCGGCATGAGAAGCATGCCGAGCAGCTGATCGACGGAGAGACTGAGCACCACTTCGAAGATGACGATGCCGGCGGCCGGGCCCGCTTCGGCGCCGAGCACTTCCCGCGCGATCTGGTAGCGGTACCAGGCGAGCAGCGCGATGGCCGGCATGGCGAGCAGAAACGCCGTCGTCGCCGGGTAGATCCCGGCGGCATGGGGCACGAGCGGCAGCGCGAAGGCGAGCGTCGTGAAGAGCGTGCCCCAGTTATAGGTGATGAGATAGGGCGTGTAATAAGCTTCGAGCCTCATCATTCGCGAAATGCGCGACATGGCGGCCAGGAAGAGCGCCCAATAGACGATGGTGCTGAGAAGCTCCGTCGTGATGAAAAGACCGAAGGATATGTCCTCGCCAAGATCGAAGGCTTCTCCCGCGAAGCGCCAGGAAAGCGTCGATGTGAAGAAGATGACCGGCAGCGAAAGCAGCAGCGCGGTGAAGCTGCGCATCGCGCCCTCGGCGCTCAGGTCGAAGCAGTCCTTGGCCCGCTTGTCCCGGACGGTGATGCGCCAGGCGCCTGTCAGTCCGTTGGTGATGTCCGTCGCGTTCAAGAGGCCCGCCCGGCGAAATAGCCCCGCAAGATTTCTTCGTAGATATCGGCAAGACGCGTTATGTCGTCGACGCCCGCATTCTCGTCCGCCTTGTGCATGGTGGCGTTGGGCAGGCCGAACTCGATCACCGGCGCATAGGCGCGGATGAAACGCGCATCCGACGTGCCGCCCGTGGTTGAAAGTTCGGGGGTGATGCCGGTCACCTTTTCGATGGCGCGGGCGATGAGCGCCGAGAAATCGCCCGGCTTGGTCATGAAGGCTTCGCCGGAAATCTTCGTCGTGAATTCGTAGCGCCCGCCCATCTCTTCCGTCACCGCGTCGAGCACCTTGCGCATCCAGCTGTCGAGGCCCGCGCCCGTATGCAGGTCGTTGAAGCGGATATTGATGACGGCGCGGGCGACGCCCGGAATGACGTTCGTCGCCGTGTTGCCGACATCGATAGTGGTGATTTCGAGGTTCGATGGCTGGAAGTGATCCGTTCCCTCGTCCAGCACCTGGGTGTCGAGGCGGCGCAGCATTTCGAGAAGGCGCGGCAGGGGGTTGTCGGCGAGATGCGGATAGGCGACGTGCCCCTGCGTGCCATGGACGGTGAGCCAGCCATTGATGCTGCCGCGCCGCCCGACCTTCACCATGTCGCCGAGCTTCTCGACGCTGGTCGGCTCGCCGACAAGGCAATGGTCGATCGTCTCGCCGCGCGCGGCCAGCGTCTCGAGCATCTTCACCGTGCCGTTGACGCCGGGACCTTCCTCGTCGCCGGTGATGAGAAGGCTGATCGAGCCCTGAAAGCCGTCGCGCACCAGCCGTTCGGCGGCGGCGGCAAAGCTCGCCACTGCGCTCTTCATGTCGGCGGCGCCGCGGCCATAGAGCCGTCCGTCCTTCACCTGCGCCGCGAAGGGGTCGGTCGTCCAGGCGGCCTCGTCGCCCACGGGCACGACATCCGTGTGGCCCGCGAAGCAGAAATGGGGGCTGCCGCTTCCATAGCGCGCATAGAGATTGTCGACATCGGGCGTCCCCTCCGCCGAGAAGCGCATCCGCTCGCAGGTGAAGCCGAGGGGCGCAAGGTAGCGCTCCAGCACGGCGAGCGCGCCCCCATCTTCCGGCGTCACGCTCGGACAGCGGATGAGCTCCTTCGCGATCTCGAGCGGATCGTAGGGCGAGGCGGGTTGGGCAAGCGCGTTCATGGGCAACTTGGTACCCTGCCCCTCGCATACCGTCAAATTGGACAGACAGGAGCATTTTCCGGCGAAGTGGCCGCCGGTTCGCCGCAGAAAATGCGACCCAAAAATTAGGTCCGCAGAAGCTCGTTGATCGAGGTCTTGGAGCGGGTCTGCGCGTCCACCGTTTTCACGATCACGGCGCAATAGAGGCTCGGCGAGGGCGAGCCGTCCGGGTTCTGCCTGCCCGGCAGCGAGCCCGGCACGACGACCGCGTAAGGCGGCACCTTGCCGACATGGACCTCGCCGGTCGCCCGGTCGATGATCTTGGTCGAGGCGCCGAGATAGACGCCCATGGAGAGCACGGCGCCTTCGCCGACGATCACGCCTTCGGCGACTTCCGAGCGCGCACCGATGAAGCAGTTGTCCTCGATGATGACCGGGTTCGCCTGCAGCGGCTCAAGCACGCCGCCAATGCCCGCGCCGCCCGAAATATGCACGTTCTTGCCGATCTGCGCGCAGGAGCCCACCGTCGCCCATGTGTCGACCATCGTGCCCTCGTCCACATAGGCGCCGAGATTGACGAAGGAGGGCATGAGCACGACGTTCGGCGCGATATAGGCCGAGCGGCGCACGACGCAGTTCGGCACGGCGCGGAAGCCCGCGGCGCGGAATTCGGCCTCGCCCCAGCCGTCGAACTTGGACGGCACCTTGTCCCACCAGTTCGTGTCCTTGCCGGGGCCGCCCGCGATGGTGGTCATGTCGTTGAGGCGGAAGGAGAGGAGAACCGCCATTTTCAGCCACTGATGGACTTCCCACTTGCCCTGAAACTTTTCGGCGACCCGCGCCTTGCCGCTGTCGAGTGCGTTGAGCGCCTCGTTCACGGCATCGCGAACCTCGCCCTTCGTCTGGGCGTTGATCTGGTCGCGGTTTTCGAAGGCCTGTTCGATGACGGGCTTGAGGTCGGCAAGGTTCATGGGTGTGGCTCTCTCGGCTTGTTTTGCCGGGGCAAGATAGCCGGGGGGGCACCCCTGTCAACCGAAGCAACGAGCGGGCATTCAGGCCTTCTCACCTCCCCCTTGTGGGGAGGTCGAAAATTCGCGGAACGCGGATTTTCGGGTGGGGGTGAACCACGCACCAATGACGGGGGGGTTTTTCGGAGCAGCGCCCCCCACCCGGATCGCCTTATTCAGATCAAGAGGGCGATCCGGCCTCCCCGCGAGGGGGAGGCAAGGGAAAAAGGGTTTAGGGCTGCTTGGAAGCTCAATCCGCCGCGAGCGGCAGTTCCGGCGCTTTCGGGGCGCTGGCGGGCTCCTCTTTCAGCACGCTTTCGCGCACGGGGCGCGGCTCGCCGAAGAGATAGCCCTGGCCGAGTTCGACGTCGAAATCGAGAACGTCCACCACCTCGCGCTCCTGCTCGATCTTGTCGACGATGAGCTGGATGCCGTTGCGCTTGAGGAGTTCCTTCAGGTCGGCGGCGTGGATGTCGCCTGCCGTATGCGTGCCTTCGAGCATCGTCGCGGCCGAAACCTTGATGAAGCGGAAGTTGCGGTCGTGGAGCGAGGCGGCGTCGAAGCGGAGATTCGTCACTTGGTCCATCGAGAAGCGGAAGCCGAGATCGGCCAGCGCCTCGAGGCTTGCGCGCTCGACGGGCCCCGCGCCGTTCACCGTCATCTGGCTGAACTCGAAGATGAGGTGCTGCGCGAGATCCGTATTATGCTGCATGTATTCGATGAATTGCGGGAAGAAGTCCTCGTCGAGCAGCGAGAAGGCGGAGATGTTGCAGAAAACGCCGGCCTTGCTGTTCCGCTGGGCGAGCTTGCGCACAACCTGGATGCAGCGGAAGAGCAGGATGTTGTCGACGGTCGGCATCATGCCCGCGGGCTCGGCCACGCGCATGTAGTCGCGCGGCATGATGAGCTCGCCCTTGTCGGTCCTGAGCCGCGACAGGCCCTCGTAATAAAGCGTCTTGCGCTGCGGCAGGCTCACCACCGGCTGCAGGTAGAGGTCCACGCGGTTCGTTTCGAGCGACCGGCGGATCGTGTCCAGCAGTTCGGTGTCGTTCATGTCTTCAAGACGCTTCTCGGGCTTGGGCGGCGGCACGTCGCTTTCGGCGACGGCGGTCTCGCCGTCATCCGCCTGCGCTTCCGGCGCGGGCGTCTCCGCCACGGCGGGTTTCGCGATGGCATTGCCGAATTCGCGCGTCTCGGCGAGCCGCTTCACGAGGCTCTCCACCACGCGGATTTCAGAGAAGATGCGCTCCATCCGCTCTGTCGTCTCGCGCTCGAAGCGTTCTTCCAGTTCGACGATCTTGTCCGCCGCATCGTCGAGATCGCGCGAGAGGCCCGCGGCAAGGCTCGTCAGTTCCTGAAGTTCCTTGCGCACCGCCTTGCGCTCGATATTGCGCGAGATCGCGGCATGGGCTTCCGCGCCGAGCAGCGCGGCAATGAGCCCGCCAAGTGTCGCGAGCTTGGGGTCGAAGCCGAAAAGATGGATGAGGCCATAGGCAAGCCCGATGGACGGCACGGCATAGATCAGCGTCGCGGCAAGATGCTTGAGTGGCAAGGGCATCGGCATGGCGCATTTTCCCCGAGGTCTCGCGGGCCCTTCCCCCGAAAGAAGCGTTGCGGGCCCGGACGAAATTCATCTGTCCTTCACCCTAAGGGGGAGCCTCTTGCAAAAGCGTTAACCAAAGAGCCGCGCCTCAGTCCCGCATCCGCGCCTGCAGGCCGAGATGGCCCCAATGCGCGGCCATGAAGGACGAGGGGAGATGCGCCGGATTTTCCGGGATTTTCCTCACTTTTTCATACCAGCGCGCTTCGGCGGCATCCGCCTCGCGCCAGATTTCGCAGGCAAGGGCACCGGCCTCCGCCGCGCCTCCACCCCGCGCGAGAAGCGCCTCCACCCGCTCTATGAAGGAGGCTTCGAGCCGGTCGCGCTCGGGGCCGTAGGCGGCCATTCGCTCCGGGTAGTTTCTGAGCACCGCCCGGTGGAGCCGCTCATGCCGCCACCAGCGGGTTCGCGCGTCATATATGTCGGTGGGCGCGGGCCCAAAGTCGGGAAGCGCTGCGTCTTTGAAGCCCGGCCCGAAAAAGACGGGCTTGAAGATGCCCGTATCGGGGGCGGAGGTGGCGGTCAGCCAGTGGACGGCTCTTCCTTCGCCCAGTTCCGCTACCCAGGAAGCCGTCGTCTGGCCGAAGCGGCGCACCGACCCATAGGTCGCATGGGCCGAAACCGCGCCGCCCAGAATACCGTCCGGCCGCCAGTCCGCCTGCCTTGCCGCCTGCGCCCCGTGATCGCGGAGGAAGCGCATCATGTCCGCGGGCGCAAGGCCGCCGCGCCGCGCCGCAAGCAGCGCGCTCGTCCGGCACCAGCGCTGATGCCCGCTCGCAAGCGCGGAGCGTTTCCGGTTCGCGAAGACATCCGCGAAGTCGAAAGCCTCGCCCGGCTTCATCAGCCCATGGTCGATGGCGAGCGCCTCCGCGCCCTGACTCGCCCGCTCGAAATCCCGCCCGATCGTATAGGCATTGGAAATGCTGCGCTTCGAGGCGACCCGCTCCACCGCCCATTCGCGCCCCACCGTTTCGAGCACGAAGGCGTCCCGCGCATCCGCGATGATGAAGGCATTGTGATATTCGAACCGGCCCTTGTGGGCGCAGTTACCGCCCTGACCGTATTCGGCGAGAAGCAAGGTGATGATTTCGAGCGCTTCCTCGGCGCTTGCGCCGCGTTCGAGCCCAAGCCTCAGCAGGTCCATGCCGATAAGCGACGGCGTGGAGGAAGGCGGGATCTTGGCATGGACCGCCTCATTGCCGATGGTGACGCCGTGCTCGTTCGTCCCCATTTCCGCGCCCCACATCCAGAAGGGCCGGGAAAGCAGAACGGCGTGGGTGCGCGGGACCTGGGGAATGTCGATATAGGTGCAGCGGAGCCGCGCGCCTTTTTCGTGTTCGGTGGCGGCCTCGAAGAAGGGATATTGCGCCTCGTTCGCCTCGCGGTCGGAATTCTTCGCGAAGAGCATGGCCCCGCTCGCCGTCGTCTCTCCCCGCGCCACCAGCGTGTCGCACATTCCGCTTCCCTCGCCGAAATCCAGACCCATGCTATAATGAGCGCCGCAGCTTAGACGAGGAGGTGCCGCATGTCGGCCTTCGAATTCGAATTCCGCACCATCAAGGGCGAGGCGCTGCCGCTCTCGCGCTTCGAGGGAAAACCCGTCCTCATCGTCAACACGGCGAGCCAGTGCGGTTTCACGCCGCAATATCGCGAGCTGCAGGGGCTCTGGGAGCGGTATCGTCAGCGCGGTCTAACCGTCATCGGCGTGCCCTCCAATGATTTCGGTGCGCAGGAGCCGGGAACGGAAGCGGAGATCGCGTCTTTCTGCGAGGTGAACTATTCGATCACCTTCCCCATGACCGCGAAGCAGCAGGTCGTCGGCGCGGAGGCGCATCCCTTCTATCTCTGGGTCACGGAAGTCGCGGGCGAGGATGCGCGCCCGCGCTGGAACTTCCACAAATATCTGATCGGGCCGGAAGGCGACCTCGTGAACATCTATCCGAGCAAGGTGAGCCCGCTCGACAAGGTGCTTGTCGACGAGATCGAAAGATTGCTCGGGTGAGCGGCTACGGCCCCATCGCCATCGAGCTTTCGCGCTACAATCAGTGGCAGAACGAAAAACTCTTCGGTCTGCTCGCCGGTCTTCCCCGGGAAGAACTGACGAAGCCGCGCGGCATGTTCTTCGGCGACATCCTCGCCACGCTCGACCATATCCTCATGGTCGATACGCATCTCTTCGGCTACATCCAGGGTGTTGCGCCCCCGCCCTTCGATCCGAAGCGCCGCGTGGAGACCGATTTCGACGATCTGCGCGCAGCGCGTGTCGGCCTCGATGCCAGGCTCCGCCTTGCCTGCGAAAGCGCCGCGCCTGGCTGGTTCGACGAGGTGGTGGTGGCGCCCTCGGGCCGCCGCCTCCCGCGCAGCTTCTGGTGGTCGCAGCTCTTCAATCACGGCACGCATCACCGCTCGCAGGTGACGTCGGAGTTGACCCATATGGGCCTCGACTACGGCAATACGGATATGCCCTATAATCCGCTGACGCAGTTTCCCGCTCCTTGAGGCGTGTATGGGTTCGTGATTGGAGCAAAGCCTCTCTCCCCGCCCCGAAGGGGGGAAGACATGCCTCCTCAAAAACGAAAAGGCCCGGTGTTCCCACCGGGCCTTCCGTACAAGGATGAAATTCGAAATCAGCTCGACGCGGTGAGCGGCGAGAGTCGGATTTCCACGCGGCGGTTCTGCTCGCGGCCCGCCGCCGTGTCGTTCGTCGCGATGGGCTGGCTTTCGCCCGCACCCAGGATGTAGAAGCGGCGCGAGTCGAGGCCCTGCGCCATCAGATAGTTCGCGACGCTCTGCGCGCGGCGTTGCGAGAGTTCAAGATTGTACTGATCCGAACCCGTCGAGTCCGTGTGGCCGGTCACGTCGATCAGCGTCTGGTTGTATTCCTTCAGCACGATCGCGACCGAGTTCAGCACTTCGTAGAAGCGGGCATTGATGTCGGAAGAATCCGTGGCGAAAGTGATGTTGCCCGGCATGTTCAGGATGATGTCGTTGCCGACGCGCGTCACGCTCACGCCGGAGGCCCGGAGGCGCTTCGTCAGTTCGGCTTCCTGCTTGTCCATGTAGTAGCCGATGCCGCCGCCCGCCAGCGCGCCGACGCCTGCGCCGATCAGGGCGCGCTCGCGCCGGTCCTTGGCGTCGCCCTTGCCGATCAGGCCGCCTGCCAGCGCGCCGCCGACGGCGCCGATCAGCGCGCCATAGGTGGCCTTGCTCGTCTTCTGTTCGCCGGTATAGGGATCCTGCGTCTGGCAGGCCGCAAGCCCGAAGCTTGCGCACACGGCCAGGATCGCGAATTTCTTCATCAGCATTTTTTGCTCCGCTTGATGTTGCCCGGGGAAGAAACGAGAAGGGGACGCGAGAGTTCCCGCCTGTGTTTCCGGCCCCGATGGTGTATGAAGACCCCATACCCCGCTGGTCCGCGCCCAGACTATCAAAGCGCGCGACCGGCGAGAACCGGTTTGAACGCGGGAAAAGCTTAAATTCTGCCAAAAGACGAGCGCCGGAAAGGCGCAGGAAAAACAGGGAGGTACGTCATGGGCTTGTTCGATCTCACCGGCAAGGTGGCCATCGTCACCGGCTCCACCAAGGGCATCGGCGAGGCGATCGTCCATCGCATGGCCGAACACGGCGCAAAGGTCGTCGTCTCGAGCCGCAAGGGCGATGCCTGCGACAAGGTCGCTGGCGAAATCAATGCGAAGTATGCCGACAGTGCCATCGCCGTCCCCTGCAACATTTCCGACAAGGGCGACCTCGAGCGTCTCGTCGACACCACGATGAAGAAGTGGGGCCGTGTCGACAGTCTCGTCTGCAACGCGGCTGTGAACCCCTATTTCGGCCCCTCGAAGGACCTGCCGGACGACGCCTTCGACAAGATCATGTCGGCGAACATCAAGTCGAACCACTGGCTCGCCCATATGGTCCTGCCGCAGATGGTCGAGCGCAAGGACGGCTCGATCACCATCATCTCCTCCATCGGCGGCTTGCGCGGTTCACCCATTCTCGGCGCCTATTGCGTCTCGAAGGCGGCCGACATGCAGCTCGCGCGCAATCTCGCGGTGGAGTACGGCCCGCACAATATCCGCGTGAACTGCATCGCGCCGGGCCTCATCAAGACCTATTTTGCCAAGGCCCTCTGGGACAATCCGGAAATCCTCGAACGCTCCACGGCGGGCGCGCCCTTGAAGCGCATCGGCATGCCGGACGAGATTGCGGGCGCGGCCGTCTTCCTCGCGAGCCCCGCAGGCGCCTTCATGACCGGCCAGACCATGGTCATCGACGGCGGCGCGACCGCGGCGTGACATGAAGAGCGGCCCGCTCACCATCCGCCCCTTCGAGGCCCGCGACCGCGCGGCCTGGGACGCGATGTGGGCGGGCTATCTCGCCTTCTACGAAACCTCCCTCCCTGCCGAAGTCAGCGAGGACACATGGACGCGCTTCGTGGGAAAGGCGTCCGGCCATATCGGCCTGATCGCCGAAGGTGGAGACGGCCCGCTCGGCTTCGCCCATGCGATCCTCCATCCCGGCACATGGAGCCCGAAACCCGTCTGCTATCTCGAAGACCTTTATGTGAACGAGGCGGCGCGGGGGCAGGGCGCGGGCCGCGCGCTGATCGAGGCGCTCGCGCAAAGGGGCCGCGCCGAAGGCTGGCTCCGCCTCTACTGGCAGACGGCCCGAACGAACAACACCGCGCAATATCTCTATGACAGGCTCGCCACCCGCACCGATTGGCTGCGCTACGACCTTGATTTGTGAGCCTGCATGACCAACTCTCCTCCTTGGGTCATTTGCGGGGAGGCAATTCCATGAAATCGGTCGTCGTCACGGGCGTATCCACAGGCATCGGTCATGCCGCCGCCAAGGTGCTCGCGCAGAAGGGCTTTCATGTCTTCGGCTCGGTCCGCAAGGAAGCGGATGCCGAACGGTTGAAGAAGGAACTCGGCGACAGGTTCACCCCGCTCATCTTCGACGTGACGGACGAAGCGGCCATCCGCCGCGCCGCGGAGGAAGTCCGCGCCGCGCTCAAGGGCGAAACGCTGGCCGGCCTCGTCAACAATGCGGGCATCGCCGTATCGGGCCCCCTGATCGAGGTCGATCCGGACGATTTCCGCAAGCAGATGGATGTAAACGTGACGGGCCCCTTCCTCGTCACGCAGGCCTTCGCGCCGCTTCTCGGCACGGACAAGTCGCTCAAGGGCGAGCCCGGCCGCATCGTCAATATCTCCTCCGTGGGCGGCATCCGCGCCATGCCTTTCATCGGCCCCTATGCCGCGTCGAAATTCGCCATCGAAGGTTTCTCCGAGGCGCTGCGCCGCGAATTGATGCTCTTCGGCATTCGCGTCGTCGTCATCGGTCCGGGTCCGGTCAAGACGGCCATCTGGGACAAGGCGGAGGAGGTCGATATTTCGCGATACTCGAATTCGCCCTATCTGCCGATCCTCGAGAAATTCCAGAAGGTTTTCATCCAGCAGGGCCGCGAGGGCTATCCGGCCGAACGTCTCGGCCGCCTGACCCACAAGGCGCTGACGGTGCCGAACCCCAAGATCCGCTATTCGGCGGTGAAGGGGCGTCTTGCCGAAAAACTCCTGATGAATCTCGCGCCGAAGACCACGCTCGACAAGATGATCGCCAACATGCTGGGCCTGAAGCGGCAGGACTGACGGGCCTAATTCCGTCTCACGAAATTACACCCGAATATTGTAGACAATCTGCCGCCCGCCGCTACTCTCCCGCAAACACTCACGGGAGAGACAAGATGGCAGACCTTCTCGCGACATCCGCGCGCTATATCGATAACGACATTTATGAAGGCGCCGGTCTCGTCAACCGTCCGACGACGGAGCTTTCCGAGGTCGCGGATGGCATCGCGCTCATCGAGGCCTTCTCCCATGTCGTCGCCTTCCGCACCGGCGATGGCCTCGTCCTCTTCGATACGAGCCTTGAGGCCTTCGCGGGCGGTGTCCTGAAGTCGCTGCGCAAATGGTCCGACGAGCCCGTCGCCCATATCTGCTACACGCATGGCCATGCCGATCATGTCGGCGGCACCGGCGCCATTCTCTGCGAGGCCTGCGAGAAGGGCCATCCGCGCCCGCGCATCACGGGCCACGAAAATGTCCAGCCCCGCTTCCGCCGCTACGAGCTCACCAACGGCTACAACTTCACCATCAATGCGCGCCAGTTCGCGCCCGCGACGGAACTGCGCATGGGCGGCGGCGCGGACAATGCACAGGGCAAGCCGCCGGTCCGCCGCTTCGGTCCCGATCCCTGGGTCGATCCCGACGTCACCTTCCGCGACGCGATGGAGTTCCGCTCGGGCGATCTCCGCTTCGAGCTGCGCCACGCCATCGGCGAAACCGACGATCACCTCTGGGCCTGGATTCCCGAGCTGAAGGCCGTCTGTTCCGGCGATTTCGTCACCTGGGTTTTCCCCAATGCGGGCAATCCGCAAAAGGTGCAGCGCTTCCCCCTCGAATGGGCGAAGGCGCTGCGCGAAATGGCGGCGAAGGAGCCGGAGCTTCTCCTCCCCGCGCATGGCCTTCCCATCGCGGGCAAGGCGCGCATCGCCGGCGTCCTCGACACGATTGCTTCAGCGCTCGAATTCCTCGTCTCCCGCTCGCTCGAAATGATGAATGACGGCGCGCGCCTCGACGATCTGATCCATGGCGTGAAGCTGCCGTCGCACTTCATGGACAAGCCTTACTTGAAGCCCGTCTATGACGAGCCCGAATTCATCATCCACAATATCTGGCGTCTCTATGGCGGCTGGTATGACGGCAACCCCTCGCGGCTGAAGCCCGCGCCGGATGCCGTCGTCGCCGCCGAGATCGCGTCGCTCGCGGGCGGCGTCGCGAAACTTTGTCAGCGTGCGGAAGAACTCGCCGCCACCGGCCGCGAGGAAGACATGCGTCTTGCCTGTCATCTCGTCGAAGCCGCGACGCTTGCCGAGCCGGAAAACCGCGAGGCGCATATGGCCCGCGCCAATGTCTATGGCGCGCGCCGCCAGGCGGAACTTTCCCTCATGTCGAAAGGCGTTTTCGGCTGGGCCGAGCGCGAAAGCGCGCACAAGGCAGGCAAGAACGACGTTTGAGCCTCAGGGGGCGGCCGCTTCGAGCGCGGCCAACTCCTTCTCGACGAAGCGCAGATGCCCTTCCTTCATCCAAAGAAAGGCACCCTCCGGACCTGCCTCCGCCTGTAGCGCGGTGCCCGGCGGAAGCCTGAGCCATGACCATGTGCTGAACGTCTCGCCGCCTTCGGTGAAGCTGCCTTTCAGGCACAATAGTTCCATTCCGCCCTCATTTCGGCGGAAGATGCTGGCGCCCGGATGCCAGAAGGCCGAACTGACGCATTCGCGGCTGTCCTGGAAGATGGTGCGCATTTCGACGCCCGGCCGCTCCGGCACGGCTTCCGGTGCGGGGTCGAAGAGGTCGAGTCGTACTTGGGTGCGGTCTTCGGGGTCGAACTGCCACAGCTTCACGAAGATCGTGCAGCCGGGCCCGGAGCCGGGCCGATGGCGCGAGGTCGGGGGATTGCGCACATAGCTTCCGGCCGGGTAGTTGCCGTGCTCGTCCTGGAAGACGCCATCGAGAACCACGAATTCCTCACCGCCGCCATGGACATGCGGGGAAAAGAGACTCCCCGGCGCATATCTGACGATCGAGGTCGCGCGCGCCACTTCGCCACCCACGCGATCGAACATCTTCCGGTCCACGCCTGCCACGGGCGAGGGCACCCAGTCGATGTCGCGGGCATGAACGGCCGCACGCGCCTCGAAATCGTCATTCACTTTCATGCTGTCTCGCTTCCGCTGCAAGGACGCGCCGGTACTCGTCTACCGGCAGCCCGCCCACGCCCCAATCTTCCATCATCACTTCGTCGAGGACAACGAAAGTGGTTGCAGGGTCCTTGCCGAGAATATCCTTGAGCAGCGTCGTCACGCCTTCGATGAGCTTCGCCTTCTGCATGCGCGTCGCTCCTTCGCGTGTGATCCTGATGTTCACGTAAGGCATGTTTCGTCCTCCCGCTTCCGGGTATCTCCTGTCACGATGTCGTAGTGAAAGACCTTGGAGATGATCTGCCACCTCCCGCGATCCTTGATGAAGGTGAGGAAGTCGGTGAAATAGCGCTCCCCCACGGCGCAATGAACGATGGCGAACGCCGTCTTCGGTCCGGCAAACTCGATCGAAACGATTTCGTCCTTCCGTTCTTCGCCGCGGCTTGCGGGCGATGCGCGCTTCGCGACGATGGGCAGGTATTCGTCCATGGAGAGATTGACGAGTTCCTCGCCTGTCGCCGTCACGTATCGTGCCTTCGGGTGGAGCACGCGGCGCAGCAGCACGGTGTCGCTGTAATGGAGGCCGTTGAAATAGGTCTTCAGTTGCTGGGCAACCGCCCGGTAGTCGTCGGACATATCCATTCTCCCTCGAGATCGCGGAGCCCGGCGGAGCGGGCTCCGCTCGTCCTCATGCAGCGTCGAGCAATCCCTCGCGCCGAAGCACTTCCTGCACGCGCGGCCGTGCCGCAACGCGCGCGACGAACTTCTGCACATGGGGCCAGGAGGACAGGTCGAGACCGATGATCTTCGACCAGGATGCGACGACGAACATGTAGGTGTCCGCCACCGTGAAATTCTCTCCCATCGCATAGGAACGTCCGTCCGAAAGAAGGGCATCCAGCGCGTCGAAGCGGCGGCGCAGTTTCGTCATCGCCTGTTCGAGCGCCTCACCCTCGGGCTTCACGGCCGCGAAGAACGGTCCGAAGGACTTGTGCAGCTCGGAGGCTGTGAAGTTCAGCTGCTGCTGCAGCCGCACGCGCTCAAGCGTTCCGGCCGCGGGAGCGAGCATCGATTCCGGCTTCAGGTCCGCCAGATATTGCAGGATGGCGGGCGCTTCGAGCAGGACCTCGCCATTGTCGAGTTCGAGCGCGGGCACATAGCCCAGCGGGTTCACCCTGGTGAAATCGTTTCCGCTTTCGGTCTTCTTCGTCGCGAGATCGACTTTCTCCAGCGTGTAGTCGGCGCCCAGTTCGCGGAGTGCGATGTGCACGGCCTGCGAGCACACGCCCGGTGTGTAATAGAGCTTCATTTTCTCATTCCCTGGTGGTGGTGCATCGAAGCCGGCTTCGACAAGGGATGTACGGTCAACGATTTCTCCTGTAAACGTGATTTCTAGAAGAAACCGGAGAATGATGTTTCCCTCCGGTAACCAGGGCGCTGCGGGGTAATTGCTTATGGCGTTGAAAATGCGAAAGAATCGAAGCCCGGCTCCGCCGGTTTCCTGTCCCCTTCTCGAATGCATGTCGATCATCGGTGGTGCCTGGGCGCCCAACGTCATCTGGTATCTGCGCGGCGGACCGCGGCGTTTCAGCGAGTTGCGCGCGGACATTCCGCTTGTCTCGCCCAAGGTGCTGACCACGCGTCTTCGGGAGATGGAGGAAGATGGCGTTGTCCTGCGCCGCGTCATGCCGACATCGCCGCCTTCGGTCGAATACGAGTTGACGCCGCTCGGCGCGCGGCTCGTGCCGGCGATCGAGGCGATTGCGGAAGTTGGCGAGGAACTGAAGAAGACGCGGGCGAAGAAGCGGGGAAAGGCGATACCCGGGGCGCGCGAGAGTTTCAGGGGAAGGCGCAGGGTTGCTGCGGGATCGTAAACCCGCAAGCAGTCTCGGGGCGCGCGAGAGGCGCACGCGCCCCGAGAAGAAGGGCCGGCTCAGCGCTTGCCGTAGCGGCTCTTCGAAGGTGTCTGGTCGTTCGAGGTCTCGGCAGTCGCCGTGAAGACCGAAGCGCCATGCGCGCTCATGCGTTCATTGAGCGTCGGGCTTGCGTCCTTCGCGCTCGCATTCGTGGCCGGGAGGCCGGCGAGGGCCGCTGCGATAATGGTTGCCACCGTGAAGTTGCGCTTTGTGTGCGTCATTTTTCTGCTCCTTGTCGTTATGCGGGCGTCGGCGCCCACCCTCAGGTGTGGCGCGGGGAGCAAGGTTTGAATTCAACAGAATGTCACGATGCCGTGATCGAATTGTATATGCACTAAAGCGCGCGCCTTCCGTCCGGGCGGTCCCCTGAACGCGGGAGGCCGGTACCCGCCGCAGGAACTGCCAAAAACAAAAACCTCCCGGCTTTCGCCGGGAGGTTGAAGGATGCCGGGCCCGCTCGGGGGAGGGGAGGGAGATGGGCCCGTGCCATCAGAGGGAACGATGAAGAGATAGGGTCGCACCCGCCTTATCCAAGAGGCGTCCCCTGCGGCGGGAGGTCGCGGGGGGCCTATCCGCGCGGGCGCGTCAGGTAGCGCCCATAGACAATCGCGAAACCCAGGAAACCGCCGCACCAGAGCGCGCCCGAAAGCGTCAGCAGCGTCATCGTCATTCCCGGCAGGAAGGCGGCTGCAAGGCGCGCAAGCGCGGCGAGAACGATGGCGGCATAAAGCGCAATCGTCATGCGGTCCGCATGAAGCGTCCGGCCCGTATGGCCGAGCGTCGCCCGCGTCATCACCGCGAGGATCATGGTGCCGATGGCCCCCGCGCCGAAGGCGTGCAGCGCGGCCGTCTGCGGCACCGCGCTTGTCAGAATGGAGAGGCCGAGCAGCGCAAGCCCGAGCGGAATGAACGCATAGCCGATATGAAGGATGGTCACCAGCGGCTCCGCGCCCGTGGCGCCGCCGCGCCAGCGCACGAGCCTTGCGGCCTGTGCGAAAGCCGCCGCAAGCGCGGCCCACGCGAGCGGAGCGCTCTCCGGCGCAACGGCGAAGAGGGCAATGGCGGCTGCCGTCGCGCCGAGCGCAATGCGGTCCGTCCACCCGAAACTTGCGGGAAGCTTCGTCGCCCCGCGTTTCACCAGCCAGTTCCGCGTGAAGCTCGGCACGATCCGCCCGCCGATCAGCGATATGAGAAGCACCAGCAGGCCGAGCCCGAGCCGCGCGCCACTCCCTGCCGGAATGGCCGCTCCCGCCGCTTCCGCATGCATGAGTGCATTGCTCGCGAAGAGCAGCGTCAGCGCTCCGGTCATCGGCAGGTTCCGCCAGTTCCGCCCGGCAACGATCTCGCGCGCAACCACCGCGAGGAAGACGAGCGGAAAGGCAAGGTCGATAGCCGCCGCCGTTCCCGCGCCCGTCGATGCGGAAAAAAGCACCGCGATGCGGCCCGCCCCCCACAGAAGCACCAGCGCCAGCAGCGGCAGCCCTTGCAGCGGCATGCGGCCTGTCCAGTTCGGGATCGCGGTGAGCATGAAGCCGGCCACGGCCGCCATGGCGAAGCCATGGATCATTTCATGCGCGTGCCAGCCGGGCAGCGGAAAATGGGTGGGCGGTGTCCAGCCGCCCGCCAGCACATGGATCCAGAGCGCCAGCGCCAGCGCGGCGTGAAGACCGGCCAGCAGGAAGAAGGGACGAAATCCCTGTTCGAGGATCGCCGGGCCCGCCCAGCCGCGATAGCGCGGTATGCCGCCGCTTTGCGCCTTCATTGGACAGGCTCCGCCCCGGTTACCGCGCACGCGATGTCGCGCCTGAGCTCCGCCGCGTCCACGCCATATTCACCCGCCGCCTCGTCCACCGTCATGAAGGGGGCGATGGGGCAGGCCGGACAATTCATCTTGTAGTCGAGGAATATCCGAACGGCGGCGGGCCAGCGCCGCAGCAATTCGCCGACCGTCAGCTTCGAAAGCTCTTCCGGAAATGCGTTCGCCATCTTGTCCCTCCGGTGTCGTTCCGGAAAGAGCCTAGCGGCTTTCCCTGCGGCCGATTTGCGCGGGCGCAAATGCCGCGCTCATGCTTGGCCGGCGATTTCCACAAGCCGGTGCGGTCGCCGGATGACGAGATGGCTCGAGCGGCGCGATTCCACGATTCCCTCCTGATCCCAGGCCGAGAGTGTCCGGCTCACCGTATGCAGCGTCGTCGCCGTCATTTCCGCAAGGTCCTGCCGCGAGAGAGGGAAGGGGATTTCGATTCCTTCTTCCACGCGCCGCCCCGCCTGGTTCGCGAGGCGGAGCAGCGCCGACGCGATCCGCTGTTCCACGCGCTGCGTCGCGACTTCCTGCAGCCGCCGCTGCAATTCCTCGATCCGCCCGCCGACGACATTGAGCGCGTTCTGCGCGATCAGCGGGAAACGTGCCATGAGGTCGGAGAGCCGCGCCGCGCTCCAGCGAAACACCAGCCCGTCCTCCAGCACAACCGGCGTCGCCGGAAAGGGGATGCGGCGGAACACCGCGACGATGCCGATCATCTCGCCTGGGCCCATATGTCGCAGCACCACGTTCTGTCCGTCCGGTGTCACCTGGTCGAGGCGTATCTGTCCCCATCCGACGACATAGCCATGTGTCGCGTCGTCGCCCTGCTCGAAGAGCTTTTCTCCCTTGGAAACAGGCAGTTCCAGCGCCGCATCCGCGACGGCGCCAAGTCCCTCCTCGTCGAGACCCGAAAACAGGCCGACCGGTTTGACGAGTTCCATGCGCCGCTGTCTGTCCATTTTCCCCATGCTCTCCGTGTGAGTGGTCCTGGATCATTCGCTGCCGAATTGTTGCAGCGCAAATCGCGGTGCTCCGGCGCTCCTATCTTTCCGTCATGGACGAAATGGAAAGCGTCCCCAACAAGAGCGTCAAGGAGAACGCAAATGAGCAGGTTCAAGCAAGCTCTCATCGGAACGGCAAGCGCGATGGCGCTCATCGCCGGTCTCTCTCTTGGCGCCGGTACCGCTGCTGCCGAAGAGGCGCAGCATGCCGACGCCCTCGCGTCGATCGCTCTCGATCCCGCAGCCGTCCCCGCGCCCATTACACGCGACCACGCCGCGGTGGTGAAGGTCGAACTTGAGACAATCGAGCGCGAGGCACTGCTCGCTGACGGCACGAGCTTCCGCTTCTGGACCTTCAACGGCACGGTGCCCGGTCCCTTCGTCCGCGCGCGGGCGGGCGACACGGTGGAAGTGACGCTGAAGAATGCCGAAGACAGCATGATGTTCCATTCTGTCGACTTCCATTCCGTCACGGGTCCGGGCGGTGGCGCGGTCGCCACGCAGACGGAACCGGGCCATGAAACCCGTTTCAGCTTCAAGGCCATGAAGCCCGGCATCTATGTCTATCACTGCGCGACGCCGATGGTGGCCGACCATATTCAGGCAGGCATGTATGGCCTCATCCTGGTCGAGCCGGAAGGAGGGCTGCCCGCGGTCGACCGCGAGATCTATGTCATGCAGGGCGAGGTCTATACCGAGCTTGCCTATGGCCAGAAGGGCGAGGCTTTCACCGACTACGAGAAGCTCCTCGACGAGAAGCCGGAATACTACGTCTTCAATGGCACGGTTGGCGCAATCACCGGCGACAACGCGATAGAGGCCCGTGTCGGCGAAACCATGCGCATCTATTTCGGCGTCGGCGGTCCGAACAAGACCTCTAGCTTCCATGTCATCGGCGAGATCTTCGACAAGGTCTATACGCATGGCTCCCTGACGAGCCCCGCCTCCGAGGACGTGCAGACCGTCACGGTCGCGCCGGGTGGAGCGACCGTCGTCGATCTCACTTTCGATGTGCCGGGCCGTTACATCATCGTCGATCACGCTCTCTCCCGCATGGAGCGCGGTCTGGTCGCCCAGATCGCAGTCGAAGGTCCCGCCGACAGCACGATCTTCGACACCTATGGCGCCGAGCTGAGCATGGCCGGGCACTGACCTCCGGCATCGCGGTGGGGCGTGGCAGGGGGCTCGCGGGCGGGATCGGTCCCGCCCGCGAGATCCCGGCCCCCGAAAGCAAAAGGAACAAATCGGATGAAACTTCGTATGCAGAATAAAATCTTCGTGGGTGCCATTGTTCTTGGCGCGCTTGCCGGTTTTCCGGCGCAGGCAGCCGAGTTCGAGGTGAAGATGCTCAATCGCGGCGAGGCGGGCATGATGGTCTTCGAGCCGGCCTTCCTGCAGGTCGAAAAAGGCGACACCGTGACTTTCGTGCCCACCGACCGCAGTCACAATGCCGAAAGCATCGGCGGCATGGCGCCGGAAGGTGCCGAACCCTTCAAGGGCAAGATGAACGCACCCGTCGCCGTCACCTTCGAGACCGAAGGCGTCTATGGCTACAAATGCCTGCCGCACTACGCCATGGGCATGGTCGGCGTCGTCGTCGTGGGCGACCCCGCGGTGAACCTCGCCGAGGCCGCGAAGGCGTCCCACCCCGGCAAGGCGAAAGCCGTCATGGCCGAACTGCTCAAGCAGGCGGAAGAGGAGCGCGTGGCAGCGAAATAGGGCTCCGGCGCGCGCGGGGGGATACACTACTCCCGGTTATCCCCGCCCAGGGATTTCACAACATATTAAACGCCGCGTGGAGGGAGGGCTCCGGGGATAAGTCACCGGAGCTTCTTCTCTCGTCTTCCCGGTTCGGGAAACCGGGTCGGGGAAACGCGCAGCCTGAATTCCGGGGATAAGCCGCAGGCGGGGATAACCACGCCTCATGTGACGGTTCGGTGACGTTCGTGTGACGGTGGGCATGAGTTATGCCCGCTACGCAAAAACAAGCGGGGACAAGTTGCCCTGTCCCCGCCTGATTTCATCGGTATAAGGATCGTTTCCTACGACACCTTGTCGAGCGTCCGGCGGAACTTGTCGAAGGCCTCGTCGATATGCTTTTCCTCCGCGATGAGCGGCGGCGAGAAAGCGATGGTGTCGCCCGAGACGCGGACCATCATGTTCTCCTCATGGAAGGCCACGCGCATGGCGTCGAAGCCGCGCTTGCCGGGAAGCCCTTCGACGGGTGCGAGGTCGAAGGCGGCCACGAAACCGATGGTGCGGATGTCCTGCACGAGGCCGTGATCCTTGAGGCTCATGGCCGCACTGGCGATCACGGGCTCCATCTTCTTCGCGCGGTCGAAAAGCCCTTCGTCGCGATAGAGGTCGAGCGTTGCAAGGCCCGCCGCCGCGGCGAGCGGATGGCCGGAATAAGTATAGCCGTGGAAGAGGTCGATCATGTGGTCGGGGCCTGTCTGGTAGGCCTCGTAGATATGTTTGCGCACCACGCAGCCGCCCATCGGCACCGTGCCCGAGGTCACGCCCTTCGCGAAGGTCATGATGTCCGGCGTGACGCCGAAGCGTTCGGCCGCCGTCGCATGGCCGAGCCGTCCGAAGCCGGTGATCACTTCGTCGAAGATCAGCAGGATGCCGTGCTTGTCGCAGAGTTCGCGCAGGCGCTTCAGGTAGCCCTTGGGCGGCGGCAGCACGCCGGTCGATCCCGCCATCGGCTCGACGATCACGGCCGCGATGGTCGAGGCGTCATGGAGGTCCACCATGCGCTGCAACTCGTCGGCGAGATGCGCGCCCCATTCGGGCTCGCCCACGGTGAAGGCCTGCTCGGCGCGGTTATAGGTATGCGGCAGGTGATCCGTGCCGGCGAGCAGCGGTCCGTAGAACTTGCGGTTCGCGACCATGCCGCCGACCGAGATGCCGCCAAAGCCGACGCCGTGATAGCCGCGCTCGCGGCCGATGAGGCGCGTGCGCGTCCCCTCGCCATTCGCGCGGTGATAGGCGATCGCCATCTTGAGCGCGCTGTCGGCAGCCTCGGAACCCGAGTTGCAGAAGAAGACGTGGTCGAGATCGCCCGGCGCGAGCTCCGCGATGCGGCTCGCAAGTTCGAAGACCTTGGGATGGCCGAACTGGAAGGAGGGCGCGAAATCGAGCTCACCCGCCTGCTCCTGGATCGCCCTCACGATGGGTTCGCGGCAATGGCCTGCATTGGAGCACCAGAGCCCTGCCGTCGCGTCGAGTACCGGCGTCCCGTCGGGCTTGTAGTAATGCATGTCCTTCGCCCGCGAGACGATGCGCGGCTCGCGCTTGAACTGGCGGTTCGGCGTGAAGGGCAGCCAGAAGGATTCGAGGTCGTTTGGCGTCGTGCTGGCGCTCATGGGGCAGTTCTCCGTTTAATAATTTCTGCGATTGAAAGTCCGCAACGCGCCGAAAGCAAGCATTCTCCTGCGTGACTCTGCCAAGGGTGTTTAGTATCTTGGACAAATGGCAGGGGACTTCAGACAAGCGCACCGTTCCGCGCCCGTCGCCGGGGATGTCGAGAAATCCGAGGGCGACGAGGCGAGCCCCGATATTGGCGCGCGGCTGCGCGAACTCCGGAAGATGCACGGCCTGTCCCAGCGCGAACTGGCGAAGCGGGCGGGCGTGACGAATGGCACGATTTCGCTGATCGAGCAGAACCGGATCAGCCCCTCCGTCGGCTCCCTGAAAAAGGTGCTGGACGGCTTTCCGATCTCCATTGCCGACTTCCTGACGCTCGATCTGAAACCACGCTCGAAGGTCTTCTACCAGGCGAAGGAACTGCGCGAGATCGCGGGCGGGCCCGTCTCCTTCCGCCTCGTCGGACGCGACACGCGCGGCCGCGCCATCCAGATGATGCATGAGCGCTATGCGCCCGGCGCCGATACGGGCGACGAGATGCTCTCCCATGCGGGCGAGGAATGCGGCATCGTCATCTCCGGCGTCCTCGAACTTACCGTCGGCGGCGAGGTCCGACGCCTCGTTGCAGGCGATGCCTACTACTTCGACTCGCGCCTCCCCCATCGATTCCGGAATCCGGGCACCATCGATTGCGTGATCGTCTCGGCCTGCACGCCGCCGAGCTTCTGAGTGCCGGAGCCGGGGATAATTTCCGTAACCGAACCGGGACGGGCGCGGCGCAAGATAAGACGTATACGGATGATCGTCGTCTTATGGAATGTGTGTGTCAGTGGCGAACGAAAATCGCGATAAACATGCTCCTGAAGCGGCCCGTCCAGGTCTTTTCATTTCCCGTTAACGGTGCCCGCCCGTAAATTGAAGGCGGTACCGGGCAGAGGGCGGGATTTCTGCGCAATCGTCGATGGTCGAGCCGGACCAACCCGAAAAACGGATGATGACGAGGTCGCGATCATGGCGAGCTCCGAGCGGCGTTTGCGCGCCCTTGCCGGATATTTGGCCGGATATGCACTTCTCTGCGGGCTGCTTCTTGCTGGTGCGGCGGCGCCCGCGCGCGCGGGCTATCAAGGCGCGCCGGACGGCGCCATCTTCGCCGATCACTTCGCGGTGCTGGAGACGCATGAGAAGTTGCTGAACGGCGCGCCGGCCCGCAATCCGGCGCCGCCGCCGGTGTCCTCCTTCCTCGCTGTGAAGCGGCGGCCCGCTCTCCCGCCATTGCCCGACCTCCACGAGGTCGAGGGGCTGAGCATTGCCGGCCTCGCCCTGCGGGCCGATTGCCCGCGCTGCCAGCCGGGACCGGCCGCGGCAAGTCTCGGTCTGCCGGTCGGCCTTTTCGAGGAGGCGCGCCGCGCCGCGCTCCGTTCGGGATGGCGCGCGGGATACGATGTCATGCGGCCCGCCGTCGCCCGCGCCGAGCCGCCGGGTCTGAAAGGGAAGGCGGTGCGCGAGGCCTATGCGCTGCGCTATATCCGCCGCATCGTGCATGGCTGGCAGGTCGCCGCCGTCGAAACGCTTGCCGCGCAGAACAAGATCACACCGGAACAGCATGCCCGCTACCTCGCGGTGCTCACACGCACCCTGCCGCCCCCCGGCGCCGCGCCCCATGCGCCGCAGCGCATCCGCACGGGCTGGGTCTCGGACGCTGAAATGGCGGCGCTCGACCGCCGCCATGCGCCGGTGGAAAGGAAAAAGCGCCTCGCGGACCGGGACCGGCAGCGCATTGCCGCGCGCTTCGCCGCACCCAGGGACGATGAGGAAAGGAGGAAGGACGCCGTCGAGGGAAGCGACAGCGTCATTCCTTTCGCGCGCATCGTGACGGGTTATGCGGAAAGGGCGCTGATCGGCAAGGCGAAGCCGCTTCTTCCCGCGGACATGCAGGTCTGGAGCGAAACGAGCGGCGACTGGATGCTCGACGGAAGGAAGCGCCGGCTCGTGGTTTCGGGCGGCGCCGCCTGGCCGCTCGACGAAACGACGAAGATCGGTGCCGCGCTGAGCTGGGGACGCTCATGGCGCGACGGTTCGGCGGACTGGAGCGCGGAATCCTTCTATGTGTCGCCTTTCGTCACGCAGGGCCTGACCGAGCATCTGAGCCTGCGGGCCTTTGCGGGGGCGGGTGCGCGGACGGACCATGTCGATAGCGCGGCATGGAGTGTCGGCTATCGCGGCGCGAGCTTTCACTCGGGCGCAAGCCTTGAAGGGAAGTGGAACTTCGGCCGCCTCGAATTCAAGCCGGCGGGTGAGGTGAGCCTGAACCGGATCGCGCTTGTCTCTGCGGATGCACATGGCGAAACGCGCTCGCGCGGGCGCGCCACCTGGCGTAGCGGTTTCACCTATGATGTGGAAGAGAAGGGCTTTTTCTCCGAGGTGCGGCCCTATGCAAGCCTCGAAACGCATTGGACCTTCGACCGCGCCGAACGCAGCTGGTCGCCGCTCGCGGAAAAGGAAGATGACGAAATCACGGGAGACATCGAGATGGGTGTCGTTCTGACGGCGCTCGATGAATTCTTCGACATGAAGATGGTCACGGAGATCGCCGGTCTCGGACAGGCGGAGGCTGCGAATTACACCGTATCGGGGAAGATCGGCCTCTCGTTTTGAGGGGAGCGAGATACCCCCCACCCGGATCGCTGGCGCGATCCGGTCTCCCCCTCAAGGGGGGAGGTGCAGGGGTTGGCGCATCTCACACGGGTTTCACGACCGCGAGATAGATCGCGGCGGGGATCGCCGTGACAACGAAGAAAGTGCTGACGCGCAGGAACTTCCAGTGGAAGGTGACGGCGGCTTCGAGCCTCTCCGTCTCGCCGTCGAGCCGCATCTGCCGCTTGGGCTTCGAGAAATGCGAGATGCGGTAGTCGACCGCTTCCATCGGAATGAAGACGAGGACGACCAGGCCTAGCTTGGCCATGAGCCACCACGACTCCGAAGGCGACCAGCCGCCGAGCCAGAGCATGAGGAGGCCGGTGACGAGGATGCCCGGAAAGGCGACGTGTTCGAGAATGACGCCCCTGTCGAAAGCCTCGATCATGCGGTTGCGATGATCGATGGCCGCCGCATCCTCCGGGTTTGCCAGCGCGCGGCGAAAAGCCGGGATGACATAGTTCTGATAGGCGACCGCCGTGGAGAAGGCCCAGATTCCCACGAAAACGACATGCAGGAACTTGATCTGGGCATACCAGGGTGCGAGCAGCTCCTGCATGTCCGTCTCTTTGCTTGCGGGTCCGCGTCAGGCCGCCTTCGGCTTGTGGAACTGCACATTGGCGGGCGGCTTCGAGAAGTCGGGCTTCTCCGAGGTGAGCGCGGCAAGCGCCGCCTCGCGGTCTTCCGCCGTGAAGCTGCCCGTAGTCAGGCAGAACTCCACAAAGTTGCCGTTCGGGTCCTTCGTGTAGACCGAGTGGCACCAGTTATGGTCGATCTCCAGCACATCGAGCCCCGCATCGAGCCATTGCTGGCGGCGGCGGTCGAGATCGGCCTTGTCCTTCACATCGAAGGAGATGTGATTGATGTGGTCGGGTACGCCCGCGGCCTTGGAAAGATTCGTCTCGAAATTCTCCGTGCCGGGAATGTCGTGCATTTCCCAGAAGGCGATGAACTTGGAATCGTCTTCCATCCGGTAGAAGAAATGCTTGGCCCATCCGCCTTCCGGCGCGGGGCCGACCTCGACCTTCACGAGTTCGAAGCCCATGATGCCTTCGTAGAATTCGTGGATCGCCTTCATGTCGCGTGCGGCGAGCGCAAGATGGTGATAGCCCATTTTCAGTCCTCCTTGCTGTCGACCATGCTCATCACGTCGTTCGAGCTTCCCGTGGGCGCTGCGATCTCCACGACGCGTTCGTCCACGTCGTCATATTCGAGCCGGAGCGCGCGGGACATGGTGGCGTGCATGTCGTAGGTCGCGGTGATGTAGGTGAATTCGAGTATCTCTTCGTCCGAAAGATGTTTCTTCATCGCATCGAAGATCGCTTCGGGCACACGGCCGCCCTGCAGCACCAGGCAATCCGTATAGGCAAGAAGCGCGCGCTCGACGGGCGACCAGCAATCCGCGATCGGCCAATGCGGTATCGCCTCGATCTGCTCTTCCGAGAGGCCGACATCGCGGCAGGCCTTGCAATGCTGGGAGAAGACGAATTGCGATCCGCGCGCGAAGCCCGCGCGGATCTGGCCGAGCTCGCGGAGCTTCGGATCGAGCTTGCGATTGGGGCTCCGGTAGAACTGGAAGCCTTCGGTCGTATGCTTGAAAGCGTCCGGCACGAGGGCGAAGACGGTCCACCAGTTTCCGGGCGTGCCTGTGGCCGTGCCCGGCTCCTTCACCGGATCGCGCTCCCCGAAGAGTATCTTGTAAAGCTGCTGCGCGAAGGGGTCTGCGTCCGCTTTCGCGACCTGTCTCAATCTCGGCATGCCATTCCTCCCGTTGCATGACCGGCAAGAATGTAAGATAAACTGACAAATGACTCAAGGCGAAAGGGCGCGAGGAAAAATGGACAGGAAGCCCGGGCTTCTGATGGCGCAGCTTCTCAATCGCTTCATCTGGTTCGACGGCGCGCTGCAGAAGAGCCTGGACGAGCGCGGACATGGCGGTGTGCGCCGCCTTGAATCCATGGCCATGATCTATGTGCATGCAGGCGTGCGCCGGCCGAGCGAGCTGGCGCGGCTGCTCGGCGTGACGCGGCAATCCATGAACACGGCCTTGCGCGAGCTGGAGGAAAAGGGGCTTATCTATCTGGAGCCGGACCCGGAAGACGCACGCTGCAAACTCGTCCGCTTCGCGCCGGAAGGCGCGGCGATGCGGCTCGACGCGCTCGACATCGTGCTGTCGCTGGAGGCCGAACTCGAAGCGAGGCTCGGCGCGCAAAGCGTGGACGATCTTGCAAGGATCGTCAGCGCGGATTGGGGCGAGGCGCCGGTGGTAAGGAAGCAGCCGGCGAAACCGCAAGGCATGAAGGCGGGGAAGAAGAAAAGAGCATGACGCGATTGCAGGAACTGCTGAAAGGGCAGGAGATCATCGTCGCGCCCGGCGCCTATGATGCGCTGTCGGCGAAGCTCGCCGCGAAGGCGGGCGCGAAGGTGGTCTATATGACGGGCTTCGGCGTTTCGGGCGCGAGTTTCGGCCTGCCCGATATCGGCCTTGTGAGCGCCGCCGAGATGAGCGAGCGCGTGCGCGCGATTGCTGCGTCCTGCGCGCCGGTGCCGCTGATCGCCGATGGCGACAACGGACATGGCGGGCCGCTGAACGCCGCGAAGCTCGTGCGCGCCTATGAAGCGGCGGGCGCGGACTGCATCCAGATCGAGGACCAGGTGTTCCCCAAGCGCTGCGGCCATATGGAAGGAAAGGAAGTCGTGGCCATTACGGAGGCGGCGGCGAAAATCCGCGCGGCGGCCGAGGCGCGCGAAAGCGCGAGCTTCAAGATCATGGCGCGGACGGATGCGCGCGCGACGCATGATCTCGACGAGGCGCTCCGTCGCGGCGAGGCATTCCTGAAAGCGGGCGCCGACATTCTTTTCATAGAGGCGCCGCGCGATGAGGCGGAACTGCGCAAAGTGGCGGAGACATTCAAGGGCGTGCCGCTGGTCGCCAATATCGTCGAGGACGGAAAGACGCCCTATCTCGGCGCGAAGGCGCTGGAGGAGCTGGGATTCAAGATCGTGCTTTTCCCCGTCTCGGCGCTTCTCGCCGTGACGGCACGGCTGCAATCGGTCTATGAAACGCTGGTGAAGGGCGAGGGGCTTGCCGAGGGCGAAGCGCGCGTCACCTTCCAGCGCTACAACGAATTGATCGGCCTTGGCGAGATGCTCGCCGATGCCGCCGCGATAAACGAGAAGACGGAGACCTGATGCCGAGCTGGGGAAACATTCTGAAGCGGATCGAGAAGGGCGAGATGGAGAAGGCGCCGCCGCATGTGACGGCGCTCAATCTCTATGCCGGGAAGCTGACCGTGCTGGAGCCCGGCCGCATCCGCTACGACTGGCCGGTCGATCCCGCCTACATGAACCCCGTGGCCGTTTTCGGCGGCTATCTCGCGACGCTTGCTGATCAGACCTGCTCCTTCGCGCTGATGACCATGCTGAAGGACGACCAGAACTTCACGACGGTGGATTTGCAGATGCATTTCTTCCGGCCTGTGACGGAGGGCGTGCTCGCTTGCGAGGGCCATGTGCTCAACGTCTCGAAGACGCAGGCTTACGTGGAAGCGGTCTTCACCAATGGTGACGGCAAGCTGGCGCTGAAGGCGCGGGCGGTGGAGCGCATCATTCCGGCGTGAGGGAAGCCTCACTCCACCCATCTTGAGAACAACACTTCCTTCTTTCCGCTTGCTTCCATGTCGGCCAGCCACGCGTCGATACGCGCCTTCCAGGCCTCGTCCTGCGGCAGGAGATAGGCCTTCTGCGATTGCGTGAAGGGCGCGTCCGGGTTGGTCGCGCAGAGCGTCGGGAAGTCGCGGGCGACGATGCGCGTCTCGATGGCGTCGGTGATCATGACGTCGGCGCGGCCCGCCGCGATCTCCTCGAAGACGCTCGCATTGTCCTTGTGAAGGACGAGCGTCGCCTTGCGTATGTTCGCCCGGGCGAATTTCTCGTTCGTGCCGCCCGGATTGACGATGACGGTGACGCCTTCGCGGTCGATCCCGTCCAGCGTCTCGAAGCGCGAAGCGTCCTCGCAGCGCGCAATGGGCGCCTTGCCGTCGGTCAGCAGCGGCGTGGAGAATAGGGCATGTTCCTTCCGCTCATCCGTGACCGTGATGCCGCCCATGCCGATGTCGTATTTGTCCGCCGCGAGGTCTTCCATGAGGGTGGGCCAGCTCGTCTTCACGATGACGAGGCGGACGCCGAGCTCTTCGGCGAGCGCGCTGGCCATATCGGCGTCGAGGCCCCGGAAGGTGCCCTCTGGCCCCTCCCAGGAGAAGGGCTTGTAGTCGCCGGTGAGGCCGACGCGGAGCTCGCCCGAGGCCTCGATCCGGGAAAGCACGGGGCTCTCCCCCGCATGGGCGAGAAGGGGCAGGAGAAGGGCGAGAAAAAGAGGGATCAGGCGGCGCATGGGCGGATCATAGGCGGGGATGGGGCCGCCCGGAAGACCGCGCCTTTACTGGACTGTTAAGGGACCGGCTGCTAGAAACTCGCCCCATGACGAAGCTCTTGACGATGCTGGGACAGCGCGGGGCCCCTCCCGCCACAATCGCGCGAATTACAGGCCCGGCCTGCCGCTGAGGACGCCGTTCAAGGCGATCCGGGGCAGGAGCCGGGTTTTCTCCGTTTCATCGCGCAACCCCGATTTCCAGGACCCTCCATGTCCACCGATACGACGTCCAAAGACACGACCTCGGAAGAAGCAGGCCGCGACTATCGCGATACGCTTTTCCTCCCCAAGACCGATTTTCCGATGAAGGCGGGGCTCCCCGCCCGCGAGCCCGAATGGCTGGCGCGCTGGGAGAAGCTCGATCTCTACAGGCGCCTGCGCGAAAGCGCGAAGGGCCGCGAGACTTTCATCCTGCATGACGGGCCGCCCTACGCGAACGGCAACATCCATATCGGCCATGCGCTGAACAAGATCCTCAAGGACATCGTCGTCCGCTCCCAGCAGATGATGGGCAAGGATGCGGCTTACGTACCCGGCTGGGACTGCCACGGCCTGCCCATCGAATGGCAGATCGAGGAAAAGTACCGCAAGAAGGGGCTGAACAAGGACGAGGTGCCCGCGCTCGAATTCCGCCGCGAATGCCGTGACTTCGCGCAGCACTGGGTCGATGTGCAGCGCGAGGAATTCAAGCGGCTGGGCGTTTCCGGCGAGTGGGACAATCCCTACCTCACCATGTCCTTCGATGCGGAAGCGAAGATCGTCGAGGAATTCCAGAAGTTCCTGATGAACGGCTCGCTCTATCGGGGTTCCAAGCCGGTCATGTGGTCGGTGGTGGAAAAGACCGCGCTCGCGGAAGCGGAGGTCGAATACCACGATCATGTGAGCCACACGATCTGGGTGAAGTTTCCATTCGCGCACTGGGCTTCAAAGGTTCAACGTCTAGACGGTGACAAGGCTGACTTCGATACCTCGATGGTGAATGAGGTGCCCGCGCTTAAGGGTGCAAGTATTGTTATCTGGACGACGACGCCATGGACCATCCCGGCGAACCGCGCGATCTCCTATTCGCCGAAGATCGCCTATGGCCTCTACGAGGTGAAGGCGACGGGCGAGAAGCTCGTGCTGGCCGACGCACTCGCCGAGCAGGTCGCGAAGGATGCGAAGATCGAGGAATGGACGCGCCTGCGCGACGTGACGGCGGATGAACTCGCCGGTGTCGTCTGCAAGCATCCGTTCCATGGTCAGGGTTACGACTTCGATGTCCCCCTGCTCGCGGGCGATCACGTGACGGAAGAGGCCGGTACCGGCTTCGTCCACACCGCGCCCGGCCACGGTCAAGACGACTATGCAATCTGGGTTGAAAACCGCGCGGCGCTTTCCGACGTGGGAATTGAAACAAAGATTCCCGACACGGTGAACGAGGAAGGCGTCTATTACGACCACGTGCCGCTTTTCGCGGGCAAGTTCGTGCTGACGCGGCAGGGCAAGGAAGGCAACGCCAACGCCGCCGTGATCGAGGAACTGGAAAAGGCGGGCGCGCTTCTCGCAAAGGGCAAGCTCACCCATTCCTATCCGCATAGCTGGCGCTCCAAGGCGCCCCTGATCTTCCGCAACACGCCGCAATGGTTCGTGGCGATGGACGCGAAGATCGAGGCGGCCGGCGGCAAGGCATTCCGCGATGTGGCGCTGGAAGAAATCGACAAGGTGCGATGGGTGCCCGCGCGCAACCGCAACCGCATCCATTCGATGGTGGAAGGGCGGCCCGACTGGGTGCTCTCGCGCCAGCGCGCCTGGGGCGTGCCGCTCACGCTTTTCGTGAATACGAAGACCGGCGAATTGCTGCGCGACGAAAAGGTGAACGCGCGCATTGTGGAAGCGGTGGCGAAGGAAGGCGCGGATGCCTGGTTCGAACGGCCCGCGAGCGACTTCCTCGGCAACGACTACAACGAGGCCGACTATGAGCGCGTGACGGACATTCTCGACGTCTGGTTCGATTCAGGCTCGACGCATGCCTTCGTGCTGGAAGCGCGCGGCATTCCCTGGCCCGCCGACCTCTATCTCGAAGGCTCCGACCAGCATCGCGGCTGGTTCCAGTCCTCGCTTCTAGAAAGCTGCGGCACGCGCGGCCGCGCACCCTACAAGCAGGTCCTCACCCATGGTTTCACCATGGACGAGAAGGGCCGCAAGATGTCGAAGTCGCTCGGCAACGTCATCGCGCCGCAGAAGATCGTGGAACAGAATGGCGCCGACATCCTGCGCCTCTGGGTCGCGAACACCGATTACTGGGAAGACCACAACATCGGCAACGACATCATCAAGTCGAATGTCGAAGCCTACCGGAAGCTGCGCAATACCTTCCGCTATCTGCTCGGTAATCTCGAAGGCTTCACGGATGCCGAACGCGTGACGATCGGCGACATGCCGGAGCTCGAGCGCGTGATCCTGCATCGCCTCGCCGAACTCGACGACCTCGTGCGCAAGGCCTACGCGGATTACGACTTCAAGCGCGTGGCGCATACGCTGTCGAACTTCATGAATGTCGAGCTCTCGGCCTTCTATTTCGACATCCGCAAGGACGCGCTTTATTGCGACGCGCCGTCTGCGATCCGCCGCCGCGCCTGCCGCACGGTTCTCGATCACCTCTTCTCTTGTCTCACGGCCTGGCTCGCGCCGGTGCTCTGCTTCACGGTGGAAGAAGTGTGGCTGTCGCGCTTCCCCTCGGAGACGGACTCCGTCCATCTGCGCACCTTCCCGGAAATCCCGGCGGAATGGCGGAACGAGGCGCTTTCCGAGAAGTGGAAAAAGGTTCGCGAACTCCGCCGCGTGGTGACGGGTGCGCTCGAAGTGGAGCGCCGCGAAAAGCGCATTGGCGCAAGCCTTGAGGCGGCGCCGGAAGTCTTCGTCTCGCGTCCCGATCTGATGGAAGCGATGAAGGGCGTCGACCTCGCCGAAATCGCGATCACGAGCCAGGCAAAGCTCACCGAGGGCGAGGGCCCGGCCGATGCCTGGCGTCTCGACGATGTGCCCGGTGTCGCCGTGGTGCCGAAGCTCGCGGAGGGCCGGAAATGCGCACGCTCCTGGCGCATTCTGCCGGAAGTGGGGAGCGATCCGGACTATCCAGATCTATCCCTCAGGGACGCGGCCGCCGTCCGCGAATACGACGCGCAGCGATAGGACGAAAGGAAACCGGGAATGGCGAAGCTGAGCCGCGAGACCTTCTGGGGCCCCTGGTCCCTCTATGGTTCGCTGATCGCGCTGGCGGGCTTCGCCATCGACAGGTCGCACAAGTGGTGGATGCTCAATGTCTATGACATCGCCGCCCGCGGCCGTGTGGAGATAACCTCCTTTTTCGACCTCGTCATGGCCTGGAACCAGGGGGTCAGCTATGGCCTGTTCGAGGCGCAGACGGCGACGGGCGTCGCCTTTCTCGCGGGCTTCGCCATTGCGGTCATTATCGGGCTGAGCCTCTGGCTTGCCCGTGTGGAGCACAGGGTTACCGCGCTCGCCATCGGCCTCATCCTCGGAGGAGCCCTCGGAAACGTCTATGACCGCATTTTCTATGGCGCCGTGGCCGACTTTTTTAGTTTTCACGCCTTCGGATTTTACTGGTATATCTTCAACATTGCCGATGTGTGGATCGCGCTGGGCGTTGCGCTCATCATCCTCGAATCGGTCTGGCCGGGCCTTGTGGGCGCCGGCGAGAAGGACAGCCCGGACAAGAAATAGGGCGGTGCGCCGGTGTGAACGGCGCTAAGCTGGCGAGACCGGCACAAAGCCACGACCAAGGAGAGCCGAGAAGTGACTATCGAAGCGAAAATCTCCCGCATCGCCGGGTGGAGCGCGAAAGCCGGCCTTGCCGCCGCCATGACGCTTTCCCTTGCCGCCTGCGGTGGTGGAGAAAGCCTCCGGGACACTCTTGGTTATGGCAAATCCGCTCCGGACGAGTTCGCCATCGTGACGAAGGCGCCGCTCGTCATCCCGCCGGATTATTCGTTGCGTCCGCCCCAGCCCGGCGCGCCGCGTCCCCAGGAAATGGAACTTCAGCCCTCGGTCGGCGCGCAGCGCGCCCTCATCGGCACCGAGGTGCTCTCCGCCGAGACCGTCGCTACGCAGAGCCCGGGCGAGCAGGTGCTGCTGCAGGAAACAGGCGCAGCGCAGGCCGACCCCCGCATCCGTCAGGTGGTGAATGCCGAGACGCGCTCGCTCGTCGAACGCGATGAGACATTCGTGGACGACGTGATCTTCTGGCGTGACCGCGGCCCGGCGCCTGATGAGCGTCTCGTTAATCCCTCCGAGGAAAGCGAGCGCATCCAGCAGAACGAGGCGGAAGGCAAGCCCGTCACGGAGGGCGAGACACCGACCGTCGAGCCCAAGAAGGAAGGCTGGCTTTCCGGCATTTTCTGAGCCAGGGAAACAGGAAAGAGGCGGAAGGGCGACGGTCTTTCCGCCCTTTGTCTTTCTGCGCGCCCGAAACCGGAAGAGAAACCGGAAGATTTGAGCACGTCCCGGAGGATTGAGACTTGCTGCGCACCCGCCATCTCGCCGCCCTTCCTTTCGCAGTCCTGATCCTCGCCATCCTGCTTGGCCTTCTCTTCGGACGCGGCGGGACAATTTCCACCGGCGCGCCGCCCGAGAGTTTCAGGCTCTCGAACGGCATGGACGTTCTGGTGATCCCCGATCACCGGGCGCCGGTCGTCACGCATATGGTCTGGTACGAGCTGGGCGCGGCGGACGAAGACGCGGGCAAGACGGGCCTTGCCCATTTTTTCGAACATCTGATGTTCAAGGGCACGGACAAGATCGAGCCCGGCCAGTTCTCCCGCATCGTCGCGCGCAATGGCGGTCAGGATAACGCCTTCACCCATTACGACTTCACCGCCTATTTCCAGGTGATCGCGAAAGACCGTCTGCCGCTCGTCATGGAAATGGAAGCTGACCGCATGACGAACCTGCAGCTCACCGACGCCGAAGTTCTGCCGGAGCGGGACGTGGTGCTGGAGGAATACCGCATGCGGATCGAGAACGAGCCTTCGGCCGAACTGCAATCCGAGATGAATGCGGCGCTTTACGGCGCGCATCCCTATGGCCGCGACATCATCGGCTACAAGGAAGAGATTGCCGCGCTGACGACAGGGGACGCGCTCGACTTCTACAAGCGCTACTACACGCCGAACAATGCAACGCTGATCGTCGCCGGCGACGTGACGGCGCGGGAGTTGAGGCCGCTCGCCGAGAAATATTACGGGGCGATCCCGGAACGCGCGCCGACCTTCCTTCGCAAACGGCAGGAGATCGAATGGCCCTCCGAGGACAAGCGCGTGACGCGGCGCGACGCGCGCGTGCAGGAAGCGACCTGGATGCGTTACTACCCGGCGCCCGCCTATTCCGGCGCGGGCGCGCGGGAGGGAGCGGCGCTCGACGTACTGGCTGAAATTCTCGGCGGCGGCACGACGAGCCGTCTCTATCGCTCGCTCGTCGTGGAGCAGTCCGTTTCGACGGGTGTCCGCAGCTGGTACGAAGGAGGCCGCCTCGATGCCGGCAAGTTCGGCATCTATGCGCTTCCCCAGGTTGGCGGTTCTCTCGACGCTTTGGAAGAAGGCGTGGAGAAGGAAATCGCGCGGCTGATCGAAGAGGGCGTGAGCGACGAGGAGCTCGAGCGCGCCAAGACGGTGATCGTCGCCGGTGCCGTCTATGCCCGCGATAACCAGCGGAGCATGGCCTACGCCTATGGCGAGGGGCTGATGACGGGCATGAGCGTGGAGGCGATCCACGAATGGCCGGAACGCGTGCGCGAAGTGACCAGGGAAGACGTGATGGAAGCGGCGAAATCCGTTTTCACCGGCACGCATTCCGTGACGGGAGAGCTGCTGCCGGGAGGTGCCGGATGATACGCGGCGTCACAGCACTTCTGTGCCTGGTTTTCCTTGCGGCCTTGCCGGCGCGCGCGATGGATATCGAGCGTGTGGTGAGCGCCGGCGGCATCGAGGCCTGGCTGGTTCAGGAAGATGAAGTTCCCGTGATCGTGATGGAGGCCGCCTGGCAGGGCGGTTCCGCGACCGATCCGAAGGGAAAATCGGGCGTTGCCAATATGGTGTCTGGGTTGCTCGACGAGGGCGCGGGCGACCTCGATTCCTCGGCCTTCCAGATCCGCATGGAAGAAATAGCCGCGCGCATGTCCTTTTCCGCCGACAAGGATTACTTCAACGCTTCGCTCGCGACCCTCGCGAACCGGAAAGACGAGGCTTTCGAGCTCTTCTCTCTCGCGATTACCGAGCCGCGCTTCGACGAGGACGCCGTGGAGCGCATTCGCGGACAGATTGCGACCATCGTCGCGCGTAACCGCCAGTCGCCCGACTGGATAGCCTCGAACAACTGGAACAAGGCCGCCTTCGGCGACCACCCTTATGCGCGCGACGGAGACGGAACGCCGGCGAGCATTGCGGCGATCACACGCGACGACCTGCTGGCCTATACCGGGAAGGTTCTGGCGAAGGACAATCTGAAAATCGCCGTCGTCGGTCCCATCTCGCCTTCCGAACTGCGCATACTGCTCGACCGGACATTCGGAAATCTGCCGGACAAGGCCACACTGCCCGAAATCCCCGATGTTGCCGTCAATGGCACCGGTGAAGTGCAGGTCGTGATCCGCGACTTTCCGCAGAGCGTCATGATCTTCGGCGTCGAGGGTGTCGAGCGGGAGGACCCGGATTTCATTCCCGCCTATGTGATGAACTATATCCTCGGCGGCGGCAGCTTCTCATCGAGGCTGACGGAAGAGGTGCGCGAGAAGCGTGGGCTCGCCTATTCGATCGGTAGCTATCTTTACCCGATGGATCATGCCGCGATGCTGCTCGGCCAGGTCGGCACGAAGAACGAGCGCGTGGGTCAGACACTGTCGCTTGTGCGGGCGGAGATGGCGCGAATGGCCGAAGAAGGCGTGAGCGAGGAAGAGCTGAGGGACGCGAAGACCTATCTGACCGGCTCCTATCCATTGCGCTTCATGTCGAACAGCTCCATTGCGAACCAGCTTCTCGGCATCCAGCTTGCCGGATATGGCATCGGTTACGTGGATGAGCGCAACGGGCTGATCGAGGCGGTCACACGAGAGGACGTGGCGCGGGTGGCGAAGCGGCTGTTGAAGCCGGAAGCGCTTCTCGTTTCCATCGTCGGCAAGCCCAACCTGTCGCCCGAACCGGAAGGCCTGCCCGAAACGGACGATATGGCGCCTCCCGCGGGCGGTCCTTCCGGAAGGGTTCACTGACGCCAAGCCCCGCCGGATGGGGAACCCCGTTCGCTTTCCGGGTGTTTCCGTTCTTGTTAGGCTTCATCAGGGCTCCGCGATTCTAGCCGCCGGGCCCCTCCCGGAAAGTTGGACACTCCCATGGCCGATACAGAACTGCCTTACCGCCAGTCTCTCGACAATTGCTTTACAGATACGATCGGCGAGAACGGTCTTTCGCGCGAGAGCTACGGCAAGGCGCTCGCGCGCGCGGAAGATGCGCTCGACTGGCTGCGCAAGGCGCATGAGACAGGTTCACTGCCGCTGCTGCGCGTGCCCGGGCGGCGCGACGATTTCGCGCGGATCGAGGAAGTGACCGAAGGCCTCCTCGACAACACGACCGACATCTTCATTTTCGGCATTGGCGGCTCCGCGCTCGGCGCGCAGGCGCTGGCCCAGCTCACCGGCTGGGGCACGCAGGCGCATGCCCAGAAGGGCGTTCGCATCCATATTCCCGACAATCTCGACGCGACGACGATGGACGCGGTTTTCGGCAATGCCGATCTGCGCACCACACGCTTTCTTGTGGTTTCGAAATCGGGCGGAACGGTCGAGCCCGCGATACAGACGCTCTCCGCCATGAGCGCCATCGCAAATGCGGGTGGCGCGAAATACATGAAGCATCATTTCGCCGTGCTGACCGAGCCTGCAAAGGACGGCAAGCCGAACCCCATGCGCGCGCTTGCCGAAGCGCAGGGATTTCCGACGCTGGAGCACGATCCGGGCGTGGGCGGCCGCTATGCCGTGCTCACCAATGTAGGGCTTCTGCCTGCCCGGCTGATGGGCCTCGATATCGCGGCGGTGCGCGAAGGCGCGGCGGCCGTGCTGGCGCAGGTGCTCGACAAGCGTGGCGCGGGCGACGTGGCGCCGGCCGCCGGCGCGGCGCTCTCCGTCGCCATGGCGGAAGAGAAGGGCGTGTCGATCTCCGTCGTCGCGGCCTATGCGGACCGGTTGGAGCGCTTTCTTGCCTGGTACTGCCAGCTCTGGGCCGAAAGCCTCGGCAAGGACGGCAAGGGCACGACGCCGGTGAAGGCGCTCGGGCCCGTCGACCAGCACAGCCAGCTTCAGCTCTGGCTCGCGGGCCCGAAGGACAAGCTTTTCAACATCTTCATGACCAAGACGAAGGGCAAGGGCCCCAAGGCCTCGTCCGACATCGCGAAGGACACCGCCTTCGATTTCCTCGGTGGGCACAGCGTGGGCGATCTCGTCGATGCCGAGCAGCGCGCGACGGCCGACACGCTGGTGAGAAACGGCAGACCGGTGCGCAGCTTCATGCTCGATGTGCTCGACGAAAGGACGCTTGGCGCGCTCTTCATGCATTTCATGCTGGAGACGATCATTGCCGGCCGCATGATGGGCGTCGATCCCTTCGATCAGCCCGCCGTGGAGGAAGGCAAGATCCTGGCGAAGAAATATCTAGCCGAGGGGAAAGGCTGAACGCATGAGCCGCATCCGCCGCCTGAGCGAAGGGACGATCAACCGTATCGCCGCGGGCGAGGTGGTCGAGCGTCCGGCAAGCGCGGTGAAGGAACTCGTCGAGAATGCGCTCGATGCAGGTGCGCGGCATATCGAGATCGTGATCGGTGGCGGTGGCCGCGACCTCATTCGCGTGACGGATGACGGCATCGGCATGAACGCGGAGGAGCTGGCGCTCGCCGTTGAGCGGCACGCGACCTCGAAGCTTCGCATCGATGGCGAGGGCCTGGAGGACCTGCACGACATCGCGACGCTCGGCTTTCGCGGCGAGGCCTTGCCCTCCATCGGCGCTGTAGCGCGGCTCACGATCCTCAGCCGCCCGAAGGACGCGGATGCGGCCTACCGCATTTCGGTCGAGGGCGGGAAGACGGGCGCCGTCGAACCCGCGGCCGGGCGCCAGGGAACGCAGATCGAGGTGCGGGACCTCTTCTTCGCCACGCCGGCGCGGCTGAAGTTCATGAAGAGCGAGCGCGCGGAGACGCAGGCCGTATCGGAAGTGGTGAAGCGGCTCGCCATGGCGCATCCGGAGGCCGGCTTCACGCTGACGAGCGGCGACCGCAACCTGCTGCGCCTTGAGCCCGAACTGCCGGGCGAGGCGGGACGGCTGACGCGCCTCGGCGCCATCATGGGGCGCGACTTCGAGGAGAACGCGCTTGCGATCGACGCCATGCGCGAAGGCATCGCGCTCACCGGATTCGCGGGGCTTCCGACTTATAATCGCGGCACGGCGCAGCTTCAGTTTCTTTTCGTGAACGGGCGGCCCGTGCGCGACAAGCTGATCGTCGGTGCGGTGCGCGGCGCCTATGCGGATTTCCTCGCCCGTGACCGGCACCCCGCTGTTGCGCTCTTCGTCGATCTCGATCCGCGCGATGTCGATGTGAACGTGCACCCCGCAAAGGCCGAAGTACGCTTCCGCGATGCAGGCCTCGTGCGCGGGCTCATCGTCGGCGCGCTGAAACGCGCGCTCGCCGAGGCCGGTCATCGTGCCTCGACGACGGTTGCCGGTGCGGCGCTCGGCGCCGTGCGCCCCGAAACGGCAACATTTCCTTCTGCTTCCCATGCTCCGCGCTGGCCCTTGCCCGGCCCGGCGCGAGCACCCGGCCTCGCGGAAGCCGCCGCGGGCTGGCAAGGCGCCTTCGCCGAATTGGGCGGCCATTCCGCCCGCGTCGAAGCGATGCCCGAACAGGCGGTGGAGCAAACGGTGGACATGCCGCTCGGCGTCGCGCGCGGGCAATTGCACGAGACCTATGTGATCGCACAGACCGCGGACGGTATCGTCATCGTGGACCAGCACGCCGCCCACGAACGCCTCGTCTATGAACGGATGAAGAAGGCAATGGCGGCAACGGGCGTTTCGCGTCAGATCCTTCTCATTCCCGAAGTGGTCGATCTCGACGAGGCCGAAGCCGAACGCCTCGTCGCGCGCATTCCCGAACTCGCCGAACTCGGCTTCGTGATCGAAGGCTTCGGGCAGGGCGCGGTCGTCGTTCGCGAAGTGCCTGCGATATTCGGCAAGCTCGATGTGGCGGGACTGGTGCGCGACCTTGCGGACGATCTCTCCGAACTCGACGAGGCGCTGTCGCTGAAGGAACGGCTGGAGGAAGTCTGCGGCACCATCGCCTGCCACGGATCGGTGCGCGCGGGGCGGCGGCTCACGGCGGAGGAGATGAATGCTTTGCTCCGCGAGATGGAAGCGACGCCCCATTCCGGTCAGTGCAACCATGGCCGCCCGACCTATGTGGAGCTGAAGCTCTCCGATATCGAGCGGCTATTCGGAAGGCGCTGAGCGCAGCGGAAGAGCTTCCAGGAATTCCCGAAGATTGTCCGTCACGTGATGGACATGCGTGCCCTCCGCCCCCTCGTGGGACAGACGGTGATGCCGCTCGGGCCCCGCGATGGCGGGCCTGACCCAGACCGTGGTCATGCCCATAATGTGAGGCACCTCGAGATTGCGCGCGATATCCTCGAACATGGCGGCGCGGCGCGGCTCAACACGGCTCGCCTCTATGAAACGCTCATAGGCGCGTTGCCGCGGTTTCGGCTCGTATTCGGCCGAAACGATATCGAAGATGTCCTCGAAGACATGATCGATGCCGAGCCGGTGAAGAACATTCTCCGCGTGTTTGCGCGAGCCGTTGGTGAAAACGAGCTTCCGGCCGGGAAGCGTCGCGATTGCCTGGCCGAGCGCCGCATCGGCCAGAACGGCCGAGACATCGATATCGTGCACGAAGCTGAGGAATTCGGTGGGCTCAAGCCCATAGACCGTCATGAGCCCCGACAGCGTGGTTCCGTGCTCGATATAGAAGTCCTTCTGGATGCGCTTCGCCTCGACGGCATCTACGCCCAGATAGGTCGAAATGAAGGATGTCATGCGCTGGTCGACTTGCGCAAAGAGATCGCATTCGGGCGGATAGAGCGTGTTGTCGAGATCGAAAATCCAGGTTTCGACCTCCTTGAAATCGCGCGGAGCGGCGTCTGCCGTCTTGTCGGGTTCGATGATCGTCATGGCTCTTATGTGCCTTCTGAGGCCGGCTCTGGCAAGACGCGCCTCGCGGGGCGGGGGATTAATGGAGTGTTAAGCGGCCGGGCGGGAAAATCGAGCGAGTAACCCGCGCCCCTTGCGGGGTGTAGTCGGAGGCGGTCATGGCGTCCGGATTTCTCGCCAGATGGTTCGGCAGGAAGCGGCTTCCCTCGGAGCTTCGCTACGAGGATGCGCGCCGCGTTCTGGAAAGCCATCAGCAGAAGGCGAAGCGCGAGCTGGCTGCTCGCGAGGACGCGCCGCCCGAGGCGCTCTATTATCTCGCCTGCGACGACGATCCGGAGGTTCGGGGTCTGGTCGCCGCAAACAGGTCCGCGCCCATTCAGGCAAACGAGCTGTTGCAGGACGATACGAGCGCCGAGGTGCGGGGCGAGCTTGCCCGCAAGATCGCACGGCTCATGCCGGATATTCCGGCAGTTGAACGCAGCGCCATTCAGGACCGTCTGATCGGACTTCTCGAGAAGCTCGCCGAGGATGAATTGCCCCGCGTTCGCGCAATTGTCGCTGAAGAGATCGCGAGCTGTCCGACA
The DNA here is from genome assembly GCA_002480495.1 of Rhodobiaceae bacterium UBA7804. Taxonomy (GTDB): domain Bacteria; phylum Pseudomonadota; class Alphaproteobacteria; order Parvibaculales; family Parvibaculaceae; genus Parvibaculum. The sequence goes on along the minus strand of DLCG01000009.1, from coordinate 329,787 downwards.
GTGCCCCGCGCGATCGCGCGAAGGCTCGCCCGCGATGCGGAAATGGCCGTCTGCGGACCCATTCTCGAATATTCTCCGCTCCTTTCGGACGAGGACCTGATCGAAATCATCGCCACGTCCGGTGCGCCGGGCGCTGCGGCGGCCATTGCCAGGCGCGCTTGCGTAAGCACCTCCGTGTCGGATGCGGTTGTCACATCGCGCGACGAAGACGCCATCGGCGAGCTGCTTTCCAACAAGGGTGCGCGCATCCGCGAGGATACGATGGAACGTATCATCGAGCGCGCGCCGGGCATCAAGACCTGGCACAAGCCCCTTGTCGTAAGGCCCGAACTCTCGATGCGTGCCGTGCGCCGCATCGCTACCTTCGTCTCCCGAGCGCTCATCGATGAACTGCGGCGAACGCACGATCTGGACCGGGAAACGGCCGATTGGCTGAAGGCGAGGGCGCAATCGAGGATCGAGAACGGCGAAGAGGAGGCCGAACCCGCGCCGCGCGAGAATATCCGCGACGCCTATGCGGCGGGACGTCTCGGAGACGAGATCGTCATGGAGGCGGCGACCACGTCGCAACGCGCTTCCGTAGTGCTTGCCCTCTCTCTGCTATCGGGCGTGCCCGCCACGAAGATCGAGGAAGTCATCGCGGCCCAAAGCGGCAGGGGGATTGCGGCTCTCTGCTGGAAGGCCGGGCTTTCGATGCGCACCGCGCTCGCAATCCAGACCTATATCGCGCATGTGCCGCAGCCAAATCTCGTGTTGCCGCGCGAGGGGATCGCCTATCCGATGACGCAGGACGAAATGCGCTGGCACCTGCAATATTTCGGGGCCGACATCTAAAGCGCGGGCGGCCTGTCGAAATCGAGCCGCCGCAGCGGCTTTCCCTCCGTTTCGATCTTCATGAAACCGCGTTCGTCGAAGCCGCGCGCGGCGCAGCGCTGCCGGCCCTTGATTTCGAAGCGAGTCGTCTTGATGCAGAAGCTGTCGCCTCCGCTCCAGATCATCGCGCCTTCGGTGCCCCGGGCGATCGCGCCCGCATCGTCCACCCCTTCGGCATAGACGTAATAGGCTTCCTGATCGAGCTTGCCTTTTATCGCCTTGCGGCAATTTCCGGGTTCGATTCGAACCCAGCCGCTCGACACTTCGTCTTCACCGTTCCTGTAGCCAAGCGCTGCCCAGACGAGCGTATCCGTCCGGTTGCAGAGATCGAGCCCTGCGGCCTTCTGCTCTTCGGTGGCGCGTTCAACCAGTTGCTCCAGCAGACTTGCATCGATCCTGCCCGTCACCGCGACATTCGCGGAACGCTGGAAAGCTTCGACAGCGCGAAGCGTATTGCGCGCGGCAATACCGTCGATCCGGTTGAGCGCGAAGCCGTTGTCCTTGAGGAGCCGCTGGACGGCGGCGATACGCGCCTGATCCTCGCTATATTCGCTCGCCTCGGCGAAGGTCGTCGACCAGTCCTTGCCTGCTTTCGTGCGTACACGCAGAAAATCCGCGGAGTCGTAGCCGCGCAAGGCGCATTGCCCGCCTCCCTCGATTTCGAAGTCGTCCTCGAGCGTGCAGAACTGTGTGTTCCCGGAGAAATATTTGACGCGTCCGGCGTGAGCGTCGATGGAACGGGCGAAAACGAAATAGTCCTGTTCGGCGACATCGCCCTGGAGAACCGGGCTGCATTCGCCGGGCAGGATGCGCACCCAGCCCCGGCTCTTCACGGCGCCTTCCGTCTCGAAAGCGATGGCGCCATCGAGCACATAGCTCGTCTTGTTGCAGAAGCGGTAATCGGCATGCGCCGCGGAGCCCGTCATGAGCCATGCGGTCAAGGCGGCAGCGGCGATCTGCAAATAGCGCAACATGTTTTACGGACGTCTCCCCAAGATCGGGAAACACCATAACATTGCAGGGCGCTGCCGCAAGACCGGCGGGACGAAGGTCTTAACGCTGAATCAGCGTTCCCGCACCGTGTTCCGTGAAGAGTTCGAGCAATACGGCATGGCGAACCCTCCCATCGAGAATGACGACGGCCTCGACGCCGCCATCGACGGATTCGATGCAGGTTTCGAGTTTCGGGATCATGCCGCCCGAAATCGTCCCGTCCTTCATCAATGCCTTGGCCTGTTCGATGGTGAGCACCTCGATCAGCTTTCCCTGCTTGTCGAGAACGCCCTTCACATCGGTCAGAAGCAGAAGGCGCGCTGCCCCCATGGCGGCGGCAATGGCGCCGGCCGCCGTATCGGCATTGATGTTGTAGGTATGTCCGTCCGATGAAACGCCGATCGGCGCGATCACGGGGATGATGTCGGATTTCTGGATCACCTGAAGGATTTCAGGATTGATCTTCTCCGGTTCTCCGACGAAACCGAGGTCGAGAATTTTCTCGATGTTGGATTCGGGATCGTGAATTTTCTTTTCGATCTTGCGGGCGACGATGAGGTTGCCATCCTTGCCGCAAAGGCCGACCGCCCGGCCGCCGGCCTGATTGAGCTGCGCCACGATCTGCTTGTTGATCGAACCCGCGAGAACCATCTCGACGATCTCGACGGTCGCCTTGTCTGTGATGCGAAGGCCGCCCGAGAACTCGCTCTTTATGCCGAGCCGCGTCAGCATGGAGCCGATCTGCGGGCCGCCGCCATGAACGACGATGGGGTTGAGGCCCGCCTGCTTCAGCATGACGATGTCGCGGGCGAATTCGGCGCCCAGTTCTTCGTCGCCCATCGCATGGCCGCCATATTTCACGACGACGGTGCGTCTGTCATAGCGCTGCATGAAGGGCAGGGCTTCGGAGAGGATCCGTCCCCGGTCCATCTCCCGGCCTTCCGGCTGCGCCGCGTCCTTGCCGCTCTTGTCCGCCATGCTCGTCCCTCTGCCTTCCCCGCGGGTCTTTCAAGCCTGCGGTTTATACCCCAGTGCGGCGGGATCGGCCAGCGAGGCAACCTCCGCGCGAAGCTCCGCTATGCCGTCTCCCTTTTCGCTCGAGGTGGCGACGATCCGTGGATGCGCCGCGACATGGCGGCGGATATCCGCGCGCACTTCCTCGAGCCGCTTCTCGAGTTCGCCCTTCTTCAGCTTGTCGATCTTGGTGAGGACGATCTGATAGGAGACGGCCGCCTCGTCGAGCATGGCCATGACCTCGTGATCGTTCTCCTTGATGCCGTGGCGCGAGTCGATCAGCACGAAGACGCGGCGAAGCTGTGCGCGGCCCCTGAGATAGGACATGACGAGTTGTGTCCACTCGCCGACGCGGGCCTTGGTTTCACGGGCATAGCCGTAACCCGGCAGGTCGACCAGCATAACGGCCGCTTGGCCTTGAGGTCCAAGCTCGAAGAAATTGAGTTCCTTCGTCCGGCCCGGCGTGTTGGAGGTGCGCGCGAGCGTCTTGCGGCCGGTCAGCGCATTGATGAGGCTCGACTTGCCGACGTTGGACCTCCCCGCAAAGGCGACTTCGGAAAGCGCCGTGGCGGGCAGGCCTTTCATCTCCACCACACCGCGCAGGAAGGTGCAGGGCTGGGCGAAAAGCCAGCGCCCCGTTTCGATATCCGGCGTGTCGCCGTCTGCTCCTTCGGGCGCGGCTTCGCTCATCGGATCAGGACTTCGGCTTTCCGCCGCCAGCGATCTTCGACAGGCCGAGATTGTTGAATATCTCGATGGGGACGCCCTGCCGCTTCATGATGACGCCCTGCTGAATGACCGAGAGCGTGTTGTTCCACGCCCAGTAGATCACGAGGCCTGCGGGGAAGCCCGCCAGCATGAAGGTGAAGATGACGGGCATCCAGGTGAAGATCTGCGCCTGAATCGGGTCGGCGGGCAGCGGGTTCATGCGCTGCTGCACGAACATGGTGAAGCCCATGATGAGCGGCCAGATGCCGATCATCAGAATCGAAGGCGGGTCCCAGGGGATCAGTCCGAATAGATTGAAGATCGACGTCGGGTCCGGCGCGGAAAGATCGTTGATCCATCCGAAGAAGGGCGCGTGGCGCATTTCGATCGTCACGAACAGCACCTTGTAGAGTGCGAAGAACACCGGAATCTGGATCAGCACCGGAAGGCAGCCGGCAAGCGGGTTCACCTGCTCCTTCTTGTAGAGCTCCATGATTTCCTGCTGCTGCTTCATCTTGTCGTCGGCATAGCGCTCGCGCAGCTTTTCCATTTCGGGCTGCAGCTTCTTCATTTTGCTCATCGCGACATAGGACTTGTTCGCGAGCGGATAGAAGACGAGCTTGATGCCGACCGTGACGATGAGAATGGCGATGCCGAAATTGCCGACGTGAAGCGCGACGAAATGGAGCGCGGAGAACATCGGCTGCGTGAGGAACCAGAACCAGCCCCAGTCGATCAACAGGTTGAACTTGTAGATGCCTGCTTCGTGATAGGAGTCGATGACCTTCGAGACCTTGGCGCCCGCAAAGAGGCGGTTTGCGATTTCGATGCTGCCGCCGGCGGGAATGTCCTGCGCGTCGTAGCGGAAATCGGCCTGATAATTTTCGATGGCCTGGTCGGGATGCTCGCTGAAATTCGCGACGAAGGATTTGCCCGTCTGCGGGACGATCGCGGCCGCCCAGTATTTGTCGGTAATGCCGAGCCAGCCATCATTGTCGGTGACTTTCACCGGCCCGTCTTCGGCGGCGTCTTCATACTTGATCGCCTTTTCGCCGACGCTCGGGAACTCGCCGAGAAAGCCTTCATGCAGGATGAAGAAGGAACTGCCTGCGGGCCTGCCGGTGCGCGAGACGAGGCCATAGGGATAAAGCGTGACGGGCGCGCCGGAATTGTTTTCGATGCGGTCGGTGACCGTGAAGAGAAAATGTTCGTCGAGCGCGATCGTGCGATGGAAGACGAGGCCCTGGCCGTTGTCCCATCTGAGCGTCACGGGCGTTTCGGGCGTGAGCGTTTCGCCCTCCTCGATCTGCCAGACGGTCTGTGAACCGGGCAGGGCGATATTGCTGCCGGGCGCTCCGATGAAGCCGAATTCGGAGAAGTAGGGCGCGTCGGTGCGGGCGGGAGAGAAGAGCGTGACTTCCGGGCTCTCCGGATCGACGCTGACGTGGTACTGACGCAGCTTCAGGTCGTCGAAGCGCGCACCCTTGAGCGAGATCGAACCTTCGAGTTCGCTGGAACGAATGGGAAGGCGCGGCGCAGCGGCGAGCGCTTCGTCGCGAGCAAGCGTCGAGCGCGCGGGCGCATTGCCGATCGTGCGGGCAGGGCCTTCAACGCTCGGCAGGCGAGCATCGCCCGTGGCGGTCGCGCCCGGTTCCGTCCCCGTTACGCCTTGTGCAGCCGCCTGCTCCTGCTGGCGTGCCTGCTCGGCTTCCATCTGCGGATTGATGAAGAAATATTGCCACCCGACGAAAACGAGTACCGACAGGAAAATGGCGATGAGGAAGTTGCGGTTGTCACCCATGAGGACGGTCTTTCCCGGAATCGGAACGCTTTGGTCTGGACGGATGGCCGGTGCGTTCGCCCTTGCCGTGAACGGCGGCGAGCGCGCGGCTTAGATCGGTGAGGAGGTCCGGCCAGCTCCGCGTCAGCGTGGCCTGCCGTCCGATCAGGACGTAGTCGTAGCCGTCTTTGGCGGCGAGTGAAAGCACTTCGGCCGCAGCGGCGCGCAGACGGCGCTTGGCGCGATTGCGCTCGACGGCGCAGCCGACCTTGCGTGTCACGGTAAAGCCGATACGGGGGGGAGCATTGTCGCCGCGCTCGCGGGCCTGCAGCACGAGACCCTGCTCGGCGCGCTTTCGCGCGCGGGCGGCAGCAAGAAAGTCGCGGCGTTTGCGCAGACGGTCCATGTGGCAGCTCGCGGCGAGGCTCCGCAACGCGGCGTGCAACGGAACCTCAACTGATCGGGATACCGGGCCGGGGCCCGTTTGCGCGGTGCCGGATACCACTGCCGTGGGGTCAGGCGGACAGCCGCTTGCGTCCCTTGGCACGGCGCGCTGCCAGCACCTGGCGGCCGCCCTTGGTGGCGGTGCGCGCACGGAAGCCGTGGCGGCGCTTGCGGACGAGCTTGCTCGGTTGATAGGTCCGTTTCACGTCTCTTCTCCGGCGGATCTGGGCCGAGCGCGGTCCCCGCCAATCCGCTTGGCCGGTCCGGCTCAGGGGGCGGTTTCCGAACCGCCTCTCCATGCCATAAAAACAAGAGCCGCAGGCGTTGCCACCCGACGGCTGTCTGGCGGGCTGTATAAGCGATAAGGCGGCGGAAAGTCAACGCCGGGCGGGCATTCGGGTGGACGATCACCTGCGGTGAACTTGTCTCACAAATGGGTGAAGGGGTCTTCCTGCCCGGCCGATTGAGCGTAATGTCCCCGCACCATGCGCAACACTCTCATTTTTGCCCCTCGGGCGGCCGGTTTATGGCTTTTTGTACCCTTTTTGTTCTTTTTTGCTCTCGCGGCATCGCCTGCAGGAGCCTCCCCCTTGAACCCTGACCATGAGCCCTGGGCCCGGCTGCTCGAAGCCTATCTGGTGGAAGGCGGGGACGGGGAACCGAACCGCTTCGACTATGGCGCGCTGAAGGCCGACAGCGAGGATCGGGCGGCGCTCGCCGCCTATATCGCTTCGCTGGAAGCCGTGGACCCTGCCGCCCTCAGCCGGGACGATGCCTTCGCCTTCTGGGTGAATCTCTATAACGCGCTGACCGTGGAAGTGGTCGTCCGCCACTATCCCGTCGCATCGATCCGCGACATCGGCATATCGCCGGGCCTCTTTTCGGTCGGACCATGGGGCAAGAAGCTCGTGACCGTGTCGGGCAGAGAGCTCTCACTCGACGATATAGAGCATGGCATCCTCCGAGCCGATTTTGGCGATAACCGTGTCCATTACGCCGTGAATTGCGCTTCGGTCGGTTGCCCGGATCTGGCACCGGTGCCCTATGACGGAGAAAACCTCGATCCAATGCTCGACGAGGCCGCGCGCACCTATGTGAACAGCCCGAGAGGCGCGCGCGTGGAGGACGGCCGCCTTGTCGTGTCGAGCATTTTCAAATGGTACATGAAGGATTTCGGCGGCACGGAAGAGGGCGTTATCGCCGAACTCCGGAAATATGCGGCCTCCGATCTGGCCGGGACGCTGGAAGAGGTCTCGGGCATTTCGTCTTATGAATATGACTGGTCGCTCAACGACGCGGCCGAGCCGGAGAAACGCAAATGACGGAAACCGCCGCCGGGAATCGCCGGCCCGGCATGCTTCGCCGCTTCCTTCCCCTTCTTGTTCTGGCGGCGGGGCTTGGCGCCTTTTTCGCGCTGGGGCTGGACCGCTACGTGACCCTCGATACGCTGCGCGACAACCGGCAGGCGCTTTCGGCATGGGTTGCGGAGAACTGGGCGCTCGCCGCCTTCGTCTATGTCCTCGCCTATATCGTCATGGTCGCCTTTTCGCTTCCCGGCGCACTGGTCGCCACGCTGACAGGCGGATTTCTCTTCGGAACGGTTTTCGGCGGACTTTTGACGGTCCTGGGGGCAACGATAGGTGCGACGGCGATCTTCCTCGCCGCGAAGACGGCGCTGGGAGACATGCTGCGGGAAAAGGCAGGGCCAAGGCTCCGCAAGCTCGAGGAAGGATTCGGGCGCAATGCCTTCAGCTACATGCTGGTGCTTCGCCTCGTGCCCATCTTCCCCTTCTTCCTTGTCAATCTCGCTCCCGCCTTCCTCGGCGTGTCGCTCGGAACCTATGTCCTGTCCACCTTCCTCGGCATCATTCCGGGCACATTCGTTTTCGCGAGTCTGGGCAATGGCCTCGGCGCGGTCTTCGACGCCGGAAGGGACCCGGATCTCGGATTGATCTTCGAGCCGGAAATTCTCGGGCCCATTCTGGCGCTGGCGGCGCTGGCGCTTGTCCCGGTCATCTATCGGCGCTTTACGGGTACAGGAGCCGCGGAATAGACCGCTGGAGGATCTCTTTTGCCGTTTCATCTGGAAATCATTCGAGGATTGCATGGCCAAGCGGATCAAGGCTGACATTTGCGTCATCGGCGCTGGCTCCGGCGGACTGTCGGTTGCGGCAGGCGCCGCGCAGATGGGCGCACGCACGGTGCTTGTCGAGCGCGACGAGATGGGCGGAGATTGCCTGAACACCGGTTGCGTGCCTTCCAAGGCGCTTCTCGCCGCCGCCAAACAGGCCTATCGAATGGGCGCGGGCGAACCCTTCGGTATCGCTCCCGCGGAAGCCAGGGTCGAGTTCGCCAGGGTGCACGACCATGTGCATGGGGTGATCGCTTCTATCGCGCCGAACGATTCCGTCGCGCGGTTCGAAGGCCTGGGCGTTACCGTCATCAAGGAGCACGCCCGCTTTCGCGATGGCGGCACGGTAATCGCCGGCAATGCGGAGATCGCGGCCAGGCGCTTCGTGATCGCAACCGGTTCGCGCGCCTTCGTGCCGCCCATACCGGGCCTCGACAAGATTCCCTTCTATACGAACGAGAATATTTTCGAGAACCGTGAATGCCCCGCTCATCTTGTCGTCATCGGTGGCGGGCCGATCGGCATGGAAATGGCGCAGGCGCATCGCCGTCTGGGTGCCCGCGTGACCGTGATCGAGGGGTTGCGCGTCCTCTCGCGCGAAGACCCCGAACTCTCAGCCGTGGTCGCCGACCGGCTGCGCCGCGAGGGCGTCGAGATTCTCGAAGGAGCGAAAGTGCTCTCGGTCTCCGGCGAGGAAGGCAACATCGCGGTTGAAGTCGTGCAGGGCGGGCAGACGCGCCGTATCGAAGGTTCGCACATTCTCGTGGCGACGGGCCGCCGTGCGAATGTCGAGGGGCTCGATCTGGAAAAGGCGGGCATCGAATATACCGAACGCGGATTGAAGCTCGACGAACGGCTGCGCACGACAAACAAGCGCGTCTTCGGGATCGGCGATGTCGCGGGCGGGTTGCAGTTCACGCATGTGGCGAACTATCACGCGGGTATCGTGATCCGGAATGCGCTCTTCCGTGTTCCCGCGCGCGCCGATCATCACGCCGTTCCCTGGGTGACCTACACGGACCCGGAACTTGCCCATGTCGGTGAGACCGAGGAGGAAGCGCGCCAACGCTACTCGAAGATCAACGTGCTTCGCTGGCATCTGGCCGAGAACGACCGCGCCCAGGCGGAGCGGGAGACGGAAGGCGTGATCAAGGTCGTCACGGACAGCCATGCCCGTGTGCTCGGCGCAACTATTGCGGGCCCCCATGCGGGTGAATTGATCCTTCCCTGGGTGTTGGCCAAGTCGAATGCGCTGAAGCTGAGCTCGATGGCGAGCGTCATCGTGCCTTATCCGACGCTCTCCGAGATCAGCAAGCGTGCGGCCGGCGCCTATTACACGCCCACTCTCTTCAGCAAAAAGACGAGGATGCTGGTGCGATTCCTCTCGCTCTTCGGCTAGAATTGACGGATTGAACGCATCGGAGCGCTGTATCCGCGAATGAAGGCAAAGGTTGAACGAGACGAGCGCGCCGCCGGTTGGCTCACGCGCTGCATCCGCCCTCTGCGCGGTTCTCTTTCCCGTCGCCTGCTGGTCCTGACGATTTTGTTCGTGATGCTCGCCGAAGTGCTTATTTTCGTGCCTTCGGTGGCCAATTTTCGCCTGAACTGGCTGGAACAGCGTCTTGCCGCCGCCCAGATCGCCTCGCTCGCTCTTGAGGCGCGTCCCGACAACATGGTTTCTCCGGCCCTCCGTGAGGAGCTTCTTCGCAACGCGCAGGTCTATGCCGTGGCGCTGCATCGCGACGATGCGCGCCGCCTCGTGCTCAGCGAGGACATGCCGCCGATGGTCGATACCAGCTTCGATCTGCGCGGCGCGATGGCCCTCGAACTCATCATGGACGCGTTCGAAACGGTATTCGCGGGGGATGGACGCATCATACTCGTTACCGGAGAGCCGCGCTTCGGCGCGGGCGAGTCGATTGAGATCGTTTTCGACGAGACCCCCCTGCGCAAGGCGATGCTCCAATATGGCAAGAACATATTCCTGCTCTCTCTTGTCATCTCCGTTATCACTGCGAGCCTCGTCTATCTGGTTCTGCACTTCGTGCTCGTGCGGCCCATGCGGCGCCTGACGGGCAATATGGTCGCCTTCCGGCACAATCCCGAAGATGCGCGCCGCGTCATCGCGCCCTCTACCCGCGCCGATGAAATCGGCGTTGCGGAACGGGAGCTATCCTTGATGCAGAAGGAAATCCGGGCGACGCTGACACAGAAAGCGCATCTCGCCGCACTCGGCGCGGCGGTGAGCAAGATCAACCATGACCTGCGCAACATTCTGGCCAGCGCCCAGCTTATCTCCGATCGCATCGGCGCGATCGATGACCCCACCGTGCAGCACCTCGCGCCGAGGCTTTTTGCCTCTATCGACCGCGCGATAGAGCTCTGCAGCAAGTCGCTTCGTTTCGGCCGGGCGGAAGAACCCGCTCCGCGGCGCCGCCAGGTGGAACTCGCCGCTCTCGCCGACGAAGTGGCCGAAGCGGCATGGAGCGAATCCGACCCGATCCGTTGGAAAAACGACGTACCGGCTGGTCTCCTCGTGGATGCCGATCCCGACCAGCTTTTCCGCATCCTGCTCAATCTGGCGCGCAACGCCGCGCAGGCGCTGACCGAGCAGGCCGGAACGGGGAGAACGGATGGCGAGATAGGTCTCTCAGCGCTCCGCGCCGGCGACCATGTGCATATCGACATATGGGATAATGGTCCGGGCCTGCCCCCACGCGCGCGGGAACATCTTTTCGAGCCCTTCGCCGGCAGCGGTCGTGCCGACGGCACCGGGCTTGGCCTTGCGATTGCCGCCGAACTCACGCGCGCGCATGGCGGGCACATCGAACTCCTGCGCAGCGACGCTTCCGGTACATTGTTCCGTATCTGCATCCCCGACGATGCCGATACGCCTCTCGACTGCGGCGAGGCCGAGCGTCTCGCCGGACAATCGGCATAACGGAAAGGACGACATGACCGATGACGGGCTTGCCCTGCCTGCGCCGCGGCGCAACTGGGCGCTCTTTCTCGACTTCGACGGAACTCTGGCGGAGCTCGCGCCGACGCCGGATGCCGTGACGATCGATCCGGACCTCCCGGCAACGCTGCTCAGCCTGATGGACAGTCTAGATGGGGCGGTGGCGCTGATTTCGGGCCGTTCGCTCGGCGAGTTGGACAGTCTGACGGGACTGCGGCTGCCCGGAGCGGGCGTGCATGGGCTCGAATTGCGCGAACGTCCGGAGATGGAACCGCATCTTCCCGACGAATCCGGGGCGATACATGAAATAGCCGCGAAGCTTGCGCCACTCGTCGGCGGCGACGCCCGCCTGATCCTGGAACCGAAGCCGGGAGCGCTCGCCTTGCATTACAGACGCGCGCCCGAGCGCGAAGAGGATTGCAGAAAGGCGATGGCGGAGGCGGTTTCGGGCATGCCGGGCCTCGAAATCATGCATGGAAAAATGGTTCTTGAAGTGAAACCCGGCCATGTGAACAAGGGGCACGCCATAGAAAAGCTCATGTCGTTGCATCCCTTTTCAGGCCGGATACCCGTTTTCGCAGGCGACGATCGTACCGATGAAGATGGCTTTGGGGTCGTCAACGCGCTCAAAGGCGTTACGATCAAGGTTGGCGACGGATCGTCCGCCGCAACATATCGCCTCGCATCCGTCGGGGAATTCGTCGCCTGGTTGAAGCAAGTTGCCTCGTCGCTGAGCGGCGATGGTTGAGGCTGTCCGGACAAAGGAGGAAGTTTGTCGTCGCTTGATCTCGGAGTTGTCGGAAACGGTACCTATGGCGCGCTGATCGACAAATGGGCCCGCATCGTCTGGTGTTGCCTGCCCCGGTTCGACGGCGACCCCGTGTTCTACAGCCTGCTGAACGGCAGCGGCGCCGAAGAGCGCGACGGTGCGCGCGGCTATTGGGGTGTCGAACTCGAGGGAGCCGCTTCCACCCGCCAATATTACCGTCACAATACCGCGATCCTGGTCACGGAAGTGACGGACAAGGACGGGAACAGCATCGAGATTGCGGATTTCGCGCCGCGCTTCATGCAGCGCGAACGCATTTTCCAGCCCATGACCCTCGTGCGCCGTGTACGCCCGCTTCAGGGGACGCCGCGCATCCGTATCAGGATGCGGCCCGGCTTCAACTACGGCGCCGAAGCGCCCTCGGTCACCAGGGGGAGCAATCACATCCGCTATGTCCATAGCGGGCTTGCATTGCGGCTCACGACCAATGCGCCGGTGACCTATCTCCTCGACGAGACAGTCTTCAATCTCACGAGCCCGATGAGTTTCATACTGGGGCCGGATGAAACCCTGACAGGAGGCATCGAGGAAACGGCCCGCCAGTTCGAGGAGCGCACAGAGGACTATTGGAAGAGATGGGTGCGCCGTCTCGCCTTGCCGCTCGAATGGCAGGAAGCGGTGATCCGCGCCGCGATAACGCTTAAGCTGTGCTGCTACGAAGAGACCGGCGCGATCGTCGCGGCGCTGACAACGAGCATCCCCGAAGCAGCGGACACGGAGCGGAACTGGGATTACCGCTATTGCTGGCTGCGCGATGCCTTCTTCGTCATCCGCGCGCTCAATTCGCTCGCCGAAGTGGAAACCATGGAGAATTATCTCCGCTATCTCGGCAATATCGTCGGCAATGCGCCGGACGGGCATCTGCAACCCGTCTACGGAATCGGTCTCGAAACAGAGTTGACGGAATCGATCGTCGAGACGCTTGAGGGATACAGGGGAATGGGGCCTGTGCGCCGGGGCAACCAGGCCTATGAGCATTTCCAGCACGACGTCTATGGCAATGTGATCCTTGCCGCCTCGCAATCCTTCTTCGACGAGCGGTTGCTGCAGCAGATGACGAAAGTGGATTTCGAACGCTACGAGAAGGTCGGCGAGCGTGCCTATGCGATGCACAACCAGCCGGATGCGGGCATGTGGGAGTTGCGGACGCGCGCCCATATCCACACTTCGTCGAGCCTGATGTGCTGGGCCGCATGCGACCGGCTTGCGAATATCGCCGAGCATCTCGGTCTGCAGGAGAGGGCGCGGCACTGGCGGAAACTGGCGAACGAGGTGCATGAGGCGATCTGCAGCCGCGCGTGGAACGGGCAGATGGATGCTTTCGCCGAAAGCTTCGATGGCGAAGGGCTCGATGCCGGTCTTCTGCTGATGACGGAAGTGAACTTCCTCAAGCCGTCCGACCCCCGGTTTCAATCGACGCTCGCCGCTATCGAGAAAGCCTTGCGGCGCGGGCATCACATGTTCCGCTATGCAACCGCCGACGATTTCGGCATGCCGCGGAACGCATTCAACATCTGCACGTTCTGGTATATCGACGCCCTTGCGCGTGTCGGAAGAACAGACGAGGCGCGCGAGATTTTCGAGTCGATCCTTGCCTGCCGCAACAGTCTCGGCCTGCTGTCGGAAGATACGGACCCCGCAACGGGCGAGCTATGGGGAAATTTCCCCCAGACTTATTCGCTGGTCGGGATCATCAACGCAGCCATGCGCCTGAGCCGCAAGTGGGAAGAAAGGATATGAGCCGCCTCGTCGTCGTTTCCAATCGTGTCGGACCTGTGAAGGATGCCGCCCGCGCGGGCGGTCTTGCAGTTGCGCTTGTCGAGGCGCTGAAATCGCGCGGCGGGCTCTGGTATGGCTGGAGCGGAAAGGTGGACGAGCATGTTCAGGATCAGGCGAAGATAGAAAATGTGGGGAGCCTGTCGCTTGCCACCGTCGATCTCAGCGCCGAGGAACACGAGGAATATTATAACGGCTTCGCGAACCGCTGCCTCTGGCCGCTCTTTCACTATCGCATCGATCTGACGGCTTTCGACCGGCGTTACTATGAAGGCTACCGGCGCGTGAATGCGAAATTCGCGCGCGTTCTCCACCCCTTGTTGAAGCCGGACGATACGATCTGGGTTCACGATTATCACTTCCTCGCTTTCGGCAACGAGCTTCGCCACATGGGGGCCGAGCAATCCATCGGCTTCTTTCTGCATATTCCCTTTCCCGCCCGCGAGGTTCTGGCCGCGCTGCCGCATCACGACGCGATGGTGCGGGGGCTTTTTGCCTATGACGTTCTCGGGTTTCAGACCGAACAGGATTGCGAACGCTTCCGCGACTATGTCGTGCGCGAGGCGCATGGCCGCGCGGAGGGCGACAGGCTGCATTGCTTCGGCAGGACCGTGACGGTGCGCGCCTTTCCCATCGGCATCGATGCGGAAGGCTTCGCGCGCATGGCCGAGACCGACAAGGACGCGAGAAAACAATATGAGAAGGCGACGAAATCGCTGAACGGGCGCACGCAGATCGTCGGCGTCGACCGTCTCGACTATACGAAAGGCATTGCCGAACGCTTCCATGCCTATGAGCGCTTGCTGCAGGACTATCCCGAGACGAGGCGGGAGGTCTCCTATCTGCAGATCGCGGCCACCTCGCGTGGAGACGTTCAGGAATATCGTGAAATGCGCGAGGAGCTCGACGGACTTTCCGGTCACATCAACGGCGCCTATGGCGAGTTCGACTGGACGCCGCTGCGCTATCTCAACCGGCCGATGGCCCGGCGTTCGCTTTCCGGACTCTACCGCGCGAGCAAGATCGGCTTCGTGACGCCGCTGCGTGACGGTATGAACCTGGTGGCGAAGGAATATGTCGCGGCGCAGGACCCGGAAGATCCGGGCGTCCTGGTTCTGTCGCGCTTCGCCGGCGCCTCCTATCAGATGCCGGAAGCGATCATCGTCAATCCTTACGACATCAAAGGAGTTGCGGACGCGCTTCAGATCGCGCGCTATATGAGCCTGCAGGAGCGGCGGGAGCGCTTCGAGGCGCTGATGGCGGGCCTGCGTAGGGAAGATGTCGCGAACTGGCGCGACGAGTTTCTCTCGGCCTTGGCGGCGGTGGCGCGGCCGGGCAATCCTGTCGAGGGATAAGGGCAAATATGGGCGGGGCGGAGGGCTCTCTTCTCGTAGCGGATATCGGCGGCACCAATGCCCGCTTCTCGCTTGCGCGCGAGGGGGAAGGCGGGATCGAGGTGGAATCGCCCGCCATTTATCTGACGGCGGATTATCCCGGACTGGAAGCGGCACTCGACCGCTTTCTCGCGGAGGCGGGGCGTCCGCCACTTGCCGGGGTCGCCGCCTGCGCCGCCGGGCCGGTCGAGGGAAGAGGCGGCGAGGCGCGCATCGCCATGACGAACTGTCCCTGGGACGTGACGGCGAAAACGCTCGCCCGGGTGACGGGCGTCGAGGCGCCGCGTCTCATGAACGACTTTGCCGCATTGGCACTCTCCCTGCCGGGGCTCCGTCCCTTCGAACTTGCGTCCGTCGGGCCCGCGCGGGAAGCTGTTCCGGGCGAGCCCGTCGGCCTTCTCGGCGCGGGAACGGGGCTCGGCGTGGCATCGCTCGTGTTCGCCGGTGGGCGCGAAATCGCTCTGCCTGGCGAAGGAGGTCATGTCGATCTTGCCGCGGGTAACGATCGAGAGGCGGCGGTCATCGCGCATCTGCGCATGCGCTACGGCCATGTTTCGGCGGAGCGGGTATTGTCGGGCCCCGGTCTCGTCACGCTCTACATGGCGCTTGCGGCCATGGCTGGCCGGGAGCCGAAGCCGGAACTCACACCGGCGGAGATCGCGGCGCTCGCCCGTCGCGGCACCTGCGACATTGCATCGGAAACCGTGCAACTCTTCTGCGCCTGGCTCGGCGCCGTGGCGGGCGACCTCGCGCTCACCATCGGCGCGCGGGGAGGGATTTATATCGGCGGTGGTATCGTGCCCGGCTGGCTTTCGGGCGGCCCCGGTCTCTTCGCCGAAGACATCTTCCGCGCCCGTTTCGAGGCGAAAGGCCGCTTCAGCGGCTGGCTCGCACGCATCCCCGTGCATGTCATCCGCCGCGAGGATGCGGCGCTGCTCGGCCTCGCCCGCGCCGCGCGCGACGGCTGAATGTTCCGGTCCTAGCGTTCGCCGGTCACGACATTGCCGTCCCGGCGCGGATCGGCGGCGCCGTCCAGTCCCGACGGCGTGACGAGAATGCCGTGCAGCCCGCTCATCAGCGGCACTGCCTTCACTTCATGGCCGAGCGCTTCGAGATCGGGAATCATCTGTTCGAGCGGCGTACCTGCCTCGATCTCCAGCGGTCCGTTGCGGTCGAGGAAACGCGGCAGGCCGATAGCGCCCGTCATGTCCATATCCCAGTCGATCAGCGCGATCAGCGTCTGCGTCACATAGCCGATGATGCGGCTGCCGCCCGGCGAGCCGATGGCGGCGTGGAAATTTCCCTCCGCGTCGAAAACGATCACCGGCGTCATGGAAGAGCGCGGTCGCTTGCCCGGCGCGACGGAATTCGCGACCGGCTTTCCGTTCTCCTCGGGAACGAAGGAGAAATCCGTAAGCTGATTATTGAGCATCATGCCGGCTGCCATGAGGTGCGAGCCGAAAGGGCCTTCGACCGAACTCGTCATCGAGACGGCATTGCCGTCGCTGTCGAGAATGCTGAAATGCGTGGTGGAGGGCTTGTCGATCGGATGGTTGAGCCCCCGGTTCATTGCCCGCTTGTCCTCGAGCACTCCGGCCTTGGCCTTCTTCATCGACATGCTGGCGTCGATCTCGCTTGCCCGTCTTTCGAGATAGCCAGGATCGAGCATCGCCTCGACGGGTACATCCACGAAATCTGGATCGCCGATATATTTGTCGCGGTCGGCATAAGCGAGCTTTTCCGCCTCCGCGATGAAATGGACCGAGGTGAGCGTCATCGGGCCCATGCCGTTCAGGTCGTAATTCTGGAGGATGCCCAGGATCTGCAGCGCGGTCAGCCCGCCTGAGGTGGGCGGCGGCATCGAGCAGACGCGATAGGCCCGATAGGGCGCGCAGACCGGCTCGCGCTTCTTTGCTTCATAGGAGGCGAGATCGTCGAGCGAGAGGGTGCCGGGCCGCGCGGGCGCATTCTGCACCGCGTCCACAATGGCTTGCGCCACGGGGCCTGAATAAAATCCGTCTGGGCCTTCGCTTGCGATTAGCTTCAGCGTCGCCGCATAGGCGGGGTTCTTCAGCGTGTCGCCCTGCTGGGCCGGAACGCGCGATCCATCCGAATTGAGCCGGTAGAAATAATCCTGCGCGACCGGCATGTTCATCAGAACCGGGTCGCGCGCAATCGCCTCGGCAAGCTTGGGCGGTACGGCGAAGCCCTCCTCGGCGAGCCGGATGGCAGGCTTGAAAAGATCCGCCCAGGGGAGGACGCCATGTTCGCCATGCGCAAGCCAGAGCATCTTGACGGCACCGGGCGTGCCGACTGAGCTGCCCCCGATCATCGCCTCGAGAAAGGGTAGCGGCTTGCCTTCTTCGTCGAGAAAGAGCTGCGGCGTGGCCCCCGCTGGTGCCGTTTCCCGCCCGTCATAAGCTTCGAGGCGGCCGCTTGCGGAATCGAAATGCAGCATGAAGGCGCCGCCCGCGAGACCGGAGGATTCCGGCTCGACAAGCGAAAGAACCGCCTGCACGGCGATGGCGGCGTCGACGGCGCTGCCGCCGGCCCGGAGAATCTGCGCGCCGGCCTCGCTCGCATAGGGATTCGCCGTGGCAATCATGAAGGGCTGCGGCCCCTCGCTGCGCCACAGATAGGCGGTAATGCCGAGGACGAACAGCAGGGCGGCTGCGGCGGCGGCCAGCGCCGGCAGAATTCGCGTCATCTTCATGGAAAATCGTCCTCCCGCCTTTTCCGGATCGCGCGGGCGGCGGGCGCCGGCGGATTTGCTATGGTTGGGCCCGAATCTGGGCAAACCTGATCCTATCAGCCCCGCCCGGCATGCAAGAGGTCAGACATATGTATTTGGGCGCCATCCGCAAAGGCCCACGCAATCATATCGGCGATATTGACGGTATTCTTGTAGGCAACGCGCAGGACGAGGCGGCGCGCACCGGCGTCACCGTGGTTCTGCCCGGGATGCGCGCCGTCGCGGGCGGCGATGTACGCGGGGGCGGTCCCGGCACCCGCGAGACGGATCTGCTCGATCCCTCCTGTCTCGTCGACGCGGTGGATGCGATCGTTCTGTCGGGAGGATCGTCCTGGGGGCTGGAGGCGGCGTCCGGCGTTGCCGCCTGGCTCGGCGCGCGCGGGCGCGGATATCGCGTCGGCGGAAGCCCTCTCGTCTCGCCCATCGTGCCGGCCGCAATCCTTTTCGACCTCATGAATGGCGGCGACAAGGGCTGGGGCGAGGAGCCGCCCTATCGCGCCTTGGGCCGGGCCGCCTGCGAGGCGGCCGCAGCCAATTTTGAACTTGGCAATGCGGGGGCGGGGCTTGGCGCCGTAGCGGGAAGGTACAAGGGAGGTCTCGGTTCCGCTTCCGCGGTCTCGGAAAGCGGCCTGGCGGTGGGTGCGCTCATCGCCGCCAATCCTTTCGGTGCCGTGGTCGCGCCCGGCACGGACCGCTTCTGGGCCGCGCCTTTCGAGATGGATGGGGAGTTCGGTGGGCGAGGCGCGCCCGACGCTGGCGGCTTTGCCACGCTCGACCCGCTTGCGGGCTCCAAGGCAGACGCTTCGCCCGGCGGCAACACCACCATCGGCGTCGTCGCCACCAATGCCGATCTCACCCCTGCGGATGCGCGCCGCATAGCGATCATGGCGCAGGATGGTCTCGCCCGGGCGATCCGCCCCGTTCACGCGCCGGTCGATGGCGACACGATCTTCGTGCTGGCAACGGGCGCTTGTCCGCTGGGCAAGGAAGCGCGTCACGTGGCGCTCTCGGCACTGGGGGCGCTTGCAGCCGATTGCGTGGCCCGCGCGGTTGCCCGTGGCGTCTACGAGGCCAGTTCGCTCGGGACGGCCGTTTCCTTCCGCGACCGTCACCGGATCTGACCTCCCTGGAGGCGGCGGCTTTCCGCGGCTTTTCGACCGGAGGAGGAGGGATTTGGCCTCTTGGCCCCCTTGCCTTTGGCCGCTCAAGGCTTTAAGAGTGGCCCGCCTTCGACGAGATGGTGGAGCTATCCACCCGCCCCCTTGGGGTTCCCTCGATGTGCACGCGCCCGTAGCTCAGCTGGATAGAGCATCAGACTACGAATCTGAGGGTCGGACGTTCGAATCGTTCCGGGCGCGCCATTTTTTCCAATGATTTACAAGTATTTTGAGAATTGTTTTAAAGCCTTAGGCTCTTCATAGGCTCTCGATTTCCCTATGTGATTGAACAAAAACGGAAATTCGAGGCGAAATCGCGGGTGCAATTGGCGTCATGCGAGGAGTGTCTGGATTTGCCAGAGCAGCGATGTCTCATCACCGTGAAAGCTCTCGATCATTGCCTCTAGGAATGCTTCAGGATCAAGTCTCTGTATGTCCAACGGGTGGCCGGCATGATCCGCCATCAGAGCAAGAAAAACAGTCTGTGTCCGTCCATTGCCTTCTCTGAACGGGTGGATCGCGTTCAGCGTGGCCAGGAAACGTGTCGCTTCGCGGACAAAGTCATGCGAGGGCAGATCCTGAAAGTAATGTTGCTCTTTCAAATCGGTGAAGAGTGCAGACATCTCGCGTTGAATGTATTCGGGATAACAAAAGGCACTTCCGTCCTTTGAAATTCGGACGGTGCGGAACTTGCCGGCCCAAACGTATACATCCTGAAAGAGGTGGTGATGGAGCGCACGGTAGTGGGTGACGCTCAACCGGCCTGGTGGCAGTGGCTCATCCGCTCGCTGCGTTGTGCTCGCCGTCTCGAACTCATCGAGAGCAGCTTGATTTCGAAGACCGGGAATATTCTTGAGAACGGGGGTGCCAGGGTAGCAATAGGGATCTGCAACCGCATCATACATAAGAAAAAGCGACTAGCGATTTTTGCCATACTTGGCGGCGATGATCTTGCGCCGCTCTTCCGGGGAGAGCCCCTTCCGATCAAACTCGCGAAACTCGGCAGCCATCGTGGCCGACATCCGAATTCCCTCGACCTCGCTGATTTTCGCAAAGCTCTGCCTGCCAAGAGTGAACCCCTTGGAAGGACGTTTGCCGGATTTGGTAGTCGTTTCGCTCATGGACCAATTATAGCACAGACCCGTTCTGCGTACAGACATGTGCGTAACGGATATCCAACGTTTTGCAGAGTGTCGCAGGGGTCAGTGGCACTCCGCCAACGAAAAGCAATAGCGAAGCGATCTCGTCGGAAACGCTATGAGGAGTCGGAAGATATGCCATTAGAACGATACATAGGGCCAACCCGCTGCACACCAGCATTCGGCCGGCGATCTCGAAGCTGCCCACGGTGTTTGACGTTTATCTGTCCACAGATAATCGACCGTGTCCTATCAGCGCTCCGACTTTAAGGTAGATGATAAGGGGTCGAGAACAGGTCATTCAACCGTCTTCCTCCTACCGTCGCTCCAATCCTTGAGCCAAAAATCTCTCACTCCTAGAGTCTGAGTCGTCGCCAACCACTAGATAGTGTGTCGGACTCGCGCCTATCAAGCGCCTCGTTAACCAATTCTCGTTTCATCCGTGTCAAGATAATTTGGCGGGAGGCGCGGTGGATGAACAAGCTCTACTTTGGCGACAATCTCGAATGGCTGCCGCAGCTGCCATCGGAGAGCGTTGGTTTAATCTATCTTGATCCGCCATTTAATTCGAAGGCGACGTACAACCTTCTTTACAAGTCTCCGGACGGAAGGGCGGCCCAGGCACAACATCAGGCCTTTGTGGATTCCTGGCGGTGGGGTCCGTCCACCGATCTAGCGTTTGCGATAGTGATGAACAGTGGCTCTCCAGCCGCCGGTATCATCAGTTCGCTTCAAAACTTCATGCACAAAAGCGATCTGATGGCCTATCTAACTATGATGGCCGCACGTTTATTGGAATTGCATCGCATTCTGAAATCCGGAGGCAGCATCTATCTGCACTGCGATTCGAGTGCAAGCCACTATCTGAAAATTCTGATGGATTCGATCTTCGGTTCGGGAGCTTTTCTGAACGAAATCATCTGGAAACGTTCGCACGCACATAGCGACGGCAAACAAGGATCGCGCCACTTCGGACGTGTCACAGATACCATCTTGTTTTATGCGAAAGGAAAGCCGGAAACGTGGAACAAACAATATCAGCCATACGATCAGGCATACATTGACCGCGACTATCGGCGCGTTGACGAAGACGGTCGAAAATACCGTATCGATAATTTACAGGGTCCAGGTGGAGCGCAAAAGGGAAACCCCTACTATGAAGTAATGGGCGTTTCCCGCTATTGGCGATACTCGAAAGAGAAAATGGAAGAGTTGATCCGACAGGGCCGTGTAATTCAGACGCGGCCCGGCACTGTTCCTCAATACAAACGTTATCTGGATGAAATGCCGGGCGTGCCACTTCAGAATCTTTGGGCCGACCTTCCTGTGCTGAGCAATAGATCGAAGGAGTCACTAGGCTATCAAACCCAAAAACCGTTGGCGCTTTTGGAACGCATTATCAGTGCATCGAGCGATCCCGGCGACACAATCCTAGACCCATTTTGTGGCTGCGGTACTGCCATTGAAGCCGCCGAAAAGCTTGGTCGCAATTGGATCGGGATAGATATTACAGCCCTTGCCATTGACGTTGTTGAACGTCGCCTCGCAAGAATGAAGCGCCGGCGCGGCTCGCATTACATCGTCGAGGGCATACCTCTCGACGTAGACGGCGCCAAGCGTCTGTTCGAACTTGACGAGCATCAGTTCCAACTTTGGGCGATAACGCTCGTTGACGGTCAGCCGCGGGAAGGTGGGAAAAAGGGGGCCGATAAAGGCGTCGATGGCTGGATATACTTTCAAGACGATTCCAGGACCATTGGAAACGCTGTGATTTCGGTGAAGGGTGGAAAGAACATCCACGCCTCGCACGTGCGCGATCTCATAGGTGCGATGAACAATCACGATGCGAAGCTGGGTGTATTTGTGACGCTCAACAAGCCAACAGTGGATATGGAAAAGGCCGCGCGGGAGGCCGGTTCTGTTGAAGCCGGCGGCAAACTTCGGCCACGCGTACAGATCCGCACGATAGCCGAACTGTTTAAGG
The DNA here is from genome assembly GCA_002480495.1 of Rhodobiaceae bacterium UBA7804. Classification (GTDB taxonomy): domain Bacteria; phylum Pseudomonadota; class Alphaproteobacteria; order Parvibaculales; family Parvibaculaceae; genus Parvibaculum. The sequence continues at coordinate 307,854 of DLCG01000009.1, read as the reverse complement.
GCAATAGGCCAGATCTACCGCCGGTTCACGATATTATTTCCGCTGCGGCGGCCGCACGCCGTAGCGTTCAAAGGAAAGAACCTCCAGCCAAGTCGGCCGACGAGATAAGAAAGTCGCCTTCATTCAAGCTGCCCATTGCTGGTGGAAAGAAGAAGGGACAGAAGGACCTGCCCTTGGACGAGCCGCTGCTTATAACGCCGCGCGAGACGCAGCGCACAAGACGAGGACGCCGGTAGGCGATTCGGTCGGCGGACATATGGAAGTAGGCTCGAAGATACTCCGGCGAGAGCTTTCTCGATTGGAAGTTTCGCTGTTACGGATTCTCTTCGGTATTGCCAGCGTCATCGTTGCTTTCAACAATGCGCAACGGACAAAGTTGAAGCCCTGACGATTTCCGTTCTCGCTATGCCCATTCGGGCAGCCCATGAAACTCGATACTCGTAAGAACAGGATGGCGCTGCGTTATCTCGATTGTGGTGCGAGCGTCGTTGCGCTGAACGGCTGGGACGGTGCCCCATCGATCATCAATGTCAGATAGATGTGGTGGTTAGCGAGATTCATGATGTCGAGCATCTCGAAGCGCGGCGCGAATTCACGCCCCATAATGATTGCGTCGTCAGGGCCCGTCCGAAACGACACAAGCGTGCCCGTGTTTCCAAGAACCGCGTAGCGAATATCCGGCTCCAATTGATGCAGATGCTGGTTCGCGAGAATGAGCCCAACCTTGTACTTGCGAAGCTCGGAGATCATTCCGGCAACGCTAAGCGTAGTGAAGGTCTGGAACTCGTCCATGTAGAGGAAGAAGGGGCGCCGCTTCTTTTCAACCGTGTCTGCACGGCTGAAGGCGGCGAGCCCGATCGTGGTGACGAGAAGACTGCCCAGCAAGGCCGCACTGTCGTCTCCGATCTTGCCACGGGCGAGGTTCACGACAACGATCCGGCCTTCGTCCATCAGGCGACGGAAACGGAGCTTCTCTTTCGGCTCGGTGAGGAGACGTCTTAGGGTTGGGTCCGCCAGAAAGGCACCGATCTTGTTCTGGATCGGTGCGATTGCGTCGGCCCGGTAGCGGAAGGAATACTTCTCGAACTCCTTCTCCCAGAACTCCTTGACCGGTTCGTTCTGGAGTTCGGCAGCGATGCTCTTGCGATATTTTTCGTCATTGAGCATGCGGAGAACGTCACCGAGCTTCGCATGACCATGCTCAAGGAGTGCGAAGAGGGCGTTTCGCAGCACATGTTCCATGCGCACTCCCCAGGCATCCGACCAGTGCTTCTTGAGCGCCTCCATCAGGCCTGAAACCGCGAGCGGCACCTTGTCGAGGGGGACGCGCCTCATCGGGTTGTAACCATAGGGCTGATCCGGATCGGGGACGTCGAGGTAGCGCAGGTCGTCCGGCCGAACCTCGCGCGCATAGGCCGCGACGCGTTCAGCAAGGTCGCCATGCGGATCGATCAATGCGAAGCCGCGACCCGCATCGATGTCGCTGCGGGCAAGCGTCTCCAGAAGCGTCGTCTTGCCGGTTCCGGTCTTTCCGATGACATAGAAGTGCGAAAGCCGGTCGTCCTGCTTGATGCCAAATTTGCTTCCTTCGTTTCGATAGTCGACCTTGGCGAAATACGAGATGTCGTTTTGATCCGTCATACGGACATTGTCGCTCCGAATCGTGCACATCTGTAGAAGCTGATTTTTGCCGGCTCGGCACAAGGACCGGCTCCAATCTCGGAACCGGATCCCCCCTTACAGATCCAGAGGCACTTTCGCGCCGCTAGAATACCGACGAGCAATGAAGCGCCCCGGCTTGTGCCGGATCGGCAAATTCCGGTGCCTACTGAGCGGCCTCTCCATTCGAGATGATGGCGCAAGACCTGTTCTTTCAATTCCGGGTCTTCGTCGCGTGGTCCGGCCCAAGAGGCCGCCACGCTCCTTCATCCATCATTTATGGAGATGCAACATGAGCGAGAACCTCATGACGATCCCGCTTCGCCAGTTGAAGCGGGCCGCACTCAATGTGCGCAAGACGGCCCGCAAGGCCGATATCGACCAACTCGCCACGAGTATCGAGGCGCATGGTCTCCTCGAAAACCTTGTGGTCCGGCTCGTCCGGGTCGCGAGCGAGGAGACCGAACCTCTCTACGAGGTCGTCGCCGGCGGACGCCGCTACGACGCGCTGAAGCTCCTCGCCAAGCGGCACAGGATCACGATGGACCATCCGGTTCCGTGCCGCGTGCTCGGTGAGGCGGAGATCGCCGACTATGTCGAAGTCTCGCTTGCCGAGAACATCGTGCGGGCGCCGCTTCATCCGGCCGATCAGTTCGATGCTTTTGCGAAGCTGCAGAAGGACGGCCTGTCGGCCGCAGAGATCGCCGCCCGGTTCAGCCTGCCGGAGAAGGTCGTGAGCCAGCGGCTGAAACTCGCTGCGGTCTCACCCCGCCTCATGGCGGCCTATCGGGCCGAAGAGATGACGCTCGACCAGTTGATGGCCTTTGCCATCACCGACGACCACGGGCCCCAAGAAGCCTTCTGGTTCGAGAAGCTCCATGGCGACCGCTCGCCACGGGCAATCAGACGGCATCTCACGAGTTCGCTCGTCGATGCCGGAGACCGCAGGGCGCTCTTTGTCGGCCTCAAAGCCTATGAGGAGGCAGGAGGCACGGTGATCCGTGACCTCTTCCAGCCGGAATCCGAAGGTTACCTCGCCGACAGCCAGCTTCTCGACCGCCTGGTCGGGGAGAAGCTCGAAGAGGAGGCAGCCCCTTACCGGACACTGGGCTGGGCCTGGGTCGAGATCATGATCGAGACCGACTATGAGCTGCTGTCGCGCTACGGACGGCTGCAGCGCATAGAAGTTGCTCTTTCCGAGGAGGAACAGAAGCGTCACTCCGAGCTCTCCGAACGCTATGACGAAATCGTCGTGGCGCTCGAGGAGCAGGAGGACGACGAGGCCACGGCGGAACTCGACCGGATCGTCGAGGAGATGGAACGACTCGAGGAGAGCCAGCTCCAATGGCCCGAGGACGGGCAGAGATATGCAGGCATTATCCTGAGCCTCGACCGGAACGGAGAGCTCAAGGTCGATGAGGGGCTCGTTCGCCCCGAAGACCGGAAGCGCCTTGCCGAGGAACGGGCCACCGCATCCGCGGAGACCTCGGAAGGTCAAGGGGAAGAGACGGAAAGGTCCAACGGCTACTCCGATACGCTCCTGACCGATCTCTCGGCGCACAAGACGGCGGCTCTGAGGGAAGTCCTCATCCGGAATCCGAAGGTCGCGCTTGCGGCTCTCGTCCACCGGATGGCCTGTCCGCTCTTCTACGAGCGGCGGGCGGACTCCTGCGTGAAGATCCTGCCGGCCTATCTGGACCTCGGGGTCTTCTCGAAGACGGTCGCGGCCTGCCCAGCCGCGGAGGCGCTTCTCGCCCGTCACAAGACCTGGGTGGAGAAGCTCCCCGAAGCAGAGGCGTTCTGGTCCTGGCTTCTTGAAGCCGACCCGGAACTCCTCCTCAACCTGCTCGTCTACTGCAGCGCGCTCACATTGGACGCGGTCCACAGACGAAATGGCGGTACCGCCCACATGAACGAGGCGGAGCAGCTGGCGACAGCTCTCTCGCTCGACATGGCGGACTGGTGGCAACCGACACGGGCGCTCTTCTTCGACCATCTGACGAAGAGCCAGATCGTGGAGGTCGTCGCCGAGGTCACAACAGCCTCGACGGCCAAGTACCTCGCCGAGCTCAAGAAGGCCGACATGGCTCAACGTGCCGAAGAGCTCCTCAAGGACAAGCGATGGCTCCCCGCCATGTTGCGGACCGAGAGGATACATTCGGAGGCTGACACCAGCGTCGATGCCGCCGAATAAACTCAAGGACCGGGAGACAATCCCGGTCCTTTTATTTTCTTCGCGAACGTGTGGAGACACCTAGCGTCCATACGCCGCAAACTCTCTTCTATCGCAGGATAAATACTGGCATCATAGCGGTATAATCCGTAAGGAGACGAAAATATGATTGTTTCGCGCGTTGAAGTGCGAAACTTTAGATCGACTGTCGAAGCGTCAACCGATCCACCTTCATTCAGTAACCTTGTTGGTCAAAACAATCACGGAACGGTCAACAAGTTGGAGATTTGATCCTCAAAAAAACTTCAACGCCAAGAAATGCAGCGGATATATAAGACAACGGATCATGGGAACATTCTAGCCTCCGCCGACCTAGCCCAACGAAAACATGCCATGCGGTGATATGATCCCGTTTTGCTCCATGCAGGCTGACCTTGCCCGCTAGCCATCTGGTAAAAGCTAGAAGATCGATCAGGGCAATATCTTCCATTAGCAAGATGAATAAGCAACCCAGCATGCCAGGACAAAGCGCCTGCTGTGCATTCTTGCATCATCGCAAATCCGCCTTCCTCCGGAACGGGCAGCACCCGTTTTGTGCTGGGCTTCGGTTAACGAGACCCATCCGCTTTGCGGCGCTTCAAAAATATGGTTTCGGAAACAAAGATCACCGCCATCGCGCCCAAGGCAACACCGATCACTGTGACATCGGTTCCAATTTTAACCCAGACAAAGCCGCCGAGAACGGCCAGATCGAGCAGGATGGCAGACACTAGGATCACGGCATTTGCGCCAATTTCCTTGCGCAAATATCTCAGGATGCCCCAATGCACAGCGATATCCATGATCAGATAGAAGATGATCCCCAGCGCCGCAATCCGGGTGAGATCGAAGAAAGCGGTGAGAAAAATGCCCAGAACTACCGTGTAAACGAGAGTGTGTTTCTGGATGCTGCCAGGCATGCCGAAATGGCTATGAGCGACCAGACGCATTTGCGTAAGCATGGCAAGCATGCGCGACACCGCAAAGATGCTGGCGATAATACCGCCAGCCGTTGCCGCCATGGCCAGAATGACGGTGAACCAGAGACCGAGATCGCCGAGCGCCGGGCGAGCAGCGGCAGCAAGTGAATAGTTTTTCGTTTCTATAATTTGATCGATCGACAGATTGCTTGCCACGGCAAAACCGACCAGCGCATAAATCACGACGCATAAGGCAATAGAGATCAGGATCGCCCGCCCCACATTCTTGTGGGGTTCGGTGAGCTCCGAGCCGCTATTCGTGATGGTTGTAAAGCCTTTAAAGGCAAGAATCCCAAGCGCGGTAGCTGCCAGAAACCCCTCCCATGAGACACGGGAGTCCGCCTGAGTGAAGTCCGCATGAATATCCTCCGCCAGCCATACGCCGACCGCGCCGAAGAGCACGATGCCGGCAAGCTTGAGTATGCCAATGAATGAAGCGACGGCTTCGACGATCTGGTTCTTTGACAGGTTGATCAGGAAAGCCGCAATCAGAAGCGCTACACCGAGGACCGGCACCCAAATGCTGTTATCGGGCATATCGAAAAGCTGTAGCGTGTAGGCACCGAATGTGCGGGCCAGAAAACTCTGCGCGATGACCATGGAAAAATACATCAGCAGGGCATTGAAGGCCGTGGGGAGTTTATCTCCGTAGGCTTTGTGCAAATACATCGCGATGCCGCCTGCCGAGGGATAAGAGGCGGACATTTTCACGTAGGAATAAGCGCTGAAGGAAACGACGATAGCGGCAGAAAGGAAGGCAATGGGAAACAAAGAGCCCGAAAGTTCGGCCATCTGCCCGGTCAGTGAAAAAATACCCGCGCCGATCATCACGCCCGTTCCCAGCATGACGGCGCCGGCGAGCGTCAAACTGCTTTCTGCGTATTTGGGAGAGCGGTCTTCGTTATCCATTTTTTCCTCCGTTTGCCATGCTTGAGCGGCCAGCCTCACTCCTGCATGAATCGGCCAGTATTTCGACGCAAGGAGAACGGGTTTGTTCTATGTCAAACGGTGCTGTTTCTGCAGTGTTTTTTCCATTTGATCCGCTTAGGGACAAATTAAATGACCGTTCACCGGGATTGCAGTCTGGACAATCAGCAGCTATCGGTTCACGCTTTTTCAAAGCGAAAGCAGCCGATGGGCTGATAAAGAACCAGAGGATGCCATGACAGAAACGTCAGAAATAGAAAAACGATTTCGCATTTTGCCTGTCGGGCACAGCTTGTCCTTGTTTCTACTCATTAGCTATCTTTTGTGCGTCGCCTTCGGCCTTATCGCGCCGGAACCGATGCGGATGTATGAGGCTTGGGCGCCGCTTCTTCCCGGTTTTGAATGGCTAACGGTGCAGGGGTTCTTTTTCGGGTTGATCGGCGCTTATCTCTACGGTTGGTACATCGCCCTCGTTTTCGTGCCCCTTTGCAACTTTTTTCATGCAAGAGGCTAGAGAAAACGCGGGGAGGCCATATTGGTTAAAGCCCGGAGGAACTGGCCTAATGCGCGATCCTGGAGGCGTGCAAGCTCGGTTTTGAATACATACCAGCAAGCGGCGGAGCGCTGCGCTACCCGAGGCCAGAGCAGGTCCTTTAGCCAATCTTCCCGCCTGAATGGACCAGTTACTATCCGCAGCACACTCTTTATGAGCACAATCCGGTGATGCAGGCTGTGCGGCAAGTCTTGTCGCAGGCCGCATCACTTTTATCTGCCGTGCAAGCACCGTTTTCTGCGCAGACGCTGCAAGTGTCGCAGTCGAGCATTTCGTCCGTGGAAACTTTCTCTTCTGCGGTAGCACTCGCTTCACCGGCGTCGGGCGCCGCCACTGAACCTAGGTCTGCTTTGGCGGCGGGCATGCTCATATCCGCAAAACGTGCCGGGCGTGACCAGCAGCGCTAAGGCAAGCAGCGGATATAGAAGACAGCGGATCATCAAATCCCTCCGCCGGCCCGGTCCAGCGATGTCGAATGGGCTGTATGGGTCGAATAACCACTTTCGGAACAGGATGCCGCTCCGGCGCCGAAGGAAGGAGCAGGGGCAAGAAACCGCGCCAATGTCAACAACGAATGTCCGATACCTTGCATCACGGAACGTATCCGTGGGCTGGCGTCAACGCGTCCAGCGGAATCGTGAAGTCTGTAACCATTTTTAGCGGGAACGCCAACCCCATGAATACCTGCATGAGGCGCTCACGTCCTCCCAGGGACTGACCCCTGGGAGGACGCCGCAGGACCCGCGTTACTTCTTGTTATAATTGGATTTCGGCGGTGTGCGGTCTTCGTCCGCCCGCATCGGCATTTGTGTCTTCTCGTCACAGCACGGCATTTGTGTCTTCTCGTCACAGCACGGCATTTGCGCATGGTCATTCATCATACGCATATGATCCTCCGCGCCCATATCGTCCTGCTGTGACATGCCATGGCTGCCGGAGGCGCCATCCGTGCCATGCTCCGCCCCCATGTCCGCAAACGCCGGGGCAGATAGCAAGATTGCCGCGATGAAAAATGCGCCCGTCACAAAGGACGAACTCTCTGTCTTGGTTGTCATAAGTCTTCTCCACTAAGGATGCATGCGCATGTAATGCGCACGGCTACCGAGTGTTTCCATTGAAAATCAAGTACGAATGGATGGGGAGAAGCGCTTGGGAGGCGGCGCAGCAGGCTCATACGCAAACGATGCGGGGAGCTCGGAGAAGTATATCAGGCCTTCCTGCGTGGTATCCGGGCAAAAGTATTTGCCCGGCGTTTCAATCCATGCATGACAATAACTGGCGGCAAAACAGCAGCTCAACGTCCGTTTGGCTGAATCTCCCGGCCATTCCGTATCCAGCGTACCTGCTGGTTGGGGCGCTGCATGGCTCTTCATACCGGCGTGATCCACACAGGATGGCAACGGATTGGCTGAAATGGCAGACGGGAAAAAGGCGATTGCCGCGGCAATTGCCAGCACACGCAACAATGAGAAAGTGTTGCCGGTGCGAAGCATGGCTCCATTTCCAATCAGCTAGGCGCAGAACCGTCCCTAAGGAAAGGAACGATCACACTTTGATTATTCGAGTCTAAACCTTCTCGCAGGAGGAAGGTCAAGCCGTATTCGTTGGCCGGGTTCCGCACATTCGCGTGATGCCGCAGGCTTATTTCACGCACACCACTGACTGATATCGCCGATCTATAGGTGTGTGCGGTTGCCCGGGACCAGCTGCCCGCCAAAGCGCTTCAGCCACGCCGAAACATTTTCTTTTTTTGCCAAGGCAGGTTTTTCAATGAAATACCATGAAAGAATCGCGGCAGGGAGGGTCGTTGCCACTGTGACAGCGAAGAGTTGGAGTGGCATCAAGCCTGGTATAGTTAGCACAAGAACCTGCTGAAGCGGATAGGCGTAAATATAAAGGCCGTAGGAATAGTCCCCGGCGTTGTTGAAGCGCCTGATCCGGCCGCTGGGAATATAAGCCAGCCAGAATGCGCTGTAGGCGGTGAGAAGGTAGAAGCTCAGCGGAAAAACAGCGTAAGGCCGCATGGCCACGGTGAGCAGGAACAAAAACACGACACCCCCCCAATGAAGCGGGATTTGCGCGCGGTATTCATAGGCCAGCACGCCCAGCCCGAAGCACAGGCCAAACCGCACGAAGTGGCCGAGGATCGTGTCATCGGCATAGGCGATGGGGAAAAGAGACAGAGCGGCGAGGGGCAGGCCGATCACAAATGCCGTGCGGATCAGCCATTTGCGCCGCGCGAGGATACCGCTCATACCCAAAAAGGCGAGAGCCGCGTAGCACAGCACTTCGTATCTGAGTGTCCAAAGGGAGCCGTTGACCTCATTGGCAACCGGCGTCGTAAGGAACGTACCGGGCAATGTGCCATCCGGCGAGACAAGGCTGGCGGTCAGGATAACATAGGAAAAGGTCTCGAAAGACGAGAAGTAGCCTGCAGCGGACGTATTGCTCAATGGCGGCAGCAGCACAAGAGCGGTCAGCATCACGCATACGGCAAGAGCCGGGTAGATGCGCAAGGCGCGGGCCACGGTAAAATCCAGTAACGAACTCCGGCGCATCCAACTTTGCGTGACCAGAAATCCGCTGATGACAAAAAAGATGTCAACGGCGTGATAGCCGATGGAAAAGCCTGTCGCCTTCATGAGCGGGCGGCTTTCCGGATCGCCCGTGACAAGTAAGAAGCTATGGGAAAGCGCGACGGTAGCGGCGGCGAGAAAGCGGAGCAGATTGAGATTGTTGTCGCGGTTTTGCGCAACGTCCCCCAAAAACACTGTCTTTCCCCGCAAGCGTGCCATGTTACTCCGTCATTTCCGGATCTGCTCGAATAGATCGATAAGTTCCGCGAACTTCTCTCGTTGCTCTTTCGCCGAGCCGCTCTTGATGGCGTGTTCGACGCAGTGACCGGTGTGCTGCTTCAGCACTTCGCTTTCCACTTTTTGCAAGGCAGCCTTGACCGCCTGGATTTGCCGGAGAATGTCTATGCAATACCGGTCCTCTTCCAGCATCCGGGTGACGCCCCGGACCTGGCCTTCGATCCGTTTCAGACGGTTTACAGTCGTGCGCGTGGCAACCTCCATTGACGGATACTCCATAGGGGTATAAGAAAAAGGTTAAGTTTAAGTGAGCGGAATATGGCACACAGAAACCCGGTCGTCAGCTTTGTGGCAGTATTTATGCTGGCCCTTGTTTGGGGCACGGGCGCCTTTGGTGCATGTTTTCCTCTCGGCGGCGCAGCCCATGCGGCGCTGGCAGGACACGTTATGTCCGGGCACGCGCATCAGGAGCGTGCTTATGATGCGGTGGCACCTGCTTCCCACGGACACGAAACCGCAAACGCACAGGAAGATGGCCACGAGCTGGTCAAATGCTGCAACTCTACAGATTTGCGTGCGAGCGCGCTGACAGCGGCAAGGGCTTTTTCCCCGTTTGAAATGTCACCGAGCCTTGCTGCGCGCGCTGTGCCGGTTGCCTGGCCGTCCTCGCTGCTCTGGCAGCACATGCCAGCTATGGTGCAAACCGGGCCACCCCTTGTTGGGGCAACGCCGGTCGGCCTGCACAATCTTCTTTTGATTTAGCTCTTTTGTTTGATTGAGGGCTGCCTTCTTGAGGCGGCATGTTGCTCATTCAAAACGGAAGAGATGAAATGATTCACAGATTCTCCATTTTTTCCGTCACGGCGGGCCTTTTTCTGGTGTTCGCCATAACGGGCAGCGCCTATGCGCATGGTGACGAAGTACATGAGATGCCGTCGGATCAAGCGGAAATGCATATGCCAGCGCAAGACCGGCACAGCGCGCGAGCACCGGATAACACGGATTCGCATGCACGGATGCAAGAACAGGGCGGGCACGATCACAGCGCCCATGCAGGCTGGGCCGATACCGGCTTCGAGCGTTTTCTAAGCTGGATCGGCAAGCTTCATCCTGCGGCCACGAACTTTCCGATCGGGTTGTTGATGGGCGCGGCGCTGGCCGAGGCGTTGCGATTCCGTTACCGGGCCGCCCTTTTGCCCAATGCGGCGCGTTTCATGCTTTGGGCAGGGACCGTCTCCGCCGTGGGCACGGTGGTCCTGGGCTGGTTCTTCGCCGGATTCTCCGTGAGCAGCGACGGGCCGCTTCTTGCCTTTCACCGCTGGAACGGCACGGCCGTTGCCATCCTCGCGCTTGCCGTTCTCTGGCTTGGCGAGCGGCACTGGCGTGAGCAATCCGGGCCGAGCCTTTACCGGACCGGACTTTTCGTCCTGGCCGTTCTTGCCGGTCTCAACGGCTATCTGGGTGGGCGCATGCTTTATGGCGCCGATCATTACGCCTATCCGGCAGCGCACACCCATTCACCCCACTCTCACGAAGAGCACTGAACATGCTGACACGGCGTCACCTCCTGAAATCGTTTTCATCGGGCGCGGCCATGCTTGCTGCCTCCGGCCTCCTGCCGGCCTGGGCGCGTTCGCCGCGTTCTCTGTCCGAGGCAGGTATCACCGCTCTTTCCGGCAACCGGTTCGATCTGGATATTGCCCGCAGCGCCATCAATATAGACGGGCGCACCGGCGAGGCGATCACGGTCAACGGCACCTTGCCCGCGCCTCTCTTGCGCTGGCAGGAAGGCGAGCAGGTCACCATGCGCGTGACCAATCATCTGGACGAGGACACGTCCATTCACTGGCACGGCATGCTGGTGCCTTTCCAGATGGACGGTGTGCCGGGGGTGACGTTCCCCGGGATCAAGGCGGGGGAAACGTTCGAATATACGTTTCCGGTGCGCCAGTCCGGCACCTACTGGTATCACAGCCATTCGGGGTTGCAGGAGCAGCTCGGCCACTATGGCCCGCTTGTCGTGGACCCGGCTGGCAGCGATCCGGTGGGTTATGACCGGGAATATGTGGTGGTGCTGTCGGACTACACGTTTGAGGGGCCGCACCGAGTCTTCGCCAAACTGAAAAAGATGTCGGATGTCTATAATTTTCAGGAGCGTACCGCCGGTGATTTCATGCGTGATGTGTCCCGGATGGGATTTGGCGAGACCATCAGGGAACGCCTGATGTGGGGCGACATGCGCATGAGCCCGACCGACATTTCCGACGTAACCGGGGCTACCTATACCCTCCTCGTCAACGGGCATGGGCCGGGCGATAACTGGACGGCGTTGTTCGAGCCGGGCGAGCGGGTGCGGCTGCGTTTCGTCAATGCCTCGGCCATGTCGATATTCAATGTGCGCATTCCGGGCCTCCCGCTGAGCATCGTGCAGGCGGACGGGCAGAATGTGCGTCCGGTGGAGCGGGACGAGTTTCAGATCGGCGTGGCCGAAACCTATGACGTTGTCATCACGCCCCGCAAGGATCGGGCCTACACGCTGATGTGCGAATCCATCGACCGGTCCGGTTACGGGCGGGCGACGCTCGCGCCGCGTCCGGGCATGGAAGCGGAGGTGCCGCCGCTGCGGCCCAGACCGCTCTTGACCATGAAGGACATGGGCATGGCCGGACATGGTGGAATGAGTCATGGCGGTATGGATCATGCCGCGATGGGCCAAGGCGAATCGGGCGGTCAGAAGAGCGGTGAAATGGACCACGGGTCCATGGATCATTCCGCCATGGGGCACGGCGCCATGGATCATGGGGTGATGAGCCATGAAAGCGCCCCGGCCGGGGCCATGCAAAAAGACGGCATGGGCGCGATGGAGGCGCACAACCACCCTACCGGACCCGGCATTGCCAACACAGCGATGCAGCCGCAAAACCGGCTGGGTGAACCGGGCGTTGGCCTTGAAGATGTGACGCACCGGGTTCTCGTCTACACGGATCTTGAAAGCTTGGCACCCAATCCGGATACGCGCGCGCCGGGCCGGGAGATGGAGCTGCATCTGACCGGAAACATGGAACGCTATATGTGGTCGTTCGACGGTAAGAAGTTTTCGGAGGTGACGGAGCCCATCATTTTTCACTATGGCGAACGTCTGCGCCTGACAATGGTCAACGACACGATGATGCCGCATCCCATTCACCTGCACGGCATGTTCTTCGAGCTGGTGACGGGCGCGGGGAATCACAAACCTCGCAAGCACACCATCGTGGTCAAGCCCGGCGAGAAGATGTCTTTCGACGTGACGGCGGATGAAGAGGGCGACTGGGCCTTTCACTGCCATCTTCTCTATCACATGCATGCGGGCATGTTTCAGGTGGTTTCGGTACGTAAAGACATGGCGGAGGCGTCCCAATGAAAACGGCAACTTTAATGTCCGGGCTGGCGGTGTTCGGTGTGCTTGTGGCCGTTCCGGCTTTCGCGGCGGAAGATGAATTCGGCTACAGCGCCGCGGACGAACACTATGACGCGGAAGAAATGGCGGCTGCCCGCCGCGCGCTGAAACATGAGACGGGCGGGCAGACCAACTTCATGCTTATGGGTGACCGGCTGGAATACCGCAGCAATGAGGGCGAACCGGTGCTGCTCTGGGACATGCAGGGCTGGTTTGGCGGCGACATCGACAAGGTCACGGTGAAGACGGAAGGCGAATATCTCCTGGACCAAGATCAGGCCGAAGGCGTCGAGGTGCAGGCGCTCTATACGCGCACCATTTCGTCTTATTTTGACGTACAAGCGGGGGTGCGCCACGATTTTCGCCCGCACCCCACGCGCAGCTTCGCCGTTCTGGGCGTGCAGGGCCTGGCTCCTTACTGGTTCGAGGTGGATGGGGCCGCTTTCCTGAGTGAGGACGGGGATCTGTCGGCCCGTTTCGAGGCGGAATATGAGTTGTTGCTGACACAGCGCCTTATCCTGCAGCCACGCGCGGAGTTCGATTTTTCGGTTCAGGACGTACCCGAGCTTGGTATCGGGTCGGGGCTGAGCACGGTGGAGACGGGGCTGCGTCTCCGATATGAGGTGGTCAGGGAATTTGCGCCCTATATTGGCGTCTCCTGGGAAAGCGCAGTGGGCGAGACGGCGGATATTGCTCGCGCGAGCGGGGAGGATGTCGGTGCCGTGTCATTGGTGACGGGAATTCGCCTCTGGTTCTGATTTTCAGTGATTCATTTTTATACGAGAACACGCGAGTTCCATTTTGTGTGTTTGTACAATCGGTCCGGGAACATTCTCTTCGCTCGACGGGCAAGCAGCGTTCGGATTACGGGTAGGGGCTCGCCTAGAAATACTTTCAAATCTAGATCAGACTCTCAGCAAATCGTAGCCATGGCATGTGTTGGTAAATGACCTGCGCATCGGTCTGAACTATATCGCAACGATGGCATCGGGTTCATGTGCTACCATGAGCTTCGCTTGCTGGCGGCCGGAGAAGACACGCTCAACCTGCATGACGAGATTGAGCACATAGGTCTCTACAACAAGATCAACCATTATCACGGCTTGCGGGTCGAGGATGTTAGTCGCTTCACCTTTGATCCATCCTATATGCGTGACATAGATCGGTACTTCATAGATCGAAGCGCTGGCATATAGCCGGATATTCCCGCACAGGAAATGCCGTTTCGTATGCGCGAGCTATTGGAAGCATTCCGTGCTTCTAGGCGTCCTTGTCGATTTGAGCCAGGTTCCATCGTTCTCTCGCTCGACGAAGAGCACAGAAAGGTGCTCGATCCAGGTTTATCTCAGATAGACGCTGGTAAGGATGAAAGGTGTCAGCGATCTTTTCGGATTCCTCTATCGAATACGAATGTCGGCCTAACCCTTTCTTAAGCGAACGGCGAATGGTGATGGAAGGAACTTTGCAAGTCCGTAGTTCAAATGCCTATCGGCAAGTATCAACGGTGGATTGCAATTCAGATTTTCAACAAAGCGCCCTACCTGGTGTCGCGGATTGAACTTGTTCACCCTGACCGGTTTTCGGAACGAGAGCTCATGGAAGCACGCGCCGAACATGGGCGGAAAATCCAATCGTACGTCCGGGAAAATAGACCCGGACGCAACGATCAGTGTCCCTGTGGCGCCGGTTTAGGATTCAAACGCTGTCACGGAAGGTGATCTATTCTTGGTAGGAGAGGCAGGGACTTGGGGACATTGGGGACTTACTCCCAAACATTATCGTTAGTTGTCATTAGAGAATCCGTATACGTATCACTTTCAACGTCAATCTCCGATACGATAGCTTCAATGAGTTTCTGACCGAGAACACTCGTCTTTTCGGAAAAAGTTCGAGGTTCGTCCCGAGAAGGGCAGCAGTCACCATTTCAAGCCATATTTTCGAGACAGAAAAAGAGAGAGCGCTCAGTTGAGCGCTCTTTCGGGTTTGAAAAGTTCGAGTCCTATCAATGAGAATTATGCTCTGCAGGCCCAGTGCATCGCCTAATTTGTATTTCACACAATTATATTGTATAATATAACAACTTCCCTGTCGCGAGGTTTCTTCAGGGACGGTGCTTTGGCAAAACCTCTCGGTGATTGCGCTATGTGCGGATGTGCATCATCGACTATTGAATTCGCACCTGGTCGTTTAGTACGGAAGGACGGTCGACCAGAGGCAACCTTCCCGGCCCACCAACTTGCTTGGTGGGCCTCTTTCTTTTGTAGCGGACCTACCTGATCCGTTACTCTTTAGGGTGGATAGGCAACAACCCATTTCTTCCAATGGCATCTTCCGCCCAACTACGGGATATCATCCTTGATAAGATCAACTCCGCCGAAAGCATCCTTTCCGGTGCTAGCGACGGAGAAGACTTCAAGCGGGCGAACGAATATATGCATGTTGCTATGCAAGGAATGAAGGATGGTTTTGCTGCGATGTCCGTCATCGATGGTCTTCTCGACAATAGCTCGCGACTAAATGCTCAAGATCGCGATTTGTGTTGGCAGAAATGGAAGTCTGCAAAAGACAGCATAGGGCTGCGGCGCGAGTACATACAAAACTTGAATGCGGGAATCGCTGATCGCTTCGTGAGTCGTGTCTGGGACCGCGTCGAGAGCGACAACCCATATGATGGTCTGGAGGCGCTCAAATATGCGCAGCGGGAGATAAAAAAGCTCTATCTACATAAAGATAAGCGAAACCAAGTGCGTGAATCACTCGATCGCGTGCACGAGAGAATTAGTACACGCATCGCTCTACGGAAAAACGAAATCAGAAAACGTCAATTCGAGTTTCTAGAACGTCTCTTGGCCGCAAGAGAGAGGAAAGTTGGCGCATTGCTGCACGTGATGGAGAATGTAGAGAATAACCGGATGCGTAGAGCGACGGCCTGGTCCGATGACTATCGGCGAAGATTCGACAGTTGGATTGAAGAAGGATTGTCTCGGGTTCGCGACCTTCAGCAGAGCATCGCTGATATAGATCAGAAGATTTCTGAAGTTGAGGGGAAGTTGAAGTCGTGAAGGTAGACTTAGTCTATCCCAAAGGCTCTTATCTGAATCGACTTTGACCGCCAGGGGACATTGGGGACGTTGGGGACTTACTCCTCCATCTCCTCGAGCATCTTTCGTAGTCGCTCCGTGTACGCTGCATCCTCTGCTTTAAGATCTGGTACAACAATGTTGATGAGCTGCTGACCGAGAACACTCGTCTTTTCGGAAAAAGTTCGAGGTTTGTTCCGAGAAGGGCAGCACCGATGCCAAAATGGCAAATTTCTGAGTCTGGACACGAAAAGAGCGCTCAATCGAGCGCTCTTTTTCAATTCCAAAAGTTCGAGGTTTGTCCTGGAGGCCGCTTTCTCCTCACTAGCTCAAGCATTTCCAACTCCTCCGGAGTCAGAGTGCTCTCGTAGATACGCTGCACGACATCCACATAGCGCCTAAATCTATCTTCTGCGGCCTGGATCTCATCTTCCGTGCGGTCATGCATCCACTGACGGATGAAACTCGCCCTAGACCCGTCCGGTGCTAGTTGGGGCGTATAGTCAAATTCATGTTCATGTTTGTGGTACGTATGACCACAGCATCCCTCAGGAATATTCATGATGCGGATGTAATGCGTCTTGCTAATATCGACGCGAGGAATACTACACCATGAATTGCTCATTGGCACATGGTGCTGGGTTGTGACGAGGCGGCAAAAAGCGCATCCACTAATCTGTACACAGACAAAATTGTAGTCTGGGTGTAATATGAATTTATTAGCCGTTAGGAGAGTACATCATGGGAAAAATCAGAGGAAACAACGACGGTCCCAATGGGAGGAACGAAACCTATAACGTTGGGAAGCGAAAGAACGTACCCCGGACAGAAATCGTCCGAGAGGTCGAACAGGGAAAACATCCCGGCAATCATGTGGTGAAAATCAACGGGAGAAAGTACGTCCGCGACAACCCCGACCACTCGAAGAAAGACAACGTCAATCAAAAATAGCGGAGCCGTTTCTCATCAATTTATTGCAACACGCTATCCCTGTGCAGAAGCTAACATGACACAAGAAATTCACAGTCAAATAGATG
Organism: Rhodobiaceae bacterium UBA7804; assembly: GCA_002480495.1. Classification (GTDB taxonomy): domain Bacteria; phylum Pseudomonadota; class Alphaproteobacteria; order Parvibaculales; family Parvibaculaceae; genus Parvibaculum. The sequence continues at coordinate 291,154 of DLCG01000009.1, read as the reverse complement.
GGGAATTCACTGGGTACAATGATGCCGCCATCTTCAAACTCACGAATGGTCAGGTCTGGCAGCAGAAACGATATCGATACTCGTACCGCTACAAATATCGCCCACACGTGCGTGTCTATCAAGAACGTGGTCGCTATATGATGGAGGTCGATTGTATGGACGAACCAATTGAAGTCGTGAGGGTAAGCGTACTTGAAGAAGGAGTCATCGTCTCCGACTTCAGAGGATTCTCCGGCGACTCAACATTTGAATTTCAAAACGGACGAATTTGGAAGCAGGCCGAATACAAATACAACTATCACTACGCTTATCGCCCGTGTGCTGTTGTTGTCGATGGTATCAATGGAAGTGCAATCCACATCGACGGGATGAGTGAGTCTGTAAGGGTGCGTAGACTCAGATAGAGTGAAGTCTTCATAAAAAAGAAAAACTCATAAGCAAGCAAGAAGCTGCACTAGAGTACCGCCAAACTAACTCGGTATTCCTTGTCGCTTCGGATCATTCACCCAACTTTCGATCGAGTTAATGAAACTCCAGACATCATCGGCGCCGGCGCTGAGATAGCCAGGGTCGGTAGGGTCGCTGCCCATTGCGGTAAAAATGCTCGCTAGCCATTTTGGCTTGTCGTTGATCTTTGGAATGCCTAATGAAGCCAACCAACACTCAAGCTCACCAACCGGCACAAAGAAAATTCCGAACTTGCGCATAGACTCGATAAAGTTCTCGATTTTGGCCTTCTCAGCTCCTTTGAAAGCCGACAATCCACTTTTTTTGCATGCAAGCCGTCCCTTTTTATCCATCAAAGCCTTCACATCGGCACGTTCACTTTGTAGTGCAGTGAGCTTCGCACCCTTCTTCAAGTGAAGCAGGGGCCACACACATTTGAAGTCATTATCCATCAGAACATCAAAATCGAACACAGCAGCGGCAGGAATTCCAAGATGTCGCAATGGGTTTGCAATACGAGGAATTGTTTGCCAGTTCTGTGCGTTCATAAAGAGACTGTCTTCGATGCCCATGTCGTCGTGCAACAATCGGTGATTTACTTCTTCATAAAATGCTCGATCTGCGTCGGCTTCAGTGACGACCACTCCGCGATGAAACAATGCGCGAAGTGCGTTCGCAGATCTTAGAAGTGGATCGTTCATAAGATTAACGATCTCAGAAGGATCGATGGATCGAGCGGTTGCCTTCTGGTCGGTATAGGTAAGTCGAATGAGACGCAATTTTGGCGCTGACTGAATGCAACCCATAAGGAAGTCGGCGCTATGTGTTGCGACGACAAGTGTTGCTTCTCGTTCGCGAGCAGATTGTGCCAGGACCCTTCCAACTCGACGCGCCAATGTGGGATGAAGAAATGCTTCCGGCTCATCGATAAGCAAGATGCGATGGGGTAAACTCATAACCGCTGACACTAGGCCAACAGAAGTTCTGACGCCGTCACCTAGTTCTGAGACGAGCTCTGCCTTCTGATGGAACTTTCGCGCCCTGTCATCAAGTGCTTGTTCTTCATTCTTTGTCTTTGGTTTTCTTCCGCTCAATCGCACTCTGAATTGGTTCATTCCTGTCGGATCGATAACAAAGTGCTTCCCGAATGCTTCTTCGGTGAACTCTCGTACCTTCTCTCGTCCATCATCGTTCGCGAAGAGTGCCCAGAGGTGATTTTTTGGGTACTCCTCTAGAGGTCCTGTCTCTTTCGGCTCTACGAGATCGAAACGTGTTCTTCCATCTAATCGCAGTGTGAAAGTGCGAACCAGGATCTGCCTAATCTGCCTGATGTCGTTGTTGTCGAACCACTGTTTTAGCGAATCGATGTTGACGCGCTGGTGAAGAGGATCTTCTCCATGCCGGATCATAGGGCGAGCAATCCAAAAATGGTTAACCTCGTCTAACTGCCCACGAGGTGGAGCCGCCTTTTGAGTCTGCAACATTGCAAGAAGATCATCAAAGGTGTCTGGGAGATCGAGCTCAACCCGATCAATCAGACTGAGCTCGGGATTTTGTCCCTGTGCCCACACTTCCAACTCTCGAAGAGATCGACTCTTTCCCGAGTTGTTCGGACCTACCAAAATCGTGACGTTGGGGATGTCCGCGTCTAAAGCGGGTGAGCCTGGAGCACTACCTGCCTTAAAAACTATCCTCTTTATTCTGAGCTTCTGTGTCATATTAGTTTTCGTATCCCTGCACGTTTGTTTCTCATTCTACTATCTGCGTCAGTGACATGCGAGAGGCTGGGGAGGTGCTGTGCTACAGGGAGATTGGGGACGTTGGGGACTTACTCATCTATCTCTTCCAACTCCTCAAGCATCTTCCGCAATCGATCCGTGTACGCTGCATCCTCTGCTTTCAGATTTGGTACAATGATGTTGATGAGCTGCTGACCGAGAACACTCGTCTTTTCGGAAAAAGTTCGAGGTTTGTTCCGAGAAGGGCAGCAAATACCATTTCAAGGCATATTTTCAAAACAGAAAAAGAAAGAGTGCTCAGTTGAGCGCTCTTTTTGGTTCGAGAAGTTCGAGTCTGTTCATGCACAAACGACATTCCCAACTTGTTGGGTGCATCTGGTATACTTCAGAAAATGAAAAGGGATTTGGACAAGCTCATCGAATTTGTAGGGCGACACTTCGTTTTTGATGAGCAGATATACCCTGAGTTAAAAGGTGCGAACGAAGAGAAGCGCCTTGCTTTCGCTGTTCGGCACTCCGCCCTCCACTTTTCAAAGACAGCAGGAAAAGTTGCAGCAGTGAGTGAAGATGTGGACCATGGAGGAGAATTGGATATCGAAACGGTCAAGGAGAATATTCCAAAGGCTATCATCAGCACTCTGAAACTTGCGGAGATTGTGGGGATGAAGGGAGATGAAATCGTCAACGCAATTGAAAAGAAGTACAAAAATAACATTGATGAGTAAGTCACGTATGAAACTCATTATCGACGTACACGTGTCTGATTTACAACGTGCAGTGGCTTTTTACACCGAAGCACTCGGATTGCCATGTCGCGTATATGAAACTGACTGGGCTGCTATTACTGTTGGTGATGCGGAGATTCACTTATACGTTGATGGTGGTGTAACGCACGGTGTGGAGTTCTACGTTGATGACATAAAGAGTAGAGTCCGTGCACTTACTGAACAGGGTGTGCAGTTCACCTCTGGGATTGATAAGCCAAAATCCCTACGTGTTGATGAACAAAATATCACTGAGTTTCCGTGGGGGAGAATTGCATACTTTCACGATAGCGAAGGCAACGAAATGGCACTGGTCGAAGATTTCTGAACACTTTTGTTTTAGGTTGTGATTCCGAGTTACGCGACATGTTCATGTGCAAAGAAAAGAGCAACTCCGAAGAGTTGCTCTTGTGTGTATTGGGCGCTTGATGCTTCTCCCTTCTCCTGGATGGGACGTATGCCGTGAGGCGTGGGACGTATACCGTAAGGTACCCAACACACCTACACCATAACATACATTCATATCCATTGCATGCTTGCCCGAGTGGTGTGTGGATTTTAGGAGGGACCTGGGGACGTTGGGGACTTACTCCTCCATATCCGTAAGCATCTTCCGCAGTCGTTCCGTGTACGCTGCTTCTTCTGCTTTAAGATCTGGTACAACAATGTTGATGAGCTGCTTACCGAGAACACTCGTCTTTTTAGAAAAAGTTCGAGGTTTGTTCCGAGAAAGGCAGCACCAGTCACTTTTTTCGCGATTTGCGATCAGGTCGAACGGCGGAAACAGCTCAACTGCAACGTTTTTTCCGGATACGAGGCGGTTCGAGGTGACCTCCTGGAGCAGGATGCGCTTGTGATCGGCATTTCCGGCCAGATAGCTCCGTTGAGCCGTTTTCAGAAGTTCGAGGAATTTTTCCAGCCGTTCGAGAATTGAGCGATCTCCAGCCCGTAAGGACGCGAGACTCTGCTCCGTGGCCACCTGGTTCTCAAGAATACTCGCTCGGCGGCGCTCGAACGTGTCTTTCGAAATCAGGCCGTCAATCAGCGCATCCGTTAGCCGATCCATGCGCTCCGTCATATTGCTGAGGCGGAGTTCCGCCGCAGCAATCATCGTTGTCTGCCGTTCCTCCCAGTGATGATCGAAGGCGTCGAAGTGTTTGACTACCTGATCCATCTCTTCGGGACTGAGCTGCACACGCTTCAGTACGCGTCCGATCTGCACATCCACCAGTTCCTGTCGGATGCTCTTTGTCGGACAGGCTCTCTCGTGGCAGCGGTAGTAGATGTGTCCTTTCTGACGTTCACCGATAAGGGAATAGCCACAGTCACCGCAGGTCAGGAGGCATCTGTAGAGAAAGTCGTGACGAAAGGTTTTGATGTTCTTGCGACCGTTCAGAATATCCTGAACCCTGTCGTATAGATCCTTTGTGACCAGGGGCTCGTGGATGCCTCGAAACGTCTCATCTGTCGTCTTGAGCTTGATGATGCCAGCATAAAAGGGGTTGTTGAGCGTTCGTGACAGCCAGTCGAGGGAGATCTTCTTGCCGCCCCGATTGCGCAGACCGAGTTTGTGAAGTTCTTCCCGCAATGCCCGAAGTGTGTATCTGCCGCTTGCGTAGAGTTCGAAGGCGTGGCGGATGAAGGGAGCGGTTTTCGGATCCGGTATCTTGGCCTTGCCGCGTCCCTGGTCGAGATAGCCGTAGGGTGCCGCCAACGGGTAGAGCCCTTGTCTCAGGCGGCCGTAGAAGCCCTTGAGCGTCTCTTCTCGAAGATTCCGGATGTAATCGGCGGCGACAACCGCCTGGATGTCCGCAGACAGCCTGCCGCCCCGCGAGTGTAGGTCGAGGCTTTCATTTGCCGAATGAACCTCGATGCCTTTGTCGACCAGACCTCCAAGGTCCGCCCAATCCCGGAGGTTACGGGCGCCGCGGTCGATCTTGTGGAGGATGATCCCCGATATCGAGCTGCGTTCCACCTGCTCGAGCATCTGGGTGAAGATCGGGCGGCCGCGCTTTGCAGCCGTCTCGCGCTCCTCATACCAGGTTTCGATCTGGAGCCGGTTGATCTCAGCATAGCGTTCGATAGCCGCACGCTGCTCCTGCAGGGAGACACCTGTCTGTCCTTGCTTCTGTGTCGAGACTCGTATGTAGGCAACGTACTTTTTCATAAGACATAGGATTGATCCTCAAGGGCTGTCGGCAGCGTTGCCGGCGGGATGCTCTGCATCCGCCGATTGCTCTTCGACATACTCGTGAATCCGCCGGACGATCTCGACATAGCGGCGGAAGCGATCCTCGGCCGCCGCGATCTCTTCCTCGGACATATGCACACAGAGGTCGGCGATGAAGGAGCGGCGTGGCTGATTGTTCCGGTTTTGCGTCATGATGAGGGGGCGGATGGGCAGACAGGGAACGTCCCCGTTTCAACCCTCCGCCATCTCATGATAGCCGCCGCACCGCACCGCCCTAGGCACCGCGATTTGTCAGTCCGGCATATTCGATGGCTGCCGCGCTCCGTATGGGAACGTCCCCGATGTCCCCAAACTCCCCGTCCGCGGTTCTTCGATCGGGCGGGGTGCCCGCAATCGCGCCTGGAATCCTGAGCTGCGAGTCAGACTCTACCGTGCGGTGGGCGCCCGCGCGAATCGTGACTGTGTGTATCTCATATGCCTGACCGGCAAATCCCGGCACCTATTGCGTTCCGGCGCGCCGGGTACGATGTCGGGATGAAGAAGCAATCCAGAAAGGAAAAGCCGGAGCCGACGCCTACCGTGTCGCGTGTGCTGGAGGACGGCACGATTGTCGAGCTTGTCTACCGTGCCGGGGAGAAGCGCACTTCGCTCGTCATTGCCGAAGCGAACGGGGATTGGCGATACGAGGACGAATTCCTGACGCGGGCAGGGGAGAGGCTGGTGCCGTATTCGGCGCACAACAACCTCATTGCCAATGAATGTGTCCTGCTTCCCTCCGACGTGACGGATCACGGCGGGAAGGACCGGCTCCGCGAGGACGTTCGGGCCTTTCTGCATCGCTACACCGATCTCTCGCCTGAGTTCGAGACGATCGCGTCTTATTACGTCCTTCTCACCTGGGTCTACGACGCCTTCAACGAAGTGCCTTATCTGAGATTCCGCGGCGACTACGGGACCGGCAAGACGCGCGGGCTGATGACGATCGGCTCGCTCTGCTACAAGTCCTTCTTTGCAAGCGGGGCGTCGACGGTCTCGCCCATCTTCCACACGCTTGACAGTTTCGGCGGCACGCTCATTCTCGACGAAGCGGATCTGCGCTTCTCGGACGCCAAGGCGGATATCGTCAAGATATTGAACAATGGGAACGTCAAAGGCCTACCGGTTCTCCGGACGATCGTCACCCGTGCGAAGGAGTTCAACCCGCAGGCCTTTCATGTCTTCGGCCCCAAGATCGTCGGCATGCGGCATTCTTTCGACGATCGGGCACTGGAGAGCCGCTTTCTCACCGAGGAGACGGGGCAGAGAGGCTTGCGTGGCGACATTCCGGTCCATCTCCCGAACAGCCTCAAGGAAGAAGCAGCCGTGTTGCGCAACCGGCTTCTCCATTTCCGACTGACTTACAGAAATGCCGTCAAGGTCGATCCAGGCGTCGTGATTGCGGAGATCGAACCGCGGCTCAACCAGACCGCCTTGTCGCTTCTGAGTCTCATCGATGATGCCGAAACGAGGAAATCGATAGGGAAGACGCTTCTCCAACTGCAGGAGGATCTCGTCAACGAAAGGGGGCAAACGCTCCCGGCGCAAGTCCTGCAGATCGTGGCGGAAGCTTTCACGGCAAGCGACCGGCCGAGCATTTCCGTCCGCGAGATCGCCGATGGGTTCAACGCGCGGTTCGGTGAGGATTATGACCGCACGCTCTCGAATAAGACGATCGGCACCGTGCTCAGAAAGCATCTTCGGCTGAAGACGCAGAAGAGCAATGGCATCTATGTCGTTCCCGTCTCGGAGCGGCCGAAGGTAGATCTCCTTGTGAAGCGGTTGGGCGTTGCCCTTCCGGAAGGGAATGCGGCGCCACGCCTGGACGGCAGATAGATGTTACAATGCGACTTCATCAAGACTGCATTTTGTGCCCATCCGGCAAATTTTTGGGCCTACCGCGTTTTCGCCGGTACGAGAAAATGCAGAGCGACAGTCACGGCCGCTGAGATGCAGCTATGAGTATGTCGTTCTTTTCGCACAACTACCTCGCAACCTACCGCAAGAGATGGGGGCTTTCGCAGCGCCAGCTCGCCTATCTCCTGGGATGGGATTCGGCGAGCTCCGTTTCGCGCTTCGAGTCCATGGGGCGGCTTCCCAATCTCATGACGGCGCTCAAGATCGAGGCGCTTTTCGAGAGCGGCTCCGGCGACATCTTTCCCGGTCTCTACCGGCGTGCGGAAATCGAAGTGGCTGACCGCGCAAAGGTGCTCTACCGGGAGCTTGAGGGACGGACGGACCCGAAGTCGCAAGAGGCTCTCGCATTACTGGCCTATATCATCCGGCGCAGTTAGCGCCCGAGGCTTATGAGCGGGAGGTCCCACCGGCGGTTCGAGCTTGTCTTCGCCATCCATCCGACGTCGCGCGGTTTCTGCTGGGTGCTCTTCGACCGCCCGGGCCACCTCGCGAGTTGGGGCATGGTCGATGTGAATGGGGACAAGAATGCAGGCTGTCTTCTTCGCATGGAGGTCCTCCTCCGCCGGCACTCTCCTGCGGTCCTCGTTCTGGAGGATGTTCATTGCGGCCGGTCGCGCCGCAGCGAACGTGTGAGAATCCTCTACCGCTCGATGATCCGCGTGGCGGAAGAGCATGAGGTCGCGGTGAGGATCTACCCACGCTCGGCGGTCGGGGCCTGTTTCGGGCCTGCGAGAGCCCGGACAAGGCAGGAGGTCGCGGAAGCAGTCGCGCTCCAGGTGGCGCCGCTCCGCCATATCGTGCCGCCGCGACGGAAGCTCTGGAGCTCCGAGCATAGGCGCCTCGGTCTCTTCCAGGCGGCAGCCCTCGCGCTCACTTACTTCTCACCAGACGGAGACCCACAGCCACCTTGCTGACGCCTGTCTTTGACGGCTGCGCCCCAATCCTGGGGCCCGGCCGACAGAGAAGGAGCCTCATCATGGGCATGAGAGAAGATGTGCTGGTCATTCGCCGCCTGAATGACGATCTCCGGCAAAAAGGGCAGGACGGAAGGGTTTTGATGACCCAGGGCATCCAGGCCCTGCCGCAAGAGGTCATTCAGAAGGTGATTGACGCGGTGAAGGCGTTCGACGATTTCACCCCCGACAATGACCCGCATGGCGAGCATGATTTCGGGTCGGTGAGGATCGGCGAGAACGCGATCTTCTGGAAGATCGACTATTACGACCGTTCCATGGAGGCGGGCTCGCCCGATCCAGCCGATCCGGAGGTCACCACAAGGGTGCTGACGATCATGCTGGCTGATGAGTATTGAGATGAGCACCGGACTCTGCGAAGCACCCCGCCTTGGCGGGGTGCTTTTCTATGTCAGGGCGATGGCGCCTATTTGTAGGTCTTGGGCTCGGAGCCTTGGGCCTCGATCGGCGGGGTAAAATCCTCATCCGGCCGAAGCCAGGTATTGGAGGTCTTCTCGAGAAGGCTGGGGGAGTCCTCTGAGTCCTCCGCCGGCTTCCCGGCCGATGGTCCAGAGGATGTGCCGGATGCGTCAGGCTCCGTGCCTGCCGTGCCGTTCGGGCCTGCTCCTCCGAAGGTCTCTCGGTATGCGCGATCGGCGGCCTGTGTCTTGCGCGAAGCCTGCGCCCTGGCGGCCGCTTCGTCCTTCGCCTTCTGCTCATAATATTTGCGGCGCTGCTCCGGTGAGAGCTTCACCGGATCAACCGGCTTGCCGTCGAGCCAGTCCTGCACGAAGGAGGTTGTCTTCCCGCTCGAGGCAGCGGCGTTGCCGCTGGAGGGCGATGGCGTGCCCTGCCCATTGTTGATGGACGGGGCTTTCTTGTACACGGGATGGGTCATCTCACCCGTAAAGGGCTCGTGTTGGGCCTCGGGAGTGGCATCCGGCGCGTTGGAAGCGACTGTCCCGGATGCGCCCGCGGCAGACGGAGCACTGCGGGAGCTGGCTGCGCTGTCGCTCGCCGCGATGCTCGTTTGCGGTCCCGTAGACGCGGTCCCGTTCGAGGCGCGGTGGGCTTCGAGTTCCTTGTCCACGCGCTGCAGTACTTCCTGTTTCTTCGCGCTGTCCGCGTTGTCCTTTTCGAGCTTCTTCCGGAAATCCTCGATGTCTTCCATCGCGCTCCGGGTCGCCTCGCAGCCGCCATTGGGACGGCACTGCGTTCCCTGCGGACAGTAACCACCCACGGTGCATTGCGTGGCGCCCGCCGGGAGCGGTGCGCATGTCCGTCCGTTGTGGAAGTAACCGGCCGGACAGCCGGCCATTTGCCTGCTGCCGGATGCATTACAGGCGGCCGCTTTTTGCTGCAAAAGGGGAACGTTGCAGGTTCCGTACATCGCCCTTGATGATGAGCAGGAACCATAGACCATGTCCCAGAACTGCCGGCACTCGGGTGTGTTGGGGACGCCGCCCGGCACAGAGCCCGTTCCCACACCGCCATACCCTGCCGATGAGGGAGAGCTGGAACCGCCGTGGCTGGGAAGCGGTATGGCTATCGGGCCGTTATAGGTGGTCCCTCCAATCTTCGCGCCGATCACGCCGCCAATGGCCGTGCCGAGTGCATCGCCGAGTTCTGGGGTGAGATACCGGTCCATCTGGGCCGTTTCGCAACCGGTGAGGAGGCTCACGAGAAACAGGCTGCCAATCAGCTTGAGGTAACGCATGCGTTCGCTCCTTGGCTTTGGGCCTCACACCGGCATGTGAAGCACTGCCGGCAGGGCCGTTCTGGATCAGTTTCTGCAGTGAGGCGGGGTCTTGTAGAGATCCCCGACATCGATCCCTTGAGAGTTCGCGCGTATGCGTTCGCGCCAATGCGCGCGCGCCACTGGATCGCAGGGCGCGGTACTCAGCAGGCGTTGCTGAGACTGCGCGGCCATCCGGTCGAGATAGCTCCCGCCCGACCCCCCCGAACTGACGCTCGTCTGCCTCGCAGGGGCCGGTGCGCTCGAGCCGGTGCCATACGTCCCGCTCGGCCCCATCAGGATCCCCTCAATCAGCCCCTGACCGATCCCGCTGCCGAGAGACCCTCCCATGCCAGTCGTCTCGCAACCGGTGAGGAGGATGCCCAGGACGAGGAGACATCCGGTTCGCTTGATATTGCGCATAGCCATGCTCCAGTGTTGGAAAGTCCGTCCCCTGACGTGCGGGCTTCCGCTCGTGCACAAACTGCCGGCACCGAACGGGAGACGATCTTTCAGGGTTGGGTTTCGGGGGAGGAGGCAAGCGCGTTCGCGCCGCCCATCACGCCCAGGATGAGCGTCACGACGCGGAATGCAGTCGGGACGAAGGGAACCATCGAGAGACCGGGCATCAGGTCGAAGAGCCCCGCAATGACGGGGAGGACCGCAAGCCAGGACTTGCCGATCAGGCGCCCACGAGAGAAGGCGAGCAGCACAAGCACACCGAGTGCGCCCAAATGTCCCCAGAAAGCCGGCGGAATCTGCCCTTCGAACTCGCTAGTGGCGGCGGCGAACATCAGCGAGTTGGAGCCTGCCCAGGGCAGGACATATGTCGGGATCAGAAAGAGGACGTAGAGAACGGCGAACGTCAGAACGTTGCCAAAAAAGCGCACAGCCATGCCGAAATCCCCCCGATTGAACAGAATGAGCAATTCTGT
>DLCG01000009.1:279469-280130 GCA_002480495.1 Rhodobiaceae bacterium UBA7804 | reverse complement strand
GAACAGAATGAGCAATTCTGTTCAGCCTTAAAACAAGACGGCCATCACTGAGATCGATTGAGGGATCAGGGGGGCGTAGCGGTAAAAGTTAATAAACTATTAATTTTTTATTTGACTCACTATCGAAGTCGTATAAGTTCCCTCCCCCTCTCGAGAAAGGACGCCGATATGAGCAAGGAAAGGAATATAGGTGTTGCGTCGAGTGTGAGTAAGGCTGAAGCCATTGAAGAGCTTAGCAAATTTCTGGTTCTCGCGGGTGAGATCAGAAAACCCATGACCATGTTCTCTGCATTCATTGATGAAGCATGGCATGATCTGCTGAGCGATCCGGAAGCGTATGCGGAGTTTTCCAACGCAGCATGTGGTTCGGTTATTGGCCACATTGCAGGGACGGCTCCAGAGGTGATAGGCGGCGAGCCATACTTTGGTTGGACCTCATCCTATCAAGAGCGCTACGGACCGCTTCCGAGCATATGGTTTGCCGACAAAACGGGGCGAATTGATCACGAAGCGCACGAGCACTTCGTAAGCACCGGCGAAATCCGGGCTGCATGGTCATGTACTCCCTCGTCCGGCATTTCCAACATTGAAAAGAGCTGCCCTGCCGCCACGCGGCGCGATCACTAACAGCATCAATGGCATGCGGCGCCGACACCGTCGG
>DLCG01000009.1:150472-279146 GCA_002480495.1 Rhodobiaceae bacterium UBA7804 | reverse complement strand
AGGTGCCGCACCCCTCCGCTAATTGCATGGTGCTTCACATGGTCAGAATAAGCAGCTCGCTGTCGACCCGCCGGCCAAGTCATCCTTTGTCCGACGTGAAATTGAATGGCTACTTCAGCGAAGTATCTGAGAGGTTCTGTCGATATTTGCGGCCAAGTGATGAGGCCGATGTATTCTTTTCGTCAACATACACCATCAGCGAATTGAGTCGGTTCGGGAGCTCCCAGAACCTCGAGCAGGCAGTATTTTATTTAGGCATCGCTCATATTGAGTGGTTTAGAAAAACGAGAGATCTTTTGGCCGTGCCCCAGAAGAGCTTATTGTGCGACAACATAGTCATCGACGACGATTTTCATCTGTCTACTGATGATCTTCAAACTCTTCTGCTTTGGCCGCATTGGATGCTAAAATGTATTTATGCTCCGGCGAGCGTTATGATTGGAAAATTTTGGCGGGGCGAAGAAACGGTTAGCAAGAGCGGCTTTAAAATCCCCCGCCCCCCGCTCACCTTCTTGTCGATTCGTTCAGCGTTCAGAGCCCCTGATACGCAGTTCCTCTCAAACACTCCCGAAATATCTGCGCTCGTTGCTGCAGCGGAGGATCGGCAGGAAAACCTATTATCTCTTATCGAACCAAAGCTCATCCGCTGGGACGGAGACATTGCGGAACTGGCGTCCGCAAACTTTTATTCTTCAGCAAAAATTTGGTCGCACAAATTTCTGCCCGAAGGATCGCGCTATAGGTTGAGCTGACTATAGATTGAACTGAAAAAGAACTTATTCACTGTGAAATTTACCATGACTGAAAACATACGAAGTTTCCTAGATGCGATTTCCGAGTCGGCCGATATAGAAATTGTCGACCCGATCACCATTGCAGACAGAAGGGGAAGCTTGGTGGTGCGGAGCAAAAGTTCAGCTGGCGACCTGGCGATTAAGATTGGCATCCCCCCGGATGCAAACAGCCACCCATCTACTCCTGACGCATTTTTGTTGGTTAAGCGAGAGTCGGAAGTGCTCAGGCTCATCAACCATTTGAAGACGACATACTTGGTTGCATCAGGTGTGATTGATCGGTTGAGTATCTCGTTTCTAATCACGAAATGGACTGATGGCGTACCACTTTTGCGAAATTTCCGTCAGTGCAAGAAAGCAGGCGGGGATGCGAAGCATTTGTTGGACGAGGGAATCCGCGACTTGCTAGCCGCCCTCGAACAACTACACCGTGCTGGCTGGTGCCACGGAGATATACAGCCCGATCACATAATTAGTGCGGCGGACCATCGAGGAGCATTCCTGCTCGACTACGCGTTAGCTCATGGAAAAAGGACCCCCACCGAAATTACCTACAAAGGAGGGCTTGTCCATTTCAACGCCCCAGAGATTTGCCGGTCACTTATATCGGGGCAGAACGCTTATCCCACAATATTGACTGACCTCTATTCACTAGGCGGCGTAATTTTCTTGGCTGCTACTGAGCATGTGTATCCCGCCTATGCCGACGACCCCAAGAAATTGCCGTGGAATGTATTGGTGCAGACAATTGCCGATCAAAGGTTCAACGATCTGGAGGAAGCACGGAATCATGTATCATTTGGGGCATTTCGTCTGATGAAGGCGTGTCTGGACAATGATCCGACTGTCCGACCATCTTCAGCGAAACGTGCAGCGGAGATTCTCAATGAGGGATGAGAGGATTGGGCAGCTCGCAAGCCAGATTGCTGCTGGAGACATCCGTGTCGCGGTATTTGATTTGGATGGAACTCTTTACTCTTCCGTGGCGGGAATGGAGCGGCAGATAATTCCTGCGATTCAATCTTTAGCGAGCGAGATGCTTAGCTTGCCAGTGTCTGAAACAATATCACTTTTATCTCTGTACAAAGAGAAGTATGGCCATGCGGTAGTGGGGCTAAGAGAGCATCACAACATTGACCCATATGCGTTTACCGAGAGCGTTTACAGATCCCTGGATACCTCGGATGTTGTTCCCTATGAAGGATTGCGAGACGCGCTAAGTTGCCTGGCCGACAAATTGCGTCTGTTTGTTATAACCAACTCGGGTCGATATCACGGTCGTGTAGTTCTTGAATGTCTTGGTATTTCCGATCTCTTTGAGGGCGTTGTTGCTTTCGAGGATACCGGCTTTGCGCTCAAGCCTAGTAAGCAAGCCTATATGATATTGCGCGAGCGAGTTGGGGTTTCGTACCGCGAGATGATCTATTTCGACGATTCCGTGAGAAATATACAAACTGCCAGTCAGATTGGCATGCACAGTGTCTTGGTCTCCAATCAAATAGTATCGCCTCCGCTTTTCTGGGAGATGCATCTAGGGATAGAGCATGTTGAACCCAGCTATGCCGCTACGTCGACGCACAATGTAGTGGAGTTCATAGGGGATCTGGCTCGCCGAGTGTCGAATCCAGCCCCCTCAACCGACCAAGACATGACTCTCTGCGAAGATGACCACAAACAACTCAAGTCAAAAGTCGCGGCCATTCAACGAGAAGAGCTTTGCGCCGGCGTGATATTTCGCCTCACGACTCGACACAACGTGGAGCCGTCGGTTGCTCAGAAGATGGTGAAAGGGCTCGCTGAATACCTTGTAATTCTGTCGGGATACGAGGGTGTTCTTCATCCCCCTTATCCGATCGATATTGCGTGGCACGAGGCACTCATCGATACTCATCGATACGCCGATTTGTGTAACCGAATGTTCGGCCGATTTCTTCATCACACCCCACCCACAGAATGGCGAGCCTCGGCTGATTCCAGTAGTGACAACGGAATCGGTTTGACGCTGAACGTCGCTGAGAGCCACCTGGGCGCCTTAGACAAAGAAGTTTGGACCGATGAGCAGGCACCGTGGATGCGGAGGCCATACTTCGTGCAGCGGACGGTTCACATAAGGTAGCCCCACCTCTCGCACTACGCGCTGTGTGTAGATGCACTACCATAGTCGTGCGGCTAGTGATCGCTCCTCGTCACCGACGGCGTCCGCATATATGGCCGTCGTTGTTATCCTTGAGTGCCCCATCCATTTCTGCACGATATTGAGTGGTACATTCCTTTGGGTGGCGCCGACTCCGAACGCGTGTCGAAGCGCCTTGGGCATCGATTGGCCCGAGCCAACCTTGATGATTTGCATAGTCTGCTTAACGTACGTCCACGCGGTTGTCCGACCCCATGGCCATATGCGGGCGGTCCGACGCCCTGGGTCTGATTGAGCTTCGCGAAGACCGTGGATTGCCTCAAGTCGCGCTAGGAAATGTGCCGGCAGCGGTACTGCTCGGAAGACGCCCCGCCGACGCTTTTTGAGGCTCTCAATAATGACAATTCCGGCCTCGATATCGATACGCTCTGGCGTCACCGCTAGAATTTCTGATATGCGCGCGCCAGTGTAGGCGAGCGCTAAACAAAAGGTCTCTGCTTCTGGCCGCAATCGGTGCGTGGCGCCGATAAAGGCTTCTCGTTCGCTAATTGTTAGATACTTCCTTCGCCCCGTATTGTCGTAGATCATAATTTGTGGGTCATCTTCCATACGCAACAAAGTGCAAGAAAGAGGTTGACCTGATTACTATTAAGTGAACAGAATTGCTCATTCTGTTCAATGTATATTACATCAATTACTCAATAGTCGTATGGGCGCGCGTGGAGGCTCTTCTGGTTCAGCTACATCGCGAGATCAAAGCGACAACCACAAGCGCCAAGAATGGCAGCGAACCGTGTCTCGATGGGGCGAAGGCAGCTATCATTAGTCCTTGAAGGGCGATTCGACGCGTCCGCTCGGGAGTCTGCAATGTTAGCTCAAGGTGTGGCCGAATGAATGGACGTGCTGGCGACCGACGAATCGGCACACGACGTCACGCTGTCTCTGCGCCAGAAGTTTTTATCCGACGGCATCCTCCCGTTCCCTCTCTCGTTTTCGATACCTATTGGTATTTTGCTTCGGAGCGGCAATCTATCTTTCACGCAAGGGCCGGCGGTGCAGAGGCTCCGTGGACGGACGACCCAGTGCTCGGTGCGTACAAATTTACTAACGCGTATAGAGCGTCTGATCGTACGAGCCAGTTTCTAATAAAGAGGGTGATCTACAATGAGGATCATGACTGGCCTTCCACGCTACTCCGCGTGCTTTTATTCAAGGTCTTCAACAAAACCGCGACTTGGAATCTTCTAGAGGCCAGTTTGGGGCCAATGTCTTTGAATAATTTTTCAAGCGAACGGATAAATGCTGTCCTAGACGACGCAATAGCTAGCGGCACGGCCATATACTCAAACGCTTACATCATGCCAAGCGGCGCGGCGTCGATGCGCCAAGCGCGAAAGCACAGAATGCATATAGCTCTGCTCTCCGACATTGTTCGGGGATCAGTGAGCGCGGACATTCAGAAAGCGAACTCGATGGAGCAGGCCTACAATATTATTCGCTCTGTTCCGAGTTTCGGTCCCTTTCTTGCCATGCAATTTCTTGTTGATCTCAACTACACCCAGTTTCTCAATTTCTCTGAAATGGATTTCGTTGTGCCGGGACCAGGAGCACGAGACGGTATCAGGAAGTGTTTCCAGTCGCTCGGCGACTACGATGAGACAGATGTAATCCGTTGGGTGGCAGAACGTCAGGAGTTGGAGCTCTCCACTCGTGGTCTTGAGTTCAAAACGCTTTGGGGAAGGCCTCTTCAGCTAATTGATTGTCAGAATTTATTCTGCGAAGTCGATAAGTATGCGCGAGTGGCTCATCCCGAAGTGGAAGGGCGTACCGGCCGAACTCGGATTAAGCAGCGATTTCGAGCGCATGCAGAGCAACTCACCCCATGGTATCCGCCTAAATGGGGTATTAATGAGAAAATTCGCCAATGTCAGGCGGCGCCGGGACCTTCTCGTGAGTAGGTAAGGCTTTGAGTCTCCGCATTGAGCAACAGCCAACCGCCCTTGTGCCTAGTGAGATTTCGGAATGCATCGAAGCCCATTAGGATTGCTCGTTTCCACTCATACATCTCACATTCTTTGACCTCCAGATTGCGGACCATTCTACCAACTAATTTGAGAATGTTGTGGTCCACCCTGTCTAGACCGCGAAGCATCGAGTGCCCGAGAGCATAGTTGAAAATCGTATGTGAGATGGCTTCCTCAATGATGATTGCGCGTGCTCCGTCCTCCACCTCGTCTTTTTCCGGATCGCTTTTTCTTTTGCATCGAAAGATCGCGCGCGTTACCGGCGACCAACCGAGTACTGCCGCGTAAGCGAGGTGAAATGCATCGTGGTAGCGGTAGCCGTCATCTACCGCGGCGTTATCTGTTAACCGATCGCCCATGTTGAGGTTGTTGACCCTCATGATCACTTCAACACGTCCGTTTCCGCGTTGGCGCTCCAGAAACTGAACGTCGAGATTCCGGGGAAGACGCTCATATCGCGGAGCTCGGGGAGCATCAAAACATCTTGCAGGCCCTAGCACTTCAGGGCCGAACATACCCCGAACTTTCTTTAGATTTCCGGAAAGGACTTGTGACAGTTTCAGATCATGGACTTTGAGCGCTTGCAAGGTAGCCTTGCCGGCAATTCCAATCAAACTACCCAGGTGATCCCGCCTACCTATCGATGCTCGAGCAGGAAGATTTTCAAGTTCCTCTGTGACAGCAGTGATCGCTCTCACCATCACATAGACGTGTCCAAATGGTCCTTTCCCTGGCTTGGGTTGTCCCGCTGTCGCCACCAACTTACTCAGTTGGAGATCATAGTGCGAAGCAAGCGCGGAGAGGTACCAGAGAACGTCGCCAAATTCTTCAGATAAATTCTCCTTCCCTTCAGTGTACGCATCTCCGTCGCGCAGAGACTTCTTGATCTCCGATACCAGAGAGCCGAGTTCGCCAAGAACGCCGAACACGGGGATGTTTCTCTGGGACGAGCTGTCCCAGTTGATCTGAGCGGTCTTTACCGCTTCGACTTGGTAATCGCGAAGGTTCATGCTGCCTCTACAATCTCATTGTCGCGGATGCCTTTACAGGATTCCACGAGATCTGAAACTTGCGCGCGGCTCCAACCAACTCCTTGCTCAAACTGCTTGTCTTCAAGTACGGCGAGCGTGGCATGACAAACAAGCGGGCCTACATCGATCCCGACCTCGTGAGCGATTGCCGCTTGAAGCCGAGCCAAGCCGAGAAAATTCCCAAGGGCCTTTTGAATGTAGTACTGATAGCGGTATACCGCCGTCATATAGAGTTCCCGGTTGGGTCCAAGCTTCAAGCTGATATGGCTGAGGCATTGGCCACCTCGGTAGTTGTTGTGGTCTTCCTCGGTCTCGTAAAGCTTCAACTCAAGCGCCTCCATACCCAAGTCCAATTCGTATATGGCTCGCATCGTGGACTTGTCCTTTAGACGCTTCTTCAACTTTTCTATCGCGAGCTCGAGGGGAATGATTTTCTTGCCGTTGGTACACTTGCGCTCGGTTAGACGCAGTGCATACGTGCCCCATTTATTCTCTGACTTGATGAATGGAAAGATACTCTCAGGGTACGCGTAGACCGCGTCAAATCCACCATGAAGATACTCAGCTGCGGGAAAGATAGTTTCCGCGACAGTGTGTACTGGTTGTGCTTTGAAATTCCTCAAGAACGCATCAACTTTATCTTCAATCTTCCGCGACACCGGCGTAGCAAGCCCTGGGCGTAGGATTTCGAGCACAACATTGTATTCCCGCTCGTGGGTCATCTGCATATGCTCTGCAGCCATAAGCCATGCTTCTGCGCGTGTGGTTGCGGTTCGAGCGAACATGTCTTCTCCTCGCTATCTAGCTACTACGGGCGCGTAGCCGATGTGCTTGTCGGCTAGGTATTCTGCAGCAAGCCAGGCATGGCCCGCATCTCCCCATTCGTCGCCCCAGCTGTTGCGAATAAGGAAGTACTGAGTGGCAGCACTGCCGGACCCCAGCCCAATCGCCAAAACAGCATGCCCTCCGAAGCCCGCACCATGGGGAGAAATGATGTAGGGAGGTGAAAGGGGGGAGAGAAACGCCGCTGACAGCTTGAGGCCGAGAACGACTGGCGTGTCTGCTTTCAGAAGCCGGGCAATCGAACTAACCGCGCTATCGCCGCTGTGTTCAAGCTCGCCTTTCCACACTTTTGTAATCGTCGGAACAACCCAAGGGTCGGGCTGGACAAGAGGATAAGGCCACTCTGTTTCGGCAGGTTGCCCTTTTTGTGCCAGCGCTTCCGCTGCTTCTTCAAAAAGAATGCCGTCTACCAGATTTCCGGTCTTGGCGAGCTGGATAGCCTGGTAGAAGAGAAATTCAGCGGACAAAGGCGGACAACCATGTGCGATGCTATGAGCATCACTCGTGGCGCAAGCCAAACAGGTTGGTCGATCTCCTTGGTCGCGGACCGGCGGAAGACTGTGGCGAAGGTCAACCTCTACCCGAATTGCGCATTTTATATCGATCATGCGGCGAGGACTCTACCGGCTCGCGGTATCCCGGCAGGCTCACGCCCAACAAGCGTAAGATCGATATCAAAACTGCTCCGACCGGTTTCGTTCTTCTCCCAAAGCCTACGTTCTTCGAGATGTAAGTGCGTCTCGCCACTGCCTCGAACGACCAAACGGCGTTGCACTCTTCCACCAATGCGTTTGTCGTCGACGGCGACTCTGTCATCTCTTTCGATAGTCATACCCGCCTGCGTTAAGCCGTCGGCGTCCCATGAGTATCCGGCCGCGGTATGTTCGTCTAAAGCCAGAACTATTAGATCGTTAGGGGCACCCAGCACGCGGGTGCCGCGATCCTTGTCTGAAATTACCCAGACGTCCCTGTGCCAATTTTCCGGATGAACATCAGGAACGGCTCTTTGTTTGGCTTCCTTCGGCTCGACGCTTCTGAGGTGCTCGACTGTTCCGCGGTCAATGAGCTTCTGTGAAAACAAGGCCCAGCACGTTGCGGCATAGCTAGCGCCCAACCTAAGAGACAATTGATATACGATGTCGGGCTTCCTAACGTGCTCGCGGCCCCATCTCTGCCGATTTAGATGGGCAACTATGAGCCATCGAGGCAGAAGGAATTCCGCTGCGAAGGCATCTGCTTCCACCTCTTGCAGATCATGTTTCGCCTCTTCACCTCGTCCGACGAAGCCTACGTCGTTGTCGAGGCTGAGCGTTCGGTGTTCCAACATATGGTGCCCCAACTCATGGGCGGCCGTGAAGCGCTGTACGTGGAGGTCACGCTGCGTGGTAACCAGCATTCCACATAGTGCTCTCGTAGGAACATAGGCTCCGAGCAATCCATCCAACGGTCGAAACATGATGAATAATCCAAGCCTTTGTGCGGCTCCAAAAACATCTACTGAGTCCGTGCCGCTTGCCAAAGCTTCGCGAACGCCGAGCTGAGTGTGCAACTCGCTGGCTCGCGCAACTCCGTTCAGGATTGCGTCGCGTTTGGATGTCATCTCTCGGTCTCGGCCTTCGAGCGTTGGACTAGATACTCACTGAACCGAAGCAGTTCACTGCGATCTTGCTCGGATAATTTTGAAACCTGTTTAGCGAGAAGTGCAACGTCTCCACCCAACGGCTGAGGTTCTTCGCCGGTGAAGTATCCAATTGGACGCTGATACAAACGCGCCATTGCTTTCAGCTCGGTCGAGTCCACACCACGTTGTGCCGTTTCAATAAGAGAAACGGCCGAACGGGACAGCTTGAGAGCGTCCGCTACCTCCTGCTGTGAAAGACCGAGATACTCTCTGGCCTCTCTCAATTTGGCAGCGATAGATTCGCGATCCGATGACATTTGGCAACTCCCTCGATCACTCAGTCCTATTCGGCGGCGACCGACGCAGCGCCAGTCGCCACGCAGTCCTGAGCGATGTGACTAACAAGGTCGGAGACAGCTTCATCAATACTGGGATATCCGCCTTTGCGGACCCATTTTGGCTTCAGCTTATGGCCCGTGATCTTCTCGACGATGGGAGAAAGCTTGCAGACGGTTTTGGAGTCTACCGTCGGCAAGTCCCATAGGTCTGAATCAGGATCCGCCTGCCATGCCCCATCTTTCAGCTCAGCGTTAAGTCCTTCTGTGAGCGCCTTTTCAAGGTCACCCTGAATGGGCGAAAATTCCTTTGGGCTGAGAAGCTTGGGTTTGGCCATGTCGCCACCTCCTAGTTCGAACATCGAACTATATAGCAAAAAAATGTTCGAAAATCAAACACATTCTTATGCCGCAGGTAGCCATGCTAGAGCTAGGGTAACTCCACAGAATTCCCTGATCTTAATGACTGTTGCGGTGACAGCCTCGGCAGTTTGTTGATCCAAGGTTCTAACATTCACAGCTTTGATTGAGCCGTTTGAAGTGGGCATCACTGCTATATCTAAGTGGCCCAAATCCTCATTGCCGGTTATGGGGGACTGGCACTTGTATAGGGCCTCCTTGGCAGAGAATATTTCTCGTACAATAGTCGCGCTGTCTGCAGAGGCCCTCTGACTGCCAAACGACGCAACTTCGTCCTCAGAAGCGACCTCTGTCCACGCTGTTCCCAGGCCCCGCCCATCTTCAATGTCTACGCCGACCGAAAGGGCCTTGCTGGACGGTGCTAACACCACGGCCACATGGCGATTGCTGTGCGCGATGCTTCCGCAGAGCCCTGTTGGCCAAACCGGGGAGCCGACCGCATGTCGAGCAATAGGGAGAGGCGAAAAGCCCATCTCCGCCATGAGTTCACGAGCTAACGTGCGTCCAGAGATAATTTCCTGACGTCGTGTTGGGTTCACTCCCTCCAGCAGAGGAAGCTCTTCTGTCATCAGTGTCCCCTGAACCGCGGAAATGTTACGAACTGCTATGTGCAGCCATGATGGAAGCTCGGACATGGGGCAACTTCCCTCGGGGAACGGCGACCTAATAATTCTAGCTCTGAAAACTACTTTTCAGCTATCCAGGAAGAGATAGGTATTTTCTGTAGCTTCTAAAAGCATGCTCAGACGAATCAGTCCGGAGTCGGAGTACTATGTTCCGCTCCCAGAATGATCTTCATCTCTCTCCCTCGACTCCCGCCCTCTCCCTCCCTAAGCTTTTCCTGCCCACTGGTGCGGCTTAGCCCAACCCGGGGCGTCGACGCTCCCTTTCATCAAGGGAGAGTTCGATGGCTCGGTACGAAAAGCAGGTCGTATCCAAGAAGGAGTTGAAGACTGTCTGTGGCATCCCGTATTCCGGCCAGCATATTGCAAGGCTCGAGGCGGCCGGGCAGTTCCCGAAGCGGATAAAGCTCGGCCAGAATCGTGTTGTGTGGTTGCTGTCGGAAATCGAGGCATGGCTCGACGCGCGGATCGCATTGCGAGACGCGTAAGACCATCACCGGCACTTCCTTCTGAAGGGTCCTTGGGGACCGGGTCGCTCCCGGTCCCCATCTTTTTGACCCCAAATTCCCCACGATCGAGGGCGATGGGCAGGGGGATAGGCTGGGGGATACCGTATCGCCCTTCCGTCCACGGATGACCCAAGCAATAGGCAAGCGGAATCAAGCGTTTGGGCGCCGGGCCGGCAATCTTCCGTAGTCCGACTTATGGCCTCTTCGAGGCCTTTTCATGCCTTATGAGACTTGAAACCGCTTGACTCCCTGACGCAGCGTCCGCTTCGATTTCTCCAGTACAGGTGAAGTCAGGGTCTATCGAGGGGCAGGACAGCAAATAAAGAGGGTGGGTTCATGCAGGCGTCTATCGAGCACAAGGAGATCACGGCCGGGGTCATCAAGAAGGTGCCGCAGGTCGAGGTCACGGTCGCGGTGCAGTTTTCGGAAGAGGAGCGGGCGATCGCGGAGCGCTGGAATCTCGGCGAGCGGATCGTGGTCGAGCGCGACATCAACGCGCATCGCCTCGGCAAGATGAAAGCCGACCAGTATGAGTACCAGGCGAAGCTCGCGCATCTGCGCCTCGCCGACCTCTTGCGGGGCCCGAGCCGTCATGTGGTCGACACGCCGCTCGATGCGAAGCTGTATCAGGACGAGGTGGTCGAGGGGCTGAAGACCCTCAAGGCCTTCCTGACGGGCTGTGCGGAGCTTGCCGAGCCGCAGCGTATCGAGATCTGACGGAGATGGGCGGGCTCGATTTCGAGAAGCCCGAAGACCTCCTGACCGCCGCGGCCGTGCTCGTGGGGCTAATCTCCGGCGTCTATTTCCTGGGGCCCTTCCTCATCCCTCTGGCTCTCATCGGGATCGGCTGCTGGATCGGCATCGCGCTCTATACCGGACCTGCCGCGCGGACGGCGCGCGCGCGGCGCGAGGCGCTGAGGCTCTACGAGACGGCCTCCCGTCTCAGGGCGGAGAAGGTGTTTCCCGACCCCGAGGATTTCAGCGGCGCCGTCTGGAAACGCCTTGCCGATGCGCTGGAGGAGGGCCTCCTGTCCTACGAGGTTTCAGTTCGCATTTTCGAGCTCGCCGAAGAGCTCTACCGGACGGAGGGTCTTGCGGGCGATATCCCCACCCTCGCTCCGGAAGCCGGCGAGATCGAACTCGCACGCTACCGTGATCGGATCGAGGCGCTCATCGCGAAATTCGAACGCGCGGACATAGTGGAACGGATGGAAGAGGCGATCTTCCAGTCGCTCTCTGGCTTTTGCCGCCGGCTCCCGCCTGCTGCCTTTCAGGAGGCGGAAGCTCTTGTCGAGGCCGCCGATGCCGGCGGGTTGAAGACCGGGTTCCGGATGCCGCTTATCGATGCGATGGCGCATCCGGGCGAAGCGGTCGAGCGGCTGCTGTTGCCCTACTTCTCGGCGAAAGCGTCGGAAGCCGGGCTTTTCTCGGGCCTTCGCCACCGCTTGTCGCGCAACCAGTATGAGGCCTCGGGCATTTTTCATCCCGAGCCGCCGGGGAACCGGAAACCGCTCCTTCTGCCGCATGAGAGCAAGGCGCCGCCCCGGGAGCTCGTGCCGGCCTTTCTTCGCGAGACGCCGCTCGAGGAGATGTTCGCGGCCGATATTCCGTTCGACATTTCGGACGGGAGCCGGTTCGAGCATCACTGGATCGTGGCGGGCTCTGGCCATGGCAAGAGCCAGACGCTGCAATACATGATCGCGCAGGACCTGGAGCGCGTCGGCAAGGGCGAGGCCTCGGTCATCGTGATCGACTCCCAGGGCGATCTCATCCGTAACATCGCCGGCCTCAAATGTTTCGCATCGGGCGAGGCGCTGCATGGCCGTCTCTGCCTGATCGATCCCTCCGATATTGAATATCCGCTTGCCCTCAATCTTTTCGATGCCGGCATGGAACGGATCGGCGCCTATGCCCCGCTTGAGCGTGAGCGCCTCGTCAATGGCATCCTCGAACTCTACGACTTCGTACTGGGCTCACTCCTCTCGGCGGAACTCACGCAGAAACAGAGCGTGATCTTCCGCTACATCACACGGCTGATGCTCCATATCCCGGATGCGACCATCCACACCTTCCGGGAGCTCATGGAGCCGAAGGGCTACGAGACATACAAAGCCCATATCGAGAAACTCGACGGCACGGCCCGGGCCTTTTTCGAGACGGAGTTCAACAGCAAGCAGTTCGAGGAAACGAAGCGGCAGGTGGTTCGCCGTCTCTGGGGTATTCTCGAGAATCGGACCTTCGAGCGTATGTTCTCGCATCCGAGGAACAAGCTCGACCTCTTCGCCGAGATGAATGAGGGCAAGGTCATCCTGATCAACACGGCAAAGGACCTCCTGAAGCAGAACGGCACGGAGATCTTCGGGCGCTTTTTCATCGCGCTGATCGCGCAAGCCGCGCAGGAACGGGCGACACTAGCAAGAGGGGAGAGGCTCCCCACCTTCGTCTATGTCGACGAATGCGCCGATTATCTCGACCAGAACGTCTCGGTGATCCTGGAGCAGGCGCGCAAATACAATGTCGGCATGGTGCTGGCGCATCAATATATCGGCCAGCTGTCGCCGAAGCTGCAGGAGAGCTTCGCGGCCAATACGAGCATCAAGTTCGCGGGCGGCGTCTCGGAGAAGGATGCGCGGGTGCTCGCCCCGATGCTCCACACGACGCTTGAGTTCATCGGGAGCCGGCGCAAGGGCGAGTTCGCAGTCTCGGTCCGCAATGTGACCGACGGCGCCGTCTCGCTTGATTTTCCATTCGGTCATCTGGAAGCCCTGCCGCGGATGAGCGCGGAGGAGGCGGAGGCTGTGCGCGGGGAGATGCGTGAGCGCTACGCCGTCCACTGGCAAGAGGTGGAGCAGGGGAGGGCAGGGGCCGAGATGTTAGAGCGTGACAAGGCTCACGCTCCTGTCCCCGCGGAGATCGACACGGCGCCTTCAAGCGACTGGTGACAATCCGCTCCTTCTTCTCGTCCATGAGAAAAATGGCCATCATGACCTTTCCCCGAATGCAGAGGGCGAAAGGGAGGAAAGGCCAATGGCGACACACGAGTTCACGCGGCAGGAGCTTTACGATCTTGTCTGGTCGATCCCGATGGCGAAGCTCGCGGAGCGCTACGGTATATCCGGAAACGGCCTCGCAAAAGCGTGCCGCAAAGCGGAGATCCCGGTGCCTGAGCGTGGCTATTGGGCAAAGCTGCAGGCGGGCAAAAAGGTTGTCCGAAAAGCCTTACCGGCGGTGAAAAGAGATACACCCAGAACGGTGATCATCAGCCCGCCGGGCAAGCGGGAGGACTCGACTCCTCCGCCGCCTGTTCCGGATAGCGTTGCGGCAAAAGTTGAACAGGTCAAACAGACAGCAAAGCCCGTTTCCGTTCCGGCGACTCTTTCAAATCCGCACCGAATCGTCGCGGCATGGCTTGAGGACGAGAGGCGGGAGAAACGTGCTCGCCGCGGCGATCCCTGGGCTCTGCCATTGAAGCGGAGCGATGCGACGGAGCTCGATAAGAGGCGTCTCCGGATTTTAAGCGCACTGCTCAAGGCGATCGAGGCGTCTGGCTACACCCTCAAATGCGAACGCTACCGGGACGTGCAGATTCGGACTGGTACTATGACGATCGAGCTTATTCTCGAGGAGCGCATCAAGCAGGTACGCCGGCTCATCACAGACGAAGACCGGCGAAGTTCCCGCTGGTACGCGGAGGGGCAAAAATGGACACAGGAGAAGGTCCCGACCGGCAGACTGCGGCTTCGCCTTCTTGAACCGGAATACCGGCATGTCGTGAAGGAATGGGAAGAAGCGGAAAGCAGTCCACTGGAAGCGCTCCTTGACGAGGTGCTGCCGACGGTTGCGGGTAAATTTGAAGAGATACGCCTCCAGCGGATGCGGCAGGCGGAAGAACAGGCAAAACGTATGGAAGCAGAGCGCCTCAGATATGAGGCGGAGCTTGAGGCGAAGAAGGAGACGATCAGATTCCGCCGGCTGGTCGCTCATTGCGCCAACCGGAGGACCGCCGCGGAAATAAGGGAACTTGTTGCATCTGTAGAGCGCTCGCCTCTGGCGGCAGATAATGCCGAACTATTTTTCGATTGGAAGAGCTGGGCGCTTTCACATGCCGAACGGATTGATCTGCTTGCGAAGGAGACACTGTTTGACCGGGAGCGACTATGAGACGTATCACTTCGAGAAATGATACGTCGGCGACGCGAAGGCCCGAAAATAAAAGAGGGACAGAATTTTTCTCGGCGCGCATGGATGTTCGGCGCTCCACGGGGACAAACATTCATGAACATGGCGCACGTTTTCTGCGCTCCGGTCCGATGCTATCGCTTCAGGCATGGAACACCGGCAGCGCCGATCCCGCATGAAGCGCCAGAAGACGGGGAAGAGCCTCGCGCTGACAGCGCGCGACCTCGCGATCTTCGAGCTGCTGGAGCGCTACCGCTATCTGCGGTCGACTTTCATCCACGACTTTGTAGGTGGACAGTCGGAAACGCGCTTCAAGGAGCGGCTCGGCGATCTCTACCACGAGGGCGGATATCTGACCCGGCCCGAGCAGCAGTGGGAGACGGCGCGTTCCCGCTACCTGCCTGCCGTCTATGAGAACAGTGATCGAGCCCGGGACGTGCTCGCCGCGCAGGGGAGGCTCGCCGACCCCTGTCCGCATATGCCATACGGGACGAGCGGCGCGGGACGGCAATTCGCGCATTCGCTGATGATCTGCGAGACTCTGGCGTCGATCGAACTCGCGGTGAAAGCAAAGGCGGATCTGCGCTTTGTCTCCTGGCCCGAAATCCTCGCAAAGGCACCGGAGGGAGCCCGGCGGTCTCCGAATCCGCTGAGGCTTCCCGGATCGTCATGCAGCTTGGGAACGGCAACCGAGCTTGCCCGCAATGGCGACACCGTCCCGGATGCCATGTTTGGTCTCGGATATGGTGGAGAGGGACGGAGAAGCTACCGCTTTTTCGCGCTTGAGGTCGATCGCGGCACGATGCCTATCATGCGATCGGCGCGGGGACAGACGTCCTATCTGGAGAAGATGTCCGCCTATCATGGCGTTGCGGCACGTGGGGTCCACAGGTCGCATTTGGGCATTCCCAATTTACTCGTCCTCACAGTGACGACATCGGAAGCGCGCAAACAGAACATGTTGTCCGCTCTTGCAAGAACAATCGAAGACAGTGCCATGTTCCTCTTCAAAGAAGTTGGTGCCGCGGCGCACAGGAACGGCGCAACACTAGGTGCGGTGCTTCAATTGCCTTGGGACTGCGCCGGCCGCTCTCATGTCGACATTCTGGAACCTGGCGACTAGCGGTCGATGGAGTCAATGTCCGATATCTCCGCCTGATATTGGACCCGAGGCCTCTCCCATGACGAATTTGTGTACTCGCCTGGAGTAAAGGCTTGTGCTAGTCTTCAGCCATGAAGCGACGTATCGACAGATGCCGACGCGTATCCCGGGTCCGGCATTGGCTTGCGACGGTGCTGGCGGTCGCGCTGTTGATGACGGCGGCTTCGGCACCGGTGACCGATCTCGGTATGATGGCGTCGGCACACGCGATGGCCGATGAAGGTGCCCCGCCGCATGGGGCACTTGCCACGGGCGAGATGGCGGAATCGTGCTGCGACGATTGCCAAGAGACTGACACGACAACCTGCGACAGCTCGGCCCTCTGCATGACCGCCTGCGGCAAGCTGCCGCTTCAGCTCGCCGCTGCGCTCGGTTTTGTCCCGGTCGAACGTGCCATCGAAGCGGTTCACGGGCCGGACATCGGCCGGGCCGATCTTTCTCCCTCTCCGTTGCGACGGCCTCCCAAAGCGATGTGACACACCGGCGCGCGGCCCTTCGGTTGCGCATCAACTGTCACAGCAGTTTCAGGAGAGTCTTATGGTTCGCTCACTCAAAGCGTCCACGATTGCCGTGCTTGTGGCGGTCGTGGCGACCGTCGGCATATGGAGCGTCGCCGGCGCGCAGTCTCAAGCTTATAAATTCGAGGCCGTACCGGATGAAATATCTGTCGGCGAGGGCGTTCGGATCGAGGTCCGGTTGCTCGATCCCGACGGAAAGCCGGTACCGTCGGAGAACGTCGACATTGTCTCGACGCGGCTCGATATGGGTCCCGAAGGCATGGCGATGATGGATACACCGCTCACACCGCTCCCCGCCGGCAGCGCGGATGTCCTGGCCTTCGAAACAAAGATCGCGATGGCCGGCCGATGGGCGCTCGCGATCGAAGTGAGAGTCGACGGCGTTCCAGAACCCGTCAAGGGCGTCGTCATTTTCACGGCCGTCGAGAAAAAAGCCGATGCAACCCCTGCCGCGCCAGCGGCAGGGGAGCGCGAGATACGTTATTACCGTAACCCGATGGGCCTGCCAGACATATCGCCGGTGCCGAAGAAGGATTCGATGGGGATGGATTACATCCCTGTCTATGAAGAGGATGTTGCGGCACCCGCCGGAACCGTCCGTATCGGCCCGGAAAAGACGCAGCGTGCCGGCGTTCGAACCGTGGCGGTCGAACGCCGCGACCTCGTCCGCACGATCCGCGGCGCCGGTACCGTAACCGTAGACGAAGCGCGCGTAGCACTGGTGACGGCACGCTTCGACGGATTTGTCGAACGCCTCGACGTCCGCACAACGGGCGGCACGGTGGCCGCCGGCGAGCCGCTGCTGACGGTCTGGATCGAAAGCGATGAACTCCTGCGAAAACAGGCCGATTACCTTTCGGCGCTGTCGCGCGGCGGCCGCGATGTCGAACGTGCCGCGCAGAATCTCCGCCTCTTCGGCATTTCCAGTGCCTCCATCGCAGAAATGGCGCGCACGCGCGCGCCGGCGCGCGTGGTGACCTTCGAGGCGCCGCTTGGCGGCACCGTCATCGAAAAACCCTCGCTCGACGGCATGCGCTTTGCGGCCGGCGACACGCTTTTCCGGATCGCCGATCTGTCGGCGCTCTGGGTGATGGCCGAAATCGCCGAACAGGATCTCGCGCTCGTCAGGCCCGGCCAGACCGCGCAATTGTCGATGCCGGCCATGCCCGGCGAAACGCGCGAGGCGATTGTCGATTTCGTCTATCCCGATCTTGACATGGCGACCCGCTCGGGCCGGGTCCGGCTGGTCGTGCCGAACGCCGACGGGCGCCTCAAGCTCGGCCATTTCGTGCGCGTCGAGATCGGCGCGCCGGTCGGCGATAAACCGGCGCTCGCGGTGCCGGCCGCTTCGGTCATCGACGACGGCGCGCGCCAGATCGTCTTCGTCGCGCGCGGCGACGGGCTTTTCGAACCGCGCGACGTTCGCCTCGGCGCCCGCGCCGGCACCGATGTCGAGATCAGGGAGGGGCTTGCCGCCGGTGAGGAGGTCGTCACCTCCGGCATCTTCCTGATCGATGCCGAGAGCAATCTCCAGACCGCGCTTTCGGCCTTCGCCACCGAACCGGTGACGCCATGATCGCGGGCATCATCGGTTGGTCGGCGCGCAACAGTGTTCTGGTGCTGATCGGCACGCTCTTTGCGATCGTTGCCGGCATTTACTCGATCGCGCGCATTCCGCTCGATGCGATACCGGACCTGTCGGACACGCAGGTCATCATCGTCACCGATTATCCGGGCCAGGCGCCGCAGGTCGTCGAGGACCAGGTGACCTTTCCGCTCGCGACCGCGATGCTCAACGTGCCGCGTGCCCGCGTCGTGCGCGGCTTTTCCTTCTTCGGCGTTTCCTTCGTCTATGTCGTCTTCGAGGACGGCGCCGATCTCTACTGGGCGCGAAGCCGCGTCCTCGAATATCTGAGTGCGGCGGCGGAACGCCTGCCGGACGGCGTCACGCCCTCGCTCGGGCCGGATGCGACCGGCGTCGGCTGGGTCTATCAATATGCGCTGAAGTCGTCGGAGCTGAACCTCGCCGAACTCCGTTCGCTGCAGGACTGGCAGGTCCGGTTTGCCGTCTCGCGCGCCGAAGGCGTCGCCGAGGTCGCAACGGTGGGCGGCTTCGTCCGGCAATATGCGGTCATCGTCGATCCGTTGCTGCTGAAAAGCACGGGGCTGACGCTTTCCGATATCGCCGGCGCGGTGCGCACCAGCAACATGGATGTCGGCGGCCGCACCATCGAGCTTGCCGAAACCGAATTCATGATCCGCGGTCGCGGCTATCTCGCCGGCATTGAGGACATCGAAAAGATCGTGCTCCGCGCCGAGGGCGGCACGCCGCTTCTGCTGCGCGACGTGGCGCGCGTCGAACTCGCGCCCGACGAACGGCGCGGCGTCGCCGAAATGGGCGGCGAGGGCGAGGCGGTTTCCGGCATCGCCCTGCAGCGCCATGGCGCCAATGCGCTCGACGTCATCGAAAACGTCAAGCGCGAGCTTGCAGCCGTTGCGCCGAGCCTGCCGGGCAACACCGAAATCGTAGAGGTCTATGACCGCTCGGCGTTGATCGGCCGCGCCATCAATACGCTGGTGCGTACGCTCGTCGAGGAAAGCGTCGTCGTGGCACTGGTCTGCTTTATGTTCCTCTGGCATGCGCGCAGCGCGCTTGTCGCCATCGTCACCCTGCCGGTCGGCATTCTG
The DNA here is from genome assembly GCA_002480495.1 of Rhodobiaceae bacterium UBA7804. Taxonomy (GTDB): domain Bacteria; phylum Pseudomonadota; class Alphaproteobacteria; order Parvibaculales; family Parvibaculaceae; genus Parvibaculum. Next base: position 260,265 of record DLCG01000009.1, on the reverse strand, counting down.
ATGGCGCTTGCCGCAACCCATGTGCTCAGTATCCCCTCCAACATCATGAGCCTCGGCGGCATCGCAATAGCGATAGGCGCCATGGTCGATGCGGCGATCGTGATGATCGAAAACGCCCACAAGCGGCTCGAACATGCGCCGCCCGGCGCCTCGCGCACCGCCGTCGTCATCGAGGCGGCGCAGGAAGTGGGCCCGGCGCTCTTTTTCAGCCTGCTGATCATCACCGTCTCCTTCCTGCCGATCTTCACGCTGGAGGCGCAGGAAGGCCGCCTCTTCAAGCCGCTCGCCGCCACCAAGACCTTCGCGATGGCGGCTGCCGCCCTTCTCTCGATCACGCTGGTGCCGGTGCTGATGACGATCTTCATCCGCGGCCGGATCGTACCGGAGGACCAGAACCCGCTCAACAAGGCGCTGATCTGGCTCTACCGGCCGGTGATCGGTCTGGTGCTGCGCGCCCGCGGCGTCACCATCCTCGCGGCCTTCATCGTGCTCGCCGTAACGGCGGTACCACTCAGCCGCATCGGCTCGGAATTCATGCCGAACCTCAACGAGGGGACGCTTCTCTACATGCCGACGACGCTGCCGGGCCTTTCGGTGACGAAGGCGGCCGAACTGCTGCAGACGCAGAACCGGATCATCGCCGGCTTTCCCGAGGTCGCCTCCGTCTGGGGCAAGGCCGGCCGCGCCGACAGCGCGACCGATCCCGCGCCGATGGAAATGTTCGAGACCATCATCAACCTGAAGCCCGAAAGCGACTGGCGGCAGGGCATGAATCTCGACAAGCTGATTGCCGAAATGGACACCGCGCTCCAGTTTCCGGGCGTCTCCAATGCCTGGACGATGCCCATCAAGGCCCGCATCGACATGCTCTCGACCGGCATCCGCACGCCGGTCGGCGTCAAGATATTCGGGCCCGACCTCGTCGAACTGGAGCGGATCGCCCGCGAGATCGAAACCGTCCTGCGTGCCGTTCCCGGCACTTCGTCGGCCTATGCCGAGCGCGTCAATGGCGGCTATTTCCTCGACATCCGTCCCGACCGCGACCGCATCGCCCGGCACGGGCTGTCGATGGAGACGGTGCAGGAAACGATCGCGATGGCGCTGGGCGCGAAAGCCCTCACCACCACGGTCGAAGGCCGCGAGCGCTACGATGTGGTGTTGCGCTATCCGCAAGCCTCCCGCGCCGACCCGGATGCGCTCGCGCGCGAGGTCTTTGTCACGACGCCCGCAGGCGCCGCTATTCCGCTCGGCGAGATCGCCGACATCGCGCGGGCGCGTGGCCCCACCATGGTGCGCACCGAAAGCGGCCAGCCGGTCGTCTATGTCTTTGTCGATATCCGCGACCGCGATCTCGGCGGCTATGTCGGCGAGGCACGGCGCGTGGTCGCCGGCGAAGTCGCGCTGCCGCCCGGCTACACGGTCGCCTGGAGCGGCCAGTTCGAATATCTGGCGCGCGCGCAGCAACGCCTTTCCGTCGTCATTCCAGTTACGCTGCTGGTCATTTTCCTGCTCCTCTATCTCAACTTTAAGGGCCTCACCGAAACCTTCATCGTGATGCTGTCGCTGCCATTCGCGCTGGTCGGCGGGCTCTGGCTGATGGCGGCGCTCGATTTCAACATGAGCGTTGCGGCGGCCGTCGGTTTCATCGCGCTGGCGGGGGTGGCGGCTGAAACCGGCGTCGTGATGCTGCTCTATCTCGACCAAGCCTTGCGCGACGCGAAGGCCCTCGTGTTGGCCAAAGGTCGCGCCTTCACCCGCGCCGATCTCAATGGCGCGATCATGGAGGGTGCCGTCGGGCGCGTGCGGCCGAAAATGATGACCGTTATCACCATCATGGCGGGCCTCCTGCCGATCCTCTGGGCCACTGGCACCGGCGCCGAGGTGATGCAGCGCATCGCCGTGCCGATGATAGGCGGGATGGTATCGTCCACTATCCTCACGCTGGTGGTGATCCCGGCGATCTATGCAATCGTTCACGGGATGAGGCTATCGAGGGGCGATGCAAGCACGGTCGATTGAACGACCACTACGATCGCGTATGAAGACAGGGGCGGGACATCTCCTGTGGAAGCTCGATGTATCCGGCTCGACGCAAGGGCGGCGGCGCGGGACGGTGTCAGACGGCCTCCACTTTGAGGCCTGCGGCCGTCTACTCAGGAAACCCGTCTTCAAGCCGCCGCACATGAACGCTTCTTGCTCGCAGGAACGGGGCAGCTTCGAATATCAATACTATTCGGAAAAGACCGCCCCCTTTGCAATCTGACGTGTGGATACCCTTCAATGCCGGCTGAGGCATAGGTTCGTCTCGCGGCGCAAATGATTCCTGCCGGGCTGTCGTCATCAATCTTGGTCCCACCACTTTCTTAGGGCGCCGAGCCGATGAAGACCGAGGAATTCGTCGCCACCAGATGCCGATCATCATCCTGATGGGGAGGTCGCTGTGGTTCCAAACCAAAGAAAAGTCGTGCCCAGGAGATGAAGCCGCCGACGATTTCCGCGACTACGGCGCCAATGTAAGCAAAAGCCGCACAGGGGTATCAGTGCGACATTGCTACCGGCTAATGTCCTTGTTTGAGGCGACACATGAAATGCCCCTGAAGTAAATTGGTTTTGCTTGGTGGAGATCGAAAGTTTTCAGATGATTTGCCACTTTAGTTTGTGATCCGCAGTAGCCCCAGTTCTGGTGCCGCGCGAAATTGGTCCGCCTGTTTGGCGGGGCTAGGACGAAAGCGGGCGGATTTGTTTTCAAAACAACAGCGAGACGCCGAATGTCGTTTTAAAAAATGAGTTGCAATGGGTAACAATTTATAGGACATCCTCTATATGCTTCGCGCCTTGATCCACTTGGTAATTGTCAGCTTGCTTTGGAGTGCAACGTCCGTCGGCGCGACGGGGGCACCGCTCTATAGCGATTTGATCGAAGCCAGCAGCGACATTCTGGACAGGGAAGCCGGTGGCGATCCGACGCCGGTCGATGGCTGCGAACTCTGCCATACATTTCAGCACGTAACCTTGGCCGGTGCGCTCTGTGCTGGCGCGTCGGCGCTGTGCGCTCTCGCGTCCATCCCTGGCGGCACCGTGGCAAGAAGTCTCTCCCGCTCGCCGGACGGCCCTCCTCCTGAGCACATGATCGCCTGATCTCGCCCGCATTCCCTTCCGGGAATGCACGACGTTTCCACAGATAGGTGATTCATGAATGGTTCGTTCCGCCATTGGCGGAGAGCCCTGTCCGGCGTCTGCTTGTCGGTCGGGCTCATAGCACCTGCATACGCCTCGGAGGATGCAGGACCTTCCCTCACTCTCGACAGAGCTATAGCCACCGCACTTTCGCAGAACGCGCAGATGCGCATCGCAACCGAAGCCGTGGGAGAGAGCGCGGCGCAGGCGCGGCAGGCCTCGTTCCTGCCCAATCCCGAACTCGGGGTGGAAGTCGAAAATGTCTTCGGTTCAGGCCCTTATAGCGGTATGGACGAGACAGATCTCACGCTCGGGCTTTCCCAGCGCATCGAAACGGGTGGCAAGCGCGAAAGCCGCAAGCGTCTGTTTCGTCTTTCGGAATCGGTGGCGACAGCCGAACGGGATGCAATCGAGCGCCTCATTCGCGAGGCTGTCACGCACGCCTTCAACCGGTTGCTTGCCGCGCAGCACGAAGCAGAAACGGCTTCAGCAGCCGTCGAGAGCATCCGTACGCTCGTTCCCGCTCTGCGCCGCCGTTTCGAACGCGGCGCTTCATCCGAGGCCGATCTCAACCGCGGCCTTCTGGCGCTCGAGCTGGCGGAGATTCGGGTGACTGCAAAAGAGGCCGAACTGCGCACTGGACAGCAGGCATTGCTGGCGCTGTGGTCGGAAAATGTCTACCGCCCGCTACATGCCGAAGGCTCTTTCGCTGTTCCCACCGTTGAACTTCCGGGACTCGGTGAACTGGAAGCCAGGCTGGACAGCCACCCTGCTGTGCTCGCCGGGCAAAAGACGGTCGGCGCGCAGCGCGCGGCATTCGACCTCGAAAAGGCCAACGCCATTCCCGACGTTACGCTCGGCGCGGGCGCGCGCCGATTTTCCGGCACGGATGAAAGCGCGCTGCTCTTTTCCGTTTCCATCCCGCTCACCGTCTTCGACCGCAATCAGGGCAATATCGATGCCGCGTCGCGCCGCATCGTGCAGGCCGATCTCGATGCGCAGCAGACGAGAGTGGAACTCGCGCGAGACCTGCAACAGGCATATCAGACCTACCAAAGCCGCTGCCCGGAGGCGGCACGGCTCGGCTCCTCCATCGTGCCCGCATCGGAGAAGACCTCCGCGACCATCCGCGAAGGCTACCTGGCCGGGCGTTTCGGCGTTCTCGAACTTCTCGACGCCCTGCAAACAAGCACCGAAAGCCGGTTGCAGGAAACGCAGGCGCTTCTCGCCTGCGTCAATGCCCTCGCTTCGATTGAGACAATGACCGGCCTTCCCGCCAGTGCGGATGCGGCCGAGGGAGATGAGCAATGAGCCCGACAAAGAGTAAGTTTCTGGCCAGTAGCACATTCGCTTTAAGTCTTGCGTTGGCCATTGCCTATTCTCCGGCCTTTGCGGAGCCAGACCCCGGGCATGAAAGCCCGCGAGTCGCGCAGGAGACCGAAGGACACGGCGACGGCGACGAGGAAGGTCACGATGCGCATGGCGAGGAAGCCGATGCAGATCATGCGCATGACGACGAGGACGATCATGCTCTAGAAGAAGGGCATGCCGAGGAAGAGGGGCATGTCAATCTCTCGGCAAGTCAGCTTGAAAATACCGACATAGAGATTGCCAAGGCCACAGCAGGAACGCTTACGCTTTCAACGAGCCTTTTTGGCGTTATCCGTCCAGACCTCGAGAAGCTCGTGCATATCGTGCCGCGTTTCCCTGGCATCGTCACGGAGGTGAAGCGGCGCATCGGAGACGAGGTGTCCAAGGGAGACGTCCTGCTATCGGTCGAAAGCAATGAGAGCCTACGATCCTACACGCTTCGATCGCCAATCGCAGGCCGCATCATTCAACGCAACGTCGCCCCTGGCCAGTTTGCCGATACGGAAACCCCCTTGATGGTGGTGGCCGACATGTCTTCCGTCTGGCTCGATCTTCAGGTGCATCGTCACGATGCAGGCCTCGTGCGCGAGGGACAGCGCGTTACATTCCGGTTGGAAGATGAGGGCGATCCCGTTGCCGCCACCATCGGCTACGTATCGCCTATTGCGGCGCAGGATACCCAAAGCGTCCTCGCGCGCGCGTATGTACCCAACCCCGACGGACGCCTTCAGCCGGGCATATTCGTCAGTGCTTCGGTAGAGCAGGAAAAAGCGACGGCTCGCGTCGTCGTCGGCCGAGAGGCAATTCTCTATGACGGTGCGTCGAGCTTCGTCTACGTGCCTGGAGAAGAAAAGGGTTCGTTCGAGCGCCTTGAGGTAAAGACCGGCCGCAGCGACGAGAAGAGCGTCGAGATCGTGGACGGGCTGGACCCTGGTAGCACCTATGTCGCCGGCAATGCCTTCATCCTCAAGGCGGAGGCCGGCAAGAACGCCGCCTCCCATGCACATTGAGGGGGGAGCGGTCATGATTGCGCGTATCGTCTCCTTTTGCGTCCAGCATCGCTGGCTCGTCCTTCTCACGGCAGCATTTGTCGCCGCATTGGGCGTCTACAATTTCATGCGCCTGCCGATAGATGCCGTTCCCGACATCACCAATGTTCAGGTCCAGATCAACACCTCGGCACCCGGCTATTCGCCGGTCGAGGTGGAACAGCGCGTTACATTTCCGCTGGAAACGGCGATGGGAGGTCTGCCGGGCCTCGACTACACAAGGTCGCTGTCTCGCTACGGTCTTTCTCAGATCACGGTCGTATTCGAGGATGGCACGGATATCTACCGTGCCCGTCAACTCATCGGCGAACGCATTCAGGCCGTCTCGGGCGATCTTCCGTCTGACGTCGAGACCTCAATGGGCCCGATAGCGACGGGTCTCGGCGAGATCTACATGTACCACCTGCAGGCCGATCCAAACGCCCGGAAGGCCGACGGCAGCTCCTACACGCTTTCCGACCTCCGGGCCCTGCACGACTGGGTGGTTCGTCCCCAGTTGCGCACCGTAGCGGGCGTTGTGGAGGTAAATGCGATCGGCGGGTACGAACGTCAGCTGCATATCGTGCCGGACCCGTATCGCCTGACAGCTTACAATCTTACCTTCAGCGACGTCATTACGGCGCTTGAAACGAACAACGTCAATGTGGGCGCAGGCTATGTGGAGCGTAACGGAGAACAATATCTGATCCGCCTGCCCGGCCAGGTTGAGGAGGCCTCGGAGTTCTCGGAAGTACTGCTTGGTACGCACAATGGACGTCCCATCTACGTCCATGACGTGGCAGACGTGACGTTCGGTAAGGAGCTTCGCACCGGTGCGGCCACGCATAACGGCAAGGAAACCGTACTCGGTACGGCTGTCATGCTTATGGGCGAGAACAGCCGGGATGTAGCCGTCGCCGTCGGCGAAAAACTTCGACAGATCGAAAGAAGCCTGCCGGAAGGCATCGGCATCGAGACACTCTACAACCGGACAAGCCTTGTTCAGAAGACTGTGGCGACAGTTCGCACCAATCTCGTCGAAGGCGCCATACTGGTCATCGTCGTTCTCTTCATATTGCTTCGGAATATAAGAGCTGCCCTAATCACGGCGGCGGTCATTCCCTTGTCCATGCTCATCACCGTTACCGGCATGGTCGAATACAAGATCAGCGCAAACCTGATGAGCCTGGGCGCCATAGACTTCGGGCTGATCGTCGACGGCGCGGTCATCATCGTGGAGAACTGCCTTCGGCGGCTTTCGGAGGAGCGTAAGCGCTTCGGACATGCGCTTAGCACCAAGGATCGCTTCGGCGTGGTCGTAGAGGCGACACGCGAGGTGATGACGCCGGCCATGTTCGGTTCATTCATCATTACCGTTGTCTATCTGCCCATCCTGACCCTGACCGGCGTGGAAGGAAAAATGTTCACACCTATGGCTGTAACCGTGGTTTTCGCGCTTCTTGCTGCGATGGTTCTTGCACTGACCTTCGTTCCGGCGGCCATTGCCATCTTCGTGCGCGGCGATGTCGAGGAAAAGGAGAGCCCTGTCATGCGCTGGGCGCAGCGTGGCTACGAGCCTGTGCTCACCTTCGCGCTGGGTCGGCAGAAGACGGTAGCTGTCGCCGCCGGCATTCTCGTCGTCATTGCGGCGGCGGGAGCGACACGGTTCGGAACGGAGTTCATTCCACGCCTTGATGAGGGCGATGTTGCCGTCCAGGCGCTCCGCGTGCCCGGGACGAGCCTTTCGCAGTCGATCGACATGCAGATGAAAGTGGAGAAGGCGCTTCTCGGCATGCCGGAGGTGAAGGAGGTTTTCGCACGCACCGGAACGGCAGAAGTGGCGACGGATGCCATGCCTCCCAACATTTCCGACGCCTATGTAATGATCAGGCCCCGCAGCGAATGGCCGGACAGGTCGAAGTCGAAGGCAGAGCTTCTTCGTGAGATCGATGAGGTTCTCGCTGCCCTTCCCGGCTCAAACTACGAAGTGTCCCAACCTATCGAACTTCGGTTCAACGAGCTCATTTCTGGTGTGCGCTCTGACATCGGCATCAAGATATTCGGTGACGACATGGAAGCGTTGCTGGATTCGGCAAATGAGGTTGCCGCGGTCATGCGCGGAATCGAGGGCGCATCGGGCGTTCAAGTCGAGCAGGTGTCCGGCCTTCCCGTCCTCTCGATCGGGGTGAAGCGCGACGCTGCAGCCCGTTTCGGTCTGAGCATTGCCGAGATCCAGCAGGTGGTGCAGGCCGCGATGGGCGGAGCCCGGGCGGGAACCTTCTACGAAGGCGATTGGCGCACGCCTATCATTGTGCGGCTTCCGGAAAGTTTGAGACAGGATGTAGAACGCTTGCAAGAACTTCCGATACAACTGCCCCCCGAACATCAGCCCGATCAGGAGTTTACGCCCGCAACCTATTCTCCGTTCGGCGAAGGTATGCCGCGTATCGTTCCGCTGCGGGAGGTCGCGGACATTACGCTTGCGCCGGGACCGAACCAGATCAGCCGGGAGAACGGAAAGCGAAGGATCACCGTGACGGCAAATATCCGCCAACGCGATCTCGGATCCTTTGTGGAGGAAGCACAGGCTGCTGTGGAGAGCGAAGTGAAGCTTCCTCCCGGCTACTGGTTTGAATGGGGTGGCCAGTTCGAACAATTGGTGTCCGCAACCCAAAGGCTCAGCATTGTCGTTCCAGCAGCTTTGGTGCTGATATTCGCACTTCTGTTCGCAAGCCTGGGTACGGCGAAAGACGCCCTGCTCGTCTTTTCGGGCGTGCCGCTTGCGCTGACGGGCGGACTTGCGGCATTGGCGCTCAGGGGACTGCCGTTATCGATTTCGGCGGGCGTGGGCTTCATTGCTCTTTCCGGCGTGGCGGTGCTGAACGGTCTCGTGATTATCAGCTTCATCAATAATCTGCGGGCTCAAGGTCTGCGGCTGGACGAAGCGATCTGGAAAGGAGCTATCACCCGCCTTCGGCCGGTTCTGATGACGGCGCTTGTCGCCTCGCTGGGTTTCGTGCCGATGGCCCTGGCGACCAGCGCCGGAGCAGAGGTGCAGAGACCGCTGGCTACCGTCGTAATCGGCGGCATCCTGTCCTCCACCATTCTGACGCTGATCGTTCTTCCGGTGATCTACCGGCTTGCTCATGCGAAAGAGGAATAGATTGACGCATGATGTTGTCATCAGGTCGACCCGTGCGGATCGACCTGATGCATACTGCTAGAGAAGTTGCGCTAAGCACGGCGATCGATCCAGCGCTGGCCTTGATGTTGCTCCTATTTTCCGGATCTTGTGGCCATGACCGTGCTGTCACGAGATACTCGGCTTCAACATGCTGCAGGTTTGCGAATGAGATCGAAGAGATGACATTTGGAAAGTAGATAGTGAGAGAACGTTCTGGCTTGACTTAAATGTTCGCCAGCCTTCTCGGCTTTGCTTCTCACGCATTGCGGGCGATTTGAATTTGCCGGCGTATGCTCTGTGGTCTCAGCTCGTTGTGGCCGATAGTGACGAAATTATATGTGGTATGGGCGGACTCCGCGCCCACGCCTCCGGCATCGGCCGGATTTCCTGTGTGATAGCGCGTCGCGGGCCTTAGTCAAATGGTTTCGTGTATTTAGCAGCTAGTTCGATGGTGTCCGCAAATCGCGAGTGTGTGGAGAGGGGGCGAGCAGCCGTTCACTGCATACCAGCCAAGCTGGTCGTTGAACATGGTCGAGCATCCTTGATTTTGAACAACTACGAAATCGCATGAATTTGCTGGTACGCGAGCTGGCTGGAGCAACGGGAACCGTGAAAAAACAAGTGCACCCAGGTGGATAACTTCGATACAACCTCCGCCCCTGGGTGTCGAAACGATCACACAATGACTGTCTGCATTCGAGCGGTATGGGTGGTCGGAGAGAACCGATATCTTGCTTGGCGGAAACTCCAAGGCCCGCTGTTCGACGGCCCCAGCATCCCCGTGCGATAGGTTTACTCGCGCGGATGCCTTTCGGCGCAGCCAAAGGTTGCGAGTAAGCGCACCGCCCGCAATCATGTTTCTCCAGACGAATCCGAACTTAGCGGCAACCATCTTGGACAGTAAGCGCCTTTGTCGGTCTGCTTCGCATAGTCATAGCGAGCGCAAGTGCAGTTCCCATCGTTCGATGGCGTCGCGCATCTCATCCATATAAGCGTGCCGTTGATAGACGGCGACGATCCCGCTGGTCGTTCCCGAAACATGGTTCAGAAGTTTCTCTGTGACGTGAACCGGAACGCCGAGCGCAGCAAGATTAGTCGCGCATGTGCGCCTGAGGTCGTGCAGCGTCCAGTGATCTATCGGACATCCCCTGTCGAAGTTCGGTTTTCCTTTTGACCATCCGTCGAAAGCCCTACGCTTCCCGCGAGCGGGGAAGAGGAGGAGACCTTTGTCATCCAGGTCCTCGTCTTCAAAACTTTCATTTCTTAATTGCTGCGCGCGCAGCAACGCACGCCTCAGAATTGCTTCCGCCATCTCGCCAAATGGAAAAGTATGTTGGCGTTTGTTCTTGGTGACGGTGGAGGGCAGCGTGATCGTTCGGCTGTCAAAGTCGATCCAGCCCACCTGAAGCGATGCGATCTCGCCCCTGCGTTGTCCGGTTAGCAGAAGCAGCTGAACGATGCTAGTGAACGTTGTTTCCTTTTCCCTGGCGTGACAAAGGACAGCCATGATTTCGTCTTGAGAAAGTACGCGGTCTCGGGGTGCCGATTGTCTCGGCGCCTGAAGCCGCTCGCATGGACTGCGGTCGACATAGCCCCGCCGGAATGCCCAATTGAAGAATAGTCGGATCACGGCAAATGCGTGACGAGCCTCGCCAGGGGTCTTGTGCATCTTGTCGATAATCCGGGAGATTTCCCGCGGCTGAATAAGCTCCAGCTTCTCGTGCCGCAGAGATGGGAGAAAGTGTTTCTCAAGCTGACGTTTGGTCTCGGCTCGGGTGCGCGGTTTTGGATAGTTCTCGGGGAAATGAGTTGCGAGGAACAGCTTAAGGCCAACCTCAAAATTAATCGGCGGAGCCTCATGTTTGCCGAGCGTACGTTCGGCAAGTATCTGTTTTGCTGCCTTCCTCGCGTCTTGGAGGCTGATTGTGGGGTAGCGGCCAATCGTCGTCCGCTTGCGATTGCGTCCGTGAACGACAACGAAGGATTTGACGCCGCCCTGCGATATCCGCACACCGAAGCCGGGCAAAGTGTCGTCGGTATATGTCACTTGTCCCTTGACAGGAGGCTGCAAAGTCTTCAGCGAAATTTCGGTGAGGCGCATTCTTAGGCTCCGCCTAGGCTCTCACATAGGCCGTGTAGGGACGATTTTTTATGTTCAAGTATGTTCTTATAACTATATGATTTTCAAGGAAAAAGTAAACTTTTGACGCCTCTATGTTCAGCTATGAAAACCCGCAGGATCTTTCTACGAATCTGAGGGTCGGACGTTCGAATCGTTCCGGGCGCGCCATTTTCTCCCTTCATCAGCGCTTGAAGCGCTCCGGATCGCGGGCGATCAAGGCCTCGAGCTCCGGCATGCCCTTGCTGAGGCCGGAGCGAAGCTGGCGCGTGACGAGCCAGCCGAGCGGGAAGATCGCCCTGGCCTTGCCCCACCATTGCAGTTCGCAGCCGCCCGGCGCGTCGGCCACGCGGTAGTCTTCAGCGCCCGCCTTTATGGGCAGGGGGCTACGCTCGAAGCGGAAAGCCATGCGGCGTCCCTCTTCCCAGGCATAGAAGGTTTCCTCGATGGCCGCGCCGCCTGCTTCGACCGTGCGCGTCGTGCCTTTTCCGAAAGGTTCCGGGCTTGTCCAGGTGACCTTCGTGAGCGGCAGCCATTCCGTCCAGGCCTTGCCGTCGAGAAGCGCCGCCCAGACCATTTCCGCCGGGAAGGGGAAACGATGCGTGACATCTGGCGGCGTGCTGTCCGCCGACAGGAATTCCTCGCCCACTTTCTCGTGCTGTTTCAGTTTCGCCATGGCCCCTTCCTCGTCTTTTCGCTTTTCAGCGGCGTTTCATTGTCCGCAGGGAGAGACTGCCGGCAAATGGCGCTGTTCACCCGCTGCCCGTCTTTCTCTCCCGGTCTTTCCCGGAAGTTCACAACGGCAAAGGGGCGCAGGTACAGAAAAAAGAAGCGCCGCCTTCGCTCCTTTCGGGAGAAGGCGGCGCTTGACGCATCGTCACGCTGAAAAAATTCGTCAGCCCGGCCAGTAGATATATTCGTCTTCCGGCGTCGCTTCCTCTTCCAGCGTCTTGTCGATCGTCACCGGCATCTCGGCAACGGCCGGGAAGAGCGGGTCGCGCTGTGTCGCATTATGCGCTTCCACAAGCGCGCGCAGCTCCGCCACCTTTTCGGGGTTCTCCTCGGCGACGTTCTTCTGTTCCGTCGGATCTTCATTCAGATTGAAAAGCCAGACCTTGTTGGGCCGCTCGGCGAATTGCAGCTTCCAGCCATCCTTGCGCACGGCGTGGTAATGCCCGTCGCGCCAGAAGATCGCGCGGCCCGGCTCGTCTTCCGCCCTTCCCTCGGCGAAGGGCAGAATGTCGATACCGTCGATCACGCGGTCATCCGGCAGGGCCGCACCCGCGGCCGCGGCGATGGTCGGGAAGAGATCGAGATGGGCGACAGGCACATCGCGCTCCGCGCCTTCCGCGATCCGTCCCGGCCAGCGGATGAAGAGCGGAACCCGGATTCCGCCTTCGAAATAGGTGAGCTTCCAGCCGCGGAAGGGTTTGTTCACGTCCGGAATGCCGATATAGCCGGGCCCGCCATTGTCGCTCGAGAAGATGACGATGGTGTTGTCGTCGAGCCCGTTCTCCTTCAGCGCCTCCATCACGCGGCCGACGCTGCGGTCTAGCGCGCGGATCATCGCCGCATAGACGCGCTCGCGATGGTTTTCGATATGCGAGAGCGCATCGTAATCCGCCTTCGACGCCTGCAGCGGCGTATGCACCGCCCAATGCGCGAGATAGAGGAAGAAGGGACGGTTCCTGTTCGCCTCGATCGCCTTCACCGCCTCATCCGTATAGTAATCGGTGAGATAGCCCTTGGGTTCGAACCATTCGCCGCCATTGTAGGACGTTGCATACTGCATCCGCGCCCAGAGGAACTGGTCGATCGGATCGAAGGGCAGCTTCGCGTTCACGGCATCGGGGTGGTCTTCCGGCAGGAAGAGTCCGCTCTCGAGCATTACGCTTTCGTCGAAACCCTGCGCGTTGGGAAGAAACTCCGCGGAATTGCCGAGATGCCATTTGCCGATATGGATATTGTGATAGCCCTGCGGCTTCAGCACTTCGGCAAGCGTGATTTCCTCACCGGGCAGGCCCTGCTCGCGGAAGGGCGGCGCATTCGCCGCTGCCTCGCGGTCGATCAGCATTTCATGAAGCCGCGTACCGTCATTGTAGAAGAGATCGACGATACGCGTCATGCCGGGCGGCGTCGGCGTGAACTCGAACCCGGTGCGCGTGCCGTAGCGTCCGGTCATGATCATGGCGCGTGAGGGCGCGCAGGCCGCGGTGCCAGAATAGGCCGTCGAGAAATTCGCGCCCGAGCGTCCGAGGGCGTCGATATTCGGCGTCTCGATGAGCCCGCCTCCATAGAGGCTGATATCGTTGAAGCCCAGATCGTCTGCGAGGATGAGTACGATATTTGGCGGGCGCCGGCCGGTGCCGGCATCCGCGCTTTCCGGGCCCTTCTCCCAGACGATCTCGCGATTCGGCGCGACCGGCGTTGCATCGCGGGCGCGCGTAGCGACCATGTAGAGGATGAGGTCCTTGCGGAACGTATAGGCCGTGCCTGCCAAGGCCAGCAGAAGGACGAGTGCGCCCAGCGACCAGATCTGCCATTTCCTGAGATTGCCCATGCAGGCTGTCCTCCCTATGCCCTTGAATTATTGACACTATTGATGACGTAACAATGTTCCGTCAAGCGGGGCGAAGGAGGCTTTTCCCGGCGGCACGGCTTTTTGAAAGAAAAATGTCATGTGAGCGGGCTTGAAATATGGCATGTCTTGTGCCAATTGTATTTCCGCCGCGCGACGCAAGCAGGAAGCGCGGACGCAGATGTCAAAAACGATGCAACCAAGAGGTCCCATGCGATATCCGCTTCTCTGCGCCATCCTTTTCGCCGGCGTCGCCTTCGCGATGCCCGCCGCCGCCGCCGAATACAAGTGCAATTGCTACAAGGACGCGAAGAGCGGCCTTGAGAGCAACGACGACGTGAATATCGATTGCGTCGACACCTACACCTCCTTCGATAACAGCGCCTCGGTTCAGGAAAGCCAGATCAAGGTCTATATCGACGGCGACAACAAGGTTCAGTCCGACAACGATACGAAGCTTCGTTTCCGCCCCCGCGACGGCAAGTGTCTGCTGGCGGTTTACGACGGAAACGCGGAAACGATTCGCTGGGGTGGCGTCTATTGCAACGACGACAGCTACAAGGAAATCAGCCCCTTCAACTTCGAGAAGCAGCCCACGGTCTACGACGCGAACGGCAACGCGCTTCCCGATACTTATACCGCGACCTACAAGGCCGAGACCGACGGCAAGCACTACAAGGGCTTCCTGATGTTCACGAAGGCCGGCGACGGCAAGAAATACATGCAGGCGCTCTGCCTCGAAAACAGGTAGGAGACTTCCCGCCTGTAGGCTAAATGATATGACGGCTGGGCCGGGGATGTATGCATGCCTTTGAGTGGGTGTGCATACGTTTCCGGTCCGCTCGCGTGTTCGAAGGAGTATGTTCCGGGGGGAATAATCGAATGAACGTCCGCAGATGCGGCAAGGCGAGCCTTGCGTCGCTTGCTTTCGGTCTTGTGCTTGCAGGGTGCGCCTCGGGCTCCCAGCTCGAAAGGAACAGGCAGGTGCTGGCGGCGTTCAACCAGCCGAAAGTTGTTGCCCCCGCCCCCGATCTCGCCGCGCGGCCGCGCTTCTACGAGACGCATCTGGCGCGCGCGCTTTATCTTCTGCGCAAGGAAGATCGCACCGATTTCGACCTTCATCTCGCCCGCGTCGGTTTTGAAACAGCCGCGCGCCTCTCCCGCGACTATTGGCCGGCCTGGTTCTACGCCGGTATCGTTCACGACATGCTGGGCAACTACGAGCAGTCGATGAACGCCTTTGTGGAGGCGGCTTCGATTGCCGACCATGCCGCGCTCTGGAATGCCGCAGCACTTGCCGCGCTTCGCGGCGGATACGAGCAACTGGCCTACAGCCTGCACAGGCGCGCGCTTTCCGCCCGCGAGGCGGGCGACGACGCCGTCTCGAGCTATATGACCGCCGCCTATGCGGCCGATGCCGGGGCCTCCCGGGCGCGAACCGTCGTGCCGCCGCTGAGCGGCGCGAGAAGGGAGGACGAGGAGTTCATCTGCCGCGCGCTCGAGGATGAGGATGATGACGACGACGACGATGATGATGATGACGACGATGATGACGACGGGGACGCCCACGATCTCTCGGACATAAAGCTCGACTTCAGCTTCATCGACGACGAGGGCGACGAAAGGCCCGCCACGCCTGCCGAGGCGGAACGCCTGAGCGCGCTCTGCGAAAGGCAGAACGTCATCGTCGATGCCTATATCATCCGGCGCAACGGGGAGAGTGCATCTTCCGCGGGCATCGACTTGCTCTCGGCGCTTGAACTCCAGTTTGGCGCCCAGCTTCTCGATTTCACCTACTCCAACCCGTCCGGCAGCAACAATTCGTCGTCGACGCTGACGAGTTCGGTTTCGGTGGAAATTCCCGACGTCACATATGCCTTGAGCATTGCGAGCGACCGCCGCAATTTCGTGACGATCGACGCCTCTCCCTCCATCGTCGCGCGCCTGGGGGAGCGCTCCGAGATATTCGACGGCACCGAAGTCTATATCGTCGCGAGCGGAGACGGCGGCAGTGGCGACTTCGAAAAGGAAATCGGCGTCAAGATGTCGATCGAGCCGGTCGTGCTGACCGAGACTTCCGTCACCATGACAGCGGGTATCGAGTTCTCGATCCTCGATGCCGAAGCAGCCTCTTCGGCAAACTTCCAGTCCCTGAATACCGACAAGCTGATCTTCGACATAAACGGCACCTTTCCATTCGGCGCGGCTGTGCTGATCGGCAAGCTCTCTTCCGCCGTGGTGAAGGATGCAGGCTCCGGCCAGACGGGTTTGAGCGATCTGCCGGGTGTCGGCCGTCTTTTCGGCAACGACAATGCGAGCGCGGCAAGCCGTGATGTGCTGGTCCTCGCGACCGTCCGTCAGCCCTCGTCCACAGGAGCGGCCCTCGAAAAGAAGATGGATCTTCTCTATGAGCGCTTCGGCGTCGCCCCCGTCGAACATGACGTGATCCGCTACGGCTTCATCCACGAGGCGCCCGCGCTTGCCACTCTCGTGTCCGCCCTCGGCCTGGAGACGCTCTGACCCGTCTGCCGCAGGGGACCCCGGCGGAAACGCAGAAAGGCGCAACCGGCTGTTCGCATGTGAACGGATTTGGCGCCCGGCCCAAGTTCCGAAATCGCACCGATAGGGCTATCTTGGCCTTCAGGAAGCGGCGCCCCGCGAAGGGGGAGCCCATCAAGCATTTGGGAGACGCCTTTCATGAAGACGCGCATAACCGAACTCTTCGGCATCAAGCATCCGGTCATCCAGGGCGGAATGCATTTCGTCGGCCTTGCCGAAATGGCTTCCGCCGTTTCGAACGCCGGCGGTCTCGGCATCATTACCGGCCTCACCCAGCCGACGCCGGAAGCCCTCGCGAAGGAAATCGCGAAGTGCAACGACATGACCGACAAGCCCTTCGGCGTGAACCTCACCTTCCTGCCGGGTTTCGCCAATCCGCCTTACCCCGAATACATCGATGCCATCATCGCGGGCGGCGTGAAGATCGTGGAAACGGCGGGCCGCAGCCCCGAGGCCTATATGCCCAAGATGAAGGAAGCGGGCATCAAGGTGATCCACAAATGCACCTCGGTCCGTCATTCGCTGAAGGCCGAACGCATCGGCTGCGACGCGGTCAGCGTCGACGGTTTCGAATGCGGCGGCCATCCGGGCGAGGATGACATTCCGAACATGATCCTGCTGCCCCGCGCGGCGGAAGAGCTGAAGGTGCCCTTCGTCGCCTCGGGCGGCATGGGCACGGCCTCGCAGCTCGTCGCGGCGCTTGCGCTCGGTGCCGACGGTATCAACATGGGCACGCGCTTCATCGCCACGAAGGAAGCGCCCGTGCACGAGAATGTGAAGAAGGCGCTCATCGCCGCTTCCGAGCTCGACACGCGCCTCATCATGCGCCCGCTTCGCAACACTGAGCGCGTGCTGGCGAATGCCGCTGTCGATAAGATCGTCGAGATCGAGAAGACGAAGGGCGCGGCCACGACGATCGACGACATCAAGGAACTCGTCGGCGGCGTCTATCCGCGCGTCATGCAGGGCGGCGAGATGGATGCGGGCGCATGGAGCTGCGGCATGGTCGCCGGCCTCATCCACGACATTCCGACCTGCAAGGAACTGATCGAGGGCATGGTCGCGGAAGCCGAACAGATCATCCGCAAGCGCCTTGAGGGTTTCCTCGCGGCCTGAGAATACTGTATGCAGCGAAGCCGCCGCCCTTTGCCACGGGCGGCGGCTTTTTTGCGCCGCGCTGGCTTTATGCCGTCTTCGCCACTTCGAGTTTCAGCTCCTCGATCATCGCGTCGCGGATCTGGAACTTCTGCACCTTGCCCGTCACCGTCATCGGGAACTCCCCGACGAAGCGCACATAGCGCGGCACCTTGTAATGCGCGATCTGGCCCTTGCAGAAAGCCTTGATCTCTTCTTCCGTGGCGCTTTCGCCCGGCTTCAACTTCACCCAGGCGCAGATCTCCTCGCCGAACTTCGGATCGGGCACGCCGACCACTGCAACGTCTTCGATCTTCGGATGGCGGTAGAGATATTCCTCGATCTCGCGCGGGTAGACGTTTTCGCCGCCGCGGATCACCATGTCCTTCAGCCGGCCGACAATGTTGCCATAGCCTTCCTCGTCGATGGTGGCGAGGTCGCCCGTATGCATCCACCCTTCCTCGTCGATGGCTTCCGCCGTCTTCTCGGGGTCGTCCCAATAACCGATCATGACTGAATAGCCACGCGTGCAAAGCTCCCCCGGCGTTCCGCGCGGCACTGTCTTGCCATCGGCATCGACGATCTTGCACTCGAGATGCGGTTGCACGCGGCCGATGGTCGAGACGCGCCGCTCCAGCGGGTCGTCCTCGCCCGTCTGAAAGCTCACCGGACTCGTCTCCGTCATGCCATAGGCGATGGTGACATCCGTCATATGCATGGCGGAGATCACCTGCTTCATCACCTCGACAGGGCAGGGCGAGCCCGCCATGCAGCCCGTGCGAAGCGAGGAGAGGTCGAATGTCGCGAAGTCGGGATGGGAAAGTTCGGCGATGAACATGGTCGGCACGCCATAGAGACCGGTGCAGCGTTCCTCCTGTACGGCCTGAAGCACGGCCAGCGGATCGAAGGCCTCCGCCGGATAGACCATGGTCGCGCCATGCGTCAGGCAGCCGAGATTGCCCATCACCATGCCGAAGCAATGATAGAGCGGCACGGGAATGCAGAGCCGGTTGCCCTGCTTGAGTCCGATACTGCGGCCGACGAAGAAACCGTTATTGAGAATATTGTGATGCGATAGCGTCGCACCTTTCGGCAGGCCCGTCGTCCCGCTGGTGAACTGGATGTTGATCGCATCGCGGCAGTCGAGGTCGCGTTCCGTCACGGCGAGCATGCGGCGTTCTTCCTCGCCGGCAAGCCCGGCAATCTCGCCGAAGTTTCGCCAGCCCTTGCGCGGCGCGTCTCCGATCTGGATCGCCTGTTTCAGGTGCGGCAGGCGCGCAGAGGCGATGACGCCTGTCGAGCGCGGGATCTCTGGCGCAAGCTCTTCCACCATCGCCACATATTCGGACGTCTTGAACCTCTCCGGCGTAACGAGCGCGGAGACGCCCACCTTGTTCAGCGTATATTCGAGTTCGGAGAGGCGATAGGCTGGGTTGATGTTGACGAGGATGACGCCGATCTTGGCCGTCGCAAATTGCGTCAGCGTCCATTCGGCGTTGTTGGGCGACCAGATGCCGAGCCGGTCGCCGCGCCGGAGCCCGAGCGCCAGCAGTCCGGCAGCCAGCGCATCGGACTTTTCATCGAGATCGGCATAGGTCCAGCGAATGCCCTGATGCACGGAGACGAGCGCCTCCGTATCCGGCCAGTTTTCCGCTGCCGCCTTCAGCGCTGCGCCGATCGTCTCTTCGCGAAGCGGCGGTGTCGTGGCGCCGCGCACATGGGCTTGCCTCATCATGTCCTCCCTCTTCCCCGGCGTCATTATCGGCCGGGGCGGGGGCAGGCTCAATGGGGAAGAAGGTCGAGCGCTCCCGTATCGAGCACATGGTCCGCGCCGCCGCGCAGCATCTGGAAGAACATGTTGTCGCCGCGCTCCGTCCGCTCGACGATCATCGAAGCGGTGAAGGCCATGTTGAAGAGCGAGAAGCTGAAAAGCGCGTAGTGCTTCATCATCTCCTCGAAGGAATAGCCGGTAACGCCAAGCTCGCCGAGCCTGCGGTGATAGGTGGAGAGGAGCTCGTGCTCATGCGTCTTCCGCTCCTCCCGCTTCAGCGCGCCGCTGAGGAAGTAGGAAACATCCGCCATGCAGCAGCCATAGCCGATCGACTGCCAGTCGACGACTGCGACAGGATAGCCGCCCTCGGCCGTGCCGAACATCATGTTGTCGGGCCGGAAGTCGTTATGCGTCAGGCATTTCGGGCCGTCGTAACCGTCCTTGAAGAACTCGTAATTGCGCGTGATCGCCTCGCCGATCTCGACGCAATCGGCGGGAATGCGAGATCCGTAGCGTTCGCGGAAACCTTGCCAGAGCAGCTTGATCAGATCGGGCTGTGTGCGCTTCGGCGCGGCCTTCGTTTCGAACAGCCATGGCAAATCGTCCATCGCCTCGTCGTTCCAGTGCGAGGCATGAAGTTTCGCCGCCTCCTCGAGAACGAGCGCCGCTTCCGCCACGCTTGTTCCCTTCATCTGATCGCCCGGCTGGGCGGGCGCCAGGTCTTCCATGAGAAGCACGAAGTCGCTCGTTTCCGGATCGACATCCGCGTGAAGGCAGATGGGCGTCGTAACGCCCGCGCTCGCCTTCAGGTCGCGATAGAAATTGACCTCACGGATATAGTTGCCGAAATTGACGCCCGTCGCGCGGCTGTCGGGATCGGAAGAGGGAAACTTGCCGACCACGGTCGAGGGGGCGCCTTTGGCATCGCCCGAATAGGTCAGCGCGAAGCGCACGCTCTCGCCCACTTGCCCCGTGCCCACGCGCTTGCCCGCAAGCTCCTTCACCGTCACCTCATGTCCGGCCTTGCGCAATGCGCCGGTCATCCATTCCGGTGTGATCTCCGACGACGCCAGTATCGGCAGTTCGAGCGCCTCTCCCATTTCGTTCTCCCATTCTTGTTCCGGCTTCTTGCCGCCGGTTCTCCCGTCAGCCGGGGATCTTCGTCACATTATGCACATAGACTTCATTGAGCTTGATGCGGTCGCCTTCAAGCACCACGAGGTCGAAGCCGCGCATCAGGCTCTTCGTGCCGTCGGGCGCGGAAATAGTGCAGTACCAGCGCCCGCAAAACCCGTTCTCCGTCTTCCAGGTTTCGTGCGGCTCGTAGTGCATGGGCGGCGTACCGTCGAAAAGCTGCTTGAGATAGGCGCCGAGCGCTTCCTCGCCCGTGAGCCCGTCCGGCACCTGCGGATCGCGATAGATCGTATCCGCCGAATAGAATGCCAGAAGACCGGGAACGTCCTTCTCCGTCCATTTCGCGAGCCAGCGCGCGTTGAAATCCTCGATATCGACGCTCATCGGGCATTCTCCTCTGCCGTAGTTCCAAGCACTCTTGCGCGGTGCTCTTCCGTGAACATTTCCGGCGGCAGCGTCTCCGGCCCCGCCATGATCGCAAAGGCATGCGAGCCGATCGAGGGATCGGCCTTCGAGCGTTCGTGATAGCTCCGCCGCCTCTCGCGCGCCTCCTCGCCGAACTCGGCGTCGAGTGCCGCCTGCAACTGCCCGGCAAAGCGCAGCCGCCGCATCCGCTCGAAGCGTTCTTCCGCATAAGGCTGGAAAAGGGCAGGGCGCCAGTCGTCGCTTTCCTTCAGGAGGTCGCTCACGATGCGCACATCGCGATAGGTGATCGAAAGCCCGAGCCCGTTTATCGGGTCGTTCCAGCCCGCCGCATCGCCGATCAGGATCGCGCCTTCCGCGAAAGGCACGTCCGTCCAGGAGTCGTTGTTGAAATAGCTGAGCAGCGGCCCCGCGGGTTTTGCCTCCGCGAGATATTTGTTGTCCGGCGCACAGTTCATGCGGAAGGCCTCGAGAAAGGCGCGTGGGCCCTCCTCTCCCGCGAAGCGCCGCCGCTCGTTCAGCGAATAGCTGCCATAGACGCGCACGCGGCCCTTGCCCTGCGGGAAGGCGAGAAAGGCGAAGTCGCCCTCCGTGCCGATCGCCTGCCTTGTCGCGTCCCAGCCTTCCGCGCCTTCGACCAGCAATCCGCCGAACATGTGATGCGGCTTGTCCTGGTGCAGATCGATATTGCAGGCCGAGCGCACCGCCGAGGCCCGCCCATCCGCGCCCACGATGAGCCGCGCCGCCGCTTCATGCGTCTTGCCCTCATGCTCGTATTCGACACGCGGATTCGCGCCCGGTTCGATCTTCGTCACATTGACGCCTCTGACCGCCATCGCGCCGGCGCGCGCCGCCTCGTCGAACAGCGTCTGGCAGTGATGCGGATGGCCGATGCAGAGTGGCCCCGGCACGCCCGGCACGAACATTTCGAGCGGCAGCGGTGCGGCCTCCGCCTCTTCGGGCGCGCGCGTCTCGTCATAGCTCACATGCTGGGCGAGGTGGTGTCCGCCCGCTTTCACCAGCGTATCGTAGAAGCCGAGCCGCTTCGTCTCCGCGACGCCCCAGGGCGCAATCCATTCGCCGCGCACATGGTCTTCGTAAACCGTGCTCTTTTCGAGCAGCAGCACGCTGCGGCCCGCCTTCGCCATTGTCGCTGCCAGTGCGGAACCGCCGATCCCGCCTCCCACGATGATGAGATCGTACTTCCCTGCCATTATCGTCCGGCCTTCCTCTCGAATTTCTTTGTTCTTCCGATGTTGAAAGCACGGGCGCGCAATCGCAAGCGTCTCACGGACAAGTTATTCCCTTCCGTAGCGTTCTTGCGGCGCGGCGCGGGCGGCTGCGCTCATGGTGGAGAAGCGCAATCGCCTGTGATAAGTCCGGAACGGCCAATGCCGGGGAGGAACAGCCGATGAGCGACGCAATTCCCGTCGATCTTCATGCGCTCGCGCGCTGGATGGACAAGGAGGGGCTGGGCAAGGGTCCGCTGGAGGATGCGGCCATGCTCGGCGGCGGCACGCAGAATATCCTGCTTCGTTTCGTGCGCGACGGGCGCACCTATGTGCTGCGCCGCCCGCCGCCTCATCTGAGAAAGAATTCGAACGACACCATGCGCCGCGAGGCGCGCATGCTCGCCGCGCTTGCCGGAAGCGGTGTGCCGCATCCCGCCTTGATCGCCGCCTGCCCGGAAGAAGATGTGATCGGCGCCGCCTTCTACCTGATGGAGCCCATCGACGGCTTCAATCCGACGGTCGCGCTTCCCGAGCTTCACGCCTCCGATCCCGCCATCCGCCACCGCATGGGCCTTTCCCTCGTCGAGGGTATCGCCGCGCTCGGCGCCGTCGACTACGAGAAGGCGGGCCTTGCGGGTTTCGGCAAGCCGGACAATTACCTGGAACGTCAGGTCGCGCGCTGGCAGGGCCAGCTCGAATCCTACCGCGAGTTCCCCTCATGGCCAGGTCCGGAAGGCATTCCCGGCGTCGCGAAGGTTGCGAAATGGCTGGAAGCGAACAGGCCCGCCGCTTTCGAGCCCGGCATCATCCATGGCGATTATCATCTCGCCAATGTCATGTTCCGCCATGACGGGCCGGAACTCGCCGCCATCGTCGACTGGGAGCTCACCACCATCGGCGACCCGCTGCTCGATCTCGGCTGGCTTCTCGCCACCTGGCCGCAGGGCGAAGGGCCTGCCGCCGGCGCGGTCGGCGTCCGTCCCTGGGAGGGCTTTCCGTCTGCGGATGAACTCGTCGAGCATTACCGCGCGCGCACCTCGCGCGACATGAGCCATATCGAATGGTATGGCGTTCTCGCCTGCTACAAGCTCGGCATCATCCTCGAGGGAACGCATGCCCGCGCCTGCGAAGGCAAGGCGCCGAAGGAAACAGGCGACCAGCTCCATGCGAGCACGGTGGGCCTCTTCGAGCGTGCGCTGCGCTGGATCGGCTGAACGCAATTCAAGCAGGAAAACAAGAAGGGGAGAGAGATGAAGGACACGGATTTCACCGGCAAGCGCGTGCTCGTCGTCGGCGGATCGAGCGGCATCGGCAACGGCATCGCCCATGCCTTCCGCGAACGCGGCGCAGAGGTTCACGTCTGGGGCACGCGCGCCTCCGCGAAGGATTACGAAGGTTCGGAAGGCTCGGACATGACGGGCCTGCACTATGCGCAGATGGATGTGTCCGACTTCGACGCCATCGAAGCCTGCAAGCCGCCTTTCTCCTCGCTCGACGTGCTGGTGCTTTGCCAGGGAACGGTCATCTACAAGCGCGGCGAATTCAGGATGGACGGCTTCCAGAAGGTCGTCGATGTGAACCTGAACAGCCTCATGGCCTGCGCCATCAAGTTCCATGACATGCTGGCCGCCGCGAAAGGCTCGCTCATCACGGTGAGTTCGACCGCCGGTTTTCACTCGACGCGCGGCAACCCTGCCTATAATGCATCGAAGACCGGCGCCGTCGGCCTCACGCGCACGCTCGGCGAGGCATGGGCGGGCGATGGAATCCGCGTGAACGGCATCGCGCCGGGCCTCGTCGACACCAAGCTCACGAAAGTGACGACGGAAGATCCCAAGCGCCGCGAGATGGCGATCCGTGGCATTCCCGCCGGACGTCTCGGCACGCCGGAAGACATGGCGGGAGCGGCGATCTTCCTAGCCTCGCCGCTCTCCTCCTACATCTACGGCCAGACGCTCATCGTCGATGGCGGCCTCATCCTTTCCTGAGCGGGCAAAGAAGACGTGGCATGGGAGGCGGCGCCGATGCGCCGCTTCCTTTAACCCGCAGGTCCTCAATCGATATTGAAGCGGATCGGCACCACGGCTTCGAAAGTGTCGCGCGGAATTTCCTTCGGAACCGGCGGAAATGGATCGGCGCGCGTCACCGTGTCGAGCCCGCCCTGATCGAGCTGCGAATTGCCGGAGGATCTCACCAGGCTGTGCGACAGAAGCTTGCCGCTACGGTCGATCTCGAAGCGCACATGGACCACGCCTTCCTGTCCGCGTCGCTGCGCGGAGCGGGGATAGCGCTTGTAGCGTTCGAGATGCGCGAGGAGAATCTGCTGATAGGTCGGCATGGCGCGCGCTTCCGCTGCGCTTGGCGCGGCGTTCACGGGCGCGGCCTGACGCTGTGCTTCGGGAAGCGGCTGCGAGCGTGGCGCGGTCGTCTCCTTCACTTCCCTTTTCACTGGCTCCGGTTTCTTCTCGGGCTTCTTTTCCGGTTTCTTGATCGGGTCGGGCACGGCCTCGCGCGGCAGCGGCGGCTCGGGCAGGGGCTCGGGCTCCACGATTTCTTCCGGCGGCGGCGTTTCTTCTTTCTTCGGCCCTTCCGGTGCGGCCGTCTCCGGCACGGGCGGCGCGCTCACCATGGGCGCAAGGTCGATGGTGATGGCCGCTGCCACCTGTGGCGGCGGCTGATGTCCGAACTGCCAGGCCACGAAACCGGCCGCCACCGCCGCATGTGCGGCAAGCGCGAACACGATGCCGCCGCGCCAGGAAGGCGAAACGCCGTTGAGCGCGGCGCCAGTGCCGCCGGCGTCGTTATGTGTCCCGCCGGGCACGGCAATACTCATGGTGCGCTCGGCGATTCCAGGCTTACAAGGGCGATCTTGAGATAGCCCGCGCTGCGCAGGCTGTTCATCACGTTCATCAGGTCGCCATAGTCGACCGTCTTGTCGGCGCGCAGGAAGATGCGCTGTTCGCGGTCGCCGCCCGTCTTTTCCTCGAGCGCCGCGCGAAGACCTTCCTCCGTCACCGGCTCCTCGCCGATGAGAAGGCTCATATCCGACTTCACCGAAAGATAGAGCGGCTCCGTCGGGCGCGGCTGCTGCTCGGCATTGGCGGATGGCAGGTCCACCGGCACGTCCACCGTCGCAAGCGGCGCCGCGATCATGAAGACGATCAGCAGCACCAGGATCACGTCGATGAACGGCGTGACGTTGATTTCATGCACTTCGGCGAGATCGTCGTCGCCATGATCGAGACGAACGGCCATGGGTCAGTCCGCCGCCTTGGCGAGCCGCGAGCGGCGGCCGAGATCGAGATCGCGGCTGACGAGGCGCAGCAGCTCGGCCGAACTGTCGGCGACAAGCGCGCGATACCCGGCGATGGAGCGCGAGAAGGAGTTGTAGATCACGACGGCGGGAATGGCGGCGACGAGGCCGAGGCCCGTCGCAAGCAGCGCTTCGGCGATGCCGGGCGCGACCACGGCAAGGTTCGTGGTCTGCGTCTGCGCGATGCCGATGAAGCTGTTCATGATGCCCCACACCGTGCCGAACAGCCCGACAAAGGGAGCCGTCGCGCCGATGGTTGCGAGCACGCCCGTGCCCGTTCCGATTTCGCGCGCGGCGTTTGCCTCGATGCGCTGGAAGCGCCATGCGATGCGCTCCTTCACACCTTCCTTTTCCGGGTTGTCGCCCGAGGCCTGCACCTCCTGCATCGCGGCTTCGGCGAGAAGCGGCACCGGCCCCTTCGCTTTCGCAAGGCCCGCATTCGCCTCGTCGAGCGTGGCGGAAGAGGCGAGCACCTGGAAGGCGGCCGAGGCGCGGCGCCTCGCGCCGGAAATCTCCATCCGCTTCGCAAACCAGATCGTCCAGGTGACGATCGACGCGATGACGAGGCCGATCATCACGGCTTTCACCACGATGTCGGCCTGCATGAACATGCCCCAGGGCGACAGGTCGTGCGGCAGCGCGAGTTGTGCTTCGGCATCCGCAGGCTCCGCCGTCTCGAGGCCTTCCTCGGTAACGCCGATCGCGCCTTCGGGCATCTCGGCATTGGCGGCCTCGCCCGTGATTTCCTGGCCCGCGCCCGCGTTTTCCTGCGCGCTCGCGGGCGCCGCCGCGAGGAACGCGCCGATCAGTGCCGCAAAGCAGGCCCGAATGAAAAAGCTGCGCCCGGAGAACGCCTTACCGTCGGTCATGTGGTCACCATTTACTCTCGGCGTATCGTCGCACCATTGGGACGTCTTCGCCATTCGGGGCAGTTCAAACACAAATAATAATGCATCGCAATATCATTGATGGGGGCCCGGCGCCGCTGCTAAGGCGCGGCCTGCCTAAATGGCTGATCCCATAGGCAAAATACCGTTTTTATTCCCGCCCGCTCATACTACCCTTGTGACTTGGATGCGCGAAATGTCGCAGATCGCCTTGCCTGGGAGGGGGAGGCCGGAGCCGGAACCGGTACAAGGGAACGGCACAAGGGAGCGAAAACCGATGCAGCAGGGAAGCGCGCGTCAGCGCCCGATTTCGCTACCGCCCATTGCGCTCGATCCGCAACTCGATTTCCATTCCCCGGAACTGACCGAGGGGCTGGCCTATTGGCAGGCCAAGGCCGCCGGCCGGCCGATGCCGCTCCTGTCCGACATCCGTCCGGAGGAAATACCCCGTCTCCTGCCCTATCTCTCGCTGTTCGAGATAACGCGTGAGAACGGCATGCCCGAATTGTTTCCCCGTCTCGCGGGTTCGAAATTCGAGGAGGTCTTCGGCCCTCTTCACAAGAAGCCGCTTCGCAGTGTCCTCGCCCCTGAAATATTGGAGCGCTGGCACGGCGCGGCCCGCGGCCTCATCGAAGCGGGTGTGCCCCTTCGCGCCGCCGGAGAGGTGCTGCATGACGGCAAGGACTTCATTTCCTTCGAGCTTCTTCTCGCGCCCCTGAGCCGGTCAGGTGAGGCGATCGACATGCTCTTCCTCCTCTCGCAATTCGACATGCCCTCACTCCTGGATTGAGCGCGCTTGGTCGTGCCCTTCGCGCGATATAGTCTGCGGCCATAGCAGAGCACCTTGCAGGTGCCGGAGCCGGGGAGGGCATGAAGATGGAAGCGCCGAAAGACGCCACCGAGGCGACGAAACGCGCATTGGCGGAATTCGCGAAATCGCTTCCCGCCGATAGCGGCGAGGATTTCGAGCTGGTGAAGCGCGGCTTCATCGCCACCATCCCCGGCGGAAAGATCCTCAACGAGGCGGGTCACGCGGTATGGGACATGGAAACCTTCGCCTTCGAGGGCGAGGGCTGCGACTGCCCGGACACGGTCAACCCGAGCCTCTGGCGTCAGGCGAAACTGAATTCGATCCACGGCCTCTTCGAGGTCACGAGGGGCATCTATCAGGTCCGCAATTTCGACCTCTCGAACATCACCTTCATCGAGGGCGACACGGGCTATCTCGTCATCGACCCGTTGATCTCCGCGGAGCCTGCCGCCGCCGCGCTGGCGCTCATGCGCGAGCATCGGGGCGACAAGCCCGTTGTGGGCGTCATCTATACGCACAGCCATGTCGATCACTATGGCGGCATCAAGGGTGTGCTGTCGGACGAGGACATCGCAAACGGTCTCCAGATCATCGCGCCCGAAGGTTTCCTGGAGGAAGCCGTCTCGGAGAACGTGCTCGCGGGCAACGCGATGGGCCGCCGCGCGACTTATATGTATGGCGCGCTGCTCCCGCGCAACGCGAAGGGCCATGTCGATGCCGGTCTTGGCAAGACCGTGTCGATGGGGCAGGTGAGCCTCGTCGCGCCGACGGTGAGCATTTCCGAGACCGGCACGCGCATGACGGTCGACGGTATCGAGATCGTCTTCCAGGTCACGCCCGGCACCGAAGCGCCGGCCGAAATGAACTTCTACTTCCCGCAGTTCAAGGCGCTCTGCATGGCGGAGAACTGCTCCTGCCATCTCCACAATCTCTACACGCCGCGCGGCGCGCAGGTGCGCGATGCCAAGGCATGGAGCTGGTATATCGACGAGGCGATTGACCTCTTCGCGAAGGAAACGGAAGTCCTCTTCGCCAGCCATCACTGGCCGCGCTGGGGTTCGGATGCGGCGGTCGCCTTCCTGAAGAAGCAGCGCGACCTCTATAAATATGTGCACGACCAGACATTGCGCATGGCGAACCACGGGGACACGCCGCTCGAAATCGCCGAGAAACTCGCCCTTCCACCGACGCTCGCCGCCGAGTGGTATACGCGCGGCTATTACGGCACGCTCAATCACAATGCGAAGGCCGTCTATCAGCGCTATCTCGGCTGGTTCGACGGCAATCCGGCGAACCTCCACAAGCATCCGCCCGTCGAGGCCGCGAAGCGCTATGTCGATCTCGCGGGCGGCGCGGATGCGCTGCTGGCAAAGGCGCGCGATGCTTTCGGCAAGGGCGACTATCGCTGGGTGGCGGAACTCGTGAACCATCTCGTCTTCGCCGATCCCGCGAATGCCGATGCGCGCCATCTTCAGGCCGATGCGCTGGAACAGCTCGGCTATCAGGCCGAGTCCGGTCCCTGGCGCGCCTTCTATCTCACCGCCGCGATGGAGCTTCGCAATCCGCGCCCGCCCTCGGACAAGCCGCGTCAGGGTGCCGCCGGGCAGATAAAGTCGCTTCCCGCCGACCAGCTTCTCGACTCGCTCTCCGTCCGCCTCAATGGCGAGAAGGCGGGCGCGAGCGAGATCGCGTTCAACATCCGCTTCACGGATACGGGCGAGCGTTTCCTCGTCACCGTGGAAAACGCCGTCTTCCATCACTATCCGGATCGCGAGGAGAAATCCGCGCCCACCGTCTCGCTCTCGCGCGGCGCGCTCGCAAGCCTCGTCATCGGCGAGATCGAACTCCCGCATGGAAGCGTCGCGATCGAAGGCGACGCCGAACCCTTCGCGACCTTCCTTTCGCTTCTCGACCGTTTCGACTTCTGGTTCGAAATCGTGATGCCCTGAGGCGTCTCCCGAGAGCGCAACGCCATTCGCTACCCTTGAACCCCTGGAGGAAACCATGAAGAACGACGTCAACCGGCAGTTCCGGCTGAAGACGCGGCCCACCGGCCGCATCGAGAAATCGAATTTCGATTTCGTCGACGAGCCGATCCCCGAACCCGGCAAGGGCGAGGCGCTCATCCGCGTGCTCTATCTCAGCCTCGATCCGACGAACCGCATCTGGATGAGCGACATGGATCAGTACATGCCGCCCGTCGAGATCGGCGAGGTCATGCGCGGCGGCGGCATCGGCGTCGTCGTGAAGTCGAACTCCGCGCGCTACAAGGAAGGCGCCTATGTAAGCGGCCTTACCGGCTGGCAGGACTACTGCATCGCCGATGAAGGCGCGCGCGCCATGAGCGTTCTGCCGGATGGCCTTCCGGTTGACCTTCCGGTCATGCTAGGCGCCTGCGGCATGACGGGCCTCACCGCCTATTTCGGCTTGCTGGAGCTTGGCCGCCCGCAGCCCGGCGAAACGGTTCTCGTCTCCGCCGCTGCGGGCGCGGTCGGCTCCGTCGTCGGCCAGATCGCGAAGATCAAGGGCTGCCGCGCCGTCGGCATAGTGGGCGGGCCGGACAAGTGCCGCCACATCGTCGAGGATCTGGGCTTCGACGCCGCCGTCGACTACAAGGCGAAGGACTGGCGCGAACAGCTCGCCGCGGCGACGCCGGACGGCATCGACGTGAACTTCGAGAATGTCGGCGGCGAGATCATGGAAGCCGTCATGGCCCGCATGAACCTTTTCAGCCGCATGCCTCTCTGCGGCATGATCTCCGGCTACAATACAGGCGACCCCGCGATGCGCGGCGACTTCTCGCCCATCCTGATGCGCCGCATCAATGTGCGTGGCTTCATCGTCATCGACTTCATGGAGAAATTCGCCGAAGGCACGATGCAGCTCGCCCAATGGGTGATGGAGGGCAAGCTCAAGCACCGCGAGACGATCGTGGACGGGCTCGAAAATGCGCCGGTCGCCGTCAATCGTCTCTTCGACGGCGAAAACATCGGCAAGCTCGTCGTGAAACTCTGAGAGGGCGGCGGCCTCAACCCTCTATGCGGCGCGTCTTGCCGGCGCTGCTGCGCAGATGCGCCGTATAGGTCATGCGGCCGCCCGTCTCCACCTTGGTGATCGTCGCATCGACGGGAAATTCCGTTCCGTCCTTGCGCAGCCCGGTAACGGGCCCGCGCTGGCTCATCCAGCGCGAGGCGTCGCGGCTTCTGCCGAAGCCGGCCACCTCGCCGAGATGCGACTTCCGGAAGCGTTCCGGCAGCAGCATCGAGAGCGGCTTGCCGAGAACATCCTCCGCCCGGTAGCCGAACATCTGCTCCGCCTTCAGGTTGAAGAAGGTGATGTTCTGGTCCGCATCGACCGAAACGATGCCGTCCTCCGCCACCATCAGGATGCGCGAGAAGAGAAGGTTCTTCTCCTTGAAGGCGATCTGCTCCTGCCGGCGCATCGTGTTGTCGCGGAAGGTGATGAGAAAGCGCGGCTCTCCATCGAGCCTCGCTTCCACCACGCGCACATCGGCGGGAAATTCGGCGCCGTCCTTCCGCCGTGCGATGAGATCCAGATAGCGCGACTGCTCGTGCTCCGGCTCCGCCGCCCAGCGCTGCAGCCATTTGACGGGGTCCGCCCGCTGGCCCGGTTGCTGCGGCACCAGCGTGGTGATGCTCTTGCCCAGAACTTCCGCGGCGTCGTAGCCGAGCAACCTTTCGGAAGCGGGATTGAAATAGGTGATCTCGCCCTCCGGCGTCGAAACGATGATGGCTTCGGGCACGCCTTCCACCAGCATCCGGTGAAATCCGGCCCTCGTGCTGTCGTTCTTGCTCATGGCTTTCTTGTCCGGCCCAGTTGCGCGAAAGGTCTCATGGGAGAGGGGAGGCCCCGGCGGTCCGTTCGCCGGAGCCCGCCTCCCGTCAGGCGGCGTTCCCAGTGGGGTGTCCGCCTTCCATCGCCTGCAGCACGCGGATGTCGTCGAAGACGGGAATGCCCGCCTCCTCGTATTTCTTGCGCGCCGTCGGCGTCAGCAGGCCGACACGGGCAAGCGCCGGCATCATCAGGTCCTTCAGCGCATGTACCTGTCCCGGCGGCAGTTCCTGCGCGATGCCCGCATCCGCCGCTTCCTGCAATCCCTTGAAGAAATCGTCGGCGTCGATGCCGCTGTTCTCGAGTACCTGCATGAAGCCCGGATCGACGCGGTTCGCGATCGTGCCCGAGGTCTGCGCCTTCACGAGGATGTTCACCGCCTGGAAGGCGAAATCCGCGAGCTCCTCCAGGTCGTCGGGATGCATCTTCTTGAACACCGGTCCGAGAAACACATGCCCGAACGAGACATGCCGGCTCTCGTCGCGCATCACGTTGAAGGTGAGCTGCTTCAGCAGCGGGCAGGTCGTCGTGCGGTACATGTTGTTGAAGGCGCCGAGCGCGAGGCCTTCCACGATCATGTTCATGCCGATCATCACCTTCTCGTAGCGATCGGATTGAAGCGTCACGTCGATCAGCTGCTTAAGCCAGGGCGACATCGGATAGACGAGCGCAATCTTGTCGCAATACTTGGAATAGACCTCCACATGCCGCGCCTCGTCCATGGTTTGCGTCGCGGCGTAGAGCTTCGCTCCCTCGTCCGGCACGGAATGCGTCACGCAGGCGGCCGTCATCAGCGCCCCCTGTTCCCCGTGCAGGAACTGCGACAGAAGCTGCGCGGTCGAATGCGCGGTGAAGGTTTCCTGTTGCGATTTCGAGAGTTTCTTGAAGAACGGCATCTTGTGATAGATGTCGCTGTCATTCGCGATCAGCGGACGCGAGGGATCGACCTCCGTGTCCCAGGGCAGCAGGTCGTCCGAGTCCCACTGGTTCTGCTTCGCGCGCTTGTAGAGGTCTTCGACCTTGTCTTCCGAGAAGATGTATTTGAACGTCCAGGCGATATCCATCGGATTGCGGTAGATGTCGTCCGGCGTCATCGACACTTTCCAGTCGCCCTTGGTGACGACCTGTTCTGCCTTCGCACTCATGGCCTTCCTCCGTGTAAGGGCCGCTTTTCTGTTCTCGTTGCGGCCGGGTTCCTCTTCGCCTCAGTACTGGCGGGCGGGCGCGCGCACGACGAGACCGTCGAGCGAGGGGTCCACCTTGATCTGGCAGGAGAGCCGGCTGTTCGGATGCACGTCGAAGGCGAAGTCGAGCATGTCGCGCTCGAGTTCCTCCATTGGCGGCAGTTTCTCGAACCAGCCTTCCTCGACATAGACATGGCAGGTCGCGCAGGCGCAGGCCCCGCCGCAATCGCCCTCTATGCCGGGGATCGTGTAGCGGACCGCGCCTTCCATGACGGAAAGCCCGTCCGCGACATCGACGGCATGTTCCGTCCCGTTGAACTCGATATAGGTGATCCTGGTCATTGGTCGTTGCGCCACTTTCTTGCCCGGATGCCCGCCCGCACGCCCGGTTGCGTCCGGGTCTAATGTCCATAAAAAAATTGTACCTATTTCCCTGTGCCGCGCGCCGCGACAGAATGTCCATCGCCATGGCTGGTGCTGCGGCAGATTGTCCGTTGCTGCAGGCGCGAAAAACCCCGCTGCAACAGCGAAATCCGCGCGCGGATATATTATCGGTATACGGATGAAAATGGCGCCCGTCCGGCCGCCCGTCCCGCCGCGGGACGGCCCGGCTTCACCCCGGATCGTGGCAAATCCGCCACTCTCCGGGGCCGGGATTTGCTGTAAGCTGACCTGAATATTGGTCGAAGGGCGCACTCGCCCTCTCTTGAAGGCGTATTGCTATGAGCGGCAAGAATTTCTTCCCCGGTATCGCGTTGGCATCGGCTCTGCCTCTGCTCACCGCCTCGTTCGCCCTGGCCGAGGAGCCCGCGCCCCTGCCGTCCGGCGACATCCATTACGAGACATCGGACCCGGTGGATTCCCCTCCGGTGAACTACCGCTCCGATGTCGACGAGGAATTCGACACGCCGCAGAACCATGACGCGGAAATGTATGCCGAGGAATATGAGCGCCGGCAGCGCGAGGAGAAGATCCGCAACCAGGAGCAGTTGAACCGCATCCAGGACTTCACCTCCGGCGCCATCACCACGGACGGCGTCACGCCGACGGACAGCTTCGGCCGCTAGTCGCTCCTAGTAGTCCCACTTCCAGTTCACGCCGACATCGCTCGACGCGTCATTGCCGATCTTCGTCTCGACACTGATATTGTCGGTCACGTCCACTTCGACCTTCACATTCGAGTCGCTGGCCAGCGCGCCCTGTTCCACGCCCACATAGACGCCTTCGCGGAGATATTTTCCCGCCGAGACCGTGGTGCCGCCCGACGCGCCGGTGTCGACGCGCAGCACGTCGAGGCCGAGCTCGTTCTGGATCTGGTTCAGAATGCCGAAGCCGCCGATCCCGCCGCCCGAAAGTTCGGCGGCCGTGTTGGCAAGCTGCGCCGCCTCGAAGGCCGAGAGTTCGCCCACATTTTTCTCGAACAGGATGCGCGAGATGATTTCGTCGCGCGGCAGCGAGGGCTCCGAGCTCAGCTCGATCTTCGGGGTCGAGCCGCGCCCGGTCACGGCGACTGTCGCCGCGAAGTCGCTGCGCGAATAGGTCAGCGCGATGTCGATCCTGGGGTCGATGGGCTTCTCGCCGGAAAAACTCACCACGCCGCGCTCCAGCGTGAAGGTCTTGCCCGCGAAGTCGAGCGTACCGCGCTGCGCGGTAAGCGTGCCGTCGAGCGCGGGATCTTCGACAAGCCCCGTCGCCCTGACGGAGCCTGTCCAGAGCGAGTTCACCCCGCGCCCCGTCACCTGCGCTGGCGATGTGCCGGTCTTCAGGGTCACGTCCAGCATCATCGGCAGCGGCGGGGTTTCCTGCGGTTCCTCGATCACCTCCTCTTCCGGCCCCTGAACTTCGATCACGTCGATATGCGGAACGCCGCCGCCGATCTGGTCGGGGATGCGGAAGCGCGCATCGGTCGTCGTCAGTTCGCCTTCGAGGCGTAAGGGTTCTTCCATGCTCGGCGGCAGAACGGGCCCCGTGAGCGTCAGCCCGCCATCCATCGCGAGCACGAGGTCGCGCTGCCGCACCAGTTCCATGTTGTCGAGCTGCATGCGCATGTCGACGGCGGGGTCCGCCTCCGCTGCCAGCGAGGCCGTGCCTTCCGCTTCCATCCGTCCATCGTTCTGGTCGCGTGCCGTCATGGTGAAGCGCACGCGCTCGCTTCTCTCGCCTTCGATGGTGACGTCGAGGTCGCGCATCGCCGTGCCCGTCTCGAAATTCTCGAACGTGCCGCCGCGTATCGTTGCGCGTCCCGATATGATGGGCGCTGAAATATCGCCCTCCGCCCTCAGCGAAATGTCCGCCTCGCCCGTAAGCCGCTGCCCCGGCAGGTCGGCAAGCGCCATCAGCGATGCCATCGGCCCCTGCCAGTCGAGACGCGCATCGATGGGCCCGCGCTCGGGCAGGGTGGGGAAGGCGCCCTGCGGATCGCGGATGAGCGGCAGCGATCCCGTCAGCACGAAAGGTTCTTCCGACACGCCCTGCGCCCGCGCCGAAATGTTGAGCCGCCGCTTCGCCCAGTTCGCCTCCAGTGTGGCATTGAAGGGCGGCAACCGGTCGATGCCCGCTTCCGCCAGCACCACATCGTCGAAGGAGAGCGAGAAGTCGCCTTGCTCGCGGCCCGTGTCGAGATCGGCCTCGCCGGAGATCGTGCCGCCAAGCGCTTGCGCCGGCAGGAAGGGTACGATGAGCTCGACCGGCAGTTTGCGGATCGTCGCGTCGATATCGGCGGCGCGCGCGCGAAGCACCATCGAGGCTTCGAGCCCGCCCGCGCCCTTCGGTCCCGTGAAGTCGAGATCGAGCTTCCTGATCTGCGTGAGCCCGCTCTTCAATTCGACGGTTGCAGGCTCGGCAAGCGTCGCCTTCGCTTCGCCGATGCTTGCGTCGAGCTTCTCCAGCGACACGCCGGAAGGCTCGTAAACCGCATCGAGATTGAAGGCGACGGGCTGCGCTTCCACCGTCAGCCGTTCGCCATAGATACCGGCGGAAATGGCGATCCTGTCGAGCGGCCCCTTCGCGCTTGCCTTGATCTGCGTGAAGCGCGTATTGCCGCTGCCGCCGCCTTCCGCCGAGAAATAGGCTTCGATGGCGCCGTCGCCCAGCGCATCCGTCACCGTCGCCTCCGCTTCCACGCGGTCGAGCGTGATGCTGCCGGTCAGCTCCATGTCGATCTTGCGCGATGTCAGCGTGGCGCGAACATTCTGCCGGCCCTGTGGCGCCGTGAGCGCGATCTCGATGTTTGCGCGCCCTTCGAGCGGCACGCCCGCAAGATTGCCGATAGGCGTCAGCATCATGCGCCGGCCGGAGAGGCTTC
Organism: Rhodobiaceae bacterium UBA7804; assembly: GCA_002480495.1. GTDB lineage: Bacteria > Pseudomonadota > Alphaproteobacteria > Parvibaculales > Parvibaculaceae > Parvibaculum. The sequence goes on along the minus strand of DLCG01000009.1, from coordinate 225,204 downwards.
CGCTCGCAAGCCCTTCATCCGATAGGGCCACAGCGCCTTCCATGCGCGCGCCAAAGATGTTCGCCTCGATGTCGTCGAAGCGCGCGCCGCCTTCCTGCGGCATGGCGAATTGCGTCTCGAGTTCGGCGAGCCCGTTCTCTCCCTGCATCCGGAAGGAGATGGGGCCGCTCCCTTGCGCGATCTCCGCCTTCAGCACGGCCTCGCGCGCATCCATGCCCGCAAGCGTGCCCTTGGTGAGCCGCGCATTAAGCGTGAGCCCCGGCGCGTCCATCGTGCCGGAAATCGCCGCCGTCGCGTTGAGCGCGCCGGTCGCGGTCCCCGCTGCCAGCGCGCCGATTTCCTTCGCGGCGATCTTTGCTTCGCCTTCAAGCGCGCCATCCGCGCCCAGCGTGAAACCGCCCGTCGCCGTGAAGCCCTTTGCCGCCGTCAGCGTGACGCCCGATGCCTTGAAGCTGCCATCGGTTCCGAATGCGAAGGCCGCTTCGCCGGTCACGCCTTCCTTCAGCAGCGCGTCGAGGCTTTCATCGCCCGTCGCAATGGCGCTGGTCTCGAAGCTGAAATCCGCTTCTCCGCCCCTATCGTCATAGCGAAGCGAGGAAAGCTCGAGCGTGCCGGAGCCCGCCATCTGCTGCCCGGCGATCTCGCCGAGAGGCCGGAGGTCGGTAATCTCCGCCGCCGCCTCGCCCGTCACCGCGAAGCCTTCCTCGCCATTCGCCACGCTGCCTTCGAAGCGCGCCTTGCCCGCTTTCGTCGTCAGCAGCGCCTCGGCGATGGAAATATCGGTGAAGCCGCTGTCGCTTTCTCCTTCGAGCCGCCAGCCGGTCTCGCGCAGCATCTCAGCCCCTTCCTCGATCCCGGCAATCGCGTCGAGCCCCGTCAGCGTTCCTTCCGCGCCGATCCCCCAGCCTCCACCGCTGAGCGCCTCCACCGCGCCCGAGCCCGTCAGCACCATCTCGCCCGCCTCGAGCTCCAGCCTTTCGATCCGGTAACCGTCTCCGCCCGCCGCCGCGATGCGGGTTTCGAGATGCGCCTTGCGCGCATCGGCAAAGGAAAGGTTCTCCGCGACGAGGCTTCCCTCCGCATCCGCCGCGAAGGTGAGGCTCGTTCCTTCCGTTATCCCGCCATGTGCATTGGCGTCGAGTTTGAGGGCGCCTCCCGCATCAAGCGTCATGCGCCCGGTCATCAGCCCCTCGCGCGCCTGCGCATCCGCCTTGAGGCTCACCTGCGCGAATTCGCTCATGCCGCTGAGTGCCGCGACGATGCCGGGCTTGCCCGCCGCGCCGTCCTGAAGGTCGAGCTTCAGCCGTCCCCGCTCGATGTCGTCGTCAAGCGCGATCTCCGCATCGATGCGTCCGGGCGTGCCATCCGTTCGTTCGGCATGGAGCGTCAGGTTGTTGCCGCTTCCCGTCATCGAAAGGCTGCCCGTCGCGCCGAAGGCGATGGCCTCGCCGATCACCGGCTCGCCGATGGCGATCTCGCGCGTCTCGAAACTGTCGACCACGACGTCCACCGGCAGCGAGGGGATGAGCGGGCCGTCGCTCGTCTCCTCCACCGTCTCTCCGCCCGCCGGAAGCCGCGGCATGTCGAGCCCCGTCACGTCGAGCCGCGTCACATGCACCTCGCCCCGCCAGAGCGCGAGCGGCCGCCAGTCGAGCCGCGCTTCCTTCAGCGTCAGCCAGGTGCCTTCCGCATCCGCAATTGCCAGTCCTTCGAGGCGAAGTTCCGCGGGCCAGCTTCCGCCGATATCGCCGATCTCGACCTTCGTCTCGCCCTCATTCACCGTTTCGAGCACATGGGCAAGCAGCGCCTGCCGCAGCGGCGCGATGTTCAGAAGCCCGATGCCGAGCGCGATGAGCCCGAGCGCTATGCCGATGAGCGCGAAGGCGAGCGCCATGAGGCCGCCCGCGATCCGCCGCGTGGCGCCTCTCCACCTGAGCTCTGTCTGTGTTTCGGCCATCAGAAAGCCTGCCCCAGCGAGACATAGATCTGGAAGGCGTCGTCCACATTCTTGCGCCGGTTGAGCGGCACGGCGACGTCGAGGCGCACCGGACCGATCGGCGTGTAGTAGCGAAGCCCGAGCCCCGCGCCCCAGAGCAACTCGTCGCTGAATGAAGGCGTCAGCTTGTCATAGGCCTGCCCGCCATCGATGAAGGCGACGACGCCGATATCCTCGAACGCGCGGTAGCGCGCTTCCACATTCGCCTCCAGCACCGAGCGCCCGCCTTCCGGATCGTTCTGCGCGTCGAGAGGCCCCGCCATCTGGTAGCCATAGCCGCGCACCGAGCCGCCGCCGCCCGCATAGAAGCGCGTCGAGCCCGGCACATCCGCCGTCTCGCCAGCCGCGATCATCCCGTACCGCCCGCGAAAGGCGAAAGTCAGTTCCTCCACCGGCGTGAGGTAGGTGGAGCCCACGGCCTCGAGCTTGGTGAAGGTCGAAGGCTTCTCGTCGCTCGCGCCGAAATAGGGTGTGCCGGAAAGCGTCGCGCGGATGCCCTTCGTCGGATCGAGAATATCATCCGCCGTGTCGTATTTGAGCGTCAGCGGCACGCCGAAAAGCTGATAGGCGATGCGCCCGTTGGAGTCTTCCGTTTCGGAGAGCTGGAACGTCACCCCGAGCGATCCCGTCCATGTCTCGCTCAGCACGCGTTCGAGCGAGACGCCCGCCTTCACGCGGTCTTCCTTGTAGGCGTCGCTGTCCTCATGCGCGATCTCGAAACTCGCCAGCAGGCTCTGGTCGGGCCGGAGGAAGCGGGGCTTGCGGAAATCCGCCGTCGCCGATTGCTCGACCTCGGCAATCGAAAGCCCGAGCGTCAGCTTCTCCGCCCGTCCGAAGATGTTGCGGTGCTCCCAGCTCCCGGAAACGCCCGCGCCATCCGCCGACGACCATTTGACGCCGAGGCGCACCGTGCGCGGCTCGCGCTCCGTCAGCTCGATCCGTTGCGGCAGCGCGCCTGCTTCCGGATCGGCGGAGGAAATCGCGATGCCGGAAAAGAGCCCCGTGCCCCGCAGCGCATCCTGCGTCGCGTCCACTTCCGCGCGCGAATAGACCTCGCCTTGCCTGAAGGTCATGAGTTCGCGCACATAATCCGTCTCCGTCCGCCCGTCCTCGTTGGAGATGAGCGCCGGCCCGAAGACATAGCGCTCCCCCGCGGTGATATGGAGCGTCACATCGGCAAGGCTCGCCGACAGGTCCACGATCACGCGCCGCCGGTCGAGCTTCGCATCCGGATAGCCATTATTGTGAAGATGCGTGATCGTCTTCTGCGTGAAGTCGATGACGCGCGCCGCCGTCGCCGCGCGCTCCGGCTGAAGCCCGAGCTCCGTCGCGCTCTCGACGAGCCCCGGCCCGCCGTCCGGATGCCCGCTATATTTCATGACGAAGTTGCGGATCATGGTGCGCGGGCCCAGCACCGCGAGATAGACCACCTCGAAGGTCCCGCCTTCCGCCTGCCGCACGGAGGAACTCACGCTCCCGCTGTAATAGGCCTCCGAGCGCAGCACCTCCTTCATCGCATCCGCGTCTTCTTCCGCGCGTCGGCGAAGCTGCGCCAGCGTCGCGGGCGGCGGCACGCCGTCTTGCGCGTCCGGCTTCAGCGAGCGCGCATTCTGCATCAGCTCGCGCAGATAGTCGGGAATGCGCCGCCCCGCGATCCGCGTCGAGAACGCGATGCCTTCTTCCGGCTGCTCCCAGGAAAAGCCCTCCGCGTTCTCTGCCTCCACGCTTTCCTCCTGCGTCTCCTCGCCTTGCGCATGCGCGCAGAGAGGCGCTGCCATCAGCGCCGCCAGCGCGAGCAGGAAGGGCAGGGCGCGCCGCTTGCGGTTCGAACACTTTTCGATGGGACTATCCACGCGGTCTACTTGCTTTCAGGGACTTTCCGAAGTGCCAGCCTCGCATCGGGGCGTCAAGCGCGCCATGCCCTTGACCTTCCAGTTGCTGGAAACCCCATATTCGCCCCGTAGCGAGTAAAGGAGAAGGCCATGCACGGAACCCCCGCCAGCACGCCCCAAAAGGTAAAGGACCCCGTCTGCGGCATGGATGTCGTGCCGGGCAAGACGCCCCACACCCACACGCATGAGGGCGAGACCTTCCATTTCTGCTCCGCCGGCTGCCAGCGGAAATTCGCCGCCGATCCTGAAAAATATCTCGCCCCTCCGCCCGAAAGTTCCTGCTGCCACTCTCACGCCCATTCTCACGGCAAGCCCGCCGCGCCCGCCGCCCCCGGCTCGAAATACACCTGCCCCATGCATCCGGAGATCGTCGAGGACGGTCCTGGCTCCTGCCCCATCTGCGGCATGGCGCTGGAGCCCATGACCGTCTCGCGCGAAAAGCCCGAGAATGAAGAGCTGAAGGACATGACGCGCCGCTTCTGGGGCGGCCTCGTCTTCGCCCTGCCGCTCTTCCTGATTGAAATGGGCGGACACCTTCTCGGGTTCCATCTGCCGCTTTCGGCCCGCGCCGCGGGCTTCCTCCAGCTCGCCCTTGCGACGCCCGTCGTCCTCTGGTCGGGCGCGCCCTTCTTCGCGCGCGGGGTGGCTTCCCTCCGCAGCATGAACCTCAACATGTTCACGCTCATCGCCATAGGTACGGGCGCGGCTTACGCCTATTCGCTCGTCGCGGTCCTCGCCCCCGGCCTTTTCCCCGCCGCCTTCCGCGATGTGCATGGCGCCGTCCCGGTCTATTTCGAGGCCGCCGCCGTCATCATCGTCCTTGTCGCGCTCGGCCAGGTGTTGGAGCTTCGCGCCCGCGAGCGCACGGGCGATGCCTTGCGCGCGCTGCTCGACCTTGCGCCGCGCACGGCCCGCCGTGTGACAAGCAGCGGAGACGAAGAAGTGCCGCTGGAGGAAGTGGAGAAGGGCGATCGTCTCCGCGTCCGCCCCGGCGAGCGCATCCCCGTCGATGGCGAAATCGTCGAGGGCCGCAGCGCGGTCGACGAGTCGATGGTCACGGGCGAAAGCGTGCCCGTCGAGAAAGGGCCGGGCGCCCGCGTCATCGGCGGCACGTTGAACGGCCAGGGCTCTTTCGTCATGCGCGCCGAAGGCATCGGCGAGGAAACGGTTCTCGCCCGCATCGTCGCCCTTGTCGCGGAGGCCGGCCGCTCCCGCGCGCCCATTCAGGGCCTTGCCGACAAGGTCGCGTCATGGTTCATCCCCGCCGTCCTCGCCGTCGCCGTGGCCGCCTTCGTGGTCTGGTCGCTTGTTGGGCCCGATCCCGCCTTCTCCTATGCGCTCATCGCCGCCGTCTCCGTCCTCATCGTCGCCTGCCCCTGCGCGCTCGGCCTCGCCACACCCATGTCCATCATGGTGGCCACGGGCCGGGGTGCGGGCCTCGGCGTCCTCATCCGCAGCGCCGAGGCGCTGGAGCGCTTCGAAAAGGTCGACACGCTGGTGATCGACAAGACGGGCACCATCACGGAAGGAAAGCCGAAGCTCCGCGAGGTTGAGGCGGCGGAAGGCTTCTCCCGCGAGGAGCTTCTCTCCCTCGCCGCCAGCCTCGAAAATGGCAGCGAGCATCCGCTGGCGTCGGCCATCGTCGCGGGCGCGAAGGCGGAAGGGTTAAGCCTTCAGCAGGCGGAGGATTTCGATGCCCCCTCCGGCAAGGGCGTCACCGGCCGCGTCGGCGGCAAAAGCGTCGCGCTCGGCAACCGCGCCCTCTTTGAAGGGCTCGGCGTCGATGTCTCGCCGCTCGAAGCCCGCGCGGACGAGTTGCGCGGGCAGGGCGCCACCGTGGTCTTCGTCGCGGTGGACGGCAGGCTCGCAGGCCTCGTCGCGGTCGCCGACCCCGTGAAGGAGACGAGCGCCGAAGCCCTCTCCCGCCTCCGCGCGGAGGGCCTTCGCATCGTCATGCTCACGGGCGATGGCCGCCGCACGGCGGAAGCCGTGGCGAAGGAGCTCGGGATAGATGAAGTCGAGGCCGAGGTCCTGCCGGAGCAGAAGTCGGAAGTCGTGAAGCGCCTGCAGAGTGAGGGCCGTATCGTCGCCATGGCGGGCGATGGGGTGAACGATGCGCCCGCGCTCGCCGCCGCGGATGTCGGCATCGCCATGGGCTCCGGCACGGATGTCGCGATGGAATCCGCCGGCGTCACGCTGGTAAAGGGCGACCTGATGGGCATCCTGCGCGCGCGCGAGCTTTCCCGCGCCGCCATGCGCAACATCAGGCAGAACCTCTTCTTCGCCTTCGTCTACAACGCGGCGGGCGTGCCCATCGCGGCGGGCATCCTCTATCCCGTCTTCGGCCTGCTCTTGAGCCCCGTCTTCGCCGCCGCCGCCATGTCCCTCTCCTCCGTCTCCGTCATCGGAAATGCACTGAGGCTCAGGAGGGTGCGGCTGGGGTGATTTGAAAGTCTGAGAAGAAAATATTCTTCAAAGAACAACTTGCCGGAAACCTATCAACTTGTAGTTCCAACGGGGAGCGAGCATCATGACGCTGGTGATTTAAAGGGGGGCGAAATGTCTTTAACACCGCGCGGCATGAGTGTTCAGGAGGCCTATCGCCTCTACTCCGACAAAAAGCTGACGGTCAATCGCAGGTATCAGAGAAAGCTCGTCTGGTCAGAAAATGAAAAGCGACATTTGGTGGATTCCATCGAGAAGGAATTGCCAATTCCATTGTTCATGCTTGCCAAGAGTAAGGATGAGCCTGATGCATATGAGATTATCGACGGGATGCAGCGTTTCAACGCGATCTTCTCGTTCATTGAGCATCAGTTCGTAGATGAAGCGAAGAGGTGCTTCGATCTTGAGCAATTCGTTAGAGCAAAGCTGGCACGCGACTCTGGTGTTTTTGAAGAGTATCCAAAGGAAGTCGCTAGGCTTACGCCCGAAGAATGTGCTCGATTTCTTGAGTATCAGTTGGCGGTGACTATTGATACCGAGGGCGATGAGGAACGTGTCAACGAAGTATTTGGGAGGATAAACAGCGGTGGACGCCAACTGAGTCCACAGGAGCAGCGACAGGCGGGACTCGTTTCGGATTTCTCAGAATTCGTGAGGAAGCTCGCATTTGAGTTGAGAGGTGACTCATCTCCAGATGTGTTGCTTCTCAACGAAATGCCAGAGGTGAGTTTCAGTACGCCAAAGGAAAAGCAGCCTTACGGGATAAATGCATCTGACGTGTTCTGGTGTAAGCACGGGATAATTACTGCGAACAATCTCGCTCGGAGCGAAGACGAGCAAATTATTTCGGACCTCGGCATTTCGCTATTGAACGGCGCTCCTTTGAACGCTAGCCGAGAGGTGTTCGACGAATACTTTGATGCTACAAAGGGAAAATTTGCAGAAATTCATACTGCGTTGGCAGCTTATGGAAGTGCACGACTTAAAAGTGAAGTTTTGGCAACGATTGGTGCTATTCGCTCTGTATTTGAAGCCGGGGAGTTTTTGTCGTTCCGGAACTGCGTGAATGGTCAGCCCCGCAATCCGGCTAGGACCACTTTCTTTGCCACTTTTATGTCCTTTCACGAATTAATGTTTAAGAACGGTATGTTTCCGGATGATTATGAAGGCATCCGGAAAGCTCTCACGAATGTTCAAGGGAATATGATTAGGTCGGCTCACTACGCGACGACGGAAGATCGTGAGCGAAACATTGCTGTGATAACTGGACTAGTACAGAAATACTTTGTCAAAAAAGATGTTGCTGTTTTTGGTTCGGCGCAGGCCCTGATCGTTGATCTGGAGAATTCGCTTAGGCGTGCGCGGTATGAGGCTAGTCGTTACGAGTTTAAACTTGGACTATGCACTCTTTCGGAAAAGCCGGAAAGAGATCCTGATATCTTTACCAAGATAGGACGTACTGCATGTGCGATCGCTAACACCAACCCCCACGAGGATGGCTTTATATATTTAGGGGTGGCAGACAAAAAAAGTGCTGCTGACAGGGTGCAGGAAATGTTCGGAATTATCCCGATAAAGATTGGGGATGCTTTTTTTGTCGGCCTTGATCAGGATCTGGAGATATTGGGAGCCAATATTGAGCAGTATATGAAGACGCTCATTTCTGAAATTTCGAAATGCCCGATTTCTGATCCGCTTAGGACTCAGATTACGACCACGATAGATCATGCCGAATACCAAGGGCGACCGTTTGTTCGAGTTAGGGTGCCCGGTCAGAATGAACTCAGTAGTTTTGCTGGTGCTTATCCTGTCAGAAAGAACTCGGATACGGTGGACATGAGCGCAGGGGAAGCTTTGGCGCAGTCAAAGTTGTTTTGATCGATCTGCCAACGTGTAGTCTCTCAATGCGGCCCGCTACAAGAAGATGTGAGCAAGGTATGCTCCCCCTTGCCCTCCATAATGCGGTTCATTACGCTGGCGGTATGAGTGACCTTGAAGAACCGGTCTCGACCGGCAAGCGCGGCGACACGCGCCTCCGCCTGATGCAGGCGGCCGAGCGTCTTTTCGGCGAGCGCGGCCTTCATGCCGTGACCCTGAAGGAGATCAACGCCGCCGCCGGCCAGCGCAACGAATCCGCGCTCCATTATCATTTCGGCTCCAAGCAGCGCCTGGTCGATGCGATCCTGAACATGCGCGTCGCCGCCATCGACCGTGTCCGCGCCGCCCGCATCGACGCGCTCACTGCCGAGCGCGCGACGGACGACCTTCGGGCCGTCATCCGTGCGACCTTCGAGCCCCTTACCGAACTTCTCGACACGGAGGAGGGTGTCCGCTTTGTCCGCTTCGCCGCGCAGGTGCTGAACGATCCCGATTTCGACCTGCCGACCATTGCGCTGAAAAGCGGCTTCGAAGGCATCGCCCGCGCCAATTCGCTGATCGTCACTGCGCTGGCCGACCTGCCGCCCGAAGTCGCGATCCAGCGCCAGCGTCTCATGATCGAGATGGTGCTGACCTCGCTCGCGCTCTGGACGCGCCGTCCCGACGCGATGGCGAACGAGCCCGCCCGCCGCTTCTTCGTCGAAGGTCTTTTCGATTCCGTTCATGGCGCGCTCTCCGCGCCCGTCTCGGCGGAAACCCTCGCCGCGCTCAAGGCGGCGGCGAAGGGCTGAGCTCAACTCCCCTTCTCCCCCTTGAGGGGGGAGAAAGCAAAATCGGTATTTGCGCGAGCGGATGCGAAGCGCAAGTGCCTGATTTTGCAAGTGGGGGTGAAAGCAGCCTTGCAAGAACCCCTCCCCGAAATTTGCTTCGCGGAAGCTCGCAAATTTCGACCCTCCCTCAAGGGGAGGGTGGGAAGTAAGGAGTTATTCCTCCACCTCGTCCTTCAGCACCGGCGCCCAGTCCTCATAGGCCGGCATGTCGCCCTTGAGGTCGTACCAGTCGGCCTTCTCGCCCCAGAAGGCATGGGCGAGCGGCTTCGCGCCGACCGGCGTATCGAGAATGCCGAGGCGGATGCGGATCGTGTCGGGCATCTCCGCCTTCTCCTTGTAGATGGGCGAGCCGCAGTTGGAGCAGAAGCAGCGGAAGACGCCGGGGCTCGACTCGTAGCGCGAGATCGCCTCCTCGCCGGTGAGGAAGCGCACGCGGGCCCGCTTCACCGAGGCATTCGCCGTGAAGGCCGTGCCGCTCGCCTTCCGGCAGGTCGTGCAATGGCAGAAGCCGAACTTCCCGAGCTTGCCCTCGATCTCGAAGCGCACTTGCCCGCAATTGCACGAGCCGCGATGCGTGACCTCGCTCATTTCGACCTCTTTCTGAAAATCAGAGCTTTGCCAAAAAAACAGACGTCATCCCGGCGTCCGCCGAAAATAAAAGTGTCATCCCGGCGAAAGCCGGGACCCACTCGCAGAGCCTCTTGCCGCAGCGCTGGATGTTCTTTCCTGCCTCACCACAGCCCGTCATTGCGAGCCGCGAAGCGGCGTGGCAATCCATAAAGCGCCTCCACGCGCTGTACCGCCCAATGGATTGCTTCGTCGGCCCTGCGGGCCTCCTCGCAATGACGTGGAGAGAGATACCCGCTTCGCGCCTTCGCGTGACACCCCTTGTCCTACTCCCCCAGGAACTCGTCGAGCAGGCCGAGGAACTCGTCCAGCTTGTCATGCTGCACCCAGTGCCCCGCGCCTTCGACGTTCACGACCTTCGCATTCCTGAAATGCTTGGCGCGTCCGTCCTTCACGGGGTCGCTCGCCCAGCTTTCCGTGCCGCGGATGAGCAGCGTCGGGCAGGTGATGCGGGCCCAGAGTTCCGCCGTCACCTTCTCGTCGAAGCCGCCCGGCGGGAAAGCGCGCACGTAATTGTCGAACTTCCAGCTATAGGTGCCGTCCTCGTTCTGGCTCACGCCATGCACGGTCAGGTGCCGCGCGCGTTCGGGCGAGAGGTGCGGGTTCTCCTCCTGCATGCGCTTGTAGGCGTCCTCGATGCTTTCGTAGCGGCGCGGCTGGCGCGAGGAGAGGCGGCGGATCTCGTCGATCCAGTTACGGATGCGCTGGTCGTCGCTCACCTGCTTGCGCTCCGCGATCATCTTGGGCGAGGGGCCGAGCCCTTCGATCACCACCAGCTTTTTCACATTCTCGGGATAGAGCCCGGTATAGCGCAGCGCGATGGCGCCGCCCATCGAATGAGCCACGATGGTCAGCGGCGCGAGCCCCTTCTGATGGATGAGCTGCGCGATGTCGTAGACATAGTCGTTGATCTCGTAGGAGCTGCCCACCATCCACTGGCTGTCGCCATGGCCGCGCAGGTCCGGCGCGATGATGTGATAGCGGTCGCGCAGCGCCTCCGCCGTCCAGTCCCAGTTCCGGCAATGGTCGCGCCCGCCATGGATCATCAGCATCGGCGGCTTGCCCTCGTTCCCCCAGTCCACATAGTGGAGCCGCAGCCGCTGCGAGAAATAGATATGCGAGGCGGGGCCGATCTGCGAGCTGGCGCTGTCTGTCATTATATAGAGTGTCCTTCTTCTTTCCGGTCGCTTGCGCCCGAGATTATCCCGATCCGCCCCACCCGCCAAACCGTGGGCAGTTTGGCCTCTCTGCCCGCCCTCCCCTCGGGGAGGGTCAAACGGCCGGAGGCCGTTTGGGGGGGGCAGCGAGCGCCCTGAGCCTCGCGAAGGGCAGGAGAAATTCGCTTGCGAATTTTGGGGAGGGGCAAGGCGGCGAAATCAATCCGTACACAAACGAAAACGCCCTCCGCTGGCGGGAGGGCGTTTGAGGGGGCAGGGGAAGGCCCGTCTCCAAGAGGGCGACGCGGATCGGGGAAAGGAACGTACATCCGGTTCCTTTCGCCCTCGGGGGCTCGGTCTGCGAACCCTCGCGTCTTGGAAGACCATATGAGGGCGAAGCCGGGGATTACAAGCACTTCTCCCCGCTGTCACGAAAAGATCACGCTGTGGCCTCCCGCGCCGCGCTCCGTGGCCGATCCGCCGCAGCGGGGATATCCGGGCCCTTTTTGACGGTTTCGTGACGTTCGTGTGACGGTCGGCCCGTTTTCGCGCCCTTTATCCCCGCTCGATCCCGCTTCGATCCGTAGGCGGACGATATGAAATCAGGCCTTCGCCTCGCCCGTCTCGCTTGTGTTGGAGAAGGCGTCGATCTCGCGCCGGAACATGATTTTTCCGTAGGAGCCCGGCAGCAGCCGCTGCAGCAGGTCGATGATCTTCGCGTCGGTCCCGATCAGGATGCGGGGCTTGTTCTTCGCGATTCCGTTCACGATTACCTGCCCCGCCTTCTCCGGCGTCGTTCTGGCAAGCTTGTCGAAACCGGATGCCGCTTCCTCGCGCGCCGTCGCCTGCGTGCTTTGCAGGAAGCGCGCATTGCGCACGATGTTCGTCTTGATGCCGCCCGGATGAACGCAGGACACCTTGATCCGTGTACCCTTCATTTCGTGGCGCAGCGCTTCGGTGAAGCCGCGTATGGCGAATTTCGCGGAGTTGTAGGCCGCCTGGCTCGGCACGGAAATGATGCCGAAGATGCTCGACACATTGACGATATGTCCTTCGCCCTTCTTCTGGATCTGCGGCAGGAAGGCCTTCGTGCCATAGACCATGCCCCAGAAGTCGATATTCATCACCCATTCGAAATCTTCATAGGTGAGCTCGTCCACGCGCGCGATCTGCGCCACGCCCGCATTGTTGATCACGATATCGGCGCCGCCGAGCGTTTCGATCTCCTGCGCGAAGGCATAGACGGCGTCGCGGTCCGCCACGTCCACGAGATAGGTCGTCACCGTGCCGCCCATCGCCTCGATGCGCTTCGCCGTTTCGGCGAGCCCCGCCCGGTCGAGATCCGATATGGCAAGCCGCGCGCCGCGCTTCGCCAGTTCAAGTGCCGTGCCCCTGCCGATGCCGCTTGCCGCACCCGTCACCACAGCCAGTTTGCCGCTGATCTCCGTCATTGCTGCCCCGTCTCCTTGCCTGTTCGAGTTGGCGCTAGCCTAGGCATATTCACGCGATTGTCACGTCGCGTAACGCTTAGTTTTGTCGTTTGGCGGAAGGTCTCCGAAAGGGCGGCTGTTGTATGATTGTCATCGCGAAATCCGTGCTCAAATGCTACCACGATGGCAGGAGTTGGGGCTTCGGGCCTGGCGGCGGTATCTAACGGTAGAAGAGAATGACGGCGGCGGATGAAAGCGAAACGAGGCGTGCGCGTCTGAAGGCGCTGTTGAAGGATTTCGCTGCCCGCTGGACGGGCACCCGCACCTTCGTCGTGTCGTCCGCCGTGGTTTTTCTCTTCCTGGCCTATACCGGACTGCTTCACACGATTGTCGCCTTTCTCTGCTTTCTCTTGCTGGCTGGCATCTCGGCGACGCGTCTCATGGTTGTCGGCGAGACGACGCCGATCCGTATCGGTCTCGCGCGTCGCGACGAGAGTTCTGCGCTTGGTGGCGGTGCCGCCGTCGCGCTGCTCGACCGGATGCCCGACCCCTTGATGGTTGTCGATCTCTCCGGCCGCGTGGTCTATGCGAATGGCGCGGCGGAGGTGCTGGTCGGGAAGAGCGCCCCCGGTCGGCATGTCGCCACGGTCCTGCGCAACGCGCCGCTGATCGAAGCCGTCAACGGCGTCATCGCACAGGGTTCGGCGCGCGTCGTCGAATATGCCGTGCCCGTTCCCGTGCAGCGGAACTACAGCGCATTCGTCGCTCCCGTCGAAGGGGGCGCACCGTCCGCCAAATATGTTCTCGTCCTGCTGCGTGACGTCACGGAGGCGCGCCGGGTCGAAGCGATGCGCGCCGACTTCGTTGCCTTCGCAAGCCATGAACTGAAAACGCCGCTCGCCTCGCTTTCCGGCTTCATCGATACGCTGCGCGGTCACGCCAAGGACGATCCGGAGGCGCGCGACAAGTTCCTCTCAATCATGGCGGATCAGGCCACGCGCATGCGCCGTCTGATCGACGATCTGCTCTCGCTGTCGCGGATCGAGCTGCGCGAGCATGTGCGCCCGTCCGATGCCGTCGATCTCTTCGGCGTCGTCAATGACGTGACCGACGGCCTCGCGCCGATCGCGGAGCAATATGATGTCGAGATAGGCGTCACCGCGCCTGCCTCGCTGCCGAAGGTGCTGGGAGACCGCGACGAACTCGCCCAGGTCGTTCAGAACCTCGCCGACAATGCGCTCCGCTATGGCCGCTCGGGCAAGCGTATCGAGATTTCGCTCTCGCCGGATGAGAAGGGCGGTAAGCCGGTCGTCCGGCTCACCGTGCGCGATCATGGCCCCGGCATCGCCAGGGAACACATCCCCAGGCTCACGGAGCGGTTCTATCGCGTGGACGCCGCCGCCAGCCGCGCCCGCGGCGGTACGGGTCTCGGCCTCGCCATCGTGAAGCACATCGTGAACCGCCATCAGGGTACGCTCGCGATCGAGAGCGAACTCGGCCAGGGCTCTTCTTTTTCGGTGCTGCTGCCGCTCGCTCCTCAAAAGTAAAATTTCCGTTTTTCTGACATTCGCAAAACTGTCATCGAACCGTCGTAAACCTTTTGCGACGCCCCGCTAGCGTGCGCGCGCCTGAAGGTTAACAGCCACTGGAATTCACCTACCGAATTCACTCAAGGCTCGGGCGCACAGGGGGGCTCAAATGTGGTTGCCCGGTGCCCGGCACTCACATGACTGGAGAATGAACGTGAAACTCAAATCCCTGACGATGGCCGCGACGGTTGCTGTCGCTGCTTTTTCGGTGGCCGGCGTCGCTCACGCCCGCGACCAGATTTCGATTGTCGGTTCCTCGACTGTGTTCCCGTACACGCAGGCCGTCTCGGAGCAGTTTGCCAATGAGACCGGCAGCCCGGCCCCTGTCGTCGAATCGACCGGCACCGGCGGCGGCATGAAGATCTTCTGCGGCGGCATCGGCGCCGAGCATCCCGACATCACGGGCGCCTCGCGCGCCATGAAGGCCTCTGAATATGAGGCATGCCAGGCCAATGGTGTGAAGAGCGTCACCGAGGTTCTGATTGGCTTCGACGGCCTGTCCATGGCCGTTTCCCGAAACGGCGAGGCGCTCGATCTGACGAAGGCTCAGCTCTTCCAGGCGCTCGCCGCCAAGGTCGAAGTCGATGGCAAGATCGTCGATAACCCCTACAAGAAGTGGTCGGAGATCGACAGCTCGCTCCCGGATTCCGAGATCACCGTTTTCGGCCCGCCGCCCACCTCCGGCACCCGCGACGCCTGGGTCGAACTCGTGATGGAAGAAGGCTGCGAGGAGTTCGCTGCCATCGAGGCTCTCGAGAAGGACGCCAAGAAGGAAATCTGCCAGCGTATGCGTACGGATGGACCGTTCGTTGAGGCTGGTGAAAACGACAACCTGATCGTTCAGCGTCTTGAATCCGATCCGAACGCCTATGGCATCTTCGGTTACTCGTTCCTCTACGAGAACCAGGACAAGCTGCAGGCCGTCAAGATCGAGGGCGTCGCGCCGAGCGAAGAAACCATTGCCGACAGCTCCTACAAGGTCTCCCGCCCGCTCTTCTTCTATGTGAAGAACGCGCATCGCGGCGTGATCCCGGGGCTCAACGAGTTCGTTGCTGAATATGTCAGCGAGGAATCGATGGGCGATGGCGGTTATCTCTCCGAGCGTGGTCTGATCCCGCTCTCGGCGGAGAAGCGCGAAGCTGTTCGCAAGGCAGCGGTGGACGGCACGGATATGGCCGCACCGAAGTAATGAACTGGACCACCCGGCGCTAAAGGCGCCGGGTGGTTTCTTCTCCGAAGCCGTATGGCTCTCCCTGAAGGTGTGTAATGTCCTTGTCCCTGCTCTTTGCAATCATCCTGGCGCTTGCCATGGTTGGGTATCTGCTGGGCCGTGCCAATGCATCGGGTCTCAAGACGGCAGGAAAAAACCTTCACTCCATTCCGGCCTATCACGGCTACTACATCGCACTCTGGTGCGGTCTGCCTGCATTCCTCCTGGTTCTCGTTTGGCTGGCAGCGCAAAGCACGGTTGTCGATCAACTTCTGCTTGCGGGGCTTCCGTCGCATATGACGGAAGGGGCAACGCCTGCACGAATTTCGCTGGTCCTTGGTGAGATCAAGAATGTCGCCGCCGGCAGGGTTTTCGGTACGCCGACGCAGGCCGTTCTCGATGCCGCTGCGCGCTATCAGTCGCTGAAGGATACTGCCTCGCTGGCGCTGATCGCCTGTACGTTGGCAGCGGCCGTAGGCGGTTTGGCATTCGCGCGTAGCCGGCTCTCTCCGGACTTTCGTGCGCGAAACAAGGTTGACGGTATCCTGCGTTGGCTGCTTATCGTCTGCTCCATCCTCGCCATTCTGACGACGATCGGGATTATCCTTTCTCTCGTCATCGAGAGTCTCGTGTTCTTTGCGCGCGTACCCGTCACGGAATTTCTCTTCGGTATGAACTGGAGTCCGCAAACTCCTATCCGCGCGGATCAGGTGGCCTCCACAGGCGCATTCGGCGCGGTCCCGGTGTTCTGGGGCACGATCTTCATCAGCGCGATCGCCATGTTTGTTGCGATACCCGTCGGTCTCTTTTCGGCGATCTATCTCGTGGAATATGCAGACAAGAAGGTCCGTTCCGTCGTCAAGCCGTTGCTCGAAATTCTCGCGGGCATTCCGACCATCGTTTATGGTTTCTTCGCCGTTCTGACGGTCGCACCCTTCATCCGTGAGTTCGGGATGTCGCTCGGCCTCGATGTCGCGTCGAACAGCGCACTGGCCGCAGGCGGTGTCATGGGGATCATGATCATCCCCTTCATTTCATCCTTCTCCGACGACGCGATTACCGCCGTTCCTCAGTCCATGAGAGATGGCGCCTATGCGCTGGGCGCAACGAAGGCGGAAACGATCCGCCAGGTTCTGCTGCCTGCTGCGCTGCCGGGCATCGTCGGCGGTGTTCTTCTGGCTGTAAGCCGGGCCATCGGCGAAACCATGATCGTTGTCATGGCGGCGGGTTTGACGGCGACGCTGACGGCAAATCCCTTGGAAGGTGTCACCACGGTTACCGTGCAGATCGTAACCTTGCTGATAGGCGATACAGAATTCGACAGCCCCAAGACTCTAGCCGCTTTCGGCCTCGGCCTTGTTCTTTTCATCTCGACGCTGGTGCTCAATATCGCCGCGCTCCAGGTCGTCAAGCGCTATCGGGAACGCTATGAGTGATACAACTGCAAGACCGGGAGAACCGAAGCGCCGCGCCTGGTACGAAAAGGATGCGAAGCTCAGCCGCAGGCACGCCGCCGACAAGCGTCTGCGTGCTTATGGCATCGCTGCCATTGTCTTCGCGCTGGGTATGCTGGCGACGCTTGTCGGAACAATTTTGATCACGGCGGCGCCTGCCGTGACGCAGACCATGGTCACGCTCGATGTGGTGGTGCCGGAGGGTGCGGTCGACCCGTCGGACCCGCGCGGCGGCAGCTACCAGAAGATACTGAACGAGTCGATTGCGCGCATCTTTCCCGAGGTTGATACCCCGCGAGAAAAGAGGGAGTTGCGGCAACTTTTCAGCAATGGCGGTCAGTACGCTCTCAGGGACAAGGTGGTTTCCGACCCCTCCCTGATCGGCCAGGCCTTCGCGATCACCTTTCCGCTTTCGGATATCGGAGACCAGCTTCATAAAGGCGTCATCGACCGTGACCTGCCGAGAGACCAGCGTCGCGTCAGCGACGAGCAGATCGGCTGGTATGATCGATTGGTTGAGCAGGGCCGCATCTCCGCGCCGCTCAACTGGGGCATGATTTTCAACGCCGACAGCCGCTTCCCCGAACTTGCCGGATTGTGGGGCGCGCTGGTGGGTTCCTTCTACGCGCTGCTGATCTGCTTTCTTGTGAGCTTTCCCGTCGGCATTTCCGCCGCGGTCTATCTCGAGGAGTTTGCGCCGAAGAACCGGCTGACCGATCTCATCGAGGTCAATATCAACAATCTCGCCGCCGTTCCCTCCATCGTGTTCGGCCTTCTGGGACTTGCCGTCTTTCTCAATTTCTTTGGCATGCCCCGGTCGGCGCCGATTGTCGGCGGCTTGGTTCTTTCACTGATGACGCTGCCGACGATCATCATCGCGACACGCGCGGCGTTGAAAGCGGTACCGCCGTCGATACGCGAAGCGGCAATCGGGGTTGGCGCGTCGAAGATGCAGACGGTAGGACATCACGTTCTGCCGCTCGCCATGCCCGGCATCCTGACGGGCACCATCATCGGGCTTGCCCAGGCGCTCGGCGAAACGGCGCCGCTGCTCCTGATTGGTATGAACGCCTTCATCACTGCCGCGCCCGACAGCATGTTCAATCCCTCGACCGCACTGCCGACGCAGATTTACATCTGGGCGGACAGCCCTGAGCGCGGTTTCACCTCGCGCACATCTGCCGCCATCATTGTTCTGCTCGGGTTTCTTGTCTGCATGAACGCTATAGCGATTTACATGCGTAAACGGTTTGAAAGAAGGTGGTGACATGACAACGCTGGATACCACTGAAGCGTCAGGAATGATCATGAACAAGACAGCGGAAGATGCGGGCACTCTGGCGAAGGCGGCTACCTCTGCGCGCGCCGGGAACGAGACCAAGATTGCGGCCACGAACGTCTCGGTTTTCTACGGAGAGAAGCAAGCGCTTTTCGACGTCTCCATCGATATTCCGGCACGTCAGGTCATGGCGTTCATCGGGCCTTCGGGCTGCGGCAAGTCGACCTTCCTGCGCTGCATCAACCGGATGAACGATACGATCGATATCTGCAGCGTCACGGGTACGATCGAGATTGATGGAGCAAACATCTACGATCCGAAGATCGACCCCGTTCTGCTTCGGGCGCGTGTGGGTATGGTGTTCCAGAAGCCCAATCCTTTCCCGAAGTCGATTTACGACAATATCGCCTATGGCCCCCGCATTCATGGGGTTGCCAAGAATGGTTCGGCCATGGATCAGATCGTCGAGACGAGCCTTTCACGTGCTGGTTTGTGGAACGAGGTGAAGGATCGTTTGCACGAACCTGGAACGGGTCTCTCGGGCGGCCAGCAGCAGCGTCTCTGCATTGCCCGGGCGATTGCGGTCAATCCCGATGTCATCCTGATGGACGAACCCTGCTCGGCGCTCGACCCGATCGCGACGGCAAAGGTCGAGGAGCTGATCGACGAACTGCGCGAGCAGTACACGATCGTCATCGTGACGCATTCCATGCAACAGGCGGCCCGCGTTTCGCAGAAAGCAGCCTTCTTCCATCTCGGCAAGCTCATCGAGGTCGACGAGACGGAGAAGATGTTCACCAATCCGACCGATCAGCGCACGCAGGATTACATTACCGGCCGCTTCGGTTGAGCGGACAGGCTCCATGAGGTCAACAGGAGAATTGGGCGTGACCCAGCACACCGTGAAATCCTTTCAGGAAGAGCTCGACTCCCTGTCCGCGAACATCGCCCAGATGGGCGGGCTTACCGAAGCTCAGCTTTCGGCGGCGATTGAGGCGGTTGTCCGGCGGGACTCGCAGCTCGCCGAGCGTACGATTCTGGAGGATCAGCGCATCGACACGCTCGAAGCGGAGATCGAGGCTCATGCGATCCGCATGATCGCCCTGCGCCAGCCCATGGCGGCGGACCTTCGCGAGGCGATTGCGGCGATCAAGATTTCGATCGACCTTGAGCGCATCGGCGACCTTGCGAAGAACATCGCCAAGCGCGCCATCGTGCTGCAGAACGATTTCGAAGGGGCGAACCGTCTCATCCAGGGAATCTCGCGCATGGGCCGTCTCGCCCAGCGCCAGCTCAAGCATGTGCTCGATGCCTATTCCAACCGCGAAGCTCAGGCGGCGATGGAGGTCTGGCGTGACGATGAGGAAATCGACGCCATGTACAACTCCGTCTTCCGCGAACTCCTGACCTACATGATGGAGGACCCGCGGACCATCGGTGTATCCACGCATCTGCTCTTCGTTGCCAAGAACATCGAGCGTATCGGCGATCATGCGACCAATATCGCGGAGACGGTCAGCTATCTCGTCACCGGCGAATGGGTGAGCGACGAACGCCCGAAAAGCGACACCACCAGCACGACGACGGTGAAGACCGGCAGTTAGAGGAGGCATTTTTGCCATGGGAATAACGCTTGCCCGCCGCGGCGAACAGGGTCAGGCTTCAATGGAAAGCATTGAGAAGATTCGGATGGCGGCCGAAGATGCGGAGGCCGCGCAATCCGATCGCAGTCAGTTCGAACGCAGAATGAAACCGACAGTCATGATCGTCGAGGATGAGGAAGCGCTGCTGACGCTCCTTCAGTACAACCTCGACAAGGAAGGCTACAAGGTTCTGGCCGCTTCCGATGGGGAGGAGGCGGCGTTGATGATTCGCGAAACGACGCCCGATCTCATACTGCTCGACTGGATGCTGCCGGGACTTTCCGGCATCGAACTGTGCCGTCGCTTGCGCGGCCGGCCGGAGACTCGCAACGTGCCGATCATCATGATCACGGCGCGAGGCGAGGAGACGGACCGTATTCGCGGCCTCGATACCGGCGCGGACGACTATGTCACGAAGCCTTTCTCGATGACGGAGCTTCTCGCCCGTATCCGGGCGGTCATGCGGCGTATTCGTCCCGCCCTGACCGAGGATCTCGTCACCTTCGGCGATATCATCATCGACCGCGCCGCCCATCGCGTGCGCCGCGGCGACCGCGAGGTCCATCTTGGGCCCACGGAATACCGTCTGCTCGATCATCTGATTCAGCATCCCGGCCGCGTCTTCAGCCGCGAGCAGCTTCTCGACGCCGTGTGGGGCTCCGATGTCTATGTCGAGGCCCGAACCGTCGACGTGCATGTCGGCCGTCTTCGCAGGGCGCTGAACGAGAAGGGTGAAAAGGACCCAATTCGCACCGTCCGCTCCGCAGGCTATTCGCTGGACGAACAGTTCCACAGCTGAGGGCATCCGCCGAAGCAGAAGGCTCTCCGCCGATTCCATAATCTCGAAACGGAAAACCGGCACCCACTTTCTGTGGATGCCGGTTCCTTCCCCTCGTGTACCCCCCGGTTCGCCCCCGGGAAGCCCTTGTTCTCTGCTTCCTAGCTGACGAGACGATCCTTGCGCATCCTGTCGCGCTCGCGGTTCCGGCGCGCCTGCACCGGCTGATAGGCCATGCGCGCATGTTCGGTGCAGTAAGGCGAGCCCTGGTCCGCGCCACGGCCGCAGAAGTGGAAGCCCGGCCGGCCCGGATCGCCGATGGGCCATTTGCAGGTGTGCTCGGTCAAGGTCAGCACCGTCGCCCGCTGCACGGGCTCCAGACCGCGTTCCTCGATCGGGTTCGTTTCGCTCTTCTGGGCGCTCTGGCTGTGCTGCCGTTCCTCCTCGCGCGGCTCCGCCGTCAGCGGATCGGGACGTCCGCGCACCAAGGTGCGGGGCGCCTGCGGCCGCGTACGGGCAGGGCGGCTCGGCATGGCCCGTCCGGAAAGCCCGAGGCGGTGCACCTTGCCGATCACGGCATTGCGCGTCACGCCGCCGAGCTGCTTGGCGACCTGACTGGCGCTCAGGCCTTCGGCCCAAAGCTTCTTCAGCAATTCCACGCGTTCATCGGTCCACATGATCCTACCTTCCCCTTCGGGGCCTCATCCGGCCCGGTTGGATGCCCGGATTTCCGCCTGATCCCGGCATCGCCCGCGAACTTCGGCCCGGCTCTGACCGTATGTGGCACCCCCGAGGCAGCCACTAGATTTCGTGGGCATTAACGAAGAATATACAATATCAGGGGCAAAAACCGCAACCTGCGGTGCCGGAGCGGCGGGCCTTATCCACAGAAAAGAGCCGGGGCTGGCGGGTTTTCCACGGGTTTCCGCCCTTGTTCAGGGCTTCTTGCAGCCTCACATGGGAGAGGCCGCGAGGAACTTGCGGCCATGCCCCTTTATTGCTCCCCCCGCTTCTCTGGCGTATGCCTCATGCCCCGGGGATGTCCCGCCGGATTGCAAGAGAAACCGAGAAGAGACCGCCCATGAGCCTCACGCCCTATCCGCAGGAAGGTACCCGTCGCTTTGGCGCGATCAACTGGCTGGGCGTCTGGACGCTCTATGTGAAGGAGGTCCGCCGCTTCTGGAAGGTGATGACGCAGACCGTCGCCGCCCCGGTCGTCACGACGCTCCTCTATTTGGCGATTTTCGCACTCGCCATCGGCAAGTTCCGCCCCGATGTTCATGGCGTGCCCTTTATCGAGTTTCTGGCGCCGGGCCTCGTGATGATGACGATGATCCAGAACGCCTTTGCAAACACCTCTTCCTCGATTCTGATCTCCAAGATCCAGGGCAATATCGTGGACGTCCTGATGCCGCCGCTTTCCGCGGGCGAGCTCAATGTCGGCATTGCCATGGCGGGCGTCACCCGCGGCGTTGTCTGCGGCTGTGTGACGGCGGTCGCCATGCTGCCCTTCGTCCATATGGGAATTGCTCATCTCTGGGCGGTCGTTTTCTACGCGGTGGGCGCATCGCTTATGCTGGCGCTTCTCGGCGTGCTGGGTGGCATCTGGTCCGAGAAGTTCGACCATCTGCAGGCGGTGACGAATTTCGTGATCCTGCCCCTGACTTTCCTGTCGGGAACCTTCTATTCGGTGACACAGCTTCCCGATTTCGCCCATGAACTGACCAAGTGGAACCCTGTCTTCTACCTGATCGACGGCTTCCGATATGGCATCACGGGCCATGCGGATGGTTCCATTGCGACCGGTATCGCCATCGTGCTTGGCGTCAATGCCGTGCTCTGGACGATCTGCCACATCTTGTTCCGTACGGGCTATCGTCTGAAGGCGTGATGGAGGCTGCGGGGGGCTCAAGCCGTGCCTGTGCGCGAGATTGACAGACTTGGCCCCTCGCCCTAATACTCCTTTGCTTCTCGAACTGCCGCCCCTTGCAGGCGGCTTTTTCTATTGGGTGCCCGGTCCGGGGACCGGCGGGGAGCCCCCCGAAGCGGGGGATGAAAGGTGTGATCGTCATGATCCTGAGCGGGAAACGACGAGGCTGACAGCGAGAGGGCCGGGACGCGGGAAGCGTCCGGGCCTTGCAGGAAACTGCTGTCTCGCCGGGCCGCCGGAACCCGCCTGCCGCACCAGACGTCTGCGGCGCTCTCTCCGTCATTCCGCGAACAGCTTTGCTCAGGGATTTTGAGAAGGACCTATTTCCGTGATTACGCCTGTTTTGCCGACCTATGCGCGGGCCGACCTTGAATTCGAACGGGGCGAAGGCCCCTACCTCATCACCGCGAAGGGAGAGCGCTATCTTGACTTCGGCGCCGGCATTGCCGTCAACGCCTTCGGTCATGCGCATCCGCGCCTCGTCGCCGCCCTGACCGAGCAGGCGCAGAAGGTCTGGCACACCTCCAACATCTATCGCATTCCCGGCCAGGAAAAACTCGCCCGCATGCTTGTCGAGGCGACATTCGCCGACACCGTCTTTTTCACGAATTCAGGCGCCGAGGCGCTCGAATGCGCGATCAAGATGGCGCGGAAATATCACGCGGCGGGCGGCGCGCCGGAACGCTACGAACTCATCACCATGGAAGGCGCTTTCCATGGTCGGACGCTCGCGACCATCGCGGCCGGCGGCCAGAAGAAATATCTCGAAGGCTTCGGTCCGGCCATGCTGGGCTTTCCGCAGGTGCCCTTCGGGGACTTGAAGGCGCTCGAGGCGGCGATCGGCCCCGCGACAGCCGGCATCCTGATCGAGCCCATCCAGGGCGAGGGCGGTATCCGCGTCATTCCGAACGAAATGCTGCGCGCGATCCGCGCCCTTTGCGACGAGAAGGGCATTCTTCTCGTGCTCGACGAGGTGCAGACGGGTGTCGGCCGTACCGGCAAGCTCTTCGCGCATGAACTTGCCGGTATTGCGCCCGATATCATGGGCGTTGCGAAGGCGCTTGGGGGCGGCTTCCCTGTTGGGGCCTGCCTTGCCACGGAGGCCGCGGCGCGCGGCATGGTCGCAGGTACCCATGGTTCGACCTTTGGCGGTAACCCGCTTGCCATGGCGGTTGCGAGCGCTGTCATGGAAATGGCGCTCGACGAAAATTTTCTGCCGCATGTGAACATGCTGGGCCTGAAACTTCGACAGAAGCTCGCCATGCTTGCCGATCAATACCCGCGCGTGATCGAAGCCGTGCGCGGCGAGGGGCTGATGCTCGGCATCAAGTGCCGGATAACGAACACTGACCTGGTCGCTGCCTTGCGCGAGGAAAAGATGCTGACAGTCGGCGCGGGCGACAATGTGGTGCGCCTCCTGCCGCCGCTCAACATAGAAGAAGGGCATCTCGACGAGGCGATGGAGAAGCTAGGCCGCGCCTGTGCGAAGCTTGATGCGGGGCTTGCGGACGAGGCCGCGCTGGCCGGAGCGAAATCATGAGTACACGTCATTTTCTCGATCTCGACGAAGTTACGCCGGCCGACATTCGGGCGATTCTCGACAGTTCGAAGAAGCGCAAGGCTGCGCGTGCCGGTCTCGGTCAGGCTGAACCCGATGCGGACAAGCCCCTCAAGGGCAAGCTTCTCGCGATGCTCTTCGAAAAGCCCTCGACACGGACACGCGTGTCGTTCGACGTCGCCATGCGGCAGCTCGGCGGCGAGACGCTGCTTCTGAACGGCAACGACACCCAGCTCGGACGGGGCGAAACCATTGCGGATACCGCGCGGGTTCTTTCCCGCTATGTCGATGCGATCATGATCCGCACCACGGATCACAAGCATCTTCTCGAACTGGCCGAGTATGCGAGCGTGCCGGTGATCAATGGCCTGACGGACCGCTCGCATCCTTGTCAGCTCATGGCCGATGTCATGACCTTCGAGGAACATAAGGGGCCGATCCGCGGGCGGCGCATCGCCTGGGTCGGTGACGGCAACAATATGGTGACTTCGTGGATCCATGCCGCTGCCCAACTCGAATTCGAACTAAGGCTGGCCTGCCCGCCCGAGCTTGCTCCGAGCGAGGATGCTCTCGCCTGGGCAAAGTCGCGCAAGGCGAATATCCACCTCACCGCCGACCCCTTTGAAGCCGTGCGGGGCGTCGATTGCGTCAATGCGGACACTTGGGTTTCGATGGGCGACAGCGAGGAAACGGCATCGCGCCGTCACAACCTCCTTGCCCCCTACCAGGTGAACGCGAAGCTGATGGCCGCCGCCGGTAAGGATGCGATCTTCATGCATTGCCTACCTGCGCATCGGGGCGAGGAAATGACCGCCGAGGTGATCGACGGGCCCGCCTCGGTCGTCTTCGACGAGGCGGAGAACCGGCTGCACGCGCAGAAAGGCGTGCTGGCCTGGTGCTTCCAGTAAGCGGGATCGGGAGTCTTTGTGAGCATCTCAAACGGCGCCAGTATCGATGACCTCGTCCAGCCCTTTCAGATAGAGGATCTGGGCATCCGCGGGCGGATCGTCCGTCTCGGTCCTCTCGTCGACCGTGTGCTGACCTCTCACGACTATCCCGAACCCGTCTCGCGCCTGCTGGGCGAGGCGCTGGCGCTTACCGCCATGATCGGCTCGGCCCTGAAGTTCGACGGCCGTTTTATTCTGCAGACGCAGAGCAGCGGGCCGGTGAACATGCTCGTTGCGGACTACGAGGCGCCCGGAAGGATTCGCGGTTATGCGATGATGAACCCCGAGCGCGTCGCCGAGGCGATCGGCGAGGGACGAACGGCGCCTGCGGATCTGATGGGCGAGGGACATCTCGCCCTTACCATCGATCAGGGGCCGCACATGGACCGTTACCAGGGCATCGTCGCACTTCACCCGGACGGGCTAAGTCATAGCGCGCACGAGTATTTCGCGAATTCCGAGCAGGTTGCGACCCGCATTCGGCTTGCCGCCGGTCCATTCTATCATCGCGAGGCGGAAGGACCGGAAAAGAACTGGCGCGCAGGCGCGATCATGATCCAGCACATCGCGCGCGATGGCGGACTGACCGGCTTTCGCGAAGGTGATGATGAAAGCCCCTACACGGATGAAGAAGAAGCGTGGAATCGCGCCTCTATCCTGCTCGATACGGTAGAAGACCACGAACTTCTCGACCCCGCGCTGGAGCCGAATCGTCTTCTCTACCGTCTTTTCCATGAAGACGGGGTCCGTGCCTACGACCCCGCGCGGATCGAATTCTCCTGCCACTGCTCCCGCGAGCGCATGAGTTCGGTGCTTCGCTCCTTTGGCAGCCATGAAATCGACGAAATGGCACAGGAAGGTGTAATCACAGTGACCTGCGAATTCTGCAGCGAGGTCTACACTTTCGAGCCCGCCGAATTGAAGGAAGGGCTGAACTGAAGAGGCACCGACCGTGAACCGTCCCGACCTTTCCCGCCTGTCCCTCCTGCGCAGCCTTTCATTGGCTCTGGTCATCCCTCTTCTTGCAGCATGCGCAGGCGATCCACCGGCTCCTGTCGCGGCGCAGCCCATCTCCTTCGAGGCACGTCCGGTTTTGCGGCTCGACATTGCGAATGTGACGGTCGACAACCGTTTTACCTCATCGAACCGGCAGCCCTATATCGAACATCTGCACACGGAATCGCCG
Organism: Rhodobiaceae bacterium UBA7804; assembly: GCA_002480495.1. Lineage (GTDB taxonomy): Bacteria > Pseudomonadota > Alphaproteobacteria > Parvibaculales > Parvibaculaceae > Parvibaculum. The sequence continues at coordinate 199,375 of DLCG01000009.1, read as the reverse complement.
GCAACGATCGCGCGGAGCTGGGCCCTGACCAGGCTTGTCGCTACCGGCAATCGCGGCAAGGCAACACTCGTCATTCTCGACGGGACGGTCGTTTCCGAACGGCTGGAAAAGAAGGGTGGCCTGACCGGTCTCTTCGGCGATCAGCTCGACACCCGCCTCAAGGCGCGTCTTAAGGCACGACTCGTCGTTGAGCGTCCCTCTCCCGATGGCGGTTCCGGTTCCTGGTCCGCCGACGTGGATGCGACTGCCGAGCGCACCATCCTGGAAAGCGCCAGCCTCAACGAACGCGAAGCCGCCTACGCCGCCCTCATGCAAGGTCTTGCGGCGAAATTCGACGCGGCGCTGACGGTCGAGGTCGAACGGAGCATGGGCCCCGTCCTGCGTTAGCCTTTCGTCCTGATTAACTCCCAAGCAACGTCCTGCCGTTAACTTTGGCCAATGTGATGCAACGACCCTTGGGAAGGGAAGATGGTTTTCCAGATCGCATATATGAGCGCGGCGCTGCCCGGGCTCACTGACGCAGACGTTCATGGAATTCTCAAGGCTTCGAACACCAACAACAGGCGCGACGGGCTGTCGGGTATGCTTTTGTTGATCGACGGCACCTTCTTCCAGGTTCTCGAGGGTCAAAGGGAGCGGGTGGAAGAAACCTATCGGCGCATTGCGCGCGATCCCCGTCACAGCGCTCTTATTCGTGTTCTTCAGCAGGAACGCGCCGAACGTACTTTCCCGGATTGGTCGATGGGCTTCGAAAAGTTCATGAAGATCGACGATCTGGGTGAGGCTTTGCCCTTCGATGCCTCGGATCTGTCTCGCGATCCTTCGATCGCGCGGTTGCGCGAGAAGGCGCCTGAACTCGTTTCTTTCATGCGCGCGCTCTATGCGAGCCGTGGCATGCACGGCGCGCCGAAACTAGATTGACCGGCCCGATACATACTCCGCCAGCCGCTTCATGAATGTTTCGCATTCCGCGATTTGCGACAACTCGATGAACTCGTCGGGTTTGTGCGCCTGCGCGATGTCGCCCGGCCCGCACACGACGGTTGGAATGTCCGCTAGCTGGAAAAGCCCCGCCTCCGTGTTGTAGGAAACGGCCTCCGCCGAGTTGCACTGGGCGAGTTTCATGACCAGCGTCTCTCCCGGGTCGCCATCGAGCGCAGCAAGTCCGGGCGATTGCGCGCGGACGGTCGTCTCGATGCTTGCGCCTGGAAAGACGGCGCGCATGCGCGGCAGAACATCTTCTTCCACATGGGCGTTGAAGCGGGTGATGATTTCGGACGGATCGGCATCCGGAAGCGGGCGGTACTCCCAGAGAAAGGAACAGCTCTTCGGGATGATGTTCAGTGCCGTTCCGCCTTGGATGGTGCCGATATTGATCGTCGTGCAAGGCGGGCTGAAGCGTCCCGAGGCATCGCCGCGTTCGCGCATCTCATCGGCCAGCTGCATCAGAAAGGTAATGAGCTCCGCCGCATATTGTATGGCGCTGACGCCGAGATGCGTCTGACTCGAATGGAATTCAAGCCCCGTCACCTTGGTGTTGTAGGAGTGGATGCCCTTGTGCGCGTTGACGACCTTCATGGAGGAAGGCTCGCCGACGATCACCACCTGGGGCCTTGGAAGGTCGCGAATGATGCTGTCGATCATGTGGCGGACGCCGAGACATCCGACTTCCTCGTCATAGGAGAAAGCCAGATGTACCGGGATTTTCGGTCCAGCCTTCAGGAACTCGGGTACACGGGAAAGCACGAGAGCGATAAAGCTTTTCATGTCGCTCGTGCCGCGCCCGTAGAGCTTGCCATCCCGCTCCACGACGCTGAAGGGATCGCTCGACCAGTCCTGCTCCTCGACGGGGACCACATCCGTGTGTCCCGATAGGACGATGCCGCCTGCCTGTGTTTCATCACCCAGCGTGGCGAAGAGATTGGCCTTGGTGCGGTCCTCGTTCATGACACGGCGCGACTTCACGCCGTGGCTCGCGAGATAGCTCTCCACGAAGTCGATGAGGTCGAGATTGGAAAGATGGCTTGTCGTGTCGAAAGAGATGAGCTTTTCGATCATCTCCCGGGACGTGAAGACTTGCGGCGCGGCCATGAAGTTGGGCTTCCGGTGGAGAAGGATGGGCTTGAAGATGCGTCATCCTAAACCGGTGAGGCGCGGGAAGCGAGGCTGGCCGTGCCTAGTGCAGCATTCTCATGCCATACGGGCTGTCGAGGGAGAAGGCGGGAATGTCGACCTCGAAGGTTTCGCCCTCGTCGGTCTCCATTTCGTAATTGCCGAACATGATGCCGGAAGGCGCCCCGAGCGGTGTGCCGCTCGTGTATTCAAAGGTTTCGCCAGGTTTCAGAACAGGCTGTTCGCCGACAACGCCGGGCCCGCGCACCTCATGTACATGGCCGCATGCATCGGTGATCTTCCAGTAGCGCGCGCGCAGCTTCACCGTCTCGCGGCCACGATTTTCGATCGTGACGTGATAGGCCCAGACGTAATAGTCCTGATCGGGCTCGGACTGGTCCTCCAGATAGGTCGGTTCGACCAGAATATTGATGGACCGGGTCATGGCGCTGTACATCGGGCGATCCTTGCTCGAAGACCTCTGAATGTTTGCGGAGCGCGACCTTTCTGGCCGGGCCCTGCGAGGGATATGTGCCGCAGCAGACTTTCGGCAAGATACCGGAAAGCCCTTCCCCCACAGGTTTAACAACCTAGCGGAGACACTCTAACTTCCTGTTAATGGCGGCTTTTTTGGGGCACAAGGTTAATGCTTCACGCCAGCGCCCGTTCCATGTCCTCTATGAGGTCGGCCGGATCCTCCAGGCCCACGGAAAGCCGCACCAGCCCTTCGTTGATTCCAAGCTCTTCCCGGGCTTCCTGTGTGAGCCGTTGATGGGTTGTCGTCGCCGGATGAGTGATGAGGCTTTTGGAATCGCCGAGATTGTTCGAGATCTTCACGACCTGCAGCGCATTGGCGAAACGGAAGGCGCCCGCCTTGCCGCCCTTCACCTCGAAGGCGACGATATTGCCGCCGGCTTCCATCTGGCTCTTCGCCAGGTTGTGCTGCGGATGGCTCGGCAGGCCCGGATAGAAGACGCGCTCGATACCCTTATGCCCTTCGAGGAAGCGGGCCACCGTCTCCGCGTTTCGCGCATGTTCGCGCACGCGCAGATCGAGCGTTTCGAGGCTCTTCAGCATCACCCAGGCATTGAAGGGGCTGAGGCTCGGACCAGTCTGGCGCAGGAAATTCGCCAGATGGTCGGTGATGAACTGCTGGTCGGCGAGCACGACGCCGCCAAGGCAGCGCCCCTGCCCGTCGATATGCTTCGTCGCGGAATAGACGACAACATCGGCGCCCAGCTCCATCGGCCGCTGAAGCGTTGGCGTCGCGAACACATTGTCGATGAAAAGCTTGGCGCCCGCTGCATGGGCGATATCCGCGACCGCCTTGATATCGATGATTTCGAGCGTCGGGTTCGACGGCGTTTCAAGGAAGAAGACCTTGGTATTGGGCTGAACGGCCTTCTTCCAGGCGTCGATGTCGCGTCCGTCGATCAGCGTCGAGGTGACGCCGAACCGCGGCAGCAGGTCTTCCACGATGTAGCGGCAGGAGCCGAATAGAGCCCGGGAGGAGAGCACATGGTCTCCCGCCTTGAGGTAGCAAAGCATGGCCGAAGTGACTGCCGCCATGCCCGTGGCGGTGGCGCGGGCGTCCTCCGCGCCTTCGAGAGCGGCCATGCGCTCTTCGAACATCCGCACCGTCGGGTTGGAAAAGCGGCTATAGACGAAGCCCGGCTCCTCGTTCTTGAAGCGGCGCTCGGCGGCTTCCATCGAGTCGTAGACATAGCCCGAGGTGAGGAACAGCGCCTCGCTCGTCTCGCCAAAAGGCGTGCGGTTCGTGCCGCCATGAACGGCTTCGGTCCGGGGCCGCAGTGTGCGGCCGTCGCGTGTCGTCTTGCTCATCGGGCTACCCCAAATAAAAAACCCCGACCGTCGGGATCGGGGCTCGCGTCCCGACCTTTTTAGCGAGTTGTTTAACGTGGCCGCAAGCCGGTCGGCTCAAATCACCACGGGATCGGGCGCATTTAAGGGGGAGGGTGGGGTCCCGTCAAGGCTGGATTCGGGAGCACGGATTCGGGGCCGGCGTCCTGCGGGCTTTCCCCCCGCTTTGACGCCAACTATAAACGAGGCTGAAAAAGACAAGGCGGGGCAAGGCCCCCGCCGCTCCGAGGGCCCCGGATTCCATGACCAAAGCGGCGGACGATCTCTTCCCCCATCACAATGACGAGCCGCGCCGCGTCGGCCCCGGCCAGCTGCACACGACGGGCATCCTGCCCTCGCATGGCATCCAGACGCTCATCCGCGAAAAGGAAATCTGGGGCGGGCATGAGATAGACCCGAGCCAGATCCAGCCCGCCAGCCTCGACCTTCGCCTCGGCCCGGTCGCCTATCGTCTGCGCGCTTCCTTCCTGCCAGGCCCCGAGCGCGGCGTGATGGAGCGCGTCGAGGAGCTGATGCTTCACAAGATCGACCTCACAGAAGGAGCCGTACTCGAAACCGGTTGCGTCTATCTGGTGCCGTTGGTCGAGGCGCTGGCCCTTTCCGAGCGCACCTCCGCTTCGGCCAATCCGAAAAGCTCGACCGGCCGTCTCGATGTCTTTACCCGTCTTATCACGGATTTCTCGGCCGAGTTCGATCAGGTCGTCGCGGGTTACAAGGGGCACCTTTATCTGGAGATCAGTCCGCGTACTTTTCCGATCCTCGTTCGTCCCGGCTCGCGCCTCGCGCAGATCCGCTTTCGCCGCGGTACGCACACCTGCTCGGATGCGGAGATGAAGCGCCTGCACGAAGAGGTGAGGCTCGTCGATGGCGAGGCCGATATCGATGGCGGTATCGCGCTCACCGTCGATCTAGGCGCGGAAACCGAAGACGAGGTCGTCGGATATCGTGCGAAGCGTCATTCCGGTGTCATCGACATCGACAAGGTCAGCGCCTATGAGGTGCGCGACTTCTGGGACCCCGTTCATGTTCGCCCCGGCAAGGGGCTCATTCTGGACCCGGATGAATTCTACATTCTTGCTTCAGCGGAAGCGCTGCACATCCCGGCGACCCATGCGGGCGAGATGGTCCCCTACAACCCGCTGGTCGGCGAGTTCCGCGTCCATTATGCGGGTTTCTTCGATCCGGGCTTTGGCGCGCGCGAGGCGGGCGGCGCGGGAAGCCGCATCGTCCTTGAAGTGCGCTCGCACGACGTGCCCTTCATTCTGGAACACGGACAGATCATCGGCCGCTTCGTGCTGGAGCGGCTGACGGACCGGCCCTCCGTTCTCTACGGCTCGGGCCTTGGCTCGAACTACCAGCGTCAGGGCCTGAAACTCTCCAAGCACTTCCGCGCGAAATAGTCAGCCGAGCACTTCCTCGAAGAAGTTTTTCATCGCGGTCCATGAGTGCCGGTCGGCATTTGCGTCATAGCGGATGCCACGTTCCGGCGCGTTCAAGCCTTCCGTGGTGAAGGCGTGCATCGCGTGGCCATAGGCATGGAGCTGCCAGTCTGCGCCCGCTTCCGTCATCTCTTTGGCAACGCCGGCGACATGATCGGGTGGCGCCATCGGGTCGTCCCAGCCGTGCAGGATGAGAACCTTTGCCGTGATCTTGTCCTGCGGGCCGAGATCGGGCGGCATGAAGATGCCGTGAAAACTCACGACCCCCTTGAGGCCCGGCATGGCGGCGCGGGCCATGTCGAGAACGCAAAGTCCTCCGAAGCAGTATCCCATCGCGCCGATACGGGAGGCGTCGACGGCCTCGTGGGCCTTTGCTGCTTCGAGCGCGGCGAGCAGGCGCTTCTTCAGCAAGGCCCGGTTGGCGAGAAGCGGGCTCATCAGCGCCGAATTGTCTCCCTGCTCGTCGCCGCGAACGCCCTTGCCGTAAACGTCCATCGCGAAGGCCGTATAGCCGAGCGCGGCCATCTGTTCGGCGCGCGCCCGCGTGCCCTGGTTGAGGCCGCTCCAGTCATGCGCGACGAGAACGCAGGGGTGCTTTCCGCCGGAGGCCGGACAGGCGACGTAGCCCTCGAAACTCGTTTCCCCGTCGCTATAGTCGATGAAGGCGGTCTTGATATTGGCAGCCATTATTTGCTCACCGGAAATATGTGCTGATTCCCTGCAAAGGCTATGCGCGCTTGCCGCACTATTCCAGCAAATTGACGACACTGGGCCTCGACTCGAATATGAAGGATCATTCGCAACGAGCAGCCAGACCGTCATGCGCACCGCTCTTCAACTGACGACAACCTTTCTCCTTCTCGTTCTCTGCGATTCGGCGGGACGGCTTCTTTCCTGGTCGCTCGGTCTTCCTGTGCCGGGGACGGTGCTCGGCATTCTGATGCTGCTTGGGGTGCTCGTTGCGCTTCGCCGTATTCCGGCGCCGCTCGGTCGCGTGGCGGATTTTCTGCTCGCGCATCTCAATTTCTTCTACATACCCGCAGGCGTAGGGGTGATGACCTATGCGGCACTCCTCGCGGAGGATCTCTGGCCCATCGTCGTGGCGCTCTTCGCGAGCACGTTCTTCGCGATGATTGCCGCAGGCCTCACATTCAGACTCGTTGCGCGATTTACATGCGGCGAGGAGGACAAGCCATGAGCGATATCGGAATCAAGCTCATCTATTGGGACCGTGTACTGGAAGCGGGGTTCTGGATACTCGTCACGCTCTTCTTCTACTATCTTGCGCTTCGTATCCAACGCGCGCTGGGAGGAACGCCGCTCGCAAACCCCGTGCTTCTGGCATCCGCGCCGATCATCGGTCTTCTATGGGGCGCGGATATCTGGGTCGGCGACTACCAGCAGGGCGGGCAGGCGCTCATCTGGCTTCTCGGTCCGGCAACAGTTGGGCTGGCCGTGCCGCTCTATCGCAACTTCGCCCGTGTGCGACCGGCGCTTTTGCCGATGGCCGCATCGCTTGTAGCGGGCTCTGCGGTTGCCGTTCTGTCCGCTGTGCTGATCGGCGATGCGATGGGAGCGAGCGTGGAGACGATCCGCTCGCTGGCGCCGAAATCCGTAACGACGCCAATCGCGATGGGGATAGCTGATGCAATCGGCGGGTTTCCATCTCTCGCTGCCGCCTTCGTTATCATCACCGGCATCATCGGCGCCGTCTTCGGTGCGTTTGTCTTCAATGCAATGGGCATTCGCGATGCCCGCGCCCGGGGCTTCGCTATGGGCATCGCGGCGCATGGCATCGGTACCGCGCGCGCCTTTCAGGAAGATGAAGTTGCCGGGACCTTCTCCGGCGTCGCCATGGCGCTGAACGGAATCGTGACAGCGCTTGTCCTGCCTCTTCTCTGGCTCGCCTTTGCAGGGTGAGAAAAGGGATGCGCGGCCGGTGGAGGGGGTGGGGGCAACGACCGGCCGCGCAATCTCGACGGAATCTCAAAGATGGTTCGGGTTTCCGTCGTAGATCTGGAATTCGACTTCCGCCGCACCTTCATCATTGTAGCGGTGCAGCTTCCCGTCGCTGTCGACATTGTAGTCGAAGCAGCCGCTTTGGCGGCCGGAGCCGAGGGAGACGCAGAACTTGCCGTCCTTCACTTCCCACTCGCCGGTATATTTGGTCCAGTTGCCGGCCATACGGCAGGCGCGTTCTTCGCCGCGGATGCGTCCTTCGGCGTCGTAATACTCGCGAAAATCATTCCGGCCTACTCCGCATTCACGGTAGCGGCCCTCGATCGTATTGCCGGTAACGAGCTTCGCAACCTCTTCGCCAGTCATATAGACCTGCGCATTGGCCGTGCCGGCAAGAACGCCTGCAAACAGAAGTCCCACCAAGAAAAGCGCTGCAGATTTCATTTTTCTTCTCCTAGCAAATGGGGCAGTCCTGCCGTCCATGAGAAGGAGATTGAAGGTCTGTCCGGTACCCTTCATTGACCTGGGTCAATGGGACCGGTCAGACATTCTGCCGCAGTCGTGTTTTCAGGCCGAACAGCTTGCCCCGCCCAGCACACAGAATTTCGCGCAATGCGGATGATTGAGCTTCACTGGCGAGAGGCTTTCGCGCAGCGTGCCGCCCATTTCGAACTGTGGGTCGTCGGGCAGCAGCGTGCAGGCAACGAGGACGGGGGCCGATGCACCTTTCCGCCTCACCGCCATGCGGCTCGTCGCGCACATCATGTCGGCCGGGTCCTTGTGAAGGATGCCCCAGCAGGCGGTGGTGATCTCGGGGACTTCCGCGTTCTCATCCATCTCGGGAAAGAGGATAAGGGCGGCCGGATCGGTGGCATCGAGCGCAATGCCTTGCTGGGCGAAGAGTGCGGCATAGCCCGCCCGCTCTTCCTCCTCCTCCTCGCCGGAGGTGGTGCGTCCGGCGACGGCGAGCGAAAACCCGTTCTCCGCGAGCCAGCGCAGCCCCTCCATCGTCCTGGCGAAGCTCCCCGCACCGCGCTCCGTATCGTGCAGCGCTTCCGTATAGTGGTCGATGCTGACGCGCAGTTTGAGCGCCCGCCCGAATCTCTCCCGCAATGCAAGAAGACCCTGCTTCACCTTCGGCCGCATCATCGGTTGCATGGCATTGGTGAGGATCAGCACGTCATGACCCCGGGAAAGCGCATCCTTCGCCATGGCGAGCATGTCGGGGTTCATGAAGGGCTCCCCGCCCGTGAAGCCGATCTCGGGAAGTCCGCCGCCGCTCTCCCGCGCAAGGTCCGCCGCTTCGTCATAAAGGCGCGCCGCATCTTCAGCGGTGAAATAGACGAGCCGGTCCTCGGTCGGACTGGAATGGATGTAGCAATTCGCGCATTCGATATTGCAGAGCGTGCCCGTGTTGATCCACAGCGTCTCGAGCCGCCGGAATGTGACGGAAGCCCGCGCCTCGCCCTTGGCGGTAATGTCGGGGTGGCTGAACTTGATCGGTGTGGCGTCGTTCATGGGGCGAAGGCTAGCACCGTGCCGCTACGCCGCCATTCACAAATCCGGGAGGACTGGTAGTCTTCCCGTGAAAAAAGCAGGGGGGCGAAATGCAGCACGAATTGACCGAAGGCGATCTTCTGGATGACGAAGGCCGTCTTGTGGAGGCTGGCTGGGCGCGGCGGGAGGTGCGCCGCTATAGCCGCGCGGCGATCGGCGCGCCCTGGTACCGCATCAAGGAATGGGATTATTACTGCGTCCTTGCCGGGCGCTACGGCCTTGCCTGCGTCGTCGCCGACAATGGCTATATGGGCCTGCTCGGCGTTACGTGGCTCGACTTCGAGGCGCCACAGGCGACAGAAGAGAGTATCGTGACGCTTCTTCCCCGTGGCCGCATGAAGCTTCCCGGCAGCGCGGACGCAGGAGATATCGATCAGCATCATCCGAAGATCTGGATGGCCATCCGGCATGCGCCGGGCGGTCGGCGGCTCTCGATAGATTGTCCCGGCTTCGGAAAGGGAAAGGGGCTCAAGGCGGACCTCTTTCTGAGCCAGCCGCCAATGGACCGCATGGTCATCGCGACGCCCTTCGCCGGCGCGCCCCGTGCCTTCTATTACAATCAGAAAATCAACTGCATGCCTGCGGAGGGTCATGTTTCGGTTGGCGGTGAAGACTTTGCCTTCGAGCCGTCATCAGCCTTCGGCGTACTCGACTGGGGCCGCGGCGTCTGGACATACGACAATGTCTGGTACTGGGGTTCGGCGTCGGGCATGGCCGAGGGAAAGCCATTCGGCTTCAATATCGGATACGGTTTCGGCGACACCTCGGCAGCGTCGGAAAACATGATCTTCTTCGATGGGCGTGCCCACAAGTTCGACCGCGTGACCTTTCACCTTCCTGAAGGAACCTTCGATGGCGCCCCCTGGTCCTTTACGAGCAATGACGGCCGCTTCGAGATGACCTTCGAGCCGATCATCGACCGGCACAGCGCGGTGGATATGAAGCTGCTGCGCTCGATCCAGCATCAGGTCTTTGGCCGCTTCTCCGGCGTGGCCGTGCTGGACGATGGCCGTCGCATCGAGGTGAGGGACCTGCTGGGCTTTGCCGAAGAGGTCCGCAACCGCTGGTAACCCCTTGCGAAAACGCCGCCGAAACCGTAACTAATCGGAGCCGGGCGGGTGTAGCTCAATGGTAGAGCAGAAGCTTCCCAAGCTTACGACGAGGGTTCGATTCCCTTCACCCGCTCCAATAACATCAAGAACTCTGGCTGGTTTGGCTGGCCGTCTCCTTCACCGTCGGTACTGTTGAGCCGCCCGGCAAACCCGCATCCGCCCAAACGGAACTGCACGTTGGTGTCGAGGGGGCGATGACGGAGCTCAACGCGCAAGGACCTCTTTCAGCAGAGGGTTTGGGAACCGGCGCTTCAATGTGATTGCGTAGAACTCCTCGAACACATCATCGAGCACGGCGAGTTCCGCCAGCAGGCCGCTTTCCAACTCATCCCGGACGACGATTGGCGGGAGGATCGCCAACCCCATTCCTTCACGCGCCACCAGACGCAGCATGGCCATATCGTCGACTTCGGCGGCTATGACCGGGCGAATGCCTGTTCTTTCGAAAAGGGCATCGACGCCGGGCCTGATGCCGCTTTCATGTCCCGGAAGCACCACCGGATATTCCGCCAGCAGTTTTTCCAGCGACAATCTTCTCTTCCTGATCGCCTTTGGGCCTACCAGGCTCAGCGGCTGCTTGGAAATGAGATGGTTGATCCAGGGAGATTTCGAATCTCTCAGAGGGGCCTGATTGCAGAGCACGACGTCCAGAGCGTGCGCTTCCAGTTGGGAAAGCAGGTCCCGCAGGTTTCCCGAGTGGATCACAAGTTCGACATCGTCTCTCTGCAATACCGGGTTCAAGAAGCTGATCTGGAAATTGCGTGAGAGGGTCGCGATAGCTCCCACTCGAAGGGCCTGGCGTTCATTGGTGGAGAGCCCCGAAAGACGGGTCAGAAGATCGTCGCCGGAGCGGAAAATCTCGTCCGCGTAATCGAGCGCGATCCGGCCGGCCTCCGTCAGCACAAGTGTTCTGCCCCGCCGCTCGAAGAGTTCATGACCGATTTGTTCTTCGAGTTTCTGAATCTGAACGGACAGGGCCGATTGCGCGAGGTTCAGTTTTTGTGCAGCCCGCGTGAGATTCCCCTCATGAGCGACGACCTGGAAATATCGCAGATGGCGGTAGTTCAGCGCGGCCATATAATTCTCTTTTTTGTATCAATTATATTCATTCTTTCTATTTTTAATATATCGCGGCCTCCTCTATCCGTCGACGGCATTCATGAGGGAGCCATCAATGTCGTTTACGGATATTCTCTTCATCGTCGCCCTGGCTGGACCGGTCGGATTTCTGGTCGCCGGAATTGTGCCTCCGGGGAACGGCCGGAATGGCACCGGAGCCCTTCTCGCGAGCCGTGTCGCTTCGGTCATTGCCCTGGGCGGTGCCCTTTTTGCGGTTGTTCTCTGCGTTCTGACGCCGGGACACCGGCTCGTCTTGTCCGGGGTTGCCGGAGTCGATCTCCTGCTGGACCCGGTGAGTGTCACCGTTTTCGCGCTCGTCTCCTTCATCGGCGCCGTCGTGATCCAGTACAGCCGTAACTATCTCGACGGGGACCCTGGGCAGGGAGCCTTCATGCGGCGGCTCTGTATCGTGCTCGCCGCCGTCCAGCTTCTGATCCTTTCGGGCAATCTCGTCATGCTCACGCTCGCCTGGATCGCGACAAGCCTGGTCCTCCACAAACTGCTTGTCTTCTATCCCGAACGGCCTGCGGCCCGGCTCGCCGCGCACAAGAAATTTCTCATCGCCCGGGCAAGCGATGCTTCTCTCGTTGCCGCAAGTGTCCTCCTGTATCTGCAGTTCGGCACGCTCGATATCGCCCGCATCATCGAGGCCGCCGGCACCGAAGCCGGCGCTACGTCCGGCGCCACGATCGCGGCAACCTTCCTTGTAGCGCTTGCCGCCTTGCTGAAATCCGCACAGTTCCCGTTCCACGGCTGGCTTCCGGAAGTGATGGAGACGCCGACCCCGGTCTCCGCCTTGTTGCATGCGGGCATCATCAACGCTGGCGGCTTCCTGCTGATCCGCTTCGCGGATGTGCTGGTGCTCAACGAAACGGCGATGATTGCCGTCGCGCTCATCGGTCTCGCCACCGCGCTCTTCGGATCTCTCTGCATGCTCGTGCAAAGCAGCGTGAAGGTATCCCTTGCCTACTCCACGATTGCACAAATGGGTTTCATGCTTCTGCAGTGCGGCCTCGGCGCCTTCTCGGCCGCGCTGGTGCATCTTGTCGCCCACTCGCTTTACAAGGCGCATGCCTTCCTCTCGGCGGGCAGCGCGCTCGATGTTGCGAAGCTGGACGTCATCGCCTCGCCTGCTGCGTCAGTGGAAAGGCAGGCGGCTTTGCGAGTGGCGCCGGTCATGGTTCTCGTCTCGGGTGCGATCTTCGCCGGACTCGCGCTTGCCTGGGAAGAGACGAGAACACCCATCTTGCTTGCCTTCGTTCTCGGCGGCGCACTTCTGCAGTTGCTCTTGTCGGGCGGAACGATGCTGCGGGGCGGACCTCTGGTGGGGTTTATGGCCCAGCTCGCCACTGTCGCCCTGGTCTATTTCGCCATACAGGGCGCTGCGGCCTGGCTGCTCTCGCAAACCTTACCTCTCTCGGCGCCGGTCTCCCCTGTTGTCGCGCTGATCGTTATCGGAGGCTTCTGCGCAACGTGGTGGATGCAGCTCTCGGCGCGTTCCGGCCATCCGCCTGCATGGCTTTGGCACCTCTACGTCCCCCTCCGGCACGGCTTCTACGTCAATACGGCTTTCGACCGGTTGGTCGGATCGCTCAATAACCACTCAGCTCCGTTGAAAGGGAACTGAAGCGATGAATATGCACGCACCGAAAGAGTCTTCGAGCGAAATGTCAGTGGAGCCTCAATGTTTCTCTCCCCACGCGATCATGGCATCGGTGAAAGAAGCATCGTCTCTGATCGCGCCGGTATGGCCGCTCAAGGATTTCGTGGCGGTAAATCCCTATCTGGGATTGAGCAAGTTTGCGGTCGAAGAGGCTGACGCCATGCTTCGCCGCGCGGGTGCCGGTTCTCTCTTCATGCCACAGCGGTTCTATGACGAAGCGCTCGCCGAAGGACGGATCGCGGAATCCGATCTGAAGGCCGCTCTCTCTGCCTCGATTACATTATCGTCGACAAGGACGAACATCCCGGCCGGCGCCAAAGGCACAACGGAGACGGCGATCGACGTCGCGACGGCGCTGGATGGCAAGGATTGGCGGCGGCTTGTTGTCGAGCAGATATCTCACTTCGCATCCGCCTACTGGGATGAAGGCCAGGCACCGATTGGAATGCCCTGGAGGGGTAAGCCGCTCTACCAGGCATGGCGCCTGATGGCTTCCAGAGACAAGGCTCCCGAAATCGCGGGGCTGAATGGCTTCCGGCGACATGTCCTCGCCATGCCGGAAGCAGCAGAGGATGCGATCGTCCTTTGCGCTCGCGCCCTCGATCTGAACTCGGAAGACTGCAGCGCCTACCTGCATCGTCTCCTCATGACGGTACCGGGCTGGTCGAGCTATGCCCGCTACAAGGACTGGCAGTGCGGTCTGCAGGGTAAGGACGGCGAGGCGATGACCGGCTTTCTCGCGATCCTGCTCGCATGGGATGCCTTCTTCCTCCAGCGCGGGGGGAAGCGGCAAGCCGTCGGCCTCGCGTTGGTAAGGGAGGAAGCGTTCAGGGAGAACCCGCTCGCCTGCCAGGAGGCTTATGAACTCGGATACCAGAGGGAACTCTTCCAGACGCTCTTTGCCGCCGATGGAAAGGCGGCCGCAGGCCAGGCGGCCAGAGCCAACATCTTCTTCTGTATCGATGTCCGCTCGGAAGTATTCCGCCGGTCTCTCGAAGTTCTGTCGCCGGATATTGAAACCAACGGGTTCGCCGGTTTCTTCGGCATTCCTCTCGAGTATCGGCGGGCAGGCTGGATGGCGGCCGACGCGCAGTGTCCGGTCCTTCTCGCGCCGGGGTTCACGGTAACGGAAGAATATCCGGACGACGGGGAACACCGGCACGACTCTGCCTGCGCCAGACACCAGAATGCGGGCGTGAAGGCGCGGCTCTGGAAACAGTTCAAACTATCCACTGTCTCCATGTTCCCCTTTGTCGAGACGCTGGGCCTCACCTATGCGGCGAAGCTCGTGACCGACATGATGGGGTGGACGCGGCCGGTGCCGGACGCCACCGCCATTGGCCTTGAGGACGGTCGTGCGAGGTTCAAGCCGGTCTTGCACGCCAGACAACCCGATGGAACGGCAGAGGCGCTTACTGTCGAACAGCGGACGAAGCTGGCGGAAAGCGTGCTGCGGGGAATGTCTCTCACGAGCTCCTTCGCTCCGCTTGTCGTGTTGACGGGTCACGGTTCGGCGAGTGTCAACAATCCCCATGCCGCAGGCCTCGACTGCGGTGCCTGTGGAGGTCACGCCGGCGATATCAATGCACGCGTTGCTGCGACGTTGCTGAATGACGGAGCGGTCAGAACCGCTCTCGCAGCCCGTGGAATCGAAATCCCCGGCGGAACATATTTCCTGGCCGCGCTTCACAATACGGCGACAGACGAAGTCACATTGATGGATGAAGAGGAGGTTCCAGCCGCGCTCGCCTCCGAGATTTCCTGGTTGAAGGACCTGCTGGCCAGAGCGGGCGAGCGGACAAGACTGGAACGCGCGGCACGGCTCGGCCTTCCTGCTTCGCCCAAGGTCTCCGACGCCATTCGGCAACGCAGCCGGGACTGGTCTCAGACCAGACCGGAATGGGGACTCGCTGGCTGTGCCGCCTTCATCGCGGCGCCGCGGCATGTCTCCAGAGGACTCGATCTTCGGGGGCGTACCTTCCTGCATAGTTATGACTGGCAGAAGGATCGGAACTTTGCCGTGCTTGAGCTCATAATGACCGCTCCCGTCATCGTGGCGAGCTGGATCAACCTGCAGTACTACGGCTCCGTCGTTAACAACAGGGTCCACGGCGCGGGAAACAAGGTGCTGCACAATGTGGTCGGCGCCTTCGGTGTCCTCGAAGGGAACGGTGGCGACCTCAAAACCGGTCTCGCGCTCCAGTCCGTGAGTGATGGAGTAGGGCTCCAGCATGAGCCGATGCGCCTGAATGTTCTCGTTCAGGCGCCACAGGAAGAAATTTCGAAGGTCATCCGGAAACACGAGATGCTCCGGCAACTAGTCGAGAATGGATGGCTTCACGTCTTCGCCATCCATGTGAGCGGATCCTCTGCCTCGCGCTACCTCGGCGCGGGCAAGTGGAGCTCGTTCGCGTCAACCCTTTGAGCGGAGTGGCGAATATGGACCGACTCGATTATCTCGAAAGCAACTCCATCCATATTTTCCGGGAAGCATTCAACCAGTTGAAGAAGCCCGGCATGCTGTGGTCGCTCGGCAAGGACTCGAATGTCATGATCTGGCTGGCCAGAAAAGCCTTCTTCGGTCACGTTCCCTTTCCGGTCATCCATCTCGATACCGGTGCGGAGTTCCCCGAGACCTATGAGTTCCGTGATCGCTATTCGAAGGAATGGGCGCTCAACCTCATCGCGGATAGTTGCCCGGATATCAGCCGCACCGACGAAACATTGCCGCCCGCGTCGCGCTTTGCTGCCAGAAAAAGCGAAGGCTTGAAACAATGTTTGAAGGATTACGGATTTGACGGCCTGATCACCGGGATAAGGCGCGACGAGCAATCGATACGAGCCAAGGAACGTATCTTCAGTCCCCGCAACGCGGATGGAAGCTGGAACTTTCGCGATCAGCCGCCCGAGTTCTGGGATCAGTTCAACACGATCATACCTCCCGGCGGGCATCTGCGCGTGCATCCCCTCCTCCAATGGACGGAGCTCGACATCTGGCGCTACATCGCCCGCGAACACATCCCGGTCGTATCCCTCTACTTTGCGCGCGACGGCAAGAGATTTCGTTCTCTGGGCGAGATCGGTATTACCGAGCCGATCGATTCCGAAGCGGCCACGATCGACGAAATCATCGAGGAACTCGGACTTCTGAAAACGGAAGAACGGGCGGGGCGCACGATGGATCACGAGTCCGAGGATGCTTTCGAGCGGCTCCGTTCCTCCGGGTACCTCTGACGCCAATACCGGATTGGACATATGGGCGAAGCGTTCGCGACATGGGGACGTAGGGCATCGATAGCCGCGATGCATGGCAAGGAACGCGTGATCGGTCCCATCCTTTCCCGCTCGCTTGGTCTCGTCGGTTCACCTGCGGCTGGCATCGATACGGATAAATTCGGTACTTTCTCGCGAGAGATCGAAAGGCAGGCAGGCTAGAGGGAGACGGCGCGTGCGAAGGCGCTGGCGGCGCCCTTGCTGGATGCCAATGCGGGCTATCCCGAGTGCTGAGTATTTGACATTATCAGTGTCACTATATACTCGATTTCCAGTCGGAATGGGGCATGGAGGATGGAAGGGTGAAGGCGTTCATTAGCCGCAACTTGTCGGCATTCTTTACCAGCCGCGGTCTGCGCAATGCGCGACGGCGTTTCAATGCCCTCAAGCGGCGCCTCCGCGGGGGGCAGCCCGTGATTCACTATTTTCACCAGGTGGACGATCCCTATAGCCACCTTGCCGTGCAGATGCTGAAGCCGCTTGGCGAGCGATATGGTGTCGCGGTGGAAATCTCACTTGTCCTGCCGCCGGACGAGGCGGCAGCCCCCGAATATGATTTGCTCAAGGAATATGCGCTGCGCGATGCTGCGCGCGTCGCGCGGGAATATGGCGTCGCCTTCCCTGCGGCGGTGGCACGGCCCGACGAAAAGGAAGTGAGGCGGGTAAACGCATTGCTCGCTGCCGCGCTGCAAAAAGGAAATGTGGTTGAACTCGCGGTGGAAGCGGGTGAGGCGCTTTGGGCGGGCGGCAAGGCCGCGATCGACAGGCTCGTCGAGATGCATGGCGTCGCCTCGGCGCGCGAGACGAACCGCTGCCTGAAGCGAGGCACGGCAAAGCGCGCAAAGCTCGGTCATTATCTGAGCGGCATGTTCTGCTTCGAGGGCGAATGGTACTGGGGGGTGGATCGGCTCAATCATCTCGAGGAGCGTCTTGCGGAGGCAGGCTTCGACAAGGCGCCGGGAACGCCGATGCTCGCGCCCTATCGCGACATGGTGCTCGGCCCCGTCCCGCAGGGAGCTCATAGACCTGTCATCGATTTCTGGTTTTCCTTCCGCAGTCCCTATTCCTGGATTGCGGTTCCTCGCATGCTGAAGCTCGCGCATCATTACAATGCGGAGCTCAGGCTGCGCTTCGTCCTCCCCATGGTGATGCGCGGACTTCCCGTTCCGCGCACCAAGCGCTTCTATATCGTGCTCGACACGAAGCGCGAGGCGGAGCGCGCCGGTCTTCCTTTCGGAAGGGTCGTCGATTCGGTGGGCAATGGCGCCGCCCGTGCGCTCGCCGTCATTCATCACGCTATTCCGCTGGGTAAGGGAGAGGCATTCGCCGAGCTTGGTTGCCGTGCCGTCTTTGCCGATGGAATCGACATCGCAACCGACGAGGGTCTGTTTGACGTGGCCAGGCGCGCAGGTCTCTCCGACGAAACGGTCCGCGAGGCCCTGGCCGATCCCGGTTGGGAGAAGGCCGTGGAGGAAAACCGGCAGGCGCTTTTCGATGCGGGACTTTGGGGAGTGCCTTCCTTCCGGGTGGACGGCATGCTCGCCCATTGGGGGCAGGACCGGTTCTGGGCCCTCGAAGAGGATATCCTCGCCGCAATGGCGGCGCGGCGCTGATCCGCGCCCTGGGCCGCAAGGCCCGTCTCGCCAGATCGTGCCCATGGCCCAAACGGGCCATGCGGTCCTCCGGCCGTTAAGGCACTTTTCAACCTTGGAGACGATCCTTGTTGGAAGGGAAGGGGGAGACAATGCCGGTCCTGCGACACGCTGCTGTTGGCCTCATCGGCCTCATACTTGGCGCCTGCCTGTTCATCGTCATAGCCGCTGGAGCCGTCCTCGCCTGAGCGGCTCTATCGCGGCATGCCGGGCATGCCGCCCTCCATCATGCCGGGCATGCCTGCCGGCATCTCCATCGGTGCGACGCCCGCGGGAAGCCGAAACAGGGAGGGATCCTGTTCTCCGCGTTCCAGGTCCTTGAGGGCCATGGAGAATCTGCCCTCCGCGCTGCTGCCCTCCATCTTGATGGGTATCCCGTCTTCGGTGATCCAGACCGTCGTTTCCGTATGGCCGTTTTCTTCGCTTGGCGGCACGAGATAGCGCGTTGTCTCCTCGCCTTCGATGATCTCGGTTCCGGTTTCCTTTGCCTCGACGCTCGAATGGAGCGTGCCGCTTCCATAGCTTGCCGCGTCGGCGATGTTCATCTTCATCGCCATGTTCATGTCGGGCATGTAGATGTAGCCGGTGCCTTCGTCGAAGCGCAGGATCGAAATCTGACGCATGCCTTGCATCGTCATCTCCCATCTTTCCATCAGGCCCTGCGAAAAGATCTTGCCCGATATTTCCTGATCTCCCGCGGTCACTATGCGGGTCGCGCTGTAGCCGGTCTCCGGCGGCCGCAGCGTATCGGCCTGCGTGGAGCTGGCGGTCAGGAAAAGGGCGAAAAGAGCCGCAAAAATAGGGATGCGCATGGGGGTCTCCTGCCGGAACGGCCTCATGAAAGTCATCGTAAAACCTAGCCATCTTTGCGCTCTCGCGAAACTCCCTCCGGGAGGGGCTTGGAAGGCACGGTGTGTGCGGCTTGGCCCGCATGGCTAGCTGTGCAATGCTGCGCGCGAAATCACATAAGCACGATTCACATGGCGGCGATCTCTTTCGCCGCCCATACGCCGCTTCACGCGCGTCTTCAGCGAGAGGAGAACTGGGTATGCCGGTGAGTGAAGAGAAAAAGCCGCGTTTCTTTCAGGCGAACGCGCCTGTCTTTCTCGGCGCGGCTGCGTTGATCTTCGCCGCACTTGTCTTCGCTGCCCGCGATCCCGACGATGCCTCGACGATCTTCGCTGCCATCCAGTCCTGGATCGTCCACGAGATGGGCTGGTTCTACGTTGCGGCGGTCGCCACCTTTCTCATCTTCGCGATCGGCATAGCCGCCAGCTCGATGGGTACGATCAAGCTGGGCCCTGACGATTCCGAACCCGACTTCTCGACGACGTCCTGGTTCGCGATGCTTTTCAGCGCCGGCATGGGCATCGGCATCATGTTCTACGGTGTGGCGGAACCCGTGCTTCATTTCGCTTCGCCGCCGGTCGGCGAGGGCGGCACCGTCGAAGCGGCGCGCAACGCGATGCAGCTCGCCTTCTTTCACTGGGGACTCCATGCCTGGGCGATCTATGCCGTGATGGGGCTTGCGCTCGCCTACTTTTCGTTCCGCGTTGGTCTGCCGCTTACCGTTCGCTCCGCGCTCTACCCGATCATCGGTGACCGTATTTATGGCTGGATCGGGCACGTGGTCGATATCTTCGCCGTCTTCGGGACCATGTTCGGCGTCGCGACCTCTCTCGGCCTGGGCGTGATGCAGGTAAATGCGGGGCTCAATTATCTCTTCGGCATCGAGATGGACATCTCGGTGCAGCTTGCGCTCATAGCGGGCATAACGCTGCTTGCAACGGCTTCCGTCGTCTCCGGCATCAATGCTGGTATCCGGCGTCTCTCGGAGCTCAATCTGGGACTTGCCATCGCATTGATGCTCTTCGTGCTCCTTGTCGGGCCAACCGTATTTCTCCTGCAGGCCGCGATGCAGAATACCGGCGCCTATGTGAGCGACATCATCGGCAAGACCTTCACGCTCTACGCCTATCAGCCGAACGAATGGATCGGCGGCTGGACTCTTTTCTACTGGGGCTGGTGGATTTCCTGGTCGCCCTTCGTCGGAATGTTCATCGCACGCATTTCGCGTGGCCGTTCGATTCGCGAGTTCGTGATCGGCGTTCTTCTCGTGCCTTCGGGTTTCACCTTTCTCTGGTTCACCGTCTTCGGGAACACGGCGCTCGCCATGCAGCTGGAGGGAACGGCGCAGATGGTCGACGCCGTGCAGGCGGATGTCGCCGTCGCCTTGTTCCAGTTTCTCGGCCATCTTCCTTTCGCTTCCATCTCCATGACGGTCGCGACGCTGCTTGTCGTCACATTCTTCGTCACTTCTTCGGACTCCGGCAGTCTCGTCATCGATATCATCACCTCGGGTGGAGAGCCGGAGCCCCCTGTATGGCAACGCGTTTTCTGGGCGATCATGGAAGGTGTGGTCGCCGCGGTACTCTTGCTGGCGGGCGGGCTCGCCGCCCTGCAGACGGGCGCCATCGCCAGCGGTTTCCCGCTGGCTGCCATCCTTCTCATCGTCTGTTACGGCCTCTTCAAGGCGCTTCGGGGCGAAAGACAGCGCCAGCAAAGCCTTCAGTCCGTTCCCGCCGCAACGGCAAGCCATCCGCCCGTGCCCTGGAAGCAGCGGCTGGCGGTGCTGCTGCACAATCCGACGCGCGAGCGCGCGGTCGCCTTCCTGCGGGACACAGTGGCCCCCGCCTTCAAGGAAGTGGCCGAGGAAATCAGGGGGCGCGGAATGGCCGCCGAAGTTGAGGCCGGCGAACGGGAGGTCACGATCACGATCACTCATGGGGAAGATGTCTTTCTCTACGGTGTCGCGCTCCGCAGTGTGCCGGTGCCGAGCTTCGCCATGACGGCGCTTGAAGGCGAGCGCGAAGGCCCCGACCATACCTGGCGCGCCGAAGTCGCGTTGCGCGAAGGCGGACAGCGCTACGACATCATGGGGTTCAGCAAGGAACAGGTGATCGCGGATCTGCTGGGCCAGTATGAACGGCATATGCACTACCTGAACCTTCATGTGACCGCTTGACGCGAGATTGATGCGTGGAGAGGCGCGCTCCGCTATAAGGTCCGTTCGGCTGACCGAGACAGCGAGATGAAATGAGCCCGTCCCTTTACACGCTCATCGAGGCGTCCCTTCCCGCAGACCGCGCGCGCACCGCAATCGAGGCGCCGGATCGCTCGCGCGGTCCGCGTATCTGGTCTTTCTCCGATCTTCTCGATACGACGGCGCGATACGCGGCGCTCTTCGTTCGTCTGGGTCTTTCGCGCGGCGATCGCGTTGCCCTGCAGACGGAAAAGTCGCCCGAGGCGCTTGCCGTCTATCTGGCCTGTCTGCGCGGCGGCTTCGTCTTCCTTCCGATGAACATCGCTTATCGGGCAGACGAGGTGGATTATCTCGTCGGCAATGCGGAACCGGCGCTCGTCATCTGCGATCCATCGCTTGAACCTGTGTTGAGCGAAGTCTGTACGCGCCGCGCCGTGCCAAATCTCCTGACGCTCGATCCGGACGCGGGCGGAAGCTTCATCGATGCCGCAGCCGGTGTGACGGGAGAAGTTGAGCCTGCGGAATGCGCGGCTGATGATCTCGCGGCGATCCTCTACACATCCGGCACGACAGGAAAACCGAAAGGGGCCATGCTGACGCATGGCAATCTCGCTTCCAACGGTCTCGCGCTTCGCGATTCATGGCGTTTCACGGAAGCGGATACATTGCTTCACGCGCTACCGATTTTCCATGCGCATGGGCTTTTCGTCGCCTGCCATTGCGCGCTTCTTTCCGGCGCCAAGATGATCTGGCTGAGAAAGTTCGACCGCGAAGACGTCATCCGGGAGCTCCCCCGTTCGACCGTCTTCATGGGCGTACCGACATTCTATACGCGGCTTCTCTCCGGCGAGGATTTCAGCCACGCGCCCGTCTCCCATATGCGTCTATTCACCTCGGGTTCGGCGCCGCTGCTTGCCGAAACCTTCGAGGAATTCCGGGCCCGCACTGGGCACGCCATTCTGGAGCGCTACGGCATGACGGAAACGGGCATGAACACCTCGAACCCCTATGATGGCGAGCGGCGTCCGGGCACGGTGGGCTTTCCGCTGCCGGGGGTGGAAGTGCGGGTGATGAGCGATGAGGGCGCCGCTCTCGGCGCGGGCGAGGTTGGCGGCTTGCAGGTGCGCGGACCCAATGTCTTTCGCGGCTATTGGCGCATGCCGGAAAAATCCGCCGAGGAATTCACGAGCGACGGCTGGTTCAGGACGGGCGACGTCGCCATGATCGACGCTGACGGTTATGTTCATCTCGTCGGCCGTGCGAAGGATCTCATCATCTCCGGCGGTTTCAACGTCTATCCGAAGGAGATCGAGGAACTGATCGACGACATGCCGGAAGTTCTCGAATCCGCCGTTGTCGGTGTGCCGCATGCAGATTTCGGAGAGGCCGGTGCGGCCGTGGTCGTGCTGCGCGCCGGGCGGCATCTGGACGAGGCGGCGCTCATTGCGCGGCTGAAGGACAAGCTGGCCAACTACAAGGTGCCGAAGCGGGCCTTCTTCGTTGAAGGCCTGCCGCGGAACACGATGGGCAAGGTCCAGAAGAATCTTCTGCGGGAGAACTACAGGAACGCCTGCGAGGCGGGCTGAGACTTCGGTTAGCGGTCGCTCTCGCGGCGCTTCAGCGGTGCCTTGCCGTCTCGCCGGCGGCGATCCGGACCGGTGAAGACAGCTGAACGCACGATAGCCCGCGGCCTTGTGAGCACAGTGTCGATCCGGTCGATCAGCTGCTGAGCGGAGAATGGCTTGGAAAGAATTTCCGTCACGCCCGCATCCCGCGCCTCGATGATCGAGGCGCGCTCGCGCCGCGTGGTGACGAATATGACGGGAATCTCGTTGAGGTTGCTTTCTTCCGTCGTGCGGATCGCACGCACCACGGAAAGCCCGTCCAGCGGCGGTTCAAGGTCGTCCATGATCGCAAGGTCGACCTTGCCGCGCATCAGCGCGCTCAGCGCATCCTCGCCGGTCCTCGCGCTCACGATGTTGCGCACGCCAAGCCCGCTCAGAATTCCGCGTAGCATGTTCGCCATGTAGAGCGTGTCTTCCACGATCAGCACGCCGAGCTGCGCATAATCCTCGGGGCTCAGGGTCTTGCGATTGTTTTCTGCTACCTGCGACATGGATCTCTCTCGGATATTCCCCGGGGGCTACCTGTCGAATATCGGGCAAAGTCTTTAGCGATTGGTTAGTACGAGGTCCCGGAAATGGATTTTTCGCCACTCCTGGCAAGCCGCCCTTCGACCATGCTGCTGATGCCATGTTCCGTCTTTTCCCAATGGAAGGGGCGGGTGACCAGCTGCCACAGGGCCTTGTAGGCCGCCGCGGAGATGATCAGCCAATAGGCGGGCATCATCACTGTCTGCCCGAAAAGCGGGAAGAGGCCCCGTGCGCTGACCGCCGCCATGCCGGCGGCAATGGAAAGCGAATAGCCCGAAATGAGCACAAGCACGTTGAAAGCGGTCAGAAGCGCGCCTTGTCCCGGTTCACCCGCGCCGCTGGCAAGGCCCATGCCTGCTGCGACATAGAAAACGGGGTGTACGAGGCTCGAAAGGGTGAAGCCTCCGATCAGCAGCTGAAAGCCGAGAAATCCGCGAAAGCCGAGTGAGCGGTAGAGCTTTATCGGATGGCGCATCCTGACGAGATAAGTCTGCATCCAGCCCTTGATCCAGCGTGAGCGTTGCCTGACCCAGTTCGCGAGCCGGCAATTTGCTTCTTCCTGCGTCGTCGAGCGAATGACGCCGCAGCGATAGCCGAGCAATGCGAGGCGGAGACCGAGATCTGCGTCCTCTGTCACATTGTTGGGGTCCCATGCCCCGGCCTCGCGCAGCAGCGCCGTGCGGAAATGGGTGGAGGTGCCGCCGAGCGGAATGGGCATGCCGAGCCGAACCATGGTCGGCAGCAGCAGGTCGAAAAAGGCGGCATATTCGATCGCGAATTGCCGCGTGAGCCAGTTTTCGTTCCAGTTGTAGTAGTTGAGCTGCGCCTGCACGCAGGCGAGCTTTTCGTCACCCGCTTCGAAGGCTGCAATGGCCTTGCGCAGTTGCAGCGGCTCTGGCGAGTCCTCTGCATCGTAGATTACGAGATAGTCGCCGCGTGCGAATGGCAGCGCGAAATTGCAGGCCTTCGGCTTCGTGCGCGGAAGGCTGTCCGGAACCACGATGAATTCGAAATGCTCGGGGAGCTTGAGCGCCTTCGCGGCGGCGAGCGTTTCGGGATCGCATTCCTCGAAGATCAGTTTGATATCGAGTTTCGAAGCCGGATAGTCGATCTCGCGCAGCGCCCTTGCGAGGATCGGGAGCACGCGCGCCTCGCGAAAGAGCGGCACCATGATCGTATAGACCGGCAGATCGGCGTCGGCGGGTGAGCCTCGGTCCGCATAGGCCGTTTCCTCCGGACTTGGCGGTGAGGTCAGGCCGACAAATATCGAGACATAGCGCAGGCAGGCGAGGCTGACGAAGACGAGCCCGAGCGCGACATTTGCAGCCTTGAGAGTTGCGTCGGCCGCAACGAGCAGCGCGATGGGAAGCAGCAGGGCGAAGAGCGCAAGGATGGCTGCCTGAATCGGTGAAAGTCTCGCCGCCGCCGAGCTTTCGGGCATGCGCCGCATCAGGTCGAACCGGGCCCGCTCCGTCAGTGCCGGAGCGAAGTCGCGCGCAAGCAGGCGCCGGAGCCCGTTCTGGGAAGTAACGAAGACGGGCAGGTGCCGCCCTTCCCGGGCGGCGATCGCCGTTCTCGCTGCGTCGGGGTTGCCGGCCACATAAATCGTTTCCCCCGCCCGGCGCTGCCAGGGAAGGCAGTCCTCCTTGAGGTAGAAATCGAGCTCCTGTGGATTGGCGAGCGCCGGGTCGCGCGGCTCCGTCCGCAGATCGACGACGGGCAGGCCGCGCTGGCGGCCATAGAGTCGCGCCACGTCTGCGGAACGCATGATTCCGGTGCTCACCAGCACCTTTCCGAGCGGGCTGCCCCAATGCTTTTGTCTCTCGAGAGCGGGGGCGAGCATGTCTGCGGCAAGGAAACCGGCTTCCACGGCCATTTCGCCGAAGAGAGGGCGGTCGTGGGGCCGCCGTCCCTGCGGGAGGCGGCGCCGCGGCAATGTTTCCTCGGGCGCGTCCAGTAAAGGGCGCGTCTTCGACGCTTCATTTTCCAATATGGCCCCCACTTCTCCATCTCGACTTCAACTCGAGAGAGGAGAACGCCACTTTATGGAATGAATGTTATGAAAGTGCTGTTTCATTATTAATAGAACTTAAGACGAGAACCGGCACAAACCTTGCTTTTTTGGGGGAGGGCGTTGGCTCTCCCGGTCCGGGATGGGATCGCAGGGCAGGCCTGTGTCATAATGAGACGTCTCTTCCCGTGCCGGGCAGGGGCGGCATCAAGCGGGCGGGGCCGATGCGGTTTCTTCTCTATGCGAACCTGATCGCGATCATGTTGCTCGCAGGCTCGCTGGCGCGCCTTTATGAGGGCGAGCGGCTGCCCTGGCTTGAGCACCGGCAGGAAAATGCCGTCGCCGAACTGCCCGCTCCTGAAACAGGGGACGAAGGCTCCGTCCCCGCGCCTGCCGCGCATGAGCCCTCATCGCCCCTCACGCTGGAGCAGATCATGGCGCTCCAGCTACCGCTGCCCAATCCGGAGCGCGCTCCCGCGGAGGCCGAAGCCGTGGCGAAGTTCGTGCCGGAACCCGAGCCGCGCCGCGAGATCGTCATTCTGACGGAAGGTGCCTATCCGCCCTTCAACTACAGGGATGGCAGCGATGCGCTTGCCGGCTTCGATGTCGAGCTTTCTCGCGCGCTCTGCGAGCGCATGAAAGTCCGGTGCCGTTTTGTCGACGTGCCCTGGGATCGTCTGGTTCCCGCCTTGAGGCAGGGCGACGGCGATGCCATTGCCGCCTCCATGCTGATCCCCAGCCCCGGCCGCGAAACCCCCGCTTCCGGCGATGGTTTGATTCTGACGGACCGCTATTATTCGACGCCGGGCCGGTTCGCCGCGCGCCGCAATGCCGTGCCGCCCGCGGCAACGCCATCGGGTCTGGCTGGCCGCAGTATCGCCGTCCAGACGGGCTCCATCCATCAGGCCTATGCTGCGACCCGCTTCCCCAACGCGAAACTCGAGACCTTCCCTTCGCTTGAGGAGGCCAAAACGGCGCTGGCGGCCGGCGAGGCGGATCTCCTCTTTGCGGATCGCAATGCGCTGTTGCGGTGGACGAGTTCAGGTGCCGGCGTTTGCTGCCGTCTGGTCGGGCCCGACTATGGCGACGTGGCCTACTTCGGGAAGGGAGCGGCGATCGTCCTGCGCGAGGAAGACGCGGCGCTGCGAGACGCGTTCGATGCTGCGCTCGATGCCGCCATTGCCGACGGCACCTATGCGCGGATAAGCGCGAAATATTTCTCCGGCAGCATCTACTGAAAGGTCAGTTCTCGGCTTCCGCCGCCATGAGGTCGCGCGGACGGCCGAAGAACACGGTGCGTCCCTCGCCCTCGGCGATGTCCGACCAGTGTTCGATGGGAAGTTCGAACACGATGAAGCCGCCCGTCGGCACGCCATGGGCGACGCGAAGCGCGGTCTCTTCATCCGGGTCCTCGGCGAGCGCCATCGCAAGCAGGACGAGGCCCGGGTTGTGGCCCACCACCAGAAGCGTCTGTGCCTCGTCGGGTGCCTTCCGGATTTCATCCAGCATCGCGTCCGGCATCGCGTGATAGAGCTCGTCGCGATAGGTCACGGGCACGCCCTTGCCAAGCGCCTCGCAAAGCGGTGCGCAGGTAGCTGTGGCCCGCGCCGCGGTCGAGCAGAGCACGGCATCGGGACGATAGGGCGAGGCAGCGATATAGCCGGCCATGAAACCGGCGGCCTTCGATCCGCGTGCATTCAGCGGGCGGTCGAAATCGTCCTTTGCCGGGTCACCCCAGTCGGATTTCGCGTGGCGCAGCAGGCAAAGCCGTTTCATGTCGTTCGCTCCCGGCGGCGAGTATCGTCCGGATTCGCGCCGGTCCAAAACGGATTCATGAGGCTCCAGTAAAGTCCCTGCGGCCCGGGGGCGGGATACTCCGCCAGTCCGAGCCGCATGGTTTCATGTCCTTCGCGGGGGGCCGCGCGATATGTTCCGAAAAGACGATCCCAGATCGAAAGGTTGAAGCCGAAATTCATGTCGCGTTCGTCGCGATGGATCGAGTGGTGAACGCGGTGCATGTCCGGTGTCACGATAAGGCGGCGGACCCAGCGGTCGGCAAGGGCGCCGATCCTGATGTTCGAATGGTTGAACATCGCTGCGGCGTTCAGCACCACCTCGAAAAAGATGACCGCGGCGGCCGGTGCGCCGAGCAGCGCCACGGCGCCCATCTTGATTCCCATGCTGATGAGAATTTCGATCGGGTGAAACCGGATGCCCGTCGTCGCGTCGACATCCGTATCGGCGTGATGGACGCGGTGCAGCCGCCAGAGAAGGCGCGACTTGTGAAAGGCGACATGCTGCGCATAGACGAGCAGGTCGAGGGCGATGAAAGAAAGGATGAAGGCTGCGATGGCGGGCGTCTGTGTCCAGTGAAAAAGACCGAAACCCTCCCGTTCGGCGAGTGCGGCCGCGCCCACCGCGAGCAGCGGAACCGTGATCCGCAGGAGGAGGGTTCCCGCCGCGGCAAGCGAGACGTTCGTCACCCACCGCTTCAATCTCGGTCCGTTTCTCTTCCGCCGCGGAGCCGCCATTTCGATCAGCGCCATCAGAGCCAGCACGCCCGCAAAGGCACCGAGCCGGATGAGCGGTTCATGTTGGGTGAGGAGGTCATACATCGAAAGGCCGGAACTCGCTGGGACGAACGGACAAGCCCCGGATTTCCCGGAGGACCTGGAAGTGCCGGAGGCGCCGCTCTATGGATTTGATTGTAGCTTGCCGTGCCCGCCGGTAGAAAGCCCGCCCGCCGGAACCGGAGAAGAAAAAGACCGTGGGCCCGCGTCTTGCGCTAGAATGACGCAGGTCGACACTCGAATGATGGACGAAGAGGACGTCTGCGATGTTTGAGCGGTTTCGCCGGTGCAGCCTTCTTCTGCCTTTGATGGCGGGCCTTGCTCTTGCCGAAAATGCCTCGGCCGCCAATGTCTTGGCCGAGGGCGACGCGTCGGGCGCGGGCAGTCCGATGGACGAGGTGGCGATCGAGGCCGCCGCGGGAGCCGATGCCAGGCGCGATAATGTGCGTGGCGACGAAACCTTCCAGGCCACATATGCCTGCGCCGATCCTTCGGGCAATGCGCCCATCCTCTGCAAGGGACGTATCAGCCAGCTTCTCCCCGAGCTTCTTTTTTCCCTGTCCTGGCACATGGACGAGTTCGGCGATCGCCTCGTCGGCAAGGTCGAGATCGCTCGCGAAGGCGAGGCCGAGCCTTTCCAGATAATCGAGGATGCGGGCTCCCGCGCCGCCGAAGCGATACCGGCCAATGGCTTCGAACTGATCGACATGAATTTCGACGGCTATCACGATCTTCGCCTGATCGCGGAAGGAACCGCCGGTCCGAACGTCCTTTACCGCAACTGGCTCTGGTTGCAGGACCAGCAGCGCTTTGCGGCGAATGCCGCGCTGGATGAAATCGTCTCGCCCGAATTCGATCCCGATACGCAGGAAATCGTCAGCCGCTGGCGTTCCAGCGCGGCGGAGGGCGGCGTCGACATCTATGCCTGGGAAGAGGGTGTGCCCGTCCTCATTCATCGCGAGACGGACAGATATGCCGGGCCGTCGGATTGCACCCGGATATTCTACGACCGGATTGACGGCGAACTTCTGGAAACCGGAACGGGCGCCTGCGGCTGATCCCTCAGCGCATGTGCCGCGCCCTCGCGCCGCGTTCGATGGCGGCGGCAACGAGCTTGTCGATCTCCAGCGTATCTCGCAGCAATTGCAGCAGGCGCAGTTCTTCCGCTCCCACCGCCTCGTCCGCAGCCGCAATCTCCACCGCAAGCGCATAGCCCGTTTCGCGCAGGCGCGGCGGCAGCGCATCCTTCACGAGGCCGAACACCGCGTCGAGCCCGCCATCCTCCTGCAGGATCGAGGCGCATTCCCGCGCCGCAGGAATGAGCCTTTCCTCGTGGAAGTCGCGGAAGGCCGGCAGCGTCTTCACGATGGTGCCGATATCCCTGAGCTCGTTGTCGCTCATGGCGCGGTCTACCGCGCTCATCGTCACCATGATGTAGATCAGCGCATGTTCGGGAGAGATCGTCGACATTGGCCTTCCTTGTCCGATTTTGCGGGGGGAGCTTAGGGGTTGCTCCGGGCGGGGGCAAGGGAGGGAGCATCCGTCCCGAGAAAGGCTTTCGTCTCGGCAATGGCCTCGGAAAGGCCCACCCGATGCACCGTCACGCCGGGAGGGAAGCCGGTTGTCAGCCGCGTCGGCAGCCGCGCGTCGAGCGCCACGAAGACGCCCCGGTCGCTCGCCCGCCGGATCAGCCGCCCGAAAGCCTGTTTCAACCGAAGCCGCGTGATCATGTCGTCATAGCGCGTCTTGCCGAATTGTTCGCGCCGCGCCTTGTGCAGGATGTCGGGCCTCGGCCAGGGAACGCGGTCGAAGACGATCATGCGAAGCGAGTCGCCGGGCACGTCCACGCCGTCGCGAACGGCATCGGTCCCGAGCAGGCAGGCGTTCCTCTCCGCCCGGAAGATGTCGACCAGCGTTCCCGTGTCGAGCGCGTCGATATGCTGTGCATAGAGCGAAAGCCCTTCCTCCTCCAGCGGCGTCACGATCCGCTCGTGAACCGCGCGCAGCCGGTGGATCGCCGTGAAGAGGCCGAGCGCCCCGCCGCCTGCCGCTCGGAAGAGTTCGCGATAGGCCGATGCGATCTGGTTCATGTCGTTCCGGCTCACATCGCGCACCACGAAGATGCGCGCCTGGGCGGCATAGTCGAAGGGCGAGGCCATGAAGGCGCGCTCCGCGGGTAGCGCGAGATGCGATGCGCCGGTGCGGATCTCCGCGCTCTCCCATCCGCCGCCTGCATCGTCTTCGCCTTCTTCCGGCTCCGGCAATTCGTCGCGCAGCGTTGCGGAGGTGATGAGAACGCCATGCGCCGGTTCGAGCACAGCGCCCGCGAAGGGGATCGTCGGATCGCGCCAGTGCCTGTGCATGCCGACATCGGCTTCCCGTCCGAAAAGCCGCTCGATGGAAAACCAGTCGACGAACATTTCGGGCGGCGTCGCGTTGAGGCTTGCGAGCATGCTCCGCCAGGCGGGAATGAGAATGCGCGCCCGCCGGTCGAGCCCGCGCGCCGCCGCGTCCATGCGGATGCGCGTCGATGTGTCGAGGTCTTCGGCCTCCTCGTCGAGCCGCGCGCGCAGCCGGTCGGCGATGAGTTGCAGCGGCGCGGCGAGCTGCTTCAGCGCATCGTCGAGTTCAGCCGCCGTCTCCGGCAGTCCGGCCAAGGGCGGCGCCGTCTCCGTTTCGAGAGAAAAGGGCGTGTCCGCGTCTTCCGTGCGCGCGTGAACCTGCTGGCGCACCAGAGCGAGGAACTTCTCCGCCGCGCCGCGCGGCTGGCCCTCGTTGAGCCTCGTGCCCCAGCCGGGGCCGGGCAGTGCCGCCGCCGCCGACAGCGCCGCGTGAAGCGCCTCTTCGGCAAGCCTGTCCTCGCCGAGAAGGTCGCCCACGCGCTCATCGAGCCCTCTCCCGCGCCGTCCCCGCTGTCCTTCCGCA
The DNA here is from genome assembly GCA_002480495.1 of Rhodobiaceae bacterium UBA7804. Classification (GTDB taxonomy): domain Bacteria; phylum Pseudomonadota; class Alphaproteobacteria; order Parvibaculales; family Parvibaculaceae; genus Parvibaculum. The sequence goes on along the minus strand of DLCG01000009.1, from coordinate 168,906 downwards.
CCGCGTATCCAGCGGCGAAGCTCCGCCGTTTCGAGCGCGGAAAGCGATGCGGAAAAGGCGCTGTCCGCCGCATCGAAGATGTGGTGTCCCTCGTCGAAGACGAAACGCGCGCGCGCCTCGCGCCCGCTCGGCTCTTCGTCCTCCGCGCCAGCCGCCGTCTCGGTGTTCTTCGGCGCGGTTTGCGTGATGGGCCCCACCGCCTGATCGAGCGCGGCCTGCCGCATGACGAGCGCATGGTTCGCGACCACGATCTCCGCCCGCCGCGCCTTCCTTATCGCGCGTTCGATGAAGCACTTCTTGTAGTAGGGACAGGCCGTGTAGACGCATTCGCCGCGCCGGTCGGTAAGCCCCGTCCGTCCTGTAATGCCGCTCAGCCTTGCGGCGAGCCAGGCGGGGAAATCGCCACCCACCATGTCTCCGTCCCGGCTCGCCTTCGCCCATCGCGCGACAAGTCCGATCGTGACAGCGCCGCCGCCGATCGCCGCACGGTCCGCCATCTCCGCGAAATTGAGCAGGCAGAGATAGTTCTCCCGCCCCTTGCGGATCACGGCCTTCTCCGCCTTCTCGGCGGGATCGGGATAAAGCCGCGTCAGCTCCTGGTCGAGCTGCCGCTGAAGGTTCTTCGTATAGGTCGAGATCCAGACGGTGCCCTTGTTGCGCTCCGCCCAGAGGCTTGCCGGCGCGATATAGCCGATGGTCTTGCCGATGCCCGTTCCCGCCTCCGCGAGCACGATATTGGGGGCGCCCGCCGTCTCGCGCGGCGCGAAGGCATGCGCGGCGAGCCGGGCAAAGGCGGCCTGTCCTGGCCTTTCTTCCGCATCCGGTCCGGCGAGCAGGGCGAGCCTTTCGCCTGCCTCGCTCTCGCTCACGGGAAGCGAGCCTGCGGGCGGCCGGGGGGCCCGCTCCTCCCATTCGGGCAGTTCGTTCCAGATGTCGAAGCCGCGTGATCCGGGCGGCTTTCCCTCGCGCCCCAGCGCATCGCGCAGCGCCGCAACGACGCCCGGCCCCCAGGACCAGCCGCCCTCCGCCATGCGATAGGCCGTGCGCGCCGCCGAGGGGCGGTCGGGAAAGGCAGGGTGTTGCAGCGTCGAGAGCATCTGCGCCGCCGCCCGGTGCAGCATCAGCGCCTGATCTTCAGGCGTTGAACCGGCGTCGAGGCCCAGTGCCCGGGCGAGGCCCGTTGCGGTCGGAAGGCAGGGCTTTGCCGGATGCACGAAGGCAAAGAGCTCCATCAGGTCGAACACCTGCGGCCCCGGCTCGCGGAAGTTCCGGCCTCTCGCGATCCGCCGCACCGTGAAACCCGCATGAACGAGCATCACCGGCTCGTTGGCGATGCGCTTCAGCGCCTCATCGGGCGTGAGTTCCTCGATCTCGCCTTCGGCATCGACCGAGACGGCGCCGCCCTTTGCCCCGCGCAAGGGCACGATTGCTGCCGCTTCGGGCAGGAAGGGACCCCCGCCATGGGCGAAGCTCGAATCGGGAGGGAAATGGTCGGTCATCGAGCAGATCATGACCGGATAGAAGTGCAATGCAATTCCATCCGGTCATGAAATTCTCACGCCGCGAGGTTCGGATAGGACTTCGCGAGCGCGCGCCATGTCGCGGTGATCTTCTGCTGCAGCCGGGGCACGGCGCCGAGCGCCGCATCGGCCTCACCCTGTGTCAGCGCCGTTTCGATGTCGTCGGCCACCTCGGCGACGGCGGTCAGCCCGATCTCGGAAGCGGCCGTCTTGAGGTCATGGGCATGCCGCCGCAGCGCTCCTCCATCGCGCAGGGTCTTCGCGCGCTCCACCTCGCGGTGGATTTCCAGCACCCTTTCGAGTCCCGCCACCAGATAGTCGGTGATGTGTTGCCCGCCCATCCGAAGCTCAAGCGCATAGAGATGGTCGTGATCGATGAGCCGCTCCGGCCGCCGCGCCGCCACGGGCGTTGCTTCCGCCCGCAGGCCCTCGAAATAATCGGCCGCCGCGCCGGGCTCCAGTGGCAGCAGGAACCAGAACGAGCTTCCTTGTCCGGGTGTGCTGTCCACGCCGATATGGCCGCCCATCATGCGCACCAGCCGGTCGCTGATCGGCAGGCCGAGACCCGCCCCCGCCGCCTTTCCCGAGAAACGGAAATCGCGCGCATCCGACCCCTGGGTAAAGGCTTCGAAAAGCCTCGCCTTGATCTCGGGCGAAAGTCCGGGGCCCGTAGCCGTCACCGAGAAACGCAACACGGTTTCCCCCGCCGGGGTCGTCAGCGGCGCGACGCGCAGCACCACGCCGCCCTGATAGGTGAATTTGATGGCATTGCCGACGAGGTTCATCAGCACCTGACGGACGCGGTCCGGGTCCGCGTTCATCTGCGTGGGCGTGTCCGGCGCGGCATCGAGCTCGAGCGAAAGTCCGCGGTCGACCGCCTGATGGCGCGTCATCCGCACGATGCCGGAAGCAAGTTCCACCGGGTTGAAGCTGCGCGGCTTCAGCTCAAGCGAATGAGCCTCGATCTCGGAAAAGTCGATCATGTCGTCCACGAGCCGCCGGAGCAGCTGGCTCGTTTCCTCGATGGAGGCCGCGATCTTGAACTGCGTGTCGGTCGTCGCTTCGTCGGCGAGATATTTCGCCATGTTGCGCAGCCCGTCCAGCGGCGCGCGAATCTCATGGCTGATGATGTCGAGAAATTCCTGCTTGGCCTGCGCCGCCGATCTTGCCCGGGCTTCGGCTTCCTCCGCGTCGCGCCGCCGCTGTTCCGTTGCGGCATGCGCGCGCGCCATGCGTTCCACGAGATCGGCATTCTCGAAGCGCAGCCGGAACGCCTCGCGGTAACTTTCGTTGATGCGTCTCGTCCAGCCTGCCACCGTCGCGAAGAACATCGCCGCCAGAAGCACGGTCGCGATGGCGAGCGGATCGCCGCGCCAGAGAAGGATCGCGATCATCGGCAGCGATGAGGCGAGCGTGTAGTAAAGAACGGCGGGCGGATGGTTCGCGCGCGTGATCGCCGTGGCCATGATGAGCGTGGCGAGAACGAGCATGTAGAAGATTTCATGCGCGAAGCTCGAGCCCGGCAGCCAGACGAGTGCGCCCACGCCCCATGTCGAGCCGCTGATGACGGTTACGAGTGCGTAGCGCTGCGCCCATTTGGCCGCGTTGGCGATGGCGTCCGGATCGGCGCGGAAACCCGCGCGCACCCTGTCGAAAAGGAACTGAGCCACGAGCTGGATCGCGGCGACCACGGCCGTCGCCCAGATCGGCGCGGTTTGGTAGAAGGCGGCGCCGACGACGAGGATGGCGCCGAAAATGGTGAGGCGGCTTGCCTCGCCGAGCGACAACAGGAGTTTCACCTGCTCGGCCTCGATCCGCGCGCCGACAGGCGGCATCCGGCGTATGGCGCCTATCGCGAGGGCAGGGGCCTCGGGCAGTTCCTCGTTCCAGTCGGGATTATCCGGCCTCTTTTCCGTCACTGTCGGCTTCTCCGGGCTTCCGCCACAATACGCTACGAAATGGCTTCCCGGAGAGCGTCCGTTCGCCATCGAAGGCCCGTCCGGCGCCCCTCATGCGGGCATGATCGCCGCATTGACTGGGGGAGGGGCAAAGCATAGGGTCCGCCCGCTTGACAAAGCCTTAAACTCTTTTTCCAGCCATCCTGCCGGTAAGATTAGATGTCCTCCGAAGAAGCCGCCATAGCTCCGTCCGAACTTCTCGAAGCCGCCCGCGTCAGCCGGGCCTGGCCCTTCGAGGAAGCGCGGAAAATCGTTGCGCGGCTTGAGAAGGAGGGGAGCCAGCGTCCCGTTCTCTTCGAGACCGGCTATGGCCCCTCCGGTCTGCCTCATATCGGCACGTTCGGCGAAGTCGCGCGCACGACCATGGTGCGCCGCGCCTTCGAGGTCCTGATGCCGGGTGTCGAAACGCGGCTCATCTGCTTCTCCGACGACATGGACGGAATGCGCAAGATCCCGGACAATGTGCCGGACCGCGCTTTCCTCGAACCATATCTGCACATGCCGCTCACCTCGGTGCCAGATCCTTTCACGAACGAATTTCCTTCGTTCGGGCATCACAACAACGCGATGCTGCGGCGCTTCCTCGACACGTTCGGCTTCGAATACGAATTCGCCAGCGCGACCGACTATTACAAGTCGGGCCGTTTCGATGCGATCCTCAAGCGCGTGGCCGAACGCTACGACGACATCATGGCGATAATGTTGCCGACGCTCGGGCCGGAGCGGCGCGCGACCTATTCGCCCTTCCTGCCTATCTCGCCGAAGACCGGCCGCGTGCTCTACGTGCCCATCAAGAAGGTGAATGTCGAGGATGCGACCATCACTTTCGATGACGAGGATGGCGAGGAAACCACGCTGCCCGTCACTGGCGGCCATGTGAAGCTGCAGTGGAAGCCGGATTTCGGCGCGCGCTGGGCGGCGCTCGGCGTCGACTTCGAAATGTTCGGCAAGGATCACGGGCCGAACATGGGCGTCTACGACAATATCTGCAAGGCGCTTGGCGGCCGCCCGCCGGAACACTTCGTCTACGAACTTTTTCTCGACGAAAAGGGTGAGAAGATTTCGAAGTCGAAGGGCAATGGCCTCACCATCGACGAATGGCTGACCTATGCGCCGACGGAAAGTCTCGCGCTCTACATGTTCCAGCGGCCGCGCCAGGCGAAGAAGCTCTATTTCGACGTCATTCCGCGCGCCGTCGACGAATATTATCAGCACCTTGCCGCCTATCCGCGGCAGGACTGGAAGGACCGGCTGAACAATCCGGTCTGGCACATCCATGGCGGCAATCCGCCCGCGATCGAACTGCCCGTTTCCTTCGCTCTGCTGCTGAACCTCGTCAGCGCGTCCCATGCGCATGAAAAGGCCGTGCTCTGGGGCTTCATTTCGCGTCACGTGCCCGATGTCACGCCGGAAAGCCATCCCGAGCTCGACAGGCTCGCCGGCTATGCGATCCGCTACTTCGAGGACTTTGTGAAGCCGACCAAGGTCTTTCGCGCGCCTGACGAGGTCGAGGCCGGGGCGCTGCAGGCGCTTTCGGAAAAGCTTGGCGAGCTGCCCGCCGAGGCGGATGGAGAGACGATCCAGAACGCCATGCTCGACGTGGCGCGCAAGATCGAGCGCTACCAGGATCATGCGAAGAAGAGTCCGGAAGGCGGTCCCGGCGTTTCGGTGGCCTTCTTCCAGATGATCTATCAGGTGCTGCTCGGGCAGGAGCGCGGACCCCGCTTCGGTTCGTTTGTCGCCTTGTACGGTATCGGCAACACGCGTGAGCTGATCCGCCGCGCGCTTGCGGGCGAGGATCTCTCGAAAGACTGACCCTACTGGCTCGCCCAGACGATACGGGCCATCCAGAGGATATCCTTCGGTTCCAGCACCCGGTCTTCATAGGCCGGGTTGAAGGATTTCAGCTCCACGCGGCTCGCCGTCTTTCGCGCCAGCACCTTCACCATCACCTCGCCGGAAACTGTCTTCACCACCACGCGGTCGTTTCTCCTCACATCGGCGGATGGCGAAACGATGATGATGTCGCCCTCGCGGAAGAACGGCTCCATGCTGTCGCCGCTCACTTCCAGCGCATAGGCGTGCTCGTCCTTGAAGCCGGGAAAGGCGACCTCTTCCCAGCCAGCGCCCGCCGGAAATCCGGCATCGTCGAAATAGCCCCCGCGTCCCGCCTGCGCGAGGCCGATCAGCGGCACATGCCGCTGCGCCGGGGGCTGCCCTTCGCCATTGCCCGCGAGCAGGAGGAAGGATTCGAGCGTCGCGCCTGTCGCATCGAGCACGCGGGCAAGGCTCTCCGTGTTCGGCCAGCGCGGCCGTCCCGCCGCGGTCACGCGCTTCGACTTGTTGAAGGTCGTGGGGTCGAGCCCTGCCGCCTTGGCAAGCCCGGAGGCGCTCATCCCGTGCTTCGCGGCCAGCGCGTCGATCGCGGCCCAGAGGCGGCTATGGGTGAGCGGTCGCGGCATGGAGCTGAATGAATTCCTGTCTTTGGCAGGGATAGCGGCAAGATCGGGGAAGAATGCCACAGGCCCGGCCCTTCGTCCCGGCCGAAATGCGGACCTTATTCCCATCTCCGGCTGGCGCAGAGGCCGCCCCATGCCTGTTGCCTGCCTTGTCGCCCGCGCAGGCCCTCGTTAAAGTGCCGCCATTCCCGCCTCCGGAAAGGACCGCCATGCCGATGGCCGCAAGCCTCGTCTACAAGATCGTGAGCGAACATGAGTGGATAGCCGCCGAGGCGGAAGGCCGCTTCATCGGCTCCGCGGTCGATATCGACGATGGCTTCATCCATTTCTCGACTGCCGAACAGGCGCCGGAAACGGCCTCGCGCCATTTCGCGGGCCGCAAGGGCCTCCTTCTCGTCGCGGTCGAAACGGCGGCGCTCGGCGAAGCGCTCAAATGGGAGCCCTCGCGCGGCGGCGCGCTCTTTCCGCATCTTTATGACGTCCTCTCGCTGGAAGCGGTTGCGCGTGTCGATCCGCTGCCATTGGACGAGGAGGGCGAACATGTCTTCCCGCCCCATTTGACCGGCGAGGCGGAAGGCTGATGGATCTCTTTCCGCTGGCCCGTCCCTTCACGAGCCTGATCGACCCCGAAACCGCCCACCGCCTGACGATCCGTGCGCTGCGTCTCGGTCTCGGGCCGCGCCAGCGCGAGCTTGATCCCGTCTCCCTCGCCATCGATCTCTTCGGCCTTCATTTCGAGAACCCCGTCGGCATCGCCGCCGGTTTCGACAAGAACGGCGAGGTGCCGGACGCCATGCTCGCCATGGGCATGGGCTTCGCCGAGGTCGGCACGGTCACGCCCCGTCCCCAGGCGGGCAATCCGCGCCCCCGCGTCTTCCGCCTGCCGCTCCACCGCGCCGTCGTCAACCGGCTCGGCTTCAACAATGAGGGCCATGACGCGCTGAAGAAGCGTCTTGTCGCGCGGCGGCGCCGGCCTGGCATCGTCGGCGTCAATATCGGCGCCAACAAGGACTCGGCAGACCGCATCGCCGACTACGAAGCGGGCATCCGCGCCTTCGACGGTCTCGCCTCCTATTTCACCGTCAACATCTCCTCGCCCAACACGCCGGGCCTGCGCGCCTTGCAGGGCAAGGCCGAACTCACCGAACTCGTCTCGCGTGTCCTTGCCGCGCGCGATACGTCCCGCGCGAAGCCCACACCCGTGCTTCTCAAGATCGCGCCGGACCTCGTCGCGGAGGAACTGGCCGACATCGCCGAAGTCGCATTGCAGGAAGGGCTCGACGGTCTCATCGTCTCGAACACGACCATCGCGCGCGAAGGTCTCGTCTCCGGCCTTCACGCGCATGAGACGGGCGGCCTCTCGGGCGCGCCGCTCTTCGCCATGTCCACGGAGGTCCTGCGCGAGATGTATCGTCTCACGAAGGGCCGTCTGCCCATTATCGGCGTCGGCGGCATCGGCTCCGGCGAGGATGCCTATCGCAAGATCCGCGCGGGCGCCTCGCTCGTGCAGCTCTATTCCGCGCTCACCTATGAAGGTCCCGCGCTCGTCACCCGCATCAAGCGCGATCTCGCCGCCCATCTCGCGGCCGATGGCTTCGCGCATCTGAAGGATGCTGTCGGCGCGGACGTGAAACTTTGAAAAGGAGGGTCAAATGCCACGCCCCACCATCTATCACAATCCGCGCTGCTCGAAGTCGCGCGCCACGCTCGCGCTGCTGGAAGAGCATGGGGCCGATCCGCTGATCGTCGATTATCTGAAAGCCCCGCCCAGCGCGGTCGAGCTTCAGGCGATCCTGAAGAAGCTGAAGATGAAACCCCGCGACCTCATGCGCAAGGGCGAGGCTGTCTACAAGGAACTCGGCCTCGATAACGACAAGCTGACGGATGAAAAACTCATCCGCGCCATGGTCGACAATCCGATCCTGATCGAGCGTCCCATTGTCGTCATGGGGAGCAAGGCTCGTATCGGCCGCCCGCCGGAAAGCGTGCTGGAAATTCTCTGACCGTTCACGCGAGCCCGCGTCTCAGCCTCGGAAAGTAGAAACCGAGCGAGGCGGCCCGCATCAGGTTGAAGCCCGTCAGCGCGGCCCATAATCCGTGATTGCCGTAAGGCAGGAAGAGCCACCAGAGAAAAAGAAAGATGCCGCTTGATACGAGCGCCGCGTTCCGCATCTCCGCGCTCCGCGTCGCGCCGATGAAGATGCCGTCGAGCTGGTAGCACCAGACCGATAGCACCGGCAGCATCGCCGCCCAGGCGAGATAGACCCGTGCCGCGGCGCGCACTTCCGCGTCGATGGTCAGAAAGTCGATGATCGCGCCGCCGAAGACGAAGATCGCCGCCGTCAGCACGAGCGAAATGCCGCCCGCCTGGAGCGTCGAGAGCTTCGCCGCCATGTCGAACCGTTCGAGGCTCCGCGCGCCCGTCGCCTTGCCGACAAGCGTTTCGGCCGCCAGCGCGAAGCCGTCGAGAAAGAAGGCGCTCACCGTCACGAATTGCAGCAGGATCGAATTGACGGCGAGCGTGACATTCCCCGCCTCCGCGCTCTTCGCCGTGAACCAGGCGAAGGAGAGGAGCAGCACCACGGTGCGGATCATGATGTCGCGATTGACGGCGATGGTCCGCGCGAGCCGCGCCGCGTCGAGAAGCCTTGCTCTGGTCCATGTCCCCGGATAGGCGCCGAGCGCGCGCGCCGCGATCGCGAGGCCGAGCAGCGCCGCGGCGATCTCCGCGATCAGCGTTCCCGCCGCGATCCCCGCCACGCCCCAGCCGAGCCCGAGCGCGAGCCAGATGTTGAAGAAGACGTTCACGAGATTGAGGAAGACCTGCAGCACAAGCGCGATCTTCGCCCGCCCCAGTCCGATGAACCATCCGGCGAGTGCATAGTTCGCGAGCGCGAATGGCGCGCTCCAGATGCGGATGTCGAAATAGCCGCGTGCGAGGGCTTCCACTTCCGGCCCGCCATCGAGCAGCGAGAAGGCGATGAGCGCGATGGGCCATTGCGCCGCGATGAGGCCCGCGCCGATTGCGCCCGCGATCAGCACGGCGCGCCCGAGCGCGGCGCGTATTTCCTCGCCGTCCCCGGCGCCTTCCGCCTGCGCCGTCAGGCCCGTCGTCCCCATGCGGAGAAAGCCGAAGGTCCAGTAGACCATGGTGAAGATGAGCGCGCCGAGCGCCACCGCGCCGATATATTTCGGATCGCCCATCCGCCCCATCACGGCGGTATCGGCGAAGCCGAGAAGCGGCGTCGAGATATTGGAAATGACGATGGGAAGCGCGATGGCGAGCACCGCGCGATGCGTCACCCGCGGCCGCGCCGGTATCTCGCTCATCGCGGGCTCACGATTGTGCGGCGTCGTCCGTCGCCTTCAGCAGGAAGTGGCCATGCGCCGCCGCGATGGGCCGCGAGCGGTCTTCCTGCCAGGCTTCCGCGCGCACGGTGGCGACGCGCCGTCCCTGCTTGGTGATTTCCGCGCGCCCATAGGTGTCCATCGGCTTGCCCGAGCGCAGATAGTCGATGGTGAGCCCGATGGGCTTCGGCAGTCCGTCCGCCGCGCCGCCCGCGAATTCGAAGGCGAGCTGGGCGACGGCCGTGGTTTCGAGAAAGGCGCCGATCACGCCGCCATGCAGCGCGGGAAGCACGGGATTGCCGATCAGCGACTGCGAGAAATGCAGCACCGTGGTGATCTCGTTGCCGCGCTGGTCGACGGTGATGCCGAGAGTGCGCGCATAGGGGATCGCCTGCATCAGCGCATTGACGTCGATCCGCGCTTTCGTCCCGCTCATGCGGCGCCTCCCTTGTTCTTCTCGAGAATCTTCAATGCTTCCGCCGCCGCTTCCGGCCCCACGGGCATGGGTTGCGCCCGGTTCGCCGCCAGCATGAAAGTGCCGACGCAGGTGGCGATCTGGTCTTCCTCATCCGTGTGATAGGCGGTACCGCGCACGAAGGCGATGTTCTTCGTCACCTTGTAGCAATGCGTATGCGCCATCAGGCCGAGCTTCGGCGTTGCGGGTTTCATGTAGTCGATGCGAAGATCGAGCGTCGCGATGGACATGCGTTCGGGCAGGGCGAGCTGCACCGCGATGCCGCAGGCATTGTCGAGCAGCGAGGTGATGACGCCGCCATGAATGACGCCCGTCTCCGGATTGCCGATCAGGTTTTCGGCATAGGGCACGGAGAGCCAGGCTTCCCCGCGCTTTGCATGTTCCACCTTGAGACCGATGGCCTTGGCATGCGGCACATGCTCGATGAGCACATTCTTCATCATCTCGATGTGCTCCTGCGTGAAGTCTGTCTCGCTCATCCTGCAGCCTCGGAAATGTTTCGGGCGGGACGGCTCGCCGCGCCCGCTTCGCTGTCCTAATAGCGCCGGAGCGGGCGGTCAAGTCAACAGGGGCTGACGCCGCGTCATGGCGCGATTCGCCGCGCGGCCGCGCCGCTTCGCTCCGGCTTTCCGCAGCGGCGCGCATGGCCCCTGAGCTTCCCTCGCGCTTTCTGGACCTGTCGGCCCCCGATCCTGTAGCCTTGCTCCATCGAAATTTCATATCGGAGCAGAAGTCATGTCCGGACAATCGTCGCCGGGGACGGCGCGCGCCTTGCCCAAGGCCTGCATCATTGGCGCTGGCTGCAGCGGCTTTTCCACCGCCAAGGCCCTTCAGGATCGCGGTATCCCGTTCGACATTTTCGAGATGTCCGACACCATAGGCGGCAACTGGGCCTACAAGAACAAGAATGGCATGTCGGCCTGTTACGAGTCGCTCCACATCGACACGTCGAAATATCGCATGCAGTTCGAGGATTTCCCGATTCCGGACGACTTCCCGGATTTCCCGCATCACTCGCAGGTCCTGCAATATTTCAACGACTATGTGGATCATTTCGGCCTGCGCGAGAAGATCGAGTTCAACACGGCGGTCACGCATTGCGAGTTGATGCCGGATGGCCTCTGGCGCGTCACCATCGATCGTTCGGGCGCGGGCGGTCCTTCCTCCGAAACGCGCATCTATGACGCGCTCTTCGTGTGCAACGGCCACCACTGGAGCCCGCGCTGGCCGACGCCCGCCTTCCCCGGCGAGTTCGACGGAGTGCAGATGCATGCGCATTCCTATCTCACGCCCTTCGAGCCGGTGGAGATGCGTGGCAAGAACATCGTCGTCGTCGGCATGGGCAACAGCGCGATGGATATCGCATCGGAGCTTTCCCAGCGTCCCATCGCGAAGAACCTCTGGGTCTCCGCGCGCCGCGGCGTCTACATCTTCCCGAAATATATCGGCGGCAAGGTGGCCGACAAGGCGTCCGCGCCGCACTGGATGCCGCTTCGTCTCCAGCGCTGGCTCGCGGCGAAGGCGCTGAAGCGCGCGGTCGGCAATATGGAGGATTACGGCCTTCCGAAGCCCGACCACAAGCCGCTGGAGGCGCATCCATCCGTATCCGGAGAATTCCTCACGCGTGTCGGTTGCGGCGACATCAAGATGAAGCCCAATATCGAGCGGTTCGAGGGCGGCAAGGTCCGCTTCACCGACGGTTCGGTGGAGGATGTGGACGTCGTCATCTACGCCACGGGCTATAATGTCGAATTCCCTTTCCTCGACAAATCCGTGGTCGAGGTGAAGGACAATCACATCCCCCTCTTCAAGCGCGTCATGCGGCCGGGCATTCCCAATCTCTTCTTCATGGCGCTTGCCCAGCCGCTCCCCACGCTCACCAATTTCGCCGAGCAGCAGGCCCGCTGGCTGGCCGCCTATCTCGCGGGCGATTATGCGCTGCCCTCGAAGGAGGAAATGGAGCGCATCATCGTCGAGGACGAGAAGCGCTTCATCGGCCATTTCTACGACAGCCCCCGCCACAAGATGCAGGTCGATTTCAACATCTACTGCCACGACCTGAAGAAGGAGTGGCGCAAGGGCGAGAAGCGCGCCAGGGCCTCGGGTAATCCGCTGCCCGTGCCGCCGCGTGCGGCCTCGGCGCTCGGCCGCGCGGCGGAGTGATTCTAAGCTCATGAAATGTAAGGGTTTTCGGGAATCGCCAGCCGGATACAAAAGTTGACGCCTGTCGTCATTCGGATAGGCTGCAGGCATTGACATGAATCGGGCGCCGGCAGGCGGGGTGGGGCAGCCCTGTCTGCCCGGCCCTCTGGAGGGAAGATGAATCGGATGAAAGCCCCCTCGGGGGCGGCTGGTGCCGCATGAGCACCGGCCTCAAGGACGCGCCCGCCGAAAAGAGCCGCAAGGCGCTCGGCAAGCGCGAGCAGACGAAACAGAACAACCGCGAAGCCATTCTCGAGGCGGCGAAGGTCGTCTTTGCCGATCTCGGCTATGGCGCCACCTCGGTGCGCGACATCATCCGGCGCACCGGCCTGGCTTCCGGCACCTTCTACAATTACTTCAAGAGCAAGGAAGAGGTCTTCGAGGCACTGATGGACGAGGGCATGCGCCGCATCCGCCCGCGCCTGCGGGCGGAGCGCATCCGTTCGCGCACCTTCGAGGATTTCATCCGCAACGCCTACCGTACCTATTTCGACTATCTCGCGACCGACCGCGATACGTTGCAGGTGATCCGCCGCAATCCGAACACGGTGCGCGTGCGCATGGACACGCCGGAAATGATCGCGGGCTTCGAGGAAATCCGCGAATATATCGAGGAAGACATAAGGAACGGCGCCCTGCCGGATGTCGATGCCGAATATCTGATGTCCGCCGTCGTCGGAATCGCGATGGAGCTTGGCGACCGCATGTTGAGGCGGCCGAAGATGGACCCCGACGAAGCCTCGACATTTGCGACGGAACTCGTGCTCGGCGGCATTCGTGCCCTCCCGCACAAGGGCGGGACGAAGTAGCGAGGCCTTTGTTTGAGGCCCACCCTCCCCCTGTGGGAGGGTCGAAAAATTGAGCGCAGCGAAGATTTTTCGGGGAGGGGCAGGCTCTCCGTGCAGCGGAAAGAAAACGAAGGAAAGAACACAACAATGAGCCTTCAGAAATTCATCGTCCGTACACTGTTGAAGCTGCCCGACGGCGTCCTGGTGAAGATGTCCGGTGGCAAGCCGCTTGCCATCGACGGCCGCATTCTCGATGCAAGGGCGCAATTGCTCGCCGTGCAGGGCGCGCGCCAGCCGTCGATCACCACGCTCGATCCGGTCACGGCCCGCAGCGCCACGAAGGAGGGGCTCGCGCTTCTCGACGGCGCGCTGCATCCCGGCGTCGAGGTGAAGGAACTCCGGGTGCCCGGCCCCGGCGGTCCGATGGACGCGCGGCTCTATCTGCCTGCGGGCACGCAAGGCCCGCTCCCCGGTCTCGTCTTCTTTCATTTCGGCGGCTGCGTCATCGGCGACCTCGACACCTGTCATGTCTTCTGCAGCATGATTGCCGGCCAGGCGGGCATCGCCGTTCTGAACGTCGCCTATCGTCTCGCGCCGGAACACAAGTTTCCCGCCCAGGTGGAAGACGCCGTCGCCGCCTATCGCTGGGCGAACGGCAATGCGGAAGACCTGCGCATGATCCCCGGCCGCATCGGCGTCGGCGGCGACAGCGCGGGCGGCTATCTCTCCGCCGTCGTCGCCCAGGCCGCGAAGCGCGAGGGCTTCGCCGCGCCCGCGCTCCAGCTTCTCATCTATCCGGTGACGGATTGGGGCTGGAAGGGCGGCTCGATGGAGAGCTGCGCCGATGTCTATCCCTTGACGCGCGAGATCATGGACTGGTTCGGCGCGCATTATCTGAACGATCCCTCGGAAGCGGACGATGTGCGCGTTTCGCCGATGAAGGAGCCGGACCTCTCCGGCCTTGCGCCCGCCATTGTCGTCACCGCCGGTTTCGATCCCTTGCGCGATCAGGGCGAGGCCTATGCGCAGAAGCTGAAGGCGGCGGGCGTCTCCGTGGAGTATCGCTGCGAGAACAGCCTGCCTCATGCCTTCACCGCCATGACCGGGGTCGTTCCGGCCGCGAAGCAGGCCTGCGAGAAGATTGCCCGCGATGTCGGTGCGGCCCTGCGCTGACAAAGCTGCGAGTCGTTCTCATGGCCCGCGACTCTTGTCCCGCTCCACCCCGCATGCTAATTCCACCCCGTCCTTAGGGGAGTAGCCGCCCTCCGCCGCATGAGGCAGAGAGGGGCGGGCGTCAACAAACTTGAAGCATCTCCGCTTCATGGCGTCCGCGCTCAGCGCAAGCTGAACTGGCGAGACCTTTGGCTCACGCGCTGCCTTTTGCCGGGCGGGCGCGTTGGGTCATTGGTGTCGCGCCCGGCAGCGGAGTCATCCCTTGGAAGCCTTCCTCGTCTCCCTCGGTGCCGTCGCCATTGCCGAAATCGGCGACAAGACGCAATTGCTTGCGCTCATGCTTGCCATGCGCTTTCGCGCGCCCCTCTCCGTCATCGCCGGCATCTTCGCCGCCACCGTGGCGAACCATGCGCTCGCCGCCTTTGCGGGCACGCTTGTCGCCCAGTGGCTCACGCCGCAGATCCTGTCCTGGATACTCGCCGTCTCCTTCATCCTCATGGGCCTCTGGGCACTCATTCCCGACGAGCCGCCCTCGGAGGAGGAAACCAAGCCGGTCTCGCGCTTCGGCCCCTTCGCCGCGACCACCATCGCCTTCTTCCTGGTGGAGATGGGCGACAAGACGCAGCTTGCGACCGTCGCCCTCGGCGCGCGCTATGAAGCGCTGACGATCGTCGCGCTCGGCACGACACTCGGCATGATGGCGGCGAATGTGCCGGTCGTCCTTTTCGGCGAAGCTGCGGCGAAGCGCGTTCCCGTCGCGGCCATGCGCATGGCCGCCGCCGCGCTTTTCATCGTGCTGGGTCTCGTGGCTCTCGTCTCGGCGCTCGGCCAAGGCGTTTCAGGGTGAAACGCGACCGGCTTCAACCGTCCTGATCGGAGCGCAGGAAGGTAACGAGCATCGGGTTGATGCTCGCCGCTTCCTCGCGCAGCACCCAATGCGTGCCCTCCGCGAAGAAGAGCGTTCCGCCGCGCTCGCAAAGCTCGATGCTCTTCTTCGCAAGGCCCGGATCGGCGAACTCGTCTTTCTCGCCCCAGATGAGCAGCACCGGCACGCCGATCTTGCCGGGCGTCTTCGGAAGCTCCTTCTTCAAGAGCGCGCGATACCAGTGGATCATGGAGGTGAGCGCCTTCGGCTCGCTCCATGCCTTGCGGTATTGCGCCCACTCCTGCCTGTCGAATGCGCCCTCGCGCGCGGAACCTTCCAGCGCCTCGATCAATGCCGAATAGTTCTTCCGCCGCATCGCCCATTCGGGAATGCCCCGCAGGCGGAACATCTTCACATAGCGGCTCTTCTTGCGCTGCACGGGATCGGCATACATCTCCCGCTTCCAGATCGCGGGATGCGGTGCGTTGATCATCGCCGCCTTTTCCATCGCCTCTGCCCGTGTCGAGCAGAGCCACCACGCCACGCTCGCGCCCCAGTCATGTCCGACGACGCGCAGCTTCTCCTCGCCGAAATGTTTGCCGAGCTGGATCACGTCCTCGGCCAGTTCGTCGAGGTCATAGGCCGCGACGCCCTTCGGTTTCCCGCTCACGCCATAGCCGCGCTGGTCCGGCGCGATCACGCGAAAGCCCGCCTTCGCGAGGTCCGGCATCTGGTGCCGCCAGCCGAGGCAATTATCGGGAAAGCCGTGCAGCAGAATGACGAGCGGCCCGTCCTCCGGCCCCATCTCCGCATAGTGCAGCGCGATCCTGTCGAGATGCGCCACGCCGAATCGCGCATCTTCCATGCCGGTCATCATGCCTGTTTTCCTCCGGGCCTTCCCCTGCGTTCCGCCGCATTCTAGTGCGGAGCATGGCAAAGTTGGGGCCGGCTTAAGCGTTTCCAGGCCAGGTGGGAACCGGCTGGCCGTCCGGAAACGCGACCATAAAGAAATCAGGGGCGTTCGACATTTCCTGAAATGGTGAACGCCCCTATCATTCGCCGCAAAAGAATTTGCCATAAGCGTCGCGGGGAGAAAGCCATGCGTGCCATGCGTGTGCATGAACTATCGGAAGATATCGCTGTCCTGAGAATGGAGGATGTGGAACTGCCGCCGCCGGGCCCCGGCGAGGTGCGTCTCCGCCTCAAGGCCTGCTCGATCAACTTCCCGGACATCCTGATGATCCAGGGCAAGTACCAGTTCAAGCCGGAGCTGCCCTTTTCGCCCGGCATGGAAGGGGCGGGCATTGTCGCGGAGGTTGGCTATGGCGTCACGCGGCTGAAGCCGGGAGATCGCGTCGTCGCGGGGCTCCGCGTCGGCGGCTTCGCCGAGGAAGTGAATGTGCCCGAACTCGCCTGCCGCCCGATCCCCGGCAACATGGATTTCGCGAAAGCGGCCGCCTATCCCGCCGCCTATCTGACCGCTTATGTCGCGCTTGTCTGCCGCGGCCATCTGCAGAAGGGCGAGACGCTGCTGGTGCACGGGAGCACGGGCGGCGTCGGCCTCGCCGCCGTCGAAATGGGAAAGCTTCTCGGCGCGACGGTCATCGCGACCTCCGCGTCGGACGAAAAACTGAAAATCGTGAAAGAGCGCGGCGCCGATCACGTGTTGAACGTCACGGAAGGTTTCCGCGAAAAGGTGAAGGAGCTTACCGGCGGGCGCGGCGCGGATGTGATCTACGACCCTGTCGGCGGCGACGTTTTCGACGAGAGCGTGCGCTGCATCGCCTGGAACGGCCGCCTGCTGATCATCGGCTTCACCAGCGGCCGCATCCCGTCCGTCTCGGTCAACATGCCGCTCATCAAGGGCTTCTCCGTTATCGGCGTGCGCGCGGGCGAATATGGCCGCCGCGACCCCGAAGCGGGCAAGGCGAATATCGAGGCGATAGACAGGCTCGCCGCGGAAGGAAAGATCGACCCCTATATCTGCGCGCGCTTCCCGCTGGAGCGCGCGGTCGATGCGATGCGCATGCTTCAGGAACGCAAGGCGGTCGGCAAGGTCGTCATCGAGATGTGACGGCGGCCTTGCCGTCAAGCCTCAGACGCTCCGCTGCGCCTTGTCCTTTTCGTTCGCGCTGCGGATCATCTCGCGCATCTTCTCCCACTCCTCGTCGGAGAGCTTGGAGAGACGCGAGAAGTTGCCGCCGCCGCCTGAGAAGCCCGCGCCGTCGATGGCGATGCACTGCCCGGTGAGGTAGTCGCAGCCATCCGCCATCAGGAAAGTGGCGAGATTCTTGAGCTCGTCCATCTGTCCGACGCGGCCCATCGGAATGCCCTCGCGCGAGCCTTCGCCGTCGGTCGACTGGCCGGGCGAGAGCCGCGCCCATGCGCCTTCGGTCGGGAAGGGGCCGGGGGCGATCGCGTTGAGGCGAATGCCATAAGGCCCCCATTCGGCGGCGAGCGATTTCGTCATGATGTTCACGCCCGCCTTCGACATGGCCGACGGCACAGTGAAGGGGCCGCCATTCCAGACCCAGGTCGTGAGAATGGAGATGACGCTTCCCGGCACCTTGTCGCGGATCCAGCGCGTGCCGATCGAATGCGTCACATAAAAGGAGCCATGGAAGACGATGCCCGCGATGGCGTCGAAGCCTCGCGTCGAAAGATCCTTGGTCGGCGAGATGAAGTTGCCCGCGGCGTTGTTTACGAGCCCGGTCAGCGGTCCGCCATCCGCCCAGATCTCCTCGATCATGTCGTCGACGGCCGGCGCCACGCGAATGTCGACGCTATGCGTCTTCACGGAGCCGCCATGTTTGTCCATGAGCTCCTTCGCCGTGTCGTCGAGCACGTTCTTGCGGCGGCCGCAGATATAGACTTCCGCGCCGAGCCGGAGATAGTCCTCGGCCATTTCCTTGCCGAGCCCCGTGCCGCCGCCCGTCACCAGGATGCGCTTGCCCTTGAGAAGTCCGTCGCGAAACATCGTAGCCATGTCTTCCTCCGCTGTGTTTTGCGGGGGAGATTAGCTTCTCATGCGTGCGCCGTCTCGCCTTTCGGTTTGACGCAAGGGAAGGGTGGCGATTGAAACGCTGCGAAGGACAAAAACAAATGTCATCCCGGCGAAAGCCGGGACCCACTCGCATTTCAACTTGCCGCAGCTATTGAAAGAGGTGTTTCCCTTTCCGCGGCGGCTGCACATTGCCGCGCTTGCTGAGGGAACCAATGGGTCCCGGCTTTCGCCGGGATGACAATATGGGTTGGATTTACGCTTGAACGTCTGTCTCGTGGGCCGAGCCCCTCACTCCTTCCCCCGCGCCACGAGCACGCTCCACAGCCGCACGGCAACGAAGATCGGGATCACGACGACCGCGCCCAGCAGCAGATATTGCAGCGACCAGTCGATGGCGTCGAAGCCCATCTCCCAGATGCGCGTCAGCGTGTCGAGAAAGTCGCGCCAGAGGTCTATCGGCTTGATGCCGAAGACCGCCAGCACGACGCCCACCGCGATGGAGGCGATCGCGAGCTTGAAAATTGTGGGCAGCACGGGCCCGCCGAAGAAACGATCCATGGTCGTTGTCATCCTCTTTGAGCCGCGCGGCCTTCGCAGCCTTTGGGTTTGTCCGCCGCAGTATTGTAACCAGCGGCGAGCGTC
>DLCG01000009.1:114023-150089 GCA_002480495.1 Rhodobiaceae bacterium UBA7804 | reverse complement strand
CGTCAGTCCGCCGCCGTATTGTAAACCGTCCGCACAGGGAACGGTATGGTGATTCCGTTCTCGTCGAAGCGCTCCTTGACGCGTCGCGTCAGGTCGAACTTGGCGGGCCAGTAGTCGAGATTGTTCACCCAGACGCGCACCACGATATCGACCGAGCTTTCGCCGAGATTGAGGACGCCGATAAAGGGCTCCGGCTCCTTGAGGCAGCGCTCGTCCGCTTCGAGTTCGTGGCGGATAACCTCCATCGCCTTGCCGATATCGTCGCCATAGGAAATCCCGAAGGTCATGTCGAGGCGGCGCTGCGGGTGATAGCTGTAATTGGTGATCGGCTGTCCCCAGACATCGCTGTTCGGCACGATGATCTGCACATTGTCGGGTGTCGCGAGTTCGGTCGTGAAGAGCGAAAGCTGTTTTACGGTTCCGGCGACGCCGCCCGCCTCCACATAATGTCCGGAACGGAAGGGCCGGAAGATGAGCAGCATCACGCCTGCGGCGACATTCGAAAGCGTTCCCTGCAGCGCAAGACCGACGGCAAGGCCCGCCGCGCCGAGAACGGCGATGAGGCTCGCCGTCTGCACGCCGAATTTCGCCAGCACGGCGACAATGGTGAAGGTGAGGACGAGATAGCGCGCAATCGTGCCGAAGAAGTTCTGCAGCATCTCGTCCATGTTGGGCCAGCGCCCCAGCGCCCTCATCGTCCATACGCGCACGCGCCCGGCAAACCAGAAACCGGCGATCAGGATGACGACGGCGGTGAGAAGGTTCACGCCGCCTTCGAGTAGTTGCGGCAGCAGAACGTCGAGTTGTTCGCGTATCGCGGGAGGCAACTGGTCGAGCATCTGGGGGGACTCCTGGTGCGATTGCTGAGGATGCGCAGTTTCACACGGGTAGCCAAGGATTTGAACCGCAGAAAAGGGCAGTTTTCGGGCGGGGTTTGCACCCTCTCGTCAAAGCAAACATGGCATCCGCGGCGTTTGTTGTGTGTTCCACCCTCCCCCTGTGGGAGGGTCAAAATTCGTGAAGCGAATTTTGGGGGTGAAAAACGGTTTGCGTAGCAAACGAAAAGGCCCGGTGGGCCTTTTCGAGTTTTGAACGCCCGAAGCGGTAGCGACGGGCAGGACAAGAGTATTTCGTTCGCGGGTTCAAAAAGGTCCACTGGACCTTTTTGTTCGCGTTGCGAAACACCCTCTCACCCCCAAAAAAATTTCGCGGTGCTCAATTTTTCGACCCTCCCACAGGGGGAGGGTGGCCTTAAACTGCTCCCCATGAACAAACCCGCGCACATGGGAAGAGACGCAAGCGGCGGAGAGGCGCTCCCGCCCCTCTTCCTTCGCTGGTTCGAGAGCCGCGGCTGGCAGCCCCGCGCCCATCAGCTGGCCCTTCTCGGTCTCGCGCGGGCGGGGAAGTCAGCCCTCCTCATCGCGCCCACGGGCGCCGGCAAGACGCTCGCGGGCTTCCTGCCGAGCCTCGCCGATCTCGCCGCGCAATCCACGGCGGACCCGCAGCGCAAGCGCGGCCTTCACACGCTCTATATCTCGCCCTTGAAGGCGCTTGCCGTCGATGTGAAGCGGAACCTGGAAGCGCCGGTCGCGGAGATGGACCTTCCCATCTCCATCGAAACGCGCACCGGCGACACGCCGCAGAACCGCCGCCAGCGCCAGCGCCGCGATCCGCCCGACATATTGATGACGACGCCGGAGCAGCTCGCGCTCCTCCTTTCCTACAAGGAGGCGGGCGAGTTCTTCGGCTCGCTTTCCTGCGTCGTGCTGGACGAGCTTCATGCGCTGGCGAATTCGAAGCGCGGCGATCTTCTCGCCCTCGGCCTCGCGCGTCTCGCGAAGCTCGCGCCGAAGCTTCGCCGCGTCGGCCTCTCGGCCACCGTCGCCGAGCCGGATGCGCTGCGCCACTATCTGATGCCCCAGACCGGCGATGAAGAAAGCCTCAGCGAGATCGTCGTCGCGCCACCCGGCGCCCGCCCGGAGATTTCGGTGCTGACGCCGGCGGACGAGGGCAGGGAGGAAGTGCGCATTCCCTGGTCGGGCCATTCCGCGCGTCATGCGCTGCCCGCCGTCTATGAGGCGATCCGCGCGAACCGCACCGCCCTTGTCTTCGTGAACACGCGCAGCCAGGCGGAATTCGTCTTTCAGGAGCTTTGGCGTCTCAACGAGGATGCGCTCCCCATCGCCCTTCACCACGGTTCGCTTGTCGCGGAAGCGCGGCGCAAGGTCGAAGCCGCCATGTCGGCGGGCACGCTCCGCGCCGTCGTCTGCACCTCGACGCTCGATCTCGGCATCGACTGGGGCGAGGTCGATCTCGTGGTGAACATGGGTGCGCCGAAAGGTGCAAGCCGCCTGGCTCAGCGCATCGGCCGCGCGAACCACCGCCTCGACGAGCCCTCGCGCGCCATGCTCGTGCCCGCAAACCGTTTCGAGGTGCTGGAATGCGAGGCCGCCCGCGCGGCAGCCCTCGAAGGCGCGCAGGACGGCATGATCGCCCGCGAAGGCGCGCTTGATGTCCTCGCGCAGCATGTGCTGGGCTGCGCCTGTTCCGAGCCTTTCGATCCCGATGCGCTCTACCGGGAAGTGCGCTCCGCCGCGCCTTATCGTGCCCTCTCGCGCGAGGATTTCGGCAAGGTGGTCGACTTCGTTTCGACCGGCGGCTATGCGCTGAAGAACTACGACCGCTTCGCGCGCCTCCGTCCGAATGCAAAGGCGGAAGGCGATATGCGGCTCCGCGCCGCCTCTCCCGCCGTCATTCAGCAATATCGCATGAATATCGGCACCATCGTCGAAGCGCCCATGTTGAAGGTGCGGATGGTGAAGAGCCGCGGCCGCCGTCCCATCGGCGGCATGGGCGGGCGTTATCTCGGCGAGATCGAGGAATATTTCATCGATCAGTTGTCACCCGGCGACACCTTCCTCTTCGCGGGTCATGTGCTGCGCTTCGAAGGTCTCGCGGAAACGGAAGCATTGGTCACGAAGTCGAATGCCGCCGAGCCCATGATCCCGTCCTACTATGGCGGCAAGTTTCCGCTCTCGACCTATCTCGCTTCCCGCGTGCGACGCATGTTCGCGCATCGCGAGGAATGGGCGGCGCTCCCCGCGCCGGTGCGCGAGTGGCTGGAGATACAGGCCTGGCGCTCCGTATTGCCGGGCGAGAGCAATCTTCTGGTCGAGTGCTTTCCGCGCGGCGACCGTTTCTATCTCGTCTGCTATCCCTTCGAGGGCCGCCTCGCGCATCAGACGCTCGGCATGTTGCTGACGCGCCGTCTGGATCGCGCGGGCGCGCGGCCGCTTGGCTTCGTCGCGTCGGAATATTCGCTTGCCCTCTGGTGTCTGCGCGATCCGGGCCTCATGCATGAGCGCCATGAATTCACGATGGCGGAACTTTTCGCCGAGGACATGCTGGGCGACGATCTCGATGCTTGGCTCGCCGAGTCGAGCCTGCTGAAGCGCACCTTCCGCGATTGCGCCATCATTTCAGGCCTGATCGAGCGGCGCTTTCCGGGGCAGGAAAAGTCGGGCCGTCAGGTCACTTTCTCGTCGGACCTCATCTACAATGTGCTGCGCGAGCATGAGCCGGACCACATCCTGCTCCGCGCGACTTATAATGACGCGGCGACCGGCCTCCTTGATGTCGGCCGCGTCGCGGAAATGCTGAAACGCGTGAAGGGCCGCATCCTCCTGAAGCGGCTCGACCGCGTCTCCCCGCTCGCCGTCCCCGTCCTTCTCGACATCGGCAAGGTCAGTGTGCGCGGCGAGGCGGACGAGGCGCTCCTCTCCGAAGCGGCGGACGATCTCATCGCCGAGGCGACGAGACTTGTTTGATCCCGCCCGACTCGATCTATAAACAACAGTGTCATCCCGGCGAAAGCCGGGATCCATGTGCTTCTCATCGCGGCAAGATGTTCGAACTGAAACGAGACATAAGCGCAACCGCCCGTCCCTCGCTCCGCGTCTGCGGCCAGGTCTTCGACCTCCTGCCGGAAGGCGCGGCGTGGATGCCGAATGAGCGCCTGCTCGTCGTCGCCGATCTCCATTTCGAAAAAGGTTCCGCCTTCGCCGCCCGCGGCGTCGCGCTCCCGCCTTACGACACGCGAACGACCATCGCCCGCCTGGAGGCGCTCGTCGCGAAGCTGCGCCCACAGACGCTCGTCGCGCTTGGCGACAGCTTCCATGATGGCGAGGCGGCGGATCGAATGGCGCCGGACGATGCGGCGCGTCTTGCGCGTCTCTCCCGGTCGCTCGACTGGGTCTGGGTCGCGGGCAATCACGATCCGGTGCCGCCTCGCGTCTTTGGCGGCGCGGTGAAGGAGGAGCTGCGCGTAGGCCCACTCACCTTCCGACACGAGCCGCAGGCCGCACCCGCGACCGGCGAGATCGCGGGCCATCTTCATCCGTGTGCGGCGGTTCGTGTGCGCGGCCGCCGTCTTCGCCGCCGCTGCTTCGCCTCCGACGGCACGCGGATGATCCTTCCCGCCTTCGGCGCCTATACGGGCGGCCTCAATGTTCTCGACCGCGCCTATGACGATCTTCTGCCGGGCTTCGATTTTCATGCCTGGATGATGGGCGCGCGCACGGTTATCCCCGTTTCCGCCCGCCGCCTCGAAGCCGACTGAGCCGAAAATATTTGTCCCCGCTTTTCTGCCTTGGTGCGAAACGCCGCCGGCGCTTTGTGAGAGATGCAAAAAGCGGGGATTGTTTTTTCCACCGTCCCCCTGTGGGAGGGTCAAAATTCGCCAGCGAATTTTGGGGAGGGGTAGGCTGCAAACTCTGCCCTCAAATCCGGGCATAAGTTCTCTTCAAATGCCCGCCCCCGCGCTTTGTGACGGTTCAATGACGTTTCGATGACGGTCGCCCGGAAAAGCGCCGCTTTATCCCCGCTCAGCCAAGCGTTGCGAGCGCCGGAAACGTGTTGATCAGGAAGATCGCGAGCCGCTCGAAATTCCCCGTCAGCATCATCAGGCCCGTGATCGCGAGCAACACGCCCGCCGCGATTTCGACCTTGTGCATGTGCCTGCGGAACTTCGCCGCGAAGCTCAAAAATCCGCGTACGGCGAATGCGGCGGCGAGAAACGGAATGCCGAGCCCCAGCGAATAGACGGTGAGAAGCGTGACGCCTGCGGAAAGACTTTCCTGCGCCGCCGCGAGTGTGAGGATCGTCGCGAGGATCGGTCCGATGCAGGGCGTCCATCCGAAAGCGAAGGCAAGTCCGAGAAGATAGGGGCTCGCGAACTGCATCAGCGGGCTTCGTTCGCCCTCGCCGCTTCCCGCAAGGTGAAAGCGCGCTTCGCGGTTGAGAAAAGCGAGGCGGAAGAGCCCCATATAATGCAATCCGAAGACGATGATGATCGCGCCCGCGATCCGCGAAAGAAGTTCCTTGTGCTGAACGATCAGCGGATTGATCGCGGATGCGCTTGCGCCGAGCGCGACGAAGATCGTCGTGAAACCGAGCACGAAGCCGATGGCGCCGAGCGCCACGCGTTGCGTCAGCCCTTCCGAAGCGAGCGGCTTTCCTTGCGCATCCTCGCGCGTCAGCTCTTCGAGCGACGTGCCCGCGATGAAGCAGAGATAGGCTGGCACCAGCGGCAGCACGCAGGGCGAAAGAAAACTGATGAGCCCGCCCAGTGCGGCGGCGAAATATCCGACTTCCATTTCAACTCTTCCTAGCGC
The DNA here is from genome assembly GCA_002480495.1 of Rhodobiaceae bacterium UBA7804. Classification (GTDB taxonomy): domain Bacteria; phylum Pseudomonadota; class Alphaproteobacteria; order Parvibaculales; family Parvibaculaceae; genus Parvibaculum. Next base: position 144,417 of record DLCG01000009.1, on the reverse strand, counting down.
CTGCTCATCACCGCGGAAGCGAGCCAGCCCGCGAATGCGGCGACGAACACGGCGATCAGACCGTAAAGCAGCGAGTCCTCATGTGCCATGCGATAGAGAAAGCGCTCCACGCCCCGTTTGTCGATATAGAGCGGCGAGGAGATCGTGTCGATGATCTCGCCGTTCTGCAGCAGATAGACCTTTGCCGTGTAAAGCCCGACGGGCACATTCGCCGGAATGTCGACCGTCGCGCGGAAAAGCGTCTGGCCGAGAAAGGTCACGCCGCCCGGCACATTGATGTAGAGCCCTTCGCGCCGCTTGTTGCGGATCAGCGCCTTCCAGAAGGCGCGCTCCTCGTCCGGCGGCAGGATCTGCAGCGTGCCGTCGATCGCGCGCGCGGTCGGCGTACCCGGATCGATATTCTCGATGCCGATGCGAAGCGCCTTCAGCGTTTCCGCATCTGCCGTCACTTCGAGCGGCCGCGTGCTCGCAATCGCGTAGTAGCCCGGCACGCTCGGATAGGTGACGCTGTCATGGTTCACCCATATCGCGGCCATCTGCTCCTTGCGGCGCACCGTCATCGGCCGCGACGGTCCTTGCACGACGACGACGATATCGCGGTTGAGCGCGCGCGATCCGGGGCGTGCCGCTTCCACCGCGCCGAAGAGAAGGATCTCGGTACCCGTGAAGTTGGAGCGGATCGCGATCTGGTGTTCCGAAAGATCGGTGACGAGTTGGTCCGCGCGCGCGGGCAACGCCGCGATCAGCAATGCAACGATGACGGCAGCCGCACGCAGCATCATGAGTGCGGCTCCGCTTCGATCACGGAGTAGAGATCGGGCGGTGTGCTCACCAGGTCGTAGCCGAGCCGTAGGCCGATCAGCAGCAGGATTGCCGCAAGCAATGCGCGCAATTGTTCGGCGGGCATCTTCTCCGCCGCGCGCACTCCGTATTGCGCGCCGATCACGCCGCCGATCACGAGCAGGAAGCCGAGCACGATATCGACCGCCTGGTTTTCCACCGAATGCATGACGCCGGTGAGTCCCGCCACGAACACGATCTGGAAGAAGGACGTGCCGATGACGACATTGGTTGGCATCCGGAGCAGGTAGATCATCGCCGGGATCATGATGAAGCCGCCGCCCACGCCCATGATGGCCGAGAGCGTGCCGACGAAGTATCCGACGAGGACCGGCGGGATCACGCTGATATAGAGCTTCGAGCGCCGGAAGCGCATCTTGAAGGGCAGGCCGTGTATCCAGCTGTGATGCTTGCGCCGCGGCGTTGCGCGCCCGCCCCGCGCGGCCCGGATCGCCTGTACGCTTTCGACCATCATCATCGCGCCGATGACGGAGAGGAACGCCACATAGACGACGGAGATCACGAGGTCGATCTGGCCGATCGCCGCGAGCAGCTTGAAGAGGTAGATACCGCTGATCGATCCGATGACGCCGCCCGCGAGGAGCACGCTTCCCATCTTGAAGTCGATGGACTTGCGCGTGAAATGCGCGAGCGCCCCCGTCACGGACGAGGCGACGACCTGTGTCGTCTGGGTGCCCACGGCAACGGTGGGCGGAATGCCGAGAAAGATCAGAAGCGGCGTCATCAGGAAGCCGCCGCCAATGCCGAACATGCCGGAAAGAAAGCCGACTGCCGCGCCCATGGCCAGAATGGTCAGAATGCTGACCGGCAACTCGGCAATGGGCAGATAGATTTGCATCGCGCGCGCGGCTCCGGCTGCCGGAGACCCTCCAGGCGAAAAGCCCTGGGAAGGAAGGTGGATGCAGATTGGGGTAGCACGTCCCCCGGCCGATTCCTAGCGCCGCAACGAAAGATCAGTTGGGTGTTGCTTCAAGCTGCGCCAGCGTCTCGCGCGTTACCGTCCCTGTCGTCTCCAGCCCTTCTGAAAGCTGGTATTCGAGTATCGCATCTCGCGTCCTGGGGCCCATCAGTCCGTCGGGCGCGCCGGCGTCGTAGCCGAGGCGATTGAGAAGGTCCTGCGCCCGCGCGATTTCGGCGCGCGTCGCGCCTGCGCTCGCGCCGGCTGCGCCGCCTTCGAGCGAAGAAACCTGCCAGGTCTTCATCGACGAGACATCGCCATTTGCAATTGGGTCCGGTTTCTTCGCGCTCCAGGTGCCGGAGGCTACCTTGGCGCGGGCGAGATCTTCGGGGCTGAGCTCGGTGGCGATCGCATCGCGCTTCGCGGCCGCGCCCTTGTCGCCGCCCTTCGCCGCGATGTCGAGCCACTTGTAGGCTTCGACGGGATTCTTCGGCACGCCGAGCCCGCGCTCGTTCAGGATCGCGAGATTGTACTGGCTGTCGCCGAGGCCGTAATTCGCGGCCTGGGTGAACCACCGCGCCGCCGTCTTGAAGTCCTGCGCGGTGCCGCGCCCTTCGGCGTGGATGACAGCGAGATTATGCATCGCCTTGACGTTGCCGCCCTGCGCCGCCTTTTCGTACCACTCGCGCGCCTTGGCGTCGCTCTGCGTCACGCCGCGCCCTTTCTCGAATTGCGTCGCGAGCCGGTATTCGGCGGCCGTGAGGCCTTGCTGCGCGGCGCGTTCGAACCACTTCGCCGCTTCGGCCATGTCCTGCGTCACGCCTTCGCCATTTGCATAGCGAAGGCCGACTTCGTATTGTGCGGCTGCGTCGCCTCGCGTTGCCGCGTCCATCAGCGTCACTTTCGCAGGCTCTACAGGCGCCGTCTCGACGGGCTTCGAAGGCGCGGCGGCTGCGGGCTCCGTGGGCGTCAGCGATGCCGTGCCCGCTGGCGTCGCCGTCGCGGGCGAGGCCGCGGGTTTTGCGGCGGGCGCCTTCGGTGCGGGTACCAGCGCCTCGTCGGGCTTCGCGGTATCGGGGTTGGCCTCCGGCGCCGCGGTTCCGCCTGTCGCGGCCTCGCTGGCGCCGGTGCCTTCCGGACTGGCCTCCGGGTTTTCGTTCCTTGCCGGTTCTGCGTCGAGCACGGTCGGCGCGGGGCCCGTCGTGCCGCTCTGTGTGGCGGCCGGCGCGTTCGGCGTTGTGCCGCCGCGCAGCATCACATAGGCGCCCGCGAGCACGGCAAGCAGCACGAAACTCGCCGCGACGCCAAGGATTAGCTTGCGGCGGCCATCGCCATTTTCCTGCGCCGAGAAACGCGCTGAAGACTCTGCAAAACCCGGCGCGGGCGCGGTTCCGTAATAAGGCTCCTGGCGGGCGCCGCCTTCGGCTGCGGCTTGCGCCGCACGCCGCGCCGCTTCGAGAAAATCATTCGCCGCGCGCTGTCCCGCATTCTGCACGGGCTCTTGAGGATCGGGCGGGATGATTCCGTCGTCGAAATCGTCCTGGTTGCGGTCGTAATAGGAATCTTCGGCGTCGTCCGCGAAGGGAGGCGCTTCGGCTTCGTCCTCGTATTCATCGCCCGCGTCATAGCCGAAATCGTCCTGCGCGCTCGCTCGCGGTGGCGGCGCATCATGAATGTCGAAAGGGGGAGGCACCGGCGCAGTGTCCCGGCGCGGCGCGTCATATCCCGACGGCATATCGGCGGCGCGGGCGCGCTGCTGCGGCCGTTCCCAATCGCTGGGGCCGAGTGCGGGGCCGAAATTGCTGCCGAATGCGGGCGCCATCATCGGCGGCGCATCGAAATTCGGAATGCCGAAGCCGGGACCGGAGGGCGGGAAGCCTGCGGCGATACCGCCGGCATTGAGCTGCGGCGACAGGGTCGCCCGCGCCTTCACCGCTTTCGTCTCCTTTTCGAGATGGCTCAGCCGGCTGGTCATGCGGTCGATCATCGACTGCAATGACGACAGCGCCTCGCGATCGCGGCTTTCCGTCTCGGCGAGATTTTCTCCGATGCCCGCAACCGCCTTTTCGACGGCCTGCGCGGCCTCCATCGTCATGTGTTCGTTCTGCTCGAGACGCCGCGTCATCTGTTCGAGGCGCGCGGCAAGCGCATCGGGAATTTCCGTGCGCCGCGAGTGGTCGATGTCCTCGAGCTTCTTCACGAGGCTGCCGACCGTCGTCTCCAGTGTGCTCTCGAAAGCCTTTACCGTCTCGTCGGCGCGGTGTTCGGCGCGCTCCACGCGCTGCGCAATCCGTTCGATGCTCTGCTGAAGGCTTTCGATCGCCTTCCGCTGGCTTTCCGCGTTCGACTTCTCCTCGATCGCCTTCAGCGCCGCCTCGACGGCTTGCGGGCCGACGGTGCTCACGCCCTGTTCCATCTTTTCGAGGCGCTGGGCGAGTTGCGTCAGCGTGCTTTCGAGCGCCTGCGCACGGCGCTTCGCGTCTTCGCGCTCTGCTTCCTGCTCCGCGTTTTCGATGCGGTTCGACAGGGAGGAAAGCGTTTGCCGGATTTCGGACAGCGTGTCGTCCGTGCGCCGTTCCGAGGTTTCGAGATGATCGACGACGGAGTTGAGCGCCTTTTCAAGCGTCTGGATCGCGCGGTTGTCTTCGCCCCGGCCGCGTCCGCGCTCGGCGCGTTCCATGCGTTCGCCGAGTTGTTGCAGTTTCCGCTCCAGCGGATCGATTGACCGCGCCTCCGAATACCTGTCTTCCATGTCGTGCTCCGACTGGTCGATGCGCTGGGCGAGTTGTCCCACTGTGGCTTCGAGCTTGCGTGTCATCTCCGCCGTGCGGCGTTCGCTGTTGTCCACGCGCTGCACGAGTTCGCGCACGGCCTCGGCCACGGGGCCAAGGTCGATCTTCGGCTCCGGTACCGATGCCTGCGGCGCGCTCTGCTGCGGCTGGTTGTATCGGGATTGAGACATCTCGGGGTCCTGTTGCCCAACTTCGTCGGTGCCGGAGTCCATGATGACCTGGTTCAGCCACGCACCGAGCGTCACGCCTTGCCGGCGTGCTGCCTGCTTGGCAGCTTCCCGCGCCTCGGGCTCAATGCCCTTGACGCTCCATGGAACCCCCGATCGCATCCGAATCACTATGCCCGTTAACCCTTTGGGCCAGTATAAACCGCGCTATCTGGTATTTCTAAACACGGACTGGCCCTAAATCTTGTCAAGACTGCCGTTCTCGCCGGTAAAGGCGCGGTCAGCCCTTTGAAGGTGCTGTTTCAGCACACTCAATAAAGCGGCAATGTCGGTAAATATGGCGTTAACCGGCGGCGTTAAGTGCGCGCCATGCCGGTATTTTCCGGTTTCGGGCGTCTGGCTCAGCCCGCCGGGTGTTCGTTGCGGAGCTTCAGCATCGCCGCATCGCTCCACTTCGACCATTCGCGCGCCTTGGCGAGATAGGCGCGATAGGAGGCGGCGATCCGCCCCGCCAGGTCGCTCGTCATGGCGAGCTCTGCGAGCACTTCGTTCGATGCTTCCGCCATGGCGGCCGCGATGGGTTCCGGCCATTCGCGAAGTTCGGTGCCGCCCGTCTCCACAAGCCGTGCAAAGGCCTCGATATTGTGAAAGGTGAAGTCCGCGAGCGTTTCCGCGGATGAGGCGAGCGCAGCTCCGCGCACGATTTCCTGCAGATCGGCCGGCAAGGTGGCGAACTTTTCCTTCGAGACCAGAAGTTCGAGAGAAGGCCCGGCCTCGTGGAATGCGGGCAGATAGTAATATTTCGCGACCTTGTCGAGGCCGAAGGCCATGTCGTTCCACGGACCGACCCATTCGGCGGCGTCGATAGCGCCGCTCTTCATCGAAAGGAAGATTTCGCCGGGCGGCGTCAGCGTCACGCTCACACCGAGACGGCGCATCACTTCGCCGCCAAGGCCCGCGATGCGGAAGTTGAGGCCTTTCAGGTCATCCAGCGTCTTGATCTCGCGATTGAACCAGCCGCCCGCCTGCACACCGCTCGACCCTGCATAGAAGGGCATGACGCCGAAAGGCGCATAGGCTTCTTCCCAAAGCGCCTGCCCGCCGCCATGGGCGAGCCAGCCTGCCGTCTCCGGCGCGGTAAGGCCGAAAGGGACGCCCGTGAAGTAATGGAAAGCGGGGTTCTTGCCCTGCCAGTAATAGGGCGTGCCATGCCCCATCTCGCAGACGCCTTGCGAAACGGCATCGAACACTTCGAAGGGTGGCACGATCTCGTCCGCGCCATAGAGTTTCACGTTAAGCCGCCCGCCCGACATCTTGCCGATCCTGTCGGCGAGCCGCTGCGCATTGATGCCGACGCCCGGCGCTCCTTTCGGCCAGCTCGTCGCCATGCGCCATTCGATAGCGTCTTGCGCGCGCGCGGACGTGCCGAGCGCGGGCAGTGCGATCGCGCCTGCCGCCGCGCCAAGAAATTCTCTGCGTTTCATTATATGGAGCCCCCGCAAACAAAGTGCCGCAGCATCTCATTGCCGGGGCGCTTCGGCAACGATCTTGCCGCGACGGTTCAGGGGCCTGCGAAAACCTGAACCGCGACGATGCGGTTGCCCTGCCGCGCGATGCCAACGCCGCTTTCCGTCATCTCCGGCGCCTTGATGTTCTTGCGGTGCATCGGGCTCTCGATCCACTTGCCGACCAGCGTCTTCGCAAGCTCCGCATCGCTCATCGCCGCATAGGTCGAGCCGTCGAGCACCTGAACATTCTCGGCCACGCGCCCGCTGAACTCAGGCTCCACTGCAGCCACGCGTTCGCGAGGCCCCTGGCCGTCCGGATTGAAATGGCCGAAGAAGCCGCGAAGCTCCATATCGGCGGCATGAACAGCCGCCACGCGCTGAAGTCCCGCATCGGGCGCGAGCCGGGCGAGGCCTCTATCCGCGCGATAGTCGTTCACCGCCTGCAGAACCGCTGCGCTCAGCGCCGCGTGGCTCTGTGCCGCGGCACTCGCCTCGGCCGGCAATGTCGTCCTGTTCACCTCCTGCAGCTTCGCGGGCGCGCCCTCTCCCTGTGTGGAGCAGCCCGAAGCCGCGGCGAGCGCCATGATTGCGAATCCGGCGGCGGCAATGCGCATCATTCTCGTTTCCTCCCTTGTCCCGGGGCTCACTAGAGCATCCTCCGGGTGACGGATTCAAAAAGATTTCGTGACCCCATTGACGCTTACGTCAACGTCAACTAGATTCCGGTCCACTTTTGAAAAATGGCTGAAAACAGCCGAAATTTCCAGTTTAGAACGCCCGGGAAGGGCGCTGCCGCTCCTGTCGGGAGCGGGTGGCGTGTGTCCCGAAGTCAGGGAGAAAGTCATGGAACAGCAGCTTCACGCGGCCTCCGGCGCAACGCTCCGTCACGATGGCGGCGAGATGGTCTCGGGCACCACCTTTTCGATCACGGAACTCGCCGAGGAGTTCGGCCTGACCACCCGCGCGATCCGCTTCTATGAGGACAAGGGGCTTCTCAAGCCGGAGCGTCGTGGTCAGACCCGCATCTATCATCCGCGCGACCGCGCCCGCCTGACCCTCATCGTGCGCGGCAAGAACGTCGGTCTCGCCCTGTCCGAGATCAAGGAAATCCTTGGCCTTTACGATCTGCAGGACGGCTGCGAGACGCAGAACCGCGTCGCCGTGGACAAGTTCCGCAAGCGCATTTCCCAGCTCAACGAGCAGCGCAGGGAAATCGACCTGCAGATCAGGACGCTGGAGGAAAGCTGCGCCCGCCTCGAAGCGCAGATCGCCGAGCAGGTCAAAGCCTCTGGCAACGGCGCGGCTGCGGCGAAATCGGCCGCCCGTCCGGCGAAGACGAAGAAGCCGGAAAAGGCTATCGTCTGAGGTGAACGCGCCCTTGGGTAAAGGGCGCGGCTTACCTGCCTGAGAGGACACCCATGCCGACCTACAAAGCGCCGCTGCGCGAATATCGCTTTCTGCTGAACGAGCTGCTCGACTTCTCGCAATATGCGAGCTTGCCGGGCTTCGAGGACGCGCCTGCCGATCTCGTGGACGCCATCCTGGAGGAAGCCGCGAAGCTGACGGAAGAAGTGCTGCAGCCGTTGAACCAGGTCGGCGACCGTGAAGGCTGCAAGCTCGAGAACGGCGTCGTCACGACGCCCAAGGGCTTCAAGGAAGCCTACAAGCTTCTCGTCGATGGCGGCTGGCCCGCTCTCGTCGCCGACAAGACCTATGGCGGCCAGGGCCTGCCGAACGCGCTCGGCGTTATCTTCAACGAGATGGTCTCTTCCGCGAACATGGCCTTCGGCATGTATCCGGGGTTGAGCCACGGTGCCTATTCGGCGCTTTCCCAGCACGGTACGCAGGAGCAGAAAGACAAATATCTGCCGAAGCTCGTGACCGGCGAATGGACGGGCACGATGAACCTCACCGAGCCCCATTGCGGCACGGATCTCGGGCTCCTGCGCACCAAGGCCGTGCCGGTCGGCGACGGCTCCTACAAGATCAGCGGCCAGAAGATATTTATTTCCGCCGGCGAACACGATCTTGCCGAGAACATCCTTCACCTCGTGCTTGCCCGCATCGAAGGCGCGCCGCAAGGCGTGAAGGGCATTTCGCTGTTCCTGGTACCCAAGTTCCTCGTGAACGATGACGGCTCGCTTGGAAATCGCAACGGCGTTTCCTGCGGCGCCCTCGAAGAAAAGATGGGTATCCACGGCAACGCCACCTGCGTGCTGAATTATGACGAGGCCATCGGCTGGCTGGTCGGCGAGGAGCACAAGGGGCTTCGCGCCATGTTCACGATGATGAACGAAGCGCGTCTCGGCGTCGGCCTGCAGGGCCTGTCCCAGTCGGAAGTCGCCTATCAGAACGCGGTCGCCTATGCGCTGGAGCGTCTGCAGGGCCGCTCCCTCACCGGCGCGAAGGAAGCGGACAAGCCCGCCGACCCCCTGATCGTTCATCCCGACATTCGCCGCATGCTGCTCGACATCAAGGCCTTCAATGAAGGCGCGCGGGCGCTTCTCGTCTGGACGGCGTTGCACGGCGACCTTTCGCACCTTTCTGACGATGAAAAGACGCGCGAATTCGGCGACGACATGATGGCGCTGCTGACGCCCGTGCTGAAGGGATACTTCACGGATCGCGGCTTCATGAATGCCGTCGACGCGCAGCAGGTATTCGGCGGCCATGGCTACATCGCCGAATGGGGCATGGAACAATTCGTGCGCGATGCCCGCATCGCCATGATCTATGAGGGCGCGAACGGCGTTCAGGCGCTTGACCTGGTCGGCCGCAAGCTTGCCGCCAATGGCGGCCGGGCCGTCTTCGCTTTCTTCAAGGCGGTGGACGATTTCGTTGCTGCGAATGAGGGCGACGAGAAGATGAAGCCCTTCGTCGAGCCGCTCGCCCGCGCGCGCAAGGACCTCGAAGCGGCGACCATGTGGTTCATGGAAAATGCGCTCCAGAACCCCGATCACGCCGGCGCCGGTTCCACGCCCTATATGCATCTCTTCGGCGTCACCGGCCTCGCCTTCATGTGGGCGAAGATGGTGAAGGTCGCGCAGGACAAGCTTGCCGCCGCAAAGGATGGCGACAGGGCCTGGTACGAAACGAAGATCAAGACTGGCCGCTACTACATGGATCATGTGGTGCCCGAAACGGCGACGCATCTTGCGCGCGTCCGTCACGGCGCCGGCCCCATGATGGCGCTGGCCGCAAACGAGTTCTGAAAAGAAGTCTCAGGGAGAGCGACGAATGAGTCTGAATGCCGCCTATAAATCGCCTTGGCTGAACGAGGAGCTGGAGATTCTCCAGGACGCGGTTCGCAAGTTCTACGAAAAGGAATTCCAGCCCCATGTGGAACGCTGGGAAGACCAGGGTTGTGTGGATCGCGATGCATGGCGGAAGGCCGGTGAAGCGGGCATCCTCTGCGCCTCGATCAAGGAGGAATATGGCGGCGGCGGCGGCAATTTCGGCCATGAAATGGTGATCGCCCAGGAACAGGGCCGCGCCGGCATTTCCGGTTTCGGCAACTCCGTGCATTCCGGCATCGTCGCTCACTACATCCAGGCTTATGGCACCGAGGAGCAGAAGAAGAAGTGGCTCCCCAAGATGGCGTCCGGCGAACTTGTCGGCGCCATCGCCATGACGGAGCCGGGCACGGGCTCCGACCTTCAGGGCGTGAAGACGACCGCGAAGAAGGACGGCAACCAGTATGTGCTGAATGGCCAGAAGACCTTCATCACAAACGGCCAGACGGCGGATCTGATCTGCGTCGTTGCCAAGACCGATCCGGCGGCGGGCGCCAAGGGCACTTCGCTCATCATGGTCGAGACGGAAGAGGTCGAAGGCTTCCGCCGTGGCCGCAATCTCAAGAAGATCGGCCAGAAGGCGCAGGACACGTCCGAACTCTTCTTCGACGAGGTGAAGGTGCCGACTTCGAACCTCCTTGGCACGGAAGAGGGCAAGGGCTTCATTCAGCTCATGCAGCAGCTTCCGCAGGAGCGTCTCATCATCGCGGTGAATGCTTGCGTCGCCATGGAAATGGCCGTGCAGTACACGAGCGACTATGTGAAGGAGCGTACAGCTTTCGGGCAGCGCATCCTTGATTTCCAGAACACGCAGTTCAAACTCGCGGAGTGCAAGACCGAGGCGACCATCGCGCGTGTCTTCACGGACGATTGTGCCGTGAAGCTCCTGAACGGTGAGCTCGATCCCACCACCGCCGCCATGGCCAAGTGGTGGACCACGCAGAAGGAAAACGAGATCATCGATACCTGCCTGCAGTTCTTCGGCGGCTATGGCTACATGATGGAATACCCCATCGCCAAGCTCTACACGAATGCCCGCATCCAGAAGATCTACGGCGGCACGAACGAAATCATGAAGATGCTCATCGCCCGCACGCTCTGACGCGTCCGGAGAAGCTGAGACAAACAAGTCCCCCAGGGAGACATCAGATGACCGACTGTTTTATCTACGACACCGTGCGCACGCCGCGCGGCAAGGGAAAGAAGGACGGCGCGCTTCACGAAGTGACGGCCCTCGAACTTTCCACCCAGACGCTGAAGGCGATCCGCGACCGCAACAATCTCGACACCTCGAAGGTTGACGATGTCGTGCTCGGCTGCGTCGATCCGGTCGGCGAGCAGGGCGGCGACATCGCGCGTATCGCCGTGCTGAACGCCGACTACGCACAGACGACGGCGGGTGTGCAGATCAATCGCTTCTGCGCCTCGGGCCTTGAGGCGACCAATATGGCGGCGGCCAAGGTCATGTCCGGCGAAGCCGACATGGCGATTGGCGGCGGCGTCGAGTCCATGTCGCGCGTCGGCATGGGCGCGTCGGGCGGCTCCTGGTCGACCGACCCTGCCATCGCCTTCAAGTCCTACTTCACGCCCCAGGGCATCGGTGCGGACCTCATCTGCACCAAATACGGTTTTTCGCGCGCCGATGTCGACGCCTACGCCGTCGAGAGCCAGAAGCGCGCGAAGCACGCCTGGGACAATGGCTATTTCTCGAAGTCCGTCATTCCGGTGAAGGACATCAATGGCCTGACCATTCTCGATCATGACGAGCATATGCGTCCCGATGCGACCATGCAGTCGCTCGCCGCCCTTCAGCCTTCCTTCGCCTCGCTCGGCGAGTTCGCCTTCGACGGCGTCGCCCTCGAGCGCTATCCGGAAGTCGAGGAGATCACGCATTGCCATCATGCGGGCAACTCGTCCGGCATCGTGGACGGCGCGTCCGCCGTCCTTGTCGGCAATGCCGAAACCGGCAAGGCGATGGGCCTGAAGCCCCGCGCGCGCATCCGCGCCATGGCGTCCATCGGCTCCGAGCCCTGCATCATGCTCACGGGTCCGGCCGATGTTTCGCGCAAGGCGCTCAAGAAGGCGGGCATGGAGGTCGGCGATATCGATCTCTATGAACTCAACGAAGCCTTCGCTTCCGTCGTGCTCCGCATGATGCAGGCGCTCGATATTCCGCACGAGAAGATGAACGTGAATGGCGGCGCCATCGCGATGGGCCATCCGCTCGGTGCTACCGGCGGCATGATCCTCGGCACCGTTCTCGACGAGCTCGAACGCCGCGATCTCAATACCGCGCTCATCACGCTCTGCGTGGGCGCGGGCATGGGAACGGCCACCATCATCGAACGCGTGTGAGGTAGAGACATGACCACCTACGAAAACTTCAAATTTGAAGTCGACGGCGACGGCATCGCGCTCGTCACCTGGGACATGCCGAACCGTTCGATGAATGTGCTCTCCCAGAGCTCCATGGCCGATATGGCCTCGATCATCGAAAAGATCATGAGCGACGACGCAATCAAGGGCGCCGTTCTCACCTCTGGCAAGGACGCGTTCTGCGCCGGCGCCGACCTTTCCATGATGGGCGGTCAGGCGGGCGGCTCAGGTGAAGGCTCGAAGGAAGATCGCGTCAAGGCGATGTATGAGGGCAACCTCAAGTTCAACATGCTGCTCCGCTCGCTCGAAACCTGCGGCAAGCCGGTCGCGGCCGCGATCAACGGCACGGCGCTTGGCGGCGGCCTCGAAGTCACGCTCGCCTGCCACTACCGCGTGGTGAGCAACAAGCCGAAGACGCAGATCGGCCTTCCCGAAGCGAAGGTCGGCCTCCTGCCCGGCGGCGGCGGCACGCAGCGCCTGCCGCGGCTGATCGGCGCGCAGGCGGCCCTGCCGCTCATTCTTCAGGGCACGGCGCTGACGCCGGAGAAAGCCGTGCAGTCGGGCGTCTGTCACAAGCTCGCCGAGCCGGGCGAGGAAGTGGCGGCTGCCAAGGCCTGGCTCAAGGAAGGTCTCGCCCAGCCGAAGATCAAGCTCGGCAAGAAGGGCCCCGAGGTTTATGCCATCGCCGTGCAGCCCTGGGACCGGGAAGGCTATCGCGTCCCCGGCGGCGACCCGCATTCGAAGGGCGGCGGTCAGGTCTTCACCATCGGCAATGCCACGCTCCACAAGCAGACGCATGGCAACTTCCCGGCGCAGCGCTACATCATGTCCTGCGTCTATGAAGGCCTGCAGGTGCCCATCGAGGCCGGACTGCGCATCGAGACGCGTTATTTCACGAAGCTGCTGATGGACCCGCGCTCCAAGGCGATGATCCGTTCGCTCTTCCTCTCCATGCAGGAACTCGCCAAGGGCGCTCGCCGTCCCGCCGGCATCGCGCCGTTCCAGGTGAAGAAGCTCGGCATTCTCGGTGCGGGCATGATGGGCGCGGGCATCGCCTATGTTTCCGCCCAGGCCGGCATGGAAGTCGTCCTCCTCGATACGGATCAGGCCAATGCCGAGAAGGGCAAGGCCTATTCCGAAAAACTCCTCAATAAGGCGCTTGAGCGCGGCAAGACCACGCAGGAAAAGGCCGACAAGCTTCTCGGCCTCATCAAGCCGACGACGAATTACGACGACCTCAAGGGCGCCGATCTCGTCATCGAAGCCGTCTTCGAAAACCGCGACATCAAGGCGGAAGTGACGAAGAAGGCAGAGCCGCAGCTCGCCGAAGGTGGCATCTACGGCTCCAACACCTCGACGCTGCCGATCACCGGCCTTGCGGAAGCCTCCGCGAAGCCCGACAACTTCATCGGCATCCATTTCTTCTCGCCCGTCGACAAGATGCAGCTTGTCGAGATCATCATGGGCAAGAAGACGAGCGACGAAACGCTCGCGAAAGCCATGGATTACGTGAAGCAGATCCGCAAGACGCCGATCGTCGTGAACGACAGCCGCGGCTTCTACACCTCGCGCTGCTTCGGCACTTACGTGGGCGAAGGCATCGCGATGCTGGGCGAGGGTGTGCCCCCCGCCATGATCGAGAATGTCGGCAAGATGACCGGCATGCCGATGGCGCCGCTCGCCTTGAACGACGAAGTCGCGCTCGACCTCGCCTACAAGGTGCGCGAGCAGACGAAGAAGGATCTCGGCGACAAATATGTCTCCGGTCCCGCGGATGAGCTGCTGGAAGAAATGGTCGTGAAGCTTGGCCGTGTCGGCAAGAAGGCGGGCAAGGGCTTCTACGACTATCCCGCTGACGGAAAGAAGAAGCTTTGGCCGGGCCTTTCGGATCTCATTGGCAAGAAGCTCGATCCGGAAGAACTCGAAGTCGAGGAACTGAAGAACCGCTTCCTCTACATTCAGGCGCTCGAAGCCGCCCGCTGCTTCGAGGAAGGCGTCGTCACCGACGTCCGCGATGCCGATGTCGGCGCGATCCTCGGCTGGGGCTTCGCGCCCTGGACGGGCGGTCCGCTCTCGCTCATCGACATGGTGGGTGCGAAGGCCTTCGTCGAACAGTGCGACAAGCTCGCCCAGAAATATGGCGAACGCTTCAAGCCGAACAAGCTCCTGCGCGACATGGCCGAGAAGGGCGACACCTTCTATGGCCGCTTCGCCCCGGCGAAGGAGAAGGCAGCCGCCTGATCGCGGCTGCCATGCGGCAATGAAAGGGCGGTCCTTCGGGGCCGCCCTTTTCTTTGCCCCTTTGGCAGAAAATGCGTGTTCTTTGTCATTTCCGCCATGAGGGGTGCGATCTAATCTGGCCGTATGACCAGAGCGCCCTCAAAGGACCGGAAACCCGCCGCCGCGCCCCGCCGCGTGATGATGCTCGTCTATGACGACGCGCAGGTGCTCGACATTGCGGGCCCCGTCCAGCTGCTCACAGCCGCGCTCGATCCCGCGACCGGTGCCCCGGCCTATGATGTCGAGCTCGTTTCGCAGGAACGTGGTCCCGTCTCCACCACCAGCGGGCTTGTCTTCCGCATCGAGCGCTCGATGGCCGACATTGCTCCGGCGGAGCTCGCGGCCCTCGACACATTCATGGTCACGGGGGGGCATGGCTCCCGCGCGGCGATGGAAGACAGTGCCCTGCTCGATTTCGTGCGCCGCGCCGCACGGGTCTCCCGCCGGGTCGTTTCCATCTGCACCGGCTCTCTCGTTCTCGCCGCTGCCGGGCTTCTCGACCGCCGCCGCGCGACGACGCATTGGGCCTATGCACCTGTCATGCGTCAGCGCTTTCCGAAGGTCGTGGTCGAGGAAGATGCGATCTATGTGCGGGATGGCAAGGTCTGGACCTCGGCGGGCGTGACGGCGGGCATGGATCTCGCCCTTGCCCTCATCGAGGAGGATCTCGGCCGCGAAGTCGCACTCACGCTCGCCCGTCATCATGTCATGTATCTGATGCGCCCCGGCGGCCAGTCGCAATTCTCGGCGCAGCTCGCCGCCCAGCGCGTGGAGAACCCGCGTCTTGCGCGTCTTTGCGCCTGGATCGTCGAGAATCCGGCAGCCGATCTTTCGGTCCCCGCTCTCGCGGCGCAAGCGGCAATGAGCGAGCGCAGCTTCGCCCGGCATTTCGCCGCCGAAACCGGCTTCACGCCGGCGCAATTCGTGGAGAGGGCGCGGCTCGACGAAGCCTGCCGCCGTCTCGCCGATGGCGAAACCTCCCTCGATGCCGTCTCCGCCGATGCGGGCTTCGGTGCGGCAGAGCGCATGCGGCGCGCCTTCATCCGTCATCTCGGCGTCACCCCCGGCCGCTACCGCGAGCGCTTCCGCACGGCGCGCCGTCATCTTCCCCCCTCGCTCACGGAAGGCAGTGAACATGCGCATCTCCATCCTGATCTTTGACGGCTTCACCATGCTCGACGCCATCGGCGGCTATTCCGTCCTGGGATGGCTGCCGGGCGCGGAAGTCGAATTCGTCGCGGAGCGAAAGACCGTCATCGCCGACGACCTGCGCTCCGGCGGCATGGCTGCCTGGCGCGATTATTCCGAGGTAGAGACGACGGACATTCTCTACGTACCCGGCGGGCCGGGCGTCGAAGCGCAACTCGCTAACGAGACGACGCTCGACTTCATTCGCCGTCTGCACGAGAAATCCACCTGGACCTTCGGCGTCTGCAACGGCGTCGAGCTTCTGGCGAAGGCGGGAATTCTCGAAGGAAAGACCGTCACGACCAACATCAATGCCCGTGCCGATGTGGCGGCGCTCGGCGCCAATGTCGTCGGCGCGCGCTATCACCGCGATGGAAAGATCGTCACCACGGCGGGCGTCTCGGCCGGTATCGACGGCGCGCTCTTTCTCGCGCGCCTCATCGCGGGCGAGGACGTCGCGAAGACGATCCAGCTCGGCATCGAATATTACCCGCATCCGCCTTTCTCCTATGCCTCGCCCGATGACGTGCCCGAGCCGATCCGCGAGATCATCCGCACCGCCGAAGAGTCCCTTCTCTTCGAGCGGATGAACGCAACCGCGCCCCGTTTCCCGCAACCTTCCCTCGGAGAGTGAGTCATGACTGCAAGCAGCGAAAAGAGTCGCAATATCGGCATTCTGATATTCGACGGCGTCGAGGAACTCGATTTCGTCGGCCCCTATGAAGTCTTCACCATGTCGAACGAGGTTCACGGGATGGAAGGACGAGACCGGCCGGATCGCGTATCCCTCATCACGGAAACGGGCCGCGCGATAACCGGTGCCAAGGGCATGACCGTCGAAGCGCATATGGGGATCGCCGATGTTGAAAGCCTCGACGTTCTTCTCGTTCCCGGCGGTATCGGCACGCGCCGCGAGGCACAGAACGAAAAGCTGCTTTCCTGGATCGCGAAGACGGCGGGAACCTGCGAATGGGTGACGAGCGTCTGCACGGGCTCTCTGCTCCTCTGTGCGGCGGGACCGGCAGCAGGCAAGCGGGTCACCACGCATTGGGCCTTCATCCCCACGCTGCGCGACATGGGCAAGGCCGCCGCCGTTCTCGAGAACATCCGCTATGTGCGCGACGGCAATGTCGTCACTGCGGCGGGCGTCTCCGCCGGAATCGACATGGCGCTCTGGCTCACCGGGCAGATGCACGGGCAAGACCACGCGCGCCACACGCAACACGCCATGCAATACGATCCCGCCCCACCTTACGCCGCCGCTGTTTGACCGTTATGCTCCTCCCCAAAAAGGCAAGGGGAGGGGCGAATGGCCGAAGCGTCGGAAAAGGAACTCAATGCATGGCGCGCGAGCGCCGAGCTTCATCAGCGTTTCCTGACAGGGCTCATTCTGCGCGCCGTCGTCTTCAAGGGGGCGGAAGCGGGCACCGAGCTCAACTTCCGTACCTTCCGCGCCCAGCATGAGGAGAAGTTTCTCGCCGGCTGGAAGAGCCTCGGCCTGTCCCATCTCCCTCCCGCCGTCGCCTGCGCGCAATATATCTATCTCGCGAACCATGTCGGCGGCGTGAAATGCGAGTTCATTCCCGAAAGCGATAGAAAAGCCTGGGTGCGCTATCTGCCGCCGCGCTGGATCTGGGATGGCGCGGCGATCTGCGCCGTGCCCAACGATGTCAGCATCGCCTTCATGCGCGGCTTCCATTCGCAGGTCGGCGTCTCTCTCGGCAATCCCAGGCTCGGCTTCGTCTGCACCTCGATCACCACGCGCGTCGACCCCTGCCTCGAAGGCTATTTCATCGAGGAAGACCGCCCCCTGCGCGATGATGAGCGTCTCCGCTTCCGCTTCGACGAGGAAGGGCCGGATGCCGATCCCTCGAAGCTCCCCCATGTCGAATGGTCGGAAGAGCGCATGGTGAAGGCGAAGCGCAATTACGCCGTACAGTATATCCGCTCGATCCTGCCTGCCGCCGTCTCGCTCTTCGGCGAGGAGGAGGCACGCCGGCTCGGTTGGGAAACGGGCCGCCTCATCGGCATGCAATGCTACGACGCGACCGCCGCTTTCATCGGCACGAAGGGAAAGGACGCGGAGAGCTTCGCGCATTATCTCGCTACGCTGCTCGATGCGGGTGGCGACGCGGCGGAAGTCGCGGGCAATGAAGTGAAGACCCGCTCCTGGCGCATGATGCAGGGCAAGCAAGGTGTCACGCCCGCCTGCTTCGATGCCTGGAACGCGCTCTTTGAAGGCGCGCTCGCCGTCCACAATCGCCACCTGAGGCTCGAGGTCACCTCCCGCATGGACAAGGGCGCGGATCATTGGGGCTGGCGGATTCTTTGACCTTCCGCTCTACTATCTGTAACCGGAACCGCGAATGCGACGAGAGGGAGCACGAGAAGAAAATATGTCTGGCAGTAATCCGTTCGATCCGAAGCTTTTCACCGCCGATGCAATTTCCGCCGAAACGAAAGGCATCAACGATTTCATCGTCGGCGCCATGAAGGACATGCCCGAGTGGTGGGATGTCGGCGTGCAGACCTTCCGCGAACAGCGCGCGAGAGGCGAGGGCGCTTTCCCGCTCGCGCCGAAATCGCCCCGCGCGAGGGAAATCGAGATCGACGGCAAGGGCAACAAGGTGAAGCTCCGCATCATCGCGCCGGAGGGAAGCCCGAAGGGCGTCTACCTCCACATTCATGGCGGCGGCTGGACGCTTGGCGGCGCCGACCAGCAGGACCCGATGCTGGAGCGCATTGCGGACAATACGGGCCTTGCCTGCGTCAGCGTCGAATATCGCCTCGCACCGGAAAATCCCTATCCCGCGGGCCCGGACGATTGCGAGGCGGCCGCCATCTGGCTCGCGAAGAATGCGAAGTCGGAATTCGGCACCGATGTCCTCACCATTGGCGGCGAGTCCGCGGGCGGTCATCTCTCCGCCGTCACGCTTCTGCGCATGCGCGACCGCCACGGCTATACCGGCTTCAAGGGCGCGAACCTCGTTTTCGGCGCCTTCGATATGTCGATGACGCCGAGCCAGAAAGCCTTTGGCGACGAGCGCCTCATCCTGCGTACCATCGACATCGAGAAATTCGGCGACGCCTTCATGCCGCCCCATGTGGACCGGCGCGACCCGGACGTCTCGCCGCTCTATGCGCGCCTGCATGATATGCCGCCCGCGCTCTTCACCATCGGCACGCGCGATGCGCTGATCGACGACAGCCTCTTCATGCATGCCCGCTGGATCGCGGCCGGCAACGAGGCGGAACTCGCCGTCTTCCCGGGTGGCGCGCATGGCTTCATCGCCTTCCCCGGCGAGCTCGCCGCCGCCGCCAACAAGCGCTGCGACGATTTCCTGAAGCGGGTGGTGGCGGGCTAGCTCCCGCCCCGCCCCCGGGCGGTATAGGGCAGGAAGAACATCCACAGCCCGGTGGCAAGCATCAGGAAGAGCGGGGGGAGCGGCGAATAGACCACCCACATCGGCGGCTCCCCCACCGCCGCCATGGTCGCGAAGTTCGCGATGACGGTCAGCGTGAAGATGATCGACAGCCAGCGGTGGGTCTGGCGCACCCCTTTGTTGAAGCTCATTGGTTCCTCCTCCTTTCGCACGAGACCGCGATTTTACCAATAAATTGAACAATGTTCAATTTAACGATATATGTTCAATAATGCTCCGCAGTGAGATAGGTGAGGGGTAAGGCAGAAACCGGGAACCCGATGAACGCCGCCGAACGAAAGTCTGCCGAAAGGCGCCGGTCCGATCTTCGCGATCACAAGCGCAAGTCGATCCTCGCCGCCGCGCGCCGCGTTTGCGATGCGGGCGGCCCCGAAGCGCTCACCATGCGCGCCGTCGCGGCGGAAGCGGGGTATGCGCCGGGCGCGGTCTATTCCTATTTCGCAGGGATAGACGAACTCGCCATCGCCCTCACGGCCGATGAGCTCGGCCATCTCGCCCGCCGCATGCGCGAGGCGGCCGAGCGCGCCCAGGAAAACAAGGCGTCGCCCGCCGCCGCGCTTGAAGCCGCCGCGCAGGAAGCCCTGAAGGCGAGCGCCGGGAACGCCCCCCATATCCGTCTCGCGGGCCGTCTCATGTCGGCGGAAGCGCTCCCGGCGGAGTTCGACCGCGCGGTAACGGGCCGCGTCATCGCCATCCTGGAAACGCTGGGCGGCCCTCTTCGCGCCACGACGGGCCTTGAGGGGGCCGCCGCGCATCGGGAAATCCTCTGCCTCGCCGCGCTCCTGATCGGCCTTCGCGTGCTCGATGCCTCGGGCCGCCTTGGGCCGCTCGGCTTCAGCGCCGAAGGCCTTCTCGGCCACCATCTCTCGGGCCTCCCGGAGGCATGACAAGCCATCCCCCGGCCCCTATGCTGCGCCACCCGCCATTCATATTCTCCAAGTTCAAATGACAGAGTTTCTCGATACGTTTCGCGGCAGCGTGAACACATGGGAGTGCGACGAGGTTGGCCACATGAACGTGCAGTTCTATGTGGCGCGCGCATCCGACGCTGCTTTCTATCTGCGTCATGCGCTGGGCTTGTCGCCTTCGCGCATCCGTGCCGAAGGCAGGGCGATGGTCGCGCTCGAAGAGCACATCCGCTTCCATCGCGAGCTTCGCGCGGGCGACATCATGAACATGCGCTCGCGCCCCGTGGAGCTTCGCGAGAAGACCATGGTGAGTTTCCACGAGCTCTTCAATTCGGCGAGCGGGGAAACCTCGGCCACCGTCGTCGCGCTTTCCGGCCACTTCGATCTCGAAGCCCGCAAGCTGATCCCATGGGACGATGAAGCGCATGCGGCCGCCGCGCCTTTTCTAGGCCCGCTTCCCGCCCATGCCGAGCCGCGCAGCGTGCCGCGCGAAAAGCGCCTGCCGGCAATGCGCCTCGAAGACGCGAAGGATTTCATCGAGATCTATCGCGGCGCCGTCATGCCCTGGGAATGCGATGATTTCGGCCACATGAATTCGCGCTTCTACATGGCGCGTTTTTCCGATGGCGCAGGCCATCTCTGGCAGGCGATCGGCTTCGACAAGCGCGCCATGATGGAGAAGCGCCGCGGTACGGTCGTCCTCGAAATCCGGCTGAACTATCTCCGCGAGGTCCGCTCCGGCACGATGCTCGTCGCGAAGAGCACGCTGACCCGCGTCGAGGGAAAGACGCTCACCTTCGTCCATTACCTGTTCGACGCCGAAACGGGCGAGGCCGTCGCCACCGGCGAGGTCATCGCCATCATGCTCGATCTCGATGCGCGCAAATCCGTGGCCTTCACGGATGAGGAGCGCGACCGGTTGATGCCGCATGTGAGGGCGCTCGCATGAGCGCCCCGGACAAGAAGTGAGGGCGCTCGCATGAGCGGCATGATCGACACCTACAAGGGCTATGTCTCGCTGCAGGAATGCGACGAGATGGGCCACATGAACATCCAGCACTACATCTCGAAGAGTTCCGACAGTTCCTACAATCTTCGCGTCGCCCTCGGCCATGCCGCGCTCGATCAGGCGGAATCGGGCCTCGGCTATGTCGCGCTCGAACATCACATCCGCTTTCACCGTGAATTGCGCGCAAGCGATCTCGTGGTGATCCGCTCCGGCATTGTCGAACTGCGCGACAGGACCATGCGCATCTATCAGGAGATGCGCGAGGCGCTGGACGATCGTCTTGCCGCGACCTATGTGGTCGATACCGGCTGCCTCGATCTGGAAACGCGCCGCCTCACGCAATGGCCGGATCATGTGCGCGCCCGCGCGGAGGAAATGCGCGTCGGCCTCCCGCCCGAAGCTGAGCCCCGCTCGATCCCGCGCGAGGCGGTGGAGCGCGATATCTCGCTCGCCCGCGCCGATGAGCTTGGCATGGCCGAGACGAACCGCTCCGTGGTGAACACATGGGAATGCGACACCAACGATCACATGAATGCCCGCTTCTTCATGGCGCGCTTTTCCGATGCGCAAGGCCATATGTGGGCGCATGCGGGGTTGGGGCGCCACGAGCAGGCGGCGCGCGGCCTCGCCACCGCCACGGTCGAAATGCGCCTCACTTATCTGCGTGAGCTGCGCGCTGGTGAAACGCTTTTCGTGCGCACGGCCATTCTGCCGGGCGAGGGCAAGACGGTGCGCTATCGCCACTGGCTTTTCAGCGGCGACACGGGCGAGCCCGCCTGCGCGGCGGAAGGTGCGGCGCTCCTCTTCGACAAGGCGAGCCGCAAGGCCGTCCCCCTGCCGGAGCCGATCCGCGCGCGCCTTTGAAATTCAATTCGTCACCTGAAGAACGGAAAAGAAGAATGAGTGAGATGATCGAAGTTGCGCGTTCCAGCGTCCAGACCTGGGAATGCGACCAGATGGGCCATATGAACGTGCAGTTCTATGTCGAGAAGGCGGGGCAGGGGCTTGCCGCGCTCGGTCTTGCGCTCGGCCTCGGTCCCCGCATGTCGCGCAATGAGGGCGCGCGCCTTCAGGTCAGCGATCACCATGTCCGCTTTCTCCGCGAGCAGCGCCCCGGCGCGCCCTTCTTCATCCGCGCGGGCATTCTCGAGGTGCGCGACTTCGGCCTCAGCGTCTATGAGGAAATGGTCAGCACCGTCTCGGGCGAACCCGCCGCCACCTTCAATGCCGAAGTGCAATGGGTGGATGACGAAACGCGCGAGGTGAAGCCGCTCCCTGCAAAGGCGAAGGCGGCCGCGAAGGAATTGCTCGTCGAGCGCCCGGCGCATGGCGCCCCTCGCGGCCTCGAACTCTACGATCCGCGCCCCGCGCCGAAGCTCGCGGAAGCGGATGCGATGGGCATGGTGCGGACCTGGGCCGGCGATATCGCGCCACAGCTCTGCGACGCGCAGGGCTTTCTCTCCGTCCGCCATTTCATGGGCATCGTCTCGGACGGTATCCCGAACCTGCTCGCCCAGACGAACGGTACGGATCGCTCGAAGACGCCGACGGTCGGCGGTGCCGCCCTTGAATATCGTTTCGTTTATCGCCGCTACCCGCGTGTCGGCGATGTGCTGACGCTCCGCAGCGGCCTGAAGCAGGTCGGCCCCAAGACCTATACCTGGTGCCACTGGCTCTTCGATCTCGAAACCGGCGAAGCCGTCGCGACCGCCGAGGCCGTCGCCATCGCGCTCGATCTCACCACGCGCAAGGCGATCCCCATTCCCGACGAGATGCGGGCTAATCTTGAATCGCTGGTGATCGAGGGGCTCGGCGTCTGACAAAAAGGGGAGCGGCATGGGAGGATTTCTGAGAAGCGCGTTGACGGTGGAGGAAGCGGCATTCCTCGACCGCGCTGCCGCCTTCACGGCGAACACGGTCGCGCAACACGCGAACGAATGGGAGCGCGCCCGCCGCCAGCCGGTCGAGGCGCTCCGCGAGGCAGCGAGCCTCGGCCTTCTCCGCCTCGAAACGCCGAAAGAGCAGGGCGGCCTTGGCCACCGCTATCTCGTCAAGCTCGCGCTCTGCGAGGAAATGTCCCGCGCCGACATGGCCTTCACCTTCTCGATGGTGAACACGCAGAACGTCGCCGCGCGTCTCGCCGTCTCCCCCGTCGCGCAGCATCGCGAGGAGCATGTGCCCGCGCTCATGTCTGGCGCACTCTTCGGCGCCACCGCCTTGAGCGAGCCCGGCGCGGGCAGCGATTTTTCCTCCATCCGCACAAGCGCGCAAAAGGTGGAAGGCGGTTGGCGTCTCGACGGCGAGAAGGGCTGGATCACCAATGCCGCCATTGCCGATCTCTTCATCACTTATGTGCAGACGGACGTATCGGCAGGCTGGCGCGGCATCGCCTGTTTCCTCGTCGATGCGCGGAAGCCCGGTTTCACGCGCTGCCCCGCCTACGATCTCATGGGCGGCCATGCCATCGGCGCGGGCGGCTTCATGCTCGAAAACTATCTCGCGAGCGACGAAGACATGATCGCCCCGCCGGGTGAAGCCTTCAAACTCGCCATGAAGGGCGTGAACGGCGCGCGCGTCTATGTCGCCGCCATGTGCGTAGGCATGCTTGGCCATGCGCTCGAAACCGCGCTCGCCTATGGTGCGGAGCGCCGCGCCTTCGGCAAATCCCTTCTCGAACATCAGGGGCTCAACTGGTCGCTCGGCGACGTCGCGAACGATCTAGAGGCGCTCCGCGGCCTCGTCGCTCATGCAGGGCATCTCATCGACCGCGAGGAAGATGCCGTCATGGCGGCCGCCCACGCCAAGAAGTTCGCCGGCCGTGTCACGCTTCCCCGTCTCGCCGATTGCATCCAGTCGATGGGTGCGGCGGGGGTCCGCGAGGAATACGGCCTTCACCGCCATCTCGCCTGCGCCAAGATCGCCGCCTACACCGACGGCAGCACCGAGATGATGAACGAACGCATCGGTGCGGGGCTGCTGAAGGCACATGGCCCAGCCGCCTAACGTCCCTCCGCTTCCAGCCGGTCGCGGAAGGCGCGGATTTCGTCCGCGACGAGCTTCGGAAATTCCATCGGCAGGAAATGAGTCGCGCCGCGAATTTGCGTGACCTGCGCCTTCGGGTCTCGGCGCTTCAGAAGCATCGGGAAGGGCGGACGGCAGGTCGATCCGTGCTCCGCGTAAAGCATCGCGAAGGGCACATGCAGATTGCGCACGGATTTCGTGATGTTATGTCCCTGCGCGCGGAAATTCGCGGCTTCCCATGCGGGCGCACACAGAAGTTCGGCCTGCCCGTCATCGCGGATCTTCGTGCCTCCCTGCACATAGTCTTCCACGAATTCGCGCGGCCATGTGCGGAAGGCGCCGCGTCCCGCATAGCGCTCCACCATGGTTTCGCGGTCGGGGAAGACGGCGCGCCGCTTTTCCGCCCCGTCGGCGAGCGGATTGCCCTTGAGCCCGAAGAGTTGCGACAGCAGCATCACATGGCGCGCGCCCGAAGGGATCATCACCGGATCGACAAGCACCAGCCCGCGCACGAGGTCGGGCCGCGCCGCCGCCGCCATGACGCTCGCCGCGCCCCCCATGGAATGCCCGGCGAGAATGATCTTCCGTCCCGTCGCCTTCACGAAATCTTCCGCCATGGCGATCAGGTCGTCGCGATAGACATACCAGTTGCGGTGATTGCCGGGATCGGCGGTCAGGGTCGTCGCTCCGTGTCCCCGCGCGTCCCAGGCGCGCACATGAAACTGGTCGGCCAGCGGCGCCAGAACGCGCCTGTATGTCATGGCGTTGAAGCCGTTGGCATGGGCGAAGTGAAGGGGTGTCTTGCCCGGTTCGTCATATCCCCATTCGAGATATGAAATCGTCCCCTCCGGCAGCGGCAATTGCCGCCGCGCCGGCGTCTCACGCACAACGGAATTCATGAAGTTCAATCCAGCAGTTTTTTCTTCTTGAGCCACGCGGCCACGATGGCGACAGCTTCCGCCATCTTGTCTGGCTGGCCAATATAATAATGCGTCGCGCCCTTCACGACATGAAGTTCCTTGTCGTCATGTTGCACGCCTGCATAGATGCGCGCGGCATGGGAGGGCGTGCAGCCATCATCCGCGCTGTTCTCGATGACCAGCACGGGCACGGAAATGTCCCCGGCGCATTTAGGCCCGTTCGCCCGGCTTTCCCGGTAGGACCATTGCGAAAGCCAGGCCCGGAGCGACGAGTAGCGCGCAAGGCCGGCCGGCATCATGTTGACCGTCTTCGGGTCGCCCATGAAGCACCAGTTCGGCCCTTTCCGGTCGTTCGGGTCGATGGAAAGGTCGAGCCAGCGCGGGTCCGCCATCGTCCCGTGAACCACGAAGGCGCGTTCTTCCGTGCCCCGCCCCTCCCGCTTCAGGCGTTCCAGCGTGCCGCGCACCCAGGCGTCGATGCGGCCCGAACGCGCAATCTGCGCTGCCCGGAAGCGTTCGAGATACTCGTCCGTATAGGGCGGCTGATTCGGATTGCGCGGATCGTAGAGATCGAGTTCCACGTCCCGGTCGTCGGGGTCGAGCTCGTTGCGGATCGAAGGGTCCAGCCACTCGGTCAGCGTGATCGCGCGGCTCACATGCGCCGCAAGCTGCAGCACGGCGTCGGCGGGGATGAGCCCCGCGCCCGCAACATCCACGGGGTCGCCCCAGGGTGTCGCCGTGATGGTCGGCTTCTCGGCTTGGGCCTGATAGAACATCGAAAGCGATCCGCCCCCGGACCATCCCGCCATCACCACCTTCTCGTAGCCGAGCTTCTCCTTCGCGTAAGCCACATAATGCCCGAGATCGAGCAGCACCTTCTCCATGATGAGCGCGCTGTCATTATGCGGATAGCGGCTCCCGCAGGTGAGGCAGGGAATGCCTGCGGCGGCGAGCGCATTCGGCATCGGCAGCAGGTTCATCGTCCCCGTCGGATGCATGAAGATCAGCACCGTCTTCGACGTCGCGCCCTTCGGCTTCAGGTGCTGGCCTTCGACGACGATGGTGTCGAGCGCGCCCGCATAGGTTTCCTTGAAAGGGGAACTCTCCTGCCAGTGCAGGTGAAAGGGAATGCGCTCGACCTCGTATGTCATGAGATCACTCCGCCGCCCGTTGCGCGGCTTTCCTGAAGTCGGGCTTGCGCTTGTTGAGGAAGGCGTCCACGGCCTCCTTGTGTTCGGCGGAGGTGTAGCAGATCTTCAGCGCGTCGATTTCGCGCTTCTGCGCCGCCTTCATGTCGGTCTCGCAGGCATTCTGCGAGATGAGCTGCTTCGTCATGCGAAGCTGGCGCGACGGGTTCTCCGCGATGGTGCCCGCGATCTCCAGCGCCTTGTCGAGCAGCGTCGCCCCCGGCACCACATATTCGCAGAGCCCCTTTTCCTTTGCTTCCGTCGCCGGGTAGAGCCGCCCCGAAAGCATCATCTCGTTCGCATGGCCCCAGCCCATCCGGCTGACGAGGAAATGCGACGAGGCAAGCTCGGGCACGATCCCCATCTTCACGAACACCATGCCGAATTTCGCTTCCTCCGCCGCGACGATCACGTCGAAGGGCAGGATCATGGTGACGCCGATGCCGACTGCCGGTCCGTTCACCGCCGCGATCATCGGCTTCGAGGATCGCACGAGCTCGATCCAGTCCACATCGCCCGGCATGCCGCCATTGTCGTTGTTGCGGTCCTCGCCGTCGATCCGCGACTGGAACGTGTCGCTTATATCCGCGCCCGCGCAGAAGCCGCGGCCTTCGCCCGTCATCACGATGGCGCCGATATCGGGATCGTCATTGGCCTTTTTGATGGCGTCCGCCTGTTCCGCCGCCATGCGTCCTGTCCAGGCGTTCAGCCGGTCCGGCCGGTTCAGCGTGATGATGAGGATATTGCCGCGCTTCTCGGTCTTGATCTGCTGGTAGTCCATGGGGTTCCTCCTCCCGGGCATTTTCTTTGGGCGAAAGTCTAGGGAGCCCCGCTTGCCCCCGCAATGGAGCCCGCACCCGGCCAGCCTGACGCTGCGTCGCTTGCATGTCCCGCCACCGCCGCTACCCTTGCGGCCAATGCGAACAGGGGAGGGCTCCATGAATCTCGAACTGACGGCCAAGCATGTCTTCATCGCCGGCGCGAGCCGCGGCATCGGCTTCGGCATGGCGCGTGCCTTCGCTGCCGAGGGCGCGAAAGTCGGTATGGCCGCGCGCGGCGAGAAATCGCTCGACGAGGCGCGCGAGGCGCTGATCGCCGAAGGCGTGAAGCCGGAAAATATCTTCACCGTCGCGGGCGACATGACGGCGAGCGGGGAAATCGCCGCCGCGCTCGACGCGGCGGAGGCAAAGCTCGGGCCCCTTCACTGCGCCATCGCGAATGTCGGCCTGTCGCGTGCGCCGCTCGGCTTCGATATTTCGGACGAGGACTGGGACGCCGACATGAAGCAGAACCTCTTCGGCTCCGTCTATCTCGCCCGCGAGGCCGCGCGCCGCATCCTGAAACGCCCGCGCGAAACGCGCGAACATGCAAACCTCATCCTGATTTCCTCCATCGCGGGCGTCGATGCCATGGGCACCTCGCTCACCTATGCGGCGTCGAAGGCGGGCATCAATCACCTGACGCGCCAGCTCGCGAAATTCGTCGGGAAGGAGGGGCTCCGCGTCAACGCCATCGCGCCCGGCAACATTCTCTTCGAAGGCGGTGTGTGGGACAAAAACACGAAGGAGCGCCCGGAAGCCTGGGAGCGCTGGATCAAGCGCGAGGTCGCGCTCCGCCGCTTCGGCACGGTCGAGGAAATCGCCGACGCCGCGACCTTCCTCGCCAGCCCCCGCGCGTCCTTCATCACCGGCGAGGTTCTCGTCGTCGATGGCGGTCAGGTGCGGTAGGAAATTCCGTCAGTCCTTCCCGATCGACCCATCCTTGAACAGGCGGTCGCGCAGTTCCTCGTCGAACACCTTGTTGTTGCGGCGGAGCCATTCGAGCACCATCACCGCATGCTCGATTTCCTCGTCGCGATTGTGCTCGAGAATCTTCCTGAGCTCTGGATCGGTGCAGGCCTCGGCGCGCTGGTTGTACCAGTCCACAGCTTCGAGCTCTTCCATCAGCGATACGATGGCGCGATGCAGGTTCAGCGCTTCCGGGGACAGGTTCTCTTCGTGCAGGCCTTCGCTCGACATGGACGCTCCTCTTGGCTTGGGAAATTCCGGCGGTGCTTCCTGTGCGGTGTCCGGTGCTTGCGCCTGCCCCTGCGAGGGGCCGCGTCGTCGTCCGAAGAGCCGCGAGAAGAAACCGCCTTCCTTCATTCGAGTACCACTTTGAACTGGCGCCTTGTCAGGCGCGGATAGGGAGGGAAGCTGGCAAGCTGCTCCCCTCCCGCCTCTTTTAGCATGGAAAGGACGGCTTCGCGCTCGCTTCCGCGCAACGCGGCGAGAAAATCGAGCGGCCTTTGAAGCATCCAGAGATCGAAGGTGAAGATCGCGCGCTTCTCCCTTGCGCCCTCGAGCTCGAATTCATGCATTCCGAGCGCGCGCGGCAGCGGCTCCTTGCCGGCGATCAGTTCGGGATGGGCTTCCACGTGGCGTTTCAGCGCGTCGGCCGTCTTGAGAAGAACCGGCAGATATTCCCGCATGATCCGTTGAAGGACGGGTGCAAGCGTTTCCGGCATCTCGTCGTTCTTCAGGAACTCGCCGCCCTTGGGATGCGGCGGCTTCGTCATGCGCTGGACCCATTCGGCCACCTTCGGCGCAATCCGCTTCATGATCTCGCCGGATGCCGGGTCGCGGTACTGGTGCGCATAGAGCGGTCCGTAAAGTCCGAAATCCGCGATGGAAGGCCGCGAACCGAAAAGGAAATCATGGTTCGAGAAATGCGCATTGAGCTCGGCGAGAAGCCCCTCATAGCTCTTTTCGATGGCGGGTCCCGTCACCGGCGTCACGCCGAGTGCGGGCAGGGCGCCGGCAAAGGGTTTCGCCGTTTCCTCGCCCGTCGCGCGCTGGCCCGCCTCGTCGAGGTCGGGGCGCGACAGCCGCCCGAATTCGGCGATGGCGAAGTCGCGATTCTTCGTCCAGCGGTAATGCATGGCCGGAATCTTCAGCCATTCGTCCGCCCACACCTCGATGAGAAGTGCGGCAAATTTCTGCCGCGGGCCTTGCGGATAGATGGAAGGGTCGGGAAACCTTGTCTCGAAATTGTCGATGATCTCGGTGGAATCCTGCCAGGTCTCGTCTTCCGGCGTCACCATGACCGGAATCACCGGCCAGCCGACCCGCGCCAGGATCACGTTGCGATAGATGTCGCGCGTCGGCGTGATCTCGGAAAAGGGAATACGCTTGTAGCGCATATAGGCGCGCACCTTGCCCGAGAAATAGCTGACTTCCGCGCCGTAGAATTCATAGCCCCTGGTCATGGTCTGCGTTCCGCTCCCCTTCTTTGGTCGTCCTCCCCGGCGGGAGGATCGCCACGCTTCTATCTATCGGCACGATATGTGTCAATTTTATCGGCTCTGCTGCCCGAGCGCTTCTTTCGCTTCCTGTCCCGTCAGCACGTCGAGAAAGAGCGCCTGACGGCACTGGTCGAGACAGGCGATGATCCGTCCGGGTCTCTCTCCCGACAGATAGAAAAAGAGATTGTAGCGCGTGGCGGCCACGTTGCTCACCGCATCGAGCTGCCAGATGGCGTCCGGCTTGAACGGCGTTTCGCCTGCTGGCGTCGCTGCCGCCAGCAGGGCTTCCGCCCGCCTCAGCCTTTCGCCCTCCGCCTTGCCGCCCTCCAGAATGTCGAAGCGGATGTCGTAGCGTGCGTCGAAGGCCCCTGCCGTCGGCGGTGGCACGGCGCCTGGCGGCATCGCCAGAATGGAAACGGGGTCGGCGGAATTATGCGCCACCCAGGCCTCGCCGAGCACCGGCACCAGCGCCTGCCCCCTTGGCGAGCACACGCGCACCAGCCAGCGGTCGAAAGGCGAAGGCACGGTTGCGGCCTTGCCTGCCGGCGCGCGGGCACAGAGGAAATCCTCGGGATCGCTCGCCTCGATTCTGTCGGCCGCCTCCGGTTCGGCAGTTGTCTGCTCCGCCTCGCGCTTCGGCGCCAGCGGCGTGCCGGAAGGCTGTGCCGTCTTTTCTTCCTCGCGGTCGCCGGGCTCCGCCACGGGCATCATCCCGACCTGTGTTTCACTGGCCTGCGTTTCACCGGCCTGCGTTTGCGTGTCGGGCGGTGCGTCCGGCACCCGCGGCTCCTCGCCGGGAAGCCCGTAGGCTTCTCTCGGCGGGTCGCCCGGCTCCCAGACCTGCGCTGCGGCGGGGCCGGTTTCCATGAGCGGCAGGCCCGCGCCGAACAGTGTCAGCGCCAGGGCGAGCGCCGGAACGGGCGTCGGCCTGAGAGCCGTCGGCGCGGCGAGGATCTTGTGTCGGCGGGGCATGAAGAAAATAACGATTTTCCGGCATTCCGGTTGCGGGCGGCAACCTTAGCAAGGGGGCGCTGGCTTGTCCGCCCCTTGCCGCGCCGTTCTCAGTAGCAGCCATCCGCATAGCATTTGAACTGCATGGGATTGCCGCTTTCGCGCGGGGGGTCCTCGCGGGCGAGGCTGTCATAGTCGCCGAACTGGCGGTTGAAGGGCTGCCAGGGCTGGTTCTCTTCTTCCGTCTGGCCGAGCGTCACCGTCGTGTCGCCGATGGTGATGGTCTTGCCCGCCTTGGTTTCGGCGGGG
>DLCG01000009.1:75743-113699 GCA_002480495.1 Rhodobiaceae bacterium UBA7804 | reverse complement strand
CCGCCATAGCTGCCGCCATCGAGCCGCTCATAGACCTCGCCCTCGTCCTCGCTGAAGACGGGGGTCTCGTCGAGGCAGGTGTTGATCGGTCCCTGCGTGTCGCATTCGGCATGAGCCCTCCCCGGCATCGCGCCAATGGCGAGAAGGCAAAAGAGAAGGGCGGGGGCGATGCGGTTCATCTGCATCCTCGTCAGTCTGCGGAAGGGCGATGGTTAAGCCTCAGGATACCGGCCTTTTCCGCAAGGCGGAAGCGTTGACGCACACAGTCCTCGACAAATCAGAACATAACCCTCGTTGAGTGAGCGTGACACTCGGACCAAGCTTCCCTCATGGAACAGGCGCCGCCGGAGCAGGATGCACCGGCAAGTCAGTCAAGGTGGAGTGAGCAGCATGAACGCCATCGGTCCAGGATTTAACCGGTTCGAACGCGGCTTTATCGCTGAGCCCGCGAACCGCGCCCCCGCAGGTGCCTTCGGCCGCCGCGTCTATGGACGTCCGGCGCCGGCCCCGGTCGAGGAGCTTGAGGTCGAAACCATTCTCGCGCGTTGCCGTCAGCATCGCCTCAGCCGGGAGGTGAGCCGGGAGGCTCGCGATATCCGGCGCGGCCAGGCGCGCAGCGGCAATGGCGATCTCCTTGCCTGGCTCGCCATGGCGCTCAGCCTGCTCGGCCTCTGGACCGTTTCGGCCATGTCTGCCTTCTGAGCGAAACCCTTTCGAATGGAAGTACCGGCGGCAGGCTCACCCCCCCAGGGCTTGCCATCGTTGAGGCCCGCATTCTTTGGAATGCGGGCCTTTTCTTTTCCCGCTCACCTTCGCCGCATGACGCAGACGAAACTCTCCACCGGCACGCGCTTCTCCGTCCTGAGCGTCGCCTTGCCGAGCGACAGAACGTCGAAACCGAAGCGTTCCGCGAGCTCGCGCAGATAGTCCTCCGTATGGCGGAAGCGGCGCGACGGGCCGATCTCGAAGCCTCGCGCCTGCGCTTCCTCGGACGTGCCGTCGGACTTCTCGGTCGAGAAGACGAACCAGCCTTGCGGCGAAAGCCTCGCTGCAAGCGCGGAGAAAAGCGGCGCAAGATCGCCCAGATAGATCACCGTGTCGCAGGCAATGGCGAGAGAAAAGGGCCCCGCCTCCGCTTCGAGCGTCGCGACAAGCTCGCCCGCGATGACGCGCGTATAGAAGCCGCTCGCTTCCGCCGCCGCGCACATGCGGGGACTGAGATCGATGCCGAGCATCGTCTTGCAGGCGCGGTGAAAGGCGGCCCCTGAAAGTCCGGTTCCGCAGCCAAGGTCGACAGCGTCATGCAAGATGCCCTCAAGCGCGCCCGCCTTCTCCGCCGCCGTGTAGAGCAGTTCCGGCCCGCGATAGGAAAGCGTCTCCACCATATGGCCGTCATAGCGTGGCGCATAGCCGTCGAAGAGCGCGCGCACATAGGCCGCGCTCGCCTTTGTCGGGGCGGGCTGCGCCTCGAGCTCGGCGAGCCGGATGCCCGCGCCGCGCCGGTCACTCTCGTCTTCCGCCTGCGAGGAACGGAAATGCCGCGCCGCCTTCCCGGTCTCGTCGAGCGAGGCCCATGCCTCGCCGAGGCGGAAATGCGCTTCCGCTCTCTCTTCGCCTTGCTCCGCTCGCTCTCCCGTCGAGACCCGGAGCACGCGCTCGAGGTCGGCAATGGCGCGCGCCGTGTCGCCCGCCGCCATGCGCGCCGTTCCAAGCGCCAGCAGCACTTCGGCGGAGCGGCCGTCGAGATAGCTCGCCTCGGTGAGCGCGGCGAGCGCATCCTCGTGCCGCCCCTCGAGCGTCCGGGCGCGGGCAAGCACCGTCAGCATCCGGGCATTCGCGCGTCCTTCCGCGGCGAGGGGTTCGATCAGCGCCGCAGCCTCGCCCGGCTCGCCGAGATCGATCAGGCAATGGGCAAGAGCGGCGACGAGCCTGCTCGACCATCGTTCCGCCTCGCGGTCGGCGGCCGCCTGGCGCGCATGGGCTATGGCGCCTTCGCGCTCGCCTGCGGCGATGAGTGTTTCCATCCGCGAAAGCGGGTCTTCCGGATCGTGGGTGTCGCCCGGGCGTATTTCCTCCGTAAACGGAGGGTTCACGGTGAGCGCCGGGGATATGTCGGCCGGGCCGTCCTGCGCTGCGTTTTCGGGCTTGTCTGAATCCGGGGACATCTTTTTTGTCCATGAAAAGGGCCGGGCGGAGTCATTCCCGCCCGGCTCCCGATTTGTCCCCGGGTCCTGTTCATCCGTGAACGGCGAAAGGGCCCGGGATCCGTTTGTGACGTTATCGTGACGTTTCGATGACGGTGGCCTCGAAAACGGGCCTGTTTATCCCCGCCTCAGCCCTTCAGTTCGCACTTGCCATTGTTGATGACGACGGCGTCGCGCTCCTTCACGCGGGCCCGGAAGGAGATGAGGCCCTTGTCCTTCCAGATGTCGACAGTGACCGTATCGCCGGGGAAAACGGGCGCCGAAAAGCGCACATCGAAGCCGGTGATCTGCGTCGGATCGTAGTCGAGCGCGTTCGAGATGATCGCGCGGCAGCACGTTCCATACGTACACAGACCATGCAGGATCGGCTTCGGAAATCCGACCGCCTTCGCGAATTCCGGATCGGAGTGAAGCGGATTGCGGTCGCCGGAAAGGCGATAGAGAAGCGCCTGATCGGGTTTCGTTTCCGCGTCCACGCTCATGTCGGGTGCGCGGTCGGGAATCTTGTGGGGTTCCGGCGCGCCTTCGCGCGGTCCGCCGAAGCCGCCATCGCCGCGCGCGAAGATCGTCGATGTCAGTGTGCAGAGCTTGTCGCCGCCCTTTTCGGTGAGATCCGTTTCGGTGACGATGATCGCGCCCTTGCCTTCGCCCTTGTCCCAGGCGCCGACGACGCGGCTGTCGGCAAGAAGTTTCGCGGCGATGGGAAGGGGCTTGTAGAGCTTCAGCTTCTGCTCGCCATGCACCACCATCGCGTAGTTGATGCCGCTGTCGCCGATTGCGCCCGCGCCCCAGGCGACCACGGTTGCAAGCGTCGGCACGGTTTTCAGGTTCTTCTCATAGACGAAAGGCAGTTCCTTCTCGTCCAGCGGATCGCGTCCGAAGCCGATGCCGAGGGCGTAAAGCATCGTCTCGCGGTCGCCATAGCTGAATTCCTGGCCTTCCGCCTTCAGGCTCATCAGCTTGTCGTAATTGATCGCCATGTCCGGCCTCCCTTGAAAATAAAAGCCCGTTTCTTGGGCCATAGAAAAGCGGTTCCGCCAGCCTCGCGCAAGCGATCATTATGCCTCGTGCAAGCGATCATTGTTTCTTGGCGCAAGCGCCTTCAGCGTTCGCCCAGCACTTTCCAGAGGCTCGTCGCGGTCATCACGTCCTCGCCGCCGACGCTGAAACTTGCCGATACGAATATGATCGCGCGCGTCGTCTTGTCGATGCGCGTGCGGCACTCGATGAAGTCGCCCGCCCTCGCTTCGGCGAGGAAGCTTGCCTGCAGGCTCAGTGTGACGCAGCTTCGTCCGCCGGCGCCGCGATGCGCCGCGCTGCCGAGAAAGGCGTCCGCGAACGTCATCAGCATGCCCTCATGCACTGCGCCGTTTTCATCGAGATGGCGCTCGTCGGCGAAGAAGCCGAAAATGCGCGCGCCGTTCTCCTCGCGTTCGAACATCGGTCCCACATGGGCCTCGAACGGATCGTGCAGCGAAGAAGGCCTCCAGCCCTGCGGCGCTGCGACGGTCACGGGAGAGGGGAGGGGCGTTCTCACGTCTCGTCCGGTCCCTTGATGGCGTAAACGCCGGTTGCCGTCATCAGCATCCGCGTGCCCACGCGCAGTTCGCCCGAAATGAAGAGCACCGTGCGCGTCGCGCGCGTCACTTCCGCGCGTCCTTCGACCGTGTCGCCTTTCTCGCCCGCGCTCACGAAGTCGCAATTGAGCGAGAGCGGACGCACCGTCGCGCCGGGCGCCTTCTCGGCTGCCGTCTCCTTCGCGACGCTTCCGAGCACGATGGAGGCAAGCGTCATCATCATGCCGCCGTGAAGCCTCTCGTCGGCATTCAGATGATGGTCCGCGATCTCGAAGATGAAGGCGCCCTCGTCGTTGCGCAGCACGGGTCCGGCATAGGCGCCGAAGCCACTCGTATCGACCTGTTTTGAACTCATGAGACAAGCATCCGGGGGAAGGGAAAATCTGTGATGGCGCTCTATCTAGACCGTCGCGCAACCGGACACAAGAAAACGGCCCGCCGGAGGAGCGGCGGGCCGAGTTACTGCGAGGGGGTAAAGGACCCGATGCCGTCCCCGGTGGGGGATGAGGGAGAGACGGCACCGGGCCTTTGGTGCAACGCGGCGGCGCGAGGGGAGGGGGGTGCCGCCGCGAAGAAAGAATTCGGTATTTAAACGCCCGAGAGCGCGTAGGGTTTCACGGCGATCCAGCGTTCCGGCACGCCGTATTTTTCGAGACCCTCCGCAACGGCTTCGGCGCGCTTCTCTGCGTCGCGCTGCACCGACAGGTCGCTCGACATCATGGCGGCATCGGAAGGCGCGACCGTGATGTCCTGAAGGCCGCGATAGGTGATCTCCTCGGCGGCCGCGCGCAGCGCCACTTCCGCGGCGTCGTTCGTCGTCGTCCAGCCTTCGGCGAAATAGATCGGGAAGGTCACGCGCTTGGCATCGTTCACGCCATAGCCGGGCGTCCGCGGCGCTGCGGGGTCGATCGCGCTCACGGTGATCTTGCGTTCCTCGATGCCGAGCACCTTGCTCTCACTCATGATGTCCGGACGCGGCAGGGGCAGCGGGTCGGATGCAACGGCCGTGTTCGCGACGAGCGCGGTGGCGATCGCGGTACTGAAGCCAAGAGCGGCAACAACGGTCAGCGGTTTCATCTTTCTACCCCTTCCATCTTTCATGGACCCGGCGGACCTTCCATTCGCGATCCGCCTTCAACGCTCTCAAGATGGAAAACGAATGTGACCCGCATCGGGTTCACTCGCGGCGGTTACGGGGAAATTTGAAGGCAAGATTTGGGCACCCCTGTCATATGCGGTCGGCAGGTTGTTCAAAATTCAACAATCTATCTGCGCCAACCCTACGGAAAATGACCGAGATTCCGCTTTGAGCGAACTTCCTGGCCGTTTATGGTGCGGCTCAACTTGGCCGGAACCATGCCAAAAGGCGGCAAACGCCTGCGACCGGCCTCGCCATCCAACCGGGCAATTGAAAAGCCAGCTAACCCCTTCGGGAGACCGTCCATGTCCAGAGAAGCAGTCATCGTTTCGACCGCCCGTACCGGCCTTGCCAAGGCTGGCCGCGGCGGCTTCAACAACACGCACGGCGCCGCCATGGCAGGCCACGCGATCAAGCACGCCATCGCGCGCGCCGGCATCGAGCCGGGCGAAGTCGAAGACGTCATCATGGGCTGCGGCGCCCCTGAAGGTGCCACCGGCATGAATATCGGCCGCCTCTCCGCGATCTGGGCCGGCTGCCCGGTCACGACCTCGGGCACGACGGTCAACCGCTTCTGCTCGTCGGGCCTGCAGACTGTCGCCATGGCCGCGGGCCGGATCGTCAATGAAGGCGTTCCCTGTGCGATCGGCGCGGGCGTCGAGTCCATTTCGCTCGTCCAGATGGGCGGCCAGAATGTGAATCGTCTCACCGAAGAGAAGCTCATGCAGGAAAAGCCCGAGCTCTGGATGGCGATGATCGAAACGGCCGAAATCGTCGCCGAGCGTTATGGCGTCTCGCGCGAATACCAGGACGAATATTCGCTCCGCAGCCAGCAGCGCATCGCCGCTGCCCAGCAGAACGGCATTTTCAAGGACGAAATCGTCCCGATGCAGACCAAGATGAAAGTCGTGAACAAGGAAACCGGTGAAGAGTCGCTCGTCGACTACACGGTGGACAAGGACGAGTGCAACCGTCCGGACACGACGCTTGAAGGTCTCGCTTCGCTGAAGCCGGTCTTCAAGAACGGCCAGAAGGTAAAGGAAGGCAAGTACGTCACCGCCGGCAACGCTTCGCAGCTGTCCGACGGCGCCGCCGCCGTCCTCCTGATGGAGCGTAAGGAAGCCGAGAAGCGCGGTCTCGACATTCTCGGCGTCTTCCGCGGCTTCGCGGTCGCAGGTTGCGAACCCGATGAAATGGGCATCGGCCCGGTCTTCGCCGTTCCGCGCCTGCTCGAGCGCCAGGGCCTCAAGATCGACGACATCGATCTCTGGGAACTCAATGAAGCCTTCGCCAGCCAGTGCCTCTACAGCCGCGACCGTCTTGGCATCGACCCCGAGAAGTACAATGTGAATGGCGGCTCCATCGCCATCGGCCACCCCTTCGGCATGACCGGTGCGCGCTGCACCGGCCATATCCTTCTCGAAGGCCGCCGCCGCAAGCAGGCTGGCCAGAACGTGAAATACGGTGTGGTCACCATGTGCATCGGTGGTGGCATGGGCGCCGCTGGTCTCTTCGAATTTGCATAAGCGAATTACGAAGAACCGGCAAAGGCGCCCATTCGCATTTAAGAATGCTGAAATCGCCAGTGCGATTTCAGCCGGCGCCGCCGGTCTCTTCGAATTCGCCTAAGCGATTCCGAAGGTCTATGCTTCAGGCCCGCGGGGAAACCCGCGGGCCTTTTGCGTGGGGGGAGCGTCTTGTGCGAACGTATTGCCGCGATTTTCGCGACAGTCGCCTCTCGCAAATCGGTTCGTCCGGAGAAAATTGGCAACCTCGGTAAGAGTAGAACAACCTCCGCCGCAAGAACCATTTGCCCGATGGAGGGTTTTAGGTCTTTCTCAGCCGAACAGGTCACCGCCTCCAACGCATGTTCCGCGCACGAAGCATTGCTTGGCAATATCGAATCCGGGGCCGGTTTCCGCGTCGCCTTTGCGCACGATCGCATATGTCGGATAGATGCGCAGCTCTGGGATGAGGCGCTGATGATAGGCGGAAGCCAGCATGATCTCGATAATGAGGTTGGACATTGGTGGCTGTCCGCCGAAATTCTTGTCGAATATCTTCCCGGGATCGTAGACATGCGCCCATGACCAGTCCTCAATGATATAGAAGCCCCCGGGACGAAGCTTGGGAAAGAGAAAATTGAAGGAGATGCGTGTTTGCTCAAGCATATGCGATGCATCGTCCACGACGAGATCGAGCGGGGCGCTGCCGAACTCTGAGGTATATATTTCGTCGAGTCTTTGCTTGTCGGCCTGGTCTACCTGGAAATAGGGGCGGACGCTGGCAGCGTTGGCACCTGTGTCGAGATAGTTCTTGAAGCCGGGTCGTGCATCTTCCATGAAGTCGATTGCGACGAGTTTTTCGGGCCTCAGCAATTCGTTGAAGAAGGCAGTACTGCCACCCCGGAAAATCCCCAGTTCGAAGATTCGGGGAGCTGAGAAATCCGAAAACAGATCTAGATAGGTCTCGATGAGATCCCTCGGCTTGCCGAGTACAAGACCTTCCTGATCCTTGAGCGCGAAAAGATCGTGCAGGTTGGTGATCAACTGGAACTGGGTTCCGTTGAGCTGAAAACCCTTGTCGTTCCAGACGATGCTCATTGTCGTTCCTGCGCCGGTAAAATGGAGGTCCAAGGTACAGGAGCACTCCCGGCCCGGGCAACTACAACTCTGCTTGCAGTCTTGTTCAGCGGTCAAACAGGTCGGATCCGCCTATCGGCAATCCGCGGTGAAAGCTCTCGCGCGAGATATCGAAATCTTCTCCGGTCTCCCCTTCGCCTCTGCGGATGAAGGCGCAGCTTGGAAAAACGCGCACTTCGGGAATGAGATCGGGGCGTCTGGCCGATGCCAGCATGATCTCGATAACGAGATTCGACATTGCAGGCTCGGCGTGAAATCTCTGCCGGAAGACTCCGTCGGGATCGTCCATATGCGCCCATGACCAATCTTCGATTACATAAAGGCCGCCGGCCTTCACCCTCGGAAAGAGGAAGTTGAACGAGGTTTTTGTCTTGTCGAGCAGATGCGAAGCATCGTCGATCACGAGATCGAGAAGCGCGTCGCCGAATTCCCTACTGCAGATACTTCCGAGTTTTTGCTTGTCCGCCTGGTCTGTGCCGAAGTAAGGGCGGATGCGCCCCGCATTTGGTGCGCTTTCCAGGTAAGCCTTGAAGCCATCCGTCGGAGCTTGCATGTAGTCTATGGCGACGAGCTTCTCCGGGTTCAGCCATTCGTTAAAGAAGGCCGCGCTGCCGCCTCGGAATATTCCCAATTCGAAGATGTTCTGGGGGGACAGGCCGGACATCGCGTCAATATAGGCATCTAGCACGCGGCGCCATTTGCCGAGAACCAGACCGTCTTCCTCCTTCAGAGCGAAGAGCTCCCTGAGCTGGCCGATGAACTGAAACCTGATGCCGTTCAGCTCGAAGCGGTTACCTTCTCCCCAGATGATGCCCATTTTCTTTTCCGTGGCTGACGCGGTACCCGAAATTACAGGAGCGGTCGGCGTGGGCGCAAATGATCTGGTTGCGGTATGCTGATGACGGGCCTCGTTCGCCGCGAATCGGGAGAAAGAAATGCGCTACTTCGATGATTTCCAGCTCGGCGAACGCCACGACATTCCGGCCCGCTACGAGATGACGAAGGACGAACTCGTTTCCTTCGCGACGAAGTGGGACCCGCAGCCCTTTCATGTCGATGAGGAAGCCGCAGCGAAATCGGTCTACGGCACGCTGACCGCCTGCGGCACGCATATCCAGGCCATCGTCCTCTGGCTGGCCTCGCGTCTGCCGGAGGAAACCGCCGTGATCGGCGCTCTCGGCTATGACGAGGTGCGATTCCTGAAGCCTGCTAAACTCGGCGACACGCTCCGCCTCGTTATCGAATGCATCGAGACGAAACCGTCCTCCTCGAAGCCGGACCGTGGCGTCGTGAAGAACCGCCACATCCTGATGAACCAGAATGACGAGACGGTCTTCACCCAGACGACGACGCTCCTGATCGAACGGAAGGCCTGAAGGTCAGAGCCCCAGCACCAGCTTCGCCATGATGCCGCGCTGAACTTCGTTCGAGCCGCCATAGATAGAAGCGGCCCGGTTGTTGAGGTAGGTCGGCATGAAGACCATGCCTTCTGCCGGCCCGATAGGTTCGACATTCGAGCCCGGCGTTCGCGCATCGTGCTGATCCGCGCCTGCATAGAAGGCGATCGTCTCGATGGCGATCTCGTCGAGGCGCTGGCGCATTTCCGTGCCGCGCGTCTTGAGCATGGAGGAGGCAGGGCCCGGGTTCTTGCCGCCCGCGAGTTCCGCCATCACGCGATGCTCGGTCATCTCCATCGCCTTTACCTCGATGGCGGCTTCGGCAATCTTTCGCGCGAAGGTTTCATCGTCGATGAGTCGCGTGCCGTCGCCTGATCGCTCGCCGGATGCGACTTCGCGGATTTTCTCTATGCCCACTTCGAGCGACGCGGCAAAAGCACCGCCGCGCTCGAACTCGAGAAGATATTTGGCGACCGTCCAGCCCTGATTTTCCTCGCCGACGCGGTTCTTCTTCGGCACGCGCACATCGTCGAAGAACACCTGGTTCACCTCATGCTCACCGGCAAGCGTGATGATCGGCTCCACCTTGATGCCGGGTGTCGTCATGTCGAGAAGGAGGAAGGTGATGCCTTCCTGGGGCTTACCGCTCGCATCCGTGCGCACGAGGCAGAACATCATGTTCGCGAAATGCGCATGCGTGGTCCAGATCTTGGTTCCGTTCAGCACATAGTCGTCGCCATCGCTCACCGCCTTCAGCTGCAAGGACGCCAGGTCCGATCCGGCGCCCGGCTCCGAATAGCCCTGACACCAGTAGTCTTCGCCCGAAAGAATGCGCGGCAGGTAATGGTCTTTCTGTTCCTTCGTTCCGAACTTCATCAGCATGGGCCCGCACATGCGAAGCCCCATCGGCGAAAGATTGGGTGTGCCGTATCGCGTGCATTCCGAAGTCCAGATGTACTTCTGCATCTCGGTCCAGCCCGTGCCGCCATACTCGACCGGCCAGCTC
The DNA here is from genome assembly GCA_002480495.1 of Rhodobiaceae bacterium UBA7804. Taxonomy (GTDB): domain Bacteria; phylum Pseudomonadota; class Alphaproteobacteria; order Parvibaculales; family Parvibaculaceae; genus Parvibaculum. Next base: position 103,735 of record DLCG01000009.1, on the reverse strand, counting down.
GGCGCCACCCAGCCCTTCCTGTAGAGGATTTTCTGCCAGGCGAGGTTCCACTGCTTGTCCGTGAAGACGGAGGTGGTGAGCTTTCCCGCTTCCGCGAGTTCCGGCGTCAGATTCTCATCGAGAAAAGCGCGCACTTCGTCGCGGAAGGCTGCATCCGCAGGCGTCAGGTCGAGATTCATTTTTTCTTCTGCTTAAAGGATGTCGTTGATCAGCGCAGACAGTCTGTCGAGACTCCCATGCGGCGGCAAGCCTGATGCGCAGGCGAATTCGTCGCGAAGCGCATGGCAAAGCCTGCTGAATGGGCTAGTGCCCGCACGGCCGGGCGCACGAGCGGCCTTGCCGCTGGGGAAACCGCGACGCCGCATTGCTCCTGCAAATGTTTGGGCAAGAGGTCGATTGCCGCCTGCGTGATGAGCCGCTGCACGGGCTTGCCTGCCTGACCCAGTGGAGTTGCGTTCCGGACCAGTTCAAGGAACTCCTGCACCGTGTCGTTCGCATAGAGATTCGGCGTCATCTCCGCCATGTAGACATTCATCTCCGCCTTGGAAGTCGGCACCCATTCCGCACCGAAGCCTTTGCCGATCACTTCGCCCTCGCGGTAGTAGCGGTCCTCGTCCTCGCGGGAAAGCGAGGGATTGGCATAGCGCTTGTAGGCGTTGAGGAAACCCCACGCTGCCGTCACATGCACCCAGGTGAGAAGTTTCGGGTCCATGGCGCGATAGGTGTCACCATCATGCGTAGTGCCGTTCACGCGCTCATGCATCCGCGTCACGCGCTGAAACGTCATCTCCGCCATCTTGGTGGGCCCATAGGTCACGGCCGCGGCAGCCATGCCGGTCCGCTCCATCCGGCGTATCGGATCGACCTTGAAGGTCGAATGGTCCCAGACGCCGGCGCGCACATGTTTCTCGGCGAGTTCGAGGATCACCGCCGCAATGCCGCCGACGGCGCTGACGATGGGATTCGCACTCACCTTCCAGCCCATGGAGCCCGGCCCAAGCAGGCCCGGATCGCCTTCGGGCTTCGAGAAATCGAGCCGTGGCATCGGGCTCGAATAGTCGCGCATGGGGGTGCTCTCCGCTCCATCGCGCTTGAGCGCCGATGCCGTCCGACTTTGTGCAGCCATGTTTCTCTCTCCCGTTTTGCTCCTGCTCCCCATCGTCAATATAATCCAAGCAATTGCTCGGAAAACTCGGATTCGCGTGGCGACGAGATCGCCGTCCATTGTCTCTCTTGGTTTCTCTCAAGTGACTGATTTCAAACCAAAAAAATGGCCAAAACAGGCCCGTTCCCGCGCCAGCTTCGCAGCCATTCTGGAAGGCGCTGCTCGGCTTTTGGCGAGGCGCGGCTATGAGACGCTGACGACCAATCGCATCGCCGAAGAGGCCGGCGTCGGCATTGCGACGCTTTATGAGTTTTTCCCGAACAAGGAGGCGATTGTCGCCGAACTGACATCGCGCCTGATGGCGAAGGTCGAGGCGAACATGGAGGAGGCATTCGCGGAGGCGGTCGGGCAGGAACCATGGCCTGCCGTGGCTCATATGATTTCGCGCGCCGTCGGCTCGATGGTGGAGGATCGCGATGTCTTTCGTGTCCTGCTGCGTCAGGTGCCCTTCGTTCCGCAGCTTCCCGTGGTAATGGAAACGCGCGCAGCGCTTGCCGCCCTCTCCCAGCGTGTCCGTATCCGAGCCGCTGGCGCGCTCGACCTTCCCATGCCCGAGGAGGATGCCTGGCTCATCTCGGAAATGCTCTACAACGCAATCCTCGAAGTGGCCTTCCGCGATGTCGGTGAAAAAAAGCGCGCCGAACTCACAACGGAGCTGGCGCGCCTGACTTATCGCATGGCTGTCGGCTGCGACCCGGAATCTAGCTAGCCGGGCCGCCCAGGGTTGCAAACTCTTCGACGGCGCTCGTCATGGCTTCGAGGTCCGGAAAGCCGTCGAAACTGCGAGCTGCTGGTGTCTTCACCCAGGGAAGTTTCTCCGCTGCCGCCGTCTCGACATATGGCGTGGAGAAGCCTGCCGGATCGTCGAGCATCGGGGCCCTGACATTCACGAACCAGTCCATTCCGTCCGGCCGGGTGAACAGCCAGCTCATGCAATAGTCGCAGAAATAGTGCTTGTGCGGGCCGTGTAACGCGCCGATGACAGGCTCGCCCTGCACGAGTTCGAAGCCGCCGCTCGGAACGGCGGCGCTGAGCGAAAAGGCGCTCGCCGTCAGACGCTGGCAGCCCTTGCAATGGCACGCCATGGTGAGCAGCGGAGGTGCGGTTATCCGGAACCGCACCTTTCCACACAGGCACCCGCCTTCCCGCGGTAGTTTCCAGTCGCTCATCTCCGGTTTCTCCTGGCTCAGAGGCCCAGCACCGCCTTCGCCATGATGTTGCGCTGAACCTCGTTCGAGCCGCCGAAGATCGTCTGTGCTCGGGTATTGAGATATTTCGGCATCACCATGAGCGTATGGTCCGGTCCCACGGGCTTCGTGTTGGAGCCCCAGGTGCGGGCCTCGATCACATCGGGCTGCACGTAATAGGCGATCGCCTCGACGCCAAGCTCGGTGATCTTCTGGTTCGTATCCGCACCCTTGAGCTTGATGATCGAGGCGGCCGCGCCCGGGTTCTGCCCGTTCGACAGCTGCGACATGATCCGGTGTTCGGTGAACTCGACGGAGGTCGCTTCGACTTCCAGTTCGTCGATCTTGCGGCGGAAGGCCGGATCGTCGATGAGCTTCTGCCCGTCGCCGTCGCGCTCCTGGCTCGCCATGATGCGCAGCTTGTTGAGCGCATTCTTCAGCGCTGCGCCATGGGCCGCGCCGCCGCGCTCGAACTCGAGCAGATATTTCGCCACCGTCCAGCCGTTGTTTTCAGCGCCGACACGATTTTTCTTCGGTACGCGCACATCGTCGAAGAAGACCTGGTTCACCTCGTGGTCGCCCGCCAGCGTGATGATCGGATCGATGGTGATGCCCTTGGCCGGAAAGTCGTCGATCAGGATGAAGGAGATGCCTTCCTGCTTCTTCTCGGCATTCGGATTGGTGCGCACGAGGCAGAACATCTTGTTCGATTGGTGCGCGCCGGTGGTCCAGAGCTTCGTACCGTTGATGATGTAGTCGTCGCCGTCGGAATCCGCGCGGCACTGGAGTGAGGCGAGGTCCGAGCCCGAGCCTGGCTCCGAATAGCCCTGGCACCACCAGTCCGTGCCGTCGAGAATGCGCGGCAGGTAATGCGCCTTCTGCTCTGCCGTGCCGTGCCCCATCAGCGTCGGTCCAACCATGGAAAGGCCCATGTTGGACCCGGCGGGCGCGCCCGCCGCGGCGCATTCCGATGCCCAAATGAAACGCTGCATCACGTTGAAACCCGCCCCGCCATATTCCTTCGGCCAGCTCGGCGCAGCCCAGCCCCGCTTGTAGAGGCGCTTCAGCCATTCGACGCGCAGGTCCTGGTCCGCCAGAATCCCCGGCGTCAGCCGCGCATGGGCCTTCAGGTCTTCCGTCAGATTTTCCTTGAGAAATGCCCGCACCTCGTCGCGAAAGGCGACATCTTCGGGCTTCATGGCGAGATCCATCCCCGTCTCCTCTTGTCTTATTGATTGCGGCCATGCCGCTTATTTGCCGCCAAGAATAAGGACATTGGCCGGGCCCGTCCCGGACAAATTGTCAGACATGCCTGCACATCGCCGAACAGCGGAAAGGAAATTGATCGGAGGAACCGGCGGTTGCCGCGCCGCGTTTTGAGATCGGGCGGGCATCGAAAAGGGAGGAAGGACCCATGTCCCGTGGCGACAAGTCGGCTTACACGGACAAGCAGAAGCGCAAGGCAGAACACATCGAAGAGGGCTATGAGAAACGCGGCGTGAAGAAGGAGGAGGCCGAGCGTCGGGCCTGGGCCACCGTCAACAAGGAGGAGGGAGGCGGCAAGAAGTCCGGTTCCGGCCGGGGAACGAAGGACAGTCAGGCCGCATCCCGCAAGGGTGGGCGCAAGGGCGGCCAGGCCTTGGCAAATCGTCCCGCATCGGAACGCTCTGCATCGGCGAAGAAGGCCGCACAGACCCGGAAGCAAAAGGCCGAGGGCGGAAAAAGCTGAGTGAACGGCCATTTCCAGCGGATTGCGCGCACCAAATGCGTCTCGTTGTTGTAGACTGATCTCAATTTCGTCGTCGCGATTCGAGGGATTTCTGCTCCGATTGGCCGCAATGCCCATGCAGTCGGCAGGACCCGCATGAGCATTGGTGTCGTGGAATGGATTTTGCCAACCAGATCATTCTGGTTTCAGCAGGTCTGATTACCTTTTCGATCTTTGCGGGCGTTCTGTCCTCGCGGATCGGGGCGCCATTGCTGCTCGTCTTCCTCGCCTTCGGCATGCTGGCGGGGGAAGATGGGCCGGGCGGCATCGTCTTCAATGACTACGGCGTCGCCTATTTCGTCGGCTCCTTCGCATTGGCCCTCATCCTCTTCGACGGCGGATTGCGGACGAGCCGCGAAACGATCAATCGCGCCTTCGGGCCCAGTATCATACTCGCCACGATCGGTGTGGTGCTGACCGCTGCTCTGGTCGGTCTCGCCGCGAAGTTTCTCTTCGGGTTCGGGTGGGCGGAGGCCTTTCTGCTTGGCGCCATTGTCGGCTCGACAGATGCCGCGGCCGTTTTCTTCCTGCTTCATCTCCACGGGCTCCGGCTCAAGCCGCGCGTCGCCGCCACGCTCGAACTCGAATCCGGCGTGAACGATCCGATGGCGATTTTTCTGACGCTTGCGCTTGTGGGCGTCGCGGTGCATGGCCGGAACGTCGCGGATGTAAGCGACGCGCTTGATCTCCTCTGGGATTTCCTCTGGCAGATGCTCGGGGGCCTCTTCTTCGGTGCTGTCGGCGGTTATGCGGTTCTGCGCGCTGTGAACCGGCTGCAGCTCTCTTCCGGCCTTTATCCGATACTCGCCGGTGCCCTCGGCCTTCTTGTTTTCGCCTTCACCCAGTCGGCCGGTGCCAGCGGATTTCTTGCGATCTTCGTCGCGGGCTTCATTCTCGGAAACAACCAGCATCGCGCCACCACCGAAATTTCCCGCTTTTCAGATGGCGTTGCCTGGCTCGCCCAGATCGGCATGTTTCTGATGATGGGGCTGCTGGTGACGCCCTCTGCGCTGCTCCCGATCCTTCTGCCTGCGCTTGGCGTTGCTTTCTTCCTCATCTTCATCGCCCGCCCGGTCACCATTCTGGCCTGCCTTTGGCCGTTCAGTTTCACGCCGCGCGAAACCGCCTTCATCTCATGGGTCGGTTTGCGCGGCGCAGTGCCCATCTTTCTCGGCACGATACCCGTCATTTCCGGCGTCGAGGGTGCGGAAGTTCTCTTCAGCGTCGCCTATGTGATCGTGCTCGCCTCGCTGGTGCTTCAGGGCTGGACCGTTCCCTATGCCGCTCGCCTTGCGGAAGTCGAACTGCCCCCGCGCCCGACGCCGAACCGCCGCGTCGAGCTCGATCTCCCGGCAGGCAAGGGCAAGAGCGTTGTGGCCTACACCGTCGATCCGATGAGCCTGCTTCTCAGACGCGGCGTGAACCGTCTTCCTTTGCCTATGGGCACGACGGTTATTTCGGTGATGCGGGATGGCGTCGTCCGTACGGAAGGCTTCGACCGGGGTGTGGAGCCGGGCGATGTCGTGATGATGCTGACGACCGCCGAAATGATCCCGACGCTTGACCGTCTCTTTGGCGCGCGGCGGATGCGCGGCCAGGCAAAAGAGGCGGGCATGGTCGATTTCGTGCTGGAGGGCTCGGCCAGTGCGGCCCTCGTTGCGGATATGTACGGACTTGCTTTCGAGGCGGAGGAACGCGAACTCACTCTCGAGGAGTTCATGCGCTCGCGGCTTGGCAAGGATATCAAGGAGGGCGCCCGCACGCGTGTCGGTGGCATTGTGCTTGCTGCAATCCAGGTACAGGACGGCTCGGTGCGTCAGGTCGGTCTGGATCTCGATCCGCCCCAGGAGGAGAATCTCCTTACCCAATTCCGGCTGCGCTGGCGGGCCGCCCTTGGTGCGCTCCGCGAGCTTTTCATCGCCGACGATCCGCGCGGTCCCTTCTGATCTCGGAGAGAAAGGCTGCGGTTGGTCTGTTGCGGCCGGGACGATAGAGTGCCTCCCAACGGCAACATTATTCAGAAAGGCAAGAGCCATGGATCTCGGTCTCAAGGGCAAGAAGGCGATCGTCACTGGCGGCACGCGCGGCATCGGCCGGGCCATTGCGGAAACGCTCGCGGCGGAGGGCGTCGATATCGCGATCTGCGCCCGCAATCAGGATCAGGTGGACGAAGCCGTTGCCGCGCTTTCCAAGAAGGGTGTGAAGGCGACCGGCGGCGTGGCTGACATTGCGGATGGCGAGGGGCTGAAGAAGTGGATCGCGGATACGGCGAAGGGAATGGGCGGCCTCGACATTCTCGTCGCCAATGCTTCCGCGCTTGCAAACGGGAATGACGAGAAATCCTGGCGCGCCTGCTTCGAGATCGACGTGCTCGGCGCGGTCAACGCCTTCGAGGCGGCACTTCCCTTCCTCACCGAGGCGGCGAAGAAGTCGGGCGATGCGTCGGCCACCTTCATTTCCTCGATCTCGGCGGCCGAGAACGACAATGCGAATGCCTATGGTGCACAGAAGGCGGCGCAGATTCATCTCGCCAAGGGCCTTGCGCGTCAGTACGCGGGCGATCATGTCCGCGTGAACACGGTTTCGCCCGGTACCGTCTACTTCAAGGGCGGCGTCTGGAACATGATCGAGGAACACATGCCCGATATGTTCAAGCAGGCCATGTCGCGCAACCCGACCGGCCGCATGGCGACGCCGCAGGACATCGCGAACGCCGCTGTCTTCCTGGCAAGCCCGGCATCGTCCTTCACCACCGGAACGAATCTCGTGGTCGACGGCGCGATCTCGCGGCGCGTGAACTTCTGAGTATCACCCCTCACCCGATCCTCGCTATCGCTCGGCTCCCCCTCTCCCCTTAGGGGAGAGGGAAGGGGCCCGCCAGCGCGAAGCGATGGTGGGAAGGGTGAGGGGGTTACTTCTGTGCTAGCTCCATCCAGCGCCGCATTGTGCGTCGCGCGAATTCTTCCTGCGCACCGAGCGAGGCCTCGATCTGCGGTTCGATGAGTTTTTCGATCTCTGCGCGCGGCACATCGAGCGCCTTCGCGCGGAAGACGGACCAGCCGTCGAGAATTTCCCGCGTCACTTCGAGGTGAAACTGGAAGGCATAGGTCTTCTCGCCGATGCGGAATGATTGGTTGGGGCAGGTTTCGCGCGTCGAAAGCCGTACAGCCTCTGCCGGCAGATCGAACGTGTCGCCATGCCAGTGCATGGTGCGGAGCTCCGGCGCTGCATCGTGGAGCAGCTTGTCGTCTGCCGCTGCCGGCTCCCATGTCTGCGGCACGAAGCCCCATTCCTCCTGCGCGGATAGCTTTTCCTTCATCCGATAGACCGGGGCGCCGAAAGCGCTCGCCACGATCTGCGAACCGAGACAGACGCCCATTACGGGCTTGCCTTTGTCGTGGAAGTGCCGCACCAGCCGCTTGCTTTCCTCGATGAAGGGATACTTGTCCGCTTCATAGACACCCATAACCCCGCCAAGCACGACCAGCGCATCGAAATCATCCGCCGCCTCGGGCACGCCGCGCGCATCGCCACTGCCCATGTCGCGGCCATTCACCGTATCGATCTGCGTGGCGCTGGCGCCCATCCGCGTCGCTTCGTCGAGCAGCACACCGGGCGGCGAGTCGAGCGCATTCACAAGATAAAGAATATGCATTGAAGCCCGCGTCACACCCTGGCGTATCTGTCGCTCGCCCGCACCATCACATCGACGATGCCGGGCTCCGTCGCCGTATGGCCTGCGTCCGGCACGATGTTGAGCTCCGCTTCGGGCCAGGCCTTGGCAAGCTCCCATGCCGTGAACATCGGCGTCACCACGTCATAGCGCCCCTGTGCGATCACGCCGGGAATACCCTTCAGCTTGCCGGCATTGAGGATGAGCTGGTCCTGGGGCTCGAAGAAGCCCTTGTTCATGAAGAAATGGCACTCGATCCGCGCGAAGGCGAGGGCGAAGTGCCCGTCCGCGAAACGCTTCACGCGTTCGGGGTCGGAATAGAGTGAGAGCGTTGTTCCCTCCCAAATGCTCCAGGCCTTGGCGCAGGCGATCTTTTCGGCCTCGTTGTCGCCGGTGAGCCGCTTGTAATAGGCCGCCATCAGGTTGCCGCGCTCCGCCTCCGGGATCGGCGCGATGAACTCTTCCCAGGCATCCGGGAAGAGGGCGTCCGTTCCCTGCTGGTAGAACCAGTCGAGCTCCCGCTTCCGCAGCGTGAAGATGCCCCGCAGAATGATCTCGGTGACGCGCTCGGGATGCGTCTCCGCATAGGCAAGCGAGAGCGTCGAGCCCCAGGAGCCACCACAGAGCTGCCATTTGTCGATGCCGAGATGTTCCCGCAGGCGCTCCATGTCGGCCACGAGGTCCCAGGTTGTGTTTTCGCGAAGCTCCGCATGGGGCGTCGATTTTCCGCAGCCGCGCTGGTCGAACAGGATGATCCGGTAGGCCTCCGGATTATGCGTCCGCCGCATGGTCGGATTGCTCCCGCCGCCGGGCCCGCCATGCACGATGACGACAGGCTTCCCCTTCGGGTTGCCGCATTCCTCGAAATAGATCGTGTGCAGATCGGAGACCTTGAGCGTTCCCGTCCGGTAGGGCTCGATCTCGGGATAGAGGGGGCGGCGGTCGGCGGTCGTGTCGGGCATCGGGACTCCTCGGAGAACTGGCGGGCTGCGGAATCAACCCCTTGAATATGCATCGGAATTTCGTGCGGCCGCCAGCCATGCGGAAGGGCCGTTTACCATTTTTTTGCTTTCGGCCTCACACTACTGATTGACCTCGGGGAACAGACAGATACTATATCTGGACGCGCGCTGCTTCGCGGGGGAACTTCTCAGAGCGGTAGCGCAATCACTGAAATAGCGAGTTCTGCCCGGCATACGGGGCAGGAAGACGGCGAGAGACTATCCGCTCGCCGGCAGGGGATCTTTTGCCCGCTTCGGATGCGGCGAAGCAAGGCAGACCGGGGAACCAGAACATGCTGAACGACACGTCGAAAGCGGTGGATATGAGTGAGGTTGAGGCCAGCGTATCGGCAATCATCACGGGCGAGCGCGCGGTGAGCCGCGTGCGCAAGGAAGCGCGTGCATCTGCCGAACCCGAAATGCCGTTTGGCGATCAGGACCAGGCGGTCCAGACGCGCGGGCGCCCCCGTGTGAAGGTCGATCATGGGCGCGATGCGCTGCTGACGGAGTTCGGCAAGGCGACGCTGCGCGACCGCTATCTGATGCCGGGCGAGTCCTATCAGGACATGTTCGCCCGTGTGGCCTCTTATTATTCGGACGACGCGGCTCATGCCCAGCGTCTCTATGACTACATCTCCAAGCTCTGGTTCATGCCGGCGACGCCCGTCCTGTCTAATGGCGGCACGCAGCGCGGCCTGCCCATTTCCTGCTTCCTCAACGAGGCGAACGACAGTCTCGAAGGCATTGTCGGCCTCTGGAACGAGAATGTCTGGCTCGCTGCCAAGGGCGGCGGCATCGGCTCCTACTGGGGCAATCTGCGCTCAATCGGCGAGACGGTTGGCGGCAACGGCAAGACCTCCGGCATCATTCCCTTCATCCGCGTCATGGATTCGCTCACGCTGGCGATCAGCCAGGGCTCGCTCCGTCGCGGCTCGGCGGCGGTCTATCTGCCGATCGACCATCCCGAGATCGAGGAATTCATGGAAATGCGCCGCCCGACCGGCGGCGACCCGAACCGCAAGGCGCTGAACCTGCATCATGGGGTTCTCGTCTCGGATGCCTTCATGCGCGCCGTCGAGGCGGATGAGGAGTGGGATCTCCGCAGCCCCAAGGACAAGTCGGTCCAGAAGACGGTTTCGGCCCGCTCGCTCTGGATCCGCCTTCTCACCTCGCGCATCGAAACCGGCGAGCCCTACATCATCTACAAGGACACGGTGAACAACGCGCGTCCCGAGCATCACAAGCTTGCGGGCCTCGAGGTCAAGACCTCGAACCTCTGCGCCGAAATCACCCTGCCCACCGGCAAGGACCATCTGGGCGAAGAGCGCACGGCGGTCTGCTGCCTGTCCTCGCTCAATCTCGAAACTTTCCTCGAATGGCAGGATCATCCGACGATCATCGAGGACGTCATGCGCTTCCTCGACAATGTCCTGCAGGACTTCATCGACCGCGCGCCGGACGACATGCGCCGCGCCAAATACGCCGCCATGCGCGAGCGTTCCGTCGGTCTCGGCGTCATGGGTTTCCACTCCTTCCTTCAGGCGAACATGATCCCCTTCGAGGGCGTCATGGCGAAGGTCTGGAACAAGCGTATGTTCACGCGCATCAAGGAAGGCGTGGACGCGGCCTCGAAGGTGCTGGCCGAAGAGCGCGGTGCCTGCCCGGATGCGGCGGATTACGGCTTCAACGAACGCTTCTCGAACAAGACGGCGATTGCGCCCACGGCTTCGATCTCGATCATCACCGGCGGTACGTCGCCGGGCATCGAGCCCATCGCGGCGAACTCCTTCACGCACAAGACGCTGTCGGGCTCCTTCAATGTCCGCAACCGTCACCTGACGAAGCTTCTTGAGCAGAAGGGCCGCAATGACGACGATACCTGGTCCTCCATCGTCACCACGGGCGGTTCCGTCCAGCATCTCGATTTCCTGAGCGACGAGGAGAAGGATGTCTTCAAGACCGCCTTCGAACTCGACCAGCGCTGGGTCATCGAACATGCGGGCGACCGCGCTCCGATGATCGATCAGGCGCAGTCTGTGAACCTCTTCCTGCCTGCGGACGTGCACAAGCGCGACTTGCACGGCCTCCACATGATGGCCTGGAAGCATGGTGTGAAGAGCCTCTATTACTGCCGCTCGCTCTCGATCCAGCGCGCGGAAAAGGCCGAGGTCGTCTCGCTCATGCCGGGCAAGGTGCTCGAAGTCCTGACGCTCGATCAGGTCGCGTCTCAGGCCCAGGAAGAGAACAAATACGAAGAATGCCTCGCCTGTCAGTAAGGCGCTAAGCTCATGGCCCGGTCTCCAAGGCCGGGCCATTCTTGTCTCTGGCGCCTGGCGCCGAACGAAAGAAACGGGAGCCCGTCCCATGTCCCTTCTCGAAGAACGCCACGTTTACAAGCCGTTCCGCTATCCCTGGGCCTATGATGCCTGGCTCACGCAGCAGCGCATCCACTGGCTGCCGGAGGAAGTGCCGCTGGCCGACGATGTGAAGGACTGGTCGAAGAAGCTCACCGACTCCGAGCGCAACCTGCTCACCCAGATCTTCCGCTTCTTCGTGCAGGCCGACGTCGAGGTGAACAACTGCTACATGAAGCACTATTCGAGGGTCTTCAAACCCACGGAAGTGCAGATGATGCTGGCCGCCTTCTCGAATATCGAGACGGTCCATATCTCGGCCTATAGTCATCTCCTCGACACGATCGGCATGCCCGAGGCCGAATACGAAGCCTTCCTGAAATATGAGCAGATGAAGTCGAAATTCGACTACATGCAGGAATGGGGCGTCGATACGAAGGAAGACATCGCCAAGACACTTGCCGTTTTCGGCGGCTTCACCGAGGGCGTCCAGCTTTTCGCCTCATTCGCGATCCTCATGAACTTCCCGCGCTTCAACAAGATGAAGGGCATGGGCCAGATCGTGACATGGTCGGCCCGCGACGAGACGCTGCATACCGTTTCGGCCATGAAACTGTTCCGCACCTTTATCGACGAGAATCCCGAAATCTGGACCGAGCAGCTCCAGAAGGACATCTACAAGGCCTGCGAAACCATCATCCATCACGAGGATGCCTTTATCGACCTCGCCTTCGAGATGGGTGGCGTCGAGGGCCTCGATGCCGAGCAGGTGAAGCGCTATATCCGCTACATCGCGGATCGCCGCCTCGTGCAGCTCAATCTGCAGCCCATCTACCGCACGGAAAAGAACCCGCTGCCCTGGATGGACGAGATGCTGAACGGCATCGAGCACACCAACTTCTTCGAAAACCGCGCCACCGAATATTCCAAGGCGTCCACGCGAGGCACCTGGGACGAGGCTTTCGACTGATTTTGGAGAGGGGCCTGCGGCGGAATGCCCGTGCCGCAGGCACTTTTCAACAGTTTTTCGCTCCGATGCCCGTCAGATATGAACTTATCGCTTGGCCGAATCGCGCGACTCAGTAAAACTCGGTCCCGAACTTATCCGAGGGAATTCAAACATGGCCACTAAACCCGCTGCCAAAAAGGCAACTGCAAAGGCTCCGGCCGCCGCTGCCAAGAAGACCGCCACGGCGCCGACGGTGCCGATGTCGAAGCTCATCGCCGAACTTGCCGACAAGCATGGCATGTCGAAGAAGGCGGCGACGGAACTCTTCAGCGACTTCGTCGAACTCACGGTGAAGAACCTGAAGAAGGGCAACAAGGTCCGTCTCACCGGTCTGGGCATCCTGCAGGTGCGCAAGCGCGCCGCTCGCATGGGCCGCAACCCGGCCACGGGCGAAGCCATCAAGATCAAGGCCTCCAAGAAGGTCGCCTTCCGCGTCGCGAAGGACCTGAAGGAAGCCATCTGAGGCCTCAAAGCCTGACGAGCTTCTGAAGTAACGAGAGCCCGGCTCCCGCAAGGAGCCGGGCTTTTGCTTGCCCGCGCCATGGAAAGGCTGCTCCGAAAAATCGCCACAAAGCGGCGCTATCCATGCGCCTCATGCGCATCCTGATGGCCCTTCTTCTGGCTTCCCTCTTCGCTGCACCTGCGCTCGGCGCGCCCGTTTGCGCCGCGCGCGAAGAGGCCGCGCCTGCGCTTTCCCGGCTGCAGGACGCGATGGAGAAGGGCCGTTTTGTCGCCTATCAGCCGACGGAACTGAAGGTCTGGGACGGCAACCCCGTGCAGGCGAGCGAGGTTTCGATCCGCGAGGACCTGAAGGCGCTCCGTCCCTGGTTCGACAGTCTCGTCACCTATGGCGCGCATAGCGGGGCGGAGCTTGTCCCCGGCATTGCCAAGGAACTCGGCTACCGCGCGGTCGTCATCGGCATCTGGAACCCGGATGACGATCTTGAAGTCCGCAATGCCTTGCGCGCATGGGAGAACAATCCGGAAATTGTCGTTGGTGTCTCGCTCGGCAATGAAATGGTCTTCGGCCGGCGCGGTTCATGGGATGACTATGCGCGCGTCATCGGCAAGTTTCGCGATCGCGCGCCCGGCCTGCCGCTGACCGTCACCGAGCCCTTCTCCATCTTTCTTGACGATCCGGATGCAAGACCGGTCCTCGCGAAGATCGATTTCCTGGCGGCCAACATTCACCCCGTATTTGAGCCCTGGTTCAAGGACGCGCCGCCCTTCAACTGGGCGGACTTCGTGGTGAAGGCAGGGGCGCGTCTCTCGGATGAAGCCTTTTGTGGCCCCATCCTCGTCAAGGAAACAGGCGTTCCCACAGCGCCGGAGGAAGAAGGTTTCACGCCCGAAAAGCAGAGGGCGTTCTATGAGGAGATCTCGAAGCAGCTGCCGCCCTCGCGCAAGCTCGCCTTCGCCTGGTTCTCCGCCTTCGATGCGCCCTGGCGCGCCTATGACGAGACGCCCGTTGGCGGCACGCATCCTGAAGAAGCCCATTGGGGCCTCTTCAAGGAAACCCGCGAGCCAAAGCCCGTGATGGAGAGCGTGCCGAAGCTCTGATGCGGCCTCAGGCGCGCGCCTGTTCGTCGAGCGGCACGCTCGCTGCCGCTCGTCTGAAGGCGGGCCGTGCCGAAAGCCGCTCATAATATTTCACGACATTCGGAAAGGGTTCGAGGCTCACGAAGCCTTTGGCCAGATGCACGCTGTAGCCGACATTCGTGTCCACCGTGCTGAAGCCGCTTTTCAGCAGATAGTCCCGGTCGGCGAGATGCCGGTCCACAACTTCGAGCGACTTTTCGAGGCGGCGCGACTCGAGCTTCTGCACCACAGGCGAGCGATCCTCCTTCGCGATGAAGACCTTCTGCTGCACGAGGCTCGCCCCGTGCACCGCCATGGTCTCGGCATAGTGCAGCCAGATGAGCCACTCCGTGCGCTCGGGATGCCCCACAGGCCGATGCAGCTTTCCTTCCGGGTCGTAGTGCTCGCCGAGATACTGCGCGATGGCGCCGGACTCGAACACGTTCACGCCATTGTCGACCAGGCAGGGCACGCGGCCGAGTGGCGAGATCGACAGATATTCCGGCGTCCTGAGGCCCTCCATGCTGAAGGTGAGTTCCTTCAGTTCGAACTCGATCCCCATCTCGTGGAGCAGCCAGAGCGAACGCATCGAGCGCGAGCCATTGCAGTGATAAAGCGTCAGCATGAGGATCCTCCCGGAAATCGTCCGTATGTTGTTTTGGCGGCACGGTAGAGCATTTCGCGGCGGATTTGCAGGCATTTCGGTTCGCCCCTTGCCCCGCCCGCACGTGCCGTTAAACTCCGCCTCGCTCGCGGTGCCCCGGCCGCAAATCCGGGGTTAAAAGGGAACGTCTCGTATTCCGCGCGGAATGCGAAGCGGCTGCCCCCGCAACTGTAAGCGGCGAGCCTCTTTCCGATTGCCACTGGCGTCAGCCGGGAAGGCGGAAAGAGGCGATGACCCGAAGCCAGGAAACCTGCCACGAGCTGTCGTCCCTCTCCGGGCCGGGGTGTGCCGGGAGAATGCGGGTGCCCCGCGAGACGACATCTTATGGATGCGTAGCGCGAGACGGCAGGATGAGACTTCTATTATTCAGCGTTCTGGCTGGCCTTCTTGCCGCCGCTTCGGCGGCGCAGGCGGAGCCTCGCCGTCCGGCGCGTGTCGTCTCGATCAATCTCTGCTCGGATATCATCGCCGCTGAGCTCGCGGCGCCCGGCACGCTCAAATCCGTTTTTCGCCTCGGGCGCGATCCTGAGGATTCGCCGGTCGCCGCTCTCGTCCGGCATTTGCCGCCGAATGACGGCCGCATCGAGGATATCCTGCCCTTCGCGCCGGATCTCGTCCTCGCGCATGAATGGACATCGCCCTTCACGCTCGATCTTCTTCGCCGCATGCATATTCCCGTCGCGACGGTGAAGGACGCACATGACTTCGAAGGCATCCGTGAGAACATTCGCATTGTTGCGTCTGCCCTCGGGCGGGAAGAGGAGGGCTCGGCCCTGATCTCGCGCTTCGATGCGGAGATGGAGGCGGCAAGGCGCGATGGCGCCGAGGCGCCCACCGCCATCCTCTATCAGGACCTCGGCAGCGCAGCGACGCCGAATTCGATCCTCGGCCATATCCTCGCTCTGACCGGCTTCCGCAATGTCGTTCGGGAGGAAAATGCCGTGGGTCTTGCCTATCCGGACATTGAAGATGTGATCGCCATGCGGCCCGAGCTTATTGCGCTCGGCGTCTACCGGCCCGGCGCGCCTTCTCGGGCGAATGCATTGCTGGAGCATCCGGCGCTGCGGCTTTATCGCGCGCGCTACGCGGAGGAAGTTCGCCTGCGCGCGCGCGACTGGACTTGCAGCACGCGCTTCGTCGCCCGCACCGCCGCGCGTCTCGCCGCCGCGCATGATGCGATGGATGTGGAGGGCAGGGCAGAATGAGCCGCCATCCTCTCAATGCATGGACGGTGAATATTTCTCTCGCCGCGTTCACGCTTATCCTTTTCATCGCTTCCATCTATATCGGCCGTGGCGGCGAACTCCTCACGGACAAGTTCGCGCTGATCTCGGAAACGGATCGCGATATTGCCTGGCTGGTGCTGACAGAAATTCGTCTGCCGCGCGCGTTGCTCGGCCTTCTCGTCGGCGCGACGCTCGGCCTCACCGGCGCCGGGCTTCAGGGCCTCCTGCGCAACCCGCTTGCCGAGCCCGGCCTTATCGGCGCGTCCGGCGGCGCGGCGCTCGGCGCCGTTCTCGTCTTCTATTCGGGCCTTGCCGCAGGCACGGCCATGTTCGTGCCCGTCGGCGGTATCCTCGGTGCGCTCGCCGCGCTCGCCGTGCTTTACCTGCTGGCGGGGCGCAATCCTTCCATCGTCACCATCATTCTCGCGGGCGTCGCCATTTCCGCCTTTACCGGCGCGCTCACCTCGCTGGCGCTCAATCTCTCGCCGAGCCCTTATGCCGCGCTTGAAATCGTTTTCTGGATGCTTGGTTCGCTGACGGATCGCAGCATGGTGCAGGTCTGGTTCGTCCTGCCCTTCATGGGCGTCGGCTGGCTTCTCGTCGTCTCGACATATCGTGCGCTCGATGCGCTGGCGCTCGGCGAGGACACGGCATCGACCTTGGGCTTCTCCATGCGCTCGGTCACCGCCCGTGCCATCATCGGCACTGGTCTTGCTGTCGGCGCTGCTGTCTCCGTTACCGGCGTCATCGGTTTTGTTGGCCTCGTCGTGCCGCATCTGATGCGGCCGCTTGTCGGCCAGCGCCCGGCTTCGCTTCTTCTGCCATCCGCGCTGGGCGGTGCCGCGCTGGTCCTCGCCGCGGATATTCTCGTGCGCATCCCCGTCAATGGACCGGAGCTGAAGATTGGCGTTGTCACTTCGCTTGTCGGCGCGCCTTTCTTCCTCTGGCTCATCCTTCGTACAAGAAGGGAGGCCCCGTGATGCGTCTCTCCGTTGAAGATCTGCATGCCTCTCTCGGGGGCGCGCGCGTCATTCGCGGCGTCTCGCTGGCCGCCGACGGCTCGCAATTCATCGGCCTTATCGGGCCAAACGGCGTCGGCAAGACAACGCTGGTGCGCGCCATCGCGAACCTCATCCCCTTCGAGGGCGAGGTCTCGCTCGACGGCACGCCCGTCTCTTCCATGAGCCCGCGCACCCGGGCGCGCGCCATTTCCTATCTGGCGCAAGGCGCGGGCAGCCATTGGCCGCTTGAGGTTTCGCGTCTCGTCGCGCTCGGCCGTCTGCCGCATCTGGAGCCTTTCCATCGCGCAAGTGCGGAGGACGAGGCGGCCATCACCCGCGCGATCGGGCTCGCCGGCGTACAGGAGTTCATCGGACGTGATGTGCTCACGCTGTCGGGCGGCGAGCGCGCTCGCGTGCTTCTCGCCCGCGCGCTCGCGGTCGAAGCCCCACTCATGCTGGTGGACGAACCCGTCTCCGCGCTCGACCCCTATCACCAGATCCGCATCATGGAAGTGCTGCGCGCCTACGCGAATGATGGCCGCATGATCGTCGCCGTGCTGCACGACCTGTCCCTTGCCGCGCGGTATTGCGACCGCCTGGTCCTTCTGGACAATGGCAAGGTGAAGGCCGATGGCGCCCCGGCCGAGGTGCTCACGCCGCAGAACCTTCGCGAAACCTATCGTGTCGAAGCCATGTTCGGCGGTGAGGATGCTCCTTTCGTTCTCCCCGTGAGGCGCGCGGATTAGGCGCGCCTCTTTCGCCGCCGCCATCCTTGCGTAATCATGGAGCCTGCCGATTCCTTCTCCCGGGCCACCCAGGCATGCATGACGTTCTCACGCTGAACTCCGTCACCTTGCTCATCGTCATCGCGCTGGGCTGCGGCTTCGCCTTGATGCGGCTCCGCCAGCCCGCCATCGTCGGTTACATCCTGGCAGGCGTCGTGCTCGGACCGGGCGGCCTCGGCCTCGTCCATTCGGCGGAAGGCATCGACCTCTTCGCGGAACTCGGCGTGCTCCTCCTCCTCTTCCTCATCGGCATGGAGCTGAACCTCAAGGCCTTCCGCAATGTCTTCCAGATCGCGCTCCTCTGCGCAGGCCTTCAATCCGCCGTCGCCATCGGGCTCACCTGGGGCGCCGGTTCGCTCCTCGGCTGGAGCTTCGAGCGCTCGCTCGTTCTCGGCTTCGTCCTGTCTCTCTCCTCCACCGCCGTCGGCATAAAGATGCTCGCCGAAATCGGCGAAACGAGAACGCATGCCGGCCGCCTCACCATGGGCGTCCTCATTGCGCAGGATCTTCTCATCATTCCGATGCTCGTTGTCGTGCAGTCGCTCGGCTCTGCTCGCGGAGCCGATATGGGCCTCGATCTCTTTCTTGCCTTGAAGCTGTTTGCGGCCGTTTCGGTGCTTGCGGGCGTTGCTGTCATCCTGACACGTCGCGAGCGTGTCGAACTTCCCTGGAGCCGCTATCTTCGTCATCAGCCGGATCTGGCGCCGCTGGCGAATATCGCTTTCTGCTTCGTCTTCGCCGCTGTCTCCGGCTATGTCGGCCTCTCGCCGTCCTACGGGGCTTTCCTCGCCGGACTCATTCTCGGTGCTTCGACCGATCGCCGCGCGGCCATCTTGTTTACCGCGCCGGTGCAAAGCCTCTTCCTGATGATCTTCTTCCTGTCGATCGGCCTGCTGATCGACCTTTCCTTCATTCTCGAAAATATCTGGGTAGTGCTTCTCCTCGTCTTCGTCATTCTCGTCGCGAAGACGGCAACAAATATCGGCATCCTTCATTTCCTGCGCGAGTCTTGGGACAATGCCTTCATCGCAGGTCTCGTCATGGCGCAGATCGGCGAATTTTCCTTCGTTCTGGCGAAGGCGGGCCTTGGCGCCGGCGCGATCGACCGAGAAACCTATCAGCTTGCTCTTTCCGTCATCGCGCTTAGCCTCATCGTCAGCCCCTTTTGGCTCGTTACCGCGAGGCGCATTCACGGGCTCCGCCAGAACTTCCAGTTCACCGGCGTCGCCTCCACCGCCGAACGTCTTTACCCGGGTGCCTACGCATTCGGCCAGAGGTCCATTGCCATGCTCAGCGGTATTTTCACTGCCGCCATGGCGCGTTGGCGCGGCAGGTCCGGCGGACAATCCTGATCATATCGCCGCTGCCTTGAAGGCACGCCTGAGGCGGATATGCGTGCTGTCCCTGTCGAGGGCGCGCGGCCATGCCTGGTGAATGATGGCGGGGGGCATCTCGAAGGGCAGTGGCTGGATCGCGAGCCCGTAGATCGCCGAGTAGTGCTGTGCCAGTCTCTTCGGTAGCGTCGCGGCAAGTCCCGCCGTTGCGACGAGTGTGGCCAGCGGCGCGTAGTCGTGCACTTCCATTGCGATGCGTCTCCGCCGCCATCCGCCGAAGCCGGGAACATCCGCCGCGATCTCCGCGCCGAGAACGACGTGATCGATTGCCAGATAGCGCTCCTTCGTCATCTGCTTGTCGGCATCCGCCGCCGGAACGACACATACGAACTCATCCTGCATCACGGGCTCGGAGTTCACTTCCTGTATGCTCACCGGAAAGACCAGCCAGGCCAGGTCGACGGCGCCATTTCCGAGTTCGTTTTCGATCGTTTCCGGTGGGGCGCATCTGAGACGCAGTCTCGGTGTCCGCCCCGTCTCCCGCCTCAGTCGCGTCAGGACGTGCGGCAGAGCGATGGTTTCTCCCACATCGCCTACGGCCAGTGTGAAGATGCGTATTTCTTCCCGGTCCGGTTCTTCCGGATGCCCGCTCAAGGCGCGCTCCGCGAGATCGAGGGCCTGCCGGACGGGAAGGGCGAGCGCCTCCGCGCGCGCTGTCGGCACAATTCGGTTTCCGATACGCACGAATAGAGGATCGTCCACAAGCCGTCTCAATCTCGTCAGCGCGTTCGAGAGTGCCGGCTGCGTCATGCCAAGCCGCGCCGCAGCCCGCGTGATGCTGCCCTCCGTCATGATGGCATCGAAGATGGTCAGGAGGTTCAGGTCGACGCGGCGCAAATTCATGTCGTGAATACTTGGTCATTACGGATTTCAATTGGATGTCCTCGCAATGCACGTGCAACTGATTTGAAGGGGAAAGTCAAACCGCACCTGCTTTGACCACGGGGCAAATAATCATGTATGCGAAATCGTTTTCTGTTCATCCCTTGAGCGGCGTTCTCGGCGCCGAAGTGAAAGGGGTGGACCTGTCCGTGCCGCCTCCGCCCGCCTTGTCCGCGTCGCTCGCGGGGAGCCTGTCGCACTATGGCGTACTGTTTTTGCGTTCCGTTCCGGTCACGGCGGAAGGAATGGAAGGGCTCATGCGTTCCTTTGGCGCTCACCGCCGGTCCTTTCTGGTGACTACCGGCGCAACCTCGCCGCGCGGCGGGGCGGAATGCCACCATCCCGAGGATTGCATCGCCCTGATGACAGAGCCTTACGGGAACAAGCCTTCTTCGCGTGTCGCTCTCTTCCATGTCGAGGGGCTTCCTTCGGGTGGCGCGGAAAGCATCTGGTCTTCGCGTGCCGGCGCTTATGATGCTCTTTCTCCGGCGATGCGCGCCTATCTCGATCCGTTGCATCTCCTCCCCTCCGCGCCAGGCGCGTCTCGCCGTCCGCTTGTGGCCGCTCATCCGCTGACAGGCCGCAGGCATCTTGTCATTGGCGCCCATTGCGAGGGCCAGATCCTCGGAGTTCCCGTGGAAGAGGGGGATCTCGTCCTGGAACTTGCGAGAAATCTGCTCTCGGCACCCGAAAATCAGATACGCATTTCCTGGGAACCGGGCATGGTAGCGCTTTGGGATTGCCGTCTCGCGCAGCACTATGCCGTCGGCGGCTATGGTGAGCCGGGATGGCGCCTGCGATGTATCTGCGCGTCCGGCGCGAATTGATCCGCCCGGCCGCCTGCCTCGTACTGCGTTTACAGCTGAAGTTATTTTCGAGATCATCTCCTTGTCCAAGCCCGGCCCATCCATTGTCTGGTTTCGCCGCGATCTTCGGCTCGATGACAATCCGGCTCTCGCCGCCGCAGCCTCCCGGGGAGCGCCGGTGCTGCCGATTTTCATCCTCGATCCAGAGGAGGAGATCGGAGGGGCGTCGCGCTGGTGGCTTCATGGAAGCCTGGCTTCCTTGTCCGAAAATCTCGGCAAGCTCGGTCTCCCGCTCGTCCTTCGTCGCGGCGTGCCTGAAAGCATTCTTTCTGCCGTCGCACGGGAGATTGCGGCCGAAGCCGTTTTCTGGAACCGCTGCTACGAGCCGCGCGCGACTGCCCGCGACAAGCGTCTCAAGTCCTCTCTCTCGGATGCGGGGCTGGAGGTGCACAGTTTCAATGGTTCGCTTCTCGCCGAACCATGGGAGGTGAAGACGGGAAGCGGCGATCCCTACAAGGTATTCACACCCTTCTGGCGCGCATTGTCGCAGCGCTCCTTTGACGCGCCGCTTGCCGCACCTCGAAAGCTCGACCGTGTGAAGGACATTGCGACGGATCGCCTCGCGGATTGGGGCCTACTGCCCGCGAAGCCGGATTGGGCAGGCGGCCTTCGCGAAACATGGACCCCGGGCGAAGCCGGCGCTCACGCGCGTCTCGAGACTTTCGTTGAAAGGTCGATGAGCGAATATCCCGATGCGCGCGATCTGCCGGACCGCGAAGGCACGTCCCGCCTGTCGCCGCATCTGCACTGGGGCGACGTCTCGCCGCGCCGTATCTGGCAGGTGGTGCGCGATGCCGAGGGCGGGGGCGGGCGCGCGGGCGATGCTTTCTTGCGGGAGCTGGCATGGAGAGATTTCGCCTGTCATCTCCTCTTCAATTGGCCGGAAATTGCCACAGGGAACTGGAAACGGGAGTTCGACGCCTTCCCCTGGATGAGCGACGAAGCGTCGTTCGAAGCCTGGCGGCTCGGCCGCACCGGCTATCCGATCGTCGATGCGGGCATGCGCCAGCTCTGGCAGACGGGCTGGATGCACAATCGCGTTCGCATGATTGCCGCTTCCTTCCTCATCAAGCATCTGATGATCGACTGGCGCGAAGGCGCTGCATGGTTCGAGGACACACTGGTCGATGCCGATCTTGCGGTGAACCGCGCCAGCTGGCAGTGGGTGGCGGGGTCCGGTGCAGATGCCGCGCCTTATTTCCGCATCTTCAACCCCGTGCTTCAGGGCGAGAAGTTCGATGGGGCGGGGGATTACGTCCGCGCCTTCGTGCCCGAACTCTCGAAGCTCGATGCGAGATATATCCACAAGCCCTGGGAAGCGCCCCCCTCCAATCTTGAAAAGGCTGGCATCGTGCTCGGCGACACCTATCCCGCGCCCATCGTGGATCACGCAAGGGCGCGTGCCCGCGCCCTTGCGGCTTTCGAGGAGATCAGGAACGGCTGAGCTTCGGCGCGAAGGCAGGGTGCTTTTCCTTGGGCACAGTCGCGCCTGTCAGCGCAAGTGCGGCGCGATATGGCAACATCTGCAGCAGTCGCAATATCAGGGAAAAGCGGCGCGGGAAGGTGATCTCGAACCGGTCGGAATGTAGCCCCCGGTAAAACGCCTCCGCCGCATCTTCCACTTCCATCAGGAAGGGCATGCCGAATTCGTTCTTGTCGGTCAGCGGTGTTTTCACGAAACCCGGATTGACGATCTGCATTTTCACGCCATGCTTCGCGAGATCGGGCTGCAGCGCTTCGGCCATGTTGATGAGAGCGGCCTTGCTGCCGCCATAGATCGCGGAAGTCGGCAGGCCGAAATAGCCGGCAAGCGAGGCGACGGCGGCGATCCTGCCTTCGCCGCGTCTGGTCATCCGCGGGATCAGGTTTTCGAGACAGTTTAGCGAGCCCATGAAGTTCAGCTCGAACACGGGCCTCGCCTTTTCCGCCGTCAGTTCATGTGCCAGCACCGGTTCATAGGTGCCCGCGCAGAGCGCGGCGATGGAAATGGGACCCATCTCCCGTTCGATGCGGTCGACACCCGCCCGTACTTCTTCCGGTTTGGTCGTATCGAGAGGAACGGGAACGATCTCGCCGCCCTGTTGCGCGGCCTCGTTCTTCAGCTTGTCGAGTTCGTCCGCGCGGCGCGCCGAAGCCGCCACGCGATAGCCCGCTTGCGCCATGCGCAGGGCGAGGGCGCGTCCGATGCCGGAGCTCGCGCCTGTGATCCAGACGATTTTTTCCTTGTTGCTCATTGCAGTGCCACCTGCTGGATTTCCTGACGATCGATCCGCACCACGCGGTAATCGACATCTTCGCCCCGTGCCCGGAATATGACGTTCAGCCATTCCATTTTCGGCGAGTACCAGAGCTTGAGTTTCAGGTCTCCGGTCATCTCGTATTCGCGAACGGGAACGGCCTGGCCTTCGATACTGACCTCGCGCGTTGCAGTCGGCTTCACTTCGACATCGAGGACTCGGCCCTTCTGCGTATCGAGAAGTTGCGTCTGCTCGATCGTTGCCGGATTCCAGTAGCTCGTCGGAATGATCGTCGCGGGAGCCATGAACGTGCCGTTCGCGGAACTCGTCACTTGAAGGCCCTTGTCGGTCGCCTTCGCGCTGACCTTGTAGTCGGTGCCGTTATCGTTCGTCACCGTTTCGAGCGCCACGAGCTTCCCGTCCCGCCATGTCTCCCGGTTACGGTGCTCGTAGCGGAAAAGCGTGATCGGTCCGAAGGACACGGCAAGGTCTATATCGATGGCAACGTGAAGTTCGTCGCCCTTGCGCGTGAAGCTGATCTTGTGTGTGCCGATGGGGTCGCTCCCGCGCTCGACGCGGAAGGACAGGGCGGGTTCGGGGGAGGAAACCGGCGCTGCCGCTTCCGCGCCGAGGCTTGACGCGGGAAACAGAATTGCGAGAACTGCACCAAGTCTGAGAAGCGATTTCACGGGCGGGGGCCTCTCTCTGGGGGGAGATAAACCGCTGGCTCCTTGTTCCAGCTCTCACCCTGTGTCTACGCCCTTACCTCCGCGCTGGATCACCTCGCCGAAATTCGCCGGAAACGGGCCGAAAGCGCGAGGCTCGCCGCCACTGTCGCATTGAGGGACTCGACCGCTCCCGTTGTGCGGATCGAGAGCTTTTCCGCCTTGAGCCCCGGCGGCAGGCCCTGTCCCTCCTCGCCGAGCACCAGCCGCAGATTCTGCGGCCAGTCATAGGTCTCGACATCGCGGCCCGAACCATCCAGCGCCGCCAGCGTTCCTTTTGCATCCTCAAGGGCGGCCCAGTCGCCCCCTTTTAGGAAGGTGAGACCGAATTGCGCGTTGGCGCCGCCGCGCAGCGCCTTGGGATGGAAGGGATGCGCCGCCCCCTCCATCAATACGATCCGGCCCGCGCCAAAGGCCGCCGCGCTTCGGAGCGCTGCGCCGAGATTGGACGGGTCGCCCAGCGCCAGCACGAGTTCGAAGCCCTTTGGGGGGCGCGCGAAATCCGCCGCCGCCATCTCCGGCACCTTTCCCACCAGCAGCGGGAATCCCGTACCGTTCGTATCCAGCGCCTCGAAGACAGGCTTTGCCAGCACGAAGCGTTCTATGGAAGCGGGAAGGGAGAGCCGGTTGAGATCGCTCTCCGTCCGCGCCAGCGCCGCCGTGAAGCGGCCGGCATGTTTCTCCAGCGCTTCGGGCACGGTCTTCCGGCCGGAGAGGATGAATTCTCCATGCTTGCGGATGCCGCGCGATTCGGTCAGCGCCAGCCATTTCTTCGCACGGGCATTCTGCGGGCTGTCTATGGCGCGGGCGCCGCTGCTCATATTTGGTCCTTTTGCATTCCCGTCCCTTCCGCGATCATAGGGACAAAGACTGGGGAATAAAGAAGGGGGATGGAAATGTTTGAGGAAGTCTTCGCGGCCGGAGACGGTCTCGATCCGTTGCGCATCGCTCTGGGCGTGCTTTCGCTTGGCACCGCCATCGCCTATCAGCTGATCGAACACAAGGCCCCGTCCCCGCTTCGGACCGGCCTCAAGACGGCGGCGATAGGGCTTCTTGTGCCTTTGCCGCTCCTGGGTCTGGGCGCGGGCCCGGCATTGCCGCTCATGCTCCTCTCCGCGGCCTTCCTGTTTTCCGCGCTTGGCGACCTCTTCCTCGCCATGAAGGGCGATGCGCGCAACTTTCCGCGCGGTCTCGCCGCCTTTCTCGTCAGCCATATCTTCTACATCGCGGTGATGCTGCCGCTTGCGAGCGAACCGGCGACGCTTTCCCTGAAGGCCGTTTCGCTTGCCGTCGGGCTTGGAGCCATCGCGCTTTATTTCACGCTCGCGCCTTCATTGGGCAAGTTGAAGCTACCGGTCGGTGCCTATCTCGTCGCCATCGTGGTCATGGCGCTCTCCGCGCTCGCTATTCCCGAAGGCGCGCCGCTTCTCGGCCTCGGCGCCGTTCTCTTCGTGATCTCCGACAGCGTCATCGCTTTCGACAAGTTCCGCATGCCCGTGCCTTATCGCGGCCTTGTCGTCTGGGTGACCTATTATCTCGGTCAGGCCCTGATGGCGCTCAGCCTCCTCGCGCTGCTTCTGCCATGAGCGCCGCGCCCATGGGCGGCACCTGCGATCCCCGCTTCGCGGCCCTGCGCGAGGCCTTCGCCGCCAATTTCACCGAGCGGGGCGAGCCAGGCGGCGCCATTGCGCTCATGGTCGACGGACGTCTCGTCTGTGATCTCTGGGGCGGATATCGCGATGCGGCGCGCACCCGCGAATGGACGCGCGAAACGCTGGTGAATTTCTTTTCCGTGGGCAAGGCCTTCACGGCGCTTGTCGCGCTTCGCCTCGTCGAGCGAGGCCTGCTCGATCTCGATGCGCCCGCGCATTGCCTCTGGCCGGAATTCGGCTGCAATGGCAAGGAAACAATCACGCTTCGCCACATGCTTTCGCACCGGGCGGGCCTGCCCGCGATCCGCGAAGATCTGCCCGACGGCGCCATGCTCGGCTGGTCCCGCATGGCGGAGGCTCTTGCGCGTCAGGCACCCTGGTGGGAGCCCGGCACCGCCCATGGCTATCACGTCAATACCTTTGGCTATCTCGTGGGCGAGCTTGTCCGCCGTGCGTCCGGCGGCACCATCGGCGAAATCCTGCGCGACGAAATCGCCGCCCCCCTCGGCGCGGACGTCCATATCGGTCTTCCGTCGGCGGAGCATTATCGCGCCGCCGAATTCCTCTGGCCGTCCGTCCTGCCGGAGCGGCCGCCGGGCGTGCTCGACGGCGATGCGCTGATGAAATGGAATACCTACTGGAACCCGCCGGGCATATCCGGTGCGGGCTGGGTCAACAGGCCCGAATGGCGATCCGCCGAGATCCCCTCCACCAACGGCCATGGAACGGCGCGCGGCATCGCCCGCGTCTATGCGGCGCTTGCCGCGGGCGGTGCGATCGATGGCGTCGACATCCTCTCGCGTGAGATGCTCGCCGCCGCGACGGAAGAACAATCCTTCGGTCCCGACCGCATTCTCGAACGCGAGTCGCGCTTCGCCCTCGGCTTCCAGTTGCCTCAGGCCGAGCGCCCGCTCGGGCCGAATCCGCAAGCCTTCGGTCATTTCGGTGCGGGCGGTTCGCTCGGATTCTGCGATCCGGTTGCGCGCGTCGCCTTCGGCTATGTCACGAACGATATGGGCCCGCGCTGGCAGAACCCGCGCAACAAGGCGCTCCTCGCCGCGATTTACGGGAGTCTCGGCGTCTGACGCTCCTTGAAAAACGCCCCGCACGGCTGGTGTCGCCGCACGGGGCTTTTTCAGTCGTGCTTACTGGGCGTGCGGGCCGCCCGGCTGCGATGCGCCCTTGAGCGCCTGATCGGCTCGCGCGCCCGAAAGCGCGATGTCGGCGAAGGAGAGAATGCCGACAAGCCGCTTGTCGTGATTGAGAACGGCCATACGGCGCACGCGATTATCGCCCATGTTCTTCTGCACCTCGTCGATCTCCTGGTCGTCGAAGCAGTAGCGTATGTCCGGCGTCATCACCTCACGCACTTTCGTCTCCGGCCCTTTGCCTTCCGCGATCGCGCGAATGGCGATGTCGCGGTCGGTGATCATGCCGACGAGCCTGTCGTCTTCGCCCACGGGCAGCGCCCCTGCATCGATTTCGGCAAGTGTCCGCGCCGCTTGTTCGATGGTCTCGTCCGGATCGGCGATGCGGACGTCATTGGTCATTGCTTCGCTCACTTTCATGGCGGCCTCCATTGCTGTGTCGCTGTTTGCGGTCTTGCCGGGCTCCGTGGTGGAGTTCCGCACCGCATCCTGCGATGCATCGCGGCAAGCGTTGAATCAACGAGGCATCTCGCGCATCCGTTCCACCTTCGCTCACCGGTCGTTGCCGGATTTCCGCTCCTGCGCCTCGCGTCGCTTCAATCCTTCCATAACGCTCTCGGTCTCGGTCGTAACCTCCGCCTGCGCTTGTCTCTCGTTCTGCACATTGAGCTGATCGTCGCCCTGCAACTGGTTGTTGCCCATCTTTTCCGCGGCGAGGTCCGTTTCCGTCATGTCATGCGCGTCCGGCGTGCGGTCGGCCATGGCTTTCTCGCCATGTGTCTTGCCGCCCGGTTCCTGCCTCGGGGTCTTGTCTTCGGCTTCTTCCTTGCGCCGCTGCGGTTTCACGCTCATGGGATTCCTCCTTTGGCTTGTGGGAATCCAACGATGCGCCAGCGCTTGCGTTCCGAAGGGAATGCGCCTCGCTCACGCGCTCTTGCGATAGAGGCGCAGCGCCGCCTTTTCGGCGAACATCATTCGCGCCGCCGCATCCGCGCGCAGATCGTTCACGCGGCACCACGCGGCAAAGGCTTCCGGCTCGATGAAAACGCAGTGCACGGGCCCATACCTGCGCTCAAGCCGGCGCTTCTCGCGCTCCGCCTCGCTCAGCCATTCGCCATATGTCGGGGGAAAGTCCTCGCCGTCGCTCATGACGGCCCGGATCGCCGGGTAGGTCCCGGCCTCGTACCAGGGAAAACCGACGGGAGGCATGGCAAATCTCCGTTTGCTCGATCTCGTTCGCCCCAACCCGAAGGCAAGATGCGCGCGGTCCGTCAAAACGTCGAGTGAAGTTTTTTCAAAAGCCGCTATCGGAGAACGCAATGGCGCTGCGGGCAGCCGCGGGATCCGTCCGCTCGCCATAAGCAGAAATGGAAACTTGCATCAGTGGCAGTGCACGACGCCTGTGCTGTTGTCCATATGGCAGCACTGTCCGGGCGGTGAAGACTTGCGGCAGCCTCCGCCATGCGCATTCGCCACGGACGGCATCGTCAAAGCCAGCAGGCTCAGAGCAAGAATGAACTTGGTCATGAGATCCTTCCTTCCCCGATAGGCATTGAGCTTACCAAAAGCGGAGACCGGGTCCCAGAAAGGGGCCGGAAACGAAATGAAGGAGGAAAATGGTGATTTGAGGAGAAAGTGGTGCTGTGGGAGAGGATTGAACTCTCGACCTCTCCCTTA
>DLCG01000009.1:0-75416 GCA_002480495.1 Rhodobiaceae bacterium UBA7804 | reverse complement strand
GGGAGTGCTCTACCACTGAGCTACCACAGCATGCCGGGAGGCGGGCAAGGCCGCTACCGGGAGCAGCCGGAAAGGCCGCTGGAAGTCTCGCTCCGAATGGTAAACAGGAGGTGAGCTGTTCCGCTCGAAACCGGCCCCTCGGAAGCGCGCGGAAAGTGCCACAGCGACCCCCCTCGCGCAAGGTGCCGCGAAGCACTATCTTCCCCTCTTTCTCCCTTATGTGGGGCCAGCCGCCTGCCGGTCCGGGCCCCGGAAATCGAGTAGCCGAATATGAAGAACAGCCGCCCCACCTTCGATCCCCGCACCCCCGGCGGCAAGGGCCAGGACCGCGCCGCCCAGACCCGCGAGGCCAAGGCCCGCGAGGCCCGTCTGGCGGAAGCGCTGCGCGAGAACCTGAAAAAGAGGAAGCAGCAGTCCCGCAGCCGCAAGGAGGCGGACAAGGAATAAGGCCCCATTCCCGCCTGAAGGCCCGCAATGAAGGCCCGGAACGGCCCGAAAAGCGCCCTGTTTCCGGGGCATGAAGCCTCGGCAGGGGGGCGCCCTGCGTGACTTGGGCTGCCGTCCCCCTTATAAACCGCTGAACCCAGACGGGGCCCATCCCGGGACGCATCCATGGACACGATACATATTCGCGGCGGCCGCCGCCTGAACGGCCGGATACAGGTGAGTGGCGCGAAAAACGCGGCGCTCCCCTTGATGACGGCCGCGCTCCTGACGGACGAGCCCGTGAGGCTCGCCAACATGCCCCGTCTCGCGGATGTGCGCACATTGACGAAGCTCCTCGAGGCCCTCGGCGCGAGCGTCTCCGTCGACACGGGCGTGGATTCGGATGTGATGACGATTCGCGCCGCCGACATCGTCTCGACCACCGCGCCTTACGAGATCGTCTCGCAGATCCGCGCAAGCTTCTGGGTGCTGGGTCCGCTCGTCGCCCGCTGCCGGCAGGCCAAGGTCTCGCTGCCGGGCGGTTGCGCCATCGGCGCGCGCCCGGTCGATCTCTATATAAAGGGCCTCCAGAAGATGGGCGCCGAGATCGACCTCGTGGAAGGCTATGTTCTTGCCTCCGCGCCTGAGGGGCTGAAGGGCGCGGTCATCCGCTCTCCCATCGTCTCCGTCGGCGCCACGCACACGCTGATGATGGCCGCCACGCTCGCCGATGGCGTCACCGTGCTTGAAAACGCCGCCCGCGAGCCCGAGATCTGCGATGTCGCCAATTGCCTCGTCGCCATGGGCGCGAAGATCGAGGGCATCGGCACTTCCACCTTGCGCATCGAAGGCGTCGAGAAGCTCCACGGCGCCACGCACAGCGTCATCTCGGACCGCATCGAGGCGGGAACCTACGCCATTGCCGCGGCCATGACGGGCGGCGAGGTCGTGCTTGAGGGCGCGCTTCCCGAAACCTTCGAGGCCGCGCTCTCCGTGCTGCGCGCCGCCGGTGCGGAAGTCGAAAGCGAGCAGGGCGCGGTGCGCGTCTCGCGCAATGGCGAGCGCCTGCAGGCGACGGATGTCGTGACGCAGGTCTTCCCCGGCTTCCCGACGGATCTGCAGGCCCAGTTCATGGCCCTGATGACCATGGCCGAGGGCGAGTCGGAAATCACCGAGACCATCTTCGAAAACCGCTTCATGCATGTGCAGGAGCTTGCCCGCTTCGGCGCCGACATTTCGCTCCATGGCGACAAGGCGCTGGTGCGCGGCGTGGAAAAGCTGAAGGGCGCACCGGTCATGGCCTCCGACCTTCGCGCCTCCGCCGCCCTCATCATTGCCGGTCTCGCCGCCGAGGGCGAGACGGTCGTCAATCGCGTCTACCACCTCGATCGCGGCTTCGAGCGCATCGAGGCGAAGCTCGGTGCCTGCGGCGCCGAGATCTGGCGTGAGAAAGCAAAGTCTTAGGAGACTGGAGCGTTTCCAGGCGAAGTGCCGCCTTCATGATTGAAAAGCCGGTTCGCCGTCCGGAAACGCGACAAGTAAAATGAAACAGATGACGAAAGACCTTCGCCTCGCCGCAGAGGATGCCGCCGACCTCGAAGTGATCTCCGCCGCGCTTCAGGATGCGGTCACCCATGTGCGCGATCTGGCCTTTCTCCCTTCGACGCGCCGCTTCGCCTGCGTGCTCAATCGCTTCCGCTGGGAAGGCGAGGGCGCGGAACGCCGCAGGAGCCATGAGCGCGTTCGCACCGGTCTTCATTTCGAGAATGTGACAAGTGCCCGCGCCCGCAACATCTCGCAGGACCGGCCCGACGGTGTGCTCAACCTCCTCGCCATCCGCTTCGATGAAATGAACGCGCCTTCCGGCATCGTCACTTTCATCTTCTCGGGCGGCGCCGAATTGCGGCTTGAGGTCGAGGCTCTGGAGGCCCATCTCTCGGATCTCGGCCTCGTCTGGGAAACGCCCAACAAGCCGGAACACGATCTGGACTAGCAATAACTGTCATCCCGGCACTTGTTGCCGGGCCCCACTCGCAGCGCCTCTTGCCGCAGCGGTTATCGGTGGATATGGAATAAAACAGGATGTCATTGCGAGGAGGCCGCAAGGCCGACGAAGCAATCCAGGAGCGGTTAGCTCCGTGTATGCTGCCCCTGGATTGCTTCGCTCCCTGACGGTCGCTCGCAATGACGATATCGATGGTAAGACAATGCCCACTCGCCTGAATGCAAAAGACGCGAATTTCGAGGAAGCTTTCGCCGCGCTGCTCGCTGCGAAGCGTGAAGCGTCCGTCGATGTGCGCGAAGCGGTGGAGAAGATCGTCGCCGATGTCCGAAAGCGCGGCGACGAGGCGCTGGTCGAATACACGCGCCGCTTCGACAGGCTGGAAGCCCTCACCGCCGAAACGCTCGCAATCCCGCAATCGGATCTCGATGCCGCGATCGATGCCTGCGACGCGAAGACGCTGGAAGCCTTGAAGACCGCCGCCATGCGCATCGAGGCCTATCATGAGCGTCAGCGCCCGGAAGATGCGCGCTTCACCGATGCTGAGGGCGTAGAGCTCGGCCATCGCTGGACCTCTATCGGCGCGGTTGGTCTCTATGTGCCGGGCGGCACCGCGAATTATCCAAGCTCCGTGTTGATGAACGCCATCCCGGCCAAGGTCGCGGGCGTAAAGCGTATCGTCATGGTCGTGCCGACGCCCGATGGCGTGGTGAACCCGCTGGTTCTTGCGGCGGCAAAGCTTGCCGGTGTGAACGAGGTTTATCGTGTTGGCGGCGCGCAGGCTGTCGCCGCGCTTGCTTGGGGCACGAAGACGATTGCGCCCGTCGACAAGATCGTCGGGCCGGGCAATGCCTATGTTGCGGAAGCCAAGCGCCAGGTCTTCGGCACGGTCGGCATCGACATGATCGCAGGCCCTTCGGAAATTCTCGTCGTCGCCGATGGCGAGAACGATCCTGAATGGATTGCCGCCGACCTTCTCTCGCAGGCCGAGCACGATGCGAGTTCGCAATCGATCCTGATAACGGACGATGCCGCTTTCGCGAAGCGCGTTGAGGAAGCCGTGGAGCGCCAGTTGAAGGCGCTCCCGCGTGAGACGACCGCAACGAAGAGCTGGGCCGATTTCGGCGCTCTGATTGTCGTGGAGCGGCTCGATGACGCGGTGCCGCTTGTCGACCGTCTCGCGCCGGAGCATCTGGAACTTGCGGTTGCCGACCCCGAAGCCCTGCTTGCGAAGATTTCGAATGCCGGTGCGATCTTTCTGGGGCGCTATACGCCGGAGGCGATCGGCGACTATGTCGCGGGATCGAATCACGTGCTGCCCACGGCGCGCTCGGCGCGCTTCTCTTCCGGCCTCAATGTGCTCGATTTCATGAAGCGCAGCTCCATCGTGCGTTGCGATCCGGACGCGCTGCGCGCCATCGGCCCAGCCGCCGTCGCTCTCGCCGAGGCCGAAGGCCTCGACGCCCACCTTCGCTCGGTCGCCATCCGCCTCAATCTGTAAGATACCCCTCACCCGATCCTCGCTGTCGCTCGGATCACCCTCTCCCCGGCGGGGAGAGGGGTGAGAGGCGGTGTAGAAGGTCCGGAGGACCTTTTGCCTCGAACGCCCGCCGCCGCGAAGCGGTGGTGGGAAGGGTGAGGGGGCCATTCGAACCAACCTCCTCGCTCGCTTCCACCGGTAAAATCGGCTTAAACTGCGCCACCATGTCAGACCGCTCCGCAGATGACGAAACCAGCGCGCATGTCCCGCCTTCCGTCCCGGAGGGGGAGGGCTTCCGCATCGTCGACCTCGTCCTCGACGAGCGCTCCGTCGTGCGTCGGAGCCCGGATGTCGAGCATGAGCGCAAGGTTGCGATCTTCGATCTTCTGGAAGAAAACCGTTTCGCGCCCGTCGGCAGCGATGGCGGGCCCTACGTCCTTCATCTTTCCATCGAGGAAAACCGTCTCGTCTTCGACATTCGTCTCGAAAGCGGTGATCCGCATGGCAAGGTGCTGCTCTCGCTCACGCCGTTCCGCAAGATCATCAAGGACTACTTCCTGATCTGCGAGAGCTATTACGACGCGATCAAGACGGCCGCGCCCGCCCAGATCGAGGCCATCGACATGGGTCGTCGCGGACTTCACAACGAAGGGTCGCAGACGCTGAAGGATCGCCTTTCGGGCAAGATCGAAATGGATTTCGACACGGCGCGGCGCCTTTTCACCCTCATCTGCGTCCTGCACATCAAGGGATGAGCGCGATGGCTGGAAGAGCAGGCACCGAGCGCAAGGAGGCCGCGCCCGCATCCGTCCTCTTCGTGTGCAATCTGAACGCGATCCGCTCGCCCATCGCCGAAGCCCTTCTCAAGAAGAGTCATGGCAGCCGCATCTTCGTCGACTCGGCGGGCATCGCCCCGGCGGAAGAAGGCGACCCCTTCGCGGCCGAGGTTCTGCGTGAGCGCGGCATTGATATCTCGCCGCGCGCGCCGAAGAGCATAGACGAGATCGACGACGTCACGAGCTTCGACCTGATCGTCGCGCTGACGCCCGAGGCGCGCGAGAAGGCGGAGGCGCTCACCCGTTCTTCGGCTACCGATGTCGAATATTGGGAACTTGCCGATCCGCTGGCCGCGCCGACCGGCGGCAATCGCGAGCGCCGTCTCGACGCTTATCGCGCGTTGCGGGACACGATTGACCGTCTCCTGGAGAGTCGCTTCGGCCGGGCCGGCCTTGCAAGCGGTTGATGCTCCGTATTTAGAGCATTCGGTACATGACGAGCGCGTCCACAAGGCCGCGTTGCGGATGCTCGAAGGCCTTCGGTAACCGTCCGACGATCTCGAACCCGCATGACTGCCAGAGATGAACGGCGGCCTCGTTGCTCGAGATCACGAAGTTGAATTGTATTGCGCGGAACCCTCGCCTCCTTGCCTCGTCGATCGAGTGCATGCACATCGCCCGGGCAACGCCGCGCCCGCGTGCTTCGGGCGCCGTCATGTAGCCGCAATTTGCGACATGCGCTCCGCCGCCGCGGTTGTTTGCCTTCATGTAGTAAGTGCCGAGGATGTTTCCGGATTCCTCCGCGACGAATACGCCATGCTCCGGCCCATGCCAGTAGGCGAGGGCCTCCAGGCGCGTCATTTCGCGGGGCAGGGGATAAGTTTCGCCCGCGCGGATCGTCGGTTCGAGGATTTTCCAGATTTCGGGGTCGTCGTTTCGTGTCGCGCTACGGATGTTCATTTGCGGAACTGCTCCTGAGCGGGGATAAGCCGTTATTTTGTGACGTTTCGATTGCATTACGATGACGGTGAGGCCCGGTTGTCCCCGGATGCATCCATGAATCCGCCGCAATCGCTGTGGTATAAATCGGAAAACCTCAACGGGGGGAGCACCTTGCAATGAAATCCATGCTCACGCTGACCGCGGCTCTGATCCTCGGTCTCGGCATCGCCCTTGGCGGCTATCTCGGCGGTCAGGGCCTTGTGAAATCGCGTCTCGGAGACCGCTCCGTATCCGTAAAAGGCCTTTCGGAACGGGAGGTTAAGGCGGATCTGGCGCTTTGGGGACTGCGCTTCGTCGTCACCGGTAACGACCTCGCCGAGACCCAGGCCGAGGTGAAGCGCAATGCCGAGGCGGTGAACAACTTCCTGAAATCGCACGGTTTTTCGGAAGACGAGATCGAACTTCAGGCGCCCCAGGTGACCGACCGGCTCGCCCAGATGTATTCGAGCGGCCAGTTCGACACGCGCTTCATCATCGCCCAGCAGCTCGTGCTGCGTTCGACCGACGTGGACAAGGTTGCCGCGGCAAACCGGGACTCGAGCACCCTGGTCGAGCAAGGTGTTGTTTTGTCTAACGAATATGGCCCCGTTCGCCCTTCCTACCTCTTCACGAAGATCGCCGATGTGAAGCCCGCAATGATCGAGGAGGCGACCCAGCGCGCCCGCGAGGCGGCCGAAACCTTTGCCGCCGATTCGGGCGCGCGCCTTGGCGGCATCCGTCGCGCCTGGCAGGGTCAGTTCTCGATCCAGCCGCGCGACGAGATTCCGGGCGCTCAGGAAACCGAGCAGGTGATGAAGACGGTCCGCGTCGTGTCTACCGTGGAGTACCTGCTGGTCGACTGACCTGAAAACCGCTCGAAATCTTCCAAAAAATCAATGCCTTGAGCCCGGTCTCCGTGCAAAAACGGAGGCCGGGCTCTTGATTTCCGGAGGCTTTGTGACCATTCTTCCGGCCAAATTTCCGAAGGATAGTGAATGTCGAAGGAAGAACTGCTCGAGTTTCCGGGCGTGGTGACGGAACTGCTGCCCAACGCAACGTTCCGCGTGAAGCTCGAGAACGACCACGAGATCATCGCCCACACGGCAGGCAAGATGCGCAAGAACCGCATCCGTGTGCTTGCGGGCGACAAGGTACTCGTCGAAATGACGCCCTATGATCTGACCAAGGGCCGGATCACCTACCGCTTCAAGTGACCCGCCTCGTTCTCGCCAGCGCCTCGCCCCGAAGGCTTGCGCTGCTTGCGCAGATCGGCATCGAGCCGGACCTCGTCGTCGCGGCCGACATAGACGAAACCCCGAAAAGAAACGAGCTTCCGCGTGATCACGCGGAACGTCTTGCGCGCGAGAAAGCGGAAACCGTTGCGTCAACGCATGACGACGCCTTCGTTATCGGCGCGGACACGGTCGTTGCCTGCGGAAGACGCATCCTTCCGAAACCGGAAATCGCGGCAGACGCCCGAAAGTGCCTCGAGCTTCTCTCCGGCCGTGCCCATCGCGTCTATACAGGTTTTTGTCTCGTTGCGCCGGGGCGTAAAGCGCTGCGCGTCAGCGAGACGCGCGTCACCTTCAAAAGGCTTTCGGACGAAGAGGTGGCCTTCTATCTCGCCTCCGGCGAATGGCGCGGCAAGGCGGGCGGTTATGCCATTCAGGGGCTTGCCGCGATGTTCGTTCGGTCCCTCGCCGGCTCGCATTCCGCCGTTGTCGGGCTGCCTCTCTTCGAGACTGCGGCGCTTCTTTCCGGAGCCGGTTATCCTGTGATTTCAAAGGCCTGACGCGGCCTATCATCCCGGCTGACAACAGTGTTAGGATCGACGCGTCGAGAATACGGAGAGAATTGAGGGTGAAGAGGGGGCATTCGATCGCGTGGGGGCGCGGTGGATGCAAATCAGGGTTTTTATGTCCGAAGAAGTTTTGATCAATGTCGGTCCTGGCGAGACGCGCGTTGCCATCGTCGAGGATGGACGTCCCGTGGAGCTTTTTCTCGAACGCACCATGGAAGACGACCTCAAGGCGAGGACCGGCAGGGCGGGACACTCGCTCATCGGCAATATCTTTCTTGGCCGCGTGCAGCGCGTGCTGCCCGGCATGCAGGCCGCCTTCGTGGAAGTAGGGCTGGAGCGCGCGGGCTTTCTCGGCGCGCGCGAGGCGCGCTGCCTCTGTGAGCTGACGGGTCTCGATGAGGGAACCTTGCCTCCGATCAGCGCCTGCGTTCAGGAGGGACAGGCCATTCTCGTTCAGGCGGTGAAGGACCCGATCGGCGACAAGGGCGCGCGTCTCTCAGCGAATGTCACCATTCCTGGCCGTCTTCTCGTGCTCGTGCCGAACCAGTCCGGCGTTGCGCTTTCTCGCCGCATCGAGGATGAGGCGGAGCGCGAAAGGCTGACGGCGCTTGTCGAGGAAATGGTCGAACGCTTCAACCCGATGGGCGTCACCGGTGAACCAGCGGGCTTCATCGTGCGCACGGCGGCGATCGGCGCGACCTCCGAGGACATCGCGGCCGATGCGCGCCAGCTTGCGGAAGAGTGGCGCAAGGTGCGCGAGACGGAGCGCAAGTCGAACGCGCCTTGCGTGGTCTTTCACGACCTCGATCCGGTTTCGAAGACGCTGCGCGATTGCGTCAGCGCGGAGACGGCGCGTGTCCTGATCGACGATGCCGACGCCTTCGGCGAGGCGCAGCGTTATTGCCGCCGCGCCATGCCGGAGATGCTCGACCGCGTGCAGTTGTTCAACGGGCCGGGCGATCTCTTCGCTCTCTACGATGTCGACGGCGAAATCGAGGCAGCGCTGGAGCCGCGCGCGGAACTGCCGTCCGGCGGCTGGATCACCATCGAGACGACCGAGGCGTTGACCGCGATCGACGTGAACTCGGGCCGCTACACTGCCGCGACCGGTCTTGAGGAAACCAGCGTCAAGATCAACCTCGAAGCCGTGCATGAAATCGTCTACCAGCTTCGGCTTCGCGGTACCGGCGGTCTGATCGTTATCGACTTCATTCATCTGAACGATCCGGCGAACATCGAGAAGGTGCTCACCGCGCTGAATGAAGGCTTCGCAAAGGATCGCGTGCCGACGCAGATTTCGGGCATGTCGGAATTCGGCCTTGTCGAAATGACGCGAAAGCGCGTGCGCGAGCCGCTCGACAAGCTGCTGACGGAACCCGCCTATGCAAACGGCCGCCCGCGCCGCAAGACCTGCGCGACCGTGGCGAACGACCTTCTCCGCAAGATCGCTCGCGAAGCACAGGCTGCACCTGGAAGGCCACTTCTTGCCCGCGCTTCCGCAGAGGTTGTCGACTGGCTGGAACGCGGCAACCCCTATCTCGTCGAAAGATTGCTGAGGCGCGTTGCCGCCGAAGTGAAAATCGTCGGTGAGCCTGCATTTTCGCGCGAGCGCATCGATGTCGGCGTCGTTCAGTAGGAGTGCGGGAGGCCATCGTGGCGAATGAGGGTGACAGCAAGGTCGTGAAGCTGAGGGCCCCGCGCCCCTGTCCGATTTGCGGCACGCGCTCGGCCTCGAAGTTCCATCCCTTCTGTTCCAGGCATTGCGCGGATGTGGACCTCAACCGCTGGCTCAAGGGTGCCTATGCGATCCCCGCCGTCGAGCCGCCGGATGAGTGGGACGAGGCTTCGCAAACCCGCTCCGCCGAGGAGGAGGGAGAGCGTTAACTCCCTGTTGCGATTGATGTTTGCGAGGGGGCAGGGTGCCTCTGGACAGGCCGGATTCTATCTCCTATAAACCGCGGACCTCGCCGGAGCGCCGCAGAAACCCTGCCGCTTCGGAGCTTCCGCCCAGGTAGCTCAGTTGGTAGAGCATGCGACTGAAAATCGCAGTGTCGGTGGTTCGATTCCGCCCCTGGGCACCACTCTCCTTCCATTTCCGAAGATGTTAGCCGGGGACAAGTCGCCCCGACCGTCATCGTAACGTCACGCGAACGTCACAAAGCGTTTGGCGAAGACCTGTTGCCGCTCGCGGTTCGTGGCGGTTGATGAATTAGGGTGCGCGTTTCCCGGAGCGGATTCCCGGCCGGCAAATTCCCGTTTCGATCGCGGTTAGCGATATCCCCGCAGTTGAAGCCGCGCGGGAAAGTTTATCCCCGGCTTCCATCACCTGCATCAAGCTCTGGCCGGAAGCTCATTCTTCACAAGGGAAGAAACGACATGACGAGATTTTTCGAAGCGGCCACCGCCGACGGTTCCTCGGCTGCAACGGACTGGCCGGGCGGCACGGGCACATTCTGGGTCTGGGGCGAGTTCGCCGGCGCGACGGTCACGCTGGAAGCGAGCCCCGATGGCGACAACTGGTTCGCCATCGGAGCCTCGCTCAGTTTCGGCGAGAAGGGGGTGGGGGCCTTCGCACTCGGACCCTGCAAGTTGCGGGCAGCCCTTTCCGGCGCCGGTGATGCGACGAGCGTCAGTGCGCGGCTCTAGGTTCCAGCCCGGGCTCCGGCCCGGCGCCTAGCGGCGTCCCGCGAAAGGATGCGTGCTGGACAGGCCGCCATCGACCGCGATCGCCTGTCCATTGACATAAGAGGCATCGTCGCTCGCGAGGAAAAGCGCGGCCTGCGCGATCTCGGGCGGCAGCCCGTAACGCTTCAGCGGATTGAGCTGGCCGATCTTGTCCTCCGAGCCGCGCGCCCTTGCACCCTCGAAGATGGGTTTGGTCATTCCCGTCTCGATAAGGCCGGGGCAGATCGCGTTGACGCGAACGCCAGTGCCGTAAAGCTCGTTGGCGACGGTCTGCACCAAGCTGATGACGCCGGCCTTGCTGGCGCTGTAGGGCGTGCCGCCCGCATTCGCGCGCAAGCCCGCGACGGACGCCGTGCAGATGATCGAGCCCTTGCGCTGGGCAATCATGTGCGGACTGGCATGCTTGATCGCGAGGAAGGGGCCGATGAGATTTACGGCCAGAACTTCCTTCCAGTAGTCGACGGTCTGTTCCTGCAGCGGCACCATGCCCCCGCTGATGCCCGCATTGGCGTAGAGAATGTCGACACCGCCGAATTGCGAAACGCAGTGATCGACGAAACCGCGGACGGCTTCTTCGTCGCTGACGTCGGCGGCGACGGAGGAAACCTCGCCGCCCTCCTTGCGGATCATGGCGGCGGTCTCGTCCACCGCTTCTTCCACGCGGTCTACCGCGACGACCTGCGCGCCCTCATGGGCAAAGAGAAGGGCGCTGGCCCGGCCTATGCCGCTGCCAGCGCCCGTAACGATTGCGCGCTTCCCCGACAGACGTCCCATGATGTTTCTCCCTGATTGGCTTTTCGATCAGCCGACTTTAGGGGGCGGGACGTGCCGGGAACAGACGAAAGAACTCAGAAGCCCTTGCCTTCGGTAACGGCCCACTGGACCGCACCCTGTTCGCCCTCGATCGTGCCGGAGCTGCCCACCGTGGGCGCTTCCTCGACCGGCGCCGTGCAGTTTTCCGCCGCATCGGCGACCGTCGTGCAGATCTTGTCGCCATCGACGCGCCAGGTTCCCTGCGCCTCGGAACCGTCGGCTCCCTTCACGACGATGCTCGACGCGTCGGGATAGTAGATCTTCGTCACGGCGCCATCCGGCCCGGTGAGCGTCACCGTATTGCCGACGAGGCCGGCACCCGCATTGGCGAAAGCCGCGCCCGCAAAGGCGACGGTGGAAACGGCGACGGCAAGTACAAATTTCTTCATGGATACCCTCCCAGATTATATCCGTGTCCGGAGCAGGGACTTTTCCCTTGCCCGTTAACCATGAACTCTACATGGCGTGAAGCAGCGTGCAAGGGCCGGAGGCGCGCGTTCGCCTCAACGGCGGAAGCCCGGCGGCTTCAGCAGGAAGATGATCAGCCAGATGGGAATGAGCACCATCGCACCGAGCAGGAAATGCGGAATCGCCCAGCCGATACCCTCGCGCACGAAAGCGAGAATGGCTTCCGGCGTGAAGCCGATGTCCTGAAGGACTTGCTCCGCTGTAATGTCGAACGCATTGAGGAGCGCGCCGATGGCGACCGCTCCAATGAAGAATTTCACCAGCGTCGACAAGGCGTTCTGGATCATGAAGGCGCCGCCCCGGTCCCGACGAATCACTCAACCGCAGTCTAGACGGGACGGCAGCCGGGGACAAAGGCCCGGCTGCCCATAGGGAGAAATTGGCTCGCCGGAGCCCCGGAAATCCCCCGATTTACTGCCCGAACAGCTTTTTCAGGGCGTCTTCGGGGCTCGGCTTCTTCTGTTCGGGGGCAGGCTCTTCCTGCGCGGTTCCGGCCTGATCGTCGTTCGCCGGCTGCCCCATGAGGTTCTTCAGAAGCCCCTTGCCGCCATCCTCCTTGATGGAATCGATGGTCTTCTCGATGTTTTCGCGATTCTGGATCATCGATTTCAGGTCGGGCGCGAAGCGCGGGCTCGACCAGGGGCCGGTAATGAGGATCGGAACCTCGATGCCGCTCGCTTCCTGCTGACCGCCCTGACCCTCGAGCGTCGCCGCGAGCTTCGGCTCCACGCGGTAGTCGAGCGTCTTCTTCGGCATGTTGGCCTTGCCCGCGCCGGTGACGCGGATGAGGGGAGACAGAAGCTTCAGGTCGTCATTCTTCAGAATGCCGTTGGTGATGGTGAAGGTGCCGCCGAGTTCGGAGAAGTCGGTGTCCTGCGAGCCGCCCGCCTGCCAGCCCGTGGTCGCGGCGCTCAGCACGGTGCGCGCGAGGGCGGCGAGGTTGATGCCCTTGATCTTGCCATTCGTGAATTTGATGCTGCCCCTGCCGTCGAGTGCCGACACCATATCGTGCTGGCTCTGGCCCGCGGTCGCGACGGCGATGTCGAAGGCGCTTGCGCCCTGAAGCCGGCTGAAACCCGCCGCATCGGTGAGGAACGGCTCGGCGGCGAGGCCGGAAAGCGCGAAATCGGCCTTGATCCGCGGTGTCTTCCCTGCGCCGTTCACGCTCAGCGTGCCGGAGCCCTGACCTTCATAGAGGTTGAGCTTCGAAAGGTTGGCGTTCAGCACGCCATTCGCGAGCGCGAGCTTCAATGCGCTTTCGCCGATCCTGATCTGCTGGAAGAGGATCTCGCCAGCCGAGAAAGTGAAGTTCGCATCGACCGCCTTCAGGCCGGAAAGGTCGATGGGCTCCTTGCTCCAGCCTGCATCCCCACCGGAGCCGCCGCCTTCGCCGCCGGAGCCGCCGCTCTCGCCGCCGCCGGCGAGATAGGTGTTCACGTCGATCCTGTCGACGGCGAGATTGCCATTGATCTTCGGTCTTGCGCCGCCCGTGACGACGGAGAGATCGCCCGTCGCGTTCATGCCGTCGAAGCCGATCTTCGCATCCGAGAAGCGATAGGTATTGTCTGTGCCGCTCGCCTGACCGGAGATCGAGAGCGGGCCGAAGCCTTCGCCTGCCGGCATCAGACTGCCCGCCCATGAAGCGAGCTCGCGCACCGAAGGCACATCGAGATCGACCTTGCCCGCGAAGGCGACGCCGCCGATGACCTTCAGCGTGCCTTCATAGTTCGTCTTGATCTTCGGGGCGGCGAGGGCGAGGGTCACGGGCGTTTCGCCGCCTTCCGTCAGCGCGCGCGGCCGCGCGGCATTGAGGTCGATATTGATTTCATCGCCGTTCCACACCAGCGAGCCGTCCGCGACGAAGGGTTCGTCCAGACCCGGCATGGCGAGATCGAGATTGACGCTTTCCATCGCGTAATTCGCGCCGGTCTGCGCATTGCGATAGGTCGCGCTGCCGTTCTGGATGGAAACCTCGCCGAGGCGAAGCTCGCTCACCGCCGCGCCGCCGTCTGCTGGCGCCGTTTCTTCGGCTGCGGGCGCCGCCGCGGGCGCGGAAGCCGTCTCGAACTGCCAGTTTGGCGTCCCGTCCTTGCGGACTTCGAGATGGATGATCGGATCGACCAGCACGAAGCTGTCCACCTCGACATTGCCGCTGAACAGCGGGACGAGCTTCAGCGCGGCACGCATCTCCTTCATCGACGCCATTTCCGAATCCCGCGCCCATTCGGGGTTCGAGAGGCCGACATCGCCGATGGCGATCGCGATGTTCGGGAAGAAGGAGAGCCCGATATCGCCGTCGATGCGCAGGTCGCGGCCCGTCTGGGCCTTCACCAGCTCGACCACTTTCGCCTTGTAGGTTTCCATCGGGATCAGCATCGGCACGACGATGACGACGGCAATGACGATCAGCAGCAGACCGGCGAGAATGGCGATCAGGCGGGACATGGATTCCTCCGGCTTTCGTTTTGGTCACACTGGCGGCGAATTATGGCTGCAGCATGATAATGCAGCCGGAAAGACTTCGCACATGCGGGGGCCCGCGCGATTTCGTTTCTCCCGGGGCTCCCGGGCGGCGGGACGTGCGGCTTTTGCCACAGCATGGTGAAATCGGCCGTCTCGCGGCTGCCGCAGCGTCACTTTGTGTTTGCCTCCCGCGCGAACAGGTGTAAAAAAAGTCTGAATTCAGCCGGCCGGGGCATTTCCCGGTCCTCACGGTCCAACGCTCAACAGGGGAAGCGGAATGCAAATCGTAGCAATGCCTTCATATCCGCATCTTTTCCCGGACCGCTGTTAAGCTGAACGCCGCGTCCGGGTAGTCAGCCGGGCGTTT
The DNA here is from genome assembly GCA_002480495.1 of Rhodobiaceae bacterium UBA7804. Classification (GTDB taxonomy): domain Bacteria; phylum Pseudomonadota; class Alphaproteobacteria; order Parvibaculales; family Parvibaculaceae; genus Parvibaculum. The sequence goes on along the minus strand of DLCG01000009.1, from coordinate 61,154 downwards.
TTCCATCCGAAAAGATATCGCCATGCCGCGCCTCGTGCGCCGCCATGCGCGCCCTTCGATGGTCCCGGTTCCAGAACAACCGGAGGCGGCGCTTTCGCGCATGTTTCCAGCATTTTTCAGGGATACCGCGAGGGCGGCACGGGCTCCGCGGTTCAATCAGATGACAGATCGCATCACCGCGCGGCGCACGGCCGCGTTTCTATGGACCCATTGGCGCCGCTTTCCCGGAGCGGCGGCGCTGCTGATATTTCTCATGCTTCTTTCGGTGGCGTTCGACGTCGCCTTCCCGCTCGTTTCGGGCAGGCTTGTCGACGCCGTTGCGCAGGCGGGCTTTCCGCCGGCGGAGGCGGATGTGGACCTCGCGGTTCTCGCGCTGCTGCTCTTTCTCGGCCAGGGCGTGGGCTTTCATGTCTCGCGCCGCCTCGCCATGCTCGTCTGGGCGGGTTTCGCCTCGCGCGTCATGCGCAACATCGTGACGGAGGCCTTCCATCGTGTTCAGCGCTATTCCGCGGAATGGCATTCGAACAGCTTTGCCGGTTCGACCGTGCGCAAGATCACGCGCGGCATGTGGGCTTATGACACGCTGGCCGACACGCTTTTCATCGGCATCTTTCCGACGATTTGCGTGCTGATCGGCGTGATCGTTTCCATTGCCTTTCACTGGCCGCTGATCGGGCTCTATGTTCTCGCAGGCATCGCCGTCTATTTCACGCTCACCATTCTCCTCGTGAAATACTACGTCGCGCCGAAAAACCCCCTGAACGTGGCAGCCGACAGCGCGATGGGCGGCGCGATCGCCGATGCGATCACCTGCAATCCGGTCGTGAAGTCCTTCGGGGCGGAGGCGCGCGAGGATATCCGCCTCTCGCGCCTGACGCTCGACTGGGCGCGCAAGGCTCGCCGCGCCTGGCGGTCGATGGATATTTCCATGCTCGCCCAGGTCGGTGTGCTGCTGGCGATGCAGGCGGGTCTGATCGGCCTCGTCATCCTCTTCTGGACGCGCGGCGAGGCGACGGCGGGCGATGTCGCCTATGCCATGACGAGCTACCTGCTCATCAACGGCTATCTGCGCGATATCGGCTTTCACATGCAGAACCTGCAGCAGGGCATGAACGAGATCGAGGATGTGATCCGCTATGCCGACACCGATCCCGAGGACCGCGCCGATGCGGGTCTGCCGGCTCTCGGTGTCGCGGGCGGCGCCATTCGCTTCGAGGATGTGCATTTCCGCTATCCGAACGGCAATGGCGCCTTCTATCGCGGCCTCTCGCTCGACATTCCGGCTGGCGCGCGTTTCGCGCTGGTCGGACAGTCGGGCAGCGGCAAGTCGACCTTCGTGAAGCTGCTTCAGCGGCTTTACGAGCCCGATGAGGGCCGCATCCTGATCGATGGCCAGGATATCGCGTCGGTGAACCGCGAGAGCCTGCGCCGGGCGATCGCGCTCGTCCCGCAAGAGCCGGTGCTCTTCCATCGCTCCATCGGCGAGAACATCGCCTATGCCAGGCCCGGCGCGACGCAGGCGGAAATCGCGGAGGCCGCGCGCCTTGCCCATGCGGACGAGTTCATTGCGCGTCTTCCGCAAGGCATGGAGACGCTGGTGGGAGAACGCGGCGTGAAGCTTTCGGGCGGCGAGCGGCAGCGCATCGCCATTGCCCGGGCTTTTCTCGCCGATGCGCCCATCCTCGTTCTCGACGAAGCGACCTCGAGCCTCGATTCGATCACGGAGAGCTATATCCAGGATGCCATAGAGCGATTGATGGAGGGGCGGACGACGATCGTCATCGCGCATCGCCTCTCGACCATTCGCCGGATGGACAGGATTCTCGTGTTCGAACGGGGCCGCATCGTGGAGGAGGGAAGCCATGCCGATCTGATGGCGCGCAAGGATGGCGTCTTCCGCCACCTGCAGGCGGTCCAGCTCTCCGCCGCGCGCAACGTGCTGGCGGAATCCGCATAAACTCGAACGGATACTTGAAGGCCTCGGGGGTGGCTCCTAATGTGCGGCACGCGCGGAAGGAGCTGCCCCCGATGACCGGAAACGACGACACACCTCTCTGGATGCCTTCGGCGGAAGCCGTTGCCGCGTCGAACATGATGGCCTTCATGGGCCTCGTGAACGAACGCCACGGCCTCTCGCTTGGCGGGTACGACGCGCTTCACGCCTGGTCGGTCGCCAATCCGGCGCTCTTCTGGGATGCCGTCTGGGATTTCGCCGGTGTGATCGGCGACAAGGGCGATGCGGTTCTCGCCGATGCGGACAGGATGCCCGGCGCGAAGTTCTTTCCGGAGGGGCGTCTCAACTTCGCCGAGAACCTTTTGCGGGAGGAGGGCGGCGAGATCGCGCTTCTCTTCAACAATGAAGGCGAGATGCGCGAGCCCGTCACGCGCGCGGGACTGCGCCGCGATGTCGCGCGCTTTGCCGCGGTGCTGAAGTCATGGGGCGTGACGGAGGGCGACCGGGTGGCCGCCTTCATGCCGAATTGCCCCGAAACGATTGTCGCCATGCTTGCCGCCGCGAGCATCGGCGCGGTCTTCTCCTCCTGCTCGCCGGACTTCGGCGTGAAGGGCGTGCTCGACCGTTTCGGCCAGATCGAGCCCAAGGTGCTCGTTGCCTGCGACGGCTATCGCTATGCGGGCAAGGTTCTGCCCGCGCATGAAAAGCTCGGCGAGATCGTTGCGGGGCTGCCTTCGCTGAAACATGTCGCCATCGTGCCTTTCATCGGCGAGGGAAAGAAGGATCTCGCGAAAGCGGAAGACTGGCTCGCGCTTCTGGAAGGTGCGCGCGAGGAAGAGCTTTCCTTCGCGCGGCTTCCCTTCGCCCACCCGCTCTACATCATGTATTCGAGCGGCACGACCGGCATTCCGAAATGCATCGTGCATTCGGCGGGCGGCACGCTTCTTCAGCATCTGAAGGAACACAGGCTTCATTGCGATATCCGCCCCGGAGAGACGCTCTTCTACTTCACGACCTGCGGCTGGATGATGTGGAACTGGCTCGTCTCGGGGCTCGCCGCGGGCGCGACGCTCGCGCTTTATGACGGCTCTCCCTTCGCGCCTTCGGAGCACGTCCTCTTCGACTATATCGATGCCGCCAAGATCGACGTCTTCGGCACCTCGGCGAAATTCATCGATGCTGTGAAGAAATCGGAACTCAAGCCGCGTGAGACGCATGATCTTTCTTCCATGCGCATGATCCTCTCCACGGGCTCGCCCCTCGTGCCGGAGAGTTTCGATTTCGTCTACGAAGATGTGAAGAAGGATGTCGCGCTCTGCTCGATCTCGGGCGGCACCGATATCGTTTCCTGCTTCGTCCTCGGCTCGCCGGTCCTTCCCGTCTGGCGCGGCGAGATACAGGCGAAGGGCCTCGGCATGGCCGTCGAGGTCTGGAATGAAGATGGACGTCCGCTCCCGCAAGGGCAGGGCGAGGCAAGCAAGGGCGAACTCGTCTGTACGCGGCCTTTCCCTTCCATGCCGGTCGGCTTCTGGAACGATCCCGACGGCGCGAAATACCGTTCGGCCTATTTCGAGCGTTTCCCGGGTGTCTGGTGTCATGGCGACTATGCCGAGGTCACGCAGCATGGCGGCATCGTCATTCACGGCCGCTCCGACGCGACGCTCAATCCCGGCGGCGTGCGCATCGGTACGGCGGAAATCTATGCGCAGGTCGAGCAGCTCCCGGAAGTGCAGGAGGCGCTTGCCATCGGCCAGGACTGGCAAGGCGATGTGCGTGTCGTGCTCTTCGTGGTGATGAAGGAGGGCGCCGCGCTCGACGAGGCGATGGAAAAGCGCATCCGCGAGCGCATCCGCTCCGGTGCATCGCCGCGCCACGTGCCCGCGAAGATCGTCGCCGTCGCCGACATTCCGCGCACCAAGTCCGGCAAGATCACCGAGCTAGCCGTGCGCGACATCGTGCATGGCCGCGAGGTGAAGAACAGGGAGGCGCTGGCCAATCCGGAAGCCCTCGCGCTCTTCCGCGATCTGCCTGCGCTTTCTTCCTAGTTCTCGGCGATAAGAAGCCGTCCGCCGAGCCCCGCCTGCGGCACATGACGTCCCTCGATCCAGGCGCGGATCATGGCGTTCACGGCTTCCGGCGCCTCCTGCTGCACCCAGTGGGAAACCTGCGGCAGGTAGCGCAAGGTGAAATCCTTCACCAGCTCGTCCGTGCCATAGGTGAGTTCCTTGCCGAGCGCGGCGTCTTCCTCGCCCCAGATCATCAGCGTCGGCACATCGACGATGGGCGGCTCCGCCCACTCCGCCGGGCGCTCGCCCCTGAAATTCGCGCGATAGTAATTGATCATCGCGGTCATCGCGCCGGGAAGCTGCGCATTCTTGCGGTAATGGTCGAGCACTTCCTCGGGAAAGCGGCTCTTGTCCACCGCCATGCCGCGAAAGGCCTCCGCGATGGCGCGTGCATTGCCCGCGAGAAAGACTTTCTCCGGCAGCCAGGGAATCTGGAAGAAGAAGATGTACCAGCTCTTCTTGAGCTGCGCCCATGTCCTGAGCGCCTTTCCCATAAGCGTCGGGTGCGGCAGGTTCATCACGATGAACCGCTCGAGCGGCCTGATCTTCTTCAGCACGAAAGTCCAGGCGATGGCACCGCCCCAGTCATGCGCGACGAGCGTTACCGGTCCCTTGATGCCGCGCGCGCGGGCGGCGTCGATCAGCCCCGCCACGTCGGCGAGCAGGTGATCCATGTGATAGGCCGCGCGCTCCTTCGGCCGCGAGGTGCCGCCATAGCCGCGCAGGTTCGGCGCCCAGGCCGTGTAGCCGAGTTCCGCGAAGAGCGGCAGCTGGGCGCGCCAGGAATACTTGCTCTCGGGGAAGCCGTGCAGCAGCAGCGCGAGCTTCTCACCCTCGCCGCACATATCGACCTCGAAGGCGAGGCCGTTCGCCTCGATATAGGCCGTGCTGATCGTCTGGCTGCTCATGTTCTCCTCTCGCCTCGAATTGACGCCGCACTATAGGCGATTCCGCCGCCGGAAAAGTCCGCAAGAGGGCATTTCCGGGCAGGGGGCCTGACAGAATGCGGCGATTTCCGTATTGTCTCGGCACAATCCGGACGAAGGGCAATCGGGGGCGGGGGCTCCGGCCCGGCCGCCACAGGGGGAATGTTTAGAATGACCACTCCGTTTACGCCGCGTCACTGGTCGTCGCGGTTCGCTTTCCTGATGGCTGCGGTGGGCAGCGCGGTAGGCCTCGGCAATGTCTGGCGCTTCCCTTATCTGGCGGGCGAAAACGGCGGCGGCGCCTTCATCCTGATCTATGCGGCAACCACGCTCGCGATTGCTCTGCCGATCCTCATTTCGGAAATCATGCTTGGACGCATGGGCAAGCAGAGCCCCATCAATGCCATGAAGACACTGGTGCGGGAGAACAAGGCCGCACGCATCTGGCTGCTGATCGGCTGGGGCGGCATTATTGGCGCCTTCATCGTGCTCTCCTATTACAGCGTGATCGGCGGCTGGGCCCTCAAATATATCGAGCTCGCGCTGACCGGAGCCTTCGCGGGAGACACGGAGGCGGCCGCGGCGGAACACTTCGCGAGTTTCGTGAGCGATGCAGGCTCGCTGGTGATCTGGCAGACGATTTTTCTCGCCCTGACGATCCTGATCGTTGCGGCTGGCGTCACTGGAGGCATCGAGCGTGCTGTCGTGATGCTCATGCCGCTGCTTTTCATCCTGCTGGCTGCCATGGCGGTTTACGCTACCACCATGCCGGGCTTCGGCGAGGCGATGCTCTTCATGTTCGCCTTCGATTTTTCGGAGGTCACACCCGATACGGTTCTCGCAGCCATAGGTCAGGGCTTTTTCTCCGTGTCGATCGCCCTTGGCGCCATGATGACCTATGGCGCCTATCTCGACGAAGATGTCTCCATCGGCCAGTCCGCCGTCTTCATCGCGGTGCTGGATACGGTGGTCGCGCTGCTCGCAGGCATCGCGATTTTTCCGCTCGTCTTCTCCTATGGGCTCGAACCGTCTTCCGGCCCCGGCCTCACCTTCATTACGCTGCCTATCGCCTTCGGCACCATCGGCGGCGGTGTCCTTATCGGGGGCGCCTTCTTCGTGCTGCTGTCGGTCGCGGCGGTCACCTCCGCCATATCGCTGCTGGAGCCGATTGTCGCCTGGGTCGAGGAGGGGACGAATATCGCGCGGAAATGGCTCGCCATCTTCATCGGCGTGCTCGCCTGGGTGGCAGGCCTCGGCACGGTCTTCTCCTTCAATCTCTGGGCGGAATTCCACCCCATGGCCCGCTTCGGCGTGATGGAGAAGATGACGCTGTTCGACGTGCTGGATTTCACCACTGCGAACCTCATCATGCCGATCGTCGGCCTCATGATCGCGCTCTTCGCTGGCTGGGTGCTGACGGGGCCGCAGGTGGCCGAGGCGCTCCATGCGGGTGACAAGCCGTGGTTCCGCCTCTGGCGCTTTGCGCTGCGCTATATCGCGCCCTTCGGCGTGGTTTCGATTTTCGTGGCTAACGTCTTGATGTAACGCGGCTTTGGCGGCCTCCCGGAATTTTGCGGGAGGCCTCTTCGCGGGCTTGTCATTCGGGCTTCGCCGAACTAAGTTCCCGGCCAGTGCGGCGGGCCCGGGAGACTTGATCCGGCCTCGCGCCGCATATTCCGTGCAGCCATAGCTCAGCTGGTTAGAGCGCTAGATTGTGGATCTAGAGGTCCCCCGTTCGAACCGGGGTGGCTGTACCATCTCTCCCCCACGGTTTCCTTCTTGCCCCGGCCCCGATGCCGGTGCTTTCCTGCGCCATCGCAAAATCTCCCCGCACGGGGAGCGGTATCGCGGGCTCCGGCCCGCCGGGAAGGAAACGGAAATGACGCTGACGGTTTATGGGGCAAGTCTCTCCCCCTTCGTGCGCAAGGTGCGCGTCTTCCTCGCCGAGAAGGGCGAGGCCTACAAGCTCGAGCAGGTGAACATCTTTCCGCCGCCCGACTGGTTTCTCGAAATCTCGCCGCTGAAACGCATTCCCGTCCTGCGCGACGAAAACGAGGGCGCGGAGGCCACGCTGCCGGATTCCTCGGCCATTTGCGGCTATCTCGAAAAGAAGTTTCCCGCGCCCGCCCTTTATCCGGCGGATGCCTTCGCCTTCGGCAAGGCCCTCTGGTACGAGGAATATGCGGATTCCGATCTTGCGGGGAATGTCGGCATGGGCACCTTCCGCCCCATGGTCGTGAACCGGATGATGGGCCGGGAAGCGGACCGCGAGACGGCGGAAAAGACCATGGCGGAGAAGCTCCCCCGCAATTTCGATTATTTCGAGAAGGAGATCGGTTCGAAGACCTATCTCGTCGCAGACAGCTTCTCGATCGCCGATATCTCGCTTGCGACCCATTTCGTCAATCTCGCCCATGCGGGCTTCCGCCCCGACGAGAAGACCTGGCCGAACCTCACCCGGTACCTCGCGGGCATTCTCGCCCGGCCGAGCTTTGCCGCCTGCATCGAGGAAGAAACGGCGCTTCTCGGGAAGTTCGGCCTTTAAGGCCCGGGCGGCAGCGGCGCTGGCGCCGCTGCCGCAGCGTTCCGCTTCAAATTCCCCGCCAAACGGGATATGTGTCGGGCAACGGCATCAAGACCGCCAATAACGACACCCCAGGGAGAATGAAATGGCTGAGAACGCCAGCAAATGGCCTGCCATGACGATCGAGGAGGCTCATGCCTTCCTGACCGCGCCGGGCACCCCCTTCGAGATGGAAACGGTCGAAATTCGCGGCGTTCCCATCCGCACCTACAAGAACGCGCCTCCCTCGCTCCGGGCGGTGCTGGAGATGGGCCGCGCCTTCGGCGACAAGGACTTCATCGTCTATGAGGGCGAACGGCTTTCCTTCGAGAACCATTATCGCGCCGTGACGGCACTTGGCCGCGCCCTCAAGGAAAAATACGGCGTGAAGAAGGGCGATCGCGTCGCCCTCATCATGCGCAACTTCCCGGAATGGTCGATCACCTTCTGGGCGATCGCCGCCATCGGCGGCGTTGTCGTGCCGCTCAATGCATGGGGCACGGGACCGGAACTCGAATACGGCATTTCGGATTCGGGCTCGAAGGTCGTGATCCTCGATCATGAACGCCTCGACCGCATCCGCCCGCATCTGAAGGCGCTCGGCCTCGACGGTCTCATCGCCGTGCGCACCCCGGCCGACGAACTCGGCGTTGCCGAAGCCTTCGAAACGATCGTCGGAAAGCCGGAGGATTATGCGAAGCTTCCCGCCGACGCCTTGCCCGATCCCGGCCTCGTTCCCGAAGACGACGCGACGATCTTCTATACCTCCGGCACGACCGGCAAGCCGAAAGGCGCCCTCGGCACGCAGCGCAACATCTGCACCAATCTGATGAACGCGCTGCTCGGCGGCGCGCGCACCTTCCTGCGCCGGGGCGAAATGCCGCCCGCGCCGGATCCGAACGCGCCGCAGCGCGTGACGCTTCTCTCCGTGCCGCTTTTCCACGCAACGGGCTGCCACTCGATCCTTGTCGGCACCTATGCGAGCGGCGGCCGCCTCGTGATCATGCACAAGTGGAACCCGGAACATGCGCTCGAACTCATCGAGCGCGAGCGCGTCACCTCGTTCGGCGGTGTGCCCGCGATGGTCTGGCAGGTGCTCGAGTCGCCCGACTTCGCGACGCGCGATACATCGAGCGTCGAGTCGATCGGCTATGGCGGCGCGCCTTCCGCGCCCGATCTCGTCGCCCGCATCAAGCAGCAATTCCCGAAAGTGCATCCCTCGAACGGCTATGGGTTGACCGAAACCTCGGCCATCACCACGCAGAACCTCGCCGAGGACTATGTCTGGAAGCCGGACAGCGCCGGCGTTGCCGTGCCCACCTGCGACATCAAGGTCGTGGACGAGAAGGGCAACGAGCTGCCGCGCGGTCAGGTCGGCGAACTCTGGATCCGCGGGCCGAACGTGGTGAAGGGCTACTGGAACAAGCCGGAAGCAACGGCCGCCGCGATCACCGAAGGCGGCTGGTTCCATTCGGGCGATCTCGTGCGCATGGACGAGGAAGGCTTCGTCTATATTCTCGACCGCGCCAAGGACATGCTGATCCGCGGCGGCGAGAACATCTACTGCGTCGAGGTGGAAGATGCGCTTTATGCCCATCCCGCCGTGATGGATGCCGCCGTCGTCGCCATCCCGCACAAGGTGCTCGGCGAGGAAGTCGGCGCCATCGTGCAGGTCGCGCCGGGCAAGCAGGTCACGGAAGAGGAACTGAAGGCCCATGTCGGCAAGCTCCTCGCCGCCTTCAAGGTGCCGGTCAAGATCGAGCTCCGGCATGAGCCGCTGCCGCGAAATCCAAACGGCAAGATTCTGAAAACCGTGCTCCGCGAGGACATGAAGAAATACGCGAAGGACGCCGCCTGAGCTTTCGGCGTCCTCTGCCGTAGCGTCATCGCGGCCGAAACGAAGCGAAGCCGTCCGGGCATGGAAATCCCGGGCGGCTTCTTTATGCTTGCGCCAATCGGAACAAGAAACGGTACTCGGGGAGAAACGGCATGAAGATATCTCTGGACGGCCGCGTGGCGCTCGTCACGGGCGGCAGCCGCGGCATCGGCCGCGCAATCGCACTCGCGCTCGCGGAGGCGGGCGCCGATGTCGCGATCAACTACCGCCGCGACAAGGAAGCGGCGGATGAAACGGTCGCGGCAATCGAGAAGCTCGGCCGCAAGGCGCGAGCCTATTCGGCCTCGGTCGAAAGTTTCGAGGAAGACCAGGTGATGGTCGCCGACGTGCTGAAGGATTTCGGTTCCATCGGCATTCTCGTCAACAATGCGGGCATCGCCTCGCGCGGGCAGACGGTGGCGGATACCGATCCGCAGGAGCTTGAGCGCGTGCTCCGCGTTCACGCCATGGCGCCGCACTTCATGTCGAAGCTCGTGCTCCCGCACATGCGGAAGGAAAAGCGCGGCGACATCATCATCATCTCCTCCGTCGCGACGTTATCCATGTCCGCGAATGGCGGCCCCTATAATATGGGCAAGGCCGCCGCCGAAGCGCTGGCGCTCACGCTCGCCAAGGAAGAGAGAAAGCACGGCATCCGCACGAATATCGTCGCGCCCGGCCTCACAGCGACGGATATGGGCTCGCGCCTTGCCGCCGCCCGCGCGGGCAAGAAGGGCATGGATATTCACGAGCTCGACGCGACGCAGCCCTTCGGCCATGTCTGCGAGCCGGAGGAGGTGGCGGCCGCCGTCGTCTATCTCGTCTCCGACGCGAACCCCTACGCGAACGGCCAGAAGATCAATATCGACGGCGGCGGGCCGGGCTGACCCGCCCTTCGCCCGCCTCACGGATTGGCGCCGGACTTGACCTTCCCTCTACTGGAAGGTGCATATTCAGCCCATGAGGTGGTTCAGGCTTCAGGTCCCGGTTCTTTACGCTGCGAGCATCCTGCTCGCGGCGGCCCTTCAGTGCGTTCCGGCATCTGCCTTGCAGATGCACGGCCTTCATGCCGAGGCGAAGCATCAGCACGAAGGACATGCCGCGGAAGGAAAAGGGCATTCCGCGGCATCGGAAGGAAGCGGCTCCCATTCGCATCCTTGCAGCGGCGGCGACCTGACTTGTCTCTGCGGCCGCGCGGATGACGTATCGCTTTCCGCGCAACTCACGTCGCGCGATCTGTCCGAGGTGAAGGCGTTGCTGGAGGACCGGTGGCAAACGCCGGACGCGGATTTCGCCTTGCAGCCATTGCCATCCGCGAAACCGCCGGAGCGCCCGGTTCTGGAAAGGCGCGCCTATGCCGAAGCCTATCGCCGCACGAACCGCCTCCTGATCTAGCGCTTCCTTCGTCGAGTCCGGCGCCTTGCCGCGCCATTGTTCTCAACGAATGGAAACGGGATCATGCTTCCGAATTTTGCATCCATCGAAGGCGCGGTTCGCCGCGCCGCCTCGGCTGCCGTTTGCGCCGTGGCGCTCGCCGCGGCGACGCCCGCGCTTGCGGGCACCTATCACCTCACCGTTTCGACCGCAAAGGTGGAGATCGGCGGAGGCACCGTCGAAAAGATGACGATCAATGGCGGTGTGCCGGGCCCGACGCTCCGCCTGAAGGAAGGCGAGGACGCCACCATCACCGTCACCAATGAAACGGACGAGGAAACCTCCGTTCACTGGCACGGCATCCTCTTGCCGGGTGTCATGGACGGCGTGCCGGGTTTCAACGGCTTCATGGGCATCGCGCCCGGCGCGTCCTACACCTATACCTTCAAGATCCGGCAGAGCGGCACCTACTGGTACCACAGCCATTCCGGGACGCAGGATCAGAGCGTGCTTGGTGCGATCGTCATCGATCCGGCCAGGCCTTCCCCCGTCGAGGCGGATCGCGACTATGTCGTCCTGCTCGGCGATGCGACGCCCGAAGATTCCGATCAGGTCCTGCGAAATCTCAAGGCCGACCCCGGCTACTACAATTATTCGAAGCGCACGTTGCTGGATTTCTTCGACGACGCGGGCGAGAAGGGATTGGGCGCAGCGATGCGCGACCGCCTCGACTGGGGCGCCATGCGAATGGACCCGACCGATCTCGCGGATGTCAGCGGCTATTCCTTTCTCGTGAACGGCAAGTCGCCTCGGGCGAACGAAACCTTCATCGCGCGCAAGGGCGAGCGCGTCCGCCTGCGCCTCATCAACGGTTCGGCCATGACGATCTTCGATGTCCGCATTCCCGGCATGAAGATGACGGTGGTCGCGGCGGATGGAAACGATGTCGAACCGGTCAGGGTGGACGAACTGCGCATGGGCGTCGCCGAACGCTATGACGTCATCGTCGAGCCCGAGGATGACCGCGCCTATTCGCTTCTCGCGGAGCCGATCGACCGGAGCGGCTTTGCGCGCGCGACACTCGCCCCGGAGCAGGGAATGGAAGCGCCGGTTCCGCCGAACCGTCCGCGCGCGCTCCTCGCCATGAGCGACATGGGAATGGCGCATGGAGGGGACGGCATGAGCGGCATGGATCACGGCAATATGAACCACGGCAAGATGGACCACGGTGTCATGGACCATGGCTCAATGGGACACAAGGCGGCGGGAGATGCCGGAGGCGGCACGGCAGGGGGAACCCGTCCCGCCGGCTGGGCATCGGGCTTTCCCGCCGATGCAAAGGTGCTCGCCTATACGGACCTGATCTCGACCGGCATGCGCGATGACAACCGCCCGCCCGAGCGCGAAATCGCGATGCGTCTCACCGGCAACATGGAACGCTATGTCTGGACGCTGAACGATGAGAAGTTCGGCGCGGCGGCGCCCATCCGGGTGCGCTATGGCGAGCGCGTGCGCCTCACCTTCACCAACGAAACCATGATGGCGCATCCGATGCATCTCCATGGCATGTTCTTCGAACTGGAAAACGGCGCGGGCATGAAACGTCCATTGAAGGACACGGTGATCGTGCCGCCCGGACAGTCCGTCTCCGTCGTTCTCACCGCACGCGAGATCGGCGCCTGGCCGCTGCATTGCCACCTTCTCTATCACATGGCTTCCGGCATGATGACGGCCTTCATCGTGGAGCCGCCTTCGGCGGCGGAAAGCGAGGTGACGCCGGATGGCGCCTCGGTGCCTCTTGTCCTTCACGGGAAGACCGCCCCGAACGCGCATTCGGCGCACGGCATGCACGGAGAGCATTGATGAAGAAGATATCCATCGCCGCTTTCGCACTGCTGTTCGGTTCGGCGATCTCCGCAGCGGCAGAGAACGAAATCGATATGTCCACCGCACATGAAAGCATGTTGTTCCACATGGCCGAGGTCGAGCTCGACTATGCGGATGCGCAGGACGGTCTCTGGAACTGGAATGCGAATGGCTGGATCGGAGGAGACACCGACCGCCTATGGTTCCGTTCGAAGGGTGAAATTGCGGAAGACGAGGTCGAGAAGGCGGAAGCGCAGCTCTTCTATGGCCGGAACTTCCATCCCTTTTGGGACGCATTGATCGGTGTCCGGCAGGATTTCGAGCCCGACGGCGAAACCTATCTCGCCGCCGGGATCGCCGGTCTTGCGCCTTATTTCTTCGAGACGGAGGCGACCGCCTTTCTCTCGACGGAAGGCGACCTGTCGGCGCGGCTGGAGCAGAGCTTCGAGCTTCCGGTCACGCAACGGCTCATCGCGGAACCTCATGCCGAACTGGAACTCTTCGCGCAGGACGTTCCCGAAAGGGATGTGGGCGCGGGCTTCAGCAGCGTCGAGGCAGGCTTCCAGCTTCGCTACGAGATCACGCGGAAGTTCGCTCCTTACGTCGATCTCGTCTGGGAACGCGACCTCGGCGAAACGGCGTCCATTACCCGCGCGAACGGAGAAGATGTGGACAGCACCACGCTCCGCTTCGGCATAAGAGCCTGGTTCTGACGCGAGGGTCTTGTTCGGCGGGCGGGAGGGCGCCCGCCGTTCCCGTCTTCTCCTTCGGGCGGAAGATCGACGGCATCACATTGATGAGCGGGAGCAGCATCGCCGAGGCGTAAGGCACCGACTGCACCGGCAGCACGGAGCGGGAGCCCGCTTGCCGGACGCGGGGGGATGAGGTTGGCGTTACTTTTTTGCCGACGCCAGCAGATTGTCCCGCAGTGTGATCAGATCGCGCTGCAGCCGCTGGAAAGCCTCGGGCTCAAGTCCCGTGGCTTCGATCACCGCTTCGCGGCCGCAGAACGCCTTCTCGAAGACCTTTTCGCCTTCGGAGGTCAGGCCGATGCGCACCTGCCGCTCGTCCTGAGTGTCGCGTTTGCGCGTGACATACCCCATTGCTTCGAGTCGCTTCAGCAATGGCGTCAGTGTGTTGGATTCCAGAAAGAGCTTCTCACCGAGTTCGCTGACCGTCTGGCCGCTCTCTTCGTGCAGCGCTATGAGCGTTGCGTATTGGAGATAGGTAAGGCCGAGTTCCTCGAAGAGCGGCTTGTAGACGCGCCCAAATGCCAGATTCGTTGAGTAGATCGCGAAGCAGAGGAAGTCGCTGAGGGATCCCGCCAGTTTCTGATTCTGATTATTGTCCTTGTTTTTCATACGGTTAGGGCCTCCTACGCCGGTTAGCTCACTCTTGCATCATAAAAATATCGCATACGATTTAATCGTTTACGCTTGACGCTGAAATCTCCTCCAGCATATACATCGCATACGATTTAATCCTTAACGACTTAATGGAGATTGCCATGATCGACAAGGCTCGTAGTGTGATTTTTGCTGCTGCAGCCGTCGGGCTGCTGGCGGGGTGCTCGCAAGCGGAACCCACTGAGACCATTTCCGAAGACCAGGCCGTGCGCAACGTCGTGCTCGTGCATGGAGCCTTTGTCGATGGCTCTGGCTGGCGGGGGGTCTACGACATTCTGACGGCGCGCGGCTATGGCGTGAGTATCGTTCAGAACCCGCTGACCTCGCTGGAAGACGACGTCGCCGCGACGACGCGCGTGCTCGAAAGCCAGAGCGGCCCCGCGATCCTGGTCGGCCATAGCTGGGGTGGGACGGTCATCACCGAGGCAGGCGTGCATCCGAATGTCTCCGGCCTCGTCTATGTGTCCGCCCTCGCCCCCGATGCCGGCGAGACGACGGCCGGACAATATGAGGGGTATCCGGCGGCGTCCGACTTCGTGATCGATGTCTCCGAGGACGGCTTCGGCATTGTGCGGCCCGACCGGTTTCAATCCGGCTTCGCCGCCGACTTGAACGATGCCGATGCCGCGTTCCTTCGCGACTCGCAGCTGCCTATCCGCATGTCGGCCTTCGAGTCGAAGCTTGAGAACGCCGCGTGGCGATCCAAACCCAGCTGGGCGGTCATCGCCAGCGAGGATCGCGCCTTCGGTGAGGGCATGCTGCTCGGCATGGCGCAGAGGATTGATGCAGAAATCGTCGACATTCCCGGCAGCCATGTGGCTTTCATCACACAAGCGGCGGCAGTCGCCGATGTGATCGACCGTGCCGCGCGGCACGTCTCCAACCGGACGCAGGATCATGCGTCTTCACAGGCCGCTACGTCAGGTCTGTCCCTACCCCCCATCATTGGCGCGGCCAAGGCTGCGGAGCCCCTGAAAGCAGGAGAGAAAATCATGACTTACGTGACGACCAGAGACGGTGTCGAAATCTTCTACAAGGATTGGGGGCCGAAGGATGCGCAGCCGATCGTCTTCCATCATGGCTGGCCGCTTTCCGCAGATGATTGGGACGCCCAGCTCACTTTCTTCGTCAATCAGGGCTACCGGGTAGTCGCTCATGATCGCCGCGGCCATGGCCGCTCGGCTCAGGTCTCCGATGGCCACGACATGGATCACTATGCCGCCGATGTCGAGGCAGTGGTTGAAGCGCTCGATCTCAGGAATGCCGTTCACATTGGCCATTCCACCGGCGGCGGCGAGGTTGCGCGCTATGTGGCCCGCGCGAAACCGGGCCGTGTTGCCAAGGCAGTACTGATTGGCGCGGTCCCGCCGATCATGCTCAAGACCGCTGACTATCCGGGCGGCTTGCCAATCGAAGTGTTCGACGGTTTCCGGGCCGCACTCGCTGCGGATCGCTCAAGCTTCTATCGCGACGTCGCATCGGGCCCCTTCTACGGCTTCAACCGCGAAGGCGTCGAAGCCAGGCCTGCCGTGGTCGATAATTGGTGGCGCCAGGGCATGATGGGCGGCGCGAAGGCCCATTATGACGGCATCAAGGCTTTCTCCGAGACGGACTTCACGGAGGATTTGAAGGCGATAGATGTGCCGACGCTTGTGATGCATGGCGACGACGACCAGATCGTGCCGATCGATGCAAGCGCCAAACTCGCCGTGAAGCTGCTGAAGAAGGGCGAGCTCAAAATCTATCCCGGCTTCTCGCATGGCATGGCGACCGTGAATGCCGATGTGATCAATCGCGACCTGCTCGCGTTCATTAAAGGCTGAGAAGCCAAGGAGCAGAAATGAAGAGCGGCGGTCGCATTGCGGCCGCCGCTTTCTTCTTTGATCGTATTGCGCCGAAAGCTATTCGGCGGGCGAGAGGATGCCCGCCGTTTCCCTCTTCTCCTTCGGGCGGAAGATCGACGGCATCACATTGATGAGCGAGAGCAGGACGGCCGACGCATACGGCACAGACTGCACCAGCAGCACCGCGATCCAGAGTCTCGAATGGCTGTCCGCGAAGTTGGGGCTGACGAAGAGCGCAATGGCCAGGCCCCAGAGAGCTGTGAGCATCAACGCCTCTTCCCGCACCTGGATGAAGGCGGCCGCGAGCGGCGGCTTGTCCTCGCATTTCGGCGTACGGATGAAGGGCTTGCTCGTCGTGATCATGCCGTTGAGCATCGCCTTCGCGACCGTATGCGTGAGGCCGAGCGCGGCCACGCCCGCGCCGAGGCTTTCGAGGAAGCTGCAATCCTTCACGCGCACGGCATAGAGCCAGAGCGAGCGCACGAACTTGAAGACGAAGCTGCCGATGGTCGGAATGAGGAAGGCGGCGACCGGCAGCGAAATCATGTTCGGCTGGTAGAGCGCCCAGGCTGAGAGCACGATGCTCGCCGTCGTGAAGAGAAGCGCGAGCCCGTCCGCGAACCAGGGCAGCCATCCGGCAAGGAAGTAATAGCGTTGCGCGCCCGAAAGCCCGCTCTTCCTGCGCGCCCAGGGCGCGAGCGCGTCCCAGTGATGCTTCACGATCTGCACCGCGCCATAGGCCCAGCGGAACCGCTGGCTGATATAGCCCGCCAGCGTGTCGGGCGTGAGCCCGCGCCCGAAGGAATGGTTCACGTAAACGCTGTCATAGCCCGCGCGATAGAGCTTGATGCCGAGTTCCGCATCCTCGCAGATGCACCATTCCGCCCAGCCGCCCACGCGTTTCAGCGCGCTCTTGCGCACCTGCGTCATGGTGCCGTGCTGGATGATCGCGTTGAAATTGTTGCGCTGGACCATGCCGATATGGAAGAAGCCGGCATATTCCCAATAGGTCATGTTCTTGAACATGCTTTCGTGCCGGTCGCGATAATCCTGCGGTGCCTGCACGAAGCCCACATCCGGCTTGTCGAAATAGGGAACGAGCGTCTTCAGCCAGTTCGGCTCGACCTGATAGTCGCTGTCGATGACGGCGATGATTTCGGCATCTTCCGCCGTCTTTTCCAGACCGAAATTGAGCGCGCCTGCCTTGAAGCCCGGCCAGTTCTCGAGATGGAAGAAACGGAAGCGCGGCCCGAGCTTCGCGCAATAGTCGCGCACCGGCTCCCAGACGGCAGGGTCCACCGTGTTGTTGTCGAGCACCAGCACTTCGTAATTCTCGTAGTCGAGTTTCGAGAGCGCCGCCAGCGTGTCGCGCACCATCTCGGGCGGTTCGTTGTGGATCGGCACATGGATCGAGACCTTCACCGTCGGGCTCACGGCCTTTTCGTCGAAGGGTTTGAAGTGCCGTTCGCCATGCCGCGTCCAGATGACCTCGACGAATTCGATCGCTTCGGCGAGAAGCACGATGAGAAGCAGGCCTTGTGCGAAGAAGAGGAAGCTCCAGATCGTCGCGCCCACCCAGGTGAAGTAGAGGCCGGTGACCGAAAGCCCCGCCCAGGCGATGGCCGAGCCCGCGAGCTGCGTCAGCACAGCGAAGATGACGACGCCTGCAGGCCGCACATGGCGCTGCCGCAACATGAAGAGCATGGCGGGAACGAGCGCGAGCCCCGCCGCGAGCGACGCCCAGAAGCGCCATTCCGGCGCTTCGGAAATGCTGCCCGCCATTGGGAATTTCGGCTGCCGGTCGGCATTGTAGATGCCCCAGAAGGCGCCCGCCGCGCCTTCTTCCGCCGCTTTCCACGGCTGGTCGAAGGCTTCCATCACGTAATAGGTGATGTCCTCGGCCTTGGCGCGGTTGAGGAACTCGCGCATGAAGGTCGCCTGATTGACGAGCGAGGGCACGGCCTCCGCGCTGAGCTCGGCCTCCGACAGACCGGGATAGGGACGGCGCGGGATGATCTTGCCGCGGCTCGGCCAGCCCACTTCCGTCACCACGATGGGCTTGCCGGGATAGGCGGCGCGGAGTTCGTCGAGCCGCTCGAACACGGCATCGACCGCATAGTCGATCGGAATGCCTTCCCAATAGGGAAGGATCTGCACGCCGATATAGTCCACCGCCTTCACGAGTTCGGGATGGTTGAGCCAGATATGCGGCGGTTCGGCGGTCGAAACCGGCTTCCAGATCTTCTGCTTCGCGCGCTTGATATAGGCGATGAGCTCTTCCACCGGCATATCGTTGCGCAGCAGGACCTCGTTGCCGACGAGAACGCGGACGACGTTGCGCCGCGGCGCAAGCTCGATGAGCTGCTGCAATTCGCGTTCGTTGCGCTCGAGGTCCGGCCCGATCCATGCGCCGGCGGCGACGGAGAGCCCGTATTGCGAGGCGAGTTCGGGAATGTGCTGCTGCCCGCGCACCACGCTGTAGCTGCGGATGGCCTGCACCGTGCCGGAGAGAAGCTTCATGTCGGCTTCGATTTCCGACAGGCTCGGATGCTTGTTCTGCGTCGGGTCCTGCCCCTGGCGATAGGGGCTGTAGCTGAGGCCCACGATCTCGCCAGTCCAGGCTTCCGCGTGATGCGGCTGGTTGAACGCTGCCCAGATGGCAAGGTTCGCCGCGATGACGAGCGGCAGGACGAGGAACAGGAAGGCGGCCTGCCGCACGAAGACGGAGTGCCGCCAGGAGCGGGGGTTTACGGGCTTCTTCTCGGGAGCGGGTTCGGGCTTGTCCATCTATCGTCCGTCAGGCGCAG
Source organism: Rhodobiaceae bacterium UBA7804 (assembly GCA_002480495.1). Taxonomy (GTDB): domain Bacteria; phylum Pseudomonadota; class Alphaproteobacteria; order Parvibaculales; family Parvibaculaceae; genus Parvibaculum. The sequence continues at coordinate 42,472 of DLCG01000009.1, read as the reverse complement.
CAAACTGGGAAAACGGTTCGAATATGGACGGCCCAGCCCCGTCGTCTTCGCGCGGGCGGACCGGCGAAACGCGCTCTTTTGGTCCGCCACCGTGACCAAATTAGGGCAGCTTTCCGGGCGGAGGCAAAGCCCGCCCGGAAGGCAGGAATTTCTTGTGTGAACTGACTTCAATCAGTCCGCCGCAGCGGGGATGCGCGCGCCCTCCGGCCGCTCTTGCGCCCCGCGAACGAGTTTCCCCTTCAACGCGCCGGTCGGCTCTCCGTTCCGGAAGGAAACCGCGCCCGAAACGATGCTCGCCGTATAGCCGTCCGTCTTCTGGATCAGCCGCTTTCCACCCGCGGGCAGGTCGTTGACGATATGGGGGGAATAGAGCGTCAGATGGTCGAAATCGATCACATTGACATCCGCCTTCATGCCGGGCGCGAGGATGCCCCGGTCGCCGAGGCCGACCAGTGCCGCGTTGCGGCCCGTGAGTCCGTGGACGAGCCATTCGAGCGGCAGCTTCTTGCCTCTCGTCCGGTCGCGGCCCCAATGGGTGAGCAGCGTGGTGGGGAAGCTCGCATCGCAGATAATGCCGCAATGCGCGCCCCCATCCGAAAGGCCGAAGGCCGTGTTCGGATGGGTGAGCATGGTTTCCACGTCGGCGAGACTGCCGCAAGTGTAGTTCATCAGCGGGAAATAGATGAGCGCCTTGCCGTCGCGCTCCAGCATCCAGTCGAGCACGACTTCGCGCGGGTGGCGTCCGGTGCGTTCGGCCACCGCCTTCGCGCTTTCCTCCGGCGCGGGCTCGTAGTTCGGCCGTTCGCCCAGCGAAAACATCTTGTGATAGGCGGTGCAGATCATCTCGATGATCTCGCCCGCCGGATAGTCGGGTTCCTCGGCCAGCAGCTTCGCGCGGAATTCGGGGTCCCGCAGCGCCTTCAACTGTTGCTCGAGCGGCGCCCCCCAGATCTGGCGGAAGGTCTGGTGCATGATGAAGGGATTGAGCGAGGCGGTAAGCCCGAGCAGCAGCCCCGTCGCGCGCGGCGGCACCTGGCCGCGGATCGGCAGCCCGTCCGCGTTGGCCGCGGCGATATTGTCGAGCACGCGCTTCCAGACGGTCGGCCAGCGGTCGTCCTGTTCGATGGTGATCGACATCGGACGGCCCGAAAGCTCGACCATGCCGCGCAGCATCGCGAATTCCTCATCCGTCTGCTTGAAGTCGGCGATGAGCTGCAGCACGCCCTTGCCAGCCTTGCCCATGGCGCGCGCGATGCCGTGCAGCTCCATCGCTTCGGCCTTCAGCGTCGGCGTCGAGCCGCCCTTCACGTCTTTATGTTTCACCGTGCGCGAAGTGGAAAAGCCGAGCGCGCCGGCTTCCAGCGCCTCCACGACGAGGCGGCCCATCTCCGCCGTCTCCGCTTCCGTGGCGGGTTCGAGCGCCGGTGCGCGGTCCCCCATCACATAGGCGCGGACGGCGGCATGCGGCACCTGCAGGCCCACGTCGAGCGCAAGCGGCGAGGCCTCCACCGCATCCATATATTCGGCGAAGCTCTCCCAGTTCCACTTGATGCCTTCGGCAAGCGCCGTACCCGGAATATCTTCGACACCTTCCATCAGCCCAAGCAGCCATTCGCGCTGTTCGGGCTTGCAGGGCGCGAAGCCGACGCCGCAATTGCCCATGATGGCGGTGGTCACGCCGTGAAAGGTCGAGGGCTGGAGATAGGGGTCCCAGGTCACCTGCCCGTCGTAATGCGTGTGAACGTCGACGAAGCCCGGCGTCACGATCTGGCCGCGCGCGTCGATCTCTTCCGCGCCCGAGCCCGAAACCTTGCCGACCGCGACGATGGTTGCGCCGTCGATGGCGATATCGGCCTCGATAGGCTTCGCGCCCGTTCCGTCGAACACGGTCCCGCCGCGGATCACGATGTCATGGCTCATGGGTTCCCTCCCGGAATGCTCTGATGGCGTTTGGAGAGAGAATAGCGGATTTCCCCCTTCGAAGCGAAGATCGGGAACTTACCTGTATTCTGCCTGTTTTTACGGTGAAGCCCGTCCCGCTCGATCCGCAAGAGCAGACTTCAAGGAGCGTTCATGTCCGGCTTGAAAGAGAAGGGGCGCCTGACCCGCCTCCGTCTTGCGCTCGGCATGGCGGTTTTCGGCTCGGCGACGCCGGTAAGCAAGATCGTGACGGGGGCGATGCCGGTCTTTGTCGGCTCGGCCTTCCGCGTCGGTCTCGGCGCACTGGTTCTGGCTCCCTTCGCCTGGAGCGGGCGCGGCGCACTCAGGGGGTTCACCCGGCGCGACTGGATCACCGTCTGCCTCATCGCGCTTTTCGGCATGTTCGGCTTTTCCGCGCTCATGCTCTACGGCATGGGCATGGTCTCGGGCGTCGTCGGCGCCATCGTCATGAGCACGGCGCCCGCGGTCACGGCCGCTGCCTCCATGCTCTTTTTCGGCGACAGCCCGACATGGCGGAAACTCGCCGCTATCGCGCTCGCCGTCGCGGGCGTGCTTCTCCTGCAACTGGGGCAGGGGAGCGGAGGCGGCGGCGGCTCGGAAGTCTGGTTCGGCGCGGCGCTTGTCTTCGGCGCGGTCTGCTGCGAGGCCTGTTACACGCTGCTCGGCAAGCGCATGTCCGAACATGCCGATCCCGTGCTCGTCGCCTTCCTGGCCAGCGCGCTTTCCGTACCGCTCTTTCTGCCTTTCGCCATCTGGCAATGGCCGGATTTCGACGTCGCACAGGTGAGCGCGGGCGCATGGGCCGCCGCCATCTGGTATGGCGCGGGCACGCTCTCGCTCGGCACATGGCTCTGGTATTCGGGACTGGCGAAGGCGGAAGGCGCGGTCGCCGCCGCCTTCATGGGCATCATGCCCGTTTCCGCGCTTCTCCTCTCCTATCTTCTGTTGGGAGAGGAGTTCCGCATCGTCCATCTTGCGGGCTTCGGCACCGTCTTCGCGGGCGTGCTCCTGATTTCCTGGGAACACGCCCGTATGGAGAAGGAAGATTAGGAAGCCTGCTGCTTGCCGCGTTCCTGGATGCCCTTGCGGCGCTCGGCCACGGCGTCCGGCGTCACCGCCTTGTTCGCCGCGCTCGAAACTTTCCGCTCCGTCTTCAGCGCCTCTCCGAAGGCTTCCGCGAAACCGTCATCGATGAGTTTCTTGTAGGCGGGCAGGCATTCCGGCACGACGGAGAGCATGTCCTCGGCAAGCTTGCGGCAAACGGGGAGAAGCTCTTCCGCCGTCACCACGCGGTTGATGAGGCCCCATTCCTGCGCCTGTTGCGCGGAGAGGAAATTGCCCGTGAGCGAAAGCTCCTTCGCGCGGTAGATGCCGATGGCGCGCGAAAGCTTCTGGCTGAGCCCCCAGCCCGGCAGGATGCCGACGCGCGCATGCGTATCGGCGAAGCGCGCATTCTCTGAGCAGATGAGAACGTCGCAGGCGAGCGCGAGCTCGAAGCCGCCCGTGATCGCAACGCCGTTGATCGCGCCGATGACGGGGCCGGAGAACTGCCCGATGGAAGTCACAGGGTCCTTGTCGCCGATCGTTGCGTTGATGCCGCCCGTGTCGGAGCCCAGTTCCTTCAGGTCGAGCCCGGCGCAGAAGGCCTTGCCCGCGCCGGTGAGGATGGCGACGCGGATATTCGGGTCCGCTTCCAGCGCCTCGAAAGTCTCCGCAATGGCGGTGCGCAGCTCCCGCGAAAGCGCGTTCATCGCGCCCGGGCGGTTGAGCGTGACGGTTGCGACGGCGCCGGACTTTTCGACGAGAATGACGGGCTCTGACATGGGGTCTCTCCGTTTGGCGTGTATGGCTTTGCCGCCGTTCTATCGGGATTGGGGTAAGCTCGCAATCGGCCCGGTCACCCCAGCCACTGCGCCAGCGCGATGCCGATGAAATTCGCCACCGCATAGCCGAGCACGCCGAGCATGACGCCGGGCGTCACCAGCGCGCGCCAGCGCCGTCCCGCCGCCATGGCCGCTGCCGTCGCGGGTCCCACCGCCACCGCGTTCGAAATGACGAGCGCCTCCGCAAGGTCGATGCGGAAGAGTTTTGCGCCGGCGAGCACAAAGGCGAGATGAACCGCCGCCATCGTGAAGACGAAGAAGAAGATCGGCAACGCCGTCTCCACCATCAGAACGACATCCGCCGCCGCGCCGATCACGCCGAAAAAGACATACATGAAGAACATGCCGAGATCGAAGCCGCCATGAAGCCGCTCCATCTGCCGCGGGAAAAGATTGGCGACGAGAAGCGCGGCGAGGGTGACGAAGAGCACGCCATACTTCGGAATGCCGAGAAGCGCCGCGATTTCGAAGCCCGCGAAGCAGCAGGCCGCGGACAGGAACAGCAGCAGCGCCAGCGCGCCCATGTCGAGCGGGTGCTTTTCCGTTTCCGCCTCGTGCTCATGCTCATATTCCTCCGCCTCGATGATCCTGGAGGGGATGAACCGTGTAAGGAGCTTCCAGCCCGGCAGAAGGAGCAGCAGCGCGATGAAGAAGGTCGCCATCACATTGTCGGCCGCCGCGGTGGCGGCGGTCAGCGCGCCGTTCTCGCTCAGCCCCGTCGCCTGGGCGACCGCCGCGAAGTTCATCGAGCCGCCGATCCAGCTCGCGCCCAGCGCGCCCGCGACGAGATGCCCCTGCGGCCCCATGTCGATCAGCGAGAAACCCGCAAGCACGCCCGCCACCGTGCCGAGCGCCGCGATGAAGAAGGCAATCAGCATCCGCCCGCTTTCGGGCAGGATCTTCTTCAGGTCCGCCTTGAAGAGCAGCAGCGGAATGGCCAGCGGCACCGCATAGCCCCAGACCATGTCGTGAAAGTCGGAAGCGAAGGGAACGATCCTGAGATTGGCGAGAAGCGTGCCCGCGAGGATCGTCAGGATCACGCCCGAGATCCATTGCCCGAGCCTCGTCCTCTCAGACCAGAAGCCGAAAGCGGCAAGCCCCAGAAAGGCAAAGAGAAGACCGAATGTGTTGTCGGCGGAAATGAGCGGCAGCGTCATGGTTTTTCTTCTTCTGCGGTCCTTGAGTCGGCATGCCTGCCCATCATGCGAAGCGTGGAGGCAAAGACAAGCGCAATTGGATTATGGAATGCATGGGGAACGCCACTCCCGCCCATGCGTTTTCTCATTGCATTCATCTTCGCCTGACATCGAAGGAGGACGGCAATGGGCAATCAGAAAAGGGATTCCAGACAGGTGCTGGCAAAGGTCAATGACGACCCTGAAAATGAAGGAGAGGGCAGCCGTTCGGCGGCGCGTGCCTATAACAGGGATCAGCAGGAATTCGTGAAGGAAGGCCGTGTCGGCGAAGCGGCCGAGGCGGCGCGCAGCGCCGTCGAGGACGACCGCCGCGATCTCGAAAAGGCCGAGAAGGAAGGCAAGCGCCGTGCCGCCGAGCACGACCCGGAAGAAGTGCGCGACTACAGGAAGCCCGAATAGGAGCTAGAACGCGAAGTTGACCGCAACGGAGCCGAACTGGTCGGGTTTCGGCTGGCCTTCATATTCGCGGCTGCGGAAGACATGCGTGAAGGAGATGCGCGTGTCCCAGACGATGAAGACGGCGCCGAGCTTCGCGTCATAGACGAAGTGGCGCTTGTCGATGCTCGGGCTGTCGCGGAAGGTGTTGCCGTCGAGCGTGATGTCGCGGCCGACCGCGCGTCCCTCGAACCCAGCGAACACGTAGCAGTTGCAGCCTTCCGCGGACGGCTCGAACCATTCCGCGCCGCCGACGCCGGGATAGACGCGCGTCGGGCCGAAATCGTCCGGCAATGAGAATCCCAGACGAAGTGTTCCCCCGAGACCCGCATAGGTCTGCACATTGCCGAGCGAGACGATCGTGTAGGGAATGAAGTCCGTCTGCAGCCCGGCGACCCTCGGCGTATCGAAGGTCGAGCTTCGCCACGCGCGCTCGAAGCTCAGGTTCACGCCGATCTCGTCCTGGATCTGCCAGCGCCAGCCATTCGCTTCTTCCGCGCCGATCAGCTTGTGCCAGTTGTTCTGCACGAACTCTCCCTGCGCGGCGGGACCGACGACACCGAGATCGAGCTTCCATTGGTCCTGCCAGGCCTCTCCCGTTACGCTGCTCGCGCGCACGCTCTGCAGCGAGAAGGTCATGTGAAGCCATGCCGCATAGGGCCGTTCGCTCGGCTGATAGGCGGTTGTCTGCGTGTCGTCCGGCGTGAAGATCGCATGGCCGAGCGCGACGCCGATGCGATGGCTCTTCTTGTCGAAATTGCCGGTGGGAAAGAGCAGCGAATAGACCGGCGGAGACGAGAAATCCGTCAGCCAGACGGGCAGGTCCGTCTGCGGCCGCGACAGCCAGGCCGCCTGCAAACCGTTCGTGTAGTGTCTGTCCGTGTTGGTGAGGTTCGCGAAGAGGTCGTTTTCCGATTGCAGCGTGAGGAATTCGCGGTCGCCGCCGGCGAAATTATCCGCCCTGGCCGCGGCTCCCCCGCCGAACATCGTCAGGACCGCGAGAAAACTGGCCGCAAACCCTCGTCGCATTGCCGGAACACCCCCGAAAAGAAGCGCGGACGAGGTCCGCGCGAATTGCTTGACGCCGGGGAGCCCCCGCCTGTCCAATATCATGCGGGGAAACTGCGAACTAAAAAAGGCGTCAGCAAGGCGCCCCACAAAAAAGAACAAACAACAAAGAACAACAACAACAAGGGAGGGACGGGCGATGTCCATTGCGGAATCTGCGAAAGACTGGACGCGCGAGGAAGCGGCGGCATCCGGAATGGTGCTGGCCTGGCATGCGGCGCAGGCGCCGGACCGCCCGGCCGTGATCTCCGAGGCGGGCAACCGCTCCTATGCCGAACTCAACGCGAATGCGAACCGTCTCGTGCGCGCATTGCGCCGTCAGGGGTTGAAGGCGGGCGATGCCGTGGCGCTCATGTGTTCCAACCGGCCGGAATTCGTGGAAACGATTGCCGCCTGTCAGCGCGGCGGATTCCGCATGACGCCGATCAACTGGCATCTGAAGGGCTCGGAAGTCGGTTACATCGTGGACAATTGCGAGGCAAAGGCTTTCGTGGCCGATGCGCGCTTCCGGGCGAGCGCGGTCGAAGCGGCATCCATGTCGTCCGCCCTCGTCGCGAAGCTCGCGGTCGGCGGCGCGATCGACGGTTTCGTTTCGTATGACGATGCGCTCGCGGCGGAGGAGGGAAGCGATCTCGCCGATCCCGTCCTCGGCTCGCAGATGATGTATACCTCCGGCACCACCGGCCACCCGAAAGGCGTCTACCGCAAGCAGGCGGCGCCCGTCTCGCCGCTTCTCATGAAACTCACCGAAACGGCTGCCTTCCGCGCGGGCGACATCGCGCTCGTCACCGGCCCGCTCTATCACGCAGCGCCCCTCGCGCTGAACCTCTCCTTCCCGCTCAATGCCGGCGTCGGCTGCGTGCTCATGGACAAGTGGGATGCGGAAGAGACGCTGCGTCTCATCGCCGGCCATCGCATCACGCATACGCATGTCGTGCCCACCATGCTGCATCGCATGCTGCAACTGCCCGAAGAGACGAAGGCGAAATACGACACTTCCTCTCTGCGCTGGATTCTGCATGGCGCCGCGCCTTGTCCCGTTCATGTGAAGGAAGGCGCGATCGGCTGGTTCGGGCCCGTCGTCTTCGAATACTACGCGGCGACGGAAGGCGGCGGCATATTCATCGACAGTCACGAATTCCCGAAGAAAAAGGGTAGCGTCGGCAAGCCGCTGCCGGGTGTGGTCGTCGAAATCCACGACGAGGACGGGAAGCCGCTCCCCGCCAATGCCGTCGGCACCGTCTATTTCAAGGCGCCGGAGCAGGGCCGCTTCGAATATTTCAAGGCGCCGGAAAAAACCGAAGGCGCCTATCGCGGCGATTTCTACACCATGGGCGACATGGGTTATATCGACGAGGACGGTTTCCTCTTCCTCACCGGCCGCAGTGCGGAAGTGATCATCTCCGGCGGTGTGAACATCTATCCGGCGGAAATCGATCAGGAAGTGCTGAAACATCCCGCCGTCGCGGATGCCGCCGCCGTCGGCGTGCCGAACGATGAATGGGGCGAGGAGGTGAAGCTCGTCGTGGAACTCAACGAGGGTTATCGTCCGGACGACGAGATGGCGAAGGAGCTGCTCGCCTTCGCGGCGGAAAATCTGCCCGGCTATCAGCGTCCGCGCTCCGTCGATTTCGTGAAGGAGCTTCCGCGCATGCCGAGCGGAAAGGTGCTTCGCCGCAACATCCGCGACGCCTATTGGCAGGGCGAGAAGAAGATCTGATTTTTCGCGCGGGGCGCTGAAGGGCTCCGGGAAGACCGCGTTCGGAAAAAGGCAGGAAGGGCCGCTTTCATGAAGCGGCCCTTTCGCCTATATGAGACGCGGATGAGGGATCGCGAGAAAGATATAAAATGAATGCATCTCAATCCCTCGGCTCCCGCATCCGTTTCATCGTCATTCTCGGCGCGCTGATCGCCTTCGCGCCTCTTTCCATCGACATGTATCTGCCGGCCTTCCCGGCGATTGCGGATTATTTCGGGGTCGCCCCCGGCGCGGTGCAGACGACGCTCGCCGTCTTCTTCGTCGGCCTCGCCGTGGGGCAGGGTATTCTCGGCCCGGTGATGGACAGTCTGGGCCGTCTGCGTCCGCTTCTTCTCGGCATCGCGGTTTTCGTGGCAGCTTCCGTCTGGGCCTCCTTTGCGTCGGACATCGCCAGCCTCTCGGCCGCGCGTCTCCTGCAGGCGCTTGGCGGCTGCGCGGGCATCGTCGCCTCGCGCGCCATGGTGCGCGACCTCTTCGACGAGCGCGCCTCGGCCCAGGTCTATTCCCTGCTGATGCTTGTCATGGGCCTCGCGCCCATCCTCGCACCGGTGATCGGCGGTTTTCTCATCGCGAATTTCGAATGGCAGGTGATCTTCTGGGTGCTCGCCGCCTTCGGCGCGCTGTGCATTCCGGCGGTCTTCTTCGGCCTCGGCGAAACGCTGCCGCCTGAAAAGCGTCATCGCGGGCTCAGCCTCGCCGGTGTCGGGCGCGCCTATCTCGCGCTCTGCATGGATGGTCCCTTCCTCGCCTTCGCGCTTGCCAATGCGCTTCTGTCTTCCGCCATGTTCGCCTATATCACCGGCTCGCCCTTCGTCTTCATCGGGCTGCACGGCCTTGCGCCGGAAGCCTATGCCATTCTTTTCGGCGTCAATGCGGCCGGCCTCATCGCGGCATCGCAGGTGAATGCGCTGCTGCTGCGGCGCATTTCGGGCCGCGCCATTCTCAAGGCCGCGATGACGTTCCATCTCGCCGCCGCGCTCGCGCTTCTCGGCTTCACCCTCTTCATGCCGCAAGCGTTCTTGCCGCTCGCCGCCTGCATCTTCCTTGTCGTCTCGTCATACGGTTTCGTCGGCGCGAATGCGACGGCCGCCGCCATGGCGCGCGCGGACGGAAATGCGGGCTCCGCTTCCGCCCTCACGGGTATCCTGCAATTCGCCCTGGCTGCGGTCATGGGCGGTCTCGTTGGCGCCTTCAATGACGGCTCGGCGCTGCCCATGGCGCTCGTCATACTGGCTGCAAGCCTCTCCGGAACGCTCGTCCGTCTCGCGGCGCGCCGCGCCTGAACCGTCCGGCAAGGCCGAAAAGCAGAAAGGCCATCCCTCTCGGAATGGCCTTTCGCTCCTATCCGCGCCTGTTTTTGTTTTTGGACGCCGAATTCTTTCTCTCCGTGCGGGCCCCGTCGCGTATTCAGCGCGCCTTTGAAAGCCCCGGCCGGATTTAGGGTCTTCACCCTAGGCCGTGGAGCATAATCTCTTCGCTTCCCCAGCGCAACTTTGGGGTCGCGGGTTGCGTTAACCCCTTTAACGGGGTGTAGGCTCCGCCTCGTGCTCCAACGCAACGGGAGAGGAAAAGAAATGAAATCTATCCAGCAGGTTATGAAAATCGGAGTGCTTGCCGCAGGCGCTCTCATGCTAGCGCAGGGCGTCGCTCTCGCCGCCGAACCCCAGCCCGCGAAGGAAATCGAGGCCGCCGCCAAACATGCGGGCTTCGCCGCGGGCGCCGGCGATATAGACGGCGTGCGCACCCATCTCCATCACACGGTGAATTGCCTTGTCGGTCCGGAGGGAGAAGGCTTCGCGCCGAAGGAGCTCAATCCCTGCAAGGCGCTCGGCAATGGCGCGATCCCCGATACGCAGGATGACGTCGCGAAATCCGCCCTTGAGGCCGCCCTCGAAAAGGCGCAATCCGGCCTCGCGGATGAAAACCTTGAGACCGCGAAGATGTCGGCCATGCAGACAGAGGCCATGCTGCGGGCGGTTCAGCTCGACAAGGTCGAGTAAGCCCCTCGCCCTTCATCGTTTCCATGAAGCGGTGAAGGGCTTTAGACTGCCCTCAACAAGAATGAACGGCTTGAGGAGGGAGAGATGGCGGAAGTGGATCTCGTGATCCGCGGCGGAACGGTCGTGGATGGTTCCGGCGGTGCGCCGAAAAAGGCCGATGTCGCAATCGACAAGGGCGTGATCGTCGCTGTTGGCGAAATACGCGAGAAGGGCCGCGAGGAGATCGACGCCTCGGGCCTTCTCGTCACCCCCGGCTGGGTCGACATCCACACGCATTACGACGGCCAGGTGACATGGGACAGCCGCATGACGCCGTCCTCGATTCATGGTTCCACCACGGTCGTCATGGGCAATTGCGGTGTCGGCTTCGCGCCCGTCCGCAAGGCCGATCACGACCGCCTCATCCGCCTCATGGAAGGCGTGGAGGATATTCCCGGCGCCGCGCTCCATGAAGGTCTCTCATGGAACTGGGAGAGCTTTGCCGACTATATGGATGCGGTCGAGCAACTCCCGCATGACGTCGATGTCGCCCTGCAGGTGCCGCATGGCGCGGTGCGCGTCTATGTCATGGGCGAGCGCGGCGCGAAGCGCGAAGCGGCGACGGATGACGAAGTCGCCGAGATGCGCGACATCGTGCGCGACGCGATCAAGGCGGGCGCCATCGGCTTCTCCACCTCGCGCACCGTCGCGCATCGCACGAGCGACGGCGACCTCACGCCGACCATCGGCGCCGCGGACAAGGAAATGATGGCGATTGCCGAGGGCCTGAAGGAAGCCGGGGCCGGCGTCCTCCAATGGGTATCGGACTTCCGCGAGATCGATCACGAATTCTCGCTCGTTGAAAAGCTGGTCGAGATTTCGGGCCGTCCCTTGAGCTTCTCGCTGGTGCAGGCCGATGTGATGCCGGATCAGTGGCGCGACCTTCTCTCCCGCCTCGACAAGGCGGCAGGCCGCGGCCTCCCCATCAAGGCGCAGGTGCAGGGCCGCCCCGTCGGCCTCATGCTCGGCCTTCAGGGCTCGGTTCACCCTTTCCTGACGCGGCCCTCCTATCGGGCCATAGCCGACAAGCCTCTGGAAGAACGCGTCGCCATCATGCGCGATCCCGCCTTCCGCGCGCAGCTTCTTTCCGAAAGCCTCGAACCGGGCCACCCCTTCCTCAATTCGCTGGCGGGTGCCTATCACAAGATGTTCGAACTCGGCGATCCGCCGAATTACGAACCCTCGCCGGAGGAAAGCATCGGCGCCCGCGCGAAGCAGGGCGGCGTGAACCCGGACGAGATCGTCTACGACATTCTGACGGCGAACGGAGGCCGGAACTTCCTCTTCTTCCCCCTCCACAACTACTACGACTTCGATCTCGAAAATGCGCTCGCCATGATGCGCAATCCGAACACGGTCTTCGGTCTTTCCGATGGTGGTGCGCATGTCGGCGTCATCTGCGATGTCAGCGTGCCGACCTACATGCTCACCCATTGGTGCCGCGACCGCGTCCGCGGCGAGCGTCTCGATCTTCCCTTCGTGGTGAAGAGCCAGACGCGCGACACGGCGGAAGCCGTCGGCCTGCTGGATCGCGGCCTCATCGCGCCGGGCATGAAGGCGGATGTGAACGTCATCGATTTCGACAATCTGCGCCTCCTCCCGCCCCACATGGTCTATGACCTGCCGTCCGGCGCGCGCCGCCTCATGCAGGAGGCGCAAGGCTATGTCGCCACCATTGTCAGCGGCGAGGTCATCTATCGCGATGGAAAGCCGACAGGCGCGCTTCCGGGCAAGCTCGTGCGCGGTCACAAGCCAGCGCCCGTTTCCCGCGCGGCGGCGGAGTGACGGCGCCCGTCCCGTTCAGCGGGCGGCTTGATAGGCGGTGACGAGCCCGCGCAGACCCGGGGCGGCCTGAGCCGCCATCCGGCGCGCTATTTCCGGCGCCTCGGTTTCGAAAAAGGCCGCGGCCCGCTCGGCGATCCGCTCCCAGCCGGGCTCGGCGGGCAGCCAGTGCGAATGGCCGCGCAGCGCCTCCACCTTCAGCTTCTCGCCATAGGGTTCGGCGAGGCGGTGCGTCAGCCAGAGCGGCGTCAGCTTGTCCTCCGTCCCCGTCATGAAGAGCATGGGGCAGGCCACATCGGCGGGATTGATCCAGGTCGTCCGCTGCCGGTCGAGGAACCAGAAGCCGATCTCCAGCGTCACGCGCCCCGACTCATGGATAAGCGTCGAATAAAGGTCTTCCCTGTCGCGTTCGGGAAGCCGGTTCATCACGCCATAGCGCATCGCCTCGAAGGAAGGCAGTTGCGGTTCGCGCCAGAAGCCGCGGCGGACGAATTCGCGGCGGAAGATCCAGACCGAACGCAGATCGTGATTGAAGACGCCCGCATTCTGTGCGGGCGCAAGGCCGACGACGGCACGGGCGAAGCCGCGCGCCGCAAGGATATGGGCGAGCAGGCCGCCCATCGAATGGCCGATGACGAGCGGCTTCGTCCGCAGCCGTCCGATTTCGCAGATCAGTCCTTCGAGATAGTCGGAAAGACTCGTTTCGCCGAGACAGGGATGCGGCGCATCGCCCGGTTCCGTATCGTGGAAGCGCAGCGTCGGCGTGATCACGCGATAGCCGCGCGCCTCGAAGAACTGCCGGAAATTGTCCCAGACATGTGGGCGACTCCACATGCCGTGAACGAGCATCACGACCGGCGCGTCCTCGTGCGTCGTCGTCGGGGGCTTTCCCGCCATCTCGAATCCGGCCGCCATCTCTATCTCGCTACGTATGCGGATTTATCCGGAAGGCGCGTTCGCCCCTCCCGCGTCGCAGCCCCAGTTAAAGCCGGAAGGTCTTACGAAATTGCCAACGCCGCCCCGCGCAAGGGCCTGCGCCCTTGAAACGCCCCGATATTCGCGTCACTCTCAATTGTCGGCGCCCCGTGCGCCCGAGGCCCAAATCAAGTCGAGGCATTCGATCATGAGCGATACGCGCAGGAGGCGTGGGACGGCGGCGGGCCGCAAGACCGCGAAGAGCAAGACGGCGTCCCGCCGGGCGGGAACCGTCGCCGCCGCCGAAGTGACGCCCGCAACTGGCGGAGCGGCCGCTCCCGCCGCAAGCAAGCCCGCGGCGAAGAAGGCAGCATCCGGCAAGTCCGCATCCGCAAGGAAACCGGCGGCGAAGAAACCGGCTTCGAAAAAGCCTGCCGCAAAGAAGACCGCCGCAAAGAAGACCGCGGCAAAGAAGACCGCCGCAGCGAAACCGGCGAAAAAACCCGCCCGGAAGACCTCCGGCAAGCTGCCGCCAGAAAAGGCGAAGCTGAAGAAGGAACTCGAAAAGCAGGTCGCCAAACTTTCAAAGGAAGTCGACAAGGCCGAGAAGGAAGCGAAGAAGGCGCTGAAGGATACGGAGAAGCGTTATTCGAGCGTCCTCAAGCAGCTCAAGGCGGATCGCGCCCGTTTGCGTGCCCGCGTCGCCGAACTGGCGAAGCAGGGTGAAGGCGCGTTCGACGAAATCAAGACAGGCGTCGAAGGCGCCTACAAGGAATTGTCGGAAGCCGTCATGCGTGCCTACGGGCATTTCCGCTGAGCGGTTCCTGAAATACCGAACCTGAACACGAACGTCGGAAGGCGCGGGATTGCTCCCGCGCCTTTTTCTTTCGCCCGCCGGTCTTGCGGTTGGCGTTCGGCTGGGGCCTACTTCGCGCCAAGGAAAATCAATCGATCCGGGGAGAAATCATGAACCGCGTCCTCGCCCATACGGGCTCGAAATATCCGATCGTCCAGGCGCCGATGGGCTGGATCGCCCGCTCTCAGCTCGCCTCCGCCGTCTGCAAGGCAGGCGGCCTCGGCATCATCGAGACATCGTCGGGCGAAACCGAGGCTTGCAAGGCCGAAATCCTGAAGATGCGTGAACTGACGGATGCACCCTTTGGCGTCAACCTGCCGATCCGCTTCCTGAAGGACGATGCCATGCTTCGCTTCGTCTGCGACGCGGGCGTGAAGTTCGTGACGACCTCGGCGGGCAGCCCGGCAAAGTTCATCGCGCCGCTCCACGATGCGGGCATCACCGTCTATCACGCGGTCCCCACCGTCGATGCCGCGATGAAATGCGTCGATGCGGGTATCGACGGCCTCGTCGTCGAAGGCACCGAGGGCGGCGGCTTCAAGAACCCCGAAGAGGTTGGCACGCTCGTTCTGTTGCAGGCGATCCGAGCCCGCACGGATATTCCGATGATCGCCGCAGGCGGCATCTGCGACGGCAAGGGCATGGCCGCCGCCTTCGCGCTCGGTGCCGAGGCCGTGCAGATGGGCACGCGCTTCGTGAGCTGCGCCGAAAGCCCGGTGCACCAGAACTACAAACAGGCGATTGTCGATGCGAAGGAGACGGGCACCTATGTGCTCAACAAGAAGTCGACGCCCTGCATCCGCGCGCTGAAGACGGAGCGCACGGCGAAGATCCATGAAGAGGGCCTGATGCCCGCGGACACCTTCGCCCGCATTCTCGATCTCTATTTCGGCGGCGACATGGAAGCCGCCGTCGGCCTTGCGGGCGAAACGGCGGGCCTCATCGACCGTGTGAAGACGGCGAAGGAAATCATCGACGACACGATCTCCGAATTCTTCGCCATCGCGTCGCGCATGGGCGCGCTCGCGGACGCCCGTAACTTCGGCTGATTGAGCGGGAGCTTTCCGAGTTTTAGTGAGTCGGCCTTGCGGCCTCCTCGCAATGACGATGTTGTTCCCTGAAACGGTAACGGGCACTAATGCAGCATGCGCGGCATCGCCTCGGGAAAGGGCGATGCCGGGGCATGCGCGCTGCCAAGCGTGAGCCCCGCCGATGAAAGCGCCAGCGCCAGCCGCTGCGCAGGAACCCAGATGGGCGAGGCGCCGCAGGGCGCCGCTGCCCAGGCCGGGTCCAGCGTCGCGCGCGGGGAAGCGCCTTGCCGCTGCAGCGCCGCCACGAAATTGAGCAGGCGCACCTCGTCGCTCGTCAGCACCCGCCAGCGCGGGCAGGGGATCGAAAGCGGCCGCTGCACGGTGCGCGTCAATGCGCCTGCGAGTTCGGCCACCATGGCCGCGCCGCCGGGCAGGTCGAGCGCATCGAAGGCGCGCTGCAGAAGCACGGATCGCTCCGCCCCCTCGTCCGATACGCGCCACTGCACGCGCAGGCTCCAGACGAGAAACTGCTCCGCGAAGCCGAGTTCGGCCAGCGGCTGGTCCGGCGCGTAACTCCTGGCGGGTTTGGACGAGAAAATGTCGAGCGGGGCTTCGGCGGTCTTCATGGGCGTCTCCTTGGCGTTCCGGGGGCTCGTGGGGGGATGTCTGCACCGGGAGATCGAGCCTGCAGTAACTGCGAATGATTATCAACAGCAAAATTGTCGCGTCCCGCCGCCTCGGGCCCGCCGCCTCGGGCCCGCCGCCTCGGGCCCGCAGTCATGGGGAAGGGCCGCCGCGCGCGAACGAAGAGCGGCGCCTGTCGCCCGTCTTTCGCGCGAAGCCCGGCAATTCCCCGGCGCCTTGTCGTCTCGCTTCCCTTTCAAGCTCACTCAACATCGCGGCTGCTGCGCGCGCGATACGCTGCGCACACACGCATTCGCAAATCGCCCCGCGCGGGATTTTTCATGAAGTTTCATGTTGCTGCGATTGACAGCGGGGCGCATGGCCATTACTTCTCGCCCTCGAACGCAATCGCACGTGCCACTGGCCGACTCGGGTTATGTAACGGCGTACGCGTCTCTTTGGACAATTTCGGCGGCATGCCCCGTGGGCATTGTTGGATTACCTCCGCCGGGTTTCGAGGGAGATTGCATATGTCCGGTTCCAGTCTGAGGGGCTGACGCCCCGGATCAAACCGAGCACGTCCGTTGTATTTTCCTGCAACTGAAGACGCGCAAGCCGGGTAAGCGACCGCAGCCCGGCATCGGAAATCGTCAGGGGCTCCTTGTTGGAGCCCGCCCAGCGTTCATCCACGCATGACATATCCATAGGCCCCGATGCGCGAGCGCGAAGCGTCCGCGTGCGGTCGGCCAGGTCCATCTACTGGTTGGGGAGAGGCACTCATGTCCGAATCCAATGCCCTCTTCCAATTGGGGAGCGACTTGAATCGCGATTCAAGCAAGACCCAGGCGGAAGTACTCGAGTTTCCCGTTCACGCCGTTGCCGACTCGGCGGTGGAGCGTTGCACCACGTCCGACGAGCGCACCGATTTCTTCATCGAGCGCGACGGCAAGCGGTTTGCCGGAACGCATCTCATCATCGATCTGATCGGCGCGAGCCGTCTGGACGATCTTGCGCATATCGAGGCGACGCTCAGGCGTTGCGTGGAAGTGTCGAAGGCGACGCTGCTTCACATCCACCTCCATCACTTCACGCCGAATGGCGGCGTGTCGGGCGTGGCGGTGCTGTCGGAGAGCCACATCTCGATCCATAGCTGGCCCGAGGCCGACTATGCGGCGCTCGACGTCTTCATGTGCGGCGAGGCCGAACCGCACAACGCGATCGAGGTTCTGCGTGAGGCGTTCCAGCCTTCCGACATCCGCGTGGGAGAGCATCTGCGCGGCGAGGGCATGGTCTGATGGCGGCGGGCGCCAGCGGACGCTGGGTGGTCGAAACCCTCTATGAGAAAGAGGGTTTCACCTGCGCCTTCCGCGCCGACAAGGTGCTCTATGAGGAAGAAACCGGCCAGCAGCATCTGGTGATCTTCGAGAACGGTCTCTTCGGCCGGATGATGGCGCTCGACGGCATCACCCAGGTCACGGAACGCGACGAGTTCATCTATCACGAGATGATGACCCATGTGCCGATCCTCGCGCATGGAAAGGCGAGGCGCGTCCTCATCATCGGTGGCGGCGATGGCGGCATCCTGCGCGAAGTGATCCGTCACAAGAGCGTCGAGCATGTCACCATGGTCGAGATCGATCCCGCCGTGACGGACTTCTGCAAGGCGCAGCTCCCGCAGATCTCGGCGGGCGCCTTCGACGATCCGCGCCTGAACCTCGTCTTCGCCGATGGCGCGAAGTTCGTGGAGGAGGCGAAGGAGAGTTTCGACGTCATCATCGTGGATTCGACGGACCCCATCGGCCCCGGCGAAGTCCTCTTCCGCGAGGAGTTCTACCGCGCGGCGAAGGACCGGCTCACGCCCGGCGGCGTCATCGTCACGCAGAACGGCGTTCCCTTCATGCAGGGCGACGAACTGAAGAGCACGATGGAGAAGTTCCGCCGTCTCTTCAATGTGGCGAGCTGCTACCTCGCCACCATTCCGACCTATGTCGGCGGTCCGATGGCGATGGGCTGGGGCACGGATGACGAGACGCTGAAGGAAGTGCCGGTGGAAGAACTCGCGCGCCGCTATGAAGCCGCGGGGCTCGTCACCCGCTACTACACGCCGGAAGTTCATAAGGCGGCCTTCGCACTGCCGCGCTATGTGGAAGATCACCTTCGCGTCTGAGGCCGGTTTCGGGTGATGCGCCTACGGATAATTCATGCTGCGGCGCAACATCCGGAAACCGCTTCCGCTCTCGAAGCGAAGCGCATACGGCATTTTCCGGTGAGCATTGGTGTCATTTGATTGACACGAATCAATGATGCGCATTAGCTAAATCAAGTTGTTTTTTGTCCGATTTGATCGGGTTGCCTCTGCGAGCTGAGACGGGTGGGGGAGGAACTTGGATGGCTGATCTGGATCGCGATCTCCAGAACGGAGATGTGCTTCCGCTGCTCTACAAGGCGGACAGGGACAGGGAGCTGAGAAGCACAGTCGACGATATGGAGGCCGTGAGCCTCGCCGAGATGTTGCTGGTCGGCTCCGGCGGGCTCTTCTCGATGGCGATCGTCGCTCTCGGCTTCTGGAAGCTGATCGAACTCGTCGCCTGACCGTACCGCAGGCCGCTCCGGTTCAGCCGAGCTTCCCGGCGGAGACCACGATGCCGTCGGCGTCCGCATAGAGCCATTCGCCCGGCTTCAGCGTGATCCCGGCGAAACTCACTTCCACATCCTTTTCGCCAAGCCCGCGCTTGTCGCTCCGCTTTGGATGCGCCGCGAGCGCCTTGATGCCGATGGCGCAGGCCGAAAGTTCGGCCGTGTCGCGCACGCAGCCGTGAACCACCACGCCCGCCCAGCCGTTCTGCTCCGCGAGCTTGCCGAGATTGCCGCCGAAAAGCGCGTAGGTCATGGCGCCGCCGCCATCGACCACGAGCACGCGGCCTTCGCCGGGGCTCTCGACGGTCTCGCGCACCTTGCTGTTGTCGTCGGGCACTTTCAGCGTCGCCACGGGCCCGCAGAACGCGATTCTGCCCCCGTAATCGCGAAAGATGGACGCGGCATGGCGCACGAGCGCCGGAAAATCGTCGGAAAGATCGGTCGTGGCGGGAACTTTGGTATCGGTCATCTCTGCTTTCCCCAGCGGCGCTGCGGTTCCTTTAGCGCGTCGCGCGTCTTTTGTCTTCCCCCCGGCCTTTCGGGCGGTGCGGCCCTTCTTTGAGGCGGTTCCGCCTGCCTGGAAAACGGTCTAGGCTTCTCTCATCGGTATCCGGAAATCAATGCCGGACAGCGTTTTCTTGAGGGAGAAGGCGCGAACCGGCGGGGAGGAAACAATGGCACTGGCATATGATGCGCCGGCGCGGACGGAAGCGGCGGAAGGCCCGAGCGTGGCCATTCTCGGCGCGGGCGTCGCCGGCATCTGCACCGCGATCAAGCTGAAGGAAAAGGGTCTCACCAACTTCACCATTTATGAGAAGGCGAGTGAGATCGGCGGCACCTGGCGGGAGAACACCTATCCCGGCTGTTCCTGCGACGTGCCGCTGCACATGTATCAGTTCTCGTTCGACATGCGTCCGGACTGGACGAAGAAGTATGTCTTCGCCGCCGACATCAAGGCCTATCTGGAATCCGTCGTCGACAAATACGGACTGCGCGGCAACATCCGCTTCAACACCGAAATAGACGATGCGCGCTTCGACGAGCAGACCGGCATCTGGACGTTGAAATCGGGCGATCGCAGCTTCGAGGCGAATGTCATCGCCGCGGGCACGGGCCAGCTTCATCGCCCCGTCTGGCCGAACATTCCGGGCCGCGAGACCTTCAAGGGCGATAGCTGGCATTCCGCGCAGTGGAACCATTCCGTCGACCTGAAGGGCAAGCGCATCGCCGTCATCGGCAATGGCGCGAGCGCGATCCAGTTCGTCCCGGAAATCGCGAAGGAGGCGGGCAGCGTCACCATCTTCCAGCGTTCGGCGAGCTGGGTGCTGCCGCGCCCGCAGCGCGAGTTCTTCGGCTGGGAGAAGGCGCTCTACAAGGCGCTTCCCTGGACCATGAACATCCAGCGCTGGAAGACCTACTGGTTCGGCGAACTTCTCTTCCGCACCTTCCACACGTCGGGCGACAAGCTCAAGGAAGCGGCCATTGAGGAGATGAACCTTTACGTCTCCGATCCCGAAAAGAAGCGCAAGCTCACACCCGACTACGAACCGGGCTGCAAGCGTGTGCTCTTCGCGAATGACTGGTGGCCGGCCATGGGCATGGATCATGTCGATGTCGTCACCGAGGGCATTTCGGAGATCACGCCGGCGGGGCTGCGCACGAAGGATGGCAAGGAACGCGCCTTCGACATCATCGTCTACGGCACTGGCTTCGACACCACGCATTTCCTCGGCCCGATGGGCGTGAAGGGGCTTGCGGGCCGCGAGCTCAAGGAGGCCTGGGCGACGGGCGCGGAAGCCCATCACGGGATGACGGTTTCGGGCTTCCCGAATTTCTTCCTGCTCTATGGGCCCAACACCAATCTCGGTCACAACTCGATCATCTTCATGATCGAGTGCCAGGCGAACTACATCCGGCAATGCGTCGAGAAACTGAAGAACGACAATCTTCTCTATATCGACGTGAAGCCGGAAGCGCAGCGCGCCTCGAACGAGGCCGTCCAGGCGGACAACGCAAACTCCGTTTTCGCGTCGGGCTGCACCAGCTGGTACAAGACCGAAAGCGGCAAGGTCACCAACAACTGGGCGAACTACACCTTCAAATATTGGTGGATGACGCGCCGGCCGAACTTCGCCGAGTTCAATCTGCGCGCGAGGACGGCAAGTGCTCAGGGCGCGGCAGCGGGCGGCATGCAGGTCGCGGCGGCCGAGTAGAGGTAAAAGCGGGGATTGTTTTTCGCGCCTTTTGCGCGATTTCCCCGCCCATATCGCAAAAGCGGACAGGAGCCGGTTCAGTGATGAACCGGCTCTTTCTTTTGTGACAGTTCGATGACGTTTCGATGACAACCAGCCGGTTTTCGGGCCTTTTATCCCCGCTTCACGCCATCAATTCGCGCACCGTTTCGGCCGTGAAGGCATCCCCCGGCATGAAGGATTCGATCACGAGTTCGGAGAAGGTGATGTCCACCGCCGTTCCGAATACGGTCGTCGTCGTGAAGAAGGAAAGCGTGCCCGCATCCGTTTTCAGCTTCAGCGGAACGATCAATCCTCCGTATTCGGACTTGTATCCTTCGGAAGGTTTCTTTCCGCCCGGATAGGCTTCGAGCTCCTTCACCAGCGCGGCGAGTTCCTCGTCATTCGCGAGTTCGATCTGCTGCTGCAGCCGGTCGAAGATATGTGCGCGCCACTCGCCGAGGTTCTCGATGCGGCCTCCGAGCCCTTGCGGGTGAAGGCTCAATCGCAACACGTTCACCGGCGGTTGCAGCAGTTCTTCCGGAATCCCCGCAAGGAAAAGCGGCAGCGCCGCGTTCCCGGCGACGAGGTTCCAGTGCCGGTCGACGGCGATGGCGGGAAAGGGCTCGTGAGAAGCGAGAACGAGATCGACCGCACGCCGCGCCGCCGCCGCGTCGGGACTGTCCAGCCTTGTCTCGGAATAGACCGGCGCATAGCCCGCAGCGAGCAACAGGGCGTTCCGTTCACGGAAGGGCATTTCCAGGCGCTCCGCCAGATGGAGCAGCATGTCGCGGCTCGGCCGCGAGCGCCCCGTTTCGAGGAAACTCAGGTGCCGGGCCGAAATCTCCGCATCGCAGGCAAAGGCAAGCTGGCTCAGGCGCCGCCGCTGCCGCCACTCGCGCAATATCTCTCCCACGGGCTGCACATGCATGTTCATGGAATAAAATTACGCCTCGGCGGGAAGCGCCGCAATTACCTCTCACGTAATGACCGCTGGGCGGCGAGCCACAAAAAAAGGCCGCCGGATTTCTCCGGCGGCCTGATTTACGCGAAGAAGCGTTGAACGGCTTAGTCGGCCGACTTCTTGAACTGCGCGCTTTCGGTCGAGTCGCCGAGAGCGGTCGTGGAGCTTTCGCCGCCGCCCGCCGCGAGGCTGACGAGGTCGAAATAGCCCGTGCCGACTTCACGCTGGTGGCGCGTCGCGGTGTAGCCGTTGGCTTCGGCCGCGAACTCGGCCTGCTGCAGTTCGGAATAGGCGCCCATGCCGCGATCGCGATAGCCGCGGGCGAGCTCGAACATGCCGTAGTTGAGCTGATGGAAGCCGGCCAGCGTGACGAACTGGTACTTGTAGCCCATCGCCGCGATTTCCTTCTGGAACTTCTCGATCGTCGCCTTGTCGAGGTTCGCTTCCCAGTTGAAGGAAGGCGAGCAGTTATAGGCGAGGAGCTGGTCCGGATATTCCTTCTTCACCGCTTCGGCGAAACGCTTTGCGTCGTCGAGGTTCGGCTTCGAGGTTTCCCACCACAGAAGGTCGGCATAAGGAGCGAAGGCAAGACCGCGCTTGATGCAGTGGTCGACGCCCATGCCCGGCTTCAGGCGGTAGAAGCCTTCGACCGTGCGGCCCGCGTCGAAATCGATGAACTCGTGGTCGCGCTCGTCGATATCGGAGGTGATGAGGTTCGCGGATTCCGCGTCCGTGCGCGCCATGATGAGGGTCGGCGTGCCCATGACGTCGGCGCCGAGGCGCGCGGCGTTCAGGTTGCGCTCATGCGCGCGGGTCGGGATCAGAACCTTGCCGCCGAGATGGCCGCACTTCTTTTCCGAGGCCAGCTGGTCTTCGTAGTGAACGCCGGCGGCGCCCGCTTCGATATAGGCCTTCATGATTTCGAAGCAGTTGAGCGGGCCGCCGAAGCCGGCTTCCGCGTCCGCCACGATCGGCAGGAACCAGTCGCGCTTCGCGCCGCCTTCCGAGTGCTCGATCTCGTCGGCACGCTTCAGCGTCTTGTTGATCTTCTTGGCGAGTTCCGGGCCGGAGTTCGCCGGGTAGAGCGACTGGTCGGGATAGGTCGTGCCGGCGGTGTTCGCGTCGGCGGCAACCTGCCAGCCCGAGAGGTAGATCGCCTTGAGGCCGGCACGCGCCATCTGCATGGCCTGGTTGCCGGAAAGGGCGCCCAGCGAATGCACATAGTCGGTCGTGTGCAGAAGATCCCAGAGCTTGTTCGCGCCGCGCGTGGCGAGCGTGTACTCGATGGGGAAGGAACCGCGCAGCTTTTCAACGTCTTCGACGCTGTAGTTGCGCTTCACGTTGTCGAAGCGGCCCTTGGGCGCGCTCGGAACGAGATCGTAAAAGGTCTTGCTCATGGGTTGCTCCTAGGAGTCGGAGGGTGGTTTCGGTCAGGCTTCGTTTTCAAGGATGAGGCGGTAGGCCGGCAGCGTCAGGAACTCCTCGCATTCCTGTGCCTTGGTCATTTCCGAGAAGAGGCTTACCGCCTGCTCGAAGTGACCGTTCGTCCAGCGCTCTTCGCCCAGCGTTTCGCGCAAGGATTTCATTTCGTCGGCAAGCACTTCGTCGAAGAGCTCCGGCGTTACCTTGCGGCCGTCGCTGAGCGTCGCGCCGTGATAGATCCACTGCCAGATCTGCGTGCGACTGATCTCGGCCGTGGCAGCGTCTTCCATCAGATTGTAGAGCGGCACGGCGCCGCGGCCGCCGAGCCAGGCTTCGATATACTGCACGCCGACGCGGCAGCATTCGCGCATGCCGTCCTCGGTGCGTTCGCCCTGATGCGGCTCGATGAGTTCCTTCTGGCCCACATTCACATCCTGGCGCTGGCGGGCGAGCTGGTTCGTACCCTCGAGCTTGCCGAAGGCTTCCATCGCGACCTTCACGAGATCGGGATGGGCGACCCAGGTGCCGTCATGACCGTTCGTTACTTCGCGCTCCTTGTCGGCGCGGACCTTGTTGAAGGCGGCTTCGTTTGCCGCTTCATCGCCCTTCACCGGAATCTGCGCGGCCATGCCGCCCATCGCGAAGGCGCCGCGCTCATGGCAGGTCTTCACGAGAAGGAGCGAATAGGCATTGAGGAAGGCCTTGCCCATCACGACCTGCGCGCGGTCCGGCAGGATGAAGTTCGGATTCTTTCCGAGGCGCTTGATGTAGCTGAAGATGTAGTCCCAGCGGCCGCAATTGAGGCCGACGATGTGATCCTTCAGCTCATAAAGGATTTCGTGCATCTCGAAGGCGGCGGGCAGCGTCTCGATCAGCACGGTCACCTTGATCGTGCCGTTCGGAATGCCGAGCGCCTTCTGTGCGTGAATGAAGACATCGTTCCACAGCCGCGCTTCCTTGTGGCTCTCCATCTTCGGCAGATAGAAATAAGGGCCGGAGCCGGAAGCGATCTGACGCTTCGCATTGTGGAAGAAGTAGAGGCCGAAATCGAAAAGGCCGCCGGACATCGGCTTGCCGTCGATCTCGACATGCGCCTCTTCGAGGTGCCAGCCGCGCGGACGGACGATGAGTGTCGCCGGCTTCTCGATCACGTCGTAGCGCTTGCCGTTCGATTCGTCGGTGAAGCCGATGGTCTTGTTCCAGTAGTCCATCATGTTCAGCTGGCCGCCGATCATGTTGTCCCAGGTCGGCGCCGCGGCGTCTTCGAAGTCGGTCATGTAGGACTGCGCGCCGGAATTGAGCGCGTTGATGACCATCTTGCGGTTGTCGACCGGGCCGGTGATCTCGACGCGGCGATCGAGCAGGTCCTTCGGGATCGGCGCGACCTTCCAGTCGCCTTCGCGGATGTCCTTCGTCTCGGGCAGGAAGTCGGGGATCTCGCCAGCGTCGAACTTCTTCTGACGCTCGGCGCGCGCCGCAAGCAGTTCGCGGCGGCGGGCGCCGAACTTGCGTTCGATTTCCGCGACGAAGGCCAGAGCCTCCGGCGTCAGCACGCGCTCATAGCCCGGCTTGATGGCGCCCTTGACGGTCACACCGTCGGCAATGGTCGTGGCTGCTGCCTTGCTCATGCTCGCTCGCCTCCTCGGGATCGCTTTTCGGGGTTCGTTTGCGCGCGGTCATACAATCTCGACACCCGAATGTCCAACAATTCCTAAGTTGTTGAAAATATTGAAGTAAAAAACTTCACAAGATTCCCGTGCGATTCTGTTGAAGATGTAAATCTTGTAAATTAAAGTACCGCTGACTGCCGGAAATAAGGGCAGGTTGAGGAGGTTCATACCTTGGCTTCGGAGAAAAAAGTCTTTGCCGGTCCGCGTGTTAGGCGCCTTCGCCGCGAAAAGGGGCTGACCCAGGCGAGAATGGCGGCCGATCTCGGCATTTCGGCGAGTTATCTCAATCTGATCGAGCGTGACCAGCGTCCGGTTTCGGTTCAGGTGCTGTTGAAGCTTGCCGAGGTCTATGACGTCGAGCTCCGCAGCATTGGGGGCGACAATGAGGCGCAGGCGCTCACTGTCCTGCGGGAGGTTTTCTCGGACCCTTTGTTCCGCGATGCAGGCCTCTCGACCGACGATCTGCGCGAAATCGCCTCGGCGAGCCCCGCCGCGGCGGATGCGATTTCGAACCTCTACCGCGCCTATCAGGAGAGCGTGACGAACGGTTCGATGCTTGCCGAGAGGCTCGCTGACCGGGACATGCTGGACGGTGCGGAAGCGCCGGGCCTGCCACTCGAAGAAGTGCGCGACTTCATCAACAGCCGGAACAATCACTTTCCCGAACTCGACGACGCGGCGGAGCGGCTTTATGCGAGCGCGGGTATCGGCTCCGAGGAGCCTTATGTGGCGCTGCGTACGGTGCTCCGCGATCTCCATGGCGTGTCGACGCGTATCGCCCCCGCCGACCTCATGCCGCATGAGTTGCGGCGCTACGACCGTCACCGCCAGACGATCTTCCTCTCCGAGCTTCTCGATCAGCCGGGGCGTTCCTTCCAGCTCGCCTATCAGCTCGGCTATTTCGAGCAGTCACGCGCCATAGAAGACATCGTCGAGGCCTCGGGTCTCGAAAGCGAAGAAGCACAGCGGCTGTGCCGTGTCGCACTCGCGAACTATTTCGCGGCGGCCCTGCTGATGCCCTATGCCGCTTTCCACAAGACGGCGGAACAGACGCGCTATGACATTCGCCTGCTCGGACGCCGCTTCGGCACGAGCTTCGAGCAGGTCTGCCATCGCCTGACCACGCTGCAGCGGCCCGGCGCGCGCGGCATCCCCTTCTTTCTCATCCGCGTCGACAATGCGGGCAATGTCTCGAAGCGTTTCTCCGCGGCGGGCTTCCACTTCGCCCGCTTCGGCGGCACCTGCCCGCGCTGGAACGTGCATGATGCCTTCCGGGTGCCTGGTGAGGTCTACACCCAGGTCGTGCAGATGGAAGACGGCACACGCTATTTTTCGATTGCGCGTACAGTGAGCCGCGCAGGCTCGGGGATCGGCGTGCCGGGCGACCAGTATGTCGTCGGGCTCGGTTGCGAAATCGGTCATGCGCGCAAGATCGTCTACAGCCAGGGCTACGATCTCGACGACGAACGCGCCGCCATGCCCATCGGCGTCAATTGCAGGCTCTGCGAAAGGCTCGACTGCTCGCAGCGTGCCTTCCCGCCGCTGAAGCATCGCCTGACGGTGGAAGACCATGTGCGCGGCATCTCGCCTTTTGGCGTACCGGTGCGTGGTAGCTAGGTCAAAGTCCGAGAAGCGCTCTTACGCCATAGGCGAAGGCGGCAAGCGCGGCGACGCTCCCAAGCCAGATGGCGGCAAACCACAGAAGCCGCTTGCCGCCAGCGTTTTCCTTGCGGTCATTCATGTTCGTGATGCGCATAGCCGCCCTCGGCGCTCGCCTTGCCGTGGAAGACGCTATAGGCGTAGACGGTGTAGATGAGCACCATCGGCAGCACCACGGCGACGCCGATCATCGCGAAGATGACGCTGGAGCGCGGCGCGACGGCATCCCAGACCGGTAGCGAAGGTGGAATGATGTTGGGGTAGAGACTGATCGCGATACCCGCAAACCCGAGAATGAAAAGCCCGATGGATGAAAGGAAGGGCAGGAGCTCGCGCCGTGTGAAAATCGACCAGAACAGCGTGACGGCAAGGGCGAGCGTGAGCAGCGGGATCGGCGAGAGATAGAGAAGGTTCACACCGCTGAACCAGCGCTCCGCGATGGCGGGCCGAAGCAGCGGCGTCATGACGCTCACCGCCGCCATGGCGATCAGCACACCGCCACCAAGCATGATGGCGGAGCGATGCGCCCATTCCTGCGTCTCTCCTTCGGTCTTGTAGATGACCCATGTCGCGCCGAGCAGGCCATAGCCCATGACGACGCCGACGCCGGTGAGGATCGAGAAGGGCGTCAGCCAGTCGAACATTCCACCCGCATAGCGCTGGTCCTCAATCTGCACGCCCTGCACGAGTGCGCCCAGAAGAACGCCCTGCATGAAAGCTGCGACAAGCGAGCCCCAGAAAAACGAACGGTTCCAGAGATGGACGCTCGTATGCGCCTGGTGACGGAATTCGAATGTGACGCCCCGGAAGATCAGTGCAAAGAGCATCGCCATGACGGGGATATAGAAGGCGGGAAGCGCGATCGAATAGGCGGTTGGAAAGAAGACGAGCAATCCGCCGCCGCCGAGAATGAGCCAGGTCTCGTTCCCGTCCCAGACGGGTGCGACCGAATTGATCATCGTGTCGCGAGCCTTCTCGTCCGGCGCGAAGGGGAAGAGGATGCCGACGCCGAGGTCAAAGCCGTCCAGCACGACATACATGAGGATGGCGACACCGATGATGGCACCGGAGATGATTGCCAGCGTTTCCATGGGCCTCTCCTCCTATTCCGCCGGAACCACGAGGCCGGGGCGTGCGCCCCTGATAGCCTCGGGTTTCTCTTCGGTCTCTCGTAAGGTGAGCGGGTCGGGGCCCTTACGGACGAGCTTCGAAAGGTAATAGAGATAGGCTCCGAAAAGTCCGCCATAGACGATCAGGAAGAGCACGAGCGTCGTGGCGATGGATGCGCCTGTGACGGTCGGAGAAATGCTGTCCTCTGTGCGCATGGCGCCATAAACCGTCCAGGGCTGGCGTCCGACTTCGGTGACGAACCAGCCGGCAAGCGTCGCAACGAAGCCGGCAGGCGTAAGCGCGACAGCTAAACGCTTGAGCCCGCGCGCGTCATAAAGCGTGCCGCGCCAGCGTGCGAACGCTCCCCAGAGACCAAGCAGGAGGAAAAGAAAGCCGAGCCCCACCATCACCCTGAAGGACCAGAAGACGATGCCGACCGGCGGCTGGTCTTCCACCGCGACTTCCTTCAGACCGGGCACGACGCCAGACGGACTGTGCTTCAGGATGAGGCTCGAGGCCCAGGGGATCGAGATTTCGAGGTGGTTCTTCTGGAGCTTCTGGTCGGGCATCGCGAAGATGTGGAAGGGCGCATAAGGTTGCGTTTCCCAGTTTCCCTCCATCGCCGCCACCTTCATCGGCTGGTGTTCCAGCGTGTTGAGGCCATGCTGGTCGCCGAGGAAAATCTGCATGGGAGCCAGAACAAGAAGGGCCCACATGCCGACGGAAAAGGCCTTCCGCGCGACTTCCAGATTGGTGCCGGAGAGAAGATAGAAAGCGGAGATGCCGGTAATGACGAGCGAGGTGGTAAGATAGGAGGCTGTCGTCATATGCATCAATCGCCACGGGAAGGACGGATTGAAGATGACGGCAAGCCAGTCGTCGACCACGTATTGTCCGTCGACGAAGCTCGCGCCTGCCGGTGTCTGCATCCAGCTATTGGCGGAAAGAATCCAGAAGGCGGAAATCACCGTGCCGATGGCGACGAGACAGGTGGCGAGAAAATGAAGGCGCGGTCCAACCTTCTGCCAGCCGAAAAGCATGATTCCCAGAAAACCGGCCTCGAGGAAAAATGCCGTCAGCACCTCGAAGCCGATCAGGGGCCCCAGAACGGGTCCTGTGATACGGGACCATTCCGACCAGTTTGTTCCGAACTGATAGGAAAGGACGAGACCGGAAACGACGCCCATGCCGAAGGTGAGAGCGAAGATCTTGACCCAGAAACGATAAAGGACGAGCCAGACTTCGTCGCCGGAACGGAGATATTTCGCTTCGAAGAAAACGAGGAAGCCCGCAAGACCGATCGTCAGCGTGGGGAACAGAATATGAAAGGAGACGGTGAAGGCAAACTGGAGCCGGGCGAGAATTTCGGCGTCGAGCGGCGGCATGGCACTTCTCCTGCATCATCGAAGATGTTGCCGTGAGCATATACCTGCTGCCCCGATGCCCACAGCATCGGAGGGTGCCACGAAACGTCACGCGGCGAAAGCGCCCATAATTTTCGAATGGGTTTGGTTCACACGATCCTCAACGGATCACGCGATCCGAGGGGAATGCCAAACCGATGCGCATGCTGGAGCGCGGGTCGTTCCGCTTCGCTCGCGCGATGTCGAGCGTTCCGCCGTGAAGCTCCATCACCTTTCGGGTGAGGGAAAGAGCGAGGCTCTCCTCGCGCGGCGAACTGCTGTCTTCGGCGCTGACGAAAGGATCCTCCATCATGTCGAAATCCGGAAGCGCTTCCTGCTCCATCTGGAGGATCTTCGGGTCGCGGATTTCCTCCAGTAACACTTGCAGCCCGCCATTTTCTTCCCTTACCGCAAGGCGAATGGTCGATCCCCGGTGGGCGCAGTGGATTGCTTCGGCGATGAGGCGGAAGAGCCCCTGACGCAAACGTCGGGCATCGCCCCGAAGTCCGGGCAGGCGCTCCGGACAATCGACTTCGATGGAGACGCCTTCCTCCGCCGCGTGCTGGCGCTGGCTGGCGACCGCAATCTCGGCAAGCTGACCGAGATTGCAGATTTCATCCGTGAGATCGATCTCGTGCATCTCGGCTTCGGCGATGCCAAGCAGATCCTCGATCATGTCGAGCAGCATGGTGCCGCTCGAATAAATGTCGTTCGCATATTCCTTGTAGCGGTCCGTACCCATGGGGCCGAGCCGTTCGTTTTTCATCATCTCCGAAAAGCCGATGATGTGTGTCAGCGGCGTTCGCAGATCGTGATTGACGTTCGAGAAGAAGCTCTGGTTGCGCTTGTATGTTTCCTGGCTGCGCGCCTCGGCGTCGTACATCGTCTGTTCGAGCTTGCGCCGAACCGTGACATCGTTGAGCGCGGCGACGCGCGCGGGAACGCCGCCCCATCGCGTATCTACGATGCGCATTTCCGCGAGGCGATTGTCGCCGTCCGGCCGGGCGATTGTCACATCGTGCTCGCCAGGATCGCTGGGTAGTCCGAAGGGCTGGCCGATCAGATCGTCACTGTTGCGGCCCAGAATTTCCTGCGCCGCGCCGTTCGCAAAGCGGATGACGCCCTGACTGTCGAGAATGACGATTGCCTCCGGCGTTTCCTGCACCAGGGTGACCTGCGGTTTGCCGGTACTCGTCATCGAGACAGTGCCTGCCGGCTGGTCCTCACGCAGATTGCGCCGCATGACGGCGCGGCGGATGGCGAGGCCAAGGGAGGCAGGTGTGTCGATCTCGCTCGAAAGGCAGTCTTCCGCACCGGCTTCGATAGCTTCGGCCTGGAGCAGCGGGTCGCCCATGCCGATGGCGATTACGGGCGCGTTGGGTCCAAGAGCAATGACCCGGCGCAGAAAGTCGAATGCGATTGTTCCGCCTTCGCCGATATCGATCACAAGGGCGTCGATGCCCGGTTCGAGCAGGGGATCGATCCCTTCTTCGGGGGCGGAAAAGCCAAAATTCAGGGGGCCTGCCTCGCCGGAAGAGACAAGCGCGGCGAACTCCGCGCGAAGCCTTGGCGATCCGCTGACCACGTGAGTGAAAAGCGGGGAGGGAGCATGCGGACCGGTCGTGCGGCCCGGCGAGGAGGTGCTGCTCATTGCAATGCCCGGACGTGCCAAGGTCAAACCCATCTATGCGTCTCCAACGGCCCCCAGGCCCTATTCATATAGGCCGACTGCGGCGGCATTTGGCCGCGTGAGTTAACGATCCGATTCTTTGGTAAACAGAAAGTAAAGGACGGCTTATTTTGTGGATTCGCTGGCGACTACACACAACATGATTAGAATGAGTTAACCATAAAAAGCGGATTCCGACCCCGCTTTTTTGGCGCTTGCGCTACCCGGCATTAACTTTCTTTTTATTGAGCGTCGGGCTTTCGAATTGGTCTCAAAACAACCCGCCAGACGTCTTTTGTGACAGAAATCGGGCAGGCTTCGCCACGGGTGATTCGGCAGGAGCGAATGCTTGTGACGGCGGGGGCTATGGGCTAGTTATGCGCCCGCGTCGTCAAAGGCCGGGAGCTGCGCAGGCAAGCCCCGCCCTCAAGGGCAGACCATGAGCAAGAAAGTAAAGACATTCCGCCCCAAGGCCCGTGTGCCGAAGGGGCTTCGCGACATGCCTGCGCCCCTGGTGCGCGCTGAGCAGCGCATGCTTGCGCGCATTCGTGAGGTCTATGAACGCTATGGTTTCGACCCGCTGGAGACCTCGGCTTTTGAATATGCTGATGCGCTCGGCAAGTTTCTGCCCGATGAGGACCGGCCGAACGAAGGCGTCTTTTCCTTCCAGGACGATGACGAACAGTGGCTCTCGCTTCGCTATGACCTGACGGCGCCGCTCGCCCGCTATGTCGCCGAGAATTACGACGCGCTCCCGAAACCCTTCCGCCGCTACCAGACGGGGCCGGTCTGGCGGAACGAGAAGCCGGGGCCGGGGCGTTATCGTCAGTTCACGCAGTTCGACGCGGATACTGTTGCGGCGCCGGGCGTCGCTGCCGATGCCGAGATGTGCATGATGGGCGCCGATTGCCTCGAGGCGCTCGGCATTCCGCGCGGTAGCTACCGCATTCGCGCAAACAACCGCAAGGTTCTGGACGGCCTTCTCGAAACCATTGGGCTTGAAGGCGAGCCGGGCAGCCCGACCTACATGACGGTGCTGCGCGCCATCGACAAATATGACCGCTTGGGACGGCAGGGCGTGGAGCTTCTGCTCGGACCGGGCCGCAAGGATGAGAGCGGCGACTTCACCAAGGGCGCCGGGCTTTCGCCCTCGCAGATCACCGCTGTGCTCGACTATGTGGAGTCGGGCGTCGGCGAAGGCGTGACGGACCGCAATCTCGTGCTCGAGGGTTGGCGCAAGGTTGTAGGCGAGAGCATCGTCGGTCGCGAAGGTATCGATGAGCTTGCCGAGATGGATGCGCTCTTCACCGCAGCGGGCTACGGCACGGACCGGATTGAATTCAACTCCTGGATCGTGCGCGGCCTCGGCTACTACACCGGCCCGGTTTTCGAGTCGGATCTTCTCTTCGAAGTGAAGGACGAAAAGGGCAATCCCGTGCGCTTCGGCTCGGTGGGCTCCGGCGGTCGCTATGACGGGCTCGTCGAGCGCTTCAAGGGCGTGAAGGTTCCGGCCACGGGCTTCTCCATCGGCGTGAGCCGATTGCAGAGCGCCCTCGAATTGCTGGGCAAGCTCGACGTCGAAGACGTGCAGGCGCCTGTCGTGGTTCTGACGCTCGATGCCGCGAACATGGCGGGCTATCAGACGATGGTCTCCGAACTGCGTGCCGCGGGAATCCGTGCCGAACTCTATCTCGGCGGTGCGGGCATGAAGGCACAGCTCAAATATGCCGACAAGCGCGGCGCTCCCGTCGCCGTGATCGAAGGTGAGGATGAACGCGCCAAGGACGAAATCACGCTCAAGGATCTCATTCTCGGCGCCGAAATGTCGAAGGAGATCGAGGACAACACCGCCTGGCGCGAGGGCCAGCCGGCGCAGGTCTCCGTGCCCCGCGCGCGCCTCGTCGAAGAGGTCGTGGCCATGCTCGCGCGCCATCGCGATGTCCGGGGCCATCACGGCTGAAAAGCCGTCATCACTCCTTTCTCGATATTTACCATTTCCATGCTAGATAAGGCCCGGTCCGGAAGGTTGGATGGGGGCCGGGAAGTATTCGATATGTCATCTGAACCAATGGCAGCACAGGACGGCGAAAGGCTCCGCGCCCGCGAGGCGCTGGCGGCTTCCGTGCGCGGCGGATTCGAGAAGGCGGGCTATGAGCCGGTCTCGGCGCCCGCACTCCAGCCGGCCGATATCTTTCTCGACATGTCCGGCGAGGATATCCGGCGCCGGATGTATGTCTTTGCGGACCCCGCGGGCGACGAGCTTTGCCTCAGGCCCGAACTCACCATTCCCGTCTGCCGCCTCTATCTGGAAGGAAGCGGCGGTCCGAAAAAGCTCTGTTCGGTCGGGCCCGTCTATCGATATCAGCAGAGGGGCTCGGTAAAGCTCCGCGAATTCACACAAGCTGGCGTCGAATGTCTGGACGCTGCGGATGCCGAGGCTGCGGATGCGGAAGTCATGGTCCTCGGCGCCCGCGCGCTCGCCGAAGCCGGGCTCAAGGAATATGACGTCGCTATGGGCGACCTGGCGCTCTTCGATGCGCTGGTCGACGCGCTCGATCTTCCGCCCGGCTGGCGCTCGCGGCTGAAGCGCCACTTCTGGCGGCCCGACTATTTCCGCGAACTGCTCGATCGTCTCGCGAAGGGCGATGCGGCAGAGGAAGCGGGCGACCGGCAGGCGCTGATTTCGGCCATCGCTGGCCTCGACGACGCGCAGGCGAAGGACGTGATCGAGGACGTGCTCAAGCTTGCGGGCATCGCGCCGGTTGGCGGGCGGACGGTGGAGGAAGTCGCCGAACGCCTGATCGAGCAGGCGGAGCTTGCCTCTTCGAGCGTGCCGAAGGCGGCTGCAGAACTCATTTCTGATTTTCTTGCTGTGTCGGGTACGCCGCAGGAAGGCATTGCCCGCGTGCGCAAGCTCGCCGAAGGCGCTGGCGTCTCCATCGAGCCCGCGATAGCGCGCTTCGAACGCCGCCTCGATCTTTCCGCCAAGGCCGGCTTCGATCTTTCCCGCGCACACTTCGCAACGGGCTTCGGCCGCAATATGGCCTATTACACGGGCTTCGTCTTCGAGTTCCGCGTGCCCGCCCTTGAGCAGGATTCGATGATCTGCGGCGGCGGGCGCTACGATGGTCTCCTGTCGGCACTCGGGGCGGAAAAGCCCGTACCCGCCGTTGGCTGCGCTGTCGGCATCGAAAGGTTGCTTGCGGCCATTGCGAGGGAGCAGGGCCAATGAGCGGGAAACTCGTCATCGGCCTCCCCTCGAAGGGCAGGCTCCAGGAAAACGCCAACGCTTTCTTTGCCAGCGCGGGTCTCAAGGTTCGCCAGGAGGGTGGCCGCGGATATACCGGCCGTCTCGACGGAATCGCGAATGTCGAGATTGCCTTTCTCTCCGCTTCCGAGATTGCGGGTCAGCTGGAGCAGGGCCTGATCCACCTCGGCGTGACCGGCGAGGACCTCATTCGCGAGAAACTCTCGACGCCAGAGCGCGACGTGGAGTTGCTCGTTCCGCTCGGCTTCGGACATGCGGATGTCGTCGTGGCTGTACCGCAAAGCTGGATCGACGTCGCGACCATGGCTGACCTTGACGATGTGGCGCTCGCTTTCCACACGAAGCGGGGACGCCGCCTCCGCGTCGCAACGAAATATTTCAACCTGACGCGGCGCTTCTTCGCCGAACACGGACTGACCGATTACCGGATCGTCGAAAGCCTCGGCGCCACGGAAGGTGCGCCTGCGGCAGGAACGGCGGAAGTGATCGTCGACATCACTTCCACGGGTGCGACGCTTGCGGCGAACAATTTGAAGATCCTCGACGACGGCACCATGCTGAAAAGTCAGGCGAACCTTGTTGCGAGCCTCGGCGCGGAGTGGAACGAGACGGCGCTCGCGGCGGCGGGTGAAATCCTCGACCGCGTTTCCGCACAGGCCCGTGCCTCGAAAGTGGTGGAAGTCCGCTTCGCGAGCGAAGGGGATGACGGTCCTTTGCTGGATGAAATCAAGTCGCGCTTCGGTGTGACCCTGCCGTTCGGCAACGGCGCCGCGGCGCCGGTGAAGATCGCTCATTGTCCGGAAGCCCGCCTCTACGATCTTGTCTCCTTCCTCTATGCGGAAGGAAGAGACACCGTGACGGCCGCGCGGGCGGACTACGTCTTCGAGGCGAAGAACCCGCTCCGCGAACGTCTTGTCTCTCGGCTCAACGACAAAGACTGAACCATCATGACGCCCATGCTCGCTGTCATCACCTCGATTGTCGTCGTGGTGACGGCGACGCTGTCCGGCATTTTCGGCATGGCCGGCGGCATGATCCTCATGGCCTTCCTCACCTTCACCTATTCGGTGGGGGCGGCGATGATGCTCCATGGCGTGACGCAGGCCGTGTCGAACGGCTACCGCGCCGTCATCAACCGGAACGACATCGTCTGGTGGCTGGTCGCGACCAACATGGCGGGATCGCTCGCCGCGCTTGCGCTTTTCATGGTGGTGAGTTTCGTTCCCGACAAGGCGACGGTCTATCTGGTGCTCGGCGCGATCCCCTTCGTCGCCTTCGCGATCCCGAAGAGCTGGGGCCTCGACATTACGAAGCCCTTCGTCGCGCCCGCCTGCGGTTTCGTAGTGACGGCGCTGACACTCACCGCGGGCGTCGCCGGACCGATCCTCGACGTCTTCTTCGTGCAGAGCCCGCTGACACGCCACCAGATCGTCGCGACCAAGGCGGTGACGCAGACGCTGCAACACCTGACGAAACTTCTCTATTTCGGCGTGCTGGCGGCCCACCTCCTGCCGGATGCGGACCTGCCCTGGTGGGTCTATGTCATGGTGGCGCCGCTCGCCATGATCGGCACGACGCTCGGCAAGATGGTGCTCGACCGTATGCAGGACGGACACTTCAAAACTTGGAGCCGCTACATCCTGATCGTACTGGGCGCGTTGCTGATCTGGCAGGGCCTGTCGCTACTATTGGGCCGATAGGCCTTTCGCGGCGAGGAATTTGCGGCGGCCCTGCTCGCCGAGCTTCTCCATTACCGGAAGAAGCGGACGGATCATCCAGGGGAAAGAGCCGAAGAAACGCGAAGTGAGGCTGGCGCTCCAAGGCGAATAGACTTCGAGTAGCCCGGTGTCGATCGCCTTCAGTGTGGCCTCTGCGATGTCTTCCGGTGTCATCACCTTGTCCACGAAATTGAGCACCGAACCGCCATGCGTCGCTTCGTGGAGAAGCATTGGCGTGTCTACCGCTGCGGGATAGACGCCCGACACCTTCACGCCGAGCGGCGCCAGCTCCTGATGGAAGCCGCAGATGAAGCCACGCAGGCCGAATTTTGAGGCGGAATAGATCGCACTGTCCTTGAGCGAGATGATGCCGCCCAGCGAGACGGTCGAGACCATCGCGCCGTTTCGTCGCGCGATCATCTGGGGCGCTGCCGCGCGCATCAGCCGGATCGGCGTCCGCAGGTTGATCTCGAGATGAAGGTCGAGTGCCGCCTGGTCAAGATCGGCCACGGCGCCCGGCACGATGATGCCCGCATTGTTGACGAGTATATCGAGGTCGGCGAGATCGCTCCGAAGGCGCTCGCAGAGCAATTCGACGTTGTCGCGCGAGGCGAGGTCGCAAATGATCTTCTCGGGTGCGGCGCCGAGCGTCGCCGCCAAGGCATCGAGCGCTGTTGCATCGCGGTCGACGAGGACGAGTGAATAGCCGCGCTTGTCGAAGGCGCGCGCGATCGCCGCGCCGATGCCGCTGCCTGCACCAGTGATGAGCGCCTTTGTCATGCTGCCTTCCGTGCGGGCGCCTGCTTCAGCAATGTGTCGAAGCAGCCTTCTTCAAGACCCGGCCAGCCGAAGCGCTTGCGGACCTTGCCCATATGCTTGCGATAGGCGTCGATCTCGACATAGGTCGCGTGCCGCGCTGAGCCGACAAACTTGATGCCGCCGGTGAGGTCCGGCTTGTCGGTGGCGATGAGCCTGTCGAGTTGCGCCGCGCCGGCGCCGCCCCTGGCGCGCGTCACGATGGTTCGTGCGATGAGGTCCGCCATCTCGTCGAAGAGCTTGTAGGCGCCGCCATTCGTCTCCATGAAGCCTAGCGCATAGAGCGTCGGATGTTCGCGGCTGAACAGGTTCATGTAGAGATCGGGTTTGCCGCTCTTCCAGGCGAAGACGGAAGGATCGACGTAAGGCACCTTCCATGTGTAGCCCGTCGCGCAGAGCACGAGGTCGATCTCTTCCGAAGTCCCGTCCTTGAAGTGGACGATCTTGCCCTCGAAGCGCTCCACATCCGGCTTGGCCTTTATGTCGCCATGGCCAAGATAGTGCAGGAGCTGCGTATTCAGGATCGGGTGCGTCTCGAAGAGCCTGTGATCCGGCTTCTGAAGGCCGAGCCGCGTCAGGTCGCCATTGAGGATGCGCAGGATGACGCCGAAGATGCGCTGCGTGAGCCACATCGGCAGATGAGGGCCCTCATGCGCGAAGACATCGGCCGGAATGCCGAAGAGATGCTTCGGCAGGAAGTGGTAGCCGCGGCGGAGGCTGATGAAGGCGGAATCCGCTCCCTTCGCCGCGTCGCAGGCAATATCGCAGCCGGAATTGCCCGCGCCGATGACGAGAACGCGCTTGCCGCGGAATTCGTCCATCGAACGGAAGGTGACCGCATGGCGCATCTCGCCGGTGAAGTTGCCCGGATAGTCAGGCATGACGGGATGCCAGTTGGTGCCATTCGCGCAGACGAGCGAGCCGTATTGTTTCGTCTCGCCCGTCGAGAGCTTCACCTGCCAGGTGCCGTCGGCCTGAAGTTCCGCCTTCTCGACCGAGGTGTTGAAGCGAATGTGGTCGCGCAGCCCATAGGCATCGGCGAAGGCCTGCATGTAGCTGTGGATCTGCCTGTTGGAAGGGTAGTCCGGATAATCGTCCGGCATCGGGAAGTCGTGATAGTGCGATTGCGTCTTCGAGGAAATGAAATGCGCCGAGTCGTAGACCGGAGAGCCGGGATTCGACTGGTCCCAGAGCCCGCCGACATCCGAATGCCGCTCATAGACATCGAAGGGAATGCCGTGACGCAGGAAAGTGCGCGCAAGGCTGAGCCCCGCCGGTCCGCCACCTACCACGCAAACGCGTCCGATCTCGCCCATGACTTACCCCTGAAAAAAAGTGAATGATCCTCACATTTGTGATAAGTGATAAACCCTCATATTTTCCGGCGCAACGGAAAAGTGAACGGGACGAGACATGACCGAGACCTTGGGCATTCGCCGCCAGCCGACACAGGCCCGCGCCCGCGAGCGGGTGGAACGCATTCTCGCAGCCGCGACAGCGCTGATCGCCGAGACGGGGAGTGACGCCGTGCGCATGACAGAAGTGGCCGAGCGCGCGGGCGTGCCCATCGGATCGCTCTACCAGTATTTCCCGGACAAACCGGCGATCCTCCGGACGCTCGCCATGCGCGTGATGGAGCGTGTGCGCGATGGGTTGCGCCAGAACCTCGAAGGCCTGGAAGATGCAAAAGATGCCATCATGCGCGTCGACGCGACCATGGTCGGCTATTACGACCTCTTCCTCAACGAACCCGTGACGCGCGACATCTGGTCCGCAACCCAGTCAGACAAGGCACTGCAGGAACTCGATATCGAGGACAGCCGCGAGAACGGGCGCATCTTCTCCGCAGCGCTGAAACATCTCGTGCCGAAGCGCAATCATGCGCGGCTCGAAACGGCGTCCTTCCTGCTGATGCAGCTCTCCGGCTCTGCCGTGCGGCTCGCGATCGCCGTCGGCCGCAAGGAGGGTGACCGGCAGATCGCGGAATTCCGTAGCATCATGCGCCGCGAACTTGAAAGTCTGCTCGATGCCTGAGTGCGGCGTCCGCTTCCGGCTTGCCGGGAGAGGCCGTGCTTCCTAGAGTTCTCGCCGCGCCGGCGGACGGCGCTTTGCGGGAGGCGAGAGGTATGACGGAAGCGGCGATCCGGGTGGGCATCGGCGGATGGGTTTTCGAGCCCTGGCGCGGCACTTTCTATCCCGACGGCCTCGCGCAGAAACGCGAACTCGAATATGCGAGCTCGAAGCTCACGACCATTGAGATCAACGGCACTTATTACGGCTCGCAGAAACCGGAAAGCTTCCGCAAGTGGTACGCCGAGACGCCGGAGGACTTCGTCTTCTCGCTGAAGGGGCCGCGCTTCGCGACCAATCGCAAGGTGCTTGCCGAAGCGGGACCTTCCATCGAGAAGTTCTTCGAAAGCGGTGTGACGGAACTGAAGGAAAAGCTGGGCATCGTGAACTGGCAGTTCATGGGCACCAAGAAGTTCGATCCGGACGATTTCGCCGCCTTTCTCGATCTCTTGCCGAAATCCCATAACGGCGTGGCGCTGCGCCACGCGGTGGAAGTCCGCAACGACAGCTTCAAGACGAAGGACTTCATCGATCTCGTGAAGGAGCATGGCGTCGCCGTGGTGACGGCGGCGGATTCCGACTACACGCAGATCGGTGACGTGACGGTGCCCTTCGTCTACGCGCGCATCATGGGGACGGACGAGAAAGAAAAGCTCGGCTACTCGAAAAAGATGCTCGATACATGGGCCGCCCGCGCGAAGGACTGGGCAGAGGGCGAAGTGCCGAAGGGCATCGACGCCGTCTCCGCGAAGAAGACGGCGAAACCCGTGAAGGATGTCTTTCTCTATGTGATTTCAGGGGCGAAGGTCCGCAATCCCCTTGCTGCCATGGCGATTGCGGACCGTTTGAAATAATGTCCTAGAGCCCCGGCACCGCAAAGCGCGAGGTGAGCGCGCGCGTGCGTGCCGCGAGTTTTTCCTCGGCGATGCGATCGCCCTTGGCGGCGAGCGTCTCCGCGATGATGCCGCCGATTTCCGTCATCTCCCTTTCGCCCATGCCGCGTGCGGTGGGGGCCGGTGTGCCGAGACGCAGACCGGACGGCCTCATGGGCGGGTTCGGATCGTCCGGGATCACCTGCTTGTTGGTCGTCAGGCCGACGCGGTCGAGCGCCTCCTGCGCTTCCGCGCCATTGATGCCGAAGCTTGCTACCGTGTCGATGACGAGAAGGTGGTTGTCCGTGCCACCGGTGATGAGCTTCACCTGCCTCTCCATCAGGGCCGCCGCAAGTGCTTTTGCATTGACGGTCACCTGTTGTGCATAGTCCCTGAAGGCGGGCAGGGCGGCGAGACGGAAGGTGACGGCGGCGGCCGCTACCTGGTTCATGTGCGGCCCGCCCTGAAGGCCGGGGAAGACGGATGCGTCGATCTTTTTCGCGAATTTCTCTTTGCAGAGGATGAGCCCGCCGCGCGGACCGCGCAGCGACTTGTGCGTTGTCGTCGTCATCACGTCGAAACCGGCATCGAGCGGATTGCGCATGACATCGGCCGCAATGAGCCCGCCGATATGGGAAACATCCGCCATGGTGAGCGCACCCACTTCGTCCGCCACGCGCTTGAAATCCGCATAGTCGTAGTCGCGAGGATAGGAGGAATAGCCGCAGACGACGAGTTTCGGCTTCGCTTCCCGCGCGACGGCGAGTAGATGATCGAAGTCGATGGCACCGGTCGCCGGGTCCGTTTTGTAGCGCACGAAGTTGAAGAGGCGTCCCATATGACTGACCGGCGCACCATGCGTGAGGTGCCCGCCATGGCTCAAGTCCATTGCGAGGATCGTATCGCCGGGTTCGAGAAGACCGAGATAGACCGCCTGGTTCATCGGCGAGCCGGAAAGCGGCTGCACATTGGCGTGTTCCGCGCGGAAGAGCGCCTTCGCCCGGTCACGGGCGAGCGTTTCGATGCGGTCGGTGTTTTCCTGTCCGCCATAGTATCGGCGTCCAGGATAGCCTTCCGCGTACTTGTTGGTGAAAGCCGAGCCGAGAAGCGTCAGGACTTCTGGAAAGGCGTAGTTCTCCGACGGGATGAGTTCGAGGCCTGAGCGTTGGCGTGCTTCCTCGCCCTTGAGCGCCAGAAAGATTTCATTGTCGGTTTGCGCGAGCTGCGCCTTCTCCTGGGATGACGGCATGTGAGCCTCCTTCGAGCCAAAACAAAAAAGCCCGGCCAGCATCTTCATGTGCTGCCCAGGCGATCGGCTCGAAAGACCAGTCTCCGCGCTCCCCGATGGTGACCCATCTGATATCGCCAGTCGCGCGGAGGATATGTGCGACCGGAAACGAAGCGAGTAGAACGCCCTTTCCGGCCGCGAGTCAATTCCCTCGTCAGAGACCGAGGATTCGCTTGGCGATGATGTTCTTCTGGATCTCGTTCGACCCGCCATAGATCGATTGCGCCCGCGCGCCGAGATAGGACGCGACCGAGGGAGCTGCGCCGGCGGGAAGGGCAGTATTATCTGTCCATGCCGGTGCGACCGAGTCGGGAAAGGCCGGTTGCATGTAGGGCCCCCAGGCTTCCATGCCGAGTTCGGTAATGTCCTGTGCGAGTTCGGTAGCGATGATCTTCAGGATCGAGGACTCGTTTCCCGGCGCGCCGCCCTCCGCGACGGAGGAGAGCGTGCGGAGAACCGTTAGCTCCAGCGCGTCGAGCCGCGCCTCGAGTGAGGCGAGCTTTTCGACGAAGGAAGGATCTTCCAGCAGTCCGCGTTCCCGCGCGACGATGCGCGTGTTCGCGAGCTGCTTGCGCTTTCCCGCGACATGCGCGTAGGAAGTCCGCTCATGACCGAGGAGATAATTGGCATAGGTCCAGCCTTTGCCTTCTTCGCCGATGCGGTTTTCCTGCGGAACGCGTACATTGTCGAAGGTGACGCTGTTCAGCGAGTGCTTGCCGTCGATGGTGATGATCGGATGAACGGTGATGCCGGGGGTCTTCATGTCGATCAACAGGAAGGTGATACCTTCCTGCTTCTTCTCTTCATGGGAAGTCCGTAGCAGGCAGAAAATCCAGTCCGCATGCTGGCCGAGGCTCGTCCAGATCTTCGTTCCGTTGACGATGTAGTCGTCGCCATCGGAAACGGCCGAGCATTGCAGCGAGGCGAGATCGGAGCCCGAGCCGGGCTCCGAATAGCCTTGCGCCCAGAAGGTGGTGCTGTTCAGGATGCCGGGCAGGAAGCGCTTCTTCTGCTCTTCAGTGCCGAAGGTGTAGATGACGGGACCGACATAGAGGAGACCCATCGGCACGACGTTGAGCGCGCCCGCGCGTTCGAGTTCTTCGTCGAAGATATACTTCTCGTTGGCGCTCCAGCCCGTGCCGCCCGCCGATTTCGGCCAGTTGACCGCAAGCCAGCCTTTCGCCGCCATCGCGCGCTCCGAGCGTTGATAGTCGTCCTTCGAGGGCGAGGCGCCGCTCCCCATTTTCTCGATGATGTCGCGTGGATATTCGTTCTCGAAGAAGTCGCGGACCTTCATCCGGAACTCTTCGTCCTTCTCGGAGAATGAGAAGTCCATCTGCCGTCCTCCCGAATTTCGTTGGCGGGAGTGTAGCCGGGCCTGCGGGCGCCGTCAGCCGGTCCGGACAGCTGCCGCGACGTCAGCTCCCGTAAAAGTGAGAGGCAAAGCAAAAGGGCCGGTGTTTCCACCGGCCCTTCGCTTGTCTCTCGGATGAGAGGCGGACTTAGAAGTCCATGCCGCCACTCGAACCGGCTTGGCCGGTTCGAGCATCTCAAGTGATGGGCGGCTTTATGGACTTCTTCAGAAGTCCATGCCGCCCATGCCACCCATGCCGCCCATGCCACCGGGCATGCCGCCGCCAGCGGCGCCTTCGGCCTTCGGCTTTTCGGCAATCATGGCTTCGGTGGTGATGAGGAGGCCGGCAACGGAAGCCGCATCCTGCAGCGCCGTGCGCACGACCTTGGTCGGGTCGATGATGCCGGCGGCAACGAGGTCCACATATTCTTCCTTCTGCGCGTCGAAACCGAAATTGGGCTGCTTCGACTCGAGCACCTTCTGCACCACGATCGAGCCTTCCACGCCGGCATTCTCGACGATCTGGCGGATCGGCGCTTCAAGCGCGCGCTTCACGATGTTGATGCCCGCCTGGATGTCGCGACTCTCATCCGTGAGCTTCGCAACGGCCTTGGAGGCCATCAGGAGCGCCGTACCGCCGCCCGGAACGATGCCTTCCTCGACCGCGGCGCGGGTGGCGTTCAGCGCGTCGTCGACGCGATCCTTACGCTCCTTCACCTCGACTTCGGTAGCGCCGCCGACCTTGATCACCGCAACGCCGCCTGCGAGCTTCGCGAGACGTTCCTGCAGCTT
>DLCG01000002.1 GCA_002480495.1 Rhodobiaceae bacterium UBA7804 | reverse complement strand
CGCAGGTTCGCCTCGACCATTTCCTTCTTCGCGATGCGCGCCTCGCGCTCGCCCTTCTGCACGGTCGCGACAATGCGGCGATATTCCTGAATATCGAGACCGGTTTCGGAGGCGAGCGTCTGGATTTCCTGACGCAGATCCTTCACCTGGTCGCGCTCGTCCTTGCAGAAGGAAGCCCAACCCTTGCCCTTGAGGCGGCTGACGCGGCGCAGCCAGTTCGGATCGAGCTCATTGCCGAAATATTGCTTCAGGAATTCCTCGCGCGGAACGCCGTGGCTTTCGGCGAGACGCAGCAGACGGCCCTCAAGCCCCATGAGACGCTTGTTGATCGCGTAGAGCTGCTCGACGAGCGACTCGATACGGTTGTTGTTGAGCGAGAGGCTCTTCACTTCCTCGAT
The DNA here is from genome assembly GCA_002480495.1 of Rhodobiaceae bacterium UBA7804. Classification (GTDB taxonomy): domain Bacteria; phylum Pseudomonadota; class Alphaproteobacteria; order Parvibaculales; family Parvibaculaceae; genus Parvibaculum. The sequence continues at coordinate 70,934 of DLCG01000002.1, read as the reverse complement.
CAGGTCGGAAGTAAGCTTCTGGTATTTCTTCTCCTGCGCGCCGGGCATTTCCTCGCCCTTCAGCGCAAGCTCGACCTTCTGATCCTGCAGCTTGCGGAGCTTCTTGTAGTCGCCGGCGATCTTGTCGAAGGTTTCGAGCACTTTCGGCTTGAGCTCGGCTTCCATCGCGGCGAGCGACATGTTGTTTTCGTCGTCGCCGTCCTCATCGACCTCTTCCTCTTCCGGCTCGATGCGCGGCGGCGCCTCGCCCGCAAGGGCAGCTTCCGAATGGTCGATCTTCTTTGCATCCGGCCCGGCATAAGTGGCGTCGAGATCGATGATGTCGCGAAGGAGAATCTTTCCTTCGTTGAGTTCGTCGCGCCAGATGATGATGGCCTGGAAGGTCAGCGGGCTTTCGCAAAGCCCCGCGATCATGGTTTCGCGGCCGGCCTCGATACGCTTGGCGATGGCGATTTCGCCCTCGCGCGAGAGAAGCTCGACGGACCCCATTTCGCGCAGATACATGCGGACGGGATCGTCCGTGCGGTCGAGAGAGGAAGTGGTTGTCGTGGTGGTGGCGACGGCCTTGCCGGTCGTCTCCTCCTCGCCTTCGTCGTCGTCGGCCTCGGCCGTCTCGCCGCCGTCCTGATTGTCTTCGGCCTCGTCGTTCTCGACGACGGTGATGCCCATTTCGGAGAGCATCGAAAGCGTGTCCTCGATCTGCTCCGAGGAGAACTCTTCCGAAGGCAGAACCTTGTTCAGCTCGTCATAGGTAACGAAGCCGCGTGCCTTGGCGGCCTTGATCATCTTCTTGACCGCCGCATCCGACATGTCGAGGAGCGGACCGTCCTGCGACACCTCGGCGCCGGTTTCCGGAGCTTCCTGTTCCGCCGTCTTGCTCGCCATTCACACTTTCTCCGCCAATCCACGAAACCCGCCGGCGCTCGACAAGGGAGCCAAGCCGAAGGGCCCGATACCAAAAACAGATAGGTCACGCAGCCTTGAGAACCAGAGCGGCCGTTTTCCAAACGTATAAAGGACGGAGGACGGATGCGCCGCTTTCGGGCTGCCCGCCTTTCTCGTCCATCCTTTTCCGCCTGGATGCTCCGGCCGTCCCCTGCCCCGGCTTCCGCCGCGACCGATCCGGAGATAAGCTGCCCTCAATTCCCGCTGGTTGACCGATCCCCGTTCGATTCCGGTCCGGAAATCCGAACCGTTATCCTAACCCAGCCCGTCCGCGACATCCGAGCGCTCAAGCTGCTCCTGGATGGCCCGGAAGCGGGCATAGTTCTCTTCCGTCATCTCTTCGGCGAGCGCGCGTTCGGCGGCTTTCAGTTCCGCTTCCAGCATGATCGCCCGCCTGTGCCTTGCCAGCGTATGCAGGAAACCGGCTTCGGCCTCTTCCGGCGACGCATCGGGCCAGGCAAAAGGATCGCTCCTGAAGGCCGATCCGGCCTCCAGACGCCGGGCGATTTCCGCCAAATCCCTGCTCAGCAAGTGGCCCTTGAGCGCTTCCCTTTCAAGAGGCGCATGGAGGGCGGCTATATCTATGATTTCATTGCGTAATCTGTCAAGCGCCGGGGTCCGGAGCGCGATTCGCGAGATATCCTCTGCGTAATTCTCAAGCAGTTCCGGGTGGTTAAGCAGGGTGAGAAGCAAAAGCCCCTCCCTTCCCTGCTCGCCCGTTGCCCCGCTGGCCAGCGCAGAACGGCGCAGTTCCGGCGTCACCGGCGGCATATAGGAATCGCCGCGGGGAAAGCCGCCACGGCCCTTGAAGGATCGGCCGCCGCCGAACCGGTCGGTCCGGAAGCCACGCTGCTGGAACCTGCCCCGCCCATAGCCGCCTTGCGATGCGGCCTGCCTGCCGCCGCCGAAGAATTTCGAGACGCGCTCGCGAAGCGCTTCCGCATAATGGGCGCGGACTTTCGGATCGCCGATGGCGGCGACAGCCGCCTCGAGGTCGGCTTCGAGCTTTGCCCGCCGTTCCGGCGTGTCCCATTGCCCGGTCGAGGTCTCCTTCTCCCAGAGCATTTCCGAAAGCGGCCGCGCCTTCGCCAGCACCTCGCGCATCGCGTCTCCGCCCTCTTCACGCACGAGATCGTCGGGGTCTTTACCTTCGGGCAGCAATGCGAAGCGCAGCGAATGGCCGGGCTTCAGCAAGGGCAGCACGCGCTCCACCGCACGATAGGCGGCGCGGAGCCCCGCCTTGTCGCCGTCGAAGCAGAGAATGGGCTCCGGCGCCATGCGCCACAGAAGCTGGATCTGGTCTTCGGTGAGCGCGGTGCCGAGCGGCGCCACGGCATTATATATGCCGCCCTGAGCGAGACCGACGACGTCCATATAGCCTTCGACGGCGATGACCGTGCCCTCGTCGTGGGCGGGCTTTCGCGCGCGGGCCAGATTGTAGAGCACGCGGCCCTTGTGAAAGAGCGGCGTCTCCGGCGAGTTCAGATATTTCGCCTTGGCATCTGCCGAGAGCGCACGGCCCCCGAAGGCGATAACGCGCCCGCGCGCGTCCGCGATCGGAAACATCACGCGATTGCGGAAGCGGTCATAGGGCTCGGCGATGTCCGGCCCGGCAATGACGAGACCCGCCTCCGCCATCTGGTCGAGGGTGACGTTCTTCGACTTGAGATATTTCAAAAGCGAGGTGCGGTCGCCGCGGTCGTCTCCCGGCGCATAGCCGATGCCGAAATCGTCGATGGTCTTGCCGCGCATGCCGCGCCGCTCGAGATAGACGCGCGCTTCCGCGCCCACGCCTTCTTGCAGCTTCTGGCGGAAGAACTGCGCCGCCATCTCCATGACGTCGATGAGCGTCGCCGCTTCCTTGTCGCGCTGCGCCGCATGCGCATCGCGCTCGGGCATTTCCATACCCGCTTCGGCGGCAAGCCGCTCCACCGCCTCGATGAAGGAGAGGTTCTCCGTCTTCTCGAGAAACTTGATGACGTCGCCATGCTCGCCGGAGGAGAAGCAGTGATAGAACTGCTTGTCGTCATTCACCGTGAAGCTCGGGCTCTTTTCGTTCGAAAAGGGCGAAAGACCGACGAATTCGCGCCCGCGCCGCGTCAGCTTCACCTTGCGGCCGACGACCTCCGAGACGCGGATGCGCCCCTTCAATTCGTCGAGAAAGCCTTTGGGGAAGGACATGGGGGAAAGCCGCTCCGGATGCGCTCAAGGGCGGTCATTCTGCCACCCGCCCTCAAACGAAGCGAGTCGGCTTAAGCCAGCTTCTCTTTCACGATGGCGCCCGCCTTGGCGAAGTCCATCTGGCCGGAATGGCGCTTCTTGAGCTCGCCCATGACGCGGCCCATGTCCTTGATGCTGGCCGCGCCGGTTTCCGCGATCACGGCTTCGACGGCTGCCGCCGTCTCCTCATCCGAGAGCTGCTTCGGCATGAAGCTCTCGATGATCTTGATCTCTTCGTTTTCCTGCTGGGCAAGCTCCATCCGGCCCGCGGACTCATAGATGCCAACGGATTCGCGGCGCTGCTTCACCATCTTGGAAAGCACTTCGAGGATTTCGGCATCGCTCACACCCGCGTCCCGCCCGTCCGTGCGGCCGGCGATGTCGCGGTCCTTGAGCGCCGCCTGGATGAGGCGGAGCGTTGCCATCCGGCGCTTGTCTTGCGCCTTGGTGGCTTCGGTGAGCCCTTGCTTGATCAGATCGCGCAGGCTTTGGCTCATGGCCGTCCTCCAATGAAAAGGGAGCGCTGCAGCATCTCACTCACGCGCCCCCGGAAATCGGCGCACACGCTAAACCAAAGACACCCGGGGCGCAATCCGGCAACCTCTCGCGCCGCATCAGTCAACCCATTGAAATCGCTCAATATTTCAGAAAAAGCCGATGCTTGACGGAAATCGGGCGATCCCTTAGTGTCCGCCAAATTCAACGGGAAACCGAGTCTGTCCGGGCGGAAGCGCCGAAAGCTTCGCGCCTGCTTCCTGCAGACAAGTTCCTCCCCTGGAGTTGCCTCGATGAAGGTGTCGACGAAAGCCGCCACGGAACGGCGCGTGTCCAAGGTCACGCAAGGTTCCGGGGAGGAGTCGGCATGAGCGCATCTTCGTCCGATACTGCCAGCCCGAGCCCGCAAACGAGAGCCACGCCCATGACTGCCAACGAGAAGCCGACCGCCCTCCTTGTCCTTAAGGATGGCACGGTGCTTCCGGGACTAGGCGTCGGCGCGGTGGGCGATGCGGTGGGCGAGGTCTGCTTCAACACGGCGATCACGGGCTATCAGGAAATCCTGACCGACCCCTCCTATGCCGGGCAGATCATCACCTTCACTTTCCCCCATATCGGCAATGTGGGTGCGAATGACGAGGACATCGAAACCTCGAACCTCGCCTCGACCTCCGGCGTGCGCGGCATGGTCATCCGCGCCGATATCACCAATCCCTCGAATTATCGCGCCGCCCAGCATCTAGACCAGTGGCTGAAGGCGCGCGGCATCATCGGCCTTTCCGGCATCGACACGCGCGCGCTGACGCGCCGCATCCGCGAAAAGGGCTATGTGGACGGGCTCATCGCGCATGACCCTTCCGGCAATTTCGACATCCCCGCCCTTCTCGAAAAGGCGCGCGGCTGGCCGGGCATGGTAGGCCTCGACCTTGTGAAGGACGTGACCTGCGGCCAGAGCTACACCTGGAACGAGGCGCGCTGGAAATGGGGCTGCGGCTACGAGCCGGGCCATGAGCTGAAACACCGCGTCGTCGCCATCGACTACGGCATCAAGCGCAACATCCTGCGCTGCCTGACCAGTGCCGGCTGCGAAGTCACGGTCGTTCCCGCCGAAACGAAGGCGGAAGACATCCTCGCCATGAACCCGGACGGCATCTTCCTGTCGAACGGCCCGGGCGACCCCGCCGCGACCGGCAAATATGCCGTGCCGGAAATCAGGAAGCTCGTCGACAGCGGCAAGCCCGTCTTCGGCATTTGCCTGGGGCACCAGATGCTCGCCCTCGCGCTCGGCGCAACGACCGAAAAGATGCATCAGGGCCATCACGGCGCGAACCATCCCGTGAAGGACCACACGACCGGCAAGGTCGAGATCACCTCGATGAACCACGGCTTCGCCGTCTCGCGCGAAAGCCTTGGGCCCGATCTCGAAGAGACGCATGTCTCTCTCTTCGACGGGTCGAATTGCGGCATCCGCCTCAAGGACCGTCCCGTCTTCTCCGTCCAGTATCACCCCGAGGCCTCTCCGGGCCCGCAGGATTCACATTACCTCTTCGAGCGCTTCCTGAAGCTGATCGAGGAGGCACGCGGTTAAGTCATGCCCAAACGTACAGACATAAAGAGCATCATGATCATCGGCGCCGGGCCGATCATCATCGGACAGGCCTGCGAGTTCGACTACTCCGGCACGCAGGCCTGCAAGGCGCTAAGGGATGAGGGCTACCGCATCATCCTCGTGAACTCGAACCCCGCCACGATCATGACGGACCCCGAGCTCGCGGACGCGACCTATATCGAGCCGATCACGCCCGAGATCGTCGCGAAGATCATCGAGAAGGAGCGGCCCGACGCGCTGCTGCCGACCATGGGCGGCCAGACCGCGCTCAACACCGCGCTGGCGCTCGCCGATATGGGCGTGCTGGAGAAATTCGGCGTCGAGATGATCGGCGCGAAGCGCGAGGCGATCGAGATGGCGGAAGACCGCCAGCTCTTCCGCGACGCGATGGACCGCATCGGCCTCGAAAGCCCGCGCTCCAAGCTCGTCCACAACATGGAAGAGGCGATGGACGCACTCGAGATGGTAGGCCTGCCCGCCATCATCCGCCCCTCCTTCACGCTTGGCGGCACGGGCGGCGGCATCGCCTACAACAAACAGGAATTCGCCGACATCGTCGAAAGCGGCCTCGATGCGAGCCCCGTGAACCAGGTGCTTGTCGAGGAAAGCGTGCTCGGCTGGAAGGAATACGAGATGGAAGTCGTCCGCGACAAGGCGGACAACTGCATCATCATCTGCTCCATCGAGAATGTGGACCCGATGGGCGTTCACACCGGCGACTCGATCACCGTCGCGCCCGCGCTGACGCTCACCGACAAGGAATATCAGGTGATGCGTAATGCATCGCTCGCCGTTCTCCGCGAAATCGGCGTCGAGACCGGCGGCTCCAACGTGCAGTTTGCGGTGAACCCGAAGGACGGCCGCCTCGTCGTCATCGAGATGAACCCGCGCGTCTCGCGCTCTTCCGCGCTTGCCTCCAAGGCGACGGGTTTCCCGATTGCGAAGGTCGCCGCGAAGCTCGCCGTCGGCTACACGCTGGACGAGCTCCAGAACGACATTACCAAGGTCACGCCCGCGAGCTTCGAGCCGACCATCGACTATGTCGTGACGAAGATCCCGCGCTTCGCCTTCGAGAAATTCGCGGGCGCCGAGAAACTCCTCGGCACGGCGATGAAATCCGTCGGCGAAGCCATGGCCATCGGCCGCACCTTCCAGGAGAGCCTGCAGAAGGCGCTTCGCTCGATGGAAACGGGCCTCACCGGCCTCAACGAAGTCACCGTGCCCGGCATGGGCGAAGGCGACGACAAGAACGCGATCCGCGCGGCGCTCGGCCGTCCGACACCGGACCGCCTGCTGGTAATCGCGCAGGCGCTTCGCCACGGCATGAGCCATGACCAGGTGCGCGCCTCCTGCTCCTACGACCCGTGGTTCCTCGAGCAATTGCAGGGGATCGTCGATGCGGAAGAGGACGTCCGCAGGAACGGCCTGCCGCAGACGAAGGCCGAGATGCGCCGCCTGAAGGCGATGGGCTTTTCCGATGCGCGCCTCGCCGAACTCGCAGGTTCCGAGGAAGAAGCCGTGCGCAAGGCACGCCGCGAGATGGGCGTTCGCCCCGTCTACAAGCGGATCGATACCTGCGCCGCGGAGTTCGAGAGCCGCACGCCCTACATGTACTCGACTTACGAGACGGATTTCGACGGCCACGCCGATTGCGAGGCAGAACCCTCCGACCGCAACAAGGCGATCATCCTTGGCGGCGGTCCGAACCGCATCGGCCAGGGTATCGAGTTCGACTATTGCTGCTGCCATGCCGCCTTCGCGCTCGAAGAGGTCGGCATCGAAAGCATCATGGTGAACTGCAATCCGGAAACGGTCTCGACCGACTACGACACCTCGGACCGTCTCTATTTCGAACCGCTCACCGCCGAAGACGTGCTGGAACTGATCGATCTCGAACGCTCGAAGGGAACGCTCGCGGGCGTCATCGTGCAGTTCGGCGGTCAGACGCCTCTGAAGCTCGCCAACGATCTCGAACGCGCCGAAGTGCCGATCCTCGGGACATCGCCGGACGCCATCGACCTCGCCGAGGACCGCGACCGCTTCAAGGCGCTGATCGACAAGCTCGGCCTGAAACAGCCGCCGAACGGCATCGCCCGCTCTGCCGAAGAAGCAAAGCGCATCGCCGAGGAAATCGGCTACCCGGTCGTCATCCGCCCCTCCTATGTGCTGGGCGGACGCGGCATGGAAATCGTGCGCGATACGGCGCATCTCGAACGCTACATCAACGAAGCGGTGATCGTTTCGGGCAAGAGCCCGGTGCTTATCGACGGCTATCTCCGCGACGCGATCGAAGTGGACGTCGACGCGCTCTGCGACGGCAAGGATGTCGTGATCTGCGGCATCATGGAGCATATCGAGGAGGCGGGCGTTCATTCGGGCGACAGCGCCTGTTCGCTCCCACCCTATTCGCTGAAGCGCGAGATCATCGACGAAATCGAAGAGCAGACCCGCGCCATGGCGCTCGGCCTCAATGTCGTCGGCCTGATGAATGTGCAATACGCGATCCAGGACGGCACGATCTACGTGCTCGAAGTAAATCCGCGCGCCTCGCGTACCGTGCCTTTCGTCGCAAAGGTGATCGGCGAGCCGGTCGCGAAGATCGCGGCAAAGGTCATGGCAGGCGCGAAGCTTCCCGAATTCGACCTGAAGCCCGATGCGCATGGCCGCATCGCCGTGAAGGAAGCCGTCTTCCCCTTCGCGCGCTTCCCCGGCGTCGACACGGTGCTCGGCCCGGAAATGCGTTCGACAGGCGAGGTGATGGGCCTCGACACGAGCTTCGCCGTCGCCTTCGCGAAGAGCCAGCTCGGCGGCGGCACCAAGGTGCCCACGACCGGCACGGTCTTCGTTTCTGTCAAGGACAGCGACAAGGCTAAGATCGTCGCGCCCGCGAAGAAGCTCCTCGACATGGGCTTCAAGCTCGTCGCGACCGGCGGCACGCAGCGTTTCCTCGCCGAACAGGGCATCGAGGTCGGCACCATCAACAAGGTGCTGGAAGGCCGCCCGCATATCGTGGATGCGATCAAGAACGGCGAGATCGCGCTCGTCTTCAACACGACGGAAGGCGCCCAGGCGCTTGCCGATTCGATGTCGCTGCGCCGCGCCGCGCTCATGATGAAGGTACCCTACTATACGACCGTCGCGGGCGCCCGCGCCGCCGTGGAAGGCATCGACGCCATTCGCCGGGGTCAGCTTGAAGTAACCTCGCTCCAGTCCTACGCCTGAGGAAATTTTCCCGCGGCGCGGGACTGGCCGCGGAAATCGCATTTGACGCGCGCCGACGCCCTGACCCACAATCGGGTTTGTCGTCCCGCCAGTCACGGCCCCGCAAGGAGCCCGGCGGGATTTTCATCGGTTGCGAAAGGAATGCCCGGCGGGTTCATGCCGGGCACTGGAAAACAAGAAAGATCGTCGAGAGAAATGGAAAAGATTCCAATGACTTCCGAGGGCTACAAGTCCCTGGAAGAGGAGATCAAGTTTCTGAAGTCCGTGGAGCGGCCGCGTATCATCAAGGCGATCGCCGAAGCCCGCGCGCATGGCGATCTGAGCGAAAATGCCGAATACCACGCTGCGAAAGAGCAGCAGGGCCTCAATGAGAGCCGTGTGGCGGAACTTGAAGACAAGATCTCCCGCGCCGACGTGATCGACGTATCGAAACTCTCGGGTGAGACGGTAAAGTTCGGTGCGACGGTGGATCTCGTCGACGAAGACACGGAAGAGGAAGTGACCTACCAGATCGTCGGCGAAGTCGAGGCCGATGTGAAGAAGGGCCGTGTCTCGATCACCTCGCCCATCGCCCGCGCGCTGATCGGCAAGACGGTCGGCGACAGCGTGGAAGTGGTCACGCCCGGTGGCGGCAAGAGCTACGAGATCCTGAAGGTGCGGTTCAAATAGGCCGCGCCTATTCCTCCTCTTCCAGCATTTCCACCGGCACACCCGGCTCGTGCTTCGAGCGGCGGATGGTGAGCGAGGTGCGCACGCTCGCGACATTCGGCGCGGGCGTTAGCTTCTCGGTGAGAAAACTCTGGAAGGTGGAGAGATCCGGCGCGACGCATTTGAGGATGAAGTCGATTTCGCCGTTCAGCATGTGGCATTCGCGGACCAGCGGCCAGGTTGCGACTTCCGCTTCGAACGCCTTGAGATCCGCTTCCGCCTGGCTATGCAGGCCAACCATCGCGAAGACGGTCACCTCGAAGCCGAGCGCGCGCCCGTCGAGATCGGCATGATAGCCCTTGATGAGCCCTGCATTCTCGAGCGCCCGCACACGGCGCAGGCAGGGCGGCGCGGAGATGCCTACCCGGGCGGCGAGATCGACATTGGTGATCCGCCCGTCCGCCTGCAGCTCGGCAAGAATCCTCAGATCGATATGGTCGAGCTTCGCCCGCTTCATGGGGCTCCCCCGGATGGTGACTTGTGGTTTGCGGCGCTTTACTTACTCTGAATATTGGCCCGATTCAGTAATAAAATTACCCGATAGCGCACGAATATGACCGAAAACGAGGCGGAACCGCCCAAAAGCCTCATCCCCTCGCCGGAGAAGCTCTCCTGCTGGGTGCTGACCAACGGCATGGCGGGCTTCGAGACGCAGGGCCGCGGCATCGCGGAGGCGCTTGGCCTCGCGCCGGTGATGAAGCGCGTCTCCCCCTCCCCGCCCTGGAAGTGGATGGCGCCATGGGGTCCGGCGCAGCCGGACGGAAACATTGCACCTCCCTGGCCCGACATCCTCATCGCTTCGGGCCGCCAGTCCATCCCCTATGCGCAGATGATCCGCCGCAAATCCGGCTGGCGAACCTTCACCGTCGTCCTTCAGGACCCGCGCATCGCCCCCTCGAACTTCGATTTCGTCTGGGCGCCCGCCCATGACAGGCTGGAAGGGCCGAACGTCCTGTCGACCGTCGTCTCCCCTCACCGCTTGACGCGGGCGCGCCTTGCGGACGAGGCAAAACTCTTCGCACAGCAGGTGACGCATCTGCCCCGCCCGCGCGTTGCGGTCCTGATCGGAGGCACAAATTCCGTGTACCGCCTTACCGAGGAGACAGCCGCCGGCATCGCCCGCGAGCTTGCCGCCATTGCCGATGCAGGCGCGGGGCTCATGGTCACGCCCTCGCGCCGCACGGGCGAACGGCAGACCGAAATCCTGAAGGAGGCGTTGAAGGACAGACAGGCTGTCATATGGGACGGAAGCGGCCCCAACCCCTATTTCGGTTTCCTCGGCCTCGCCGATGCCGTCATCGTCACCTGCGACTCGGTCAACATGGTCGGCGAGGCTGCTTTCACCGGAAAACCCGTGCATGTGATCGAGCTCGACAGCGGCCAGTCGCGCAAGGAGGCGAAATTCCGCCGCTTTCTCGATGCCATATACGCCACAGGCGCGGCGCGTCCATTCGCCGGTCGGCTTGAAAGCTGGGTATACGAGCCATTAAATGCTACCGATGAGATTGCGGAAGCCATCGCCTCCCGCTTCGCCGCACACCGCGCGAAGCAGGCGGCAAGAACAAGGCCGCAAGAGAAAAAGGGTTAATCGGGTGCGGCAATTGGATGCCGCGACATTTGGGGACGTTGCGCAGGCTGGCCCGCCATTCGCAAGATCGCCCCACTGAATTTCCCGGACCGACCGGCCCGGACGGGCATGAAAAGGGTAAACGGCATCATGAGCCTGATCGACATCGAAGCACTTCGCGCGACACCGCTGAAGACGGATCCTTACGAATATCTCGTCGTCCCGGCTTTCGTGACGGGCAAGGCGCTCGACAGCGTGATCGCCGACTTTCCGAATATCGAGTCGACGGGTTCCATCCCGCCGAGCGAACTCGACATCTATGGCAGCTTCGAGCAGTTGCTGGAGGAAATGAACGGGCCCGAGTTCCGCAAGGTGATCGAGGAGAAGTTCGGCGTCGATCTCACCGGACGCCCCAGCATGTTCACGATCCGCGGGCATTGCGCGCGCAACAACGGCAAGATCCACACCGATACCGAATCGAAGATCATCACCGTCCTGCTTTATCTGAACCAGGAATGGGAAGCGGGCGGCGGGCGGCTGCGCATCCTGCGCTCGGGCACCGACCTCAACGATGCGGCGGAAGAAGTCTCTCCCAATGGCGGCACGCTTCTCGTCTTCAAGCGTTCCGACAAGTCCTGGCACGGCCATGAACCCTTCGAGGGTCAGCGCCGGGCGATCCAGATGAATTGGGTGCGCGACGAGGATGTCGTCGCCCATGAACAGCGCCGTCATCGTTTCACCTCCACGCTGAAGCGTCTCAATCCGTTCGGTTCCCGCGCCTCGCGCGAAACCACCGGCGCCCACTGAAACGCGGATCGAGGACAGTTCGATGACCTTGCAGATCGAGACCTTCAAGAACGCCGACCTATCTCATGGCTGGCGTCCGGGCAATAATGCCGGCGGCGCGACACTCTTCAAGGCGCTCGGCCATCCGCTGACCGCGCCGAAGGGACAGGCCTTGATCGCCGGTCTCGCAAAGGCCGGACCCGTCGCGATCTACGATCCCTCCGGCACCATCGGCAATTTCCACGCCTATTACGATCTCGGCCGCCTCGATGTCGCGGGCTACTACGTGCAGCGCGTGGAAGACCTCGGCTCGACATTTCTCGGCCATGAGGCGAAGCCGGTCAGCGAAATGCGCAAATCGAATGCGAAGGCCGTTCTCGTCCTCACCTTCGACGCGGGCAAGACCCTCCCTTCCATCAAACATGTTTTCCCGGATGGCGCTCGCATCGCGACACTCGACGACATTCGTCTGCCGGACGACATGCTCACCAACAAGTCGAACTATCTCGACCCGATGAACTTCGCGACCAACTTCGCGCTCATGCGCGAGAAGAAGGGCGCGAACGGTCATGACGGCATTCATACGCGCGTGGCCAGCGCGAATTACTGGGGCCTGCACGGCGCGGAAAATCCCGAGCTTTGGCTCTGCCTCTTTGACGAGAAGGGAAATCAGCTCGCCGAATGGCGCGAGACGCTACCGATGGCGGGAGCGCCGTTCATTATCGACAGCGCGGAAATACGCGAGCGTTTCGGCCTCGAGGATTTCACCGGCTCGCTCTTCATTCATGCGGTGCGCATCAAGGGCCACGACGTCGTCAAATACGCGCTCGACATGTATGGCGAGAACGGCCTCGCCCTCTCCTGCAGCCATGACGCGAATGCCTGGCCTGCCGACTACTATGCGGGAATGCCTGCGGGCGAAGCGGACGAGCGCGTGACGCTCTTCGTTCAGAACTCGCATCCCATGCCCATTCCCCCGCGCACCGTCGGCCTCAATGTGATGGGTGCGCAGGACGTCTCCTGGTATGAGGACGAGATTCCGCCTTTCGGCACGCGCGGCATTCCGGTGGAAAGCCTGCTGCCCGACGCCAAATGGCCCGATCAGATCGAGGTCGTCGCGGGACGCTATTTCGTGCGCCCCCGCTACGAGGTGATCCGCAATTCCGGCCAGCGCCGCCTCGCGCATGCGAATGTCGAGCGCACGGACCTGAAGCCGAACCCCGAAATCGCGAACCTCGATAAATACATGGGCAAGGGCTACATCATGCCGCTGCCTATCCTGCCGCGCGACAAGTTCGAAACCGTCATGCTGCCGACGCCCATGGCGCGCGACGAGCATGAAATGCCGCTCCGCGCCGAAATGATCGACGCAAACGGAACGGTCGTCGCCACGAAATATCTCGGCCGCATTCCCCGCCGCGAAAGCGTGGAGGTCAGCGTCGAAGCATGGATGAAGGAAGAATCGCTGAAACTTCCCTCCGGCTATGGCCATGTCGAGTTTCTTTATGACTTCCGCAATGGCGGCGAGGCAAATGGCTGGCTCCACGCGCTTGGCCGCTTCGAGCAGAAGGAAAGCGGCCACCGCGCCGAGACGATTTTCGGCGCGCATATCTACAACACGGCCGTCATCTACAAGGACGAGCCGCAGAGCTACACGAACAAGCCGCCGGGGCTCACCACCCGCCTCTTCCTGCGCGTTGCAGGCCCTGCGCTCGAGGACGGCGCGCTCGACACGCTCTGTCACCTGATCTATCCGGCCTCGACCGACTGGCACCCGAAAAGCTCGACGCTTCTCATTCTGCACGATGCGGACGGCAAGCCTGTGGCCGAGAAGAAGATCGAGATCGCCTGCGGCGGCTCTTTCCACTGGCGCCTTTCGGAAGTCTTCTCCCGCGAGGACCGTGAAAAGATGGGCGGCTCGGGCTACGTCATCATCCGCGACACGACCTGCCGCCTCTTCGGCTTCCACGGTCTCGTGAATGGCGGCAAGAGCTTCTGCCTCGATCACATGTTCGGCTTCTGAGAAAGAGAACGCCGCCTCATCAGGGGCGGCGTCCTTTTCTTTTCAAAGTCTGTCGATCGTGATCGCGCCAGGGTCGAAGGCCGCTTCCTTGAGAAGCTTCGAGGTATAACCGGCCGTCTCATCGCCGGCCGCCTCCTGCGCCTTCATCAAACCGTAGAGCGACCAGGCATTGTTCGGATGACGGACAAGCGCCGCCCGGAACTGCTCGATAGCCGCTTCCGGATCGCCCGCCTGAAGGAGCACGGCCCCCAGCGTCTGCTCGACCGGATAGTACCAGAAGGGCGGCTCGGTATAGTTCAGCGCATCCTGCAACGTCACCGCCCTCTCGAGTTCCGACCGCGCTTGCGCGAAGTCACCCTCGTGTTGGGCGATGCGCGCGCGCAGCACCGTCTCTGACAGAAGGAGAATGTCCTCCGCGGGCACATTCGCCGCGGCAAGATCGGCGAGCCCCTCATCGTCGCGCAGTGCGGCAATCGCATCCGCCTCCGCACGAGCCCTGGCGATGTCGTCCGCACGAACCGCGGCAACACCCTGCACATAGCGCCAGATTCCTTTTACGAAAGGCAGGTTCTCCGGCGGCTCCGGCATGTTGGCGATGTCTTCCGGCGTCCCGAAGTCTAGAAAGGCATAGTAAGGGGCGACTTTCACCGGCTGAACAATGGCGGCGGATGTCACCGCCTCGAAGGGAATGAGCCCGTCGAGCTTCCGCGCATATTCCATCGCCGTTTCCGCATCGCCCGCCATCTGCGCGGAAACGAGAACGAAATGCACATTGTGCGGATAATAGCCGTAGCGATAGATGTCCGAGCCCTGCGTCTTCGCGAGATAGGCTTCGTCGACCTCCACCGCGCGCACATTCGTCTCCAGAGAGTCGAGATAGCGGCCCACACGAAAGAAGATATGCCCCGGCATATGGACGAGGTGGCCCGCGCCCGGCATGAGGTCGGCAAGACGCTCCGCGCCCTCCTCCGCCCGCTCCGGCATGGCGGAGGCTTCCAGCAGATGGATGTGGAGATGGATCGCCCCTGCATGGTCGGGATTCGCGGCCAGCACGTCCTCGACGGCGGCAATGGCGCCTGCGATATGCGGCAGCGGCGTCTTGTAGTCCCTCTCCCAGTAATTCCAGGGAGAGAGATCCATCTGCGCTTCCGCATAGAGAACCGCAATGTCCTGATCGTCCGGGAACCGCTCATGCAGCGCCGTCATGGCCTCGGCATAGCGCTTGTCGAGATCGGCGCGCGAGGCATCGCCATCGGGCGTATAGCGAAGCGCTAAGGCCTCGATCAGCCCCCGCTCCTTCGCGGTAACATTATCCGACAGGGCAACCGCCCGCTTGATCGCGGTGAGGGCCGGGTGTTCCTCGCCCTTGTCCATCGGCGCGTTGATATTGGGTCCGCGCGCCTTCGCCTCGCCCCAGTAGCACATGGCGCAACCGGGATCGAGTTCCTGCGCCTGCTGGAACGAACGAATGGCTTCCCAGTGGTTGAAGCCGTAGAGGAAAGCGAAGCCTTGGTCGAAATAGGTCTGCGCTTCGGCGCTTGCCGTGGTGATGGGGACTGTCCTCTTGCCAAGCCCCGGCCACAGCGGCGCCTTCTCCTCGGCTCTGGTGGCCGCCCGCGCGGAAGATGCGAGAGCAATCTGGAAAGAAGGCTTGAAGAAGGAGGCGCGCTCTCGGCCGCCACGCCCGCACTGGTTCTGCGCGATCAGCCGCGGAGCGAGCAGCAGTTCGAGTTCGCTCTCGGGAACACTCGGCTCGGGCGGTGTCATTTTCAAGAAGAGCGCCATTCCCGCAATGGTGGCTGCCCCGATGGCAATGATGAGTGGCGACCTGGCCATGGTTTTCCTCTTTCCTGCCTGTTCCGTGTTCTGGATGCGCGGACGCTA
Organism: Rhodobiaceae bacterium UBA7804; assembly: GCA_002480495.1. Taxonomy (GTDB): domain Bacteria; phylum Pseudomonadota; class Alphaproteobacteria; order Parvibaculales; family Parvibaculaceae; genus Parvibaculum. Next base: position 55,475 of record DLCG01000002.1, on the reverse strand, counting down.
TGCGAGGAAAAACCCGAAGCGCAAAAACAATTCTCCATAGTTGGCGGAACAGTCAAAAGATACAGATTTCCGGTCAAGGCGATGCGCCGGCGGCATCTGGATTGTAAGGAGACAATCCCGCCGAATCCCCCTAAGGACGATGCCGCGCAGGTCGGGATAAAGGTCCTCGCCGCCTGCTCCGGGAGTTCACGGCGTTGCCGCCACCCGTGAACACTGCCCCGACAATGAAAACTGCCCCGACAATATGTCGCAACGCAGCATTTCCCCCTTGAAACAGTTTTAGAATGCGTCTAAGTAGCGTGAAAGGCCGGCTTCCGGCTTCCCGCCCAACAGTTTCAAGGAGTTACCGAATGGCCGTTCTCGTAGGCAAGCAAGCCCCCGATTTCACCGCCGCCGCCGTCATGCCCGATGGCGACATTGTTGAGGACTTCAATCTCCGCTCTCACCTCAACGGCTCCTATGGGCTGGTGTTCTTCTACCCGCTGGACTTCACCTTCGTCTGCCCCTCGGAAATCCTCGCCTATTCGAACCGTGTGCCGAAGTTCGAGGAGTTGAACGTGAAGGTTGTCGCCGTCTCGGTCGACAGCCAGTTCACCCATGCCGCCTGGCGCAATACGGCGCCGAAGGATGGCGGCCTCGGCCCGGTCAAGTTCCCGATGGTGGCCGATATGACGAAGCAGATCGCGCGCGACTATGACGTGCTGATCGAGAAGGACGGCGTGGCGCTTCGCGGCACCTTCCTCATCGACCGTGACGGCGTTGTCCGCCATCAGCTCGTGAACGACCTGCCGCTTGGCCGCAATGCCGACGAGGCGCTGCGTATGGTCGATGCGCTGCAGTTCCACGAAGAGCATGGCGAAGTCTGCCCCGCCGGCTGGCAGAAGGGCCAGGAAGGCATGAAGGCGGACGCCGAAGGCGTCGCGAAGTACCTCGGCAGCCACGCCGAGGCGCTCTAAGCCTCCCTTTTGGCGGGGCCTGCGGGTACCTATATAGTATCGCAGGCCCTGCCCCGCTCATCCGCCATTCACACGGCCAGCCCCCACCCGGCTCAAGCGCACGGAAGTATCATGTCCGACAAGAAACACGCGAAAGTCCTCATCATCGGCGCCGGCGCCGCCGGATACACCGCCGCTATCTACGCCGCACGCGCCATGCTCGAACCTGTGCTCATCCAGGGCATCCAGCCGGGCGGTCAGCTCACCATCACAACCGATGTGGAAAACTATCCGGGCTTCGCCGAAGCGATCCAGGGTCCCTGGCTCATGGAGCAGATGGAAGCTCAGGCCCGCCACATGGGCACGGAGATGATTGCCGACACGATCGTCCATGCTGACCTGAAGAAGCATCCCTTCGAACTCAAGGGCGACAGCGGCACGGTCTATACCTGCGACGCGCTGATCATTGCGACGGGCGCACAGGCGAAGTGGCTCGGCATCCCCTCGGAAGAAAAGTTCCAGGGCTTCGGTGTCTCGGCTTGCGCGACCTGCGACGGCTTCTTCTATCGCGGCAAGGAAGTGCTGGTCGTCGGCGGCGGCAACTCCGCCGTGGAGGAAGCCCTCTTCCTCACGAACTTCGCGAGCAAGGTCACTGTGATCCATCGCCGCGACACGTTCCGCGCCGAAAAGGTCATGCAGGAGCGCCTCTTCAATCACCCGAAGATCGAAGTGGTCTGGGATTCGGTGATCGAGGAGATCGTCGGCGACGAAGACCCGCTCGGCGTCACCGGCGCACGCGTGAAGAACGTGAAGACCGGCGAAGTGACGGAGCTCAAGGCCGACGGCGTCTTCATGGCGATCGGGCATTCGCCCGCGACCGAGCTCTTCAAGGATCAGCTCAAGACCAAGGCGGGCGGCTATCTCGTCACCGCACCGGACTCGACGGCCACGAGCATCCCGGGCGTCTTCGCCGCAGGCGACGTGACGGACGACATCTACCGCCAGGCCGTCACGGCGGCTGGCATGGGCTGCATGGCCGCCCTGGAGACCGAGCGCTGGCTGGCCGGTCAGGAAGCGGAGAAGGCCGGCAAGGGCCCCGGTCCGCTGGAGCGCTCCCGCGAGGCGGAAACGGCCTAAAGCCTTATCCCGCCAACTGAAATCGCAGAAAACAGGCCGCCCGGAAGCTCCCTCCGGGCGGTTTTTCTGTGTCCTTTCCGCCACTTCCCGGTTAGGCCGCGTGCGGATAATGTCCGCGCCGCGCGGCCGCCGGTAGAGCCCTGCCGCGCTTTCTATATTGCGGGAGATGACAAATGGCGTCTGCGGATATTCAGTGGCCTGAAAAAACGCGCGAGCTGCACAGCAATCATTTTCAGTCGACCGTCTGGAACGATTTCCGGTTCCGGGACGACGACATCGTGATCTCGACCTATGGCAAGGCGGGCACCACATGGACGCAACAGATCGTCGGCCAGTTGATTTTCGACGGTGCGGAAGGCGTTCCCGTGAACGAGTTGTCTCCCTGGCTCGATCTGCGCGTCCCGCCGGCGGAAGTGAAGCTCGAAGCGCTCGAGGCGCAGACCCATCGCCGCTTCATGAAGACGCATCTTCCCGTCGATGCGCTCGTCTATTCGCCGAAGGCGAAATACATCTATATCGGCCGCGATGGACGCGACGTGCTCTGGTCCATGTACCATCATCACGCCAATGCGAACGACGCATTTTACGAGGCACTGAACGAGACGCCCGGCCTTGTCGGCGAGAAGCTTCAGCGTGTCACGACCGGCGTGCACGACTATTTCAGGGAGTGGATCGCTCGCGACGGCTACCCCTTCTGGTCCTTCTGGGAAAACGTGTCGAGCTGGTGGGCGATCCGTCACCTGCCCAACATCCACTTCATGCATTTCGAGACGATGAAGCGCGACATGGAAGGCGAGATCCGCCGCCTTGCGGCCTTTCTCGAAATCGAGGTGCGTGAGGAAAGCTGGCCAGCGATACTTGAGCATTGCAGCTTCGACTACATGAAGAAGAACGCCGACAAGAGCGCGCCTCTTGGCGGTGCGCTATGGGAAGGCGGTGCCGCGACGTTCATCAACAAGGGCACCAATGGCCGCTGGCGCGATGTGCTGAGCCCTCAGGAATGCGCGGAATATGAAGCCCTCGCTCGCGAGAAACTGGGCGATGAATGCGCCCGCTGGTTGATGACCGGTGAAGGCTTCGACCTCGCCCGCGCCGACTAATTCGCGGATAGAATATTCAATAGGGCGTTCATGTCGGAGATGACATGGGCGCCTTCTCGTGTCAGCGCTTCCGCATCCGTGAGCGGATCGCCCGCATAGCCGATCACCTTCATGCCCGCCGCGACGCCTGCCTGCACGCCGGGCACACTGTCTTCGATAACGAGGCAGCGCGCCGGTGCATGGCCCATGCGGGCCGCCGCATGGAGAAAGAGATCCGGCGCCGGCTTGCCGCGGGCCACCTCCTCCGCACTGAAAAGCGCGTGGCCGACATGCGTCAGAAGCCCCGTCCTTCCGAGTGTGAAACGCATCTTCTCGAATTTGCCGGACGAGGCGACGCAGTAGGGAATATTCCTCGCGGCGAGTTCCGCGATGACGCGGTCGACGCCCGACGCTGCCTCGATCCCCTCTTCGAATGCCTTCAGCGTTTCATCCCTGATGTGGTCCGGCCAGCCGCTTCCGAGAGAGCGTCCCGTCACCTTCTCCACATGATCCTGAACGGCCTGCATGGTGCGGCCGACGAAAAGCCGCCTGCACTCCTCATAGGAAATCTCGAAGCCGCATTCGCCGAGCACACGAGCAAGCGCACGGTTCGCCACCGGCTCCGTATCCACCAGCACGCCGTCGCAATCGAAAATGACAAGGGAGGGAGAAAAGGAAAACGCCATGACCGCGTTATAGCCGCGATCATGGCGCTTTCGGTATCACGTTTGATGACCGGCGGTTACACCGGTATCGATCTTACTCGACCGTGCTGCGGAGCATCCAGGCGGTCTTCTCGCTTGCCTGCATCCGCTGAACCATCAGATCGGCGGTCACTTCGTCGCCCGCCTCGTCGGCGACCTTGAAGAGGTCCCGCGCGGTCTTCACGACCTGCTCATGCCCCTTCACCAGGTTCTTCACCATCTGATCCGAGCTCGGCACGGTGTTGTCTTCCTGGATCGAAGAGAGCTTCGTGAACTCGGCATAGGTGCCCGGCGCGAATTCGCCAAGCGCGCGAATGCGCTCCGCGATTTCGTCCGTCGCCGCCCAGAGTTCGCGGTACTGCTCTTCGAACATCAGGTGAAGCGAGCGGAACTGGGGACCCGTCACATTCCAGTGATACTGATGCGTCTTCAGATAGAGCGTGTAGGTGTCCGCCAGCACGCGCGAGAGCCCTTCGGCAATATCGTTCCTGTCATTCGCTGCGATGCCTGTATCGACTTTCACGTCACACCTCCTTGGTTCATGTTCGAGATAAACATAGTTCATAATCAGGAAAATGCAAGATAAATTAGAATAATTCTAATTTATTTGCCGATCTTTTTCCCGACCTGCGCTTACCGCTGAGGCCTGCCTGTCCTAAACTGGGAATGATCATTTCCCCCGCAGCGGAGAAGAAAAATGGACGCGCCGATCAGGTTTCTCGATCAGAAACCCATTGAACTCAATAGACGCCAGCTCGTGAAGGGCCTGGCTGCAGGCTATATCGTCGCGCTTTCGGGATGCGTCCAGAATCCGACCCTCGGCAGACAGCAATTGCTGCTCGTCTCCGAAGCCCAGATCACCCAGCTTTCCGCCTCTGCATGGAATCAAATCCGCAAGGAGCAAAAAGTTTCCAAAAATAATTCGCTGAAAAGGCGGCTGGAAAAGGTCGGGCCGCCTCTCGTCACGGCGGCAGGACTTCAGAGGCAACCCTGGGAATACACTGTCTTCCAGGGCGAGGAGGCAAATGCCTTCGTGCTGCCGGGCGGCAAGGTCGGCTTCTATGAAGGCATCTTCAAGCGGATGGAAAATGACGATCAGCTTGCGACCGTGCTCGGCCACGAGATCGGCCATGTCGCGGCGCGGCACTCGGCGGAGCGCTACAGCCAGCAGGTCGCCGCGGGCGTCGGCATGCAGGCGGCGCAGGTTGCGCTCCAGGCGGGCGATGTAGGTGGCGCAGGCACCATCGCCGCTGTCCTCGGCGCGGGCGTTCAGTTCGGCATCCTTTTGCCCTACTCCCGCACCCATGAGCTGGAGGCGGACCGGCTCGGCGTCGTCTACATGCAGAAGAGCGGCTTCGATCCGCGTCAGTCGCTCCGCTTCTGGCAGAACATGACCGCCCAGCGCGGCAGTAAGGCACCGCCACCCGAATTCATGTCGACCCACCCCTCGGACCAGACGCGGATTGCGGCCCTCACCCAGCAATTGCGGCAGATGGGCTATCAGGTCTGACAAACGAAAAAGGGCCCCGCTTCGGGGCCCTTTCCACATTCATGTTCGATCGGTTCAGCGCAGGCTCGCGCAGAATCGCTGGATGCGTTCGCAGGCATCCGTCAGCTCTTCCGTGGACGTCGCATAGGAAATCCGAAAGAAGGGCGAAAGGCCGAACGCCGCGCCATGCACGACGGAGATGCCTTCCGCCTCGATCAGCGCCATCGCGAAGTCCTCGTCCGTCTCGATCACCTTGCCATCGGTCGTCGTCTTGCCGATGCAGCCCTCGCAGGAGGGATAGACGTAGAAGGCGCCTTCCGGTGTCGGGCACTTGATGCCCTTCGCCTGATTGAGCATGGAGACGACGAGGTCGCGCCGCTCCTTGAACACTTTCGCCCGCTCGGGAATGAAGTCCTGTGGCCCGTTCAGCGCCTCGACCGCCGCATACTGACTGATCGAGGTCGGGTTCGATGTCGACTGGCTCTGCACCTTCGTCATCGCCTTGATCAGCGGCTCCGGCCCCGCGCAATAGCCGATGCGCCAGCCCGTCATCGCATAGGCCTTCGAAACGCCGTTCATCGTGAGCGTGCGCTCGTAAAGCCCGGGCTCGACCTCGGCCGGCGTCGCGAACTTGAAGCCGTCATATGTCAGGTGCTCATACATGTCGTCCGACAGGATCCACACATGCGGATGCTTCATCAGCACATCGGTGAGCTTCTTCAGTTCGGCCGCCGTATAGGCCGCCCCGGAGGGGTTCGAGGGCGAGTTGAAGATGACCCACTTGGTCTTCTCCGTGATCGCCTTTTCCAGCGCTTCGGGCTGCAGCTTGAAGCCGTCCTCGAGCCGCGTCTCGATGGACACGGGCGTGCCGCCCGCGAGCAGCACGATGTCCGGATAGGACACCCAGTAGGGCGCGGGAATGATCACCTCGTCGCCGGGGTTCAGCGTCGCGATCATCGCGTTGAAGATGATCGGCTTGCCGCCCGGCGCGACGAAGGCCTGCTGCGGCCCGTAGTCGAGATTGTTCTCGCGCTTGAACTTCGCGCAGATCGCCTGCTTGAGCTCGGGAATGCCGTCGACTGCCGTATACTTCGTCTTGCCCTCGCGGATCGCCTTGATCGCGGCTTCCTTGATGTTGTCGGGCGTGTCGAAGTCGGGCTCGCCGGCCGCAAGCGAGATCACGTCGCGGCCGAGGGCTTTCAGGTCGCGCGCTTTCTGCGTGGCGGCAATGGTTGCCGACGGCTGAATGCGGTTGAGCGCGTCCGAGATAAAGCCCATTTTTCAATCTCCATGGAGGGGCGAACAGGAAACGGGCGCAACCTAAGCCCGCCTGTTCGCAGGCGCAACAGGCTTCCTATGTACCGCGACAATAAAGGACGAGGGCAATGAGAAGGAGGACCGAACCGGCAACATCCGCCACTGCCACCTTCGAAATGAAGCGGTTCGGCTCCTCCTGAAGCCAGGCGAAAGCGGTGAAGGACAGCATGCTCGCAAAGCCGAGCAGAAACCCCGCCGGTTGCAGCTCGCGCCGGAAGGCCGCAGCGATCAGGAAAAGACCGAGGAGCCCCAGCATGACCGCCCGATGCTGCATCAGGGTCAAGAGGTTCGGGTCCTCGAAGCGCAGACCGTAAAGCCCCTTCAATTGCTTGCCCCCCAGCGCGCCTATGGCCGGATAGAGGTTGAGAAGACCGGTCAGGACGAAAATGACGCCGATAGCGATGCCTTGCATGCCGCTTACTCCGCCGCAACCGGCGCGATATCGCGCACGGGTTCGCCGAATGTGACCTGCATCGGGATGACGCCCGCCCAGACCGGCAGATCCATGTCTTCGGCATCGTCGATCGGCCCGCCGGTCCTGATCTTTGCCGCTACTTCGAGAAGCGGGAGCCGCAGTACGGTCGTCGCCTTCGCCTCCTGCGCATTGGTCGGCCGGATGTCGTAAGGCCGTCCCTCCCGCACCTTGCGCGTGAAAAGATCCAGCACCCGCGTCTTCTCACCCTCCTCCGCCACCACCTCGGGCACGCCATGCGCCATCACCGAGCGGTAGTTCATCGAATGATGAAAGGCCGAGCGCGCCAGCACCAGTCCGTCCACATGCGTCACCGTCAGGCAGACCGGCTTTCCCCCGGAAAGATGCCGCATGAAGCGGCTTTTCCGCGAGCCGTGAACGAGCACGCTCTCGCCGTCGCGCACATAGAACATGGGCAGCGCCACCGGCCCCGCCTCGGTCGTGAAGGCGACATGCGCCACATATCCCGCATCCAGAATGGCGTGGACTGTCTCGCGATCGTAGGAGGCCCGCTTCGGCGCCTGCCTCACCCTGAAAGGGTCTGAAGTCTGATAGTCGCTCATCTTGTATCTCCGGCTCCATCACCTGCGGCCCGGACTATTTGCACAAATTGGCCCTATCGAAAGGTCCATTGATGGAAATACGATGGAGCCAGTTCACGGAGATCGATTACACGCGGAGACGCGCCCATGCCCGCCAGCCCCTTGCCGCTCGGCACCATCTCGCTAGACGGCGATGCCGGCCGCCCGCTCTACCGGCAGCTCTATGACGCCTTGCGCGAGGCGATCCTCGATGGCCGCCTCCATCCGGGCGCCCGCCTGCCCTCGACGCGGATGCTCGCAGGCGAGCTCGCCGTGGGGCGGAACACGGTGCTCGCCGCCTACGAGCAACTCACCGCCGAAGGCTATCTGGAAGGACAGGTCGGCTCGGGCACACAGGTCGCGGCGCTCCTGCCCGACAACCTGCTGCTTCTCGACCGCCGCTCGAAGCGCCAGCGGAGCGAGCGTGGCAGCAAAGCCGCAAGGCGCAGCCTTTCGCATCGCGGAGACAGTCTCTCGGCCACGAAGCGCCTGGCCGTGGGCTACACGCGCGGAAAGGGCCGCGCCTTCCAGCACGGCCTGCCCGCCCTCGACCTTTTTCCGGCCATGCTCTGGAGCCGCCTCGTCGCCAGGCACAGCCGCGAAACGCGCAGCAGCCTCTTCGGCTATGAAACCGGCATCGGTCTTCCCGCTCTCAGACGGGCCATCGCAACATATGCCGGTGCGGCACGCGGCGTCGTATGCACCGCCGATCAGGTCATCGTCACCACCGGCGCGCAAGGCGCGCTCGATCTCGCCGCCCGCATGCTGCTCGATCCGGGCGATCCCGTCTGGGTGGAGGAGCCGGGCTATCTCGGCGCGCGCGGTGCACTGCTTGGCGCGGGCGCGACGCTCGTTCCGGTCCCCGTGGACGGGGAAGGCATCGACATCGTCGCGGGCATCGCCCGGCAGCCTTCGCCGCGCCTCGTCCATGTCACGCCCTCGCACCAGTTCCCGCTCGGCGCGACGTTGTCGCTGCAGCGCCGCCTCGCCCTCCTCGACCATGCGGGGAAATGCGGCGCCTGGATTATCGAGGACGATTACGACAGCGAGTACCGCTATCAGGGCCGCCCCGTGCCCTCGCTTCAGGGCCTCGACCGCACGGAAAGCGTCATCTACATGGGCACCTTCGCGAAGACCCTCTTCCCCGCACTGAAGATCGGCTATCTGATCGTGCCGAAACATCTCGTCGATGCCTTCGGCACCGCCATCCGCATCACCGGCCATGTCCCTCCCGCGAGCCTGCAGGCTGCATTGGCCGATTTCATCGGCGAAGGCCATTACGGAAGCCATGTGCGGCGCATGCGCTCCCTCTATGCGGAACGCCGCTCCATCGTCCTCTCGGCGCTCGAGAACGAGCTCTCGCCTTACCTCCGCGCCGCGCCCGGAGAGGGCGGCCTCCAGCTTTCGGCCTTTCTTGCGGATGGCGCCAACGACGGAGCCATCTGCGAAGAAGCAGCGAAAGCCGGGCTTCATGTGAGCCCCCTCTCCTTTTACCGGCTGGAAGAAGGCCGGCCGGGCCTTTATATGGGCTACGCCTCGGTACCCGAGGCGGAACTCAAACATGCGGCGGCAAGTCTGGCGGGCGTCCTTCATGCCGCCGGCGCGCCCCGCTTTCCCTGAGGGACATCCATGCGCCTCTACCAGATGCAGGACAGTGGCAATTGCTACAAGGTGCGCCTCACCGCACACATGCTGGGGCTCCCGCTCGAACTCGTCGACATCGATATTCTCAAGGGCGAAAGCCGTTCGGAAGACTTCCTCAGGCGCAATCCGAACGGCCGCGTACCGATGGTCGAATTCGAGGATGGCCGCATACTGGCCGAATCCAACGCCATCATGTTCTACCTCGCGGAGGGTACGCCCCTTCTGCCGGAAGACCGCTTCGCGCGGGCGCAGGCGCTGCAATGGATGTTCTTCGAGCAATACAGCCACGAGCCCTACATTGCCGTCGCCCGCTTCTGGCATTCGATCAAGCCGGGCGGCCGCGAGGAGAAGAAGGACCGCTTTCCCGAATGGCACGAGCGCGGATATCAGGCCCTAGCCGTGATGGAGCGCCACCTCTCAGCCAGGGAATGGTTCGCAGGCGACGACTGCTCCATCGCCGACATTGCGCTTTATGCCTACACGCATGTGGCGCATGAGGGCGGCTTCGATCTGTCACCCTATGGGGCGATAAAAGGCTGGATGGCGCGGCTCTCCGCTCAGCCAAACCATGTGCCGATGGACTGGCGGCCCTGATTCCCGCGTCCGTAGGCGGACGATTCAGGCCGTGTGAGTCGGTGTGACACAAAATGGCCCCAAAATCGGTCCGCTCTCGTCCCCTTTCGTGACCCCTTCCGCCCCATTTCCCCGCGACACTTTGTCCGCCTGAGGAGGGCTTGCCTCGGGCCGTCCTGAAACGCGGGGAAATGCCATGTCCATCATCGATCGCTACACAGCCGGAGCGGCGCGGCCGCGCGGCTGGTCCCATTCGCTTGCATTCTTTCTGACCTTTGCCTGTCTCGTTCTCCTTCTGCTCGCGGGCTTCATTCGCCACACGCGGGCGGAAACCGCGCCTGTGCCTGCGGGCCTCGTCACGCTGGGCGACATCGAGAGCGGCGCGCTGCTCTTCAAATCCACGGAGCCCGGCAAGTATGTGCCCGCGCCGCTGCTCGCCACCGATGTGAAGATCGACGTCTCCGGCCCCATCGCGCGGGCCCGCGTGACGCAGCGCTTCATCAATCCCGGCGATGGCTGGGTCGAGGGCAAATACATTTTCCCGCTGCCGGAGGATTCGGCCGTCGACACGCTGAAGATGGTGATCGGCGACCGCGTCATCGAAGGCAAGATCAAGGAGAAGGAGGAAGCGCGCCAGATCTACGAGGAGGCCAAGGCCGACGGAAAGAAGGCGAGCCTCGTCGAGCAGCAGCGCCCGAACGTCTTCACCAATTCCGTCGCGAATATCGGGCCGGGCGAAACCATCGTCGTCCAGATCGAATATCTGCAGACGGCGCGCCGCGACGGCGACACCTTCTCGCTCCGCTTCCCGATGGTCGTTGCACCGCGCTACACGCCGAAGGAGGCGAACCCCCAATTTGTCGATTTCGAACCGGGCAGCAGTGGCTGGGGCGACGTCCTTCCGCCGGAGCGGGACGACACGCTTGAACAGCCGCCCGTGCTTCGTCCCGAAATGGGGAACGTGAACCCGGTCAGCCTCAAGGTTTCGCTCGATGCGGGCTTTCCGCTCGGCGACGTCGCGAGCCCCCACCACGAGGTGATGATCGAACGCGACGGCAAGCGCGCCGCCACCATCGCCCTGAAGGATGAACTCGTCCCGGCGAACAAGGATTTCGAACTCACCTGGAAGCCTGCAGCCACAAAGGCTCCGACCGCCGCCCTCTTCCGCGAACGGGTCGGCAAGGAGGACTATCTTCTCGTCATGCTGACGCCGCCCTCGGGCGACGTGCAGCCGGAAGCAAAGCCGCGCGAGGCGATCTTCGTCATCGACAATTCCGGCTCCATGTCCGGTCCCTCGATGGATCAGGCGAAGGAAAGCCTGCTCTGGGCGCTCGACCGGCTGAAGCCCGGCGACACCTTCAACGTGATCCGTTTCGACGACACGTTGACCGTGCTCTTCCCGGATGCCGTTCCCGCGCATGGCGAAAACCTCGCCGTCGCGAAGAAATTCGTGAAGGGTCTGGAAGCAAATGGCGGCACCGAAATGCTGCCCGCGCTTCGCGCCGCACTGACTGACCGCCGGTCAGGTAATGAGGATCGTGTCCGTCAAGTCGTCTTCCTGACCGATGGCGCGATCACCAACGAGCGCGAACTCTTCAGCGAGATTACATCCAATCTCGGCCGTTCGCGCCTCTTCACGGTCGGCATCGGGTCGGCGCCGAACTCCTACTTCATGACGCGCGCGTCGGAAGCGGGCCGCGGCACCTTCACGCATATCGGCAATGAGCAGCAGGTCGTGGAGCGGATGAGCGAGCTCTTCGAAAAGCTCGGCAACCCGGTGATGACCGACATAATCGCGACCTGGCCGGATAGCCGGACCACGGAAAGCTGGCCGAACCCTGTCCCCGATCTCTACAAGGGCGAGCCTGTCGTCCTCTCCGCGCGCATGCCCGAAGCGAAAGGCACGCTCACCCTCAAGGGTGAGGTGGCCGGCGAACCCTGGGAAGTGCGTATGTCGCTCGACAAGGGCGAGCCCCGGCCGGGCATCGGCAAACTCTGGGCCCGCCGCAAGATCGAGCAGCTCGAAGCCGATGCGCGCATCGAAGGCGATTGGGAACGGAACGACAAGGCGATCACCGCCGTCGCGCTCGAACACCATCTCGTCAGCCGGTTGACGAGCCTTGTCGCCGTGGACGTGACGCCCACGCGACCGGATGGCGAGAAGCTCACCTCGAAGGACATGCCGGTGAACCTTCCCGAAGGCTGGGACTACGACAAGGTCTTCGGCGAGCAGACCATTCCCGCGAGCCAGCGCGCGCAGATGAAGCAGGGTGTAATGGCCTTCGCCTCCTACGCGCCCGCGCCTCCTCCTCAGGCCGATGCGGGTGGCCTGCAGCCCGTCTCGCTCTCCCTGCCGCAGACGGCAACCGATGCGCCCGCGCTGATCCATAGCGGGATACTTGCGCTGCTTGTCGGCATGGCGCTCTCCGCTCTCTGGTGGCTCAGGCGGCACTGGTCGGCAACCGCATGGGCAAGGCGGGCGCGATGAGACCGGTTCTCACACAAAAGGTGGCGGCCCTCCTCTGGGCCGCCGCCATTCTCGGTTGCATCGGCTTTGGCGGCTGGCAACTGGGGCAAGGCCTCTACATCAAGGCGAAGGCCGAAGTCGCGCAGATCCTGCTGGAACGTGCATGGGAAAAGACCCTCGCGGACGGCAAACCGCACAAGGCCTGGCCCTGGGCCGACACCTGGCCGGTCGCAAAACTTGAGATTCCCTCTCAAATGAAAAGCGAAATCGTGCTGGCAGGCGGAACCGGCGAAGCGCTTGCCTTCGGGCCCGGACATCTTTTCGGTTCGCCCGACCCCGGCAAACCGGGAACCTCCGTCATCGCCGGTCATCGGGACACGCATTTCGCGTTTCTTCGCCACCTGAAAAATGACGATACCGTCATCGTCACGACGCGCGACAGAAAGCAGCACCTCTTTAGGGTGCGCGGCTCGCGAATAGTTGAGCACGACAACTCACAAATTGATCCGCATGCGGGCTTTGGCATCGCTCTCGTGACATGCTTTCCCTTCGATGCACGCGAACAAGGTCCGTTACGCTACGTCGTCTTCGCTGAAGCTGTTGCGGATGCGAGTTGAAATCAGAATAGCGTTGATCCGTCTTGCATGTGCTTACGTACAATGAATGCGTTGATTTATGCACCTTAGAGCAAGACGGCCGTTTTCCGGATTGTCCTTGACCGCCAAGCCGTATTTCGACGTATTGAGGTATTATGGAGTACGAAGACCTTTCGGGGTCGGCAAAGAGGCAGCCTGAATTTGGGATTGGCAAACTATAGAAAGACCGTGAGTGAAACGAAGCGTGCGGCCATCTTGAAAGCTGCGCGGGCATCCTTCCTCAAGGATGGCTACAGCCGCGCGGCTATGGCCGAGATCGCCAGGGACGCGGACGTTTCGACGGCAACGCTCTACAAACATTTTGCATCGAAGGACGATCTATTCGCGGCGATCGTTCACGAAGCCTATGACGACACGTCATCGTCCATGTTTGTGGATGTCTCCACCATGAATGCGCGCGACGTTCTTCGGAACATCGCGACCATCTACACGCGCCAGCAATTCGACGAAAGGATGAACGATCTCCTTCGCGTCGTGATCGCGGAAGTTCCGTCTGCCCCGCATCTCGCGCGGGAAATTTATGAAAATGGCGTTCTGGCCCGCTATCGTCAGTTCCAGGCAGTCGTCGACACGCTCGTCGCGCGCGGCGATCTGAAACCGCACGACACGAACGCAAGCACTCGCTATCTCGCGGGCATGGTGAAGGAATTCGTCACCTGGCCGGGCCTCTTTTCGACGGAGTTCACCCGCCCCGCCGATATCGATACGAAAATCGACGCCTGCATCGATGCCTGGCTAACGATCTACGTCGCAGCACCGCAAACCGGCAGCCGCCTTCAGGAAGACAAAAGTGGGACTTGATACGCACAGGAAGAAAATAAGTGCGCTGAAACGCACTTCGATACTGAAGGCCGCACGAAAGAACTTCCTGACAAACGGATACAGCCGTGCGGGTATGGCGGAAATCGCACGCGATGCCGACGTGTCCACCGCGACGCTCTACAAGCATTTCGTGTCGAAGGAGGCTCTCTTCAGCGCGGTTGTGAAGGAAAGCGCGCGCGGAACGGGAGACTATTCCGGCCTCATGACCCCGCAGGACTCCGCCCGCGAGGTTCTCTACAAGCTCTGCCGCGCCTATCTCTCCGCCCAGTTCGACGACGATGCCAATGCCTTGATGCGCATCGTGATCGGCGAGGTGCCGGGCAACCCTGCGCTCGCGGACGAGATGTACGAGATCCTGGGCAACCGGCGGAACGATACGCTGATGGCCGTGATCGACGCACTCGTCGAGCAGGGAAAGCTGCGCCCGCATGACAGCGCCTTCGGTGTCCGCCTCGGCGCGGGCATGCTGAAGGAAGTCTTCATCTGGCCGGCACTTTTCGATGCGGATGCGACGCTCCCCGAGGACTCGGACGAGAGGATTTACGGCGTCGTCGATGCCTATCTCGCGATCTTCGGTCCCGTTACAGGAAACTAGCGCACCGCCAGGAAGGCGTAGCGGTTCACGCTGAAGAAGAATTCGCCGCGCTCCGCCAGCCGCAACTGGTCGTCATACCAGGCCTGCACCTCCGCCTGCGCAAGACCGTGCCGCTCGCCATTCGCCATCGCATAGCCGCGAATGCTCTTCATGATCCCCGCCGCATAGGAAACCGGCTGCCATTGCGGCGAAAGCATCGGCACGATCTCCACCCTGAGCACGCGGAACCCGGCCCGCCTCATCCGCGCGCCGAGCGTCGCGGGCAGATGCGGATCGGCGAGATGGTCGTCCCAGCATTTCAGTACGCGGTCCATCAGCGCCTGGTCGGAGCAATGCCACACGACGCTGCGCCAGTCCGTGTCCAGGATGAGCGCGCGGCCGCCCGGCTTCAGCACGCGGTGAAGCTCTCCCACCGCCTTGTCGATATCCGCGACATATTCATGCACCTGCGTCGAGACGGCGATGTCGAACGAGGCATCGGGAAAGCGCAGATCGGCGGCGTCCCCCTCGACGCATTCCGCCTGCGGCATCGCGGCAAGCCGCGTCCGCGCCACCTTGAGCATCGCCGCCGCCGCATCGAGCCCGACAAGGCGTCCGGCCTCGCCCACCAGCCGCGCGAGATCGTGCGCGAGAAGCCCCGGCCCCACCCCGATATCGAGCACATGCTCGCCCGGCGCGGGCGCCAGCATTTCGATCACCTTCGCCCGCTGCCCGACAACGTCGGGTGTCGTGTACATCGCCTCCAGCGCGCGGGCGGCGTTATCGTCGAAATCGAGCATCTGGCTCATGCTGCGTCTTTTCTTCGGTTGGTTTCGTTGATAAGCGCGGCGATCTCCTCCGGCCGCGCGAGATCGGCGACGAGATGCCGCCTGCCGTTCCGCTCGATCAGCGCCAGGGCGCCGCCGCCGAGGAAACGCTGCGGCCAGGATTGCCTCGCCTGCGCAAGCGCCACCTGCCCGGCTGGGAGCGTCAGTTCGCGGCGGAAGGGAAATCCCCAGCGCAGATGGACCTCTCCGTCCGCCGCCTCCGCCCGCAGAACCCGCGCGCGCAGAAAGGCATGAACGAAAAGCACCGGCACCACCACCGCCTCCACCGCCAGCGCGATGCTGCGGATCGCGGCAAGCGGCGGCTCCCGCCACTCGGCCCACAGGAACACGACCGCCCATGTCGCCGCCACGGTCAGGGTCGGCAGATAGATGGTCCAATGCGCCCCGGAAAGCGCCGCCTCCGGGGAAACAGGCGGAATCGTCTCGGATTCGGTCATGGAACCGAGAATTGCAGATGGCAGGCCCCGTGGAAAGCCGCCCGCGCCCGCCGGCCCCTCCGGGCCTTGCCGCACGCGCCATCCGCCCTAGCTGATTTGGTGAACCGCGATGACTGAAAGGAACGACGCATGGCCGAACCGCCCGGAAACGCACCCGAAAAAACCACCGACGACGCGCGGCAGGGCGTAACCGGAACGGGCGCGCGCTATGTGCTGGCCATCTCCTTCGCCGCCGCCTTCGTCCTGCTCATCGCCCTTGCCTTTGCCTTTTTCGGCCCGCCAAACATTGAGGCGGATACGGGGCGCGCCCCGGCGGATACGAACCCGCCCTACACTTCTTCCGAGAACCCCTCGGAGGAATGGCGCGACAATCCCGCGCAAGGCGCGCAGGAAGCGCCCTGAGCGGCGTGCGCCCGCAGCCGGCCCGCAAACCGTATTGAACCCGAAACTGTCAGCATCTCCCGGCGAGCCTCTTTGATCGGCGCCTGACTCGCGCCATATTGGGCGCATGGCACACAATAACGGTCCCAAACGATTTTTCGGGCGCGGCTCGGAACCGCGGCTGCCCGCCAAGCCCAAAGGCATGGCCGAGGCGCCCGGCGCGAGTTTCGTGCCGGAAGGCGGCCTCGCGCCCGATCGCGACACATGGGCAGGCGCGCTGCAGGGCGATCCCGCGAACTGGCCCCTCTTCGCGCCCCATCGGCCGGAGCGCCCGGAGAAATCCGAAGGCGGCCGCCGCCTCAAGCTCGTCTCCGAGTATCAGCCCGCCGGCGACCAGCCCACCGCCATCGAGGAACTCGTCAAGGGCGTGAACGCTGGCGACCGCGAGCAGGTCCTTCTCGGCGTCACGGGCTCGGGCAAGACCTACACCATGGCGCAGGTCATCGAGCGCACGCAGCGCCCGGCCCTCATCCTCGCGCCCAACAAGACGCTCGCCGCCCAGCTCTATGGCGAGTTCAAGAGCTTCTTCCCGGAAAACGCGGTCGAGTATTTCGTCTCCTACTACGACTACTACCAGCCGGAAGCCTATGTGCCCCGGACGGACACCTATATCGAGAAGGAAAGCTCGATCAACGAGCAGATCGACCGCATGCGCCACTCGGCCACGCGCGCCCTCCTCGAACGCGACGACGTCATCATCGTCGCCTCCGTCTCCTGCATTTACGGTATCGGCTCGGTCGAAACCTATTCGGCCATGACCTTCAGCGTGAAGCTCGGCGAGCGGCTCGACCGCAAGCAGCTCCTCGCCGATCTCGTCGCCCTGCAATACAAGCGCAACGACCAGGCCTTCGGCCGCGGCACCTTCCGCGTGCGCGGCGACACGATCGAGGTCTTCCCCGCCCACTATGAAGACCGCGCCTGGCGCATCTCCCTTTTCGGCGACGAGGTCGAGGAGATCGCGGAGTTCGATCCGCTGACCGGCCACAAGACCGACCGCTTCAAGGAAGTGAAGCTCTACGCCAATTCGCACTATGTCACGCCGCGCCCGACGCTCAATCAGGCCATCGAGGAGATCAAGCACGACCTCCAGGTCCGCCTGCAGGAGCTGAAGGGCATGGGCAAGCTGCTGGAGGCCCAGCGCCTCGAACAGCGCACCCAGTTCGACATCGAGATGATGGAGGCGACGGGCTCCTGCGCCGGCATCGAGAACTATTCGCGCTATCTCACGGGCCGCAAGCCCGGCGAGCCGCCGCCCACCCTTTTCGAATACCTGCCGGACAACGCGCTCGTCTTCGCCGACGAAAGCCATGTCACCGTGCCGCAGATCGGCGGCATGTTCCGGGGCGACTACCGCCGCAAATCCGTGCTCGCGGAATATGGCTTCCGTCTTCCCTCCTGCGTGGACAACCGTCCGATGCGCTTCGAGGAATGGAACGCCATGCGCCCGCAATCGGTCTTCGTTTCGGCGACGCCCGGCCCCTGGGAGATGGAGCAGACGGGCGGCGTCTTCGTGGAACAGGTGATCCGCCCCACCGGCCTCATCGACCCGCCGACGATCATCCGCCCCGTCGCGACGCAGGTGGACGACCTCATCGCCGAGTGCCGCGAGGTCGCGGCCAAGGGCCAGCGCGTGCTGGTGACGACGCTGACCAAGCGCATGGCCGAGGACCTCACCGAATACATGCATGAGCAGGGCATCCGCGTCCGCTACATGCATTCGGACATCGACACGCTGGAGCGCATCGAGATCATCCGCGATCTTCGCCTCGGCGCCTTCGACGTCCTCATCGGCATCAACCTGCTGCGTGAGGGCCTCGACATCCCGGAATGCGCCCTCGTCGCCATTCTCGACGCCGACAAGGAAGGCTTCCTCCGTTCGGAGACCTCACTCATCCAGACCATCGGCCGCGCCGCGCGAAACGTCGATGGCCGCGTCATTCTCTATGCGGACAACATCACCGGCTCGCTCGAACGCGCCATGGCCGAGACGGAGCGCCGCCGCGAGAAGCAGCTCGCCTATAACAAGGAACACGGCATCACGCCGGAATCGATCCGCAAGAATATCGGCGACATTCTCGAAAGCGTTTACGAGCGCGACCATGTCCGCGTGGATACGGGCGAGGCTGACGAAGGCTTCATCGGCCACAACCTGCGCGCCCATATCGCCGACCTCGAAAACCGCATGAAGGAAGCCGCCGCCGACCTCGAATTCGAAACGGCCGCCCGCCTGCGCGACGAGATCAAGCGCCTCGAAGCGACCGAACTCGCCATCGCCGACGACCCGATGGCCCGCCAGTCCGCGGTCGAGGAAAGCGTCGCCCGCACGGCGGCCAAAGGCCGCTCGACATCAGGCAAGCCGGGAACGCACGCGCGGAAGTACAAGAAGCGGTAGGGGCCATCGCCTACGATCTTCTTTGAGCAACAAGTCAACGCTCGCCAAACCCGCACCAACTAGCATCACAGAGAAGCACCCAACCGCATTGGCGCGAACATTTGAAAAGTTTGCGAAATTTGGAGATTTATGGATATCTATACAATTGTGCATGCTTGGGGGAGCAGATGGTCACAGTAGTATCCAGAGAAGAAAAAGCCCCGCTAGTTCCATTTCTGAAATGGGCCGGCGGCAAACGCTGGTTAACAGCTAGCCATCTGGCCCTGTTTCCTTCCACCTACGAGCGCTACATTGAACCGTTCCTAGGGAGCGGAGCAGTCTTTTTTGCTTTGAATCCTGAGAGAGGGATACTTTCTGATAGGAACGCCGATCTCATCGAAACTTACAAAGCAATCCGTGATGACTGGAAGAGCGTTGAGGCCGCGCTAAAAAGACACCATACGAACCATCGGCCTGAATACTATTACAACGAAAGAGATCGTCGGCGTCAGGCTTCGCACACCCGAGCAGCGCAATTCATTTACATGAATCGAACCTGCTGGAACGGTCTGTACAGAGTAAATCTCCAAGGGAAATTCAATGTCCCAATCGGGACAAAAAGTGCAGTTTGTCTTGACACTGACGACTTTGAAGCAACATCCAAAGCGCTAAAGAAAGCACACTTGATGTGTGCCGATTTCAAACTAGCGATATCCCAAGCTAGAAATAATGATTTTATATTTGTAGATCCTCCGTACACTGTAAAACACAACATGAACGGGTTCGTCAAATATAATGAGCAGATATTTTCATGGGATGATCAAATTCGCCTTCGAGACGCCCTTTTGCGGGCATGGGATAGAGGCGCACTGATCTCGATCACCAACGCCGATCACGACTCAATAAAAGATCTGTATAAGGACTTCCCATTTCATCAATCGCTCTCGCGTTCGTCTGTGTTGGCCGGAAAGCCTTCAGCACGGGCGCCGACGACAGAACTACTTATTCGAAACTGGAGCTAACAGCCGCTACCTGCAGACAGGCGTCGCCATCGAAGAACCCAACGAGCCACCTATATGCCAGCAGCCCTTTCCCGCATCCATGGCCACTCACTAAAGGAAGCCATAATCGAAACCTCCATGGCAGTCGTGTTTTCGACCATTCCTCTCTGGCTGTTTCCCCTGTTCTCACCAATAATTTTTAATGTGCCGCAAGGAACCGGAGCACAGCTAGTTGATAATGTCCGCGGAGGAGAACTTTTTCTTTATGCCGTCGCCACGTTGGGGCCAATTTTATATTTGACCACCTATAAGTACCTGCAGAAGAACGAAGTAGAAGCCGAAGACGGCACAAAGTCCACTTCATACGAAATTGATCTGCCCTTGGGTCGCACTCTAGCGGTTTTGTCTGCTTTGATGGCGATAGGATTTGGAGCAATTTTTGGATCCATTCGCCTCAATTTCGTAGTCGGCTCTCCCTTAGAGGTCAATCAGAACGGAACAATCTTCCTGTCTCTCCTAGCCTACTCTTTCTCCATACTCTGCTTCTGCACTACCACCTACTTTCGCAACTGCGTTACCAATGGAGCTGCATCAGACTTGATGCGAAGTGACGAAGCAAACTTCCTCGCAGGATGGAGGAAACGGAAATGAGCACCTCCGGCGAGCAAACTTCAATGGATATAGATCTAATTGATCCGGACAGAATTGATCTGTCATTCAAGTGTCTGAAAGCCAGCCAGCCTATAGGCGACATCTTTATCGCAGCAATGTCGCATACCGACCTATGTCGCATATCTCATTTTGATGTCCGACGCGTGATTCAGAAGGAGCGGGACGTTGAGCGATACCTCGGAATTCAGCGTCCGCTGGACGGAAAACGAGTCAAGGAACTCGAAGAATACGTCAACTACTATGATGCTACATTTCCAACCGCCGTCATCATCGCAATCAACGATCAGTACGTGAGTTATGACGAAAATAATATGGTAATGACGGTCTCTAACGTTGCCGATGGAGATGAAACTCCGAGTGTAGCGATACGGCACCTAGCCCGGGTGATAGACGGGCAGCACCGCATTGCTGGCCTCTTCGCATACGACAAAAACCAGAGCTTCATAGTCCCCGTCACAATATTTGTCGGTAGCGACATCTCGGATCAGGCCTATGTGTTTTCGACGGTTAACCTAGAACAGAACAAGGTTAGCAAGAGCCTTGCTTATGATCTATTCGCGCTAGCGCGAACGAGAAGTCCGCAGAAAACTTGTCACAACATTGCGGTGGCTTTGGATCAAGACGAGCAAAGTCCATTTTTCAAGAGGATCAAGCGACTCGGTGTTGCTACACCTGGACGTGATTTCGAAACCCTCACTCAAGCCCAGTTCGTGGAGGCACTTCTCAAATACATTTCCAAGGATGCAAAACAAGACCGTGATTTGCTCCTCCGTGGAAAAGCCCCCACACCTGCGAATTCGGAGGACACAAGGAAGTATGTCTTGCGAAATATGTTTATCAATGAGCGTGACCTAGATATAGCGCAGTTGATAAATAACTATTTTGATGCGGTGAAGGCTCGATGGCCAGAAGCATGGGACTATCGTGGCGAAGGCCTCATTCTGAACCGGACAAATGGTTTCCGCGCGTTGATGCGAGTATTTCGTGACATATACCTTTATCTAGCAGCACCGGGTGACATAGTCCCTACAGAGAACTTTTTGGAGATGTTCAAGCGTTCGACGCTCGAAGATAAGCAGATTTCGCGGGAGCAATTCCCGCCCGGCAGTAGCGGCGAGGGAGCTCTAGTTAGGAGACTACGAGAAGAAATCTTGGGTGATTAGATAACTAGTTCCACCAGTTTCGACGTCGTTGCTGCACCTCTTTCCAAGATGAGCCTTGCCGCCCTCACACCCCCATCAGATACTCCACAAAATCCTTCGCATCGAAAACGAGCGACACGATCATCGTCGCGAGCGCGAGCACGAACCAGACGCCGAAGACGCTCCGCTTCTCCACAACCGGCCAGCGCTTGATGTAATAGACGACGACCGGTGTCCAGAAGACGAGATGCGTGACGCCCCAGAGCTTGTTCCAGCCCACCGTCATGCCGAGCGCCATGGTGGCGATGATCGTCACGACGAAGGAGAGGAGCAGCCAGCGCGCCTCCACCCGGAAGAACGAGAACACGAGGCTGCCGCCCGCCAGCACGGCGAGCATCCAGTACATCCAGTAGTGAACCCAGACGGGCAGCGTCGCCACATAGGCGTCCTGCGCCGCGCTCGCCTCGGCCAGCGCCTGCATGAATCCATCCATCTTTTCCTCCCTCGATCCGGTTTCCGCCGCAAATCTGGGAAGCTTGGCCGAAACCGGCAATTCACGTTTCCGTCAACGAAAGCCCGGCCCGGCCTTTGCCCGCCTCTCGCCCCATGTTCTTATGTCCCGCCGGCAGGCACCGGCGGAAACGAATGAGACACATGCGGGACTGATGAAGAACAAGGCACTCCTTCTCGGCACGACGGGCATGCTCGCCGCCGCGGCGCGCCATGCGGCCATGCAGGCGGAGGAAGCCGTCATCGTTTCGCGCCACGCGGACAGCTTCTCCTTCGGCGACGAGGCGCTCGATGCGAAATGCGTGTCGCTCCCCTTTTCCTACGAGGACGAGCCCGCGCTTCTCGCCGCGCTGGAGAGCCACGCGCCCTTCTCCCTCGCGCTCACCTGGATTCGGCCCCGTGCGGAGCTTCTTCGTGCCGCGCTCGATGCGCTGGTGGCGCCCGGCGGCACGCTGATCGAGGTCATGGGCAGCCGCTCGATCCTTGCCGGGCCGAATGGCGAGCCTTCCATCGCCTCCATTCGCGCGGATGCCCTCGCCCATCAGCCGGACATCGCCTATGCGCAGGTCGTGCTCGGTTTCGTGCGCGAGAACGGCGCCTCGCGCTGGCTCACCCATGAGGAGATTTCGGCCGCCGCCATCGCCCAGATGGAAATGCCGCTGCCCCGCCGCATCGCGGGCACGCTGGAGCCCTGGGACGCGCGCCCGCAATAAATTCGCCTCCCCCTCGCGGGGAGGCCGGGAAATTCATCTTCGAATTTCCCGGGTGGGGGGAAAGCTCCTACCTTCGGTACCAGCCGAACGGCCTCAGCGCGAAATGCAGCGCCACGCCGAACGCAATGAGAAGCACGGCGGCGATGAACCGCACCCAGACGAAGCTGAAGACCATATGCGCCGGGAAGACATGCGTCTTCGCCACCGATCCTTCCTTGAGGTCGCGCAGCCTTTCCGCATCCGGCCCCGCGATGACGTTGAGCAGGTCGCGCAGGCTCCGGTAGCGCATCACCGCCACCATATCCCATGTGTGATGCCCTTCCGGCTCGATGAAATCCGTGAAGGGCCGCACCATGAAGACAGGGAAGGAAGCGCGAAGGAAAAGCTGCGGCAGGATCGCCTCGTTATAGGCCGCCTCCTTCGCGAGGTCCGCCGGCTCGTCGATGAGGTTCACCATGAAGAACTCGTTGCCGTCGTCCTTCCGCATCCAGGCCTCGAACTGCGCACGCACGCGAAGCGAGCCGTCGCCCGGCCCGATCTCGTCGAAGCGCGCGAGGTAATGCCGGATTTCCGTGTCCGAGAGCGGCCGTCCCTGTCCGCCGTACCAGAGCCAGAAAAAGGCGTAGAGAACCGCCAGCGCGGCGGCGAGAAGGCGGGGTCCGGTAAGGCGCGGCATGTGAAAGGTCCTCCTGAAACGGAGGAAGTCTATGGCCCGCCCATTATATTGGCAATATAAATGTCAATATAATGGATCAGGCGAGCCGCGCCCTCGCCTTCTGCACGAGGCTCATGAGCCTGGGATCGTTCTTGATCAGCCGCTTCGCCGCGAGCGCCGCGCGGATCGCCGCCGCCGCGCCATGTCCGGCAAGGCTCGCCCCCGCAATCGCATTGCGCATCTCCATCGGAGTGTCGCAGAAACTTTCCTTGTAGGCGGCATAGCCGACCGAGAGATCGTAGACATCGATTCCGCGATCGATGCTCGATTGCAGATGTTTCAGCAGGTGCAGCCGTCCGGGCGAGAGCTTCGGCAGCGTCTCGTGATCGTATGTATGCACCATCAGCGTGCTGCGGCCGCGCCAGACATGGGAAACGCTGCCCGAAAGGAACGCGCCGTCGAGGCGAAGCTCCGCCACTTCCAGCAGCTTGCGCTCGTCCGGCAGGCCCGCAAGGTCGCGCCAGGCGGCGAGATAGTTCTCCTCCTCGAAGATCGACGAAATGCCCTGCTGGGCGAGCTGTTCCGCCTTGCGCGCGAGAATTTCCTCCGTCATCGCCACGCGTTCTTCCGGCGTCGCCGCGATGCGGAAGCTCACTTCGCCTTCCGCCTCCAGCTTGCGGAATTTGGAGCGATCGATGCGCCGCGTCTCCGCGCGGTAGCGCTGCGAGAATTCCTCGAACGTCTCGGGAAGATCGAAGACATAGGCCGCGTCCGGCGCGGGCGAGGCTGAAAGCGCGGCGAAGGGATTGCCGAACGGCGCCGCGGGCGTCCCGAGCGACACGGGCTGGCTGTCCAGCATCACGAGGTCGTGGCGCGGCAGCGCCCGGCGGATCTGCCGCCACAGCGTCGCGAATTCCACATCGAGCCGCGCCTCGAAATCGGGTGCGAGAAGCGGCCCCTTGTAGTCGGCAAGCCGCCCGCCCATCCAGACGAGAAGCGACAGCCCGAAGCGGCGCTCGATGCCGAGCGGCGCAAGCATCAGCGGCGCGCCCTGCCGCGTGACCACCGCGATAGCGGGTGTCACGCCGAGCTCCCGCCCCACATGGCGGTACCAGGCGGAAAGCCAGTCGAAACTCTGGAAGGCCGTTCCCGCCGCATGTGTCTCGAATTCGCGCCAGACGGGCTCCGCCGCCTCGAAACTTTCATAGAGCGTGATCCCCGCCGCATGGGCGAGCCGCGCGTCATATCCGGCTCGGAAGCGGGCCGTGGTTCCCCTCGGGCGCCGCCGCCCCAGGCGCGCCGGTCTGTCCAGTATCTCCTCGCTCGAAACGCTCATCGTCCACTCCTGATACTGCCCCGCCGGAACTGTCTCCATTCGGGACAGCCGGGATCGTCTCAGGCAGGGTCACGCAAGCTTCCGGCCAGAAAAACCGCCATGTTAGGCTTCGTGAAAACTGATCAGGGAGAAATCACAATGCCGATCCTGCCGGTCCCCTTCGACATCACCGAGATCGCCCCGGAGAAGGGAGCGCCGGACCCCGCCCGGGTCCTGTCCGGCAAGCCGCGCAACCGCGTCTGGAATCTCTATTCCTCGCCGGACGGCAAGTTCTTTTCAGGCATTTGGGAGAGTGAGCCGGGCGAGTGGCGCATCGAATATACCGAGCATGAATTCTGCCACATCCTCGAAGGCGTGAGCCGCATCACGCCCGCTGGCGGCGAGCCCATGACGGTGCGCCAGGGCGATGCCTTCGTTATCCCCGCGGGCTTCAAGGGCGTCTGGGAAGTCGTCGAGCGCACGCGCAAGCATTACGCGATCTACGAGGCCTGATCCCGCGGCGCGCGGAGCCTACCGCGCCTCCTCGGCCGCTTCCTGCCGCTCATAGACTTCGTGGCGCACTCTTTCGATCAGCGTGGCCGTCGCCTCGCCCGGCGCGCCGAGCGAGCGCAGCACATGACCCGAAAGCTGGAGCGAGGCTTCCAGTGCCTCATGCACAACCGCCGTCGCGCCCGCCGCTTCCAGTTCGTGCATGTGCTCGCGGTCCCTCGCCCGCGCGAATATCGGCACCTTGGGCCACTTCGCGCGCAGCGCCTTGACGAGCCGGCTCGCCGCCGCGCTGTCGTCCAGCGTCACCACGATCGCCGACGCCCTTTCCACGCCCACCCGCTCCAGCATTTCCGGCCGCGCCGCATCGCCGTAATAGACGAGCTCGCCCCTGTGCCGCGCCGCGCGCGAGCGCAACGGATCGAGGTCGAGCGCCACGAAGGGCAGTTGCTGCTCGCGAAGCAGCGAGCCGATGGTGCGCCCCACCCGTCCATAACCCGCGATGATGACATGCGACTCGAGCCCTTCGACCGCGCTGTCCGCATTGCGCTCCCTGTCGCCCTGCAGACCGTCGAGCCGCTTCTGCAGCAGCGCTCCCAGCGTCGCCAGCAGAGGCGTCAGCGCCATCGACACGGCGGCCGACAGCTGCACCACATGCGCGACCGGCACCGGCACCACGCCGCCATCCGCCGCCCCCGCGATCACCACGAAGGCGAACTCGCCCCCCGAGGCGAGCAGCAGCCCCGTGCGCAGCGAGCAGATGCGCGACTGCCCGAAGGCGAAGGTCAGCCCCGCGATGAGAAGCGTCTTCAGCACGAGGAACACGGCGATCAGCCCCAGCACCGCGTCGAAATTGTCGCGCAGCACCGTGAAGTCCATCCCGATGCCCACGCTGATGAAGAAGAGCCCGAGCAGCAGCGCCTTGAAGGGCTGTATATCCGTCTCGATCTGCGGCCGGAATTCCGTGTCCGACAGAAGCAGCCCCGCGAGGAAGGCGCCAAGCGCCATGGAAAGCCCCGCCGCCCCCGTCGCGACGGCGGTCAGCAGCGCCGCCAGCAGCGACAGCGCGAGAAAGAGCTCCGGATTCTTCGTCCGCGCCACGACGCCATAGATCCAGCGCAGGAAATAGCGCCCCACCGTCAGGATCAGCGCCACCGCCACCACCGCCTTGAGCACCGCCATGCCCGCCAGGCTGAACACGTTCACCTCGTCGCCGCCCTGCGCATAGGCGCTGAAGATCGAGACCATGACGAGGATGGGAACGACGGCAAGGTCCTGCATCAGCAGGATCGAGAAGGCGATGCGCCCCGGCTGCGTGGCGAATTCGCCGCGCTCGATAAGAAGCTGCGTCACGATCGCCGTGGAGGAAAGCGCAAGCGCGAAGCCCAGGATGGCGGAGGCCGGCCCGGACAGCCCGGCCAGCATGAAGAGACCCGTCAGCGCCCCCCCGCAGACCGCCACCTGTGTCCCGCCAAGCCCGAGCACCAGCGTTCGCATGGCGCGCAGCCGCTGCCACGAAAGCTCGAGCCCGATGGTAAAGAGCAGGAAGACGACGCCCAGTTCCCCGATCTGGGCAATGCCCTCCGCATTTCCGATCAGCGCAAAGCCGTGCGGCCCGATCAGCGCTCCGATGAAGAGATAGCCGAGAACCGTACTCGCACGGAACCAGTGGAAAAGCGGCATCACGGCCACGGCCGCGATCAGGAAGACGATGACTTCCGTCAGATAGGGAACGTGGATGCCTCCCGCGACCGCTTCCACGGCCGCCTCCGCGGTCAGAACATCGCTTTCCACTGTCACCTCGCCGCCAAACCAGCCTGTTGCCAGAGTAGCGCAAATCGAGGCTCCGATGCCTAGAAACCTGCGGGATTCTTGCCTTGCGGCCTTTGTCCCCCTATATGCCTCTCAAGGGGACCGGGGGGCGGACCCAGCAAGAACATGAGGATCAGCATCGATATGCGGACCGGAAGCCGTGTAGCCCGCAGCGTAAGACCATGTCCAGGCAGCCCCCGCCACACATCCCGTTCCGCGATCGCTTCAGGGGCCGCGAATGCCTGATTCATCCTGGTTCTATCTCGCGGGCGGCCTCGTCCTGCTCATCATATGTGGCGACTTTCTGGTGCGGGGCGCTTCGGCGCTCGCCGCGCGATACGGTGTCTCGCCGCTCCTGATCGCGCTCACCATCGTCGCCTTCGGCACCTCCGCGCCGGAACTTCTCGTTTCGGTTCGTGCCGCCCTTGCAGGTGCCCCCGGCATCGCGCTCGGCAATGTCGTCGGCTCCAACATCGCGAACATTCTGCTCATCCTCGGCCTTCCCGCTCTCATCCTGCCCATCGCCTGCACCGGCCGCACGGTCCCGCACAACATGCTCATCATGATGGGCGCGAGCGTGCTTCTCATCGTGCTCTGCTTCGTCGGCCCGCTCGGCTTCTGGCAGGGCGTGCTTCTCCTCGCGCTCCTTGCTACCTATCTCGTCTATTCGGGCTGGGACGCGCGCATGAACCCGCACAGCCCCTCGCCTCTCGCCGCCATCGACGATGAAACCCTGCCCGAGCCCGGTCAGCCCTACGATGCTTTCGCAAAGCCCGCCGATGTGGACACTCACGACCTGCCGCATGGCGACCTGCCTCGGGAAAATCTCTCGCGCCGCTCCATCGCGCTGAAGCTTCTCATCGGCATCGCGGGCTTGCCCATCGGCGCGCGTTTCGTCGTCGATGGCGGCACGGAAATCGCTCAGGTATTCGGCGTTTCGGACGCCGTAATCGGCCTGTCGCTCATCGCCGTCGGCACCTCGCTGCCCGAGCTGGCGACTTCCGTCATGGCGGTCTTCCGCCGCAATGACGATGTGGTCGTGGGCAACATCATCGGCAGCAACATCATGAACATCCTGGCCATTCTGGGCATAACCGCGCTCATCGCGCCGCTGCCCGTCTCGCCGGACTTCCTCACCTTCCATCTCTGGGTCATGCTCGGAGCCGTGGTGCTTCTCCTTCCCTTCGCCATGACGGGCGGGAAGGTCGGGCGTTTCGCGGGCGTCCTGTTCCTCGCGTCCTATGGCGCCTACCTCTATGCCATGTTCGCTCTGGGCCACATGCCCGGCGCGGCCTGAGAGAGGCGATTTGACCAGAGAGCGCAATGCACTCGTAACGGGAGGCGCCCGCCGCATCGGGCGTTCCATCGCCCTCGCCCTCGCCGCGGACGGATGGTCCGTCGCGCTCCATCATCGCAGCGCGCCGGAAGAGGCCGCCGCGGTCGTGAAGGAAATCGAGGCCATGGGCGGCCGCGCCGCGGCCTTGAACGCGGACCTCGCAGAGGCGGATGCGCCTGCCGGTCTGATCGCCCGCGCGGCAGCCTCCATCGGCCCCCTCTCCCTCCTCGTGAACAATGCCTCTCTGTTCGAGCGCGACGAGACGGACAGCATGACGGCCGAAAGCTGGGCCGCGCATATGGACATCAACCTGCGCGCTCCCGCCTTTCTCTCCCAGGGCTTCGCCGCACAGCTTCCCGAAGGCGTGGAAGGCAACATCGTCAACATCGTCGACCAGCGCGTATGGGCGCCCACGCCCCATTTCTTTTCCTACACCATCTCCAAGATGGCGCTCTGGGACATGACGCAGGTCATGGCGCGCTCCCTCGCCCCGCGCATCCGGGTCAACGCCATAGGCCCCGGCCCCACCCTTCCTAATTCACGCCAATCCCCCGGAGATTTCGAACGTCAGTCGCGCGCCACGATTCTCGGCCGCGGCACTACGCCGGACGAGATTTGCGCCGCCATCCGGTTTATTCTCGCTTCGCCCGCCATGACCGGGCAGATGATCGCGCTCGACGGCGGTCAGCACCTTGCGTGGGAAACGCCCGACACCGCCATACCCGAGTAAGCCGAGTAGAGACCGTCCGATGAACCAGCCCGATAATGTTGCGCCCCTCAAGATCGCGAACGCGGAACGGGCGATCCGCCATGTCTTCGTTCGCGACCTCCTGCTCGATGCGCATATCGGCGTCTACAAGCATGAAAAGGGCGGCACCCAGCCGATCCGCGTGAATGTCGACCTCACCGTCGCCGAGGCGGTGCACGGCGACAGCCTCGACAATGTCGTCTGCTACAAATCGGTTGTGGATCGCATTAAGGAAATCGTCGCCGAGGGGCATCTGAACCTGGTCGAGACCCTGGCCGAGCGAATCGCGGGCTCCTGTCTTGAGGACGAGAGAGTGCGCGTGGCACGCGTGCGGGTGGAAAAGCTCGCGGCGATCGCGGAAGCGGTCAGCGTGGGCGTCGAGATCGAACGGGTCCGCAATCGTTCCTGACACTGCAAGGTCCTTTGAAAGCGGCAATGGAATCAACGGTTTGTGGATTCCAAATGCCGCATACGGAAGGTTTGTGCACAGCAACGCATCGCCATGGAACCCCGCTCCTCAGGCCGCCGGACGGTGATTCCCGCCTGAAAGGAGTAATTTCATAGGTCAGAAAAACCCATAAGTTTCAATGGCTTGAAACGGGACGCCTTTTGCGGCGGCGTCACAAAGATTAATTATTACAAGACGTTGACAGGATCGGGCCTCATCCGGCCCCAACTCTTTCAACAAACTTATCCACAGGCAGGCGGATATGTTCGCGGGCCTTGTGGATCGGCTTTCGGCGAACGAACCGCCGGACCGCGAGCGGTGTTATACAGGCCAGATGAGCGAGACCGACGAGACACAAGGCGAAACGCCCGATTCCGGCCCGGAGAACCCCTCTTCCGGCCCCGCCGGCGCGGCGCTCATCGCCGAAAAGGTGAAGCTCCTGCCCGATAGCCCGGGCGTCTACCGCATGTATGACGCGAAGGGCGAGCTTCTCTATGTCGGCAAGGCCCGCAGCCTGAAGAAGCGCGTCTCGAGCTACGCGAAGATCGGCGGCCATTCGAACCGTATCGCCCGCATGATCGCGACCACGGCGCAGATGGAGTTCATCTCCACCGCGACCGAGACGGACGCCCTGCTTCTCGAAGCAAACCTCATCAAGCGGCTGAAGCCCCGCTACAACGTGCTCATGCGGGACGACAAGTCGTTCCCCTATATTCTCCTGACGGGAGACCATGCCTTCCCGCAGGTGGTGAAGCATCGCGGCTCCCGCTCGCGCCAGGGCGATTATTTCGGACCCTTCGCCAGCGCAGGCGCCGTCACCGCTACCCTGAACGCATTGCAGAAGGCCTTTCTTCTTCGCTCCTGTTCCGACAGCGTTTTCGAGAGCCGTACGCGGCCTTGCCTCCTCTTCCAGATCAAGCGCTGCAGCGCGCCCTGCACCGGCGAGATAAGCGAAGAGGGCTATGCCGAACTGGTGGATGAGGCTCGCGCCTTTCTGAAGGGCCGCAGCCGCAAGACGCAGCAGCAACTCGTCGGGCTCATGGACCGGGCCGCCGCCGATCTCGATTTCGAGCGAGCTGCGATCTATCGCGACCGCATCCGCGCGCTCACGCAGATCCAGTCCCATCAGGGCATCAATCCGCAGACGGTCACGGAGGCGGATGTCTTCGCGGCCTGGGGCGAAGGCGGCCAGACCTGCGTGCAGGTCTTCTTCTTCCGCGCCGGGCAGAACTGGGGCAACCGCGCCTACTTCCCGCGCCACGACAAGGAACTGGCGCTCGATGAAGTGCTCGAGGCCTTCCTCGCCCAGTTCTACGAGGATCGTCCCCCGCCCCGCATGGTGCTGCTCAGCCATGACGTGCCGGGCCGCCCCCTCCTCACCGAAGCGCTCTCCATTCGCGCCGGGCGCAAGGTCGCTGTCGGCGTGCCGCGCCGCGGCGAGAAGCGCGAACTCGTCGATCATGCGCTGACCAATGCGCGCGAGGCGCTCGGACGCCGCCTCGCGGAAAGTTCCACGCAGCGCAAACTCCTCGAAGGCGTGGCCGAGGTCTTTGGTCTCGAACAGCCGCCACGACGCATCGAGGTCTACGACAACAGCCACATTTCCGGCACCAAGCCCGTCGGCGGCATGATCGTCGCGGGGCCGGAAGGCTTCATGAAGAACCAGTACCGGAAGTTCAACATCAAGGGCGAGAACATCGAGCCCGGCGACGACTACGCCATGATGCGCGAAGTGCTGACGCGCCGCTTCACGCGTCTCCTGAAGGAAAGCGAGAACGCGCCGCAGAGCGAGGGCCTCTGGCCCGACCTCATTCTGATCGACGGCGGCGCAGGCCAGTTGAAGGTCGCGCTCGAAGTGCTGAACGAACTCGGCATCGACAATGTCACCGCCGTCGGCGTCGCCAAGGGCCCGGAGCGCGATGCGGGACGCGAGCGTTTCTTCATGCAGGGCAAACCCGATTTCATGATGGAGCCGCGCAACCCCGTCCTCTACTACCTGCAGCGCCTGCGCGACGAAGCGCATCGCTACGCGATCGGCAGTCATCGCGCCCGCCGCTCCAGGGCCATCGGCGTCAATCCGCTCGATGAAGTGCCGGGCATCGGGCCGGGCCGCAAGCGCGCGCTCCTGCAGCATTTCGGCTCCGCGCGTGCCGTTGCGCGTGCGGGTCTCTCCGACCTCGAATCCGTGAACGGCATCAGCGCCAAGGTTGCGCGCGCCGTTTACGATCATTTTCACGGGAACCCGGATAACCCGGCTTGAATCTCGCTCCCCCCTCGCGACATTCCATCGAGGGATGCTAAGCTCGCATGACCGAACCGGAGCTGACTGCGAATGGCGACAAATCTGCCCAACCTGCTGACTTATTTCCGCATCGCGCTGGTGCCCGCCATCGTCGTGTGTTTCTACATTCCGGGCGATGCCGCGCATTGGGCGGCGCTTGCGCTCTTCGTCATCGCCGGCGTCACGGATTTCTTCGACGGCTACCTCGCGCGCGCCTGGGAGCAGCAGTCGAATCTCGGCCGCATGCTCGACCCCATCGCGGACAAGCTTCTCGTGGCCGTCGTGCTCATCGCGCTCACCTGGCAGGGCTCCATCGCGGGCTTCTCTCTCTGGGC
Source organism: Rhodobiaceae bacterium UBA7804 (assembly GCA_002480495.1). Lineage (GTDB taxonomy): Bacteria > Pseudomonadota > Alphaproteobacteria > Parvibaculales > Parvibaculaceae > Parvibaculum. The sequence continues at coordinate 23,453 of DLCG01000002.1, read as the reverse complement.
CGCGATCATCATTCTCTGCCGCGAGATTCTCGTTTCGGGACTGCGTGAGTTTCTCGCCGAGCTTCGTGTCAGCGTTCCCGTGACGCAGCTCGCGAAGTGGAAGACGGCGATCCAGATGGTTGCTCTCGCCTTCATGCTGGTCGGGCCCGCGGCGGACAAGTTCGTTCCCGGCGCGACGGAAGTCGGTCTCACGCTTCTCTGGGCCGCCGCCATCCTGACCCTCTATACCGGCATCGACTACTTCCGCGCGGGCGTGCAGCATCTCGGCGACGAGAAACCCGAGCATCGCCCCCCCGCGCCACCGACCGCCGCCGCGGCAGAACGGGAAGGCCGGATGTGAAGCTGCTCTATTTCGCCTGGGTGAAGCAGAAGGCAGGCGTCGCCGAAGAGGACGTGACGCTTCCCGGCGAGGTGCGCGACGTTTCCGGCGTCATCTCCTGGCTGAAGACGCGCGGCGAAGGCTACGAACTCGCCTTCGCGGATCTCTCCGTCATCCGCTGCGCCGTCAATCAGGAGCATGGCGACTTCTCGACTCCCATTGCGGGCGCCAGCGAGATCGCCTTCTTCCCGCCGGTGACAGGCGGCTGATCCCATGATCCGCGTCCAGACCGAAGATTTCGACATCGGTACGGAAGTAAAGAAGCTCACCGAAGGCCGCACGGATATCGGCGCGGTCGTGACCTTCTCCGGTCTCGTCCGCAACACGGATGACGGCGCCCTCGCCTCCATGGAACTCGAACACTATCCCGGCATGACCGAAAAGGAGCTCGCCCGCATCGAGGCGGAAGCGAACGAGCGCTGGCCTCTTCAGGCGAGTCTCGTCATCCATCGCGTCGGCAAGCTTGCGCCCGGGGATAACATTGTTCTCGTCGTCACCGCCTCCGCCCATCGTCAGGCAGCCTTCGAGTCGGCCTCATTTTTGATGGATTACTTGAAGACCCGCGCCCCCTTCTGGAAAAACGAGGATAAGGGCGGCGAGACCAACTGGGTCGACGCGCGGGAGAGCGACGGCGAGGCCGCAGCCAAATGGGAAGTGTGACGTTATTGTGACGTTTCGATGACGGTCGGGACCGTTTATCCCCGCTTTCCGTCAATGATTCCGTATACGGATATTTTTCACCCATGAAAAAGGGCGGCCCGAAGGCCGCCCTCGATCTGTTTCCATTGTCCGGAAATCTCAGCCGTTGACGGCTTTCGCCTTCGCCTGATGAGCGTGAACCGCAGCGATATAATCTTCATGCAGATTATGCGTGATCTCGCCCGGCGTGAACTTGTGCGGACCGATCTCGCCCACCGGCGTCACTTCCGCTGCCGTTCCCGTGATGAAGCACTCGGAGAAATCCGAAAGCTCTTCCGGCTTGATGTGCCGTTCGATCACTTCGTAGCCGCGATCTTTTGCGAGTCCGATCACCGTCTGCCGCGTGATGCCGTCGAGGAAGCAGTCGGGCTTCGGCGTGTGAATGACGCCGTCCTTGATGAAAAAGATGTTGGCGCCCGTGGCTTCCGCGACATAGCCGCGATAATCGTACATCAGCGCATCGGCATAGCCCTTGTTCTCCGCCGCATGCTTCGAGATCGTGCAGATCATGTAAAGGCCTGCAGCCTTCGCCATCGACGGCGCCGTCTCCGGCGAAGGACGCTTGTACTGCGCGATGTCGAGACGAATGCCCTTCTTGCGCTGCTCGGGATCGAAATAGGAAGGCCACTCCCACGCAGCGACCGCGAAATTGATCCGGTTCTTCTGCGCGCTCACGCCCATCATTTCGCTGCCGCGCCAGGCCACGGGACGGACATAGCCATCGGTCAACTTCTGTGCACGGACGGCATCGATGCACGCCTGATCGATCTCCTCGACGCTGTAGGGAATCTTGAAGCCGAGAATTTCCGCCGACTTGATCAGCCGTTCCGAATGTTCGCGCAGCTTGAAGATTTCGCCGCCATACATCCGGCAACCCTCGAATACGCAGCTTGCATAATGCAGCCCGTGCGTGAGCACATGCACCTTGGCGTCCGCCCAGGGAAGAAGCTCTCCATTGAACCAGATGAAGCCGTCGCGTTTGTCGAAGGGAATGTCTGCCATGACCCTGATTTCCTGGTGTATTTCCACGAGCACCGGAAAAGCCCTCCGGCTCTCCGGGGCGCGCAGGCCCGCTTCACGGGAGAATTTGCCGGAGACAACCTTCTCGGGCGAACATCCTTTATATTGGCTGGCAGATTCGACCTGCCCGTCTTGGATGCCCATTCTGTCTCAAGCAGTTTGCAAGAGGTAGCATTTAGCGGAAAATATGTCAACATGGCTGACATAAAATGGTGACCCCCACCAAACCCCTCGCGAAAACGCCCGCGGCGCGTCCCGTTGTGGAGGCCGACCGGCTGACCGAGGCGATAGAACTTCTGTTCTTCGCCTATAGGGACTTCATCAGCGATCCGGACGAGATTCTCGCCCGGTACGATTTTGGCAGGGCCCACCACAGGGTCGTCCACTTCGTAGGCCGAAATCCCGGGATCACGGTCGCGGAGCTTCTGAACATCCTGCGGATCACCAAGCAGAGCCTTGCCCGTGTTCTGAAGCAGCTTATCGAGCGAGGCTTCGTCGAACAGGAAACCGGCAAACAGGACAGGCGTCAGCGCCTCCTCTATCTCACCGCGCAGGGTCGTGAACTCGAGCAGCGTCTGGCCGCACCCCAGCGTGCCCGCGTGGCCGCAGCCCTGGAAAAAGCGGGCCCGGGCGCCGGGGAAGCATGGCGAACTGTCTTGCTCGAACTTGTAAACGAGGAAGACAGAGCCGAGGTGGAACGTCGCATCGCGAAAGCAGCGGCAGAACAGCGCTGAACGCCCGGAGGAGAATGGCAGACGCCGACGACATCGCCGCAACGAACAGACAGGGGGACGCAAGAACGCCTCCCCCCGACGATGCGCCTCACATCCTGATCGTCGATGACGACCGGCGCATACGCGAGCTCCTGAAACGATATCTCTCGGAGAGCGGCTACCGCGTGACGGCAGCAGAACATGCAGCAGAAGCGCGCGCGCGGCTTCAGGGCATGTCATTCGATCTGATCGTGCTCGATGTGATGATGCCCGGCGAAAGCGGCCTCGATCTAACGCGCGACCTGCGCCGCACCTCCAGCGTCCCCATTCTCATGCTGACCGCGCGAGGAGAAGCGAGCGACCGTATCGACGGGCTTGAACGCGGCGTGGACGACTATCTTGCAAAACCTTTCGAACCCCGCGAGCTGCTTCTGCGTATAGGCACCATCCTCCGCCGCGCTCAGGCGCCCGGCGCGCGCAAGCACGATGAAATTTCGCTCGGCCCGTGCCGGTTCAACGTGACCCGCGGCGAACTCTGGAACGGCGACCGGCAAATTCGTCTCACCACGCGCGAAATACAGTTGTTGCGTATTTTCGCCGCCAATCCGGGAAAGCCGCTATCGCGATTGGACCTCTGCGACAATGAGGCAGCGGAGCGCTCCATCGACGTGCAGATCAACCGGTTGCGCCGGAAACTTGAAGCCGATCCGAAAAACCCGCTTTACCTGCAGACGGTGCGTGGCGAAGGCTATGCACTCATGCCGGATTGACTGCGATGATGGACGCCGACAGACGAGATCCTGCCGCCGCCTCGCCTTCGCGCGACGGCGCCGACATGCATGGACTGCATCCCTTCATGCTTCTGAAAAGGGCGATGCCGCGAGGCCTTTATTGGCGTTCGCTGATCATCATCGTCGCCCCGATGGTCCTGTTGCAGTTCGTCGTCACCTACGTGTTTCTCGAACGGCACTGGCAGCTTGTAACCGAAAGGCTCTCCGCCAAGACGGTGGCCGAGATAGCTCTTCTACTGAACGAGTATCAGGAAAATCCGACCCCGGAACGCGCCGCGCGAATCTCGGCACGCGCGAGCCAATCCCTCGGCCTGCCAGTGGCCTTCCTCGATGGCGAGCAACTGCCGGAAGCTCCCTCTTCAGCATCGGGGCTTCTCGCGGACTCTTTGAACGACGAGCTTAGGCGTCGCGTCGCACGCCCCTACTGGATCAACACCGGCAACTACACCGACTATGTCGACATTCGTATTGCCTATGATGGCGGCGTGATGCGCGTTCTCACCCCCGCTTCGCATGTCTACGCGTCGAACTCCCATATCTTCCTCGTCTGGATGTTCAGCACGTCGGTCGTGCTGATCATCGTCGCCTTGCTCTTTCTCAGAAACCAGATCCGTCCGATCGAAAGGCTCGCGGAGGCGGCGGAGTCCTTCGGCATGGGCCGCGATCTGCCGAACTACCGTCCGCAGGGTGCATCGGAAGTACGCCGCGCCGCACAGGCTTTCATGGATATGCGCGCGCGCATCCAGCGCCAGATCGAGCAGCGCACGGCGATGCTCGCCGGCGTCAGTCATGACCTGCGCACCCCGCTCACGCGCTTCAAGCTGCAACTCGCCATGCTCGGCGACAGCCCCGAACTCGCCGATCTTCGGGAAGATGTGGCCGAGATGGAACGGATGCTGGACGATTATCTTGAGTTTGCGCGCGGGCATCAGGGCGAGGCATCCGAACTCACCGACCTGGCAGAATTGATCGAGGAAGTGCGCGAGGACAGCCGGCGCAAGGGACATGAAGTGCGTCTCGAACTGCATGGCGATCTCACCCTGCCCTTGCGCCGCAACGCTTTCAAACGCTGCCTCACCAATGTGGTCGACAATGCAGGAAAATATGCCGAACACGTATGGGTGACGGCGATCCGGGATGCGGACAAGGACGGCGATGGCGGCAGCATCGACATTTTCGTCGACGACGACGGACAGGGCATACCCGACGAGCAGCTTGAGGAAGTCTTCCGGCCCTTCTACCGGCTCGATGCCGCGCGCAACCTCGACAAGGGTGGCACGGGGCTTGGCCTCGCCATCGCGCGCGATATAGCGCGAGGACACGGAGGAGATATCACGCTCTCCAGAAGCCCAATGGGCGGACTTCGCGCCATCATCAATTTGCCCGTATAGAATAGGTCAATATTATTGACCTATAAGCCGTTGATGCAATAGCCTCGCTCTGACGGCAGGGAGAATTGACGATGGACCGACCCGCGATGGTCGCGGCCTGGCAGGCCGCATGGCAGAGCCTCGATCCAGACAGGATCGCGGGTCTCTATGCATCGAACGCAACTCATATGAGCAGTGCCGTGGTCGAGCGGATGAAACGCGCCGACGGAACGCTCAAAGGCCCCGCGGAACTGCGTGCTTATGCTGAAGCGGTTAAGATGCAGATTGCGAGCTTCCGGGCCGACATCATCGACGTGATTGCGGAGACCACCTCCGAAGGCGGCCGCGCTTCCGTCGAATACTGGCGCGTGGTGAACGGCGACAAGGAGAAACGCAAGCGCGTGGTCGAAATCATCGAATGGCAGGGCGACAAGATCACCGCCTGTCGCGTCTTCCACTTCTGAAAACGTCAAGCGGCCTCTTCGCCGCTTTTGTCCGCACGCCGCCGCCGAGGATCGAACCGCGAAAGCCATGTCATGAGGGTAGAGGCGTCGCGCAACCTGCGGTCCAGTTCGGCCATCGTCTTCGATTGATCTTCGCCATCATCGAGCCAAACACGGAAAGCCGCACCCCAGACAAGCGCCAGGCCACGAACCCGCAGCGCACCGGCAACACCCGAAGAATCGATACCTGCCGCCTCCAGCATCCACCCCATCGATTGCATTGCCGGACGCAACAAAGGCGCCGCGGCGAGCGGATCCCGTGCGAGATCGGCCGAGATGCGCTTCAATGCCTCCTTGTGCTCCGAGAGCGCATCGAACCGCATCATCAGGACATCGAAAAGTCGATCCCGCGGCGGCTCGCCGGTCATGTCCTCAGTCGAAACCTCCTGGAGAACCTTTTCATCGATCCGCCGTCCATAGGCCGCAAGAATTTGCGCCTTCGAAGCGAAATGTCTGGACAGATCGGAGAGGCTCAGCCTCGCGGCCTTTGCGATGTCGGCCAGGGAAAGATCACTCCAGCCCTGCACAGCCGCAAGTCCAAGCGCCGCGCTGACGATTTTTTCTTCAGGGTCGAGTTTCCGGGCCATGGCCGCCTCCTGCGAAGAGAACATAGGCACTAACCGAGCCTCTGGCGAGGTCTCTACTTGCCGAGTTCCCGCGCCCGGTCACGCGCGGCAAGGGCCGCCCGGCGCATCAGAGGCGACAGCCCCCCTTCCCCCATCAGTACATCGAGCGCGGCTGCCGTCGTGCCCCCCGGTGACGTTACATTTGCGCGCAAGCTGGAAGCAGGTTCATCCGTCCGGTTCAACATCTCGCCGGCACCGCTGACCGTCTCACGAGCAAGCTTCATCGCCAGGGATGCTTCGAGTCCGAGTGCCTCACCCGCCGCGGCCAGACACTCCACCATGTAGAAGACATAGGCAGGCCCACTGCCCGAAACGGCCGTAACGGCATCGATCAGCGCTTCGCTTTCAACCCAGCCGACTTCGCCCACCGCGGCGAGCAATTCGTCCGCCATGGCTTTCTGCTCCGCTGTGACCAGCGAATTGGCGCAGGCGACGGTGATCCCGCGCCCGATCGAAGCTGGCGTGTTCGGCATCGCGCGAATGACATGGGCTTGCGGGCCCAGCAGATCCTGAAGGCGATGAAGCGCCGTCCCGGCCGCAATTGACAGGAAAACCGTATGCGGAGACACGAGAAGTGAAAGTTCCGGCAGAACCGCCGCCATCGACTGCGGCTTCACCGCGAGGAGCACAAGCGCCGGCCCCTTGACCGCAATCTCCTCCACGGGCGCGTTGAGCGAAAGTCCTCTGGCGGTCAGCGCCTCGATGTCGGGTGAAGGCGCAGGATCCCGGACATCGACCAGCGAGGGCAAAAGCCCCTTCGCCAGCCAGCCTTGCAGCAGCGCGCTGCCCATCTTGCCCGCGCCCACCAGCACGAGCGGACGTTCTAGTGATAGTGCCATGTTTGAAACCGTCGCTTGCGGAAACCGTGAGATGCGCGCCAGATCAGGCGCAGCCCTGCGTCTCGAACATGGCGGCAGTGATGGCCTCCTCGGCCGTCTTGCCTGCCCACATGACGAATTGCAGAGCCGGATAATACCGCTCGCACGCCTCTACCGCGAGCCTCAGCAGCGCCTCGCACTGCTCCGGTGTCGCTGCAGCGCCGCCGCAGAGCAGCAGACTGTTTCGATAGAGTACGACGCCATCGTCCGACCAGATGTCGAAATGACCCGACCAGAGCTGCTCGTTGATGAGGGTCAGCAGATGGCGCACCACCGGGCGCTTTTCAGGCGGAACGCGCAGGTCGAGCGTACAAGCGACATGAAGTCCGGAAATGTCGTTTCGCCAGTTAAGCGAAAGCTGGTAGTCCCGCCACTCGCCTGCAACGCAGATATTCAGCTCGTCCTCATGGCTCCGCTCGAAAAACCAGTCACGTATCTGGGCGACTTGTTCGAGCAGATCGAGGGGATTGCCGTCGAAATCCTCGGCCTCGGCGACAGAGCCTGACATTCCTTACCCCCGCTCGGGCTTCCCTTGGCGGCAGACCTGTACCAACCCGCCTGCCGGCCTATATCTTGTGGGCTACCCGTCCCTGAAACACCATACAAGCGTGCCTGATGCTTTGAGTCGGCGCAACCCTTCGGGATCGAGGGGGCGTGGAAAACGATAGGGAATCTGTGGAAAGAAGTGCTTCACCCAAGCGGTGAGGTATCACCTTCGGGACCGGGCGCGGTTGGGTCGTCATCTACCGACGCTGCCTTCTTCGGCGCCTTCCGGGCCTTCGGAGCCGCCGCCGTTTCCAGCGCCTCGATACGGGCCTTCAGCGCTTCGTTCTCTTCCCGGGCAAGTTGCGCCATGGCACGCACCGCCTCGAATTCCTCGCGCGTGACGAGGTCCATGTCGGCGACAAGTCTTTCCGCCTGACCGCGCAGCACCGTCTCGATTTCCTGACGAACACCCTGGGCCGCGCCTGCGGCATTCGTGAAGAGACGTCCAAGTTCGTCAAATATGCGGTTCTGGGTCTGGGTCATCGGGAAAACTCCGCTTGCGGCTCTGGAAGGGAAGATAGCGGCTTCACCCCGAAAAGCGAACCCGGCATGAAGCCGCATGTCCAATTGGCCTCGTATCGCCGCATGATAGAACTTAAAAACTGGAAACAGGCTGGAAGCATAGAGGTGATCCGCTCGCCCCCAACCGAAGCGGACAGCGGCGCCATGGAAAAGAAACCGGAAAAATCGGAACGGTCCGCCGGCATTCGCGAAGCTCTGCTGGCGGTCGCCGCCGGCAAGCCCCCTTTCGCCGGGAAGGACGCGGGAAGGTCCACTCTGATGCGGGCGCCGCGGGAGGTCGAAGGTGTCCGCGCAAAAACCCTTTCTGCGGCGATGCAGATACTCTCCGAGAGGGGTACCGAGGATTTGAGCCTGCGCGCGATCGCAGACAATGCCGGGATCGGCCTTGCCTCGATCTATCACTACTTCGCGAACAAGGAAGAACTGCTGCTTCAGCTCGCGATCGCCGGATTCCACGAGCTCAGGGAAGACATCGCCCATTTCCGCACCATACCGGAATATGCTCCCCCCATGCGGGCAAGCGCCTTTGCCTTCTTCAACTTCGTCCTGACGAAGCCAGCGCTTCTCTCCCTTATGTTCGATGAGCATCTGATGGCCCGGCATGAAAGCCTCCGGGAAGCCGAGCTGCTCACCCTTCAGGCCTACCGGGCCGCTGTAGCGGAAGATGCCCGTATTCCGCCGGAGCACCAGGAAAACGCCGCGCATGCGATCTGGGCCATGGGCCGAGGCATAGCCTCGATCATCTCCTCCTACCCTTCGGGAAACATCCCGCCGGAATTCGTCGAGAAACTGCTCTCAGGCGCCGCCTATCTGATCGACCGCTCCGGATAGAGCCGTCTTCGTCCGAATTTCAGGGATTGTGGAACAATGTTCGAAAAGTTCTGATACCGGCCCAAAAGGACAATGCGCCGGAGGAAACGGATATGAACGAGCAGGTTTCAAGCACAAGCATCGCCCGCGACGCGGCCTATGCCCAACCTCTCGAAAAGCTCGACCCGGCGCAGCCCGCGCTCTTCGAAACCGACACGGTGCTTCCCTATTTCGAGCGCCTGCGCCGCGAGGATCCGGTGCACTACTCGCCCGAAAGCGAATACGGCCCCTATTGGTCGATCACCAAATACAACGACATCATGGCGGTCGATACGAACCATCATGTCTTTTCGTCGGACTACACGAAGGGCGGCATAACGATTGGAGGCGGACAGCAGAACATCGAGCCGCTTCCCATGTTCATCGCCATGGACCCGCCGCGGCACGACGTTCAGCGCAAGGCGGTAAGCCCGGCGGTGGCCCCCTCCGCGCTGGCGCAGATGGCTCCGCAGATTCGCGAGCGGGCAGCAGGCATTCTCGACGGACTCCCCATAGGCGAGGAATTCGACTGGGTCGACCTCGTCTCCAAGGAACTCACCGCCATGACGCTTGCGACATTGTTCGGAGCGCCTCAGGAAGACAGGCGGAAGATCACCTACTGGTCGGATGTTGTCACGGCAATCCCCATGCCGGGCGGTCTTGTCGAGACACTTGAGGACAAGCTTGCGATCTTCACCGAGTATTCGGCCTATTTCACCAATCTCTGGAACGAGAAGGTGAATGTCGAACCGATGCCGGACCTCATTTCCATGCTCGCGCACCATCCGGAAACGCGAAACATGGAGCCGCGCGAATATTTCGGCAATGTCGTGCTCCTGACCGTGGGTGGAAACGATACGACGCGCAACACGATTTCGGGTTCCATATTGGCGCTCAACCGGCATCCCGATCAGTACGACAAACTGCGCGCCAACTCGGCGCTTGTTCCCTCCATGGTGTCGGAAACGATCCGCTGGCAGACACCGCTCGCTCATATGCGCCGCACGGCCACCCAGGACATCGACTTTCAGGGCAAGAAGATCCGCGAAGGCGACAAGGTCGTCATGTGGTACCTCTCGGGCAACCGCGACGAGGAGGTCATCGAAAATCCGAACGATTACATCATCGACCGTGAAAGACCGCGTCAGCATATCTCCTTCGGTTTCGGCATCCACCGCTGCGTCGGCAACCGCCTCGCCGAGCTGCAGTTGACGATTATCTGGGAAGAAATTCTGAAGCGTTTCCCCGAAATCATCGTCATCAGCGAGCCGAAGAGGACCTATTCGACCTTCGTTCGCGGATATGAATCGATGAAGGTCATCATTCCGAAACGCAACTGAGCCTCCGGGACGCAGAACCTCACTGCGGAGCGACGAAGCGGCATTTCTTGACTTGAGGCCCGGGGCGGCGAAACTAGCGCGGCATCGACCGCGCGACGTCCGCGCCGAAGCCCGAGCCGGAGCCACATGCCTTTTCCCGACATCGACCCCGTATTGATCGAGATCGGTCCATTCGCGATCCGCTGGTACGCGCTCGCCTATATCGCCGGGCTCATTCTCGGCTGGCGCTACATCATTGCACTCGCCGAAACGCCGCGCCTGTGGAGCGGTCCATCGCCGGTCACACGCACGGACGCCGACGACATGCTGCTATGGGCGGCTCTCGGCGTCATCCTCGGCGGACGCCTCGGCTACGTCCTCGTCTACAACCCAGCCTACTTCATCTCGCACCCGCTCGAGATCCTGTATGTCTGGCAGGGCGGCATGAGCTTCCATGGCGGCGCCTTCGGCGTACTCATCGCCATGTTGCTCTTTTCGCGGGCGCGCAATATCCCGCTGCTGTCGCTGCTCGACCTCGTCAGTGCGGCAGTGCCGATCGGCATATTCTTTGGGCGCCTCGCAAACTTCATAAATTCGGAACTCTGGGGCCGTGTGACGGATGCTCCCTGGGGTATCGTCTTCCCGAATGGCGGCCCCCTGCCGCGCCACCCGAGCCAGCTATACGAGGCCGCGCTTGAAGGCGTCCTGCTTTTCATCGTGCTGCGTGTGCTGACGCATCGTTTCAATGCACTCAGGAAGCCAGGCATTGTCATGTCTGCCTTCATCGCCGGATATGGTTTCGCCAGGACGGCTGTGGAGTTCTTCCGAGAACCCGATCAGCAAATCGGCTATCTCTTCGGCGGTTGGTTCACCATGGGCATGGCGCTCTCCATTCCCATGGTGTTCGCAGGCGGCGCGCTCGCATGGCACTTCGCGACGCGAACGCCTGAAACGGCACCGGCCTCCAAGCGGAAATGACGGAAAACGCCCTCGCGCGGCACATCGCCCGCCTGATCCAGGAGACGGGGCCGATCCCGCTCTCTCACTACATGGCGCTCGCACTCGGCCACCCCCGATACGGCTACTACATGACGCGCGACCCGCTCGGCGCGAAAGGAGACTTCACCACGGCGCCTGAGATCAGCCAGATGTTCGGTGAAATGCTGGGTCTCTGGCTTGCGGACCAATGGTTACAGCAAGGCGCGCCACGGCATTTTGCGCTCGCAGAACTCGGCCCGGGACGCGGCACCCTCATGACCGACATCCTGCGCGCGATACGAAGCGTACCCGGCATGAGCGAGGCGTCGGAAGTTCACTTCATCGAGACAAGCCCGGTCTTGCGAGAGATGCAGAAAGTCCGGGTGCCGGATGCAACCTGGCACGAGCGGATCGATACGCTGCCTCGTCTGCCCCTGTTTCTCGTCGCGAATGAATTTTTCGACGCGCTGCCCGTCACTCAGTATCAGCGCACGGATCGCGGCTGGTGCGAACGATATGTGGCGCTTGAAGGAGAACGTCTCATACCCGTTCTCGCTCCCGTCCCTCTCGCGAACGATGCCGCCCTGCCACCCGCAATGAAGAATGCAGCCGAGGGCGAGATCGCCGAAATTTCTCCGGCGAGCACCTCTATCGCGGAGGAAATGGCCGCACACATCGCGGCCGAAGGCGGAGCCGCCCTCGTCATCGATTACGGCCACGCGAAAAGCGCGCCGGGCGATACACTTCAGGCCATGAAAAACCACGCATACGCCGATCCCTTCGCGGAGCCTGGAATGGCCGACATCACCGCCCATGTCGATTTCGAAATGCTGGTGAAAGCGGTCCGTGGCGGGAACGCGCAAGCGCATGGCCCCGTTGAACAGGGCGCCTTTTTGACAGCACTTGGTATAGACGGACGAGCGGAAGCACTCTCCCGAAATGCGACCGCCTCGCAGAGGCACGACATCGAGACCGCATTGCAGAGGTTGACCGGACGGGACGAGATGGGCAGCCTTTTCAAGGTGCTGGGGATCACCCCGCGAGGCAGCGCGCTGCCCGCCGGTTTCGCTTGAAGGAAATTGTCATGTTGAAGGCGAAGCCCTTTGAGGTTCTTTCCCACGTCCACCACGGCTTTTTCACACGCGAAGGTGGAGTATCGAAGGGAATCTATGCCTCGCTGAATTGCGGCTATGGCTCGGATGACGACGGTGCATGTGTGCGGGAAAACCGGGTGCGCGTTGCAGGCAAGCTAAGTGTCGAGCCCGAAAAACTGCTCACCTTGTACCAGATACATAGTCCGGAAGTGGCTGTCGTGACAGAACCCTGGGCTCCGGATTCCGCGCCTCAGGCGGACGCCATGGTCACGGACAAACCCGGTATCGCCCTCGGCATCCTTACGGCTGACTGCGCCCCTGTCCTCTTTGCCGATGAAAAGGCGCACGTGATCGGCGCTGCCCATGCCGGCTGGAAGGGAGCGATCGGCGGCGTTCTCGAGGCGACTGTCGAAGCGATGACCGCTCTCGGCGCGGAACGAAACCGCATTGTTGCAGCAATAGGCCCATGTATTTCCAAGGATGCCTACGAGGTGGGCGCAGAGTTCCATGACCGCTTTCTGGGAGATGACGGCTTGAACGGGAAATGGTTCTCCCCCTCGGCGAATGCCGGTCATTTCATGTTCGACCTTCCCGGTTATGTGGAGGCGAAACTGAAAGCGTCCGATATTGGTACGGTGGCGCAGATAGGCCGCTGCACCTATCAGGAACAGAAGCGCTTCTTTTCGTTCCGGCGGACGACTCATCGCAAGGAAAAGGATTACGGCCGTCAGATTTCGGCCCTGATGCTCCGCGACTGAGAAGCGCCCGCCGATATTTTCCCGAATCGCGTTAGACTACGCCGATATATCAAGCGCCACGGGGGCCCTTGTAGCGGGACGATTGGCAGTGCGGGCGGCAAGCGGCGAAGCCATCAGCAACTGGAAGAAGGCGGGTATCCGGCGCATGCGCGTCGGCGTCGCTATCGCCATTCTCGCGGTTGCCGCCTGCGTGGACGATGCGGCCTCCGACAAACCGTCCCGGCAAGAAGAAGCCCGCTCCCCGGAAAACCTTCAGCCCTTGTCCCAGCCCGGCCCGAAAGTCGAGATTGCGGCCCTGCGCGGCGTGCCGCCGACGGAAGCAAACCTCTTTTCCGAAATGCTGGCGGAAGAAACACTGCGGACAAGCCTTTCCGCCAATGGCGGAAACACCGCTCTTTCCTTCAATGTGACGGGCGCGATGGGCGCGGGCGAACGCCCGGACGGCACCTATGTGGTGGCCGTCATCGACATCAGCGACGAAACAGGAAAACACCTCGAGCGCGTGGTCAGCGACACATTGCTGCCCGAACGGGGCACAGCGGGAAATGTCTGGGATTCGGTCGGCACGGACGACCTGAAAATCTTTGCCGCAGCGACCGCTCGGAAGATAGCCGCCTGGTACGCCGGAACTTTCAACGCTTCGACCACCATGGCGCGGAACGAAGCCGGTCCTCTGGTGACAGGCAGCATCGCCGCTACCGAAGCAACGCAGGAACCGGGGGAGACGCCGCGCTTCGATGTCGCGGTGGGACCCGCCCCCGGCGATGGCGCGAAAGCTCTTTCTCGCGCGCTCAGGACATCGCTTGACCAACGCATGAAGACGGCGACCTGGATCACCGGCGGTCCATGGCGCGTAGAAGGAGAGGTCCTGACGGCCTCGCGGACGGATGGCCTGACCGACGTAACGCTCCGCTGGATCGTGAAGTCGGAGGATGGCCGCCCGCTCGGCGAGGTCGAGCAGCGCAATGCACTCGACCCGGCACGCATTGCGGGCAAATGGGAAGATGTGGCCGAAACCGCGGGAGAGGCCGCGGCGGAGGGCGTGATGGGCGTGCTGCAGGGCCCCTCCTTCCCCGTGGCATCGAACTCGTGAGCGGCGCCCGGGCTGAAAAACGGCGGATATCGAGCAGGCCAGTTGCATGTTTACAGGGGGTGGACCCCTTGTTAAAACGCGCTCGCGCCGTCACCGGACTTTCATCTCCGGGCGGCGTTTCCAGAATTGGGGCATGGTCTCTCGCCCTCCGGCGGGTCCAGGGTGTGAAGGCAGGGGTCACGGAATGAAACTCGTAGCGGGCAATTCCAACAGGGCGCTTGCCGAAGCCATAGCCGCCTATCTGAACCTGCCCCTCACGAAATCCGTCGTTCGCCGCTTCGCCGACATGGAAGTCTTCGTGGAAATTCAGGAGAACGTCCGCGGCGAAGACGTCTTCGTGATCCAGTCGACCTCCTATCCCGCGAACGACCACCTGATGGAACTCCTGATCATTCAGGACGCGCTGCGGCGCGCTTCCGCGCGGCGCGTAACCGCCGTGATCCCCTATTTCGGCTATGCGCGGCAGGACCGCAAACCCGCCGCCCGCACGCCGATTTCCGCAAAGCTCGTCGCCAATCTCGTGACGACGGCAGGTGCCGACCGCGTCCTCACCCTCGATCTCCATGCGGGCCAGATCCAGGGCTTTTTCGATATTCCGACCGACAACCTCTTCGCCGCGCCTGTTCTCACGCGCGATATCGAGCAGAACTACAAGACGAGCAACGGCGTCATGGTCGTTTCGCCGGACGTGGGCGGCGTGGTGCGCGCGCGTGCCATTGCGAAACGCATCGGCGCGGACCTCGCCATCGTAGACAAGCGCCGCGAACGCGCGGGCGAGTCCGAGGTCATGAACATCATCGGCGACGTCTCCGGCCGCTCCTGCATCCTCGTGGACGACATCGTCGACAGCGCCGGCACGCTCTGCAACGCGGCGGAAGCACTGCTCAATGCCGGCGCCACCGAAGTCTCGGCCTATGTGACACATGGTGTTCTTTCGGGCGGCGCGGTCGCCCGCGTCTCCGCCTCGAAGCTCAAGGAACTCGTCATCACGGATTCGATCCAGGCGACGGAAGCCGTGCGCGTGAGCCACAATATCCGGGTCGTCTCGATCGCCCCGCTGATCGGCGAGGCCATGCGCCGGACGGCAGAAGAACGCTCGGTTTCGAGCCTTTTCGACTGATCCCGCCTCACCTCCTTAACTCCCTTATCCGGTTGAGTTTTTGGCCCGCGAGCGCTATAAGGCGCGCGATCCCGCACTTCCACACCCCTGGAGGAGACTTGCGGGCTATGCACGCGGGCCGCTAAGGCCCCGTTTTCATTGGAGAATTACCTATGGCCGAGACCCAGACGCTCCAGGCCGAGGCGCGCGAAAAAGGCAGCAAGGGGGCTGTCCGTTCGCTCCGCCGCGAAGGCCGCGTCCCCGCCGTGATCTACGGCGAGAAGAAGACCCCCGAGCTCATCCATGTGAGCTACAAGGAAGTTTTCGCGCTTTACCAGACCGGCACCTTCATGAGCCATGTGCTCGATGTCGAGATCGGCGGCAAGAAGGAACGCGTCATTCCCCGTGACGTGCAGTTCGAGCCGGTGCGCGACTTCATCATCCATGTCGACTTCCTGCGTCTCGGCAAGAACGCCACCATCGTGGTGGACGTGCCCGTGCACTTCCACAACCACGAAGCCTCGCCCGGCATCAAGGGCGGCGGTGTGCTGAACATCGTGCGGCACGAGATCGAACTCTCCTGCCCGGCCGATGCGATCCCCGAACAGATCGACATCGACCTGAAGGGCTGCGAGATGGGCGACTCGATCCACATTTCCGCGGTGAAGCTGCCCGGCAATGTGACGCCGACCATCACGGATCGCGACTTCACCATCGCGACCATCGCCGCGCCGGCCGCTGTCGTCTCTGCCGACAACGAAGCCAAGGCGGAAGAGAAAGCCGAAGCGAAGGGCGAAGGGGAAGAGTCTTCCGAGGAAAAGGAAGACTGATCTTCGCTGCCTGAAAGGAGGCGGCGATGATCCTGCTCGTCGGTCTTGGAAATCCGGGCGCGAAGTACGAACGGAACAGGCACAATGTCGGATTCATGGCGGCGGACGCGATCGTTCGCCGCCATTCCTTTTCGCCGCCCCGCGCGCGCTTTCAGGGACTGGTGTCCGAAGGCATGTTTGGCGGCGAGAAGGCGATCGTACTGAAGCCCACGACATACATGAACGAAAGCGGGCGCGCCGTCGGCGAGGCGATGCGCTTCTACAAGCTGACGCCGGCCGATGTCGTCGTCTTCTACGACGAACTCGACCTCGAACCCGGAAAGATCCGCATGAAGACGGGCGGCGGCGCGGCGGGCCATAATGGCATCCGCTCCATCGCGGCGCATATCGGACCGGACTTCCGCCGCGTGCGCATCGGCATCGGACATCCCGGCGCGAAGGACCGCGTGCTCGGCTATGTGCTGGGCGACTTTTCGAAGGCGGAAACGTCGGACTGGGTCGAGCCCATGCTCGATGCGATGGCGGATGCGGCTCCCCTTCTTGCCGAAGGCAAGGACGCGACATTCGCGAACAAGGTGCATCTCGCGCTCAATCCAGAGCCCGCGAAGAAGCCGAAGACAGAAGAATAGAACGCAAACGGAGAGACTGAGGTCATGGGTTTCAAATGCGGCATCGTCGGACTGCCCAATGTCGGCAAGTCCACGCTTTTCAATGCGCTGACGCAGACGGCGAGCGCGCAGGCCGCGAATTATCCGTTCTGCACCATCGAGCCGAATGTCGGCGAGGTGGCGGTGCCCGATCCGCGCCTCGACAAGCTCGCCTCCATCGCGAAGAGCAAGGAGATCATTCCGACGCGGCTTACCTTCGTCGATATTGCAGGCCTCGTGAAAGGCGCGTCGAAGGGCGAAGGCCTCGGCAACCAGTTCCTCGCGAACATCCGCGAGGTGGACGCCGTCGCCTATGTGCTGCGCTGCTTCGTCGATGACGACATCACCCATGTCGAAAACCGCATCGACCCGCTGGCCGATGCCGAAATCGTCGAGACGGAGCTGATGCTTGCCGACCTCGAAAGCCTGGAAAAGCGCGTCGTCGCGCAGGAGAAGAAGGCAAAGGGCGGCGACAAGGACGCGAAGCAACAGATCGAACTGATGAATGTGGCGCTTGCCTATCTGCGCGAAGGCAAGCCCGCCCGCATCGCGACCGCCGAAGGCAAGATCTCGGACGAGGACATGAAAGCCTGGGAAGGCCTCAACCTCCTCACCTCGAAACCCGTGCTCTATGTCTGCAACGTGGAAGAAGCCTCCGCCGCGACGGGCAACGAATATTCGAAACAGGTGGAAGAAAAGGCGAAGGCGGAAGGCGCGCAATGGGTCGTGATTTCCGCGCGCATCGAGGAAGAACTCGCGCAGCTCGCACCCGACGAACGCAACGAGTATCTCGAAACGCTCGGCTTGTCCGAACCCGGATTGTCGCGCCTCATCCGCGTCGGCTATGCGCTGCTCGACCTCATCACCTATTTCACGGTGGGCCCGAAGGAGACGCGCGCCTGGACGATCACACGCGGCACGCGCGCACCCGCCGCCGCGGGCGTGATCCACACGGATTTCGAAAAAGGGTTCATCCGTGCAGAGACGATTTCCTATGACGACTACGTGTCGCTCGGCGGCGAACAGGGCGCAAAGGATGCCGGCAAGATGCGCCTCGAGGGCAAGGACTATGTGGTTCATGACGGCGACGTGATGCATTTCCGCTTCGCGAATTGAGGAGAGGAAACGGCATCCCCTCATGCCCGAGGATGGGCGGGGACAAGTTTTCTTCCGGAGCGAAACCGGGGACAAAGCAGGCCGACCGTCATCGAAACGTCATAATAACGTCACAAATGAAATTGGCGGACATCGAGAAGAATTAGTCCCCGGTTTTCGGGGAATGAGCGGAACCGGAGAAGCGAGTCGCGAAATAAATAGTCCCCGGTTCCGGCCATGCCTGCGGGAGGGCGAATGGGTACGAGAGAGCCGAAATTCTACTGGGAAGATTTCCCCGTCGGCGAAACCGTCGAATTCGGTGAAAAGCACGTCACGAAAGAAGAAATCCTCGAATTCGCGAGCGAGTTCGACCCCCAGCCCTTTCACCTCGACGAGGAAGCCGCGAAGCAGTCGATCCTTGGCGGGCTCTGCGCGAGCGGCTGGCATTCCTGCGCCATGATGATGCGCATGATGTGCGACGGCTACATCCTCGAAAGCGCATCGATGGGTGCGCCGGGCGTGGACGAGGTGCGCTGGAGAAAGCCCGTCTATGTGAACGATACGCTCCGCCTGCGGAGGACCTGCACCGAGCGTCGCCCCTCGAAGAGCCGGCCGGAAATGGGCCTCACGAAGTTTCACATCGAGATGCTGAACCAGAAGGACGAGGTGGTGCTGACCTCGGACGGCTGGGCGATGTATGGCAGGCGCCATCCCGGTGCGCCGGTCGAGAAGGCCTGATCATGCCCTGGTTCGAAGACATCGAGATCGGCACGCGCACGGAACTGGGCAGCCATACCTTCACGGCGGAAGAGATCATCGCCTTCGCGAAGAAGTACGATCCGCAATATTTCCACATCGATCCGGAAGCGGCGAAGGAAGGCCCCTTCGGCACGCTGACCGCAAGCGGCTGGCACACATCCGCGACATGGATGAAGCTCATGATCGCGAAGCGGCAGGCGACGCCGGAACCCGCCGACGAGAACGGGAGAAAGCCCCCGGCGGGCGGCCCCTCCCCCGGATTTCTCGAGATGAAATGGCCCACCCCGGTGCGCGCGGGCGACACGATCAGCTATTCTACGGAAGTGATCGAGAAGCTCGACATGAAGTCGCGCCCCGGATGGGGCATCGTGAGAAGCCGCAACACCGGCGTGAACCAGCACGGCGAAACCGTGATGAGTTTCATCGGACAAGGCCTGATCGAACGCCGCCAGCCACGCAAGTAAATCGAGAGGGAGGAACGACATGGCACGCAAGGGCAAGGAAATCACGCTGAAGAGCGGCGATGGCGCCGACATTCTCTGCTATCACGTGAAAGCGGAAGGGACACGGAAGGGCGGTCTTGTCCTCATCATGGAAATCTTCGGCGTCACCGCGCATATCAAGGATCTCTGCGACGACTATGCCGCGCGTGGCTATGACGTGCTTTCGCCGCAGCTCTATGACCGGCAAGTGAAGGACTTCCAGGCGACCTACTCCCAGGAAGACATCCAGGAATCGCTGAAGCTGCGCGCCGACAACTCATACGAGAACACCGTGCTCGACGTGCAGATGTGCATCGACAAGCTGCGTGCCGATGGCTGCGAGAAGGTCTTCATCACCGGCTATTGCTATGGCGGCTCGGTGAGCTGGGTGGCGGCCTGCCGCGCCAGGGGACTCGACGCGGCGTCCTGCTATTACGGCGGCGCGATCAAGCAGTTCATCGACGAAAGCCCGAAATGCCCGACCATCTGCCATTTCGGCGAAAAGGATCACGGCATTCCGATGGAAGATGTGCGCGCTATCGAAGCGGCGCATCCGGAAGTGAAGATCTACGTCTATGACGCCGACCACGGCTTCAATTCCGACCGCCGCAACAATTACGACAAGGCGGCGGCGGAACTCGCGCTGAAACGGACGCTGGCGCTTTTCGAGGGGTCGTAAGACGCCTCACCCGCGAGTGGGCCCCGGCTTTCGCCGGGGTGACATTTTTGGGCTTGGCGTATGCATCAACTATTCGTCATTGCGAAGAGCGATAGCGACGAAGCAATCCAGAGGCCGCAAGCCTGGTGTTTGCCGCTTCTGGATTGCTTCGCTTCGCTCGCAATGACGGGTGTGGTGTAGAATGCGCATAGCCGCAACCGGGAGCCGACAATGAGCGACAGAGAGAAAACCGCCTACGATTTCAGCTTCACCAGCCTGAAGGGTGAGCCCATGCCGCTCAGCGACTTTGCGGGGCGGCCGCTACTCATCGTCAATACGGCCTCGAAATGCGGCTTCACGCCCCAGTACAAGGAGCTCGAAGCGATCTGGCGGAAATATGCCGATGACGGGCTCGTCGTGCTCGGTGTGCCTTCCAACGACTTCGCGAACCAGGAGCCGGGCAACGCGGCGGAAATCGCGAATTTCTGCGAGATCAATTTCGGCGTCGACTTTCCGCTGACCGAGAAGGTGCATGTGAAGGGCGAGGAAGCGCACCCGCTCTTCAAATGGCTCGGCAAGCAAGGCGGGCTGCTCTCGAAGCCGCGCTGGAACTTCTACAAATATGTGATCGGACGGGACGGGAAGCTCATCGACTGGTTCGCCAGCACGACGACGCCGGGCTCTTCCAAGGTCGAGAAAGCGCTGAAAAAGGCGCTGGGGGAGTAGCCCCTCACCTTCCCTCTCCACCCTCCCCCTGTGGGAGGGTGGACCACATACAAACGCCGGTGAAAGCACTCGCCTTTGCTTACCCCTTCCGCCCGTAGTTCCGGAACTTCTCGACATTCACCGCCATCTCTTCATCCGGGAGAAGATCGGGTTCGCCGAGCTGCAGCGCGCGCCAATATTGCGCGGAGAGCGTTTCGACTTCGTGGGCGAGGTGGAGCGCATCCTCCACTGTCGGCCCGAAGGCGATCTGGCCGTGATGCGCGAGGAGGCAGGCGCGGCGGCCTTCGAGTGCGGTGACGGCATTCCTCGCGAGTTCTTCCGTGCCGAAAGTCGCGTAAGGCGCGACGCGGATGTCCTTCCCGCCCGCGACGGCGACCATGTAGTGGAAAGGCGGGATCTCGCGCTTCATCACGGCGAGCACGGTGGCGAAATCCGAATGCGCATGAACGATGCCGCCAGCCTCCGGGAAAGCCTCATAGATCGCGCAATGCATGTGCCATTCGGAGGAAGGCGGGAACGGGCCGGAAAGGACGCGCCCGTCCAGCGCGATCTCGGAGAGGTCGCCCGGCATCAGGTCCGTATAGGCGACGCCGGACGGCGTGATGAAAACCCGCTCGCCCATGCGAGCCGAAACATTGCCGGACATTTGCGGCGAAAGGCCCGTGGAAGCGAGGTCGAGCGCGGCGTCGATGACGCGCTGGCGGAGCCAGGCTTCGTCGCCCTCACCCATTTTTCTTCTCGGGATAGAGCATCAAGAGCCCGTCGCGGCTCGCCGGGCAGACGCCCCGCTCCGTGATGAGGCCGGTGACATATCGCGCCGGGGTCACGTCGAAGCCGTAATTCGCGGCCTCGCTGCCCGGCGCGGAAATCTCGACCGTCACGATCTCGCCCTTTTCCGTGCGGCCCGTCATATGCGTGACCTCGCGGGGGCTGCGCTGCTCGATCTCGATTTCCTTCACGCCGTCCTTCAGCGTCCAGTCGATCGTCGTATGAGGCAGCGCGACATAGAAGGGAACATTGTTCGCTTCCGCCGCGAGCGCCTTGAGGTATGTGCCGATCTTGTTCGCGACATCGCCCGTGGAAGTCGTGCGGTCGGTGCCAACGATGCACATGTCGACTTGTCCATGCTGCATCAAATGGCCGCCCGCATTGTCCGGCACGATGGTATGCGGCACGCCATGACGGCCGAGCTCAAAGGCGGTGAGCGAGGCGCCCTGGTTGCGCGGGCGCGTCTCGTCCACCCAGACATGAACCGGAAGACCCGCATCATGCGCCATGTAGATCGGCGCGAGCGCCGTTCCCCAATCGACGCAGGCGAGCCAGCCGGCATTGCAATGGGTGAGAATGTTGACCGTCTCGCCGGGCTTCGCCTCGGCGAGCCCCCGAATGATGCGAAGCCCGTTCTCGCCGATGCGCCGGCATGTCTCGACATCCTCGTCGCAGAGCCGCGCGGCTTCAGCATAGGCCACCTCGACGCGCGCATTATGGCCGACCTTGCGAACGGCTTCGCGCATGGCATCGAGCGACCATTTGAGATTCACCGCCGTGGGCCGCGTCGCGAGCAGCATGTCGTAGGTGCGGTCGAGGTTTTCGTCCGAGGGGTCGTCGCGCAGCGCAAGGCAGAGACCATAGGACGCCGTGGCGCCGATCAGCGGCGCGCCGCGCACCAGCATGTCCCTGATCGCGCGCGCCGCATCGCCTGCCGTTTCGAGGCGGACGGTGGCGAATTCATGCGGCAGCCGCGTCTGGTCGATGATCTCGACCGACCAGCCATCCTCCGCGACCCAGATGGTGCGGTAATGCGTGCCGTCGATCTTCATGGCGCCTCCTCGCTGGAGTGGCGGTTGGCTCGGTTTTTATTCGGTCGTGTTTCCGAACCGCGAAAGTGAAACCACTTTCGCCGGAAACACTCTAGTGGCCCTCGAACGAGCAGAGCGAGAGCACCTCGATGTCGAGCGCCTCGAGACGCTGGCGGCCGCCGAGCTCCGGCAGCTCGATGACGAAGCTCGACGCGGTGACGTTGCCACCGGCGCGGCCGATGAGCTTTACGGCTGCTTCCGCCGTGCCGCCCGTGGCGATGAGGTCGTCGATCAGGAGGACGTTGTCGCCCTCCTTCACCGCGTCCGTATGGATTTCGACCGTATCGGTGCCGTATTCAAGGTCGTATTCCTGACCGATCACGTTCCAGGGGAGCTTGCCCTTCTTGCGGACGGGAATGAAACCGAGGCCGAGCTGATGCGCCACGGCGCCGCCCAGGATGAAGCCGCGCGCCTCGATGCCCGCCACCGCCTGGAATTTCGCCCCCTTGTGAAGCGCAACCAGCGCATCGACCGCGCCGCGGAACCCTTCGGGATCGGCGAGCAGCGTGGTGATGTCGCGGAACTGGATGCCGCTCTTCGGGTAATCCGGGATGGTGCGGATGAAATCCTTGATGTTCATGTGCTGTCTCTGGAATCAGGAAGCGTGGAGCACGCGGCCGGCGACGGCATCGAGCTTCGCAACGAGTTCGGGATCGCGCCTGGCGGGCGCCGTGATGAGGGCGGTGTCGAGCACGCGGTCGAGGCCCTGCGGCGAAGGCTCGCGCTCCGGTCCGAAGCTTTCCGCGACCGAGCGGATCATGGCGCGGGCATGTCCCGCATTCTCCTCGAGCACGCGCACGACATCGGCCACCTCGACATGCGCATGGGTCGGATGCCAGCAGTCGTAATCCGTCACCATGGCGACGGTCGCGTAGCAGATCTCGGCCTCGCGGGCGAGCTTCGCCTCCGGCATGTTGGTCATGCCGATCACCGAGCAGCCCCAGGAGCGGTAGAGATTGCTTTCGGCCAGCGTCGAGAACTGCGGGCCTTCCATGACGAGATAGGTGCCGCCGCGCGTATAGGCGATGTCGTTTGCCTTGCAGGCGGCCTCGAGATGGTCGCCGAGGCGCGGACAGACGGGATTCGCCATCGAGACATGCGCGACGAAGCCCTCGCCGAAGAAACTCTTCTCGCGGGCGAAGGTGCGGTCGATGAACTGG
>DLCG01000003.1:12889-13100 GCA_002480495.1 Rhodobiaceae bacterium UBA7804 | reverse complement strand
GGCGAAGAAGGCGAGCCAGAGCCAGAACTGCATGTCCACGGGGAAATCATGCGCGAGAAGAACCGGGATACTGGTCGTGCCTGCTTCCCAGTACATCGCCATGATGGCGAGGAGCATGAGCACGGAGCCCGCAAATGTGTAGAGGAAGAACTTGAAGCTCGCATAGATGCGCCGCGCGCCGCCCCAGACGCCGATGATGAGGAACATCGGG
>DLCG01000003.1:547-12631 GCA_002480495.1 Rhodobiaceae bacterium UBA7804 | reverse complement strand
GAAGAACTTGAACGCCGCATAGACGCGCCGCTTGGCGCCCCACACGCCGATGATGAGGAACATCGGGATCAGCACTGCCTCGAAGAAGATGTAGAACAGCACCGTGTCGAGGGCGCAGAACATGCCGACCATCAGGGTCTCGAGCACGAGGAAGGCGATCATGTATTCCTTCACGCGCTTCTCGATGGAGGTCCAGCTTGCGAGGATGCAGGCCGGCATCAGGAAGGTTGTAAGGATGACGAAGAGCATCGAAATGCCGTCGACGCCCATGTGGTAGTTGATGGCGCCGCCGAGCCACTGCGTCTCCTGCACGAACTGGAAGTCCGCCGTGGTGGGGTCGAACTTCCACCAGATGTAGAGGGAGACGAAGAAGGTGATCGAGGTCGTCCAGAGAGCGACATAGCGAGCATTGCGCGCGACCGACGCCTCGTCACCGCGCGTCACCAGGATGATGAGCGCGCCGACCAGCGGCAGGAAGGTGATGAGCGAGAGAATGTTGCCGTCGGTCATCAGTGCGTTCCCCCGACCATGAACCAGGTCACAAGACCCGCCACGCCGAGCAGCATCGCGAAGGCGTAGTGATAGAGATAGCCGCTCTGGAGGCGCACGACGCCGCGCGTGATATCGAGCACGCGTGCGGAGATGCCGTCAGGTCCAAGACCGTCGATGATGCGGCCGTCACCCTGCTTCCAGAGCACCCTGCCGAGCCAGAAGGCGGGGCGGACGAAGATGAAATCGTAGAGCTCGTCGAAGTACCACTTGTTGAGCAGGAACTTGTAGAGCGGCTCATGCGTCTTCGCGAGCTGCTTCGGCATGTCCGGCCGCGCGATATAGAAGAGCCAGGAGACGGCAAAGCCGACGATCATCATGAGCGTGGGCAGGTAAGGCACCCAGGCAGGCACGTTGTGGAATTCGTGCATGATGTGGTTTTCGGCGCCGCGATAGATCGCCTCCAGCCAGAATTGCTCATAGGCATGGCCGATGAAGAGTGGCGCAAAAACCATACCCGCGCCAATGGCGCCAACCGCAAGGACCACAAGCGGGATAAGCATGACGAGCGGGGACTCGTGAACGTGCGAGAGCGTTTCGTTGGAGGCGCGACTCTGCCCGTGGAATGTCATGAAAATCAGACGCCATGAATAGAAGGAGGTGAGCAGCGCAGCGATAACCGTCAGCGTGAAGGCGAACATATGCGCCGGGTTGTGACCGGCGAAGGCCGCTTCGATGATCGCATCCTTGGAGTAGTAACCGGCGGTGAACGGGAAACCGGTGAGCGCGAGCGTACCGATCACCATCATCACCCATGTGACGGGGATCATCTTGTAGAGACCGCCCATCTTGCGCATGTCCTGCTCGTCGCTCATGGCATGGATGACCGAGCCCGAGCCGAGGAAGAGGAGCGCCTTGAAGAAGGCATGAGTGAAGAGGTGGAACATCGCCACTTCATAGGCGCCGACGCCGAGCGCCACGAACATGTAGCCAAGCTGCGAGCAGGTCGAATAGGCGATGACGCGCTTGATATCGTTCTGGACGAGACCGACCGTCGCGGCAAAGAAGGCCGTGATGGCGCCAACCACCGTGACGACCGTCAGCGCATAGGGCGAGAACTCGAAGACCGGCGACAGGCGCGCAACGAGGAACACGCCCGCGGTGACCATGGTCGCTGCATGAATGAGGGCGGAGACCGGCGTCGGACCTTCCATCGCGTCCGGCAGCCAGGTGTGGAGCAGGAACTGCGCCGATTTGCCCATGGCGCCCATGAAGAGCAGCAGACAGGCGGTCGTCACGATCGGCACGTCGTAACCGAGGAAATTGAAGCTCTTGTCCGCAATTTCCGGAATGGCGGCGAAGACGGTGTCGAAGTCGACCGAGCCGATGGTGAGGAAGAGCGTGGCGATGCCGAGAATGAGGCCAAAGTCGCCGACGCGGTTCACAACGAAGGCCTTGATCGCCGCCGCATTGGCGCTGGGACGCTGATACCAGAAACCGATCAGCAGATAGGACGCAAGGCCCACACCTTCCCAGCCGAAGAAGAGCTGAACGAAATTATCCGCCGTCACCAGCATGAGCATGGCGAAGGTGAAGAGCGAGAGATAGGCGAAGAAGCGCGGCTGATGCGGATCGTGGCTCATATAGCCTATCGAATAGATGTGCACGAGCGCTGAGACGGAGGTCACGACGACCAGCATGACCGCGGTAAGCGTATCGACCCTCAGCCGCCAGTCGGCCTCGAAGCCGCCGGAGTCGATCCATGTGAGAACCTGGACGCGCGCGGTTTCACCCTCGAGACCGACGGAAACGAGCGCCGCAATGGACAGCAGCGCGGAAACGACAAGGAGGCCCGACGTGATGATCTGCGCGGCGCGAGCGCCGATCCAGCGGCCGAAAATGCCGGCGATCAGAAAACCGATCAGAGGCAGGAAGACGATTGCAGAGTACATGCCCCCTTACCCCTTCATCATGTTGATGTCCTCAACCGCGATGGAGCCGCGGTTGCGGAAATAGACGACCAGAATGGCGAGACCGATCGCCGCCTCGCCAGCGGCCACCGTCAGCACGAAGAGAGCGAAAACCTGCCCGACGAGGTCCCCCATATGAGTGGAGAAGGCAACCAGATTGATGTTCACGGCGAGCAGCATCAACTCGATCGACATGAGAATGACGATCACGTTCTTCCTGTTGAGGAAGATACCGAAGATGCCCAGCGTGAACAGGATCGCCGCCACGGTGAGATAGTGTGCGAGGCCGATTGCCATCATTTTCTCCTGCTCCCTTGCGCCGCCGCTTGGAAGCCAGTCCCCTTACATTCGTTTGGCCGCACGGCGGGAACCGCGCGCGCCGGGATTTCTCAGAGCCCCTGCCCGGGCTCGACCTTCTTCAGTTCGACCGCATCTTCGCGCTTGCGAGCCACCTGGTTCGCAATCACCTGCCGCTTCACATTCGGCTTGTGACGGAGGGTGAGCACGATCGCGCCGATCATGGCGACGAGCAGGATGAGGCCCGCCGCCTGGAACAGATAGACGTATTTCGTATAGATGATCTGGCCGAGAGCCCGCGTGTTGTCCACGTCCGCTATCGCAGGCGCCGGAGCAGCGGCGATGCCAGCCGCTTCCGGCGAGATGACCCAGGCTCCGACGACGAGCAGCAGCTCGATCAGCAGGATAATGCCGACCAGCGCGCCAACCGGCAGATATTGCAGGAAGCCCTGGCGCAGCTCCGAAAAATCGACGTCGAGCATCATCACGACGAAGAGGAAAAGCACGGCCACGGCGCCGACATAGACGATGACGAGAATGAGGGCGAGGAACTCTGCCCCCATGAGCACGAAGAGGGCAGCCGCATTGAAGAAGGCGAGGATGAGGAACAGCACGGAGTGAACGGGATTGCGCGCCGCGATCACCATGAAACCCGCAGCGACTGTAATCGCAGCGAAGAGATAAAACGCGATGGCGGTGGCAATCATCTGGAGTCCCTCGACCCGTCGTTCAGCGGTATGGCGCGTCGAGCGCGATATTCATCGCGATCTCGCGTTCCCAGCGGTCGCCATTCGCGAGCAGCCGGTTCTTGTCGTACATCAGTTCTTCGCGCGTTTCGGTGGCGAATTCGAAATTCGGCCCTTCGACGATGGCATCCACCGGGCAGGCCTCCTGGCAGAGGCCGCAATAGATGCACTTCGTCATATCGATATCGTAGCGCGTGGTACGGCGCGTGCCGTCGTTGCGGCGGGGGCCGGCCTCGATGGTGATGGCGAGCGCGGGGCAGATCGCCTCGCAGAGCTTGCAGGCGATGCAGCGCTCCTCGCCATTCGGATAACGGCGAAGCGCATGCTCGCCGCGGAAGCGCGGAGAGAGCGGCCCCTTCTCGAAGGGATAGTTCAGCGTCGCCTTCGGCTTGAAGAAGTACCGCATGGCGAGGAAGAAGCTCGAAACGAATTCGGCGAGGAAGAGAGACCGCACCGACTGATCCAGCCAGGCCATAATCTCAGTCCTTTCCCTTGTAAGCGTTCATTGTCCCCTGCCCCTACACGAGATCGAAGCCGACGAGAACGCCCGCGGTCAGCACGACCCAGAAGAGCGAAATCGGGAGGAAGACCTTCCAGCCGAGGCGCATCAGCTGGTCGTAGCGGTAGCGCGGCACGAAGGCCTTGACCATCGCAAACATGAAGAAGA
Organism: Rhodobiaceae bacterium UBA7804; assembly: GCA_002480495.1. Lineage (GTDB taxonomy): Bacteria > Pseudomonadota > Alphaproteobacteria > Parvibaculales > Parvibaculaceae > Parvibaculum. The sequence continues at coordinate 8,462 of DLCG01000003.1, read as the reverse complement.
CGGCGAAGACCTTGATCAGGAACCAGACGACGCCGGGGATCCAGTTGAAAGGCGCGATGTCGACCGGCGGTAGCCAGCCGCCAAGAAAGAGGATCGTCGTCATGGCGCACATGAGCAGGATCGAGACGTACTCGCCCAGCATGAACATCATGTAGGTGGTGGAGGAATATTCCACCATGAAGCCCGCGACGAGTTCCGATTCCGCCTCCACGAGGTCGAAAGGCGGACGGTTCGTTTCCGCAAGCGCCGAGACGAAGAAGATCACGAACATCGGCAGATGCGGGATCACATACCAGATGGTCTTCTGGGACTCGACGATCTCCGAAAGATTGAGCGTTCCCGCCGTCATCAACACGCAGACGATGACGAAGCCGATGGAGACTTCGTAGGAAACCATCTGAGCCGCGGCGCGCAGAGCGGACAGAAACGGATATTTCGAGTTCGACGCCCAGCCCGCCATGATGACGCCGTAAACGCCGAGCGACGAGATCGCGAAGATATAAAGGATGCCGACATTGATGTCGGAGATGACCATCTTCGCGTCGAGCGGAATGACGGCCCAGCCGGAAAGCGCGAGCGTGACTGTGACGAGCGGCGCGATCAGGAAGACGCCCTTGTTCGACCCGGCCGGAACAACGACTTCCTTGAAGACGAATTTCAGCAAGTCCGCGAAAGATTGAAGGAGGCCAAAGGCGCCCACGACATTCGGACCGCGGCGAAGCTGCACGGCCGCCCAGATCTTGCGGTCGGCAAGCAGCACATAGGCCGTGACGAGCAGGATCGCGACGATCAGCGCAAGCGACTGCGCAACGATGATCGCGAGCGGTATGCCATATGCGACGAGAATATCAGTCATTGCCCCTCTGCCCCCGTCACTCCGCGGCCTGAATGCGCGCTGCCGCTGCCCGTCCGGCCGAGCATTCGGCCATGACGGCGCTTGCGCGCGCGATCGGATTGGTCATGAAGAAATCGCGCACCGGCGTTTCGAAGGGCGCGGCATCGAGCGCGCCTCCCGGCAGCGACGGCATTTCCGACGCGGGCGTCACGATGTCCGTCACCGCGAAATGCGGCGCATCCGCCTGCATCGCCGCGCGGACTGCCGCAAGATCGTCGTAAGGCAGGGTCTTGCCGAGAACGCCGGAGAGTGCCCGCAGGATCGCCCAGTCCTCGCGGGCGGAACCCGGCGGGAAGACGGCACGGCGGCCGAGTTGCACGCGGCCCTCGGTGTTCACCCAGGTCGCATCCTTCTCCGTATAGGCGGCGCCCGGCAGGATCACGTCAGCACGGTGCGCGCCGGCATCGCCATGCGTGCCCTGATAAATCACGAAAGCCTTGCCCAGACGGTTCATGTCGATTTCGTCCGCGCCAAGCAGGTGCACGAGGTCGATCTCGCCGCTCGACGCGCCTTCGAGGATGCCCTCGACATCGCGGCCGCCCTCACCCGGCACGAGGCCGAGATCGAGACCGGCGACGCGGGCAGCAGCGGTGTGCAGCACGTTGAAGCCGTTCCACTCGCCGGAGATGGCGCCGATGGATCTGGCAAGGCTCAACGCTTCGGCCAGAACGGCGGCGCCGTCCTTACGGGAGAGCGCGCCCTGCCCGACCACGATCATCGGACGCGAAGCGTTCTTGAGCACATCGCCGAAGGAGCCGAGCTCCTTGAGAGACTGCGGACCGGCGCCGATATATTCGTATTCGTAGGTGAGATCGGTGCGCGGACCAATGACGCCGACTTTCAGGCCGCCCTGCTTCGCGCGCTTCAGAATGCGCGCATTGACGATGGGCGCTTCCTTGCGCGGATCGGTACCGACGAGGAGGATCGCATCCGCCTCTTCGATGCCCGCGATGGTCGTATTGAAGAGATAGGCGCCGCGGCTCGACGCATCGAGCTTCGCGCCGTCCTGACGGCAATCGATGTTCGGCGAGCCGAGGGAGGTGTAGAGGTCCTTCAGGGCCTTCATGCTTTCGGCGCAGGCAAGGTCGCCTGCAATCGCGGCGATGCGCTTGCCGTCCACATCCTTCAGGCGCGCAGCAATGGCGGCGAAAGCTTCGTCCCAGGTAGCGGGCTGGAGGCGGCCATTCACGCGGACATAGGGCGTGTCGAGGCGCTGAGTCTTCAGCCCATCCCAGACGAAACGCGTCTTGTCCGAAATCCACTCCTCGTTCACGTCGTCATTGAGACGCGGAAGAATGCGCATGACTTCGGCCCCGCGCGCATCAACGCGGATATTCGAGCCGACGGCGTCCATGACGTCGATGGACTCGGTCTTCCGCAATTCCCAGGGACGCGCCGTATAGGCGAAGGGACGGAAGGTGAGAGCGCCGACCGGGCAGAGATCGACGACATTCGCCGAGAGCTCGGAGGTGAGAGCGTGCTCGAGATAGGTTGTGATCTCCATGTCCTCGCCGCGGCCGATGGCGCCGAGCTCCGGCACGCCGGCGACTTCCTGCGAGAAGCGGATGCAGCGCGTGCAATGAATGCAACGCGTCATCACCGTCTTCACGAGGGGACCCATGTATTTCTCTTCGACGGCGCGCTTGTTCTCGTGGAAGCGCGAGCCGTCGACGCCATAGGCCATCGACTGGTCCTGAAGGTCGCATTCGCCGCCCTGATCGCAGATCGGGCAATCGAGCGGGTGATTGATGAGGAGGAACTCCATCACGCCTTCGCGTGCGCGCTTTACCTGCTCGGTCTTCGTGTGGACGACCATGCCGTCCGCCGCGGGCATGGCGCAGGACGCGACAGGCTTGGGCGATTTCTCGACCTCGACAAGGCACATGCGGCAGTTGCCCGCGATGGACAGCCGCTCGTGATAGCAGAAGCGCGGGATTTCAGCGCCCGCCTCTTCGCAGGCCTGCAACAGCGTGGCGCCGTTTTCGACCTCGACCTCAATGCCATCGACTGTGAGTTTCGGCATGACCTACTCCGCCGCCCTTGCCGCGCCGCCGCCACGCTTGGCCGCGATGCGCTCTTCGATCGTTCCCCGGAAATGGCGGATGAGGCCCTGAACCGGCCAGGCCGCCGCGTCGCCGAGCGCACAGATCGTGTGACCTTCGACGCGCTTCGTAACGTCGAGCAGCATGTCGATTTCCTCGACCTCCGCTTCGCCCGCGACGAGACGCTCCATCACGCGCCACATCCAGCCCGTACCTTCGCGGCAGGGCGTGCACTGGCCGCAGCTCTCGTGCTTGTAGAAAGCGGAGAGGCGCGCGATCGCCTTGATGACGTCGGTCGACTTGTCCATGACGATGACGGCTGCCGTGCCGAGGCCGGACTGCACGGCCTTCAGCGAGTCGAAATCCATCAGCACGTCGTCGCAGATCGACTTCGGCAAAAGCGGCACGGAAGAACCGCCGGGGATCACCGCGAGAAGATTGTCCCAGCCGCCGCGTACGCCGCCCGCATGCTTTTCGAGGAGCTCGCGGAGCGGGATGCCCATTTCCTCTTCGACATTGCAGGGCTTGTTCACATGGCCCGAAATGCAGAAGAGCTTGGTGCCGGTGTTGTTCGGACGGCCGAGACCGGCGAACCAGTCGGCACCACGGCGCAGGATAGTCGGGGCGACCGCAATCGACTCCACGTTGTTCACCGTGGTCGGCGCGCCGTAGAGACCGACATTCGCCGGGAAAGGCGGCTTGAGGCGCGGCATGCCCTTCTTGCCCTCAAGGCTTTCGAGGAGGGCGGTTTCTTCGCCGCAGATATAGGCGCCTGCGCCGTGATGAACGTAGAGATCGAAGTCCCAGCCGGAGCCCGCCGCGTTCGGCCCCAGGAGACCGGCTTCGTATGCCTCGTCCACAGCAGCCTGGAGCTGCTCGCGCTCGCGGATGAATTCGCCGCGCACATAGATGTAGCAGGCATGCGCGCCCATCGCGAAGGAGGCGATGAGGCAGCCTTCGATGAGCTTCTGCGGATCGTGACGCATGATGTCGCGATCCTTGCAGGTGCCGGGCTCGGACTCGTCCGCGTTCACCACGAGATAATGCGGACGGCCATCGGACTCCTTCGGCATGAAGGACCATTTGAGGCCGGTCGGGAAGCCCGCGCCGCCACGACCGCGCAGACCCGACTTCTTCATCTCGTCGAGAATCCAGTCACGTCCCTTGGCGATGATTGCCGCCGTACCGTCCCAGTCGCCACGCTTTTTCGCGGCTTCGAGACGCCAGTCATGGAAGCCGTAAAGATTCGTGAATATGCGGTCCTTGTCTTCCAGCATCAGTTACTCCCGCCCGTCTGCGGCTCGCCAACCGTGGTCAGGCTCGTGAGGCCGCCAGCCGGTTCGGATGCATGACGCTCGTTCTGAGGGCCGGGCTTCACGTCCCTGCCCTCGCGCAGATCGTTCAAGACGCGCTCGAAGGACGAGGCATCGAGATCCTCGAAGAAGTCGGCATTGATCTGGACCATCGGCGCGTTGACGCAGGCGCCAAGGCATTCGACTTCCATCCAGGAGAACTTGCCGTCAGCACTCACCTTGCCCTCGGGGCCGATATGCTTGCGGCAGACTTCCTTCAACTCGTCCGCACCGCGCAACCAGCAGGGCGTCGTGCCGCACAGCTGCACGAAATGCTCACCGACCGGCGAGAGATTGAACATGGTGTAGAAGGTCGCAACTTCGAGCGCGCGGATGTAATCCATACCGAGCATTTCGGCGACATAGCGGATCGCGGGCTCGGGCAGCCAGCCGTCATGCTGTTCCTGAGCGCGCCAGAGCAGCGGAATGATCGCCGAGGCCTGCTTGCCTTCCGGATATTTCGCGATCTGCTTTTTCGCCCATTCGACGTTCTCCGCCGTGAAGGCGAAGCTCTCGGGCTGATTGGGATCGAGACGCCTGACGCTCATCGGTCCACCTCTCCGAACACGATATCGATGGAGCCGAGAATGGCCGCCACGTCGGCCAGCATGTGGCCCTTGCAGAGATGATCCATCGCCTGAAGATGGGCATATCCCGGCGCGCGGATCTTGCACTTGTAGGGTTTGTTGCCGCCATCGGAGACGAGGAAGACGCCGAACTCGCCCTTGGGGGCTTCAACCGCGGCATACACCTCGCCCTCGGGCACATGGTAGCCTTCGGTGTACAGCTTGAAGTGATGGATGAGCGCTTCCATCGACCGCTTCATCTCGGCGCGGGAAGGCGGCACGATCTTGCCGTCGTCGGAGCGCACCGGCCCGCCGGGCATCATCTCGATGCACTGCTTCATGATGCGCAGCGACTGGCGCATTTCTTCCATGCGGATCAGATAGCGGTCGTAGCAATCGCCGTTCTTGCCAACCGGAATGTCGAAGTCGAGTTCGGAATAAACTTCATAGGGCTGCGAACGACGCAGGTCCCAAGCCATACCGGAGCCACGCACCATGACGCCGGAGAAGCCCCAGTCGAGCGCTTCCTGCTGGCTGACGACGCCGATATCGACGTTGCGTTGCTTGAAGATGCGGTTATCGGTGAGAAGACCTTCGAGATCGTCCAGCACCTGAGCGCAGGGGTCACAGAAATTGTAGATATCCTCGAGCAGCTTCGGCGGCAGATCGCGGTGCACGCCGCCTACACGGAAGTAGTTCGCATGCATGCGCGCGCCTGAGGCACGCTCATAGAAGATCATGAGCTTCTCGCGTTCCTCGAAGCCCCAGAGCGGTGGCGTCAGCGCGCCGACGTCCAGTGCCTGCGTGGTGACGTTCAGCATATGCGCGAGGATGCGGCCGATCTCGGAATAGAGAACGCGAATGAACTGGCCACGGCGCGGCACTTCGAGACCGAGCAACTTCTCAGCCGCGAGCACGAAGGCGTGCTCCTGATTCATCGGCGCCACATAGTCGAGACGGTCGAAGTAAGGCGTCGCCTGAAGGTAGGTCTTGTATTCGATCAGCTTCTCGGTGCCGCGGTGGAGAAGACCGATATGCGGGTCCACACGCTCGACGACTTCGCCGTCGAGCTCCAGCACGAGACGCAAAACGCCGTGGGCCGCCGGATGCTGCGGACCGAAATTCAGATGGTAGTTGCGGAGTTCCTGTTCGGCCATTGCCTCAACCTTCCGCCTTCTCGTCACCGGGAAGCAGATATTCCGCTCCCTCCCAGGGACTCATGAAATCGAAGCTGCGGAATTCCTGCACCAGCTTTACCGGCTCGTAGACGACACGCTTTTCGTCGTCGTCGTAGCGCACTTCCACATAGCCCGTCAGCGGGAAATCCTTCCGCAACGGATAGCCGTTGAAGCCATAATCCGTGAGAATGCGGCGCAGGTCCGGATGGTCCGAGAAGAGCACGCCATACATGTCGAACGTCTCGCGCTCATACCAGTTGGCCGCGGAGAAGACAGGGACGACACTCGGCACCGCCGTATCTTCGTCGGTTCGAACCGTCACCCGAATGCGCTGATTCTGATACATCGACAGAAGGTGATAAACGACGTCGAAGCGCTGGGCGCGCTCCGGATAGTCAACGCCCGTGATGTCGATCAGCGTCGAGAAACGGCAGGCCGGATCGTCACGCAGGAATTTCAGCACCCGAGCGATCGACTGGGCCTGAGCCAAGATCGTGAGTTCGCCGAAAGCGACGTGAAAATCGAGCACGGAATCCTCGAGCGAGCCGAGAATGTGTTCGCCTAGTTCTGCAAGACTTTCGTCCATAGGTGCGGTCTCGAAGTTCGTTTGAGGCGTGCGGAACCGGCAGGAAGCCACACACCCTGTCGTCGAAATCAGCGGTCGAGCGTTCCCGTCCGGCGGATTTTCTTCTGAAGCGCGAGGATGCCGTAGAGAAGGGCCTCGGCTGTGGGGGGACATCCGGGAACATAGACATCGACCGGAACGATCCGGTCGCAGCCGCGCACCACGGAATAGGAATAGTGGTAGTAGCCGCCGCCATTCGCACATGACCCCATGGAGATCACATAGCGAGGCTCGGGCATCTGGTCATAGACCTTGCGCAGCGCGGGCGCCATCTTGTTCGTGAGCGTACCGGCCACGATCATCACGTCGGACTGGCGCGGACTCGCGCGCGGCGCGACACCGAAACGCTCCGCGTCGTAGCGCGGCATCGACGTCTGCATCATCTCGACGGCGCAACAGGCCAGACCGAAGGTCATCCACATGAGCGAGCCGGTGCGCGACCAGTTGATGAGGTCATCCACGGTCGTGAGCACAAAGCCCTTGTCCGCGAGCTGGTCGGACGCCTGACGGAAAAAGGCATCGTCCCGCCAGGCCGGCACGGAAACTTCCCGCTCGACCACGCCGGGCGTGTTGGAGATCACTTTGTCGGGGTTCGTCACTCCCATTCCAGGGCACCCTTCCGCCACTCATAGGTGAAGCCGATCGTCAGCACGCCAAGGAAGACGATCATGGACCAGAAGCCGAAAAGACCGATGTCGCCAAGGGCAACCGCCCAAGGAAACAGGAATGCGACTTCAAGGTCGAAAATGATGAAGAGGATCGCGACGAGGTAATACTTCACGTCGAATTTCATACGCGCGTCATCGAAGGCATCGAAGCCGCATTCATAGGCCGCGAGCTTTTCCGGATCGGGCTTGCTTGGAGCGATGATGAAGGGCGCGATGAGGAGCGCGAGACCCACAACGAGAGACAGGCCCATGAAGATCAGAATGGGCAGGTACTCGAGCAGCAGGTCTTCCATCGAATTGTCCTCACAAGGTACCGGATCGAACCCGGCCGGGACTGCCTCTAACTTCGCACCGCCGATGCGAATCGGGTTCCCTAAATCACCCGTAAGCGGCCTCCCAATTCGGCGCGCAGTATAGACCTCGCATCCGCAAAATCAAAGACCGGCAGCCGCTTTGCGGGAGCAAAAAGCCGTTGATTTTCCGGCCCTTGCGAACGGCTCCGAACAATGCATGCAAAGTGCGACGAAGCGGAGTCGCAGGGGGCGTCGAAGCCGGCGATTGGGAGAAAGTGGCGGGAGTGACGGGACTC
>DLCG01000003.1:0-205 GCA_002480495.1 Rhodobiaceae bacterium UBA7804 | reverse complement strand
TAACCAACTGAGCTACACCCCCTTGCCGACGGCGAAGCCGCCCGAAAGGTGGGCGTCTCGTAAGCCAAGGTACCCGCCCTGTCAAGGCGGGTTTCTGCGCTAAATGCATTTGCCGATCTGAACGCGAAACCGGCCGGGCCATCGGGCCGTCATTCGGAGCCGCAAGAGGGATGGTGGGCGGTGACAGGCTCGAACTGCCGACCCT
>DLCG01000010.1:2584-29054 GCA_002480495.1 Rhodobiaceae bacterium UBA7804 | reverse complement strand
CCTGCAGGCGGGTGTTCATCTCGAGGAAATAGAAGTTGCGGTCCTTGTCGACGATGAACTCGACCGTGCCCGCGCTTTCGTAGTCGACGGCCTTGGCAAGCGCCACGGCCTGCTCGCCCATCGCCTTGCGGGTCTCTTCGTCGAGGAAAGGCGACGGCGCCTCTTCGATCACCTTCTGGTTGCGGCGCTGGATCGAACATTCACGCTCCAGCACATAGATGGCATTGCCATGCTTGTCGCCCAGCACCTGGATTTCGATGTGGCGCGGCTGCGTGACGAACTTCTCGATGAAGACGCGGTCATCGCCGAAGGAGGACTTCGCTTCCGACATGGAGGAGGTGAAGCCGTCGGCGACTTCCTTTTCCGACCATGCGATGCGCATGCCCTTGCCGCCGCCGCCTGCCGACGCCTTGATCATGACCGGATAGCCGATCTCGTTGGCGATCTTGACCGCTTCTTCCGCGTCCTTGATGACGCCGAGATAGCCCGGCACGGTATTCACGCCTGCGGCATCGGCGAACTTCTTGGACTCGATCTTGTCGCCCATCACCTCGACGGCCTTGATGTTCGGACCGATGAAGGCAATGCCGTTATCTTTCAGCGCCTGCGCGAACCTGGCGTTCTCCGACAGGAAGCCGTAGCCGGGATGAACGGCCTCGGCGCCCGTCTGCTTGCAGGCGGCGATGATCTTGTCGATGACGAGATAGGATTCGGAAGCGGCCGCCGCGCCGATATGGACGGCTTCATCCGCCATCTCGACATGCAGCGCATCCTTGTCGGCATCGGAATAGACGGCGACGGTGGCGATGCCCATCTTCTTCGCCGTCTTCATGACGCGGCAGGCGATTTCGCCCCGGTTTGCGATCAGGATTTTCTTGAACATGTGAGCGCGCCTCAGAGCGGAATGTTGTCGTGCTTCTTCCACGGATTCTCGAGCTCCTTGTGACGGAGGAGCGCGAGCGCCCGCGCAACGCGGACACGCGTGGAATGCGGCATGATGACTTCGTCGATATAGCCGCGCTCGGCCGCGACGAAGGGATTGAGGAAGCGGTCCTCATAAGCCTTGGTATGGGCCGCGATCTTTTCCGGGTCCTTGATGTCGGCCCGGTGGATGATCTCGACCGCGCCCTTGGCGCCCATCACCGCGATTTCGGCGGTCGGCCAGGCATAGTTGAGGTCGCCGCGGATATGCTTCGAGGCCATGACGTCATAGGCGCCGCCATAGGCCTTGCGCGTGATGACGGTGACTTTCGGCACGGTGGCTTCCGTGTAGGCGAAGAGAAGCTTCGCGCCGTGCTTGATGAGCCCGCCATACTCCTGGGAGGTGCCCGGAAGGAAGCCCGGCACGTCCACGAAGGTGACGATCGGAATGTTGAAGCAGTCGCAGAAGCGCACGAAGCGCGCGGCCTTGCGGCTGGCATCGCTGTCGAGCACGCCCGCGAGAACCATCGGCTGGTTCGCGACGATGCCGACGGTGCGGCCCTCGACGCGGGCAAAGCCCGTGATGATGTTCTTCGCGAAGCTTTCCTGCATCTCGAAGAAGTCGCTCTCGTCCACGACCTTCAGGATCAGCTCCTTCATGTCGTAGGGCATGTTCGGGTTCGCAGGGATGAGCGTGTCGAGCGATTCCTCGATGCGCTGCGCGTCGTCGAAGAAGGGACGCTCCGGCACTTCGTCCCTGTTCGACAGCGGCAGGAAATCGACCAGACGGCGGATCTGCGTCATCGCGATCACGTCGTTGTCGAAGGCGCCGTCGGCAACCGAGGACTTGGTGGTGTGGATGGAGGCGCCGCCGAGCTGCTCGGAGGTGACGGTTTCATTCGTCACCGTCTTCACGACATCGGGGCCCGTCACGAACATGTAGGAGGTGTCGCGGACCATGAAGATGAAATCGGTCATGGCCGGCGAATAGACGTCGCCGCCGGCGCAGGGGCCCATGATGACGGAAATCTGCGGGATGACGCCGGACGCCATCACATTGCGCGTGAAGACCTCGCCGTAACCGCCGAGCGCGTCCACGCCTTCCTGGATGCGCGCGCCGCCCGCATCGAAGAGGCCGATGATCGGCGCGCCGGTCTTCAGCGCCATGTCCTGGACCTTCGTCATCTTCTTCGCATGCGCACGCGAGAGCGAACCGCCGAAGACCGTAAAGTCCTTCACGAAGACGAAGACGGGGCGGCCATTGACCGTGCCCCAGCCCGTGACGACGCCGTCACCCGGGATCTTCTGCTGGTCCATGCCGAAATCGTGGCAGTCATGCTCGACGAACATGTCGAACTCCTCGAAGGAGCCCTCGTCGAGGAGAAGTTCGATGCGCTCGCGCGCGGTGAGTTTGCCCTTGGCGTGCTGCGCGTCGATGCGCTTGCTACCGCCACCGGCCCTCGCCTCCTGACGCCGCTCTTCAAGCCGACGAAGAATGTCCTTCATGCCGCCCCCTCAATAAAACCGGACGAGCCGCCCTGCCCGGTATGGCGGGCGGCATGGGATTTACCTTTAAACGCCGGGATGCGAGCTCTGAACAAGCGGCCCGCTGGCGCTGTCGCGGTCGCCGCGAGGCGACCTGAATAGCACCGAAATCTCGTTTTTGCCAATGGCTTGGCCGCCATTCCTATGGGCGGGGCTGAATGGCCGCCGGGTGCGGCGACTACGCTGCGTCAGGGAATGGAACCCGCGCCGGAATCAGCCGAGAAGCTGGATAAAACGGCCGGTTTCGAGGAGCTCGGAACGGCGAGTCAGCAGACGCGCTTCCTCCTCCTCATCATGGCCGGAGAGTTCCATCTGCCAGTTCTCGTCGAGATGGGCGATATCGAAGGCCTCTTCCGGCGTGAGGCGGCCTAGCGTGACGGCAAGGCCGAGAATGGCGGAGCCCGTGAGCGTCACCGCATTGTGAAGGGCGGCGAGACGGAAGGCATCCAGCGCACGCAAAGCCTCGCGATACGCCTCCAGCGAGGCTTCGGGCTGCGCCACATGCAGAATGCCGGCGGTGGAGACGAAAGCGATGCCCCGCTCCGCCGCCCAGCCGAGGATCGGGTCCCACAGCGCCTTCTGCCGGGCGACGAGAACATCGGGATGTTCCGCCCGGTAGCAGAGAAGATCGGAGCCCGCATAGGTGACGAGCTCCGCGATCACGGCTTCGCGGCGCGGCGCGACGAGGTCGACCGCCGTATTCGCGAGCTTGGTGAGCCACATGGTCCGGGGGTCGATTTCCTCGGCTTGCGCCTCCCACTCGGCGGCGACGGCTTGCGCCAGCGGCAGCGAGGGAACGGCGAGCGGACGCTTCGAGGGCGTCTTCACCACGCGCCCGTCGAGCAGGATCGCATGCCCCTCCTCATGCGGGCCTGCCTCCGCCTTCTTGTAGAAACGCTTCGGCAGCTTCCGCTTCTCGCGGCCCGGATGCGAGACCTGTTCGTCCAGCGAACGGTTACGCGCGAGATCGAAGATCGCGGCTGTGGTTTCGTCGTTGTCGCTATTACTCATCACTTCCCGAATATGCCCTTGCCGATGCTTTCAAGCGTGTCGCCGACACTCTTGGCGGCACCCTCCGCAGCGCCGCCGACCGTGCCGACGATGCCGGAGGATTCCTTCGCCGCCGCGGCCGCGCCGCCGCAATCGCCACCCGAAGCGACGGAGTCCGAGCCTGCGCTCATCAGCGGCAGCAGCGCACCGACGCCGCCCGTGAGCGCCGCGCCGCCAACGGCGGTCGCAACGCCGGTGACGACGCCCGTCCGGTCGAGCCCTGCTGTAGGCGATGTGAGCGGGCCGGACAGCCGGACCGGGAAAGCGAGACTGACAAGGCTCGCCTGTTTCGGCTTCGGCTTGAAGAGAAGATCGATGCGCTCCTTGCCGAGATCGACCGTGCCCGAGCCCGTGGTGATGAGACTGTCCGTTTCGAGCGCAAGCGCGGACGCCTTGCCGGCGCCGCCCGAGAAATCGAAGCGCGAGATGGCGCAGACGAGCTGCGCCGTGTCGCCGCTTTCGCCATTCGGGATCAGCACGTTCACGAGGTCGTCCGAAACGATGGCGAAGGCGCGCGAATTGATCGTGCCGCGGCCGATGACGAGGTTCGTCTGTCCGCCGAGCGAGGCGGCGATGGCATGGAGAGACTTCCCCTGCCCGTTGAGCTTCGCACCGAAATCGGCCCGCGCGTTGAGCATGGTCGTGACGTCGAGATCGGCGAGAAGTTTGCCGAGATCGAAATTCGCGGCATTGGCATCGATACCGATGCTGCCCTTCGCGCCGTTGGCGTTCAGCGAAAGTTTGACCGGCGTGCCGCGATACTGCGCGGTAAGGGGCGCTGTGAGCTTGCCGCCGTCGATCCTTGCCGGGAGTTTCAAATCCGTCAGGACGACATTGCCATAGCGAAGCTCGCCCAGCGCGAAGGTGAGGTCGGCATCGGCGACGGTGAGCGCGTCGAGCGGCAAAGGCTCCTTGCTGAAGACAGGGCCGCCGCTTCCTCCGCCCTCGCCTTTCAGGAAAGGCGTGACATCGAAAGCCTCGCTTGAAAGCGCGCCGGTGAGGCGGGGCTTGCCCGTCATGTCGAGCGCGAGATCGCCGCCAACGCTCGTGCCCGCGACTGTGAGCGTCGCGCCCTTGAGCGCGGCCTTCTCGGTATTGCCCTCGATGTCGGATGCGAAGGAGACGGGAGAACCGTTCACCTCGCCATCGATGACGGCGTGGAAGCCATCGCCCTTGCTTGCGAGTGTCACCTCCTTGAAGGCGGCCTCGCTCACCTGCCCTGTCTCACCATCGCGATAGGCGAGATGGAAGTTCGAGATATTGACCTCCGGCACATTGGCGAGCGACATGCTGCCGCCCTCTTCTTCCTGCGGCTGGGGCGCAGGCGCATCGCCAAACTCCCAGTTGCCGCGTCCCTTGCGGTCCGTTTCGAGGAAGATGTCCGCGCCTTCGATGGTGACGCTGCGCACATCGAGGCTGCTGGAGAGGAGCGGCAGGAGCGCGACCTGAAGCGCGAGCTTCTCCGCCGTGAGCATTTGCGGCTTGGTGCCCCAATCGGCATTGGAAAAGCTGACATCCTCCGCGACCACGGTGGGCACCAGCGAGAAACCGATGTGAAGCGGGCCTTCGATCTCAAGCGTGCGGCCGGTGGCCTCTTTCGCGGCGGCCTCGATCTGCGGCGCGAAACGGCCGAGGTCGACAAAGGTGAGCGCATAGAGCGCGCCCGCGAAAAGCAGAACCAGAACAACGACGAAGCGAAGAAACTTTCTCATGGCTCTCAAGCCCCTCCGGCGGCGGCTCCAATGGCTTGCCCCTTGCCGGTCCAGAGCGCATCGGCCGCGGGCGCGAGTTCCGCGAAATCCGAAAGCACGAGATGCGCACCGGCCGACCGGAGCAGATGGGGCTCATGATAGCCCCAATCGACGCCAAACGCATGAGCACCGGCGGAACGCGCCATCGCCATGTCATAGCTCGTGTCGCCGACGAGAACGGTGTCGGCCGCATCCGCCCCTGCCTCCCGCATGGCGCGCAGCAGCATTTCCGGGTGCGGCTTCGAGGGCGCGTCATCCGCCGTCTGCAGCGTCACGAAATAGTCGCGAAGGCCGTGGAGCTCGAGGGCGTGGCGCAGGCCACGCTGCGACTTGCCCGTGGCGATGCCGAGAACCGTATCGTCGCGGGCGTGGAGCGCATCGAGCGCCTCGCGGACGCCCGGGAAGAGCGGCTCGGCGAGATCCTTCCGGCTACGGAGCTCGAAGAAGGCGCCCTTGTAGCTCTCGGTGACGCGACGGCGCAGCGAGAGTTCCACATGCGGCACCAGCGTCTCGATCGCCTCGTCGAGCGAAAGACCGACGATGGAGAGCACCTGTTCGCGCGGCAGGTTCGGAATCCCGTGCGCGTCGAAGGCATGGTTCATCGCCGCGACGATCATGTGTTGGCTGTCGATCAGCGTGCCGTCGCAATCGAAGACAACGAGCCGGAGGGGGGAGGTCATTCTTCCAGCCCCGCAAAAGCGTCTTCGGCGTCGCGCAGGTCGAAGCCGAGAAGCTTCCAGCTCGCCTTCATATGCGGCGGCAGATCGGCCTCGATGAAAAGGCGGCCGCCATCGGGATGCGCGATGTCTATGGAGCGCGCATGAAGATGAAGCTTGCGCGGGATTTCGCCGCCCGGATGCGCATTGACCCCACCATATTTCCCGTCGCCGACGATGGGCGTGGAGATCGCGGCGGCATGAGCGCGGATCTGATGCGTGCGGCCGGTGAGCGGCATGAAGGCGACCCAGGCAAGCTTGTGCGCGGCCATGGCGACGGTGGAGAAATGCGTGGCGGCGTCGCGCGCATTCTCGTCGCCCTTCTCCGCCGCGAAGACGCGCTCCGCGCGGGGGCCGCCCTGCTTCGTCAATGCGAGGTCGATGGTGCCCTGTCGAGGCACCGGCACGCCGACCACGAGAGCCCAGTAGATCTTGCGCGCATCCTTCTGCTTGAAGGCGCGGGCGAGAGAAGCGGCGGCACGCGCGGTGCGCGCGAGAACGAGGACGCCGGACGTGTCGCGGTCGAGCCGGTGAACGAGGCGCGGCCGCTCGCCCTCGAAAGCAAGCGCATCGAGCATGCCGTCGAGATGGCGTTCGGTCTTCGTACCGCCCTGCACGGCAAGGCCGGCCGGCTTGTTCAGCACGAGGACGGATTTGTCCTTGTGAATGACGAGGGAGCGGACGAACTCCGCATCCTTGTCGCTGACGCTCCGCTCCGGCTTCGGCGCAGGCTTGGCCGCTTCCTCGCCGAGCGGCGGCACGCGCACGACCTGCCCCGCTGCAAGACGCGCATTGGCCTTGGCGCGCGCACCATCGACGCGCACCTGGCCGGTGCGCAGCAGCTTTTCGAGGCGACCATGGGTCAGCATCGGGAAACGCCGCTTGAACCAGCGGTCCAGCCTGACGCCGTCTTCTTCTTGCGTGACGCCGATCTGCGAAACTTCGTTCATGCGGGGAACATCGCCCTTGCGATCCAGAGGCCGAAAAAGAGACCGGCAAGGCCGAGCACGACCGAGCCGCCGATATAGAGCGCGGCAAGGCCCGTCTGCCCGCGCTCGATCATGTTTGCCGCGTCCAGCGAGAAGGCGGAGAAGGTGGTGAAGCCGCCGAGAATGCCCGTGGTGATGAAGCTCCGCATTTCAGGCGAAACGTCGAAGCGAAGCGCGAAGAGCCCGGCGACGAGCCCCATGATGAAGGAGCCAATGACATTCACGCCGAACGTGCCCCAGGGAAAGTTCGGTCCGAGGAGACGAAGCATCTGCAGGTTGAAGAGGTATCGCCCGGTCGCGCCGATGGCGCCGCCGACGGCGACAGCGAAGATGGCGTTCATGTGTCCCTCTCTTCCCGAAGCTTCCGCCAGTAAGCGAGGCGCTTCGATATCTCGCGCTCGAAGCCGCGCTCGACCGGCGAGTAGAATTGCTGTCGGCCGACTTCCTCCGGGAAATAGTCCTGGCCGGAAAAGGCGTTCGGCGCGTCGTGATCGTATTCATAGCCCGAGCCGTAGCCGAGTTCCTTCATGAGCTTGGTCGGCGCATTGAGAATATGCGCGGGCGGCGCGACGGAGCCGGACTCCCGCGCGGACCGCTTCGCCGCGCCGAAGGCGGCGTAGGACGCATTCGATTTCGGCGCCGTGGCGAGATAGATCGTCGCCTGGGCCAGCGCAAGCTCGCCTTCCGGCGCACCCAGAAAATCGAACACATCCTTCGCGGCAAGCGCCTGATGCACGGCTTCGGGATCTGCGAGGCCGATATCCTCGATGGCCGCGCGCACGAGACGCCGCGCGATATAGAGCGGGTCTTCGCCGCCAACCAGCATGCGCGCGAGATAATAGAGCGAGGCATCGCAATCCGAACCGCGGATCGACTTGTGCAGCGCGCTGATGAGATTGTAGTGCCCTTCCCGCCCCTTGTCGTAGAGCGGGGCGCGGCGCTGCACGGCGGCAATGAGCGCACCCGTATCGAAAGGCTCGGCGGGGTTCAACGCATGAACCTCTTCCGCGAGATTGAGCGCGAAGCGGCCATCGCCATCGGCCATGGCGCGGAGCGAGGCGCGCGCATCGTCATCGAGCGGCAGCTTTTCCCCGTACCAGGTTTCGGCGCGCGTCAGCAGCTCTTCGAGCGCCGCATCGTCCAGCCGGTTCAGCACCATGACCTGCGCGCGAGAGAGAAGCGCGGCATTGAGCTCGAAGGAGGGGTTTTCCGTGGTGGCGCCCACAAGCGTCACCGTGCCGTCCTCCATGACCGGCAGGAAGCTGTCCTGTTGGGTGCGATTGAAGCGGTGGATCTCGTCCACGAAGAGCAGCGTGCCCTTGCCCGTCGCACGGCGGCCGCGCGCGGCCTCGAAAACCTTCTTGAGGTCCGCGACGCCCGAGAAGATGGCCGACATGGGTTCGAAATGGAGCCCGACACGATCCGCCAGCAGCCGCGCAATGGTCGTCTTGCCGGTGCCGGGCGGACCCCAGAGGATGATCGAGGAGAGATGACCCGCGGCGAGCATCCGCCCGAGCGGGCCCTTGGGGCCCAGCAGGTGGTCCTGCCCCACGACCTCTTCGAGCGATTTCGGGCGCAGCCTGTCCGCGAGGGGGCGCGGGGCTCCCTCGTCCATGCCGGCGGCTTCGAAAAGTGTGCTCATGAGGCGCTGTGTAGCATGTTTTGAGCGGCTTGCTGAGGCGGCAGAAGGGCCGCCAGCGGCCCAAATGGGCGGTTGCCGGCGCCCTGCGACAAAATGCGAGCGATTGTCACTCACAACGCTATTGCAAACCATTCGCAGGGCTGGCATGTTTTCACCGTGCCGCCGGAAAGGGCGGGAAACAGGCGAAAAGCCGGGCCAGGAAACGGGCGTCAGATGATCGTTTGCGTGTGCAATGCCAAGAATTGCCGGACCGTCCGCGAGGTCCTCGCAAATGCACCGCATGTGGACACGCCCGCCGCCGCCCACCGGGCGATGGGCTGCAAGCCGCAATGCGGCCGCTGCCTCCCCACTCTCGCAGGCATGATCGAGGAAGTGCGGAACGAAACCGCCATGGCGACCGCGCTGGCCGCTGCCGACTGATCCTTCCCGCGTCAGGCAGGCTCAGGCGAGAAATACTCTCAAAAGCATTTGCAACTGATTGTTTTTACTGCATTTTTTGAAAATGCAGGTTTGCCCGCGCGCGCCTTCGGCCTACTCTTCTCAAACGAGTCGGCTAAACGAGGTCAAACATGCGCGGCGACGCCAAGGTCATCGAACTCCTGAACAAGGCCCTGAAGAACGAGCTTACGGCCATCAACCAGTATTTCCTGCATGCGCGCATGTTCAGGAACTGGGGCCTGACGAAGCTCGGCGAGGTCGAATATCACGAATCGATCGACGAGATGAAGCATGCCGACAAGCTGATCGAGCGCATCCTCTTCCTCGAGGGCCTGCCCAACCTGCAGGATCTCGACAAGCTGCTGATCGGCGAGACGCCCGTCGAATGCATGGAATGCGACCTGAAGCTCGAATATGCGGGCCATGCCTTCTACAAGGAGGCCATCGCCTATTGCGAGCAGGTGCGCGATTACGTCACCCGCGAAATCTTCGAGCGCATTCTGGAAGACGAGGAAGAGCATATCGACTTCCTCGAGACGCAGCTCGAACTGGTGAAGACGGTCGGCCTGCAGAACTACCTGCAGTCGCAGATGGGGGAACAGGAGGCGTCCTGAGCCTCCTGCCCTACCCGCCCACCGTCGCGGAGAAGACGCGGTCTCCGCGCTTCACCGAGAAGTCCCATTGCGGGCGGCGGGCGCCCGTGACCTTCACGAGATCTGAAACCGTTTCGATACGCTGGCCCGCGACCTCGACCACGATGTCGCCGCGCTGAAACTGGATCTGGTCCGCAGCCGAGCCGGGCTCGACCTGTGCGATGACGACGCCCTTGCCGCCCATCGTGTCGAGGCCGAGCTTGTCGGCGATGGCGGGCGAAAGATTGGCGACGGTCGCGCCCGCAAAGGGGTTGCGGCCCTTGATCTCCGTCTCGTCCGCGGGCGGGTCCTCGGGCGGCGCGACGAGCGCGACTTCCGCCTCTCCGCTTTTTCCGTCACGCAGATAGGAAATCCGCGCCTTGCCGCCAAGCCCCTTGGTCGCGAAGCGGTAGCGCACGGCCTGCGGGTCCTCGACCCCGAAACCATCCACCGCACGGATCACATCTCCCACCTTCAGTCCCGCCTTGTCGGCAGGTCCGCCGGCATAGATGTCGCGGATGAGGCTGCCGCCCGGCCGGTCGAGCCCAAGCGACTGCGCGAGCTCATTGTCGACCGCCTGCAGCGCCGCGCCGAACCAGGGACGCTTCACGCGGCCGCCGTCGCGCGCGCTGGCGACGACGCTTTCGACCATGTTGGACGGGATGGCGAAGCCGATGCCGATGCTGCCGCCCGTCTGCGAATAGATGGCGCTGTTGATGCCGATGAGACGGCCATCCATCGTGACGAGCGCGCCGCCGGAATTGCCCGGATTGATGGCGGCGTCCGTCTGGATGAAGAACTGGTAGTCGGACGCGCCGACATGCGTGCGCGCGAGCGCGGAGACGATGCCCGACGTCACCGTCTGGCCGACGCCGAAGGGATTGCCGATGGCGAGCACGATATCGCCGACCTCGACCGCATCCGAATTGCGGAAGGTGAGATGGGGAAGCTGCTGCTTGCCATTGTCGATGCGCAGAACGGCGAGGTCCGTGCGTTCGTCGGCAAGGACGAGCTCCGCCTCGAACTCGCGCCGGTCGGCGAGCGCGACGGTGAACTGGTCGCCGCCCTTGATGACATGGAAATTGGTGACGATGAGGCCGGAGGGATCGACGATGACGCCGGAGCCGAGCGACTGTTGCACGCGCTCGCGCGGCACGCCGAAGCTGAAGCGATTGCCGAAAAACTGCTGGAAGAAGGGGTCGTTGAAGAAGGGCGACCGCGCCTGCTCCTTCACGACCCGCTTCGTATAGACGTTGACGACGGCGGGCGCGACGCGCTTCACCACAGGCGCATAGGAGAGCTCGACCTCGCCGCGGCTCGACGGCACTCTCTTCCCGGTATCCGCCCGCGCGGCCCAGGGAAAAAGAGCAAGCACCGAACCGAGAAGAACCGCCGCGAGCGTCATCGCGAAAGCGCCCGTCCAGGAAGACTCCGACAACATTTCCACCACCATTGCGCTCGCCCCGGAAAGGACGGGCATTCGGCCCCTAAAGCCCAGATACAGATTTGCCGCGGGTAAATTTTGCGGGGCGCGGCGCGGCCTGACAAGGCTGAATTGGCCGCCGGACCGTTACCGGGCTGTCATGAAGCGCACAAGAAAAAGGCGGCATCCGAAGATGCCGCCCTGAACTTTTGGAAAGCGCGCCCGATCAGGCGTCTTCCATCTCCTCGTCGGACAAGACCGGACCGGAGTCCTGGCCCTTCGCGCTCTCGTCGCGATCGACGAACTCGATCACGGCCATCGGCGCGCTGTCGCCGTGACGGAAGCCGGCCTTGAGCACGCGGATGTAACCACCCTGGCGCTCCTGATAGCGCGGGCCCAGCACGTCGAAGAGCTTCGCCGCCCAGACCTTGTCCGGAAGCGCCGCATAGGCCTGACGGCGCGCATGCAGGTCGCCGCGCTTGCCCAGCGTGACGAGCTTCTCGACATAGGGACGCAGTTCCTTCGCCTTCGGTAGCGTCGTGACGATCTGCTCATGCTTGATGAGCGCAACCGCCATGTTGGCGAGCATGGCCTTGCGATGGCTTGCGGTCCGGTTGAGCTTGCGGCCTGCTTTTGCGTGGCGCATGGGCCCTTCTCCTCATTAGGTGCGGCGTCGTCAGGACGCGGCGTTGATCACTTAATACTGGTCTTCGTACCGCTTCGCCAGCTCTTCGATATTCTCCGGCGGCCAGTTCGGGACTTCCATACCGAGATGGAGGCCCATCTGAGCGAGGACTTCCTTGATCTCGTTCAGCGACTTGCGGCCGAAGTTCGGAGTGCGGAGCATTTCGCTCTCCGTCTTCTGGATGAGGTCGCCGATATAGACGATGTTGTCGTTCTTCAGGCAGTTGGCCGAACGGACGGAAAGCTCCAGCTCGTCGACCTTCTTGAGCAGCGCGGCGTTGAACTCGAGTTCCGGACGCGCTTCCTCGACATGCTTCTGCTCCGGCTCTTCGAAGTTCACGAAGGTCTGGAGCTGGTCCTGCAGGATGCGCGCGGCATAGGCCACGGCATCTTCCGGCGTGACGGCGCCGTTCGTCTCGATCTGCAGCGTGAGCTTGTCATAGTCGAGCACCTGCCCCTCGCGGGTGTTCTCGACCTTGTAGGAGACGCGCTTCACCGGGCCGTAGAGGCTGTCGATCGGGATAAGACCGATCGGCGCGTCTTCGGGGCGGTTGCGGTCGGACGCGACATAGCCCTTGCCGAGCGCGACGGTGAACTCCATGCGGATCTCGGCGCCCTCGTCGAGGGTGCAGATCACGAGATCGGGGTTCAGCACTTCGATGTCTGCACCGGCGGTGATGTCGCCGGCGGTGACGACGCCCGGGCCCTTCTTCGAGAGCGACATGCGCTTCGGGCCTTCGGCGTGCAGACGCAGCGCCAGGTTCTTGATGTTCAGGATGATGTCCGTCACATCCTCGCGGACGCCCGCGATGGAGGAGAACTCATGCAGCACGCCGTCGATCTGAACGGCGGTAACGGCCGCGCCCTGAAGCGAGGACATCAGCACGCGGCGAAGCGCGTTGCCGAGGGTGAGGCCGAAGCCGCGCTCGAGCGGCTCGGCGACGACCGTCGCGAAACGCTGCGCATCATGGCCCGGATTGATTTCGAGCTTGTTCGGTTTGATAAGCTCTTCCCAGTTCTTCTGGATCACGTCGATAACCTCGTGCCGTCGTTTGCGGAGCGCTTGCGCGCTCCGGGCGGGAGACATCCGCCACCTGATCTCTTTAACGTCCGCTCCACCATTCAATCGTGCGAGCGTGGGACGTGGCAGCGCGCCCGAAGGCGCGCAAACCAGATACCGGTCGTTAGACGCGGCGCCGCTTGGGCGGGCGGCAACCATTGTGCGGGATCGGCGTCACGTCGCGGATGGTCGTGACGGTGAAGCCCACCGACTGCAGCGCGCGAAGCGCCGACTCGCGGCCCGAACCCGGACCGCAAACCTCGACTTCGAGGGTGCGCATACCGTGTTCCATGGCCTTCTTGCCCGCATCTTCAGCCGCCATCTGCGCGGCGAAGGGCGTCGACTTGCGGCTGCCCTTGAAGCCCATCATGCCGGCCGACGACCACGAGATCGCATTGCCCTGCGCGTCCGTGATCGTGATCATCGTGTTGTTGAACGTGGAATTCACGTGGGCGACGCCCGACGAGATATTCTTACGTTCCTTGCGCTTTACGCGCACCTTTTCCTTCGCCATCCGTATTCAACCTTCGTGTCACGCGGGAAACGCGAACCCAGCGCCCCGGCTCTCAATGTCCTGTAGGGCGTTACTTCTTCTTGCCTGCGATCGCCTTGGCCGGGCCCTTGCGCGTGCGCGCATTGGTGTGGGTACGCTGGCCACGAACGGGGAGACCCTTGCGGTGGCGCAGACCGCGATAGCAGCCGAGATCCATCAGCCGCTTGATGTTCATCGCCACTTCACGGCGCAGATCGCCTTCCACGAGATAATCGCGGTCGATCGTCTCGCGGATCTGGATGACCTCGGCGTCGGTCAGCTCATTGACGCGCCGTTCGGCCGGAATGCCGACCGCAGCACAGATTTCCTTGGCCTTGGCGTCGCCAATGCCGTGGATATAGGTCAGCGCGATGAGCACCCGCTTGTTGGTCGGGATATTGACGCCAGCGATACGAGCCACGTGTCTCTCCTAAACTTCGGGAATCGCTTGAACGGCACCTGTACGAAAATCCCGGCTGGGACCATCCGAAAACCGCGGAAATCCGCCAATTTTCGGCCCAGAACCGGACAATTCTCTGAAAGTACCGCCGCGAAGGCCGGGATTATAGAATTTACTACTTCCCAGTCAACCGGCTAAGCGAACTGCCCTTTCCTTTTCAAAGCCCGAGGGCCGCCTCGATCTGGCGGGTTACCTCATCCATGTCTTTCATGCCATCCACGGTCTTGAGCTTGCCCTTGCCCTTGTAATAGGCGATCAGGGGCGCCGTCTGCTCGTGATAGACCGTGAGACGCTTGGCAAGCGCCTCTGCATTGTCGTCCGCGCGGGCACCGCCGGCGGTTTCCGCGGCGCGGCCCTCGATACGGGCAAGAAGAATGCTGTCGTCGACCTTCAGTTCGACCACGGCATCGAGTTCCGTGCCCTTGCCCTTCAGCATCTCGTCAAGCGCTTCGGCCTGCGCGACGTTCCGGGGGAAACCGTCCAGGATATAGCCCTTGGCCACATCCGGCTGCTCGATGCGTTCGGCGATGATGCCGACCACCACGTCGTTCGGGACGAGCTCGCCCCGCGCCATGATGGCCTCGGCCTTCTTTCCGACTTCCGTTCCCGCGGCGACCGCGGCGCGAAGCATGTCGCCGGTCGAAAGCTGAACGAAACCGTATTTGTCCTCAAGCCGCTTGGCCTGGGTGCCCTTGCCGGCGCCGGGCGGTCCGAGAAGGATCAATTTCATCGTCTTGCCCCACGCAACTTCGATTTCTTGATCAGCCCTTCATACTGGTGCGCCAGCAGATGGCTCTGCACCTGGGACACCGTATCCATCGTCACGCTCACCACGATGAGGAGCGAAGTACCGCCGAAATAGAAGGGCACGCTGTATTGCGAGATAAGAATCTCCGGCAGCAGACAGACGATGGTGAGATAGAGAGCGCCGACAACGGTGAGCCTCGTCAGCACATAGTCGATATATTCGGCGGTACGCTGCCCCGGCCGGATACCGGGAATGAAGCCGCCATACTTCTTCAGATTGTCGGCCGTGTCCTGCGGATTGAAGACGATGGCCGTGTAGAAGAAGGCGAAGAAAATGATACCGGCAGCATAGAAGGCCATGTAGAGCGGCTGACCGTGACCGAGCAGCGCCGTGACGGTGTTGAGCCAGTCGGGGCCCTGCCCGCCGCTGAAATTCGCGATCGTGATCGGCAGCAGAAGGAGCGACGAAGCGAAGATCGGCGGAATGACGCCGGCCGTATTCAGCTTGAGCGGCAGATGCGAACTGTCGCCGCCATAGAGCTTGTTGCCCACCTGGCGCTTGGGATACTGCACGAGGAGACGGCGCTGCGCGCGCTCCACGAAGACGATCCCCATGATCACGATAACGACCATCACCGCGAGGAAGAGGATGATGGCGGTCGAGAGCGCGCCCTGACGCCCCAGTTCCAGCGTGCCCGCAAGAGCCCGCGGCAGTTCGGCCACGATGCCTGCGAAGATGATCAGCGAAATACCGTTGCCGACGCCGCGCGACGTGATCTGCTCGCCGAGCCACATCAGGAAGACGGTACCGCCGACAAGCGTGATGACGGTAGTGGCCCGGAAGAAGAGACCCGGATCGACCACGACATTGCCCGCACCCTCAAGACCGACCGCAATGCCATAGGCCTGTAGCGTGGCAAGGATCACTGTGCCGTATCGCGTATACTGGTTGATCTGCTTGCGGCCCTGCTCGCCTTCCTTCTTGAGCTGGGCAAGATGGGGCGAGACGCTCGTCATCAGCTGAATGATGATCGAGGCCGAGATGTAGGGCATGATCGCCAGCGCGAAGATCGCCATACGGCCGACGGCGCCGCCCGCGAACATGTCGAAGACGCCGAGAATGCCGGATTGCTGCTGCTGGAAGACCTGGGCAAGCGCAGTCGGGTCGATGCCCGGCAGCGGAATATAGGTGCCGAGGCGATAGACGAGCAGCGCACCCAGCGTGAACCAGATGCGCTTCTTCAGCTCCGTCGCCTTGGAAAAGGCGGAGAAGTTGAGGTTTGCCGCAAGCTGTTCAGCCGCTGATGCCATTCATCTCACCTTGAACGCGCGGGAGGAAATCCCGAAGTCTCGCCCGACGAGCCTTGATTACTCGGCCGCAGCCTTGGCCTTGGGTTCGACCACAGTCACGGAACCGCCAGCCTTCTCGACGGCTTCCTTCGCACCCGCGGAGCAGCCCGCGACGACGAAGTCGAGCTTCGCCTTCAGCTCGCCCTGGCCGAGAAGGCGGACACCGTCCTTCGCGCGGCGGATGACGCCGGCGGCGATGAGAGCTTCCGCATCGACCTTCGCCCCCTTCTCGATCTTGCCCGCATCGACGGCGGCCTGAACGCGGCCGACATTGACGGTGTTGAAATCGAGACGGAACGGGTTCTTGAAGCCGCGCTTCGGCAGGCGCATGTGGATCGGCATCTGGCCGCCCTCATACCCCTTGATCGCGACGCCGGTGCGGGACTTCTGACCCTTCACGCCGCGTCCGCCGGTCTTGCCCTTGCCGGAGCCGATGCCGCGTCCGACGCGGATGCGCGACTTGCGTGCGCCTTCGTTATCCCGGATTTCGTTCAGTTTCATAACTTTGCCTCGCGAGCCTGATGCTCAGTCGATAATAGGGTTCAGGCCTCGTCCACGACGCGGACGAGATGAGCCACCTTGTTGATCATGCCGCGCACGGCTGGCGTGTCCTCAAGGGTGCGCATACGGCGCATCTTGTTGAGGCCCAGGCCGATCAGCGTCTGCCGCTGCGACGGCTCGCGCCGAAGGGGGCTGCCGATCTGCTGCACGGTCACCGTCTTGCCGCCGGACTTCTTCGCTGACATCGCTCGTTCCTCTCGCCTTACTCGAGACCGGCCTCGGCGGCGGCGTCCGAACGGCGGCCAACGATCTCGCTGACTTTCTTGCCGCGGCGCGCCGCGACCATGCGCGGGCTCTGCTCATTCTTCAGTGCGTCGAAAGTCGCCCGCACCATGTTGTAGGGGTTCGACGAGCCGAGCGACTTCGCCACCACATCCTGGACGCCCAGCGTCTCGAAGACGGCGCGCATCGGGCCGCCCGCGATGATACCGGTGCCGGGAGGCGCCGCGCGGAGGACGACGCGACCGGCGCCATGACGGCCGTCGACATCGTGATGAAGCGTGCGGCCTTCGCGCAGCGGAACGCGGACCATCGAGCGCTTGGCGGCTTCCGTCGCCTTGCGGATGGCTTCCGGCACTTCGCGCGCCTTGCCGTGACCGAAGCCGACGCGGCCCTTCTGATCGCCCACGACCACGAGCGCGGCGAAGCCGAAGCGGCGGCCACCCTTCACGACCTTGGCGACGCGATTGATGTGGACCAGCTTGTCCACGAATTCGCTATCGCGCTCTTCCCGATCCCGGTCTCTGTTCTCTTTACGTGCCACAGCCAAAATCCTTTAGAAGTTGAGACCGCCTTCGCGGGCGCCGTCGGCGAGCGCCTTCACGCGCCCATGATAGATGTAACCGCCGCGATCGAAGACGACATCGGTGATGCCCGCCTGCTTCGCGCGTTCGGCGACCAGCTTGCCCACTTCCGCCGCGGCTTCGACATTCGCGCCGCTCTTGGACTTGAGTGCCTCTTCGAGCGAGGACGCTGCCGCCACGGTAACGCCGCGCGCATCGTCGATCACCTGCGCATAGATGTGCTTGGACGACCGGAAGACCGACAGACGCGGGCGGATCGTCGACGCACGGGCGAGCTTGGCGCGATTGCGCTGGGCCCGGCGATTGGAGAGTGTCTTCGTGTTCATGGCCTGCATCCACTCACTTCTTCTTGCCTTCCTTGCGGAAGATATACTCGCCGGCGTACTTCACGCCCTTGCCCTTGTAGGGTTCCGGTCCGCGATAGCCGCGGATCTCGGCCGCGACCTGGCCCACCTTCTGCTTGTCGATGCCGCTGATCACGATTTCGGTCGGCTTCGTGCACTTGATGTCGATGCCTTCCGGGATCGGATAGAGCACTTCATGGCTGAAGCCGAGGTTCAGCTGAAGGTTCTTGCCCTGGATGGCGGCGCGATAGCCGACGCCGTTGATTTCAAGCGTCTTCGTGAAGCCGTCGGTGACGCCGTCCACGAGGTTCTTCACCAGCGTACGGCTGAGACCCCACATCGCACGGGCGCGCTGCGTGTCTTCGCGCGGGCCGACCTTGAGGCCGTCCTCGCCCTGCTCCACCGTGACGTCATCCACCAGCGTGAGCTTGAGCTCACCCTTGGGGCCCTTCACAGCCACTTCCTGGCCGTTGAGCGACACCGTCACTCCCTTGGGGACTGCGATGGGGTACTTACCAATTCGCGACATGGTCTCTGTTTCCTGTCGTCAGTGTCTCGTTTCCGCCTCGCCTTAGAAGACGCGGCAGAGAACCTCGCCACCCACATTCTGTTCCTTCGCCGCCGCATCGGACATGATGCCCTTGGGGGTCGAGAGGATCGAAATGCCGAGGCCGTTGTGAACCGTGGGCATGGTCTTCACGGAGGAGTACACCCGGCGGCCCGGCGTCGAGACGCGCTCGATCATCTGGATCACGGGTGCGCCTTCGTTGTACTTCAGTTCGATCTCGAAGTCGCTCTTACCGCCCGGATACTCGACACGCGTGTAACCGCGGATGAAGCCTTCTTCGGCGAGCACATCCAGAACCCAGCCGCGAAGCTTCGAGGCCGGCGTCACCACCTTGCTCTTGCCGCGAAGCTGAGCATTGCGGATACGCGTGATCATATCGCCAAGAGGATCGGTCATCGTCATTCGCGTGTCTCCTACCAGCTCGACTTAACCATGCCGGGAATCTGACCCCGGGACGCGAGGTCCCGAAGGGCGATACGCGACATGCGCAGCTTGCGGTAATAGGCCTTGCTGCGGCCGGTAATCTCGCAGCGATTGTGGATACGGGTCTTCGACGAGTTGCGCGGCAGCTCGGCGAGCTTGAGCTGCGCCTGGAAGCGTTCTTCCATCGAGAGCGACTCGTCCTTCGTGGCGGCCTTCAGCCGGGCGCGCTTCGCGGCATATTTCGCCGCGAGCTTCCGCCGCTTCTGGTCCCGATTAATGGCGCTCTTCTTAGCCATTCAAACCTCCGTGCGTCCGCTTCAACGGACAGCTCATAAAAATCACTTCGTGAAGGGGAAGTTGAACCGGCGAAGCAGCTCACGCGCCTCGTCGTCCGTCTTCGCCGTCGTGCAGACGATGATGTCCATGCCCCAGACCTGGTCGACCTTGTCGTAGTCGATTTCCGGGAACACGATGTGCTCCTTGAGGCCCATGGCGTAATTGCCGCGTCCGTCGAAGCTCTTCGCGTTGAGCCCGCGGAAGTCTCGCACGCGCGGAAGCGCGATCGTGACCAGGCGGTCCAGGAACTCGTACATCCGGTCCTGGCGCAACGTGACCTTCACGCCGACCGGCATGCCTTCACGCAGCTTGAACGTGGCGATCGACTTCTTCGCCTTGGTGATGACCGGCTTCTGGCCGGCAATCGCCTGCAGATCCTCGAACGCGCTCTTGATCTTCTTGGAGTCGGCGACAGCCTCGCCCACACCCATGTTGATCACGATCTTCTCGATCCGCGGAATCTCGAGCACGTTCTTGTAGCCGAACTTCTCGGTGAGCGCGGGACGCACCTGCGACAGGTACTGCTCTTTCAGCCGCGGCGTGTACTGAGCTTCAGCCATCGATCATCTCTCCCGACGCCTTGGCGACACGGACCTTGCGGCCGTCTTCCAGCGTCTTGAAACCAACTCGCGTCGGCTTGCCCGTCTTCGGATCCTGGATCGCGATATTCGACAGGTGCACCTTCGCCTCGCGGGTCACGATGCCGCCCGCAGAAGTCTGCGAGGGCTTTTCATGCCGCTTCACCATGTTGACGCCCTGCACGAGCGCCTTGTTCTCCTTCGGGAAGACGGCAACCACGTCGCCCTTCTTGCCCTTGTCCTTGCCGGTCAGGACGACGACCTTGTCGCCCTTCTTGATCTTCGCAGCCATCACAGCACCTCCGGCGCGAGCGATACGATCTTCATGTGGTTCTTCGCGCGCAGTTCGCGGGTCACCGGGCCGAAGATGCGGGTACCGATCGGCTCGCCCTGATTGTTGATCAGGACCGCCGCGTTGCGGTCGAAGCGGATGACGCTGCCGTCGGCACGACGGATGTCCTTCGCCGTACGGACGACGACCGCCTTCATGACGTCGCCCTTCTTCACCTTGCCGCGCGGGATCGCTTCCTTGACGCTGACGACGATGATGTCGCCGACGGAAGCGTACTTCCGCTTGGAGCCACCGAGCACCTTGATGCACATCACACGACGCGCACCCGAGTTGTCGGCTACCTCCAGGTTGGTCTCTTGCTGGATCATGACTTCATCCGCCTTGCTCGAACCGGTTCCTGAATCCGAAAGGGATCAGGCCTCGTCCGTAAAAACTTCCCACTTCTTCAGTTTCGAGACCGGCCGGCACTCGCGGATCTTGACGATATCGCCAACCTTCGCGGTCCGGTTCTCGTCATGCGCGTGATACTTCTTGGACCGGCGCACAATCTTCTTGAGCAGCGGGTCCTTGAAGCGGCGCTCGACGTTCACGACCACCGTCTTTTCGTTCTTGTCGCTGACAACGACACCCTGAAGGATTCTCTTCGGCATTTCCGTATCCTCAGCCCTTGTTCGCTTCGGCGGCGCGCTGGCGCTGGATCGTCTTGATCCGCGCGATGTCGCGGCGCACCTGGCGCATCTGGTGAACCTTCTCGAGCTGGCCGCTCGCGCCCTGGAAGCGCAGGTTGAACTGCGTCTTCTTGAGCTTCAGCAGCTCGTCCTGGAGCTGGTCCGGCGTCATGTCTCGTACTTCGCTGGCCTTCATGGCCCTACCCTTTCATTCGTCCCCGGAAGGCGGGGTCTTGATGCCTCAGGCGTGCTCGCCGGGACGCGACACGAAGCGCGTCTTGATCGGAAGCTTCGCCGCGCCGAGCCGGAGCGCCTCTTCGGCCACCGCATGCGGAACGCCGTCGATCTCGAACATGATGCGGCCCGGCTTCACGCGAGCTGCCCAGTATTCCGGCGCGCCCTTGCCCTTACCCATGCGGACTTCGGTCGGCTTCGAGGAAACCGGCACGTCCGGGAAGACACGGATCCACACGCGGCCCGCACGCTTCATGTGACGGGTGATCGCGCGGCGCGCCGCCTCGATCTGCCGCGCCGTGATACGGGCCGGCTCCTGCGCCTTGAGGCCGAAAGCCCCAAAGTCGAGATTCATTCCGCCCTTGGCCTTGCCATGGATGCGGCCCTTGTGAGCCTTGCGGAACTTAGTGCGCTTCGGTTGCAACATGATCGAAACTCTCTTCGCTCAATTCTTCAGGCTCAGGCCCGGTCCTCACGACGCTGACGTCCGCCGCCCTCACCGCCGCCTTCGAGCGCACGGCGCTCGGAAGCCATCGGATCGTGCTCGAGGATCTCGCCCTTGTAGATCCAGACCTTCACGCCGCAGGTGCCATAGGCGGTCTTCGCCGTGGCCACGCCGTAGTCGATATCGGCGCGAAGCGTGTGCAGCGGCACACGGCCCTCGCGATACCACTCCGTGCGCGCGATTTCGGCGCCGCCGAGACGGCCCGCGCAGTTGATGCGGATGCCGCCGGCGCCCAGGCGCATGGCCGACTGCACGGCCCGCTTCATCGCCCGGCGGAACGCCACGCGGCGCTCAAGCTGTTGCGCGATGTTCTCGGCGACGAGCGTCGCGTCGATCTCGGGCTTGCGCACTTCGACGATGTTCAGATGCACTTCCGAAGAGGTGATCTTGCCGATGTCGCGGCGAAGCTTCTCGATGTCGGCGCCCTTCTTGCCGATCACCACGCCCGGCCGGGCGGTGTGGATCGTCACGCGGCACTTCTTGTGCGGACGCTCGATCACGATCTTGGAGACACCGGCCTGCTTCAGCTGCTCGGAAAGCAGCTCGCGGATCTTGATGTCTTCGTGAAGGAGCTGGCCGTATTCATGACGGCCGGCGAACCAACGCGAATCCCAGGTGCGGTTGATACCGAGCCGCAGACCGATCGGATTGACCTTGTGACCCATCAGGCTTGCTCCTCGACTTGACGCACGACGATGGTGATCTGGCTGAAGGGCTTCTGGATACGGCCAACGCGACCGCGAGCCCGCGCATGCCAGCGCTTCATGACCAGGTTCTTGCCCACATAAGCCTCGGAGACGATGAGATCATCGACATCGAGGTCGTGGTTGTTCTCGGCATTCGCGATGGCGCTCTGCAGAACCTTCTTCACATCGCCAGCGATCCGCTTGCGCGAGAAGGTCAGATCGGCGAGCGCCGTCTCCACCTTCTTGCCGCGAATGAGCTGCGCGACGAGATTGAGCTTCTGAGGGCTCACCCGGAGCATCCGGCCAACGGCCTGCGCTTCATTCTCGGGCAGGCGACGCTTCGTAGCAGCTTTGCCCATGACTTAGCCCTTCTTCGCTTTCTTGTCGGCGGTGTGACCGTAGTAGGTGCGCGTCGGCGAGAACTCGCCGAACTTGTGGCCCACCATGTCTTCGGTCACGAGCACCGGAACATGCTTCTTGCCGTTGTGGACGCCGAACGTCAGGCCCACGAACTGAGGCAGGATCGTGGAGCGGCGGCTCCACGTCTTGATAACTTCCTTGCGGGCCGACGAGCGCGACGCTTCCGCCTTCTTCAGAAGGTAGCCGTCCACGAAGGGACCCTTTTTGAGAGAACGTGACATATCGAGCTCCCTTAGCCCTTCTTCTTCTGGTGACGGCTACGGACGATGAACTTGTCGGTCGCCTTGTTCTGGCGCGTCTTCTTGCCCTTCGTCGGCTTGCCCCATGGGGTGACCGGATGGCGGCCGCCCGAGGTGCGGCCTTCGCCGCCGCCATGCGGATGGTCAACCGGGTTCATCACGACGCCGCGAACATGCGGGCGCTTGCCGAGCCAGCGATTACGGCCGGCCTTCGCAATGGTGATGTTCGAGTGGTCGGGGTTCGACACGGCGCCGATGGTCGCCATGCAGGTGCCCGGAACCATGCGCTGCTCGCCCGACGAAAGACGGAGAAGCGCGTAGCCCTGATCGCGGCCGACGAGCTGCACATAGGCGCCCGCTGAACGGGCAATCTGACCGCCCTTGCCCGGCTTCAGCTCGACGTTGTGAACGATCGTGCCGACCGGAATGTTCTGGAGCGGCATCGCATTGCCCGGCTTCACGTCGACGCGATTGCCCGAAACAACCATGTCGCCAGCGGCAAGACGCTGCGGCGCCAGGATGTAGGCAAGCTCCCCGTCCTCATACTTGATGAGAGCGATGAACGCGGTGCGGTTCGGATCGTACTCAAGCCGCTCGACCGTGGCGGGCATATCCGCCTTGGAGCGCTTGAAATCGATCATGCGATAGCTGCGCTTGTGACCGCCGCCCCGGAACCGGACCGTGACACGGCCATGGTTGTTGCGGCCGCCGGACTTGGTCAGTCCTTCGGTCAGGCTCTTGACCGGCTTGCCCTTGTAAAGGCCGGAGCGGTCGACGAGCACGAGGCCGCGCTGCGCGGGGCTTGTCGGTTTGTACTTTTTCAGTGCCATCGTTCCAGGCTTCTCACTTTGGAGGCTCTAAAAGCCCCTCTTGAAGTCCAGGACTTAAAGTCCAGTCGTCACGTCGATCGAATGGCCCTCTTCGAGGGTAACGATCGCCTTCTTGAAATCGCTCTGCCGTCCCGCGACACCACGGAACCGCTTGTTCTTGCCCTTCCGGTTCAGCGTGTTGACCGCCTTCACCTTCACTTCGAAGAGCTTCTCGACCGCTTCCTTGACCTGCGGCTTCGTCGCAGTCGGCGCCACCTTGAAGATGACCTGGTTCGCTTCCGAGGCCATCGTCGCCTTTTCGGTGATCACCGGCGACACGATGATGTCGTAATACCGCTCGTTCATTTGAAGCGAGCCTCCAGGCTTTCGAGTGCGGCTTTGGTCAGCACAAGCTTCTCGTGCCGCAGAATGTCGTACACGTTGATGCCCTGCACCGGCAGCACATCGACCTTCGGCAGGTTGCGAGCCGCCAGGGCGAAGTTCTGGTCGAGCTCCGCGCCGTCGATAAACAGCACCGAAGTAAGACCGAGCTTCGCGAAAGCTTCCTTTGCAACCTTCGTCTTCGGCTCGGCGAGCTTCGCTTCGTCGAGAACGATGAGATTGTCGCTTTTCGCCTTGGACGAAAGCGCATGACGAAGCGCCAGAGCACGTACCTTCTTCGGCAGACCGATCGCATGGCTGCGAACGACCGGACCGAAAGCCTTGCCGCCACCGCGGAACTGAGGCGCCTTGCGATCGCCGTGACGCGCGCCGCCCGACCCCTTCTGCTTCACGAACTTCTTGCCCGTGAGAGCGATCTCGGAGCGGCCCTTCGTCTTGTGCGTGCCGGCCTGACGCTTGGCAAGCTGCCAGGCAACCATGCGGTGCAGGATGTCGGCGCGCGGCTCAAGCGCGAAGACTTCATCCGTCAGATCGACGGTGCCGGCCTTCTTGGCCTCAAGCGTTTGAACGTCGATCTTCATCACGCACCTTCCTTCGGAGCTTCGGCTTCTTCGGCAGGCGCCTCGACAGGCGCTTCCTCGGCCGGAGCGGCTGCAGCTTCACCGTTGCGGCGGAACGCGCCGGGAACCGGAACACCTTCCGGCAGCGCGGTCTTCACGGCATCGCGAACCAGAACCCAACCGCCCTTCGAACCCGGAACGGCGCCCTTCACCATGATCAGACCCTTCTCGACATCCGTGCGGACGACTTCGAGGTTCTGGGTGGTGACGCGCGAGGCACCCATGTGACCGGCCATCTTCTTGCCCTTGAAGACCTTGCCGGGATCCTGGTTCTGACCCGTCGAACCATGGCTGCGGTGGCTGATCGAAACGCCGTGCGTCGCACGGAGACCGCCGAAATTGTGGCGCTTCATGACACCGGCAAAGCCCTTACCGATCGAGGTGCCGGAGACATCCACATACTGGCCGGCCACGAAATGGTCCGCCGTGATCTCCACGCCCACATCGAGCAGGTTATCCGCGCTCACGCGGAACTCCGCGAGCTCGAGCTTCGGCTCCACTGACGCGCGCGCGAACTGGCCACGCTGCGCATTCGGGACGTTTTTCGCCTTGGCCCGGCCAGCACCAAGCTGAACCGCCGTGTAGCCGTTCTTCTCTTCCGTGCGCTGGCTGACGACCTGACAGTTGTCGAGCTTCAGCACCGTGACCGGGACATGACGGCCGTCTTCCATGAAGAGACGGGTCATACCGACCTTTTTGACAATCACTCCGGAACGCATGGGTCCCATTCCTCGTTTTGATCGACGATCAGGCTCAGAGCTTGATCTCGACATCCACACCCGCTGCGAGATCGAGCTTCATAAGCGCGTCCACCGTCTGGGGAGTGGGGTCTACGATGTCGAGCACACGCTTGTGTGTCCGAATTTCAAACTGCTCGCGGCTCTTCTTGTCGATGTGCGGGCCGCGAAGCACGGTGAACTTCTCAAGCCGTGTCGGAAGCGGAATCGGACCGAGCACCTGCGCACCCGTGCGCTTCGCCGTGTTGACGATCTCGCGGGTCGACACATCGAGCACACGGTGATCGAAGCCCTTCAACCGGATGCGGATTTTCTGCCTTTGCATTTTCGTTCCTCAGCCTATCGGCCTTGCGCTTTCGCGACTTCAGAAGACGGGGCGCGGAAGCTCCGCGCCCCGAACACCTCTATTACTTCAACACTTTCGAGACGACGCCGGCGCCGACGGTACGTCCGCCTTCGCGGATGGCGAAGCGCAGCTTCTCTTCCATCGCGATCGGCGCGATCAGCGTCACGTTCATCTTCACGTTGTCGCCCGGCATCACCATTTCCGTGCCTTCCGGAAGCGTCACGACACCCGTCACGTCCGTCGTGCGGAAGTAGAACTGCGGACGGTAGTTCGTGAAGAACGGCGTGTGGCGTCCGCCCTCTTCCTTCGTCAGGATGTAGGCCTCGGCCTCGAACTCCGTATGCGGCGTGATCGAACCCGGCGCGCACAGAACCTGGCCGCGCTCCACTTCCTCGCGCTTCGTGCCGCGAAGCAGAACGCCGACATTGTCGCCCGCCTGCCCCTGGTCGAGCAGCTTGCGGAACATTTCCACACCCGTGCAGGTCGTCTTCGTCGTCGGCTTGATGCCAACGATCTCGATTTCGTCGCCGACCTTCACGATGCCGCGTTCCACGCGGCCCGTCACCACCGTGCCGCGGCCCGAGATCGAGAACACGTCTTCGATCGGCATCAGGAACGGCTGGTCAACCGGACGCTCCGGCTGCGGGATGTAATCGTCCACCGCTTCCATCAGCTTCAGGATCGCGTCGTGGCCGATTTCCTTGTTCGAGTCTTCGAGAGCGGCAAGCGCCGAGCCCTTGATGATCGGAATGTCGTCGCCCGGGAAATCGTAAGACGACAGAAGCTCGCGGATTTCCATCTCGACAAGCTCCAGAAGCTCCGGATCGTCGACCTGGTCGACCTTGTTCATGAACACCACGAGAGCCGGAACGCCGACCTGGCGGGCGAGCAGGATGTGCTCGCGCGTCTGCGGCATAGGGCCGTCCGCCGCCGAAACAACCAGGATCGCGCCGTCCATC
>DLCG01000010.1:0-2243 GCA_002480495.1 Rhodobiaceae bacterium UBA7804 | reverse complement strand
GATCATGTTCTTCACATAGTCGGCATGGCCCGGGCAGTCGACGTGAGCGTAGTGACGCTTCTCCGTCTGATACTCGACATGCGCCGTCGAGATCGTGATGCCGCGCGCCTTCTCTTCAGGCGCCTTGTCGATCTGGTCGTAAGCCGAGAACGTCGCACCGCCCGTCTCCGCGAGAACCTTCGTGATCGCGGCCGTCAGAGACGTCTTCCCGTGGTCAACGTGTCCAATCGTCCCGATGTTGCAGTGCGGCTTGTTCCGCTCAAACTTCTCTTTGGCCATCTCGGCGCTCCATTCCTCTGGAACTGACTTCGTTCAACTGGTTAGGCGAGCTTCGCGCGGACTTCGTCCGACACCGCCTGGGGTACCTGCTCGTAATGATCGAACTGCATCGTGTACTGGGCGCGGCCCTGGCTCATCGAACGCAGCGTGTTGACGTAACCGAACATATTGGCGAGAGGGACCATTGCGTGGATCACCTGTGCGATACCGCGCTGCTCCGTGCCGCTGATCTGTCCGCGGCGGCTGTTCAGGTCGCCGATAACGTCGCCCATGTATTCTTCCGGGGTCACGACCTCGACATTCATGATCGGCTCGAGGAGCTTCACGCCCGCCTGCTGCGCGCCTTCGCGGAAGGCGGCACGCGAGGCGATTTCGAACGCCATAACGCTCGAGTCGACGTCGTGATAGGCACCATCGATCAGGGTCGCCTTGAAGTCGATCATCGGGAAGCCGGCGAGCGGACCGCTGTCCTTCACGCTCTCGACACCCTTCTGAACGCCTGGGATGTATTCCTTCGGCACCGAACCGCCGACGATCTTGCTTTCGAACTGGAAGCCCGAACCCGGCTCGCCCGGCTCGAAGATGATCTTCACGCGAGCGAACTGACCCGAACCACCCGTCTGCTTCTTGTGCGTGTAGTCGATCTCGGCACGCTTGGTGAGCGTTTCGCGATAGGCAACCTGCGGGGCGCCCACATTCGCGTCCACCTTGAACTCGCGACGCATGCGGTCGACGATGATGTCGAGGTGAAGTTCGCCCATGCCCTTGATGACCGTCTGGCCGGACTCCTCGTCCACCGAAACGCGGAAGGAAGGATCTTCCTGAGCAAGACGGTTGAGCGCGATACCCATCTTTTCCTGGTCGGCCTTCGTCTTCGGCTCCACGGCAACTTCGATAACCGGCTCCGGGAACTCCATGCGTTCCAGAATGATCGGCTTCAGCGGATCGCAAAGCGTGTCACCCGTCGTGACATTCTTGAGGCCAGCCACGGCGACGATGTCACCGGCATAGGCTTCCTTGATGTCTTCGCGGTGGTTCGCATGCATCTGAAGCATGCGGCCGATACGCTCCTTGCTGTCCTTCGTGGAATTGAGGACGCCAGCGCCGGTCGTGAGCACACCCGAATAGATGCGGCAGAAGGTGAGCGAACCGACGAACGGGTCGTTCATGATCTTGAAGGCGAGAACCGAAAGCGGAGCCTCGTCCGAGGTCTTGCGCGTCGCCGGCTCTTCGGTCTTCGGATCGATGCCCTGCACGCTGTCGACATCGACAGGCGACGGCAGGAAGTCGACGACGGCGTCGAGCATGGGCTGCACGCCCTTGTTCTTGAAGGCGCTGCCGCAAAGAACGGGAACGAAGCTGCGCGAGATCGTGCCCTTGCGGATGAGCTTCTTCAGGGTCGCCTCGTCGGGCTCATTGCCCTCGAGATAGGCTTCCATGGCCGCATCGTCCATCTCGACGGCGGTCTCGACGAGCTTCGACCGGTACTCGTCCGCCTGATCCTTCAGGTCCGCGCGAATGTCGCGATACTCGAACTCAGCACCGAGCGACTCGTCCTTCCAGACGATTTCCTGCATCTTGACGAGGTCGATGAGGCCCTCGAACTCGGATTCCGCGCCGATCGGGAGCTGAAGCACGAGCGGGTTCGCACCGAGACGCGTGACGATCATGTCGACGCAGCGGAAGAAATTCGCGCCCATGCGGTCCATCTTGTTGACAAAGCACATGCGCGGGACGCGGTACTTGTCGGCCTGGCGCCACACGGTTTCGGACTGCGGCTCGACACCGGCAACCGAGTCGAACACCGTAACCGCGCCATCGAGCACGCGGAGCGAACGCTCCACCTCGATGGTGAAGTCGACGTGGCCGGGCGTATCGATGATGTTGATACGCTTGTCTTTCCAGAAACAGGTCGTCGCAGCCGAGGTGATCGTGATGCCTCGCTCCTGCTCCTGCTCCATCCA
>DLCG01000006.1:42478-208784 GCA_002480495.1 Rhodobiaceae bacterium UBA7804 | reverse complement strand
AGTTTAGCCGATAGGAAATCGCGGACCGGCCGAGATGAGCAACGGCTGCTTCTGGCGCTAAGCAGATGAATCGTCCGGACTCATCGGTTCAAAGGCGGATTCTGACCCGAAGCGGCTAAGAGTCAGCTGGACGCCTCTCGGTGGGCACACTCGTATCAGTCAAACTTTGGCCTGACCTCTTTGGACCAAACCATACGCGAATACGCGTCGTTATCCAGGGCTCAGGCGCTTCATTCACGGCCGCTGTGTCTGGGGCTACTGAAGACGCCATTTTGCGGCACGCCACTTCCTTCAGGCGTGCCAGCGACCGCGCCAACGCTGCTTCCGCTTCGTCGGGGGACATATCGCTACCTCGCGTCCAAAATGTAAAAGTACCCCTCCACCGTTCGGCGCAAGTTCTTGTACCGCTCGCGGCCGCCAGTATCGAATCCATCATACAAGCGCACGTAAAAGCGGCATTCGTGTTCGTCGCTCCATTTTAGCAGAGGCTGAGATGCTGACGCGAAACGTTCATGCTCCATGCCTTCGCCATACGTCATACTGCTGAGTGGAAGAGCCGCTTGGTCTTCTTCTCGACCTGGCACTTTGTTGTCCTTCAGAACGATACCTCCGTCAGTCAGAACAGCATCGAAAATATACTGGATGCGGCCGTTCTCGTCCGCCCAGCATGGCGGCAGGCCGAATCCGCCTATTTGCTCGTTCAGACGCCGGTTGAGATAGGCTGCTTGTCCCTGACAGCTAGACAGCTCGGTCCTGCACACCGCGGCCGATTCAAGAAGCTTTTCTGCGGAGCCTCCCGACTGCTCGACCGCGCGGCCAAGAAGCGCGTCCTTGCGAAAACTCTCAATGACTTCCGATACGGGCGTTTCCGGATCGTGCTGTTCGCGCGCCTCCTCGACTAGCGCGAGTGCGGCTTCGGCGTCCTCAAGGCGCTTGTTCGCCATTGCCAGATCTTTCTCCGCGCGCACATATTCTTTTGTTATGTCCAGCGCGCCGGCACCCATGCGCTGAATAAGTTCAGCGACAGGACGAAGTTGTTCGAGTTCTTCTGCGGCGTTGGCGGCACGAATCTCAGCCTCCTCTTTTGCTTCACGCTCTTTGGTGATCTGCGAGGCGAGCAAAAGCATGAGAAGAAAGGTGAGCAGCAGCAGAATTTCGGCCATCGTTAGACCGAGGACGACACCTCGCCTGAAATGACGGTCATCCCTGGAAGGTGTGACGCTCATCCGATTCGTTCGACCACCGAGTCCGCAAGTTCGCTCAACGCGGCTCCCGTTTGGGCGACCATGCGCCGCGAGCGCTCAAGCTCCTTCGCGAATTCTTCGTTATGTGCCTTGAGAGTGCCCGTAACCTCCGAGAGCGACTTGTCCAGAGCGCCCACCAAGGCTCTCTGCTGGGCTAGGAGTTCCTCAACCAGATTGCGGATACTCTCTTTGGCCTCAGCGGCTCCGCGAAGCTGCCCGTCGATCATGTCGCCCGTCTGCTCGAGCGCCTTCGTCGTGTTATGAGCTGCGCTTTCCGCTGCCTTCGTCGCCCCCTCCATGCGCATGGCGGTATCGGCTAACATATTCGTTACCGTCGCAATTTTCTCTATGACCTGCTCGATCCTTTCGGTGGTTGCGAGACTCCTGTCCGCCGCCTTGGACCGAATTTCCTCCTCTTTGCGTAGGAGCCCGTCCATCTGCTCGATAGCCTGGGCCGCCTTTTCCATGGCCGGTTCGAAACGGCGACTCACAAGATCAGGCGGCGCTTCGATCTTGTCGATCTTCTTCACCAAGCTGCCAAGGCCTTTTACCGTTTGAGCTGAGGCTTCGTTTAGCTGCGCGGAATGGCTCGAGAATTGTCCGAACGCCTCATCGATACGCCCCAATACGCGATCGGTGGAGCTTCCGACCTTCTCTACTGCTTGGTCGAGGGCGCTTGCAGCGTGATTTGCCGATGCATTTATCTGCTCCTCGATGGTCTGGCGCGCGATGTGGAAGAACCCGTCCAATGCAAGAACTGTGTCGTCTATCTTCGCGCGCAAGCGCATGACCGCCTGCGCGAGTTCCATCCGCGCATCCTCCTCCGTTTCGAGGACGTCTTTTCGCACCTGATTGATCGTAACGCGCAGCAGAACACCGGCGATGGTCGAACCAAGAGCAAGTCCGAAGTTGGAAATGATGACGGCAACATCCGGCTTTTCGGCAAATTCGTAGAGCGCGAAGGAGAGACTTGCCAGCGTAAAAAGAAACCCGAGGTAATAGCAGTTATCTCCCGCAACATCATCGCGTAGCCGTAGTTGGGGAACGCCAACGACAGCCGCCAGATAGCCCACAATGATGGCGACTGCAGCAATGGTTACCCATAGTTGCGGCACTCCAAAAACCTTCATCGCGATTAGGATACCGCCGCCACCAAGTGCGGCGAGCAAGAACGGTACGCGCGCGAACCAGACGTATTGGGTCGGAGTGAGCCAGTCGCGGAGTCGGGAGTCGAAAGAGGTCATGCGTTACCCTGGCAGCGGTGAATAGTGATCGATGACGGCACCCTGGTCCTCGAGCCATCTCATCCAAAACTCGACGAGATCCACAGATTGCCTGCTTCGTTCCGATTTCCGATGAAGAAGGTGAAGCTCAATCCCGACACCAGAGAGGTCCGCCATTCTGGAGACACCGTAGGCACTCCGGCGGAACGTCTCATACTCGGGTATTCCTCGATAAAGGCTGAACTCCGGAACGTATTGGAGAAAGTCACTGACGATAATGAGTTTGCGCTCATGCGCAGAAGTATCCGGACCGAAGTTCGTGACCGCGATTGACTGGACGGCCTCAAAAATGGGTGAACGGTCTGCCTCCGTGTCGGTGCGCATTCGGGCGAGCATTTCACGCACGGGATCTTCGAAATTTTTCTTATATCGCTTCTTCGCCATTTCCGGATTTGCGGTCAACATCGACAGATCCGAGCCATCACCGGGGTTGCACAGCGCCACTACCGGTTTCAAAAGAATGCCGTCCCCGCTCACTTCATAAATCTCAAAGAGCCCTTGCTTCGGCACTTGTTTCGCCCACATGACGATACGGCGATGGAGCGCCTCGGCCTGTATAGGCCCGAGGCCATCCGTCCGGTCGATGAGCACAGCATGAATAGCGGTTGGCCCTTCCTTCGGACAGAAGGTCTCAGAATTGAGCCCTGCTTGTTCGGCCTTCTGTTCACGGGACAGCAACAAGATGCCGCCTAAAGTGAGAAGAACGGCGGCGACAACAATTCCCGCGACAAGCTTCGATACAAACCCGCTATACCCATCATCGTATTTGGAACGGCGCGAGCGTTGCCGCCGCCTTTGCGAACGGCTCATTCTGCACTCCCCGCCTCGACAGCACGCTTTTCAATCCAAGCGATACCCTCGCTGTAAGCGTCCTGGAGCTTCTGCGTGGCCGCTCTGAGCGCCTCGTCCGCTGCCCTGAAATCTTCGTCAGGAAAGCTGTAGGACGAGTCATCGAGCGCAGGCACCTCGAAACCATCAAGGATCCAGCTATCCGAGAAATGCGCGGGCGGTGGTGTCTTGCGTACTTTCCGGTTCGCCTCCCTGTAGATGGCAAGAAGCGCACGGCCCGTCTCCTGAACATGGGCGCGGAAACTTGCATAGCGCTGCACCAGGCGTTTCCGTCCCTCCAGTATGCGTGGTACCTGTTGCCGGCGATCGCGAAGCGAGGAGCGTTCGTTGTTCACCTTCTCGATGAACTCTTCCTCCAGATCCTTCAGATCCGCCAAGCTGTCTTCGATCATGCGGTGAAAGTTCTTCGCTGCACGGCGTCGTGCCTCAGCCGCAGTCTCATATCCAGGATAGGGGTCTCTCCAGGCGCGGCCCTCCAGCAGCGCTCCGAAGGCGAAGAGCATGCCGAGACCTGCCATCAGCACTGAATTGATGTCGCCGAGATTGAAGGGATCGGATATCAGCGAGGGCAGTGTCTGTGCGGCTGCCTCGATCGATGTTGCGCCGGCGATGACGGCTGCGCGGAAATGCGCGAGCGAGAGATTTATGCCAAGCACGAGACAAATCAGAGCGGCCGAGACCATCCATCCAACAACACGAAGCGCAACTTTCCTGTGACCCGTGTATGGCAGGCTGAGCAGTCCGGTTAGAAATCCGAGCGTCATGCTGAGAAGGGTGAAGATGACGGCGCTCGCGAAACCGCCCAGCAGTCCGCCTTCGTCGCCCGGCGCTATCATGAAAGCACTCGGAACCACCTCGACAAGAGCCATGACAGCCAGGCCTGCGAGCAGCCAATGTTTCGGCTTCTTCGGTTGTGGCGGACGTCTTAGCTCATTGGCTTCCTTGAACTCCACGAGAGCCGTTTCTGCATCCGTGAGGTCGCGGCGAGCGTCTGTTAGTCGTCCCTTCCATTCGACAAGACGAGCCCTGAAGTTGGCTTCCGCTTGGGTGCCGAGAGAATCCATGTTGGCTGCCGCACCCGACGGATCGACCGATGCCAGCCGCTCCTCAAATACGGCGAGTTGATCTATTGTCCTGCTATGTGCCCGAGCGGCCTCATCCCGCATTCGCGTGACGATCTCGCCTTCTACGGAGTCGAGAGCAGTGTGGTCCTGCTCCGGCTGATCCGCCTGCCCGTTCTCGCGGCCTCGCTTTTCGAGATCCATTTTCTCTGCAAGATTATCGATACGCAGAGACAGAAACTCGTCCGGCGAAGATAGGAAGTCGCTTTTGAATAATTGAGCGACGGTCTTGCTCATCGACTACCCCCCATGAAGTCGAGAGACTTATACCAAAGAACTCACATTGGAATAAGTGGCAAATACCCTGCCTTTGGGCGCGACACAGGCCTCAGCGCGGTGCTCGGTACCAGCCGGCCGCCTCGGCATCGAATGCCGAACAAAACCAGCGCTCACCCCTAGAGGGATCTATGCGGGTTGCCTCATAATATTGATCGCCAGGCATGTGGTAAGTAAAGTTTCCAGACCTTCCGATATTACCTTTGACGACGCATTCATTCGGAGCGCTTCCCTCTGACGCCCCGTCGCCGAGGCGTCTTCCGCGTCGATAGTCCCAAGGCATCACGAACGAGCCGGACCACATACCGCGCTTCTCTCGTTTCGCTTCTTCCTCTGCACTGACGTAATCGGTGGAGTAAAGACGGTAGGCAACCGCATTGCCATTCACGACCATTGACTCGTTGAGGCTGATACCGCCAGCGAAGCACACCGCGATCGCTCGGCCGTACCTATCGGTCTCGCTACTCTCGCAGGAAACACTCCGACGACCGATCATATCGGCGAGGAAGTTGGCCGAGACCTGTCCGCAGCGCCAGGGCTCGCCGTTCTCCTCCTGGCAAACCTGACTGCTCTCTGGTGCATCTATGCCATGAAGCCGAATACGAGTACCGTGGATATCAATTGTGTCGCCGTCGACCACGCTTGCGACACCCGTCAGACTTTCCGCCACCGCAACATCAATCGCAGCTACAACCGGACAAGTGATGCCTAGCATTAGGACATAAAGCTTCATTCCACCTCTCCTCCTCAGGCGTCGCCGCAAGCTCTCCATGAGTTGTTCACTGCCCGCTTCTCAACCGGATATGCAGATTGTTCTGGCTTAAAGCGCATCCCCGGGCGCGCAAAAAAAACGATCAATTAGAGCGCCCGGTACTGCTGGATGTTTCGTCCGGCATTGTGACCGTTCTTTTGCAAACCGACCCTTTGTACACCCGACAATAAGCTAGTGAGTTGATCCATCGTGGTTTCTATATCGACTGGACTTCCGCCGCAAAGGAAGCATCCATGTGCATGCGCCGCAAGGCGCAGGCCTCGACTTGACTTTAGTCCGGGGCTTTTCGGGGTGAGGGCGCCTGACTAGCACGCGCCTATTTAGAAAGGAGCCCCGATTCATGGCAAGCCAGCAGAAACCACCCAGAACGTCAGCCGCGAAGGCGTTAGCCCCCGCGGGCGGCAAGCTCGGCCAGATCATCCGATTGTTGCAACGCACCAAAGGAGCAACCATCGACGACCTTACCGAAGCCACGGGCTGGCAGGCACATTCCGTACGAGGAGCAATCAGTGGGCAGCTGCGCAAGCGTCACCGTCTTGACGTAAGCACGACGCCGGACCCAGCGCGCGGTCTTGTCTATCGTCTACCGAAGGCGGGAGGTCTCCGGTGAGTGATAGAGACCTCGACTTCAGCGAACTACCCATGAAGGAGCTTCGCCAGAGATGGCAGAAGGCCTTCGGCACCCCTCCTTCGCGCCGCGCGAGCCGCGACCTGCTGGAACTTGGCCTTGGCTGGCATATCCAGAGCAAAGGTCTCGGCGGGTTCGACCGCGCGACGAGAGAGCAGATCGCCGAACTTGTCGCTGACCTGCGGGACGGGAGGAAGCCCGGATCCATCCCGCATCGCCCCGGCCTCAACCCGGGCGTCACGCTGGTCCGGGAGTGGAACGGTCGGACCTATCAGGTCCAGGTTCTCGAGAAAGGCTACCTCTATGATCACAAAGTCTGGGGCAGCCTCTCCGAGGTTGCCCGCGAGATCACTGGCGCGCGCTGGAACGGACCGAAGTTCTTCGGCCTCCGCCAGACACAAAAGGAGGCTGCGTGATGAGTAACCGCAAACTCCGCTGCGCCATCTACACCCGCAAGTCGACCGACGAGGGTCTCGACCAAGACTTCAACTCGCTGGAGGCGCAACGAGAGTCCTGCGCAGCCTACGTCATGAGTCAGACACATGAAGGCTGGGAAGCGCTCGACACCCGATATGATGATGGCGGCTTCTCCGGTGGGAGCCTTGAGCGGCCCGCGCTCAGAGCCCTCATGGCCGATATCGAGAAGGGCCTCATAGACATCGTGGTGGTCTACAAGGTCGACCGGCTCACAAGATCGCTCGCCGACTTCGCCAAGCTCGTCGAGCTATTCGATCGGCAGAAGGTCTCTTTTGTGTCGGTGACCCAAGCCTTCAACACCACCAACTCCATGGGGCGGCTCACCCTCAATGTGCTCCTCTCCTTTGCGCAGTTCGAGCGCGAGGTGACGGCGGAGCGCATCCGGGACAAGTTCAGGGCCTCGAAGGAGAAGGGTATGTGGATGGGAGGGCAGCCACCGCTCGGCTATGACATCGACCACCGAAAGCTCGTCATCAATCAGAGCGAGGGCGAGCGCGTTCG
Organism: Rhodobiaceae bacterium UBA7804; assembly: GCA_002480495.1. Classification (GTDB taxonomy): domain Bacteria; phylum Pseudomonadota; class Alphaproteobacteria; order Parvibaculales; family Parvibaculaceae; genus Parvibaculum. The sequence goes on along the minus strand of DLCG01000006.1, from coordinate 201,633 downwards.
CCTCATCTTCCAACGCTATCTCGAACTCGGCTCAGTCCTCCGTCTCATGAAGGACCTCGAGTCTCGTGGTATCCGCTCCAAGCGCTGGGTAACTCAGAAGGGGAACCTCAAAGGCGGCACTCACTTCACCCGCGGTGCGCTTTATGCGCTTCTGCAGAACCCGGTCTATGTCGGCCAGATACGGCACAAGGACAAAGTCCATGACGGCCAGCATGAGGCAATCATCGATCATGCGACTTGGGAGGCAGCTCAGGACCTCCTTGCTCGCAACAGACATGAGAGCCGAACGAAGACGAATGCCAAGGCCCCCTCTCTCCTGGCTGGGCTCTTAGTCCATGGGGACGGCGCGCCCTATCGGCCGCGCCAGGCGCACAAGAAGGGCGCGCATATTCACTACTATTTGCACCCCTCTGGTACCCTGCCAGCCCATGAGATCGACAGTTTCGTTACCGAAGAACTGATCGGCCTTCTCGGGCGACAGTCGGAGCTTTGCCAGATCGTCGGTACAGATGACCCGGCTCAGATGGACTTGATCGGCGTGAAAGCTGCATTGACCTCTGCCGAGATCGCACTCCACCCGCGCAGAGATCTCGTCCTTCAGATGGTCGACAAGGTGACGATCGGAGAGACGCAACTCTCGATCACGATCAACCGATCCGGACTGCGGAACCTCCTCACCAACGCCCAATCCCCCATGCCGAGCGATGCCCCGGGCACGACGCAGGCGTCATATCTCATCACGCGAGCATTCCAGCTCAAGCGATGTGGCCACGGCAGGAAGCTCATCATTGGTCAGAATAAGGATAGAGACAGCACTCAGCCGGATCTTTCACTCCTGCGAACTGTGGCCCGCGCTCATACCTGGTTCGATGATCTGAAGTCAGGGCTGAACTACAAGGAGATCGCTACCCGCGATGCGATCGACGAGAGACTGGTCGCCCGTACCGTTCGCCTCGCCTTCCTTGCACCCGACATCACCAAAGCGATCCTTGCCGGACGCGAACCGAGAGGCCTCACTGCGGAACGGCTCGTTCGCATCCCAAAGCTCCCTGCAAGCTGGAACGAACAGCGGAGCCTATTCGGGTTCGACTGACTACAAGCCGCCCCAAACAGTCACGCCCGCGCGAGAGCGCGGGCGTCGTCGTTCCCGAACAATTGTGGCAAACAACGCTGATGCATCGCCGCATCAGGCTGCATCATTGCGCATCGGAAATGCCTGAAGCGGACCAGTTTGCACCCGCCCGGAGAAACGGCTCTAAGATGGAGCCCAATCCCGCAACTATCAGCGTCTCTGTGCGCGCTCGCGATGCAGAACAGCGCTGCAAGCCCCCGTAAGTGCGGAGACTTTCCGGAGACGCCCTGGCGGTCGTCGGTTTGCTAGAAGAGGATTGGTGGTGGTTAAAGGCCTTCGGCAACCCGCCTCCGGCCCGCGCTAGCCGTGACCTGCTGGAACTTGGGATTAGCTGGCATATCCAAAGCAAGAAGTTCGGCGGCCTCGACCGCGCAACCCGCGAGCGGATCGCCGACCTCGTCGCAGACTTCCAGAGCGGGAGGACGCCCGGTATCACCCCTCGCCGCCCGGGCCTCAAGCCGGGCGTCGCGCTGGTCCGCGAGTGGAACGGCCGGACCTTCCAGGTGCAGGTTCTCGAGAAGGGCTTCCTCTACGACCAAAAGGTATGGGGAAGCCTCTCCGAGATCGCCCGCGAGATCACAGGCGCGCGCTGGAACGGACCGAAGTTCTTCGGTTTGCGTGAGACACAAAGGGAGGCCGCGTGATGAGCAACCGCAAGCTCCGCTGCGCCATCTATACGCGCAAGTCGACCGATGAGGGCCTCGATCAGGACTTCAACTCGCTGGAGGCCCAGAGGGAATCCTGTGCGGCATACATAATGAGCCAGACCCATGAGGGCTGGGAGGCGCTCGACGCCCGATATGATGATGGCGGCTTCTCGGGTGGGAGCCTTGGGAGGCCTGCGCTCCGTGCCCTCATGGCCGATATCGAGAAGGGCCTCATCGATATTGTGGTGGTCTACAAGGTCGACCGGCTGACAAGGTCGCTTGCCGACTTCGCCAAGCTCGTCGATCTCTTCGACCGGCAGAGGGTCTCATTCGTGTCGGTGACCCAGGCCTTCAACACTACGAACTCGATGGGGCGGCTCACCCTCAATGTACTCCTCTCCTTTGCCCAGTTTGAGCGCGAGGTGACGGCCGAGCGCATAAGGGACAAGTTCCGAGCCTCCAAGGAGAAGGGCATGTGGATGGGCGGGCTGCCTCCGCTCGGCTATGACATCGACAATCGCAAGCTCATTATCAATCAGAGCGAGGCGGAGCGGGTGCGCCTGATCTTCCAGCGCTATCTCGAACTCTGCTCGGTTCACCGCCTCATGAAGGACCTCGAGTCACGGGGCATCCGCTCCAAGTGCTGGGTTACCCAGAAGGGTAACGCAAGAGGAGGCTCAACCTTCACCCGCGGTGCGCTTTATGCGCTGCTCCAGAACCCCGTCTATATCGGCCGCATCCGCCACAAGGACAAAGTCCATGATGGCCAGCATGAAGCGATCATCGATGCCGGGACCTGGGAGGCGGTCCAGAATCTCCTTGCCCGCAACCGCCATGAGAGCCGGACTAAAACGAATGCCAAATCCCCCTCGCTCCTTGCCGGCCTGCTCTTCCATGAAGATGGCGCAGCCTATCGGCCCCGCCAGGGGCGCAAGAAGGGCTGTAATCACCACTACTACGTCCATCCCTCCGGCACCTTGCCGGTCCATGAGATCGACAGTCTGGTTGCGAACGAACTAGTCAACCTGCTTGGGCGACAGGCAGAGCTTTGCCAGATGATCGGCACGGATGATCCGGCGCAAATGGACGTGGTCGGCGCGAAGGCTCAGTTGACCTCTGCCGAGCTCAAACTCCGCCCGCGCCGGGACATTGTCCTTCAGATGATCGACAAGGTGACGGTCGGCGATAAGCAGATCTCGATTGCGCTCAACCGGCTCGGCCTCCAGGGTCTCCTCACCAACATCCCTGCTTCCACACAAATCGAAGACGGGACAACGACGCCTCATCTCATCAAACGGACATTCCAGCTCAAGCGCTGCGGCAACGGCCGGAAGCTCATCCTCGGGCAGCACGAAGCTGGCGACACGCCGCGGCCGGATCCCTCACTTCTCAGAACCATTGCCCGCGCCCATGCCTGGTTCGGCGATCTCAAGTCTGGCCTCAGCTACAAGGAGATCGCGACACGCGATGCAATCGACGAACGTCTCGTCGCGCGCAGCATGCGCCTTGCCTTCCTGGCCCCTGACATAACGAAAGCAATCCTTGCCGGGCTCGAACCTAAAGGCCTCACCGCAGAACAACTCGTTCGCATGCCCAAACTCCCGGCAGACTGGAACGAGCAGCGGAGCCTCCTACGCTTCGACTGACTACACCCACCTCAAACAGTCACGCCCGCGCGAGAGCGCGGGCGTCGTCGTTCCCGAACAATCGGGATAAACATCGCCGATGCAGCGCAGCATCACGCTGCATCATTGTGCATCGGAAACGCCGGAAGCGGACCAGTTTGCGCCCGCCCGGAGAAACGGCCCCGGAACTGCGCTGAATTCCGCAACTGTCAGCGTCTCTGTGTGCGCCTGTGATGCAGAAATGCGCCGCAAGTCCCCGTGAACGCGGGTAGATTCCGGAGACGCCCTGGCGGTCGTGGATTTGCTAGGAGAGGATTGGTGGAGCCAGACGGAATCGAACCGACGACCTCTTGCATGCCATGCAAGCGCTCTCCCAACTGAGCTATGGCCCCATCCTTGACAGGCGCGGCTTGGGCCCCGCGCCAACGGTGGCGGAACTTAGGGCGGCTCCCGCGCTCAATCAAGCGAAAGTTGGGGTGCCGCCCGACCTTTTCGATCCGGCCCGTTCGTTCGCGGCCCGGCGACGACTTGCGTCAGTCGTCGTCGCTGTTCTTGCCGCCACGAACGATGCCCGTGACATCATCGTCCCCGTCTTCGTCATCCTCGAGGAAGGCGTCATTATCGCCGTCATCGTCGACGTCGACATCGACATCATCGATATCGATATCGTCATCCTCGACATCGGAGGCGAATTCGTCATCCCGCATCGCGTCGAGCGAGACATTACCCTCGTCATCCTCCGCCACGACACGCTTCGCGGGCTTTTCTTTCGGCTTTTCAGCCGGCTTGGCGCGCTTTGCCTTCGTCCCTGTATCCGGAACGTATTCGTGCTTGCATTTCGGGCACACGACCGGGTTCTTGTTCAGGTCGTAAAACTTTGCGCCGCAGCTCGGGCAATCGCGCTTCGTTCCCAACTCCGGTTTCGACAAGCTTTACTCTCCCCCGCACCAGTTTGCGTCAGGGCCTCACGCCAGCAGGCGCGCGGCAACACGTTCAGAAGGAATTTCCCATTGCCACGTTAAATTGCTCCTGTCAAAACCTATTCGCGCCTCGTGGCGGGGCATAGAAAAGGCTCCCTTCGCCGCCGCCGGGAGCCAATCCCTCTTTCCTTCATGCATCGCCGGACGAACCTCAATTGGCCACATCTCCTTCCTCACCTGCCGCCAGCCTCACCGCGGAGCCGTCGCATGGGCTCGCCGGTCGGATTAGCGTCCCCGGCGACAAGTCGATTTCGCATCGTGCGCTGATTTTCGGGGCGCTTGCCGTAGGCGAAACCCGGATCAGCGGGCTGCTCGAGGGAGAAGACGTTCTGGCGACCGCCGAGACCATGCGCCGCCTCGGCGCGCGCGTGACGCGGCATGAGGACGGCACCTGGTCAGTCTTCGGCGTAGGCGTCGGCGGCCTCAGCGAACCGGCCGAGCCGCTCGATTTCGGCAATTCCGGCACGGGCGCCCGCCTCGTCATGGGACTTGTCGCAGGCCACCCGATCACCGCTACCTTTATCGGCGACGCCTCACTGTCGCGGCGTCCCATGGGCCGGGTCATCAACCCGCTCACCGAGATGGGCGCTCATTTTCATGCCCGCGAAGGCGGCAGGATGCCACTCACGCTTACGGGTGCGCGGCAGCCGATGCCCATTACCTACCGTTCGCCGGTTGCCTCGGCGCAGGTGAAGTCAGCCATCCTCCTGGCAGGGCTCAATACGCCCGGCATTACCACCGTGATCGAGGCTACGCCCACGCGAGACCACACCGAGCGTATGCTCAAGGCTTTCGGCGCCCATATCGCCCTTGAAACCGGAAAGGATGGCGCTCTCGCCATCAGCCTGACCGGCGAACCGGAACTCACACCCTGTCCGATCGCAGTGCCGGGCGATCCCTCGTCCGCGGCCTTTCCGGTGGTAGCGGCACTTCTTACCCCCGGATCCGAGGTGGTTGTAGAAGGCATCACGCTCAATCCGCACCGGGCCGGGCTCTACACGACGCTCATGGAAATGGGCGGCGACATAGAAGTCATGAACCAGCGCGAGGAAGGCGGCGAACCCGTAGCCGATCTTCGCGTGCGCTCGAGCAGCCTCAAGGGGATCGACGTGCCGCCGGAACGTGCGGCTTCGATGATCGACGAATATCCCGTCCTCGCCATTGCCGCCGCCTTTGCGGAAGGCGCGACACGCATGAGCGGCATTCACGAGCTTCGCGTGAAGGAAAGCGACCGCATCGCGGCGACGGCTTCGGGCCTGCGCGCAAACGGCATCAAGGTTCACGAAACCGAAGACAGCATGACGGTGGAGGGCCGTGCAGGCGAGGTTTCCGGCGGCGGCCATGTCGCCACCCATATGGATCACCGCATCGCCATGTCTTTCCTGGTGATGGGCCTCGCGGCGCAAAAGCCCGTGACCGTGGATGATGCGGCGATGATCGCGACGAGCTTCCCGGATTTCGTCAGGCTCATGAGTGGCCTCGGAGCCAGTTTCGCCAAGCAGGCGCAGTGAGAGCGGGATGAGCGGCACCACCGTCATTGCGATCGACGGCCCCGCCGCCTCGGGCAAAGGAACGCTCGCGAGGAAGCTCGCGCAGCATTATGGCTATGCCTATCTGGACACGGGCTCGCTCTATCGCGCCGTCGGTCAGGCCGTCCTCGCAGCTGGCCAGGACCCGAATGACGACGCGGCGGCGCTCGCCGCAGCGGAAAACCTCGATATTTCCCATATTGACGAGAAGACGATCCGGACCCGGGAAGCCGGCGAGGCAGCTTCCGTCGTCGCGGCAAAGCCTGCCATTCGCGCAGCTATCCTCGATTTTCAGCGAAATTTCGCAGCGAACCCCCCGGGCGGCGAGGAGGGTGCGGTTCTGGACGGGCGGGATATCGGAACGGTGGTGTGTCCGGACGCCCGGGTGAAGATTTTCGTGACCGCGAGCCCGGAGATTCGGGCTCACAGGCGCTGGCTGGAACTCAATAATTCGGGGTCGAAGGTCAACGAAGCACAAATTCTAGAGGACGTGAGGGAAAGAGACCGGCGAGATGCCGAAAGAGTCGCGAGCCCGATGAAGCCGGCAGCCGACGCATACTTGCTCGATACCTCCGATTTGAGTATAGAGGCGGCGTTCGACGCGGCCGTCGCGATCATAGACAAAGCAATGAGTTAAGTGCGTTTTCGCTCATCGAGCGGACGCGCTTTTTGCCATTGGATGGATGCGATCGCGGAGGTGGCGCCGATACTTGTGCAACCTCTAACCGACACTGCCCAAATCCACATGCTCCCGGACATACCACGATTTCGGGGGAAGACCGCCGGACCCAACCGTCGGCCGGAATAAAAGCACCGTCAGGAGACTTCACCATTGGCTAACACAGACAGCGCGCTCAATCCGAGCCGCGAAGATTTCGCCGCCCTGCTCGAACAGTCCTTCATGGACAGCGACATGCAGGAAGGTTCCGTGATCAAGGGAACCGTTGTCGGCATCGAAAACGATCTCGCCATCATCGACGTCGGCCTCAAGACAGAAGGCCGTGTGCCGCTCAAGGAATTCGGTGCCCCCGGCAAGCCGGCCGCGCTCAGCGTGGGTGACACTGTCGAGGTCTATCTCGAGCGTATCGAGAACGCGATGGGCGAAGCCGTGCTGAGCCGCGAAAAGGCCAAGCGCGAAGAAAGCTGGATTCGCCTCGAAGAGGCATTCGAAAAGCAGGAACGCGTCGACGGCCAGATCTTCGGCCGCGTGAAGGGCGGCTTCACGGTCGACCTCGACGGCGCCGTTGCGTTCCTTCCGGGCAGCCAGGTCGACATTCGCCCCGTGCGCGACGTCACCCCGCTCATGAATATTCCCCAGCCCTTCCAGATCCTGAAGATGGACAAGCGCCGCGGCAACATCGTCGTGTCGCGCCGCGCCGTCCTCGAAGAGACCCGCGCCGAACAGCGCCAGGAACTCGTCGAGAACCTCAAGGAAGGCCAGGTGCTCGAGGGCGTCGTCAAGAACATCACCGATTACGGCGCGTTCGTCGACCTCGGCGGTGTGGACGGCCTGCTCCACGTCACGGACATCGCGTGGCGCCGCGTGAACCATCCGACCGAAGTTCTCTCGATCGGCCAGACCGTCAAGGTTCAGGTCATCAAAGTGAACCACGAGACGCAGCGCATCTCGCTCGGCATGAAGCAGCTCGAAGCCGATCCCTGGGAAGGCGTCGAGGCGAAGTATCCGCTCAACGCGCGCTTCAAGGGCCGCGTCACGAACATCACCGATTACGGCGCGTTCGTTGAACTCGAGCCGGGCGTCGAAGGCCTCGTCCATGTTTCCGAAATGAGCTGGACGAAGAAGAACGTGCATCCGGGCAAGATCGTTTCCACCTCGCAGGAAGTGGAAGTGATGGTGCTGGAAGTCGATCCGGTGAAGCGCCGTATTTCGCTCGGCCTGAAGCACTGCATGGACAACCCCTGGACCACCTTCGCCGAACGCTTCCCGCCCGGCACAGTCGTCGAGGGCGAGATCAAGAACATCACCGAGTTCGGTCTCTTCATCGGCCTCGACGCCGATGTGGACGGCATGGTGCACATGTCCGATCTCGACTGGAACCGGTCCGGCGAAGAAGCCATGGCCGACTACCAGAAGGGTCAGGTCGTGAAGGCGGTGGTGCTCGACGTCGACACCGAGAAAGAGCGCATCTCGCTCGGCATCAAGCAGCTCGGCGGCGATCCGATGGAATCGCTCGGCGACAACATCCGCAAGGGCGCGGTCGTCACCTGCACGGTGACGGGCGTGACCGAGAACGGCATCGAGGTGACGGTCGGAGAAGACAATATGCCGGCCTTCATCCGCCGCGCTGAACTCGCGCGCGACCGCGGCGACCAGCGCCCCGAGCGCTTCGCCGTCGGCGACAAGGTCGATGCGCGCGTGACGCAGTTCGACCGCACGGCCCGCAAGATCCAGCTCTCGATCAAGGCGCTGGAAATTGCCGAAGAAAAGGAAGCGGTGGCGCAGTACGGCTCGTCGGACTCCGGCGCGTCGCTCGGCGACATCCTCGGTGCGGCCCTCAACAAGGCCAACACCGAAGACAAGTGATGACAGGCCGGCGGGAGGGCAGCGCCTTCCCGCCGGTGCCATTGAGGCCTCGATCCCGGCCCCGGAACGGCTCAAAGCCGTTTACGCTCGCAGGAACGCCCTCTAAGCTCCGGGCACCTGTTCGCTCCAGCCGAAGGAGAGCCTCTTGTCTCTCGATGCAGATACGCTAGCGGACAGGCGGCGCCTCAAGCGCCGCCTGTTTCTTTGGCGGGCCGGCGCCATTGTCGCCGTCCTCGCCGCCTTGATCGTCCTTGTCGCAGAAGATGGCTCCCTGCTGCCCGGTGCGCAGATCGCGCGGGTCTCGGTTACCGGCATCATCGTCGACGACCGGGCGCAACAGGAAATGCTCGAGAAGATCGCCAAGGACGACCATGTGAAGGCGGTCATTCTTTCCATCGACAGCCCGGGAGGCACGACGACCGGCGCAGAAGCTCTCTTCGCCTCGGTTCGCCAGGTAGCGGAAGAAAAGCCCGTGGTAGCAGTTCTGGGCACCGTCGCTGCGTCGGGCGGCTATATCGCCGCAATTTCCGCCGATCATATCGTGGCGCGCGGCAACACGATCACAGGCTCCATCGGCGTCCTCTTCCAGTGGACCCAGATCGAGGAACTGCTCGACAGCATCGGTGTCGAAATGAAGGAAGTGAAATCCGCGCCGCTCAAGGCGGAGCCGAATCCCTTCCACAAGACGAGTCCCGAGGCCATCAGGGCAACGCAGGCCATGCTCGACACGTCCTATGCCTGGTTCCTCCGCCTCGTCTCCGAACGCCGAGGTATGGACGAGACCAGAACCAGGGAGCTGGGCGACGGGCGCGTCTATACCGGCTGGCAAGCGATCGAGAACGGCCTTATCGATCAGGTGGGGGGCGAGGAAGAAGCCCTTGCCTGGCTGGAGAGCGAGCATGGCATTCAGCGGGACCTGCCGGTGAAAGACTGGGAACCCGTCTATCCCGAGCTTGGCATGGCCGGTTTCGCGGGGCAGGCGCTTGGAGAGGCCGCCCTCACGACCATCGAAGGCCTGAGCGGAAAAACACTGCAGACAAAACGACTTACACTTGACGGTCTTACGAGCCTTTGGCAACCTGCCCTCTGATATGGGAAGAGCTTTCGCCGCTTCCGGTGGTGCGCGGAGCCGATCGAGAAGACGCCGGGGGACGCAAGAACATGATCAAATCGGAGCTCGTCGCCCGCCTCGCCCAAGCCAATCCGCATCTTTACCAGCGTGACGTCGAGCGCATCGTCAGTACGATCTTCGATGAGATCAGCGCGGCGCTCGCGCGCGGAGACCGGGTGGAGTTGCGCGGCTTTGGCGCCTTTTCCGTGAAGAATCGGCCCGCGCGGACGGGCCGCAATCCCCGCACCGGCGAGCCCGTGCATGTCGAGGAAAAATCCGTGCCCTTCTTCAAGACGGGCAAGGAATTGCGTGAGCGGCTGAATAATGCCGATATCGCGGACGACAAGCTCATGAATGACGATGGAGACGACGACAGCGACGATTGAGCCGCTTTCGCCGCTTCACAGCCATCCTTTTGTTTGCGTTCCAAACCGGAAGTGCCGCCCCGTGAAACTCCTGCGCTGGATCGTCCTGCCCCCGGTTGTCATTCTGGTCATGGCGATTGCCATTGCGAACCGGAAGCCCGTCACGTTCAGCCTCGATCCATTCGACCCCACCTCCCCGGCCATCGGGCTCGAAATGCCGCTTTTTCTCATCATTCTCGCTTCCGTACTCATCGGCATCCTGTTCGGGGGTCTGGGGGCATGGGCTCAGGCGAGGCGAAAAGCGGCCAAATCGAAGGGATCCGCCACTATGGGCGAGACCCTGCCGGCGCTGCGCGACTGACGCGAGAAATCAGGGCCTTCCGCCGGGCGATCTGCTATAACGCCCGCGAAACCGGACCGGAGACCGGAGCAGGTACCCATGACACTCGAAAACCCCGTTTTCTGCGCACTCGACACGACCGATCTCGGCCGCGCCGAGAAACTCGCCCGGAGCCTCAAGGGTAGCGTCGGCGGCGCGAAGATCGGTATGGAGTTCTTCAACGCGCATGGGCCGCAAGGTTATCGCGCGGTGGCGGCGGCGGGACTGCCGATCTTTCTGGACCTCAAGCTCCATGACATTCCGAACACCGTCGCCGGCGGCATTCGCGCGATATTGCCGCTGAAACCAGCCATCGTGAATGTTCATGCTGCGGGGGGAGCGGCCATGATGCGGGCCGCCGCCGATGCGGCAAGGGAAGCAGGCTCCGACCGGCCGCTCGTCATCGGCGTCACCATGCTGACTAGCCTCGATGCCAGCGATCTCGCCGATACCGGTGTCTCTGGAACCCCGAGCGACCACGTCAGACGGCTTGCAGGCCTCGCGGCCTCATCCGGTCTCGACGGTGTGGTTTGCTCCGCACATGAAATCGAAGTTCTGCGGCGCGACCTTGGCAAGGAGTTCAAGCTTGTCGTCCCGGGCATCCGGCCTGCAGGCAGCGATATCGCTGACCAGAAGCGCATCATGACGCCTGCGGAAGCGCTTGCGCTCGGTGCCGATATACTGGTGATCGGCCGGCCCATCACCGGTGCAGGCGATCCGCGCGCGGCGGCCGAGGAGATCGGCCGCTTCCTCGCGGCATGAACCCGAGATGAGCGTACGCGTCAAAATCTGCGGGCTGTCCACACCGGAGACGATCGAGGCATCGGTCGCCGCGGGAGCCGATTATCTGGGCTTTGCTTTCATTCCGAAAAGCGCGCGCTACGTATCCTTCGAGACGGCTGGCGCACTCGCCCGCCACGTGCCCTCCTCGGTACTCAAAGTGGCGCTGACGGTCGATGCGGATGATGCAACGCTCGACGCCGCTGTGGCGGCACTCAACCCCGATATACTGCAGCTCCACGGATCGGAAACGCCCTCCCGCCTCAGGGAAATCAAGGCGCGTCACGGCCTGACCATCATGAAAGCCATTGGCATCGCTGAGCCGGAAGACGCCCTCAAGGCTGAAATTTACCGCGATTCCGCCGATTTGTTGCTGTTCGATGCCAAACCACCTAAATCTATGGCGGGTGCCCTTCCGGGCGGCAACGGGCTTGTCTTCGATTGGTCGCTCATCGCCGGTCACCGGCCGGAAACGCCCTGGATGCTTTCGGGCGGCCTCAATGCGGCAAATGTCGCCGAGGCGATCCGGATCACCGGCGCCGAGGCGGTCGATGTTTCGTCAGGTGTCGAGGATGCGCCTGGCCGGAAAAACCCGGAACTGATCGAAGCCTTCATTCGCGCGGCCAAGGCCGCGCGGTGAGGCGAACACGAATGAACGGAAAGTAGCGAGCGTGAGCCTGACGAAAGCAAATTCCCTGCGCGGCGGCCCGGATGAAAGGGGACGCTTCGGTATCTTCGGCGGACGGTTCGTTGCCGAAACGCTCATGCCGCTCGTGCTCGATCTCGACCAGGCCTACAAGGACGCCAAGGCGGACCCCGCCTTTCAAGCCGAAATCGAATACATGCAGCGCGACTATGTGGGTCGCGAAAGCCCGCTCTACTTCGCCGAAAGACTGACCGAACATCTACGTGAGAAGGCCGCCGCTTCCGGCGGCGAGGGCGGCGCAAAGATCTACTTCAAGCGCGATGAGCTCAACCACACGGGCAGCCACAAGATCAACAACTGCCTCGGTCAAATCCTGCTCGCGAAACGCATGGGCAAGACGCGCATCATTGCCGAGACGGGCGCAGGACAGCACGGCGTCGCCACCGCCACGGTTTGTGCACGGTTCGGCCTACCCTGCGTCGTCTATATGGGCACGACCGACATCGAGCGGCAGAAGCCGAACGTGTTCCGCATGAAACTCCTTGGCGCGGAAGTCATTCCGGTCACATCCGGCACCGGCACGCTGAAAGATGCGATGAACGAGGCGCTGCGTGACTGGGTGACGAATGTCGAGAGCACCTATTACCTTATCGGCACCGTCGCAGGGCCTCATCCCTATCCCGCCATGGTTCGCGACTTCCAGTCGGTGATCGGCGAGGAGACGAAACGCCAGATGATGGAGCGCGAAGGCCGTCTTCCCGACAGCGTGGTCGCCTGTATCGGCGGCGGATCCAATGCGATGGGTCTCTTCCATCCTTTCCTCGACGATCCGTCGGTGAAGATCTATGGCGTCGAAGCTGCCGGACGGGGCATCGAGACGGGCGAACATTGCGCCTCGCTGAAAGGCGGTTCCCCCGGCGTGCTGCATGGTAATCGCACCTATCTGCTGCAGGACGAGGACGGGCAGATCAAGGACGGGCATTCGATTTCCGCTGGCCTCGACTATCCGGGCATCGGCCCCGAGCATGCGTGGCTGCACGAGTCAGGCCGCGCCGAATATGTTTCGGCGACGGACAAGGAGGCGCTCGAGGCCTTCCAGCTCTGCTCGCGCCTCGAAGGCATCATTCCCGCGCTCGAACCTGCGCACGCTCTCGCCTTCGTGACGAAGATCGCTCCCACCCTGCCACGCGACCACCTCATGGTGATGAACATGTGCGGACGTGGAGACAAGGATGTGTTCGCTGTCGCCGACCATCTGGGAGTGACGCTGTGACAACGAGACTCGACAAGCGTTTCGCCCAGCTGAAGCAAATAGGGCGTGCCGGTTTCGTGACCTTCATCACTGCGGGAGATCCCGATTTCGACACGACGCTCGGCATTCTGAAGGGGTTGCCCGGCGCAGGCGCCGACGTAATCGAACTGGGCATGCCCTTTACGGACCCCATGGCGGATGGACCTTCTATCCAGGCCTCTTCCCAGCGCGCGCTTCGCAATGGCGCAAGCATGAAGAAGACGCTGGAACTCGTGCGCCGCTTCCGCGAAAGCGATAACGAAACACCGATCGTTCTGATGGGATACTACAACCCGATCTATCATATGGGGGTCGAGACCTTTCTCGGCCGCGCCATAGAGGCGGGTGTCGATGGGCTCATCGTGGTGGACCTTCCACCCGAAGAAGACGACGAGCTTTGCGTGCCCGCCATGAAGGCGGGCCTCAACTTCATCCGTCTTGCAACGCCGACGACCGACGACAAGCGCCTTCCGGCCGTTCTCGCGAACACCTCCGGCTTCGTCTATTACGTCTCGATCACCGGGATCACCGGCTCGGCCAGCCCGCAAGCCCGCAATGTCGAAGCCGCAGTGAAGAGGATCAAGGGACATACCGATCTTCCGGTCGCAGTCGGCTTCGGAATCAAGACACCGGAACAAGCCGCGGAGATCGCACGTGCCGCCGACGGCGCCGTCGTCGGCTCCGCCATCGTCGATGCAATCGCGAGAGAGATCGGCGAGGACGGGAAGGTCAGAAATGGCGCCGTGGAGCGCGTTCTCGAATTTGTGGGCAAGCTTGCAGCGGGCGTTCACGCCGCGCGGGCAGCCGCCGCTGAATAGGGAGTTCAGCCGATGAACTGGATCAACAATGTCGTCCGGCCGAAAATCCAGCGTGTCTTCAACAAGAAGCAGCAAACGCCGGACAATCTGTGGCACAAATGCTCGAACTGCGGGGAGATGATCTTCCACCGCGATCTTGAGGCGGCGATGCGGGTCTGCCCAAGCTGCGACCACCATATGCGCCTCGGCACGAAGGAGCGCTTCGCCTCGCTTTTCGACAATGCCGAGTATCAGATCGTGCCCGTCGATGCCGTCGCTATCGATCCGCTGAAATTCCGCGATCAGAAGAAGTATCCCGACCGCCTCAAGGAGGCGCGCTCCAAGACCGGGCGCGACGACTCGGTTACCGTTGCTCACGGACCGCTGGACGGCGTCGAGACGGTTATCGCCATAGAAGATTTCTCCTTCATGGGCGGCTCCCTCGGCATGGCGGCTGGCGAGGCGATCATTCGCGGCGCGGAAACGGCGCTTGAGAAGAAGGCGCCCTATGTCCTCTTTGCTGCAGCGGGCGGTGCACGCATGCAGGAAGGCATTCTGTCGCTCATGCAGATGCCTCGCACGACCGTATCACTGCAGCTTCTGCGCGAAGCGAGCCTTCCTTTCATCGTGGTGCTAACGGACCCTACCACCGGCGGCGTTCTCGCTTCCTATGCGATGCTTGGCGACATCCAGATTGCGGAGCCCAAGGCGCTGATCGGCTTCTCCGGCCGCCGCGTCATCGAACAGACCATCCGCGAGAAGCTGCCCGACGACTTCCAGTCCGCGGAGTTCCAGCTTGAACACGGAATGATCGACATGATCGTTCACCGTCACAAGATGAAGGATACGCTGGCGCGCATCATAAGGCTCATGACGCACCGGCCGCGCAGCCCCCGTCAACAGAGCGCCAACGTACCGGCGAAGGTCACCGCACAGACGGCATCGTGAACGACAGCGTTTCAACCAGCGATGTCATTCTCGAAAGGCTGACGAAACTCCATCCGAAGCTGATCGATCTCTCGCTCGACAGAACATGGCGCCTGCTTGGGGCGCTTGGGCATCCCGAGCGTGCTCTTCCACCGGTCTTCCACATTGCGGGTACGAACGGCAAGGGCTCCGTTTCCGCCTATCTGCGGGCTGCGCTCGAGGCGGGCGGGTATGCCGTTCACAGCTATACATCGCCGCATCTCGTTCGTTTCCACGAGCGCATTCGTCTCGCGGGAAAGAGCGGGAGCGCACCCATTTCCGAGGAGCGCCTCTCCGCCATTCTCGATGAGTGCGAAAAGGCAAATGCAGGCGCGCCCATTACATTCTTCGAAATAACGACAGCAGCGGCCCTATTGGCCTTTTCGCGGACACCTGCCGACGCGCTCATACTCGAGGTCGGCATGGGCGGAAGGCTCGACACGACGAATGTCGTCGACAAGCCAGCTGTCACCGTCATCACGCCTGTCGATCTCGATCATCAGGCGTTTCTCGGCAACACGATCGAGCTCATCGCGACGGAGAAGGCGGGTATTCTCAAGCGTGGCGTGCCCGCGGTGATCGGACCGCAACTGGACGAAGCGCGCGTTGCCATCGAGATTGCCGCCGAGAAAGCTGGTGCACGGCTCTTCATACATGGGCAGGATTTCACCGCGCATGAAGAGGGTGGCGCACTGATCTATCAGGACGAGGATGGGCTGCTTGACCTGCCGTTGCCGCGCCTTCCGGGGCGTCACCAGATCGACAATGCAGGCGTCGCAATCTGCGCCCTTCGCAAGTCGGGCATCCTGCATCTGGAACGGCAAGCGGTCGCGCGGGCGATGACTGAGGTCGAGTGGCCGGCAAGGTTGCAACGGTTGACGAAAGGACCGCTTTTCGAGGTCATTCCGCAGGGAGCGGAACTCTGGCTCGACGGCGGCCACAATCCGGCGGCGGGGCGTGCGGTCGCGGAAGCCATGGCGGAGCTGGCACAACGCGACAGCGACGGCCACCCCCGCCCGCTGATCCTCGTCAGCGGCATGCTCGACACCAAGGATGCAGGCGGCTTCTTCGCACCGTTCCGCGGACTGGCTTCCCATGTCGAAACAGTGACGATTCCAGGCGCACCGGCGAGCGTTCCGGCAGAGACTCTGGCCAGTGCCGCCTCGCAGGCCGGTCTCGATGCACATGCCGCTCCGTCGCTTGACGAAGCGCTGCAACGCGCATCGCTTGCTGCGGGCCGCGCGACGCCGCGCATACTCATCTGCGGCTCGCTCTACCTCGCGGGGCATGTTCTTTCGGAAAATGGCTGAAAGAAAAAGGCCGGTCACGCGGACCGGCCTTTCCAGAGAATTCCTCTAGCAGATCAGAGTGCGCTGTCGATCCACTCGACGATCTTGCCCTTCGGGAGCGCACCAACCTTGGTCGCCGCAACCTGGCCGTCCTTGAAGATCATCAGGGTCGGAATACCACGCACACCATACTTCGTGGGCACGTTCGGATTTTCGTCGATGTTGATCTTGGCGACGGTGAGCTTGCCGTCATAGTCCTTGGCGATCTCTTCAAGAGCCGGGCCAATCTGCTTGCAGGGGCCGCACCACTCCGCCCAGAAGTCGACCAAGACAGGCCCACTTGCATCGATGACATCGGTCTCGAACGATGCGTCGGTCACTTTGTTAGTCGCCATTATCCTTATCCTTTCTGGCCGCCGTCTCCGTATCGGGACGCGGCACGCGCCAAAGCGCAAAAACGGGTACTGGTTCAGTTCGCTTGAATCTAGGAACGCCCCTCCACGAGGTCAAGGTTGCCCAATCGCCGCAGGTTTCGCCTGTGTCAGTACATTCTCCAGCATTTCCACGGGTAAATCCATGAGGTGCGGGCCGTCGGTCCAGAGCAGGCCGCAGCGAATCACATGATCCGGATAGATCTGCGCGAGAACGGCGCGATAGGCCGCCATTTGCACGAGATAGGCTTCGCTGACCTGATCGAGTTCCTTTGGAGGGGGCCGATTCGTCTTGTAGTCGACAATGAAGAGCTCGTTTTCCGTCACGCAGAGGCGGTCGATCTGACCGCCGACGAGGAGCGTTCGTCCGCGAAATTCGATGGTGCCGGTGACGGGCACCTCGGCGCGGCTCGGCTTCGCGAAGACGGACGAAAAGCGCTCATCGTTGAGCACGCGGAAAACAGCACTGTTGATCTCCTCCGCCGCCTCTTGCGAGAGACCGTGAGCCGGCAGCGCGAGGAAGCGCGCCGCGGCTGCGGGCCGCGCCTCGGGAGGAAGATCGGGCAAGGTCTGAAGCAGGCGGTGGATGAGGCTGCCGCGTTTGAAACGCTTCGAGCCGTCTTCTACCAGAGGGGAGAGAACCGCAGGCTCGGCAATATCCTCCGGCGGCAGGCGCGACGGCGCTAGCGGGCGCGAGGGCGCAGGTTCTTCCAGCGCATCCTTCGAGATCCAGGCCGGCAAGGGCGGATGATCCGCGCCCGATGCAACCCTTTCCGCCTCGACCTTGCGGCGCTGCTTCCCCTCGATGCGCCAGACGGTGCGCCCATCCGGAAGCTTCACCTCCTTCGCATCCGGCAGGAGCGCCTTGCGCGCAAGTTCATACCAGCATTCTTCCGAAGGCGGATTGACCCCGCGATAGCCCGCGATATAGAGCCGGTCACGCGCGCGCGTCATCGCGACGTAGAGAAGGCGCCGGTACTCTGCCGCCTGGAGCTCCCGGCGGAAGGCGCGCGCAGCAGCGCTTACCTCGTCCTCCTCCTTCTTGCGCACCGGCCAGAGCAGAAGTTCGGGGCCATCCTTCTCGAGCCGCGGCAAAGCGAGAAGCGCCGGATCATGCGCACCGCCCGGCGCGGCGCAAGTGTCGGGCATGAAGACGATCTCGGCCTCAAGCCCCTTTGCGCCATGCACCGTCATCACGCGAACTTCGTCGCGGCCCTGATCCATGTCGCGCTTGATCTCCGCCGCACCGCGCTCCAGCCAGTGGAGGAAGGCTTCAAGCGAGGGCGCGTGATTGCGTTCGAATTCGAGTGCAAGCGAGAGGAACTCGTCGACCGGGTCGGCCGCATCGGGCCCCAGCCGCGCCAGAATGCGGCGGCGGCCTTCCTCACCCGTCAGCACATGGGCAAAGAACTCGTAAGGCGGCTCGAAGTCGGCACGAGCAAGCAACCGCGACAGAAGCACTTCGGCTTCCCTGTAGCGCCCATCTTCCGCCGACTTCGCCCGCAGCGCCCTCCAGAGCGAGCCCTCACGCTTCCATGCGAGGTCGAACAATGCATGCTCGTCGAGACCGATGAGCGGCCCCTTGAGAACGGTCGCGAGCGTCAGATCGTCTTCCGGCAGCAGTACAAAGCGGCCAAGTGCGATGAGGTCCATCACCGCCATCTGCTCGGTGAGGACCATGCGGTCCGCCCCGGCGACGGGAACGCCGCGCGCCTTCAGGTGGCGCACCATTTCGCCGACAAAGGCATTGCGGCGGCGGACGAGAATGAGGATGTCTCCCGGCCTGATCTTGCGCCCCTTGGCAGGGAGTTCCTCTTCGTTCACGAGCCAGCCCTGGATCGTATCCGCGATGCGCGATGCAAGGCGGGAGATCGGCGCTTCACCTGTCATGTAGTCGAGCGGTGCATCCCAGGGGCTCGCTTCTTCACCCTCTTCCGGCTCTTCCAGCTCCCACAGCTCCACGAGGCCCGCATCGAGATCGCGATGAGCGATATGGGGATCGAGATCACCGGAGGCCGTGAGCCCATTTCGCGCTTCCTCAAGCGCGAAGACACGGTCAACCGCACCCAACACTTCCGGCACGGAGCGGAAGGAGCGCGTGAGGGGCACATAGTCCCAGAGAAGCTCCGCCGCCCTCACGCGCTTCTCGAAATAGCGCTTCATGTCGTCGAAGCGTGCGGGGTCAGCGCCCTGAAAGGAAAAGATCGACTGCTTCTCGTCGCCTACGGCAAAGATCGTGCGGACGACATCGCGCGCGCCGCTACCGGAAAGAAACTCGTCTGCGATGCGCGCGACGACGTCCCATTGCTCGGGGCTCGTGTCCTGCGCCTCGTCCACCAGAATATGATCGATACCGCCATCGAGCTTGTAGAGCACCCAAGGCGCCATGCTGGATGTCGTCAACAGCGCGCGCGTCTTCGCGATCAGGTCGTCATAGTCGAGCAAGGCGCGCGATCGTTTCGCATTCTCGAAGGCATCGAGGATCGCGATGGCAATCGCCATGATCGCTTCGGTCGCCTCGGCGACGCGAATGGAGCGCATGCGGCCGACGAGCGAGACGATGCGCGCCTGCTCCTCCTCCAGCGCGCGTGCTGCCGCAGGGTTCGCCTCACCGAGCTTCTTCGTGATGAGCGTCTTGCGGGGCGCCATTTCCTTCGTCAGGAAGACGGCGATGTAGTCATCCACATGCTCCGCACGCGCAGGTTCCGCGAGAAAGGCATGAAGCAGCGCCGCGCGGTCGCCATCCGTCTTCGTGCCGCGGGAGAGTGTATCCGCCGCGCCGCGCATCGCGGCTTCGGGGAGGGCTGCTATTTCGGCGAGAACGTCGTCCACGCTCACGCCCGGTACCGCGGAAAGCGCAGCCCGCACCGCCTGGCAAATGCCATCGAGTCCGCCGAAACGCTCAAGCATTTTCTGGAAGTTGCTTCGCTGGCCCGTGATCTCGCGAAGGAGCTTGCCGAAGGCGAGCTCGTCCACACGGGAAACGATATGGGCAAGCGCAAGACCGAGCGGCGTTTCAGGCTCCGCACCCGCGCGAAGAAGGACCGTATCCCGCACCTCCTCCATCAGCTCATCGGCGCTGCGCTCGTCGAGAATCTCGAACTGGGGAGGTACTCCCGCCTCCAGCGGGAAGCGCCCGAGCAGCCTTTCGCAGAAGGCGTGAATGGTCTGGATCTTCAGTCCGCCGGGCGTCTCGATGGCGCGAGCGAAGAGCTTTCGCGCGACGTCAAGCACATCCTTGCCGGGCTTCCGGCCTTCGATGCCTTCAATCTCGGCGGCGAGTTCCGCGTCCGGCATCGTCGCCCAGGCGCCGAGACGCTTGTAGAGACGGCCCGCCATTTCGGCGGCAGCTGCCTTGGTGAAGGTGAGGCAGAGAATGCGCTGAGGGTCCGTGCCCGCGAGAAGGAGGCGCGCAACGCGTGTCGTCAATGCATGCGTCTTGCCGGAGCCCGCATTGGCGGAAACCCAGACCGAGGTTTCCGGATGGGAAGCACGGCGCTGCGCGTCATCGGTTCCGCTCGCCTTTTTCGAAGCGCCACTCATTCCGCGTCGTCTCCGGCAGACGACCATTCCTTCACACGCGCAAGATGATCGTAGTCGCCATAGCGGCCCCAGAACATCGGGCGGGGGCGCGACAGATAAGGCGTCTTCACATCCTCATACTGGCGCAGCAGATCGACCAGCCAGCCATAGGTTGCCTCAGCGAGATCGCCACCTTCGTCCGGCACTGTGCGCACCTCGCCCGCCGTTTCGCCGCCGGTGAGACGCAGATAGATCATGCGGCCCGTGCGCGCGGAAGGAAGAGGCGCGCCGTCGACGGATTTCTCGCGGAAGCCTCCCCGCGCGGCCATGGCGGCTTCCAGAGGCAATTGCGGCGCGAGACCAATCTCGACCTGTTTCACGCTCGGAAGCACGCCCGTCTTGTAGTCGATGATGTCGAGCGCTCCGTCCACGCGCAGGTCGATCCTGTCCGCCTTGCCGACAAGCGTGACGGGATACGCGAGTTCACCAATGGAAATTTCGCCGCGCGCTTCGGCCCAGGCGCGGCGAAGACCTTCGCGTTCCTCGCGCTCATGTTCCACGATCCAGCGCGCGATGCGCTTGAAACGCGGCCACCAGAAGGCGGCAACACCCGGACGATCCAGTGCTGCCGCAAAGACTTCTTCGCCGATGGCAATGAGCTTCCCAAACGCATCGTCCGGCAGGGAATCTGGATATGCGTCCACGAAACGCTCCAACGCCTCGTGGATGATATTGCCGCGCTCGGCGGCGGCAATGTCAGCATCGAGCGGATCAAGCACGGGAAGTTTCAGGATACGGCGCGCATAGATCGAGTAAGGGTCGCGGATCAGCGTTTCGATCTCGGTGACGGAGAGACGGCGTGGCCTCGCATCAAGCGGCGGCATGGGGCGCGGGCGGACGGGATCGAGGATTTTTTCCGGGCGGTCGATCTCCTGCGCCCATTTCCACCAGCGCGAGGCATCGCCATTCGCCTCGTGGCCAAGGCCATTGCGAATGCTTTCTAGGCGAAGCCACCATCGGGAAGCGACGGTGGGGGCGCCCTCGACTTTCAATGCGCGCGTGAGGATCGCTTCCGGGGCGGAAGCACCTTCCACAAAATCATGCGCGGCGAGACCGATACGCCGCTCGGGCGGTTCGAGGCCCATGGCGGCGCGCATGGGCCTGTTGAGCCAGGGATCGATATTCGCCTCCGCAGGCCAGGTACCTTCGTTGAGGCCTCCGAGGATCATACGATCCGCATGCTGCAGGCGCGCTTCAAGCGGACCCCAGATGAAGAGCCTCGGATGCGCGCCCCAACGCGGACGCAGAACGCGGGCGGAAGAGAGCTCATCGAAAAAATATGCATAGGCGCCGGGCTCGATCTCGCCAAAGGCGGGTGCCGCTTCCGCAAGCTCGCGGATGAAATCGGAAGCCGCTTCGCCCGCCTCGCCCTTCCAGAGACGCGCGACGCCCTTCTCTTCCGCCGTCGCGGCAAGATGCTCAGCGGCTTCAGCGTGAGCAAGGACGAGGGATGCCGCTTCCCGCCGCGCCTTCATCGCGTCAACCAGGGGCGCAACGCAACGCTCGATCCGTCCGATCAGTTTTTCGAAGCGCTGCAGACGCGCTTCCTTCCTGGTTGGGTCGTCTCCTTCCCGCAGCTCTTCCTTGCGCATCGCCTCGCAGGCTGTGCGCAAACCGGCAAGACCGGGGGCGGGACGAGGCCCGCGAAGGAGCGCCTTCTCGATGGCACGCAGTTCGGCGCGGAAGGAGGCGGGGTCGCTGCCCGCCGCCGCCAGCGGATGTTTCAGGCAGGCGAGAAACGGAACAGGCGCGAATTCCTCCGCCACCATTTCCGCGACGAGACGGAGAAAGGCAACAGGCGCGGTGTTTCTCAAGGGTTCGCCACCCGAGTCATTCACCTCGACATTCCAGCGGCGAAGCTCCATCGCGACGCGGCGCGCAAGCTTTCTGTCGGGCGTCACCAGCGCGGCCGTCTTTTCCGGCGTTTCCAATGCGTCGCGCATCATGAGCGCGATGGCGCCCGCCTCGTCGCGTTCGCCGGGCGCTTCCATCATGGTGAGACCGGAGAAGCCTTCGGCGGCATGCCCCTTCAAATCGTAGAGACGGAACAGCCATTTCTCCGTCGTCTCCGCCGGGCGGAGAGCTTCCGACATGATCTTCGCACGCATGGCCCCGCGAGCCGCACTCGCCGCGCCGGGCCATAACTCGACATCGGCACGCTCCGCGCGAAGATGCGCGAGGAGTTTCTTCAAGCCATATTGCGGATGGGAGGCGGTGCCGGGATCGCCGATCGCGTTCCAGCTCGCCTCATCAAGATCGAGATCGAGGCCCGGCAGGAGGACAGCGCCAAGCGGCAGACGCGCGACCACACGCAGAAGCTCCGCTGTCGCGGGGATCGAACCCGTTGAGCCTGCCGCAATGACGAGACCTCGCGGTGGCGCGCTTTCCCATGCGGCGGCCTGCGCGCGCAGCAGGTGATTGCGGCGTTCGGCCTGCTCCATGTAGCCAAGGCGCGCAAGCTCTTCCGGCCAGCGGGCTGTGAGCACCTTCAGGAAGTCGAGCGTGATCTGCCAATGATCGGCGAATTCCTGCGGCACGAGGGACGCAAGCTGCGTCATGTCCGCGCCTTCGGTGAGGACCATATCGAGGAAGCGTCCGAGATCTGCGGCGAGCCCGAGGGCGCGCACTTCATCTTCACCGCCTTCGGCCGCGATCATGCGCGCGAGGCGAAGCTGGCGCTCGAGCGCAGGCATGGCGGGCGGCAGATCGAGCGCTTCCGCGCCAAGCCCCGCGGGATCGAGAACGAGTTCTTCCTCATCGACGTCGCCCAGCGCTCGGATCGCGGGCAGAACCATTGCCGCGCCGCCGCCCGCGCGGAGAAAGGCGTCACCAAGCGCGCGCACCGCACGGCGCGTGGGCAGGAGAATCGTTGCCTCCGCAAGCTCCGGCGCACCCGCGAAGCGGCCGCCGAGCGAAATATCGGCGACGAGCGCCGAGGCCAGCCGTTCGAGAAACGGCGTGCCGGGCGGCATTGAAAAAAGCGTGAGAGAATCGGCCCTCATGGGGCCATGGTAGCGCGTTGGCGCCTACAAATCCCGCAGGAAGGCTTCCGCCTCGGCAAGATCGTCCGGTGCGCCGACATGCATCCAGACGCCCGTCATGCGCTGGCCGAAAAGCGTGCCTTTTTCGATGAGGCGGTCCCAGATGAGATTGGTGGAGAAGGGACCGTCCGGCCCCTCCGCGAAGAGAGCCGGCTTGATGACCTGGACGCCCGCGAAGACATGAGGAGCGGTGGAAGAACCTTCTCGGCGCATCAGCGCGCCGAAGGGGTCCATCGTGAAATCGCCGCGGCCGACAAAGCCGATGGTGCGGGCGGCATCCGCAATCATCAACAGCGCATCCATGCGCTCGGGATCGAAGCCATCGATCAGGTTGCGCAGGTTGGAGCCGAAACCCTCCACCCAGACCGAATCCGAATTGAAGGTGACGATGGGATCGTCGCCGAGGAGACCGAGCGCCTTCTTCGTTCCGCCGCCGGTGTCGAGCAGCTCGGCACGCTCGTCCGAGATAACGATGCGCGGGCCGCCCTTTCTCCGGGCGAGATGCTCTTCCAGCATGTTGGCGAAGTGATGGACGTTTACCACCGCCTCCTCGATGCCCGCTTCTTCCAGGCGGTCGAGAACATGATCGATGAGCGGGCGGCCGGCGAAGGAGACGAGCGGCTTTGGCCGCGTATCCGTGAGGGGGCGCATGCGCGTTCCCTTGCCCGCCGCCATGACCATTGCGCGTTTGATCTTCATGAGCGCACCGGAATATGCCTGTCGAGCCAGGCGCGCAAGAGCGCAAGGACGGGATGCGCGAGATTTCGATCCAGATAATCCATGGTACGCGGCATATGCGCCATGTATTGCGGCTTGCCGTCGCGCTTGAGAAGGCGCGGCCAGAGGCCGATGAGGCGGAGCGCGCGCTCCGCGCCGAGGACGGCATATGACGCGCGGAATTCTTCTTCATCGAAGCCGGCGAGCTCGCCCTTCGCGCGCGAGACATATAAGGCGAGCATGGCCTCCTCGCGCGCCACCGGCACATCCTTGCGCGCATCCTGCAGGAAGGAGACGACGTCATAGGCGCGGTTGCCGATCAGCGCATCCTGATAGTCGATGAGGCCGACGCGAGCAGCCCCGGCGCGCGCGCCGAGCCAGAGCATGTTGGGTGAGTGATAGTCGCGCAGGAAGAGCGTTTCGACTCCGGCATCGACATGCGGGCGGAGGGACGTCCAGATCGCGTGATATTCCTCGCGCATTTCCGGCGTCGCCTCGCAGCCGAGCACGACCGGAAAATACCAGTCGAGAAAGACATCGAGTTCGGCACGGAAGACGCTATCGTCGAAGCGCGGCATCTCGTGCATCGTGCCGTCGCCGACGGGAAGCGAGCGCGGCGCGGGCACGGATTGAAGACGCAGCAGCGTTTCAATGCCCGCGCGGTAAAGCTCGTCGAGCGGCTCGCCGGAGGGCCCCTCGCCCTTCTCTATCAATGCGCCGTAAACATGATCGCCGAGATCTTCGAGCAGCAGCAGGCCATGCGCGAGATCCTTTGCGATGATTTCCGGCGCGGCGAGACCGAGCGAACGGAGATGCTCACCGATGGCGACGAAGGGACGGACATCTTCGGCGAGATGCGCGATGCGGCTATAGGCGGCGCGGCCTTCGATGACGGGTGCGTCGGGACCGGAGGGCCAGTCCATAAGCACGGCGGGGCGGTCATCGAGAGAGAGACGCTCGTAGCGGCGCGAAGAGGCATCGCCCGCAAGCGGACGGCGCTCGGCCTTTTCCCAGCCTGCCTCTTTCAGGAACGCCCGGATCGTTTCTTCGCGCGGCTTCAAATCGTCAATCCTTCGAGACGCGCGGCCCAGCTTCCAAAACCCTCAAGGCGCGCATGACGCATGCCTTCTCTCACGAGAGTGAGGGAGATGTCGAGACGGTCGTGGGAGAGGCGGCGCATCTCATTTTCCGCGCGGGAGGGCCATTCCACGAGGACGACGCCCTCATCCACGGCTTCGGCCAGCCCCAGTTCGCGGAGCTCGGACACGTCCTCGATGCGGTAGAGATCGACATGGGTGATGAGGAGCGCGGGGCTCTCATAGGTCTGGACGAGGGTGAAGGTGGGCGACGGCACATCGTCGGCAAGGCCGTGCTCCCCGAGGTGCGATTGCACGAGCGCGCGGGCGAGCGTCGTCTTGCCGGCACCGAGATCGCCGCTCAGCAGGATGAGATCGCCGGGCGCAACGAGACGCGCGAGCGCCGCCCCGAGGCGCATGGCCGCCGCCTCGTCGGGGAGCTCGAAATCAAGGATTGCCGCCGCTTTTTCGTCCATCAGGACTTGTAGCGCGGCGGCAATCCTGGCGGCAAGTGCCTTCGATCAGGCGGCCTTGTGCTTCTGATCTTCCGTAACCGGATGAACCAGGCGGAAGGAAATGGCGAGCCTGTTCCAGACATTGATCATGCCGATAGCAACGGTGAGATTGACGAGTTCTCCTTCCGAAAACTCGGCTTTCGCGGCTTCGTAGACCTCGTCCGGCACTTCCGTTTCGCTCACCAGCGTGACGGCTTCCGTCCATTCGAGCGCCGCCCGCTCACGCGCCGAATAGAGCGGCGACTCGCGCCAGGCATTCAGAAGATAAAGGCGCGCCTCGCTTTCGCCGAGCTCGCGAGCCTCGCGCGAATGCATTTCGAGGCAGAAGGCACAGCCATTGATCTGCGAGGCCCGCATCTTCACCAGTTCGAGGAGGGAGCGTTCGAGGCCGCATTGGTCGGTATAGGCCTGGAGATCGAGAAGGGGCTTGTAGGCGGCGGGGGCAGCCTTGTGAGGGACGAGACGGGGGACGAAATGCGCGCTCATGGGAGGGCTCCTTGGCGGTAAGGGATGGTCGCTTCTGGAGACAAGACGGAAGAGAGGCGGCGCCTGTGACAGGGGCTCTTTTTATCCCCGCCCCCGGGGACAAAGGAGCCTCAAAAGAGGCCGACCGTCATCGAAACGTCATCAAACCGTTACATGACCCGCCAGTCAGGGAGATCCGGGGAAAACCGGGGACAAGCCGCCCCTGCCGCCTTCCCGGCCGCCCGCCACATTCACCATAATCACCCTCCCCACACCGGCGGGACAGATCGCCGCGCGGCCCACAAAAAAGTTGACGCTGGCGTCATTTTTTGGCGTGTTAGAGGCCGAGGATCATGGACATGAGCGGCCTTGCGCGCGACCGCGGCCTGCGCGTATGGAGGGAGCCAAATCCCTCAAAAGCGGGTATAAATTGCCCGATTGCGTAGTTTGTCTCCGCATAATTTGCGGGGAGGCTGCGCGAGGGGGAGAATGCCGCGGCGACAAGGCAGCATCCCGATTTGCCGGGAGGCCCATGGGCCCCGGTCTCTTTGAGTTCAAAGGGGGCCGGGGTGACAAACAATTATCGGAACGGCCCGTTCCATATCGAGACCATCCGTATAGAGATGAATTCGACGGGGCAAGGGAGGAAGATGGCGGACGACATTCTCATCATCGGCGCGGGCCAGGCGGCGGCGCAGGCCGTGCAGAGCCTTCGCGCGGAAGGCTTCGAGGGGCCGATCAGACTTTTCGGCGACGAGCCCTACGCGCCCTATCAGCGCCCGCCCTTGAGCAAGAAGTTCCTTGCCGGCGAGATCGGCTATGACCGCGTGGAGCTGAAAAGCCAGGACTTCTACGAGCAAGCCAATGTGGAAACGCATTGGGGCACGCGGGTGACGGAGATCGACCGCAAGAACAAGCGCGTGCTCACCGGCGACGGGCGCGAATTTCCTTACGGCAAGCTCATTCTCGCGACGGGAAGCCGCGTGCGCGAATTGAACGTGCCGGGCTTCGAACTCGAAGGCGTTCACTATCTGCGCAATATCGAGGATGTGAAGTCGATCCAGTCGCATTTCCGGGAAGGCGCGAAGATGGTCGTCGTGGGCGGCGGCTATATCGGTCTCGAGGTCGCGGCCGTGGCGGCGAAACGCGGCATCGACGTGACCGTTCTCGAAACGGCCGACCGCGTGCTCGCGCGCGTGGTGGACCCCATCGTCTCTCATTTCTACGAGCGCGTACACCGCGAGGAAGGCGTGAAGATCGAGACGGGCGTGACCGTTTCGGGCTTCGAAGGAAAGGACCGGATCACCGCCGTCACTTCCGGCGAGGGCAAGAGCTATCCCTGCGACTTCGTGGTGGTCGGCATCGGCATCATTCCGAACACGGAGCTTGCGGCGGAAGCGGGCCTCGAGGTTTCGAACGGCATCGTGGTGGACGAGTTCTGCCGCACGTCGGACCCCGATATATGCGCGGCGGGCGACTGCACCAGCCATCCCAACGCGATCTACGGACACAGGCTCCGCCTCGAAAGCGTTCACAACGCAATCGAGCAGGGGAAGACGGCGGCGGCGACGCTGGCCGGCAAGGAAAAGCCCTATAACCAGGTGCCCTGGTTCTGGTCGGACCAGTATGACCTGAAGCTGCAGATCGTGGGGCTCTCGCAGGGCTATACGGAAGCGGTGGTGCGCGGCGACCCGGAGAACACGCGCAGCTTCGCCGTGTTCTATCTCAAGGACGGCGCGCTTGTGGCGGTGGACGCGGTGAACCGCGCGCCGGAATTCATGATGTCGAAGATGCTGACGCAGAAGAAGGCGAAGCTCGACCCTGCACGCATCCGCGACGAGAGCATCAATGTGAAGGAGATCGCGGGCTGAACCCGCGGCATAACGATAACAAGGAAAGGCGCGGAGGCGTTTCAGTTCAATGGCGAAGGTTACCTATATCGAAGACAACGGCACCGAACACACGATCGACGTGCCGAACGGAACGACGCTGATGGAAGCGGCGGTGAAACAGGGCATTCCCGGCATCGACGGCGATTGCGGCGGGGCCTGCGCGTGTGCCACCTGCATGGTCTATGTGCCGGAGGAATGGCTGGGCAAGCTGCCGGAAGTCGAGACGATGGAAGAGACCATGCTCGATTTCTGCGAGCGGCGCGAAGACAATTCGCGGCTCTCCTGCCAGCTCGTCGCGAGCGACGAGCTCGACGGCATCCGCGTGAAGATGCCGGAAAGCCAGCACTAGGGTTCACGCAGAGGCGCAGAGCCGCAGAGAAGGCTCACGCGAAGCCGCAACGAAGAAATCCAGAAAGCGTCAGACATAAAGTCTGACGCTTTTTTGATTCACGCCCCCTTGTATCGTCTCCTACGATCCCGAGGACGGGGTCCGGCGAGGAAACGTGGAGAAGAAGACTATCCAAGTCAGAATAAAAGACTATGAACCTGCGGAGGCGGTCGCTTACGGATCATCGTCGTATATGCTTGCCGAGAAGCATCATTCCTTGGGGAGGGGGAAATGGCGTGGGAAGCTTTTCCGCAATCAATTCCAGACTGGATTGAGATTCTCGACGACACCAACACCAAGTTCTTTCTGGGGCTGGCGTTTTCCTGGTACGCCATCGAACGCGTCGTGAGCATCATCAAGAAGATCCGGAACTACGGCCAGATCCCCTTCCACAAGGGCTACGGTGTAACATCTGCCATGCAATGTTCCATGAACATGGCGATAGCACTTATGATTTCTGTCGCTGTGTTTGAGGCTGTCGTTAACGGGGCCGAATTCACCGGGCGGGCACTGGGTGTGGCGCAAGCGCAGATCGTCGCCGACGCCTATACGCCACTCATCATCACCGCGAGCCTCGCTTCACTATCACTTATCATTTCCGTCTACTGGTCTCTATTCGTTCGTCACCGAAATCACGAAGCGTTCAAGCTGGACTTTCGCACCAAACTGGCAAGGTTCAGAACAATGTTGAAGGATCGCGGTGTATCCGATGTGGAGGTGCTGGCCATTCCAACCTTTTCACTCGGCTCCACCTTGTTCGTCTGGGTTGGGCCTCATGTTCTCGGCCTATCTTAGTATTCGCCTCCGCGGAAGCAGGTGAAGCAATCCATCGGACCTCGTCACCCGTAGCAGCCTTCCTCTGGATTGCCGCGTCGCGGCTGCGCCGCTCCTCGCAATGAGGAGGGGAGAAGCGCGGCGGACATTCTCGTATGCTGCGGCAAGGGGCGCGGCGACCTGCCTGCGCGAAGCCGGAGTTTCGCTTCGGCGAAGACAGGGTGGGTCCCGGCCTTCCCCCTCCGCTCCTTCGGAGCTTCGGAGGACAGGCGCCGGGGTGACACCGAGCTTACGTTTGGAGTTTGCGAGAGACGCCGCGCGCCGCCTAGACGAGTTGCAGCGTGACGGCGGCGAGGGCTGCGTAGCGTCCGAACTTCGCGAGGGCGACGAGGAGGAGGAAGCTCCAGAGCGGTTCGCGCAGGACGCCCGCCGCGACGGTGAGCGGATCGCCGATGAAGGGCGCCCAGCTGAGCAGCAGCGACCAGCGCCCGTAGCGGCCATACCAGCGGGAGGCGCGCTCCAGCGCGGCGGGACCGGCCGGGAACCAGCGGCGGTCGCGAAAACGGAGCGCGACGCGGCCCAGCGCATAATTCACGAGGGAACCCAGCACATTGCCCACCCCCGCAACGAGGACGAGCGCGAGCGCCGGCTGTTCGCCCGCGAGAAGAAGACCCACGAGCACGGCTTCGGACTGGGCGGGAAGCAGCGTCGCGGCGACGAAGGCGGCGAGGAACAAGGCTGTATAGGCGGAAAATCCGGGCACGCATGAACTCCGGCGGGAGGGCTGCGCGGTTTTCCCACGGGTAGCGGCGCGGGAAAAGGGGGAAAGACGGAGGGCGGGGCCCAGGCTGGTGCAGCGGCGAGAGGCCGCAGGGCCTCATCGTGTGAGCGAGCTTTGATCCGCGGGTGTGTCATATAAGATGTATCCATGATACATCTTTGAACGGGCATCATTGGCAGCGGGGCGCGGATGGGTTTAGGATTCGCCGCATCGGCACGGAAGGCGTGGGGGGCGCCCGGCGAGGCCAGAGGCCCGGCAGGAGGAAGCGCGGTGGCACGCATTCCGGCGCGGGAAGCAGAGGCGGGACGGCATTTGCCGCGCAAAGGCGCGGCGGCGGGAAGCCGCGCGGCCATCGATCTATTCAGCACGAACAAATGGAACCCCGGGGCCGACGCCCCGACGGGCGCGCAGGCGCGCGCCGCCATCGCCGCCGCATGACAAGGCGGCTTACAGAGAGGGGAGAGAGATGAGCGACACCCGGAAATTGTGGACGCTGCTCGGCGTTCTGCTTGTCGTTTCGTTCAGCGTGCTGCTGTGGAGCGGGACACGCATCTACGAAGCGGCACCGCCCATGCCCGAACGCGTGGTGGCGGCGGACGGCACGGAGATCTATAGCCGCGCCGAAATCGAGAAGGGGCGGCAGGTCTGGCAATCCATGGGCGGGATGCAGCTCGGCTCGATCTGGGGCCATGGCGGCTATGTGGCGCCGGACTGGAGCGCGGACTGGCTGCACCGCGAGGCGCTGGCCGTGCTCGACGGCTGGGCGCGGGCGGAAGACGGCGTTCCGTATACGGAGCTTGGCGCGGAGCGGCAGGCGGCGCTGCAGGGGCGGCTTCGCCCCCTCATGCGGACCAACACATATGACGCGGAGACGGGGACGATCACGCTGGCCAGCGAGCGGGCGCAGGCGATCCGCGAAGTTTCCGCTCACTACGAGAGCCTTTTCGGCGACGACCCGGCGACGGCGGAGCTGCGCGAGAACTACGCGATGAAGAACGGCACCGTGCCCGACGCGGAAAACCGGCGCGTGCTTTCGGCCTTTTTCTGGTGGACGGCCTGGGCGGCGGGAACGGAACGCCCGAACGACACGATCACCTATACGAACAACTGGCCGCACGAACCGCTGATCGGCAACAAGCCGCCGGCCAGCACCTTTCTCTGGTCGGCCTTCAGCGTGACCTTCCTGCTGGCGGGGATCGGCCTTCTGGGCTGGCACTACGCGGTGACGCATGACCGCGAGGAGGCGCGCGTGCCGCTGCCGGAGTTCGACCCGATGCGGCATGTGAAGGCGACGCCCTCCATGCTCGCGACGGCAAAATATTTCTGGGTGCTGCTCGCGCTCTTCCTGGTGCAGATCCTGTTCGGCGCGATGACGGCGCATTACCAGGTGGAAGGACAGCTCGTCTATGGCTACGAGATGGCCGAAATACTGCCCTATTCCATCACGCGGACATGGCACACGCAGCTCGCGGTGCTGTGGATCGCGGTGGCCTGGCTCGGCACGGGGCTCTATATCGGGCCGGCTGTATCGGGCCACGAACCGCGCTTCCAGCGGCTCGGCGTCAACTTCCTCTGGGTCTGCCTTCTCGTCATCGTGGTCGGCTCCTTCGCGGGGCAGTGGTTCGCGGTGATGCAGACGCTGGGGCTCGAGAACAATTTCTGGTTCGGACATCAGGGCTGGGAATATGCCGATATGGGCCGCTTCTGGCAGTGGTTCCTGTTCATCGGGCTGATGCTCTGGCTCGTGCTTGTGGGCCGCGCGCTCTGGCCGACGCTGACGCAGAAATCCGAGATGCGCTCGATCATCGGGCTGCTGTTTCTCTCCACCGTCGCCATCGGCCTCTTCTTCGCGGCGGCGCTGATGTGGGGCGAGCACACGCATATCTCGATGGTCGAATACTGGCGCTGGTGGCTGGTGCATCTGTGGGTGGAAGGCTTCTTCGAGGTCTTCGCGACCGCGGTGATCGCCTTCCTGTTCACGCGGCTAGGGCTGCTGCAGGCGAAGACGGCGACCGTCGCGGTGCTCTTCGCGACGATCATCTTCATGGCGGGCGGCGTGCTCGGCACGCTGCACCATCTCTACTTCGCGGGCTCGCCGACGCCGGTGCTCGCGCTCGGGGCCAGCTTCTCCGCGCTCGAGGTGGTGCCGCTCGCCTATATCGGCTTCGAGGCCTATCACACCTACCGCCTCGGCGGGGCAACGCCCTGGATGAGGCGCTATCGCTGGCCGGTGATGTTCTTCATCGCGGTCGCGTTCTGGAACCTTGTCGGCGCGGGGCTGTTCGGCTTCCTCATCAATCCGCCGCTCTCGCTCTACTACATGCAGGGGCTGAACCTGACGCCGCTGCACGGGCACACGGCGCTCTTCGGCGTCTATGGCATGCTCGGTATCGGGCTCGTGCTCTTCTGCCTGCGCGGGATGAAGCCCGAACTCTCCTGGCATGAGGGCATACTGAAGACGAGCTTCTGGTGCCTGAATATCGGGCTGGCGCTGATGGCGCTGCTCACGCTGCTGCCGCTCGGGACGATGCAGCTTTTCGCCTCGCTCGAACATGGCTATGCCTATGCGCGCTCGGCGGAGTTCATGCAGCAACCCTTCGTGGACCTGCTGGTGTGGATGCGCGTGCCGGGCGACACGATCTTCTCGATCGGGGCGCTCGCGCTCGTCGTCTTCGTGGCGGGGCTCTGGCTCTTCCCGAAGCGCGAGGACGAAGTGCCGGTGCGCAGCGAGAAGGAGAGCCGCCTCGGCGCCCGCGCGGGCGAGTAAGGCGGAACGGGCGACAGGGAAAGGGCGAGCCGGATGATCGAGTTCTATGCCGAGATCCGGCTCGTCCATATCTGGAGCGTGATCCTGAGCGGCTCGCTCTTCTTCCTGCGGGGGGCGGCGCTTCTCGCAGGGGAGAGGGCGATGCCCGGCCGCATCGCCCTGTCGATGCCGGTGAAACTCGCGAGCTATACGATCGACACGGTGCTGCTGACCGCCGCGCTGATGCTGATGACGGTGGTACAGCAATATCCCTTCATCGATCACTGGCTGACCGTGAAAGTGGTGCTGCTCTTCGTCTATGTGGGGCTCGGCATCGCGGCCTTCCGCTTCGCGCGGACGAGAGCGGAACGGGCCGGGCTCTGGGCGGCGGCGCTTCTCATCTTCCTCTACATCGTCAGCGTGGCGCGGGCGCATGACCCGGCCGGCATCTTCGCGGGGTAGCGATGGACGATCTGACGCTTGCGCGCGTGCTTCACATTCTCGCGCTGGTCCACTGGATCGGCGGCGTCTTCTTCGTGACGGCGGTGGTGCTGCCCTCGGTGCGCCGCCTCGCGCAGGCGGAGAAACGCGCGGCGACTTTCGAGGAGATCGAGGGGCGGTTCGCGCCGCAGGCGAAAATCTCGGTGACGCTGGCGGGCCTCAGCGGCTTCTACATGACGTGGAAGCTCGATGCCTGGTACCGCTTCGCGGAAGCGGATTATTGGTGGATGCAAGCGATGGTGGCGGTCTGGGCGATCTTCACCGTCGTGCTCTTCATCGCCGAACCGCTCTTCCTGCATGACTGGTTCCGCACCCGGGCCGCTCGCGACCCCGAGGGCACCTTCGCCTTCGTGCAACGCGCGCATGCCGTGCTGCTGACGGCGAGCCTCGTCACCATCGCGGGCGCCATGGCCGGCGCCCATGGCTGGTTCGTCTTCTAGAAGCCGGGCGCCGGGCAGCGCGAGGTCAGTCCGCCGCCGTCTTAATCAGCAGCCTGGGCGAACTTGTCCGATACCTGGCTGAGGTCGTGCAGCTTGAAGGGGAGCTGGCGGATACGGGTGCCGGTGGCGGCGAAGATCGCATTCGACACGGCGGCGGAGACGACGGGCGTTGCCGGTTCGCCGAGGCCGCCGATGGGCGCATCGCTATCCACGAAATGGACCTCGATCTCCGGGCATTCGGAGAGATGCAGCATCTCGTAGTCGGTGAAGTTCGTCTGCACGACGGCACCGTTCTCGATGCTGATTTCGCCATAGAGAGCGGCGGTGAGCCCGTAGATGATGCCCGATTCCACCTGCTGTGCGGCGGTGTCCGGATGGACGACGAGGCCGCAATCGACAGCGGCCACCACGCGGTGGATGCGGGGAGAGCCATCCTCGATCGAGACTTCCGCCACTTCCGCAACGATGGAGCCGAAGCTCTGCTGCACGGCGATACCGTGGTAGTGGCCTTGCGGCAGTTTCTTTCCCCAGCCGGCCTTTTCCGCCGCGAGCTTCAGCACGGCGGCATGACGCGGCTGATCCTTCAGGAGCGCGAGGCGGTATTCGAGCGGATCTTTCCCCGCTCGATGCGCGAGCTCGTCGAAGAAGCTTTCGGAAAAGAAAGTGTGCTGCGTATGCGCGACGGAGCGCCAGGGCCCGCGCGGAATATGCGTCGGCACCTCGGCATAGCGGATCGACTGGTTCGCGATGCCATAGGGAATATGCGGCGCTTCCTCCGGATCGTCCTTGTAGACGTAGAGATTTTCGTAAGCCGTTGGATAGCCGTCCGGGCCGACGACCGCGCGGATGCGGCTCGTCACCGCCGGGCGGTAGGCATCGTGCTGGATATCATCCTCGCGGGAGTAGACGAGCTTCACAGGCGCATCGACTTCCTTCGCGATGATGGCCGCGAAGTCGATCTCGCTCGGGAAATCGAAGAAGCCCTCGCGAAGCGGGATGCGGCGGCCGAAACCGCCGCCCAGCAGCATCGGGTGCACGGTGACATTGTCGAAGTCGATGCCGGTGACATCGGCGATGCGGGCGCGCGTGCCGAGCGGGTCCTGCACGCCGACCCAGACATCGGCCTTGCCGTCGCGAATCCAGACGGTGCAGTTCATCGGTTCCATGCAGGCATGGGCGAGATAGGGCACGCGGTATTCGGCGGAGACGATTTCCGCGCCTTCCGTTTCAGGCGCGGAGGAGAAGACGGAGGCGGCATCGCCCACTTCCTTGTCTTCGTCCGTTTCGCGGGAAAGCGCCTCCGCTTGAGCGGCGAAGATCGTTTCCGAGGAGACGTTCACCTTGTCGCCGGCGTCGAACTCGACGTCGAGCGCGGCGGCGGCTTCCTTCGCGCGCCAGTAATTGTCGGCAACGACGGCAACGCCGCCCGGAAATTCGACCACCTTCTTCACACCACGGCGCGAAAGCACCTGCGAGGCGTCATAGGAGACGACGGTGGAGCGCGAGACGGGGCCGAGCCTCACCGCGGCATAGAGGAGGCCTTCCGGACGGGCATCGATACCGTATTTCGCGCTGCCATCGACCTTGCCCGGAATGTCGAAGCGGGGACGCGGCGTGCCGACGATCTTGTATTCGCTTCGCGATTTGAGCTTCGGCGAGGCGGAGGGCGAATATTCGGCGGCGTCGGCGGCAAGCTCGCCATAGGTGGCGGTCTCGCCCTTGGGGCCCGTGACCATGCTCATCGCGGCGGTACAGTCCGACGGCGAACAGTTCCAGCGCGAAGCGGCCGCCTTCAACAGCATTTCCTTCGCGGCGGCGCCCGTGGTGCGCATGCCGTGCTGGCCGGTGTAGCGGACCGCCATGGAGCCGCCGGTGATCTGAAGGCTCATGAATTTCGCCACCTGATACCAGGCGGCGGCATTGACACCCTTCAGCATGGGCGGCACGCCATCGCCCGGCACGAAACGGTTGCCGAGCGACTCGTTTGCGAAAGCGGATTCGGCAGGCGCCTGTTCGGCGCGCACCAGCGACCAGTCGGCATCGAGTTCCTCGGCCGCCATCATGGCGAGCGCGGTGATCGTGCCCTGCCCCATATCGGCATGGGGCACATAGACGGTGACCGTGTTGTCCGGCGCTATCTTGAGCCAGGTGGTGACGAAGCGTTCGCCGCCAGCCGAGGCGGCGGCATCGGCCTGTGCACGGCGCGAGGGGCCCGACGAGGCGTAGCCGATGAGGAGCGCGCCGCCCGCAACGGCGCCACCGGCGATGAGGAACTGACGGCGGGTGGGCTTTCCGAGTTTCATGTGTCTTTCCTCGCTCAGGCCGATGTGACTTCGCGGATCGCGGCGCGGATACGCGGATAGGTACCGCAGCGGCAGACATTCGTTATGGCGGCGTCTATATCTTCATCAGTAGGCTGAGGATTTTCGGCAAGAAGCGCCGAAACGGCCATCAGCATGCCGGACTGACAATAGCCGCATTGGGGAACCTGTTTCGCGACCCAGGCGGCCTGAAGGGCGGAAAGCTCGCCCTCGCCCGCGCCGGATGAGGCGGCAAGCGCCTCGATGGTGGTGATTTCCGCGCCGTCCACGACCTCGACCGGGGTCACGCAAGTGCGCGTCGCCACGCCATCCACATGGACGGTGCAGGCGCCGCAGGCAGCGATGCCGCAGCCGAACTTCGTGCCCGTGAGGCCGAGCTCGTCGCGGATGACCCAGAGAAGCGGCATCTCGGGCTCGACATCGAGCTCATGGCGCTTTCCGTTGACGGTGAGGGAAATGGGCATGGGCGACCTCTTCTGGCTGGTCCGGCTGGAGGCTCATATGCAGGAACTGACCAAAAATAACATTTCGGTCATTCGGTCGCCAGCGAGAAATCCCTCCTCACGGCTTCGTGAAGTCAGGCGGCGGGGTTTTCATGACCCGCGAATGGGCTAGTTTCTCTCTGGAATGCGACAGATTTTCAAAGGAGAGCCCTCATGACGCCATTTCCCCGCCTCGCGCCGCTGGCCGCCGGGAGCTGCCTTCTCGGCGCGCTTATCGCCGGGCCAGCCCTTGCCGACAACCATGCGCCGCTCGCAACCGGGACGTTCAAGGCGCAGGGCGCCGCCGACATCGGGACGGCGGACCTTGCCGAGGGACCGGACGGCGTCGTCATTCGCGTGAATG
Organism: Rhodobiaceae bacterium UBA7804; assembly: GCA_002480495.1. Lineage (GTDB taxonomy): Bacteria > Pseudomonadota > Alphaproteobacteria > Parvibaculales > Parvibaculaceae > Parvibaculum. The sequence goes on along the minus strand of DLCG01000006.1, from coordinate 165,035 downwards.
TGGAGGGGCTGACGCCAGGCTGGCATGCGATCCATTTCCACGATACGGGCGACTGCTCGGACGAAGGCTTCAAGAAATCGGGCAGCCATGTGCATCACGACGAGAAGGAACCGCACGGGCTTCTGAACCCCGAAGGGCCGGACGATGGCGACCTGCCGAACATCCATGCGGCGGAGGACGGCGCGGTGAATGCGGAACTCTATTCCGACCGCGTGACGCTGACCGCCACGGAAGCGGACGACCGCGCCTTCCTGCTGGACGAAAACGGATCGGCGCTCGTCATCCATGAAGGGCCTGACGACCACAAGAGCCAGCCGATCGGCGGCGCGGGCGGACGCGTTGCCTGCGCGGTGATCGAGAAGGTGGAGTGACCCCCTACCCGCAAGGGAGGGGCGGTTATCTGTCGAGCTCCGAATAGTGGCGGAAGATGCCGTCACCGAAAGGCTGGCGGCGCCCGCTCTTCATATAGGCGGCGATTTTCGGACGCTTGCCCACCTTTGAATGAAGCGACGAAACGAGGGGCCGGTTCTTCATGAGCCGGCCCATTGCCTTGGGGAAGGCATGCTTGAGGCCGCCGACCGTGTGGAAGAGCGAGAGGTCGGCATAGGTGAGCGACCTGCCGACAAGGTGCGGCTTTTCCTTCGTCGCGCCGTTCGCCTCCATCACCAATTCGAACCAGTCGAGAAATTTCGGGATACGCTGGCCCCGGAACTCTTCGGCTCGGCGGGCGGCTTCCTTCTTCTGATCCTCGTAATAGAGGCCGACGCCGACCGGATGATGCACGTCATGGGCTTCGGCCACGAAGTCGGTGATGGTGAGCTCGATCTGGTGCGTCCAGAGCGCGGCCACTTCGGACTTCGGCGCGAGCCGCAAGCGAGGGCCGAGATAGAAGAGGATCGCCGCGACCTGGCCGACGACGACGCGCCCGTCGCGCAGGAAGGGCGGCGCGAAGGCAGGATGCTTCGTGCCCTCCGCCTCCATGAGCGCCATCATCTCGTCCATGCCGCCCTCGCGCTCGCGGGCGACATCGACGTAAGGCGCGCCCGCCTCTTCGAGCGCGAGGCGGACATATTCGCCCCGGCCGGGAATGCCCGGCCAGTAGAAGAGTTCGTAAGGCTTTCGGCTTTTCGCTGCGGGCATGGGAGGCCTCCTTTTCAGAAGCTTTCAGGCTCCCTCCCGCAGGGGGAAAGGGCAAGAATTTCAACGCCTTACGGAATTTCTGTATTTTCGGATTGAATGATGATGATATTTTGATTATTTAAATATCCAGAACTGATGATCGCCGCTCCATGGGGGAGCGGCACGATCAGGAGGACCCTTAGATGAGCGAAGAACGGGACGGCGCGGAAGAGCGCCGGGAGGAGCCTGAAGCCGCCACGCGCTACAAGGTGGGCGTCGGCGAGGATTTTCCGCTGCTGGAAGAACCGCGGCGCGGGCGCGTGGATTTCAGCGCGGAATGGCGCTGCGGTCACGGCCGGGACGGCCGGGCGCGCGACTGGCGCGCGCATCGAGAAGGATGGCATGGCGGCTATGGCATGCCGCGCATCTTCATCCTGTTCCTGGCGATCGCCGCTCTCGTGGCGCTGGTTTCAGCGGCGGCGAGCTATCCGCTTGCCACGCTCGGCGTCATCGCGGTGCTTCTGCTGCTCGCGGGTCCGCCCCGGCGCAGGCGCCGCAGTTTCGACTATCGCGACTGGAGCCGGAACGAAGACGGCTTCGAACGCCGCCACCCGGGGAGTGACGCGGCATGAGCGACAGCGGCAAGGAAGAGATGGAAGAGGAAGCCCGCCGGGGCCGGCGCGGGCGCCGCCACGGACGCGGGCGGCGCTGCGGCCCGGAAGAGCGCGACACGACGCGCGTGCAGCTCGAACTGCCGCCGCAGGCGATGGAGCGGCTGCAGCAGCTGAAGGAAAAGACGGAGGCCGCTTCCTATGCGGAAGTGATCCGCAACGCGCTGCGGCTCTACGAGGCGCTGATCCAGGAAGCCGAGCGCGGCGCGGAGTTCCAGGTCAAGGAGCCGGACGGGACGAGCGTGCCCTACAGGATATTTTTGTGAGGGCTTTTGCCGGACTTCGCGGATCGAATGCGAAGGGGGGCGTCTCGAAAGAGGTGCCCTTTCTTGCAAACAGAGACGCTGAGGTGCGGTGGAGAATTAATTGCGCCTTTGCCCAAGGGTTCACAAAAAAACCGGCGTCATCCCGGCGAAAGCCGGGATGACATTCGTTTTGTGAAAGCGAAGGTCAGACGGATCAGCCCGCTTCCACGCGCGTCGGCGCGGGCGCGGAAGTGACGCCCGCGGCGGGCGGGGCGGCGCGGACCGGCAGGTGGCAGGTGACGCGCGTGCCGACATCGGGGGCGCTTTCGAGCGTGACCCAGCCGCCATGCAGCTCCACGAAGGAACGGACCAGCGAAAGGCCGAGGCCAGCGCCGCGGCGGCGATCCGACCCGCCATGCGCCTCGAAGCGGTCGAAAACATTGCCCTGGAATTCCGGCTTGATGCCGACCCCTGTGTCCTCGACATAGAGCTCGACCGAATTTTCATGCCGCGCGGCGCCGATGACGATGCCGTCGCCGGGGCTCGTGAAGGCGAGCGAGTTGGACAGCAGGTTGATCATGATCTGCTTGATGCGCTTTTCGTCCGCGCGGACGGTGCCGATATCCTTCGGACATTCGACCTTCAACGTCACCTTGTTCTTCTGGGCGGGGCGCTGCGCGAATTCCTCCGCCGCATAGATCACCTCCGACAATTCGACATCCGAGAGATCGAGCGTCATGGCGCCCGCCTCGATGACGGCGAGGTCGAGAATGTCGTTCACGACGTCGATCAGCGTCTCGGAGGATTCGAGAATGCCCTGCATGTATTCGTGCTGGCGCGGATTGAGCGGCCCAAACATTTCCGTCTCGAGAATTTCCCCAAAGCCGAGAATATTCGTGAGCGGCGTGCGCAACTGATAGGAGACGTGGCTGATGAATTCGGATTTCAGCCTGTCCGCCGTTTCGAGCGCGTCGTTGCGATCGCGCAGCGCCTGCTCCATGCGCGTCGAATCCGTCACGTCCACATAGGTCATGAGGGTCGCGCCATCCGGCAGCGGCACCATCGCATAATCCACCACCGTGCCGTCCGGCCGGTCGAGGCGGCCCGTCTGCGGCGTGCGCATGCCGGACATGCCGGTGACGCCGTTTCTGAGCGCTTCCCATTCGCGCTCGTCGGACATGAGCGGACGGCAGAGCGCGATCAGCTCGTTTACATGCGGCTGGCCTTCGAGCTTTTCCTCGTCCAGCGCCCAGATGTTGAGGAAGGCGGGATTGAAGAGCTTGAGGCAGCCATCGGACCCGAAGACGGCGACGCCTTCATAGAGATGGTCGATCGTCTCGCGCTGTACGCGGGCGAGCGTGTTGTAGGAACTTTCGAGATTGAGCCGCTCGGTGACGTTTTCATAAAGATAGATGACGCCGCCGAAGGGATGGGCCTGGGCGAGCAGCTTGACGGTGCGCCCGTCGGGCAGATGCCAGAACTCCTCGACCGGCTCCGTCGAAGTGTAAATCTCCATGCGGCCCTGCTTCCAGGCCTGGAAATTCGCCTGTTCCGGCAGGCGGCGGCGGGCGCGCAATTCATCGAGGATCTCGCTATCCGAGGGGCCGCCGTCGAGCCATTGCGGATCGAGACCCCAAAGCGTCTCATAGGCGCGGTTGCGGAAGGTGAGACGCTTGTCCGGACCGCAGATCGCGACCGCCGTCGTCACGCGGTCGAGGGTCGCGGCATGGCTTTCGATGTGGCGGCGGAGTTCGGCCTCGGCCTCGTCGAGCGCGGAAACGTCGATCGCGATGCCGGCGATGCCGTCGGACAGGCGCTGCTCCACGATGTCGAGCGAACGGCGCTCGCCCGCCATGATGGCGTGGCTGCGCTCGCGGGCGCGGGAGCGGTCGAAAAGGGCGCGGCGGAGCGAAGAGAGAGTTTCCTCGCCGAGAAGTTCGAGACCGCGCGTGACCGCGTCTTCCGGCGAGGCGGCATCGACCGCGCGGGCATAGGCCGCGTTCACCCAGACGAGATCGCCCCGCTCATCGCGGCGCCAGGCCGCGAAGGGGGCCTGCATCAGATGTTCCTCGAAGCGGCTGCGGCTATACTCCGCCTGGCGGAGGCGCTCCTTCAGGCGCGAGACCTCCGCGCGCTCGCCCGTGACGTCGCGCAGCCAGAGAACGGCGAGCGCGCCGGCGGGGCGGCCTTCGGCCTCGAAGGTACGTCCGTCCGTAGACTGAACATGGAGCGAGAAGCGCGCGCCGCGCGTGCGCAGGCGCTGGACCGCCGTGTTGAGGCGGCCGGCATTTTCAGGCTCGAGCCGCGTCAGCAGGTAGTTGAAATCGAGATCGCCCGACGAAGGATCGACCAGCGTCGCCGTGGAGCCGACGATACGGGGCCGGGCCTGGAAGGTGCCGGGCGCGGCGCGGAGCGATTCCGGCGTCCAGATGAAGACGGCATCGGGCTCGGCGGCGAGGATCGATTCCGCCGCGTCGAGACGCGCTTCGAGGGCGGCAAGGCTCGTCTCGCGCTCCAGCGCGACGCGGCGCGCGGCGCGGGAGGCGCGAAGGCCCGTGATGGCGGCAAGGAGACCAGCGAAGGCGAGGCCCGCGGCAATGGCGAAGGAGGTGGCGACGGCGGGTTCGGCAGCGGCTTCCGCGGGAAGGCCCAGAACGGCGAGCTGGTCCATGAGGCCGGGTGTGCTTGGCTGTTGCAGCGCTTCCTGCGCGGCGGCGGCGGATGCGGCGAAAGCGGCACCCAGGGGTAAGGCCAGGGGCAAGGCAGCCGCGCCAAGCACCGGGACAAGACCAAGCCTGCGCCGAAAAACGCCCTCTTTCCGGCTTTCTGCCGCCTTCAACACGCGCACAACCCCTTCCGCCTTGCGCACCGCCCCTTCAAGCGCGAGCGGACGCAAATCACCGGCCCCGCGGAGATATTACACCACGGGCGAGTCCAAGGCGAAACGGGTTGAACAAAAAGAAGCGCCGCAAACAAAAAGCCCGGCGTTTCCGCCGGGCTTTTATCGGATAAGTCAGTTTCGCTTAGTAGCGATAGGTGTCGGGCTTGAAGGGGCCATCGACCGGCACGCCGATATAGTCGGACTGCTTCTTGTTCATCTTTTCGAGCTTCACGCCGATCTTTTCGAGATGGAGGCGGGCCACCTTCTCGTCGAGCGACTTCGGCAGCACATAGACCTTCTTCTCGTATTCGCCCGGCTTGGTGTAGAGCTCGATCTGGGCCAGCGTCTGGTTCGTGAAGGAAGCCGACATGACGAAGCTCGGATGGCCCGTCGCGCAGCCGAGATTCACGAGGCGGCCCTCGGCGAGCAGAATGATGCGCTTGCCGTCCTGGAACTCGATCTCGTCCACCTGCGGCTTGATGTTGTGCCACTTGTAGTTCTTCAGGCCGCCGACCTGAATCTCGCTGTCGAAGTGGCCGATGTTGCAGACGATGGCGCGGTGCTTCATGGCGCGCATGTGGTCGACGGTGATGACGTCCACATTGCCGGTGGTGGTGACGAAGATGTCGCCGCGCGTCACGGCATCGTCCATGGTCGTCACTTCGTAGCCTTCCATCGCGGCCTGAAGCGCGCAGATGGGGTCGATCTCGGTGACGATGACGCGGCAGCCGGCCTGGCGCAGCGAAGCGGCGGAGCCCTTGCCCACGTCGCCGAAGCCGGCGACGACGCCGACCTTGCCCGACATCATCACGTCGGTGGCGCGGCGGATACCGTCCACGAGCGACTCGCGGCAGCCATAGAGATTGTCGAATTTCGACTTCGTCACGCTGTCATTGACGTTGATCGCCGGCCAGAGCAGCGTGCCCTTCTTCTGCATTTCATAGAGACGGTGGACACCGGTGGTGGTCTCTTCCGTCACACCCTTCACGCTCTTCGCGATCTGGTTGTACCAGCCCGGCTTGTGCTTGAGGCGGCGCTTGATCGCGGCGAAGAGAACTTCCTCTTCCTCATTGCCCGGCTTGTCGAGGAAGGCGGTGTCGCCATCCTCGGCGCGCTTGCCGAGATGGATGAGAAGCGTGGCGTCGCCGCCATCGTCGAGGATCATGTTCGGCGTGCCGCCATCGGCCCATTCGAAGATGCGGTGGGTGTATTCCCAGTATTCCTCGAGGCTCTCGCCCTTCACGGCGAAGACCGGGATGCCGCGCGCGGCGATCGCGGCCGCGGCGTGGTCCTGCGTCGAATAGATGTTGCAGGAGGCCCAGCGGATGTCGGCGCCGAGATCGGCCAGCGTCTCGATGAGCACGGCCGTCTGGATCGTCATGTGGAGGGAGCCCGCGATGCGCGCGCCCTTCAAGGGCTTCTTGGAGCCGTATTCCTCGCGCGTCGCCATGAGGCCCGGCATTTCGGTCTCGGCGATGTCGATTTCCTTGCGGCCCCAGTCGGCAAGGTTGATGTCCTTGACGACGTAATCATGCGTATCGGCTTTTGCGGCTTGGCTCATAAGGCTCTCGCGCTCCTCTCATGCGTTCGGATTGTGAGTTAGGCCACCCGCGAAAGGGGCAGCGGACCGGCGCGCAACGAGGTGCTGCGCCAGCCGGTACTGGCGTCGTGATGAAGGCCTTATAACAAGGCCGCGCCAAAGGGGCAAGGCCGATATAAAGAAATGTTTATATGTTTTTACGGCAGACCCCGGAAAGCACCCTGGCCCCGCATTTTCCCGGAAATGGCCCCATATTTCTTACCTCCGAGGTCATGGACCCGATGAAGGCCCCGAGGCAGAAGATGCAAGGTGCCCACAGTTCGGAAACGAGACCCATGACAACGCCCCTTCATCCGCTCGACCTCGCCACGCAGCTGACCCCTTCGGACGATGGCCGCCTCATGGGGCGGACCTCCGGGGCGTACTGGAACATGATGGGACCCTTCGGCGGCACAACGGCGGCGACGCTGCTCCGCGCGGCGCTGGAGGCTCCGCAGCGCCTCGGCGACCCCGTGGCGCTCACGGTCAATTTCTGCGCGCCCATCGCGGAAGGCGCGTTCGAGATCGGTCTCAGCGAGGCGCGGACCAACCGCTCGACGCAGCACTGGACGATGGTGCTGTCGCAGGAGCATGGCATCGCGGCGACGGCGAGCGCGGTCTTCGCGAAGCGGCGGGAGACCTGGGCGCATCAGCCGGCGGAGCGCCCCACCCTGCCGCCCGCCGAGACGCTGCCCCGGCTCGAAACGGAAGGGCGGAATGCATGGCTGCAGCGCTACGAGTTCCGATTCGCAGAGGGGCCGATGGTGCTCGATCCGCGCGCCGACAACGACCCGGCAAGCGCCTATTCCGAACTCCATGTTCGCGACCTGCCCGAACGGAAGCTCGATTTCGTGTCGCTTGCGGCGCTGACGGATATATTCTTTGTACGGATATTTCAGGTGCGCGGAAGGCTGGTTCCGGCGGGGACAGTATCGCTCACGAGCTATTTCCATACGGACGCGGCAGGACTCGAGGCGCAGGGAACGAAACCGCTCACCGGCACGGCGGACTCGAACGTGTTTCGTCAGGGCTTCTTCGACCAGACGGCAAAGCTCTGGGGCGCGGACGGGACGCTTCTCGCGACGACGGTACAGACAGTCTATTACAAGGAATAGTCAGACGGGGAATAGTCAGACGGGATGGTCAGTCGCGCTCGCCGAAGCCGTCGGCGACAAGCGCGACGAGCGCTTCAAGGGCGGCATCGGCGTCCGGGCCCCTCGTCTCGATGCGGATGCAGCAGCCCGGCGCAGCCGCGAGCATCATCAGGCCCATGATGGAGGTGCCGGGCACCGTCTGACCCTCGCGGGAGACGAAAATCTCCGCGTCGAATTTTTCCGCCGTCTGCACGAATTTCGCGGAAGCGCGGGCATGGAGGCCCCGGTTGTTCACGATCTCGACTTCGCGGACATGAACGTCCGGCTTTTCCTCCGCAGCCCCCACGTCTCAGGCTCCGTCACCCGCGAGGACACGGCTCGCAATGGAGATATATTTGCGGCCGGATTCCTGCGCCTGGTCGACGGCGTCGCTCAGGGTGGCGCTGTCGCGGACACTGGCGAGCTTGATCAGCATGGGCAGGTTCACGCCCGCGATCACCTCGACCCTGGCCTTGTCCATGACGGAGATGGCGAGGTTCGACGGCGTGCCGCCGAACATATCCGTCAGCAGGATGACGCCATCGCCGCTATCGGCGGCGGCGACGGCCTTGAGGATGTCCTTGCGGCGCTGCTCCATGTCGTCGTCGGGGCCGATGCTGATTGCCGCCACCTGGGGCTGCGGACCGACGACATGCTCCATCGCCGCGACGAACTGCCCGGCCAGCTGACCATGCGTTACGAGTACCAAACCGATCATCAACAGCCCTCAATGCCGCATTGAACGGGAGCGCGCGCCTTCCCTGCGCATGCCGCCGCTTTCGCCCCCGCGAAGGGGCGTATCGTGACCCCAATCGCTCGTATATGACAAGTGTTGCGATGCAACAATCGGCAGTTCACCGGGCAAATCGCACAATATCGAGGCAGAAGCGTCAGGCGCGGGGCCCCAGACGGCCATCGTCCCCCGGGAAACCGCTATCGGGCAGGGTTTCGAGCGCCAGGCGGAGCTTCGCCGTGGCGGTGCCGTCGAAGGCATGGAGAGCGATCACGGGCAAAGGGCGGCCCAGAATTTCCTCGAAGCGGGGATCGGGCAGACGCGGCACCTCCTCGCGGGGGACAAGATCGACGATGAGGGCGAGCGGCGCCTCCGAGAGGCTCGGTACGGCAACGAGGCCGAGACCGCGCAGTTCCAGCGTGCCGGCGAGCGGAGCGGGCGCGCGGGCGAGAAGCCCCTCTTCCTCGATATGAAGCACGACCTGATCGTCGGCGACGAGGCGCGTTTCACCGCTCCGGTCCTCGCGGATGAGGCGGAAGGCGAGATCCGACTTGCCCGCGCCGGAGGGTCCGCGCAGAAGCGCCGCGCGCGCGCCGCAGGCGATACAGGTTCCGTGCATGTAGAGGGAGGCTGCGTTCGCCATGTCTATCCGCGCCGCTTCACGATGCTTCGGGGAGTTCGACCGTGAAGCAGGCGCCCCGTACCTCGCCATCCTTCATGCGGTTGCCAGCGACGATCGTGCCGCCATGCGCCTCGACGATCTGGCGCGAAATGGCGAGGCCGAGGCCCGAATGCTCGCCGAAACTGTCCGGCCGGTCGGTGTGGAAACGGTCGAAGATGCGCTCGAAATTTTCCGGCGCGATACCCGGCCCCTCATCCTCCACGCGAATGAAGATGCGCCCGCGTTCACGCGACGCGGAGACGCGCACCGTTCCGCCCTCCGGACTGAAGGAGAGCGCGTTGTCGATGAGGTTGCGCACGACCTGACCGAGCCGCGTATCGAAGCCCTTGACCACCATGCCTTCGCGGCCGGGCGCGCCTGCATCGATATCGAGCTTCACACGGGCCGAGCCTGCGGCACCCGTTTCGTTGAAAAGGTCGCAGACGGTTTCGAGGAGCGTGACGACATTCACGTCTTCGAGTTCGCTGCGCGAGAGTTCCGCATCGAGTCGCGAGGCATTCGAAATGTCCGAGATGAGACGATCGATGCGGCGCACATCCTCCTGGATGATTTCCATCAGGCGGTCCTTCTGCTTCTCGTCCTTTGCGAGCCGGAAGGTCTCGATGGCGCTCCTGAGCGAGGTGAGCGGGTTCTTGATTTCATGCGCGACATCCGCCGCAAAACTCTCGATGGCGTCGATCCTGTTGTAGAGCGCGTTCGTCATGTCGCGCAGCGCGCCCGAAAGATCGCCGATCTCGTCGCGACGGCCTGTGAAATCCGGTATCTGGGCGCGCGCATTCTTGCCGCGCCGCACGATCTCGGCGGCCTGGGCGAGGCGGCGCACCGGCTCGGCGATGGTGCCCGCGAGAAGAACGGAGAGAAGAATGGTCACGCCGAGCGCAACCAGAAAGACCTGCAGGATGGCGACGCGTTCGGCACGGACGATGCGGTCGATGTCGCCGCCGCGCGTGGAAAGCATCAGCACGCCCAGCACCGCGCGATAACGCTGGATCGGCACGGCGACGGAGACGATGAGTTCGCCTCGATCGTTCACGCGTTCCTTGCTGGAGGCCTGTCCCGCCAGCGCCGCCGCCACTTCCTCATACATGGTGCCGTTCTGGCTGCCCGCTTCGCGGAAGCGTTCGAGATTGCTTCCGGGCAACATGCTGCGGCCCCATTGCAGCAAACGGTCGAGGAGGTCGCCTTCATCCGCGCCTTCGGGCGGGGGAAGCTCGAAGGCGACGATCTGGCCGGAGGCGGTCAATTGGCGGGAGTCGAGAACGAGCCAGCCCTCCTTGCCGTAGAGCCGGGCGCGGGTGCGCGTCGGCAGGACAAGGCGGCGCAGGATCGGCGCAGCGGTTTCAGGGTTGATCGGCACATCATCCTCGATTGCCGCACCATCCGCATTGCCGGGCGGCGGCGCGAGGATGACGCCCGCGGCGAGCGGATCGATGACGGTGGCGCCGGGCGCCGCGGTCGCGCCCTGCGCAATCGCGCCGGCGATGATTTCCGCCTGGGTGAGAAGGCTCTGGCGGCGGGCATCGATCAGGCCTTCGCGGAACTGGTTCAGATAGAGGATGCCGGAGAGCAGCACGAAAAGCGCAGCCACGTTGAAGGCAACGATGCGGCGGGTGAGACTCGAGAAACGGCCGCGAGCGAGAAAGCCCCGGAAATTCGCGAGAAGACGCGAGAGATCGGCCGGCAGGCGCGAAGCGAACCCCCGCAAGCCGGAGCCCCCGCGCCGCGGCGCCGGGCCGTGCTCCGCGCCGTCGCGGATCTCCTCCTCGGTGAGGCTCGCCATGTTTTTCCTACCGGCTCGCGCCAGGATCTCTCCTCTTCGATGCAGGGCGCCGCCGCTCAGGCGTCGCGATATCTATAGCCGACGCCATAGAGCGTTTCGATCGCATCGAAACTGTCGTCCACTTCCTTGAATTTCTTGCGCAGCCGCTTGATGTGGCTGTCGATGGTGCGGTCGTCCACATAGACCTGATCGTCATAGGCGGCGTCCATCAGCGAGTCGCGGCTCTTCACATAGCCGGGCCGCTGGGCCAGCGCCTGCAGGATCAGGAATTCCGTGACGGTGAGCACGACCTGCCTGCCATCCCAGGTGCAGGTATGCCGCTCGGGATCGAGCACGAGCTTGCCGCGCTCCATCACCTGATTGGCGGCACCCTCGGCCTGCGCGCCTTCGGCCCGCGGCGCGGCGCGGCGCAGCACCGCCTTGACGCGCTCGACCAGCAGGCGCTGCGAGAAGGGCTTACGGATATAGTCGTCCGCGCCCATCTTGAGGCCGAAAAGCTCGTCGATCTCATCATCCTTGGAGGTGAGGAAGATGACGGGCAGGTCCGACTTCTGACGCAGGCGGCGCAGAAGCTCCATGCCATCCATGCGCGGCATCTTGATATCGAAGACAGCCACATCCGGCGGGTTGGCGGCAAGGCCCGCAAGGGCAGCCGCGCCATCCGTGTAGGTCTGCACGTGATAGCCTTCGGATTCGAGCGCGATGCTCACCGAAGTCAGGATATTCCGGTCGTCGTCGACCAGAGCAATGGTCGGCATTGGCCCCCGTTCCTTCTCGCCCGTCTTCTCGCCCATCTGGCCGCTCTGGCCAGACTGGCCCTTCTGATCCCGGTCGTTCCGGACCTCTTGCATGACATACCCCGCTCTCAGAACGCCGCCCAGCGCGGCATCGAGGCTTAGGGTCGCTTTTGGCCCAAAATGTGGCGGCAGTATAAGCACTTGGGAGGGGCGGCGCCACGGGGAGACAACATAATCAGGGGGCGCGGGAAAAAGCGCCGGAGGAGGCCTGCCCGTTTGACAGTCCGTTTGACAGGGAGGCGCGGGCCCGCCATGAGAGAGGAAAGGCATGGGCGCCCAAAAGCCCCATGCGCATGCAGAACAAGACCCGGGGGGACATCCATGCTGAAGCGCATTCTGATAGGGGCGGGCGCCCTGATCCTCATACTCGTCGCGGTGGTGATCGGGCGGACGCTGATGGTTCCCGCGATGAACCTCGCGGAAGCGGGCAAGGCCGACAGCATCGACGCGGAACGCGCGGCCCAACATCTCGCCGAGGCGGTTCGTTTCGAGACGATTTCCCATCAGCGCGGCGCGAAGGCCGCGGATATCGCGCGTTCGAAGGCAGCCTTCGAGGGCTTCCGCAACTGGATGGACGAGACCTATCCGGCTTTCACCGCGGCCACCTCCCGGGAGATCGTCGGCGGCGCGACGCTTTTCTACACCTGGGAAGGAACGGACACCTCGCTCGATCCGGTTCTCCTGATGTCTCATATCGACGTGGTTCCCATCGCTCCGGGTACGGAGGAAAAATGGGAGCATGCGCCCTTCGGCGGCGTGATCGCGGACGGCTATGTTTGGGGGCGCGGCACGATCGACAACAAGGGGTCGCTTGTCGCGATGGTGGAAGCGGCGGAGCTGCTTGCCGCGGAAGGTTTCCGCCCGGTGCGCACCGTCATGTTCGCCTTCGGACATGACGAGGAGATCGGCGGCGGCCAGGGCAACAAGGCCCTGTCGGAACTGCTGCAGGCGCGCGGCATTCGTCTCGCCTGGGTGAAGGACGAGGGCGGCGTGCTGGGCCAGGGCCTGCTGCCCGGCGTGAACGCGCCCGTCGCGATGATCGGCGTGGCGGAAAAGGGCTCGATCTCGCTCGATATCGTCGCCTATTCGAAGGGCGGCCATTCCTCGATGCCCTCGCCCGCGGCGCAGACGGCGATCGGAAGGCTGGCGCGCGCGCTCGACCGCATCGGCAACAGCCCCTTCGAGGCACGCGTGGACGGCGCGACGCGCGGCATGATCGAAAGCCTCGCTCCCGCCGTGCCGTTTCTGCAGCGGATGGTCTATGCCAATCTCTGGCTCTTCGAACCCGTGGTGCGCGGCGTGATGGAGGGCAATCCATCGAGCGCGGCGCAGCTTCAGACAACGATCGCGCCAACCATCGTCGAAGGCGGCAACAAGGAAAACGTGCTGCCGCCGGAAGCGCGCGCCGTGGTGAATTTCCGCATTCATCCGCGCGACAATGCGGACAAGGTGATCGAGCATGTGCGCGAGGCGATCGGCGATCCGGAGGTGAGCGTGGAGCCGCTGCCCGGTATCCGCGAGGCCTCCAGCGTTTCCAACATCGAGGGGGAGGGCTTCGAGCTCATCACCCGCGTGATCGGGGAGACCTTTCCCGGCGTCATTTCGGCGCCCTATCTCGTGGTCGGCGGCACGGATTCGCGCCACTATCTGCCCATAACGGACAATGTTTTCCGCTTCATCCCCATCCGCATGGGGCCGGACGACATGGCCCGGTTCCATGGCACCAACGAGCGCGTCTCGGTCGAAAATATGGGCGAGGCGGTCGCCTTTTATGTGCGGCTGATGAAGGCGCTGAACGAGCAGGACGCAGCGGAATAGGGACGTCAGCGGCGCTTGCGGAGAGAAAGGGAGCCGCTAGCCCCCTCTAGCTGCCGCAAAAAGCGGCAGGCGGGCTTCGCCGGAGCACCGCTTCGTTAACCAAGGGCCCGTTTCGGGCAATAAAACCGGCACTTTTCCCCGGCAGGGCGAGGTGCCGCGGGGAAAGCGGGGACGCATCGCCGCACCGCTTGCAAGCGGCTCGCAAAGCGGTTGCGCCGCCCAAGGCCGGGAACTATGTTGACGCCGATTTTCCGGGGCGCCGCGGGCCCGTCCAAAAAGGGCGTGGCCCCGCTTTTGCTTCGTTTCCGGCGAAAATTCGCCGCCGGCCAGCGCAATCCTGCAGGAAGCGCGCGACCCATGATAGAGTTCGGCCCCGGCCGCGAGGCGGTCCGGCGGCGGTCAACAACTGGATGAAAGGCCCGAACGGGCCAACCAAGGACCACGAGGAGAGAAGCGTGAAACAGACCGGGCCCTACATCAGCAAACATGGCGCCGAGACAAGCGGCTTCAAGAATCTCGCAGCGACGCACTGGAACTACCGTCCGGCGGCGCTCTACGAGGAAGCGATCCGCCGGGGCGAGGGCCATGTCGCCGCCAACGGCCCGCTCGTGGTGAAGACCGGGGTCCACACCGGCCGCTCCGCCAAGGACAAGTTCATCGTCCGCGACGCCTCCACCGAAAAGACCGTCTGGTGGGACAACAACAAGTCGATGACGCCGGAAGCCTTCGACCTCCTCCACGCCGACATGCTGAAACACGCCGAGGGCAAGGAACTCTTCATCCAGGACCTCTTCGGCGGCGCCGACCCGACCCATCGCCTCGCGACCCGCGTCTACACGGAATACGCCTGGCACTCTCTCTTCATCCAGAATCTCCTCATCGAACCGAAGCCGGAAGAACTCGACGACTTCCTGCCGCAGTTCACGATCATCGACCTGCCGAGCTTCGAAGCCGATCCCGAGAAGTACGGCGTGCGCACCGGCACCGTCATCGCCTGCAACTTCGCCAAGCGCATCGTCCTCATCGGCGGCACGTCCTATGCCGGTGAAATCAAGAAGTCCGTCTTCTCGATGCTGAATTACGACCTGCCGGCGAAACGCGTCATGCCGATGCACTGCTCGGCGAATGTCGGCGAGGAAGGCGACACGGCGATCTTCTTCGGCTTGTCCGGCACCGGCAAGACGACGCTTTCGGCCGTCGCCACGCGCACGCTGATCGGCGACGACGAGCATGGCTGGTCGGAAAACGGCGTCTTCAACTTCGAAGGCGGCTGCTATGCGAAGATGATCAAGCTCTCGGCCGAGGCCGAACCGGAAATCTACGCGACGACGCAGCGCTTCGGCACCGTGCTCGAAAACGTGGTGATGGACGAGGACACGCGCACGCTCGATCTCGACAGCGCCGCGCTCGCCGAGAATTCCCGCGGCGCCTATCCGCTCTCCTTCATCCCGAACGCGAGCCCCACGGGCCGCGCGCCGCATCCCAAGAACATCATCATGCTGACGGCAGACGCCTTCTCGGTCCTGCCGCCGGTGGCACGGCTCACGCCTTCCCAGGCGATGTACCACTTCCTCTCCGGCTACACCGCGAAGGTCGCCGGCACGGAAAAGGGCGTGACGGAACCGGAAGCAACCTTCTCGACCTGCTTCGGCGCTCCCTTCATGTCGCGCCACCCGACCGAATACGGCAACCTGCTGCGCGACCTCATCGCCGAACACAAGGTGTCGTGCTGGCTCGTCAACACGGGCTGGACGGGCGGCGTCTACGGCACGGGCTCGCGCATGCCGATCAAGGCGACGCGCGCGCTGCTTGCCGCCGCGCTCGACGGATCGCTGAACAATGTCGAATTCCGCACCGATCCGAATTTCGGCTTCGAGGTTCCGGTAAGCGTTCCGGGCGTCGACAATGCGATCCTCAATCCGCGCGAAACCTGGGCCGACAAGGCGGCCTATGACGCGCAGGCGCAGAAGCTGGTGAACATGTTCATCGAGAACTTCGCAAAGTTCGAAGCGCATGTGGACCCGGATGTGCGCGCCGCGGCGCCCGCACCCGCCCGCGCCGCCGAGTAAGCGGACAGTTCAGACGAAACGGAAAAGCCCGGAGGGAAACCTCCGGGCTTTTTCAATGCCCGTCTATTTCGCGGCGACGGCAGGCATGCGCTCGCGCGCATCCGCGTAACAATCCTCGCCGGGGCGCGCGAGAAAGTCCTCCATCGTCTTTCCCTTCTCGTCCCTGAAGGTTTCTTCCGACACCTTCAGCGAGCGGATGCGCTCGATGCGGAAGGTGCGGAAGTCGCCGCGCAGTTCGCACCAGGCGGCCAGCATCCAGAAGGGCCCGAAAAAGGCGAGCCCGAGGGGCCGCACCTTGCGGTGCGTGCGATCGCCGGTCAGCGCCTCATAGTCGATCGCGAGAATGCGGCGGTCGCGGATCGCCCGGCGAACCGGCGTCAGATGCCTGCTGTAGCCATCCTTCGGGTCGGTACGGCGGGGGGCGACGGTAAGGCGCGTCGTCTCCGCGATGCGCTCCAGCCTGTCGGGCAGGACCGCACGGATCTTCGCGACGGCGGCATCGGCCGCGCCGGTGAAGGCGGCATCGCCCCAGGCGCGAACCATGCGCGCGCCGAAAACAAGCGCCTCGATCTCGTCTTCGGTGAACATGAGCGGCGGAAGCTCATAGCCCGAGCGCATCATGTAGCCGATACCCGCCTCGCCCTCGACCGGCACGCGGCTCGCCTGCAGGTCGGCGATGTCGCGATAGACGGTGCGAACCGAGACCTCCATCTCGCGGGCGAGTTCCTGCGCGGTGACCACGCGCTTCGCTCGGCGCAGATATTCGACGATATCGAAGAGGCGGTTGGCGCGGCGCATCGGCTTCTCCCTTTCAAGGAGCGGGACCATGCCACGACACTGCTGACGGCATGTTGTCAGTAGGGTGTCAGTATAAGGGAAAACGGTCAACCACGGAGATGAGCCATGATCCGCCTCTACACCTTTCCGGCGAGCCTCAAGGGCACGCCCAATCCGAGCCAGTTCTGCGTGAAACTCGAAGCGGCGCTGCGGCTTGCCGGTGTGCCGCATGAGCTCTGGTACGAGATGGACCCGGCGAAAGGCCCCAAGGGAAAGCTGCCCTTCATCGAGATCGAGGGCAAGCGCATCGGCGATTCAACGTTGATTCTCTACCACCTCAAGGAGAAGCTCGGCGTGGATCTCGACCGCGGCCTCAGCGATCTGGAGAGGGCGCAGTCGCACGTCATCGAGCGAATGGTGGAGGAGCGGCTCTACTGGGCGATCGTTCACAGCCGCTGGGCCGACAATTGGGAGGTGGTAAAGGCCATGTTCTTCACCGGACTGCCCTTCCCGCTTTCGCTCATCGTGCCGCGGATGGCGCGGCGGGACATGCTGGCGGCGCTGGGAAGCCAGGGGCTCGGCCGGCACACAAGCGAGGAGATTTACGATCTCGGCGCCAGGGATCTCGCGGCGCTCGCCATGCTGCTCGGCGACAAGCCGTTCTTTTTCGGCAATGAGCCGCATCTTGCCGATATCACCGTCTATTCCGCGCTGATCAACATCATTGGGCCGGATATCGAAACACCGCTGAAGGAGGCGGCGCTTTCCTACCCGAACCTCGTTCTGCACACAGAGCGGATGGGCGAACTTTACGCCGCAAGACGCCAGCGCCAGAAAATCACACTTACGCTCGCGGCGTGAACGACGAAACGACAAAGGCCCGGGAGGCATTCCGCCTTCCGGGCCTTTTCGTGAATCTCTTCCGGCGGCCTATTTTTTCCTGCCGCCGCCCTGATCGTGGCTATCGCCCGCATGAGTGCCCGTCCACGAGGGAGGGTCGGAAGCGGGAAAGCTTTCGTCGAGCGTTTCGTCGACGCATTCCTGCTCATGGGCGCGCTTCTTCTCGGCCTCTTCGGCCTTGCGCTCGGCACGCTTCGCATCCGCCTCAGGCGAGGCTTCGCCGCTCGTCCATGCCGGCGGATCGCTGGAGGGAAAGGATTCCTTTTCCGCCTCCGTGACCTTGTTCTTGCAGTCGGCCTGTTTCTCTTTTCCGTTGCTGGTCAAGGAACGCACCTCCAGTTTGTGGAGAAAGAACGGCTCGGGCGCCATTCCGTTCCCATGATATGGGGTACAGGACCCGACCGGGCAATGCCCGGAAATCTCAGGAAATCAGGGCTTCCAGCGCGATATTGACAATGCTGGCGCAAAACCAGGAGCCCAGCGGGATCGCGGCGTAGAGAATGAGGCGGCCGGCCGTCTGCAGATCGAGCGGCCATTCGCCGAGGCGTTCAAGCCGCGTTTCGAGTGCGATCAACGCGGGCAACATGAGCGCCGCGTCGCGCGCTACCTGCCCGCCCTCACGAAGAGCCTTTTCGTTCTCGACGATGCGGGCGCGCAACCCGGCAAGATTGCGGAGTTTCGCCTTGCGGATCACGCGATGGGCGCGGAGCATGGGCCGCGTAAAGACGAAAAAGGCGGCGGCGAGCGAGAGAATGAGCGCGGGTATCGTGATGCCGTCGGCATCCTGTCCCACGATGAGCAGGGAGAGGATGCCCGCAACCGTGAACCACGGAAGCGCACCGCGAAGAGCGACGCGGCCAAACACATCGAGGCGCGAAAGATCGGAGAGGTCGGGATCGAGTCCTTTCAGGGATTCCGAGAAGAGGCCGGTGTCGCCGCGCAGGAAATAGATACGGCGCAAGAGCTGCATGCCAAGCAGCGCCACCATGGCAAGCATCCAGACATCTACCGGATTTGCGAAAGCGGCAAGGCCCTTCCGGAGAACGTCCAGCACTGCAACGGCATGGAGCGCGCCACCCGCGACGAAGCCCAGCAGCCCCGCCAATCGGGAGCGAGACAATTCACCCGGCGTGACGCCGCTTGTGTAACTCTCGACCTTCTCCGCCGAGATGTGAGGCGCGATCCCCATAAGAGAACGCGCGTCTCGAAGATTGCCGATGACGGTGTAGCGGCCGATGCCGAGGATTGCGAACCACAGGAGCGACAGGGCGAGCGCCGCCCACGCATCGCCCGAGAGCGACACATTGCCATCGCCGACGACGACAATCCGCCCGCCAAAGACGAAAGCGGTAAAAAGGAAACTCGCGAAGAAGAGCGCAGCGGCAAGCGCCCCGGTTACAAAGGGGTTCACCGGCAGCGCGTCCGCCAGCGCGTTCTCCCAGCTTTTCCGGCGATCCTCCCCCATGATCTCGCCTCTTTGCTATGTGCCCGACTTCCTAATGCGCTTCGTCCCAGTTTTTCGCGGCGCGCGCATCGACGTCGAGCGGAACGGAAAGGTGAACCGCGGGAGCGGCCGCCGACGACATGACGCCTGCGACAGTCTCGCAGCTTTTCTTCGCCTCCTTTTCCGGAACCTCGAAGATCAGTTCGTCATGGACCTGCAGGAGCATGCGAGCGGCGAGCTTCGCATCCATCAGCGCGCGCGGCATGCGGATCATGGCGCGGCGGATGATATCCGCCGCCGAGCCCTGGATCGGCGCATTGATGGCTGCTCGCTCCATGAAGCTCTTTTCCGCCGGGTTCTTCGAATTGATCGCAGGCAGGTGGATGCGGCGGCCGAAGATCGTTTCCACATAGCCGTTCTTGTGCGCGAAATCCTTGGTGTTCTCCATATAGTCGCGGATGCCGGGAAAGCGCTTGAAATAGCGGTCGATATATTCGCCCGCCTCGCCGCGCGAAATGCCGAGCTGGTTGGCAAGACCGAAGGCGGAAATGCCGTAGATGATGCCGAAATTGATCGCCTTGGCGCGGCGGCGGACCGCCGGGTCCATGCCCTTAATGGGCGTCGAGAACATTTCCGATGCCGTCATCGCATGAATGTCGAGGCCTTCGGCAAAGGCCTTCTTCAGCGCCTCGATATCGGCGATATGCGCCAGGAGACGAAGCTCGATCTGGCTGTAGTCGGCGGAGATGAGAAGGTTGCCCTTCTCCGCGACGAAGGCCGAGCGGATCTTGCGCCCATCCTCTGTGCGAACCGGAATGTTCTGGAGGTTCGGTTCGGTGGAAGCAAGGCGGCCGGTTGAAGTCGCCGCAAGCGAATAGGATGTGTGAACGCGGCCCGTTTCAGGATCGATATATTCGGGGAGTGCGTCCGTATAGGTGCTTTTCAGCTTCGAAAGGCCGCGCCAGTCGAGGACGCGCTGCGGAAGATCGTGACCTTGGGCGGCCAGCATTTCCAGCGTGTCCGCATCGGTCGACCAGGCGCCCGTCTTCGTCTTGCGGCCGCCTTCCAGCCCCTGCTTGTCAAAGAGAATTTCGCCGAGCTGTTTCGGCGAACCGATATTGAAGCGCTCGCCCGCAAGTTCGTAGATCTCTTCCTCGTATTCCGCCATCTTCTGCGCGAAGCCGGAGGAAAGACGCGCGAGCACCGCCTTGTCGACCTTCACGCCAGCGCGCTCCATTTCCGCAAGAACGGAAACGAGCGGACGTTCCAGCATTTCGTAGACGCCGACACGGCGCTCGGCGACGAGGCGCGGCTTCAATATGTGCCAGAGGCGAAGCGTCACATCCGCATCTTCCGCGGCATAGGCGGTGGCGCGGTCGATCGGCACCTGGTCGAAGGTGATCTGCGCCTTGCCCTTGCCCGCGACTTCCGAAAAGGGAATGGGCTTGTGACCCAGATGAAGCTCGGAGAGTTCGTCCATGCCGTGGCCATGCACACCGGCATCGAGCGCATAGGACATCAGCATGGTGTCGTCATAGCCGCGCAGCTCGATACCGTGCTGACGGAAGACGATCATGTCGAATTTGAGGTTCTGACCGATCTTCAGGACCGAGCGGTCTTCAAGAAGGGGCTTCAACGCCTTCAATGCATCGCCCAGAGCTATCTGCTGCTGGCCTCCCGCGTCGGCGAAATCGAGCGAATCCCCAGCGCCATGCTGCAGCGGAATGTAGCAGGCCTCACCCGGCAGAAGCGACATCGACACGCCGACGAGGCGCGCGCGCATGGGGAAGAGACTGTCCGTTTCCGTGTCGACGGCAAGGAAGCCCTGTTCACGGGCGCGGGCGACCCATTCCTCGAGATCGGGGAGGGCCGTCACCGCGACATAATTCGCATTGGCGAAATCGGCATCGATTCCCTTCGGCGTCGCTCCGGGCATTCCCCCGCGTTCGGTGCGCGAGACGGCCTGCTTTTCCTTTTGCGGTGCCTCGTCGGGATCGGCGGGCGGGTGCGCACCGGTGGCGGGGATCGCATCCACATCGATATTGAAACGCTCGCCGACGCGGCGCGTCAGCGTGTTGAACTCCATGTCCTTGAAGAAGCCGATCAGCGTTTCCGGGTCAGGCTCGCGCACACCCATCGCCTCGAGTTTCTCCTCGACGGGAACATTCCTGTCGAGTTCCACGAGCCTCTTCGAGATGCGCGCCTGTTCGGCGAATTCGATCAGGTTCTCGCGACGCTTGTTCTGCTTGATCTCGGTGGCGCGCGAGAGAAGCGTTTCGAGATCACCATATTCCTCGATGAGCTGCGCGGCGGTCTTGATCCCGATACCGGGGACGCCCGGCACGTTGTCGGTGGAATCGCCGGCGAGCGCCTGCACGTCGACGACCTTTTCCGGCGGCACGCCGAACTTCTCGATGACCTGGTCGCGCGCAATGTTCTTGAGCTTCATCGTGTCGAGCATGTCGACGCGGTCGTTCACGAGCTGCATCAGATCCTTGTCGGAAGAAACGATGGTGACGCGCGCGCCTGCCTCATGCGCGAGCCGCGCATAGGTGGCGATGAGATCGTCCGCCTCGAAGCCGGGCTTTTCGATGCAGGGGAGGCCGAAGGCGCGGGTCGCATCGCGCACCAGCGAGAACTGCGGCACGAGATCTTCCGGCGGTTCGACCCGGTTTGCCTTGTATTCGGGATAAATGTCGTTGCGGAAAGTCTTCGAGCCCGCATCGAAAATGACGGCGAGATGGGTCGGCTCGAACTCGTCCTTCGTGTCCTCGATCAGCTTGTAAAGCATGTTGCAGAAGCCCGCGACGGCGCCGACAGGAAGCCCATCGGACTTGCGAGTGAGCGGCGGCAGCGCATGATAGGCGCGGAAGATGTAGCCCGAGCCATCGACCAGGAAGAGATGGTCGCCCTTGCCGATGGGGCGGCCTTTCTGCTTTTCCGGGGATTTTGCCGCGGATTTCCCCGCCGGTGCCTTATCTCGCGCCTTGCCGCTTGCCACGCGCCTCGCCTTTCTTATCTAAGGGGGGTCTTCTATATTTCTCTCCCCTCTCCGGGGGCCGCCACTATAGCGCGTCCCGGCCCGCGAGAAAGAACCCGCCCGCAGAAGAAAAGAGCCCGTTCATGGCCCATACGCTTGCAGACGACGAGAATGTCTATGTTTCCCGTGTGCCAGGCGAACCGGCCCCCGAGGCCGGGCGCGGTTTCGCCATCGAGGCGCGGAATCTCCGGAAAGTCTACAAGGCGAGCGGCAACCAGCCCGCAAAGGAAGCGCTGAAGGGAATCGATCTCGCCATTCCGCGCGGCTCGATCTTCGCGCTTCTCGGCCCCAACGGCGCGGGCAAATCGACCTTCATTAATATCCTTGCAGGTCTCGTTCTCAAGACGTCCGGTTCGGCCTCGATCTGGGGTTTCGATATCGATGTGAACCCGAGACAGGCCCGCGCCTCCATCGGCGTGGTGCCGCAGGAGCTGAACATCGACCCCTTCTTCACGCCGGCCGAAGTCATGGAAATGCAGGCCGGGCTTTATGGCGTGCCCAAAAGCGAGCGGCGCACCATGGAAATCCTGAAAGCCATGGGGCTCGACGACAAGGCGGACGCCTATGCGCGTACGCTTTCGGGCGGCATGCGGCGCAGGCTGCTCGTGGCCAAGGCGATGGTTCACAACCCGCCGGTGCTGATCCTCGACGAGCCGACCGCCGGTGTCGATATCGAGCTCCGGCGCCAGCTCTGGGACTATGTGAAGGGATTGCACGCGCGGGGCACAACGATCGTGCTGACGACACATTATCTGGAAGAAGCCGAAGCGCTCTGCGACACGATCGCGATCATCGACAAGGGCGAAGTCGTCGCCTGCGAGCCAAAGGAGACGCTGCTTTCGCGCATCAGCGAGAAAAAGCTGATCGTGAAGCCCTCGTCGCCCGCAACGGCGCTGCCAGCAGCGCTTGAAGGCATGAAGGCTGAACTGCGGGCGGACGGGTCGATCACCGTTCAATATAATCCGGCCGAAACGAGCGTGATGAAGATTCTCGGTGCGCTGAACGCGGAGGGCATGGAGATCGGCGACATCTCCACCGAGGAGTCCGACCTCGAAGACGTTTTCCTGCAGCTGACTTCGCGCTGATCACGCCGAGGCGCGCTTCACCAGCTCACCCATCACCATGTCGACCGCGCTTCCACCCGTCGTGAGGGGGAGGAGCACGGCTTCCACCGGCGTAAGCGCCTGGGCGCTGGCAAAGACGGCCGCGCCGTGGAGACGGAGCGGGCGGCGGAGCTGGCAGACGATGCCGAAAAGCTTGGCGACAGCAGCCGCGGATTTTTGCGGCATCTCGTCTTCAAGGGCGCGGCCAGTGAAATCACGCGCGAAGAGATCGTTGAGCGCCGTTCCCATCAGGCGAACGCGAAAATCCGCAACCCCGAGCGCCGGCGGTACCGCATCGACGAGAAAAACCGACGGCAAGTGACTGACGATGTCGGCGGGGCTCACATCGGAGCGGGCGGGAAACGGCCTTCCGGCGCGCTTGCCCTCCCAATAGGCGAGCAGTTCACGCAGGCGCGCATCCTGAAATGCGAGCAGGGGATCGATAAAGAGATCGAAAGGCGCAAGCCGCAATGGCTCCGACATGGAACGCAACACTCTCGGGTCTGGCCCTGTCGGGGCCGCGCTTGTTCCGGGGGCTCCTTCCTATAGGCCAAATCGGGACGAGCGCCAAGGCGCAAGGAATGGTTAGACCGCCGGCTCTCCGGCTTCGAAGACCGAGAGAGCCTTCCTGAAGCCATGCGGGATCGGCGCCGATCTGTGGGTGGCCTGGTCGGCATTGACCCAGATGATTTCACCCGCCGACCGGAGATCTTCCCGGCCCGCGCCGTGAATTTCGAGAAGGAAGGCGAGGCTCGACCGGCCCGGCGGCGCCGTGCGGCAGAAGACCTCGATATCCTCGTCGAAGCGGATCGGCGCGCGGTACTCGACCGTGCTCTTCACCACATGAAAATCGAAGACACCCTCCGGCGTCGTCTGTAGCGAAACGAGTCCCGCCGCACGCAGATACTCCGTGATCGCAACGTCGTAATAGGTGAGGTAATGCGCGTTGAAGACGACATTCTGGGCATCGATCTCGGAATAGCGGACACGAAGCGGCCATGAAAAGCGGAATTCGGAACGGGCCATTCAGATTTCTCCGGGGGCTGGCGTACGGCGGAAGGTAAGAGGAGATCATTTATTGGTCAATAGACCAAATATGAATTGTCGCGCGCCTCTTCCCGTGCAATCCTTGGTCATAAGACCAATTCATGGAGAAAACGATGGGCATCGAGATCGTGAAAGCGGACCGGAAACTGGCGGAGACATACGCCACACATATTCCCGGCCTTGTCCATGCAACGGGGCCGAAGTCCTACAACTACATCTTCAAAGGCCGTCAGCCACTCTATGACACCTTCATCAATGCGGCCTGGAAGGCGCCCTCCAACTTCTTCTCGCATGAGCAGGCGACGCTCGCTTTTGAGAACGACGCCTTTCTCGGCGTCCTCATTTCGCATGACGGGGCCGAGCACTACCGGCTGAAAGATGGCGTCTGGCCAATTGCGCAAGAACTCGCGGGAAAAGGAGGGATCGTGGAAAGCGACATCGTCGCCCTGGCGGAGCGTGCCGAGATCGCGAGCTTCATGAACCCCTATGTACCGAAGGACTGCAGCTACATTCTCGTCGTTTCCGTGCCGGAAACGGCGCGGGGGCGCGGGGCCGGGCGGGCGCTCATCGAACGCGAGATCGACCGGGCGCGGGAAAGAGGCTTCTCCCGTGTGCATCTCGACGTGATGTCAGACAATCCGGCCGTGGGGCTCTACGCCGCAATGGGATTCGAGCCGATGGCGGAAACCGTGACGCCCATTCCCTGCCGCAAGCACGGCCTGGCCATGGAACTGCGCATGATGCTTAGGCTTTAGCTAGCTACTCACCGCAGACAAGGCGCATGATCGCGCGCGTCGCCTCGCGGGCGCTGAAATCCACTTCTCCTTTCGGGCCCATATACGGGCGCGTCATCGACATGCCTTCGATGAGCGCCACGCATTGCCGCGCGCGGCGCGCCCGCACCCGAGGCGAAAGCGAGGGATCAAGCGTCTTCACGATGCCGGAGAAGAGGTCGAAGTAAATTTCGTAGTAGCGGGCGAGCGCCGCCGCAATGAGCGCGTTGCGTGAGGCGAAACCCGCGACCTCGATCATGAAGATGCCGCAGTCGCGCCTGTACGCCTCGTCGTTCAGGAGAAAGTCGAGTGCGCGGTAAAGACGCTCTTCGCCGGAACCGTCGCCGGAAGCGAAACGCGCCATGATCTCCTCGCCATAGCGCCTGACGAAGCGCTCCAGCAGCTCGGCAAGAATCGCGGCCGGGCTAGCGAAGTAATACTGGACATGGCTGAGCCTGAGGCCTGCCCGCGCGGCGACACCACGCGCAGAAAAACCCGCATAACCTTCTTCCAACAGAAGCGCGGAGGCGGCTTCGAGAATTTCCTCGCACCGGTTCGCGCCCTTCTCCGTGGGCGGCGCGGCGGAGGCGGTTTCTGCATCGGCTTTCATGAGGCGGAGACTACTCCTTCATCGAGTCATTGACAAAATTGGTCGATTGACCAATATCTGACAAATCGAAACAAGGGCGGAGGAGACGGATATGGCAAAGCGCATACTGCTTGCAGGCGGATATGGCGTGGTGGGGGCGCAGGTCGCAACACTTCTGAGGAAGCACCACCCGGAGACGGAGATCCTGATCGGCGGGCGGCGAGAAAAGGAAGCGGCCGCGCTTGCCGCGTCGCTTGGGCACGCGGCGGCGGCGCTCATGGACGTGACGAGGCCGGAGCCGATGCGCGGGCTCGACGGAATTGACGCGGTTGGCTGCTTCATCCACGAAACGGACGACCACCTGCTCCGCGAGGCGGCGGAGCGCGGCATTCCCTACATGGACATCACGCGCGGGCAGGAAGCGCAGATGCGGGGCCTCGCCGCGGCCGCCCTTCTCTCCCCCGCCGCGCCGATGCTTTTTACCTCGCACTGGATGGCAGGCGGGCCGGCAATCATCGCGCGGCGTCTCGCGGAGGGGCTCGACAGCGTCACCCGGATCGACATGTCGATCCTCTACTACACGGGCGACAAGATGGGCCCCGATTCCGCCAGCGCGGGCGAAGGTATGGCGCGCGGCTTTACGGCTCGCGTTGCAGGCGCCTGGCAGGCTGTCGGCCCGCTTTCCGATGACCGGATGGTGCGTTTCCCGAGCGGGGCGACGCGGCCTGTCTACCGGATGAACATGGGCGATGTGACGACGCTTGCACTTGCAAACGGCGCGCGGGATGCGGGCGTGCGGCTCGGACTCGACAAGGGCAATTCGCTTCGCAACATGCGTCGCCTGATCCGCCTCGGGTTGTGGGAGCCGCTCATGCGACTTCCCGGCATGAGCGCCATCGCGGCCACGAAGCCGGGGCCTGGCGCACCGCATGAAATCGTCATCGAGGTGGAGGGCGAAGCCGGAGGGCGCAGGATCAGCCGGCGCGCGACGATTCTCGATCCGCTCGGACAATCGCATCTCACCGCCGTCGGCGGCCTTTACGGGCTCGAACGGATTTCGGCGCTCGGCCCCTCCCCGCTCGGACCAGGCGCCGCCCTGCCCGAGACTGGTTTCAGCATGGCGGGATATGAGCGGCTCGCGAGCCTCTACCAGGCCGAGGGCATCGAACTTGGGCTCGAAGGGGGCTAGATGGCAAGGGACAGTTGTTTGGCGGGCCGCTTTGTTCTACCTTGCGGCC
The DNA here is from genome assembly GCA_002480495.1 of Rhodobiaceae bacterium UBA7804. Classification (GTDB taxonomy): domain Bacteria; phylum Pseudomonadota; class Alphaproteobacteria; order Parvibaculales; family Parvibaculaceae; genus Parvibaculum. The sequence continues at coordinate 138,617 of DLCG01000006.1, read as the reverse complement.
CGCTTCAGCCGGTTCCTTTTTTTAGGGACTTCCCGGCCTCAGGCACCCGTAGCTCAGCTGGATAGAGCGCTGCCCTCCGAAGGCAGAGGTCACACGTTCGAATCGTGTCGGGTGCGCCATTCCGCTTACCCTCGCCTTTCGAGCAATGCGACACGCCGTCAGCCGCGGCGGCGGGCGCGAGGGCGAACGCTGATCAAATCCGGTTTCACCTCGGCCTCGAACGCCTCGATCCATCTTTCCCGGCTCACCTCAGGGAAAATCGGCGACAGCATCCGGATTGCATATTCCCGGTCTTCGGCAAAGCGAGGGAAATGCATGAAGGTTGTCGGCACCTCGTGAACAGTGAGCGTATAGATGAGACGGTAGAAGATCTTTGCGAGAACGATGTCCTGTCTCTTCGGATTCCGCGTCATCCACAATCCGCCCGCGACGTCGCCCGCCTCCCCGCTTTCCGCCTGAACGCGACGGCGGCTTTCCGCCGCGGACCGCAGATCGCGCATACAGATGATCGCATGTTCGACGGCGAAGTCGCCCTTGGCCAACTCCTCTTCCAATGTGAGGGCAAGCCATGGCGATTTGACGATCCTGTTCGCGGGCCGCACGCTTTCATTGATGACCTGCTCCAGTCCCGCGCGGGCGACCTCGTCGATCTCGTCATCCGTCGAGAAGCCGGTGTCGAGGCCGACCCTTGTCAGAATCCTCATGAGCAATGTAGTGCCGGCGCGGCCCGTTCCGGAAATGATCGTGTATTTCATCCCGGTTCCTGATACGGCGTCTGCGGTAACCGGCCGAACCTACAGATCATTCAAACCGCAGGCCAGCCGGCAGACCAAGATCAGGTATCGAAACACTCGGCCACGTTCATCAACGCATCCATGTCGAGGATTGTGAGAAGCCCGTTCCCCGTTTTCAGGATGCGCGCCTGGCGCAGGCTTCTCATTACCCGGCTGACATGAACCTGGGTCAGACCGAGAGCGTCCGCGATCATCTGCTGACGCAGCGGAAAGGGGATCGTATCCCCCTGGGCGAGGCCCTTTGACGTCAGCCGCTGGTGAAGATCGAGGATGAGACGGGCAACCCGCTGTTCCGCATTGCGACGGCCAAGATCGACCAGGCGCGCTTCGCTCGCCTCACGGCCTGCAAAGCAGATCTCCACAAAGGTCCAGACGAGATCCGGGTCTTCCTTGGAAAGCCGCTTCAGATTGCCGATGTCGAATTCACAATACTCCACTGGCGTCAGGCTCAACGCCGGCGTCCGAACCTTTTCGCGTATCAGCAGCTCGCCACCAACAATGTCACCCGGAAGAAGAATCGAGAGTACCTGGCGGCGTCCGTCCGCCGCGACGACGTAGCGTATCGCCCAACCGCGCCGCAAAACGACGATGCGTCCCGGCGCTTCGCCAAACCGGTAGATGTGTTGACGAGCACGGACCCGGCCCTCGCCCTGAAGACGGCATTTGGCATCAAAGTCAGCGTCTAAAACGGCCTTGCAGAAGCCAATTCTGCGAAAGGGACATACATCGCAACCATTTGAGGATGCATCCCCTTCAAAGGCATCCTGAGCGTCTTCTTCCCTTAACTGGGCAACGCTTTCTTTTGCGATCACGTCAAACTCGCCGCCGACCGGGCACTGATTGGCCGATTCAGAACTTCGGAAACTGTCTCAGATCGAGATAGTTATCATCTCCGAACTAATTTTCCAGATAAAAGCTAACTAAAACCGATTTTTTAACTTAAGTTATAAACCCAGTATATAAGTATTTGTTATAATAATTCTTGAGAATATACAATCTAATTAACCATTTATTTCATGTCGACTATTAACCTTCGAATTATTCGCTCCAGAACGGCGATATAGTGTCGCAGTAAAGGCAGGCTGATCGTCGATGGAGCTGGCGGACGGTTGCGGCGGCAGAGCCGGGCCGTATTAACGGGGGCCATCATGACCAAAGACGAAAAATCGACCGTGGACCGGGATTCGCGCCTGCGCTTCATGGAAGTATCCGAGAAGACGGGCGCGGCGCTCCGCGATTTCTGGAAAATTCTGGAACCGCAGCTGCCGCAGATTCTCGACAGTTTCTATGCCCATCTTGGCGCCGTACCCGAGCTTTCAAAGCTCGTCGGCAATCAGACCTCACGCCTCAAGCAGGCCCAGGGGACGCATTGGGGCCGGCTTTTTTCCGGCACCTTCGACGACACCTATATGCAGAGCGTGCACACGATCGGCCTGACGCATAACCGGATCGGCCTTGAGCCGCGCTGGTATATCGGCGGTTACAAATTCGTGATGAACCGGCTCGTCGATATTGCGATCAAGAAGTATCGCTGGACGCCCGCAAAGCTTTCCGAAGTACTCTGTGCAGTGAATACTGCAGTTTGTCTTGATATGGACCTGGCCATCTCCGCCTATCAGGATGCAATGGTGGAAGAGCGGGCCGGCCGGCAGAGGGCGCTCGAAGCGGCCATCTCCGATTTCGATGTGGCAGTGAACGAGATCATCAAGTCGGTGGCCTCAGCCTCGACCGAATTGCAGGCATCGGCGCAGGCCATGTCCGTGACGGCGGAACAGACCAGTTCCAAGACGACCACCGTCGCGGCGGCATCGGAAGAAGCCTCCGCGAACGTCCAGACCGTGGCTTCCGCCAGCGAACAGCTTTCGAGCTCGATCGCCGAGATCGGGCGGCAAGCGTCGATGTCGACCAAGATCGCCGGGCAGGCAGTCCAGGAAGCGCATCGCACCGACGAGAAGGTGCAGGGCCTTGCCGACGCCGCACAGAAGATCGGCGACGTCGTGACGCTCATCAACGACATCGCCGCGCAGACGAACCTTCTCGCGCTTAACGCCACGATCGAGGCCGCCCGTGCCGGCGAAGCCGGAAAGGGGTTTGCCGTGGTCGCATCCGAGGTGAAGAGCCTCGCCAATCAGACCGCAAAGGCGACGGAAGAGATCGCCGAACAGATCAAGGCGATGCAGGGCGCGACGCATGAATCCGTCGACGCGATCAAATCGATCGAACAGACGATCACGGAGATGAACCAGATCGCCACCTCGATCGCCGCCGCCGTCGACGAACAGGACGCAGCCACCAACGAGATTGCCCGCAACGTCCAGGAAGCCGCACGCGGAACGCAGGACGTATCTTCCAACATCGTCTCCGTCGCAGAGGCGGCCGCCGAAACCGGTGCGGCGGCGGCCCAGATATCCGGATCGTCGGATATTCTGGCGCGGCAGGCGGAAACGCTTCGCCAGCAGGTCGACACTTTCCTCAGCCGCGCAAGAGCCGCCTGAGAAAGCCGGTTCAGGAGACCAAAGTGGCTTACCGCCAGACCGTGCTACCGCTCGCGCCTGCCGTGTTCGTATTCGACCCCGCAACGAGCCAGCTCGTTTCGCAGAATGCAGGCGCGGGCGAGCTGCTCGCGGCACTCGGCTGGGAGGGCGGCGAGACGCCTACGCTTTCCGCCGTCGAACGCCTGATCGTCAAGGGCGGCAGGGTATCGGTCGACCCGCAGACGGTGGTCGACGGCGAGGAGCGCAACTACGAGTTGCGCAAGCGCTGCCGCCGCCCGGACAGCAGCGAGCTGATCCTGACCCGCATCTGGACGCCGGGGTCGAGCACAACACTCATCGTCACCGACATCACACAGCAGGTTCAGGAAGAGCGTCAGCTCCGCTTCGCACAGATCATCATCGACAGGCTGATGAAAGCGGAAGCCCTGCCGGATGCGCTTCACACCATGCTCCACGCGATCCTGCTCTATGCCGGCTGGCACAAGGGGGCCGTCTGGATCGTGAAGGACGACCGCCTGATCATGCGGATGAGCCTCGTGCGCAACGGCGCAGGGGGGGAGGAGGATCGCAGGAAGGCGCGGCGGGCATCGCTGACGCTTGCCGAGCGCAGCAGGGCAAGCGGGCGGACCGCCCCTATCTTCGATGCGGATAGCGGATGCGTCGCCATACCGCTCAAAGCGAATGGTGAGGTGATCGCCGTTCTTACCTTCTGTACGGGGGAAGCCAGGGCTCGCGACCGGCTGACGCTCGAAGTTCTGGACGGGATCGCGGAACGCATCGGCATGGCGCTGAAGTGCCGGATAAATGCCGAGGAAATGGCCAATGCAAGACGGCAGCTCGACGAATTGCTCGACGCCGCCGGAGACGCAATCGTCGCTATGGATGGCGACAGATGCATTCGCCTGTTCAACAAGCGCGCCGAAGCGATCTTCGGCTACAGCTCCGAAGAAGCAATCGGCAAGAAGCTCGACATGCTCCTTCCCGAAAGCGTAAGGGCGCGGCATCGAACCCATATCGCCCGCTTTGCCCGCGATGAAGCACCGACCCGTTTCATGGGACGCCGGCCCGAGGTAAAGGGACGCCGAAAGGACGGTTCGGAATTTCCGGCGGAAGCCACAATTTCGCGCATCGTACTCGACGGCGAGACGGTGTTTACCGCTGTTGTCCGCGACCTGACGGCACTGCGCCAGGCAGAGGACGCCCTTCGCGCCCGTGAGCGGCAGATGCGCATGATCATCGAAGCAATGCCGTTCGGACTTGCCACAATCCGGCAGGCGACGGGCGAAATTCTCTTTGCCAACAGCGCTTTCGGTGCATTGGTCGATTGCGAACGCCGCAAACTGGCGGGTCGCCACATCGCCGAGTTCGCCGGTACGGAGCTCACCGAAAAACTTGTGACAGGCGAGGGAATCGACGGCCGGATGCGGGAGATCGAGGTTCCCGTCATGACTGGCGGGGGAAGCGAGATCTGGTGCGTCGTTTCCGCCGTGGCACTCAGCATGGGCGGCGAGGCGATCGTCCTGATCGGTTGCTACGACGTGACCGACAGGCATCGTGCGCAGGAAGCATTGCGCGAAAGCGCCTCCAATCTCGCCGCAGCGGAACGCATCGCGCATCTCGGTAACTGGCAGCTCGATATCGATAGCGGAACGATTACCTGCTCCGACGAAGCCTTTCGCATTTTCGGCGGCGAGCCGCAAGGCAAGGGAGTAACGCTTGAGCGATTTCTCGATCGCGTCCACCCTTCCGATCAGCTGCGGATGCGGCAGGCGACCCGCGATGCGATCGACCTCGGTCAACCCTTTCGCACCACGCATCGCATTGTTCTTGCGAATGGAGAGGTCCGATATATCCGCAGCGAGGCGGAACCCGTGCGCCGGGAAGACGGCAAGGTCCGGCAGCTCATCGGCACAGTGCTCGATATCACCGACCTACAGAAGGCAACCGAAGAGCTGCGGGCAGCGCGCAACAAGGCCGAGTATGCGAACCAGGCCAAGTCGCAATTCCTCGCGAACATGAGCCACGAGCTTCGAACACCGCTCAACGCGATCATCGGCTTTTCGGAGCTCATGGCGACTGACGTGCTCGGACCACTGACGAAAGAACAGTATCAGGGCTATGCGAAGGACATCAATGACAGCGGCATGCACCTCCTTGCCATCGTCAACGACATTCTCGACCTCAGCCGGATCGAAGTTGGCGTGACGGAACTCGAAGAAAGAGAGATCGATGTCGAGGAACTCTGTCAGTTCTGTGCCAGGACGGTGGAGGGCCGCGCCAGTAGCGCGAAACTCAAACTGACGGTCGAGCCCGGCCAGCGACTACCGATACTTTTCGCCGATCAGAGACTTACACGGCAGATTCTCATCAATCTTCTTTCCAACTCGATCAAGTTCACGCCTGCCGGCGGGACAATTACGCTTACGGCAGATATCGCCGCCGACGGCGCGCTGGTTTTTGCTGTCGAAGACACGGGAATCGGTATCGCGCCGGAAGACATCGAAAGGGTGACGGAACCCTTCATCCAGGCAGAGAGCCATCTTTCCCGGCGTTACGAAGGCGTCGGACTCGGGCTCGCACTTACCAAACAGTTCGCCCAGTTGCATGGCGCCTCGCTCTCGATCGAGAGCAGCAAAGGCAAGGGCACCCGCGTGGAGGTCCGCTTCCCTGCCTCGCGGATGCAGCCGGTGACGGAACTGCGCCTGGCGGCGAGCGACTAATCAAGTATTTATCCAAGTATTTATAAAATAATAATAACATTATTTCTTATTTTTACTTACATTTAAACAGATTTTCATAGGCTTATTCTCATAATTTTCTGATGAGGCTATGAAAATGGACGATCTCCTCAAGGATTTTCTCGCAGAGACTTGCGAATCCCTCGACGTTCTGGACAGCGAGATCGTGGAACTGGAACAGCGGCCCGGCGATCCGGCGCTTCTCGGCAGCATCTTCCGGGTGATGCACACCATCAAGGGTACGTGCGGTTTCCTGGGCCTTCCCCGGCTGGAGTCCGTGGCGCATGCGGCAGAAGACGTCCTGGGCCGTGTCCGTGATGGCGAACTTGCCGTATCGCATGGTGTGATCTCGCAGGTTCTCGCAGCGCTCGATCGCATCAAGGAACTTGTCGGTCTGCTCGGCGAGACAGGCAGCGAACCGGCAGGCGACGACACCGAAATCATCGCGGCGCTGAGGCAGATCGCAAGCGGTGAACCGGCTCCCTCCCACTCCGAGCCGGAAGACATTACGGAACGCAAAGCCGAAAAAAGCGGAACGCTTTTCGAAAGAGCCGGCGGCGCATCCGGCATCGATGCCGCCTGTGAGCTTGCCTGTAGCGGCTTCCTCGCGAAGGCGGGCGAAGGCGCAATGCGGGAACCGGAGATGCTGAAGCTTCAGTTCGCTCTGGCCAAGGGGTTCGAGGTAGCGCTCGAAAAGACACCCGGAATGGACATTGCCGATGTGGTGGGCTGTCTGATCGAGAATGGCTGGACCTCCGACGATGTGATGCTGCTCGAAAGCGAGATTGCCGCGGCTTTCCGCTCGCTCAGCATCGAGGAAGACGACATTGCGGGGCTGGTTTCGCTTCTCCATCGCAAACAGCCGGCCGCGAAGGCCGATGTGAAGAAGGAAACGCAGGAGAAAGAGGATACGAAGAAGCTCCAGCCTGCGCGGGAGACACCCCCGGCTGCTTCCGAGAGGCATGAGGCGCAGGGGCAGACCCAGACATTACGCGTCAATATCAATGTGCTCGAGGACCTGATGACGCTGGTAAGCGAGCTCGTTCTCACGCGCAATCAGCTGCTTCAGATCATGCGCAGCCATGACGAAACGCCCTTCGCCGCCCCCCTGCAGCGCCTCAATCAGGTGACAACCGAGCTGCAGGAGAGCGTGATGATGACACGCATGCAGCCCATCGGGAATGCCTGGGGCAAGCTTCCACGGCTTGTGCGCGATCTCTCGCAGGAGCTCGGAAAGAAAATCGACCTCGTGATGACCGGCGCCGACACCGAACTCGACCGGCAAATCCTGGAATCCATACGCGATCCGCTCACCCATATGGTCCGCAACTCCGCCGATCACGGTATCGAGACCGCAGGAGAGCGCCTTGCCGCGGGCAAATCCGAGCATGGCACCATCGAACTGACCGCAAGACATGAAGGCGGACATATCGTCGTCGTGGTATCCGACGACGGTCGCGGTCTTCCCACGGCGCGCATCCGGGAGAAGGTCATTGCCAACGGGCTGGCAACGGAAGCGCAGCTCGAAGGAATGAGCGAACAACAGATACAGCAATTCATATTCCGGCCCGGCTTCTCGACCGCCGCCGCAGTGACAAGTGTCTCAGGCCGCGGCGTGGGCATGGATGTGGTGCGCAACAATATCGAGAAGATCGGCGGTATCATCGAGTTCCAGTCGACCGAAGGTGCTGGTTCGCGCTTCATCATCAAGATTCCTCTCACACTGGCGATCGTCTCCGCTCTTATCGTGGAGTGCGAGGGAGAGCGCTTCGCGCTTCCACAGAACAGCGTGGTCGAACTCGTCCGCATCAACCGGGAAGCGAGCAAGGGGCTTGAAAAGATCAACGGCCGGCCGGTCTACCGGCTGCGCGACCGGCTTCTGCCGCTCGTATCGCTTGGCGAAATCCTGGGCCTGCCGGACAAGGAAAAGACAAGCCCCGAAGATAACGAGGGGCCGGAGAGCATGTATGTCGTCGTCTCCCAGGTCGGCGCCTTCGTTTTCGGCATCATCGTCGACAAGGTATTCGACACCGAAGAAATCGTGGTCAAGCCGGTGTCCCGTTGCATGCGCCACATTTCCTGCTTCTCGGGCACGACCATCCTCGGCGATGGACGTGTGATCATGATCCTCGACCCGAACGGGCTTGCATCCGCCGTTTCGGCAGCTCCTCATGCGGAAGCATCCGCGCTGGGAGGCCAGCACGAAGGTGGGGCGCGCCGGAACGAAGCCGTTTCCATGCTCGTATTCGAGGCGCGCGACGGCAGCCCCAAGGCGGTTCCGCTCTCGCTTGTGGCCCGGCTGGAGGAGACGGATCTCGCCGTCGCGGAGAAGGCTGGTTCACGCACCGTTCTCCAGTATCGGGGCGGGCTGATGCCTCTCATCGACCTGGAAGGAAAGCCGGCGGACCGGCAAGGCAGACATCCGATCCTTGTTTTCGTCGACGGACAAAGGATGCTGGGACTGGTCGTCGACCGTGTTGTGGACATCGTGGAGGCTCCGCTCGACCTCCATCTGGCTGGCGGCAGCCGACCCGGCATTCTCGGCAGCGCGATCATCGCGGGGCAGGCAACCGACATCATCGATACGGTTCACTATCTGCGCCAAAGCGATGCCGACTGGTTCGAGGTGGAGACGGAAAGCCCCTTTGGCGCCGAGCGGGAACGGCAAGTCCTGCTGGTCGAGGATAGCGCCTTCTTCCGCAATCTTCTCATACCCATGCTCACGATCGCCGGCTACTCGGTGACCGTGGCCGAACACGCCGAAGCGGCAATATCGCTCTGCGAGGACGGCGGCAAGTTCGACTTCATCGTCTCGGACATCGAGATGCCCGGTCTTTCCGGCTTCGAACTGGTGCGCAAGTTGCGGGCAGACGAAAGGCTGGCCGACGTTCCCATCGTCGCGCTGTCTTCCCATGCAAACACGAAGGACATAGAGCGCGGCATGGAAGCGGGCTTTACCGACTATGTCACGAAGCTCGATCCCAAAGCACTTCTGAACGCGCTGTCGCGTACATCCGTCAACGAAATACGCAAGGAGATTGCAGCATGAGTGCGACCCTGCAGCCGACCGGCTTCGGCAGGGCCGGAGAAACGGCAATGGAAGACTATGTGACGATGATCGTCGCCGGACAGACATTCGGCATCCCCGTGCTCAATGTGCGTGACGTCCTGAGCCCGCAGATCATTACGCGAATCCCGCTCGCTCAGGCAGAGATTGCAGGCTCGCTCAACCTGCGGGGCCGGATCGTCACGGCGATCAACATGCGTACCCGGCTCGGCCTTCCCGCCGACGGCTTCGTGGAAAGGGCGATGGCGGTGGTGGTCGAGCATGATGACGAACCATTCAGCCTGCTGGTGGATGAAGTCGGCGAAGTTCTGAGCTTGCCCACGCGACAGAAGGAAAGCGTCCCGGCGACGCTGGACGCGCGATGGCGCGAGGTTTCGCAAGGGATCTATCGCCTCGAAGACCGGCTTTTGCTGGTGCTGAGCGTCACCAGCGTTCTCGGCGCAATCGGCGTCGAGCCGGTTCATGGAATGTAACGGAGGAGATAATTATGGCTGTCGACATGAAGATGCCGATCCTGATCGTGGATGACTACAAGACGATGTTGCGCATCGTGCGGAACCTTCTTACGAAGCTCGGCTTTTCGGAGATCGACGAGGCGACGGACGGCACAGACGCCCTGGCGAAGCTCAGGACACGCAACTACGGCCTCGTCATCTCCGACTGGAACATGCAGCCGATGACGGGCTACGAGTTGCTTCAGAAGATACGCTCCGACGACGCGCTCAAGGCCTTGCCATTCGTCATGGTCACCGCCGAATCCAAGGTCGAGAATGTCATCGCGGCACGGCAGGCCGGCGTGAACAACTACATCATCAAACCCTTCAGTGCCGAAGTGCTGAAAGCAAAACTCAAGACGGTGCTGGGGGATTTTTGATGGCTGGTAGCGACAAGCTGGAACTCGTCGAACGTCTGACGAACGAATGCGTAGAGATGTGCCGGACGATCTTGCGCGGCCGGAAACGCCTGGAACCGCTGCTCGCGCCGTCATTTCGCACACAGAAGCTGCAGCGCGCCATCAACGAACAGAAGACGGCCGTTCGAGAAATGGAAACAGCCGTCGAACGGATCATGTCGGCGGTCGAGCAGATGTCCGAGATCGATTTTTCCGACGGAGGTACCGCCGGATTGAAGGTTGCAGCCTGCTGCGACCAGATCATGGAGGCCTGCTGCTTCCAGGATATTACCGGACAGCGGCTGTCACAGGTTGGCGAAACGCTCGATCTCGTGGAGCAAACATTGGCGGAGCTCGCCGGACAGGAAAGCCGATCCGCTCCCATGCCGTCGCGACCGGAAGGGCTGCTCAACGGTCCGGCCATGCCTGGTTGCGGCATGGAGCAGGATGCCGTCGACCGGCTTCTTGCGGGCGGTGAGTGAAGGCACCCGAAGAAAATGGCAATCCAGTTATCGAAGAGCAGCAAGGAAAGGCGCGAACCGTCCTGCCGGGTGATGGTAGTGGACGATTCCGCGGTCGCACGCGGGATCGTCACCCGCACGCTTGAAGAAGAGGACGGCATAAAGGTCGTTGCCTCGGTTCCCAACGGACTCATGGCGCTCAAGGCAGCCGGTAATCATGAGATCGATGTCGTGGTTCTCGATATCGAAATGCCGGAACTTGATGGGCTTGCAGCCCTTCCTCGCCTCCTTGAGCTGAAACCCGACCTGAAGGTGATCATGGTTTCTTCCGCAAGTCAGCGCGATGCGGACATTTCATTGAAAACCATGGCGATGGGGGCAGCGGATTACGTCGCCAAACCGAAGGCCGGTCTTGGAGGCGCGGAAAGCTTCAGGGCGGAACTTGTGAGCAAGGTACGCGAACATGGCACGGGTGCGGGGAAGGCCGCCGTGAGACATCCGCCATCGCCAAGGCAGAATGCCGCGAGCGCGCGGGAGGAAGAGGTGGCCCGAAACCCGGCAAGGCCAAACCGGGCGCCTTCAAAACCGGACGTCATTGCGATCGGGTCATCGACCGGCGGGCCGCAGGCGCTTGCGGAAGTCTTGCGCGATCTGGACCCCGCTCTCACGCAACCCATTCTGGTAACGCAGCATATGCCCGCGACGTTCACCGGGTTGCTCGCCGAACATATGACACGCTATTCGGGCCGCAGCGCCACGGAAGCGCGGGATGGAGAGGTGCTGGAGCCGGGTCGTATCTACATCGCTCCGGGAGGCAAACACATGCTGGTCGAACGGCGGGCGGCGGGAGGAACCATCATCCGGCTCGACGACGGACCGCCGGAGAACTCCTGCAAGCCAGCGGTCGATCCAATGTTGCGCAGTCTGGCAAAAGCTTTTCAGGACAGGCTGCTCGTCGTCATCCTGACAGGCATGGGAAGCGACGGCCTCAAGGGATGTGAAGCCGTCCAGAAGGAGGGAGGACGCATTTTCGCTCAAGATCGCGAAAGCAGCGTCGTTTGGGGGATGCCGGGCGCTGTCGCGCAGGCAGGGATCTGCGAGGAGATACTGCCTTTGCGGAAAATCGGTCCGGCCATCATTCGCATCGCCGGGGGAGAAGGGAAATGAACAATCTCGAATTCGATTATCTGAAACAGATGCTCTACGAACGCTCCGGCCTCGTGGTCACGCCCGAGAAGGGATATCTGATCGAAAGTCGGCTCGCGCCTCTGGCGCGCCGGAACGGCCTTGAAAGTGTTGGGCGCTTCATAGAGGAGATACGCCGCACACGCGATGAAGCCTTGCTGAAGCAGATCGTCGATGCGATGACGACGAACGAGACTCTTTTCTTTCGCGACTCCTGGCCATTTGAACGGTTGCGTACCAGCCTCATGCCTGAGGTAATGGCCATGACGAAAGCCTCCCGGCGCATCAGGATATGGAGCGCGGCCTGCTCCAGCGGACAGGAGCCCTACTCACTTGCAATGACGCTCGCGGAAATGGGACCGGCTCTTGCCGGCTGGCAAGTGGAGATCGTCGCCACGGATATTTCCGACGCGATGCTCGCAAGAGCCCGAGCCGGGAGATACTCCCTTTTCGAGGTCTCACGCGGACTTCCGGAACATCTACTGAGGAAGTATTTCCTGCCGGAGAATGATGGCTGGCAAGTGAAGGACAGCCTGCGCGATATGATCGAGTTCCGGCGATATAATCTGCTTGAAGATCCGCACGCGAGCGGCATGGGACCGTTCGATATCGTCTTCTGCCGAAATGTTCTCATCTATTTCGACGAGGCAACACGGCGGCGCGTCTTCTCCAGTCTCTCGAAAGTGATGCGGCCATGGGGTTATCTCTGCCTCGGAGGGGCAGAAACGGTGGTTGGTATTTCGGATGCCTTCCGCGTTCTCTCCGGGGAACGCGGGCTTTTCGGGCTCGCTAAGTAGGCAGGATGGGGACCTGACATGAACGGACCCTCCATGGAACCAGCCGCCTATTCCGGATTGCGTCTTCCGGTGAAGGCGGCTTTACTGCCAGGCACCCGCCCTGCTCCGGATTGTTTGCCGGATGGAAAGCAGGCCCGGAGGTCTCGCTTGTCCAAAACATTTTACCTGATAGGTGGTTTTCTTGCGCTCGGGCTGGGCGGGATCGGCATCGTGCTTCCTCTCTTGCCGACGGTACCTTTCGTCATTCTCGCCGCCTTCTGTTTTGCCCGCAGCAGCAAGCCCCTGGAACGCTGGCTGGTGGAGCATCCTGCATTCAGTCCGCATATTCGCATGTGGCGAGAACAGGGTGCCATTTCGCGTAAGGGAAAACAGGCCGCATTGGCCGCTTTTGCGACAAGCGCCGTCATTGCCCTCGTTTTCGTTTCCCTGCCCTACTCCCTCGCACCGCTGGGAGCAGCCCTGATTGGCGGGACATGGATCTGGACCCGACCGGAGGCATGAAGAAAGCCGCCTCCCTGTTCCGGGGGGCGGCTTCAAGACCTGAAATCAGGACAGATATTACTTGGCCATGTTGATGATCTTGAGCTGAGTGAACTCCGCAAGACCCTCCTCGCCGAGTTCGGAACCGAGACCCGACAGCCGCGCACCGCCAAAGGGAATATTCGGTGCGAGGTCAGCATGCTTGTTGATCCAGACGCTCCCCGACTCGAGCTTCGTTGCCAGCTCGTAGGCCTTGTCCTTGTCGTTCGACCAGATCGAGCCACCAAGGCCATATGGCGAGGCATTGGCTCGTGCAATCGCATCGTCCGGATCGGAATACTTGATGACGGGAAGAACGGGACCGAACTGCTCTTCATCGACGAGACGCGTACCATCCGTGATGTCGCGAACGATGGTGGGGCGGATGAAGTAGCCCTTCTCGTCCGGCGTCTCGCCACCTGCAATCACATTGCCGGTCTTCTTCGCGTCCTCGATCAGTTCCTTCACCTTCTCGAACTGCATCTTGTTCTGAAGCGGCCCGAGCTGCGTACCCTGCTTCAGACCGTCGCCAATGATAGTATTGTTGGCGATGTTCGCGAGCTCATCGCACATTTCGTCATAGATCTTTTCATGCACATAGAGCCGCTTCATGGCGATGCAAACCTGGCCCGAATTCTGGAAGGCACTCTGGAAAAGCTTCGGGGCGGCCTCCTTCGGATTCACGTCGTCGAGAACGATGCCGGCATCGTTGCCGCCGAGCTCAAGTGTGATGCGCTTCAGAAGTCCGGCCGCACCGGCCATGACCTTCTGACCGGTCGCAGTGGAACCGGTGAAGGAAATCTTGCGGACGTCGGGGTGAGCGGTGAGCGCGGCGCCCAGGTCGTTTTCATCGGCCACGATATTCACGACACCGGCAGGCACGATATCCTTGATGAGTTCGCCGAGCTTCAACGAGGTGAGCGGCGTTGTCGGCGCGGGCTTCAGCACGACCGTGTTGCCCGCAAGCAGGGCTGGCGGAAGCTTGAAGGCCATCAGGATCATCGGGAAGTTCCATGGAACGATGGCGCCGATGACACCGAGCGGACGACGATGAGCCTCGACTTTCTTGCCCTCGCTGTCCTCGATGATCTTCACCGGCAAATCGAGCATGGTGAAGTAGCGGAAGAAAGCGGCCGTACCATAGACCTCTCCGGTCGCATCGCCGATCGGCTTTCCCTGCTCCTGCGTCAGAAGGCGCGCGAGCTCGGACGCGTTCGCCTCTATCGCATCGGCTATGGCGCTCAGGACCTTCTTGCGCTCGGCAATGGGCGTCGCGCTCCAGGACGGGAAAGCAGCTTTTGCAGCGGAGACCGCCTCGTTAAGCTGCGCCTCGGACGCGCGGGGACAAGCGGCAACGGCCTCCTCCGTCGCCGGATTGAGGACCGGCGAGGATTTCGCGCCATCGACGAGCTTTCCATTGATGAGGAGCTTGTATTCGCTCATCTCTTCTCTCTCCCTGTATGCTCCGTTCTTTCGGAGCGTTTTCATAAATAAAGGCCGGGCGCAGTCTAACCCGCACCCGGCCTGTCTGACGATATGCCCGAAAGCGCTTAATGCGTGCCTGTGCGAAGGGCGGGGCCTTCATGACGAGGCCGCGATGCAACAATTGCGCTTCCTCCGAGACGTTCGCAGGCTTCTTCCAGACGATCGATCTGGCGATCAACCTGCGCGCGCTGCGCCTTGACGGCGCTGAGCCGTTTCTTGAAGAACGAGACGGCAAGACGGTTCTGCTCGTCGCAACTTCCGCCGCTCTGATAGAGATCGAGTATCTGGCGGATTTCGTAAAGCGTCAGCCCCACCTCGCGTCCACGCAGAATGAGCTGGAGTCGGGCACGGTCACGCTTCGAATAGAGGCGTGTCTGCCCCTTACGTTCCGGCTCGATCAGCCCCTTTTCCTCATAGAAGCGCAGCGTGCGGTGCGTGACGCCGAATTCATTGGAAAGGTCGGTTATCGTGTAGGTCATTTGAGAAGCAAACCTCCTACGGATAAGGCGAAGGTCGCGGCACTCCGCGACCTTCGCCGGTTCGTGGTTACTGCAGACGTTCGATGATGATGGCGGGGGCCATGCCGCCCGCAGCGCACATTGTCACAAGGCCATAGCGCTTGTCCTGACGCTCAAGCTCATCCAGCACCGTGCCGATGAGTATAGAGCCGGTGGCACCGATGGGGTGTCCGAGCGCGCAGGCGCCGCCATTCACGTTGACCTTTTCGCGATCGAGCTTGAGGTCGCGGATGAATTTTTCAGCAACGACGGCGAAGGCTTCGTTGATCTCCCAGAGATCGATATCTTCCTTCTTCAGACCGGCCTTCTCCAGCACCTTCTTCGCGGCGGGAACAGGTGCGTTGAGCATCAGCGTCGGACAGTCGCCCATATTGGCCGTCGCGACAATGCGGGCCCGGGGTTTCAGACCATTCTTCTCTGCATACTGCTTCGAAGCGAGCAGGATGGCAGCCGCCCCGTCGACGACGCCGGACGAATTCCCGGCATGATGAATATGGTTGAACTTCTCGAGCTGGGGATACTTCTGGCGGATGAGATCGCCGTAAGTCGTACCTTCGGCATCGACCGGAATGCCCGCCCAGACTTCAAAGGACGGCTTGAGGCCGGAAAGCCCCTCCATCGTGGTTTGCGGACGGGGAAATTCTTCGTGATCAAGCGCGATCGATCCATCGTCGTTGTAAACGGTGACCAGCGACTTGTTGAAACGGCCCTCTTCAAGCGCCTTTGCAGCACGCTGCTGGGAGGTCAGAGCCAATTCGTCCACCGCCTTGCGGTCAATGCCTTCGAGCGTAGCGATCGCATCCGCGCAAACGCCCTGCTGGGATTGCGGATGCTGCTTGCGCAGATGGAGATTTCCCGCATCCATCATTGGCGGGGTCTTCGGATCGGCAGTAGCGGAGGTGTAGCTCATCATCTCCGTCCCGCCTGCGATGACGAGATCTTCCATACCGGACATGATCTGCGCGGCGGCAAGATTGACGGTCGTGATGCCGGAGCCGCAGAAGCGGTCAAGCGTAACGCCCGAAGCCTTGATGGAATAGCCCGCGTCGAGCGCCGCCATTCGGCCCATGTCGCCGCCCTGTGCGCCGCGCTGGGAAGAAGTCCCCCAGATTACGTCGTCGACTTCATCGGTCTTGATGTTGTTGCGTTCGGCAAGCGCGGCAAGCACCGTGCGTGCAAGATGCTGCGGATGAAGATGGGCGAGCGAGCCCTTGCCCACCTTGCCAATGCCGCGCGGGGTGCGGCATGCGTCGATGATATATGCGTCAGACATTCACGTTTCTCCCTGTTGTCCTGTTATTCAGGTAGCCAGTTTCAATCTTGTCCCGTGAGGAGCACGACTTTCACGCACTTGCCGTCATGCTGATCGGCAATGGCGTGGTTGATGTCGTCCAAGGGATAGGTTTTGACGAGACGGTCGAAGGGAAGCTTTCCCTGACGATGGAGTTCGATCATCTCCGGAATGAATTTGTCCGGGTCGCTGTCGCCTTCGATGATGCCCTTCACCGTGTGGCCGAAGGTGACGACCGACATGAGGTCTCCCGGAACGGGCGTTCCGGGAGGAGCGATACCGACTATGCCGAGTGTGCCGTGGGGCGCGAGGCAGCCCATCGTCGCCTGCAGCAGCTCGGGAATTCCCGTGGTATCGAACGCATAGTCGACGCCAATGGGAAGAATTTCACGGATGGCGGCGGGAAGATCCTTCGCCTTGACCGGATCGAGCGCATGGGTCGCACCGAGTTCGAGCGCGAGCTTGCGGCGCTCTTCATGCGGCTCCAGGACAATGATCGTTTCGCAACCCTGGATCACAGCGCCCATCACGGCGGAAAGACCGACCGCGCCACCGCCAAGCACAAGCAGGGAGGAGCCCCTCTTGCATGCGAGCGAATTCATGATGCCGCCGGCGCCAGTCTGGATACCGCAGCCAAGGGGGCCGGCAAGCTCGAGCGGGAAATCTTCCGGCACTTTCACGACATTGCGCTCATAGGTGATGCAGTGAGTGGCGAAGGAAGACTGGCCGAAGAAATTGCTGGCGACATCCTCGCTCCCGCAGTGCAAAGCCTTGCTGCCGTCCGGCCGCATGCCCGCATAGTTGAGCATCGGCATGGTGTGGCAATAGGCAGGCAGCCCCTCCTTGCAGCGGGCGCACTCACCGCAAGAGCGGAAAGTAATCGCCACCCGATCCCCGCACGCGACTTTCTTCACCGCGCTGCCGACCTTTTCCACAATGCCTGATCCCTCATGGCCGAAGACGGCCGGGGGCGCGATGGTCGACGTTGCCTTGAAAACGAGATCGGTGTGGCAGAGGCCGACCCCGACCACGCGAACGAGGATCTCATCTTCGCGCGGTTCGTCGATCTCGAGTTCCTCGATCGTGAAATCCGCCTCGGGCGCCCTGGCGACCGCAGCCTTGACCTTCATCCTCCGCCTCCCTTATCCCGCTTTGACGGGTTATTTTTAATGGCGCATTTAAAAATTTAAATCTACATTTAAATCGAAAAAGGCAGGGAAGCAAGGAGGCCTTTGTGGAGGCTCACGAGAAGGGAAGGGCACGCG
Source organism: Rhodobiaceae bacterium UBA7804 (assembly GCA_002480495.1). Lineage (GTDB taxonomy): Bacteria > Pseudomonadota > Alphaproteobacteria > Parvibaculales > Parvibaculaceae > Parvibaculum. Next base: position 121,110 of record DLCG01000006.1, on the reverse strand, counting down.
CGGCCGCGCCGCGGCCAGCAGCCAGAGAACTGCTGCTGGAGGCGGCGAGCGCGGTGATGAGCGAGCGGCAAACGATAGACGTGCCGCTGAGCGATATCGCCGCCCGGGCGGAGGTGAACGTAGCCCTTGTGAGCTACTATTTCGGCGGCAAGGACGGACTGCTGCTGGCACTCGCGAAGCGGGATGCAGCCATGGCTCTTGGCGAGCTCGACCGGCTTCTTTCCCTGAACATCAGTCCGGCGGAGAAACTCCGGCGCCATCTGGCGGGAGTGATCCGGACCTTCTTCCGATACCCTTATCTTTACCGGCTGCTGGCAGCGCTAATGCGGGACAGTTCGGAAGAGAATGCCAGGGAGATCGCGACCTTCTTCGCCGAACCCCTGGCGCGAACCGCGAAGGAATTGATGGAGGCTGGAATCGCCGACGGGACGATCAGACCGATCGACCCCGAGCTCTTCTACATGGCGGCTCTCGGTGCCTGCGAACAGATATTCGCAAACCGCTCGATCCTCAAATTCGTCCACGGCGTCGAGGAGCTCGACGAAGCACTGCAGCGGCGCTATGCCGATGTGGTGCTTGAGGTACTGATGCATGGCTACCTCGCGCCACGTCCAGCCTGACTTTTCCCCAAAAGACCTGCGACCCGCCCCCGGTTTCCCGGGAACGGGCCGCGACGCGAGGCCATGTTTTCCGGCCTCAGGTTAGAGAGTGGCCTCTCTCTTGGTCCGGTCGTATTTTCCGCAGTCAACCGGTCGCCGGTTGACCGCAGAAATTCCTAGAAGGTGTAGGAGGCCGTCATGCTGACGAAGTCCTTGTCGAAAGACCCGTTGCGATATTCCGCACCGAAATTGTTGGTGTAGTCGAGCGACAGGCGATACTGGTCGAGATAGCTCGCCGTGACGCCAAGCGTTACCGCCTTCTTGCCTTCCACGAAGCCCGGGCCGATCGGTCCGGCGGAATAGCCGCTCACATCGTGGCTCCAGATCAGCATGGGGCTCAGCGTATAGGGCGTACCGAAGGCATTCGGATACTCCATCTGAGCAAGCATGCGATATCCCCAGGAGAAGGATGTCGCATATTGCGGTGTGATCGAACACTGATTGAGGCGGATACAATTGTCGCCATAGGTGGCCGCGGAACCCGGATTGGGATGCGATTCACCCGAACGTGGGATAGCCAGCCGGTTTCCATCCGCATCCGGCAGATACTGGAAGCCGACATTCGCGACGAGGATCAGCAGATTGCCGCCAAGTGCGCTCACGATCGGGTCGGAAGGTGTGAGCGTGCTCAACGTATAGATCTGGCCGTGCAGGGCATCCATGCGGCGCGAACCGGGGATGACGGAACCGGGGGTGACAGGAGCGCCATTATAGTAGTCGGGCTCGCCCGGTCCCGGCGTGTAGCCGAAGTTCTCGATATCGGCGCCAACTATTTCCGTCGAGTCCACCTGGAACGGCATGTCGGGATAATAGGCAAGCTCACCCGAGAGCGCGGTCGCATCGCCGATGACGGGGATGGTCGTGTTGAAGCTCGCCCCGAACATTTCGATATCTTCCGGGTATTGCACGACGAGACGCTTATTGTCGCCTGCGGCCTGCGCGAAAATGCCCTGCCCATAGGAGACGGGCCGGCCTGCATCGTCGGTGAGACCGGGAACGGCGCTGGTGCAGCTCGGACCGGAGAGTGAGCCCGGCACATTCGGATTGCAGAAGACCTGCAGTACCGCGGTGGTGCCTGTCGGCATCGTCGCCGTGGTCGTGCCGAAAGGCAACTTCGAATGGAAGTTCACGAAGTAGCCCGACAGCTCCGTTCCGTGGTTGAGCCAATCGGCATAGTAGCGAAGGGCAAAACCATATTGTCCCTGGTCGCGTGCTTCTTCATCCGGTGCCCGAGGTACGAAAGCGGTGGGCGTGCCAGAGAGACCATTGCCGAAGTTGAAGACTTCACCTCCGGACAAGGCATAGCGGCAACCGGCTGCGGCCGCGTCGCTCGGCGAGAAGAAGCTGCCACAGGCGGGAAGAATCGACTCTTCCCACTGGAAGACATATTGCGCTTCGAAGGTCAGGTTGGCAGGCAGTCCGACACTGGCAAAGAGCGAGTTCTGCGGAAGGAAGACCTCCTTGAGCTCCACTCCCGGACGCACAAGCGCCGAGACATCGAGAGGAAGATAGGCGGACACGCCGCCGGGAATGAATAGGCTTTCGCCCCAGTTCACCGCCTGCCGGCCAATGCGAACCGAGGCGGGCATATCGGCAACGAGGAAGTTGCCATAGGCGAAGGCGTCCAGGAGATCGATCGAACGGCCCTGAAGGTTAAGGGCATCGTCATCGCGGAACTGGTCTTCCAGTTCGCGGCGTTGATCGTAAGGAGCAGCGATAGGGCCATATTTTCCACTACCGTGACCGAGCACCTTGTCGCCGACATAGTCGTAGAAGGCCTTGGCTCGAAGGAAGAAGCCGTAATTATCGTATTTGAAATCAGCTTCGGAAATGACCTTGACCGGCGCGGCAATGAACTCGCCTCTCTGAACGTTGACGTTGCCGTCGTCCGAGTTCACATCGTAGTCGGTTCCGCCGGGTGCATAACAGCCGCCGTTGAACACCGAGATATATTCGCAACCCTGCTCCGAGGTGCGCATGCTGGCACCCAGGGAGAACGTGGTCGCGATCGAGATGTCGACCGGCCCCGCCTCAATTTGCGCCGCATGGGATTCCGCCGCCGCGCCCATAAGGGCGACGAACGGCAGCAACAGACGCACCAGACAATTCTTCATTGATTCTTCCTCCCTCTTCGCAGCTTGCGGCACACCCCTCATGCGCCGTTACGGCATCACCGTGACCAAGACATCGCTAACCGTGCCGAGCGGGAGCGTCGCGTCGGCGACACCCGCAACCGTTCCAAAGACAACCGGGAAGACGAGGTCCGTTCCTGTCGTTCCATCCGGCAGCAGGGGCGTCGCCAGCACTTGCGTTGCAACGGCTCCGGCTGGCTCGAGAACGGGGTTGAGCTGCTCCAGAGGCAGGGCAGGCAAGGGAACGCCCTCGACCGGCCCACCGGTGCCGCCCGCGCCCAAAAGGCCGAGCAGGATCGGACTGATGACCGGCTCCAAGGCGTTGAGATTGCCGTCGCTTGAATCTGCCTGGGCGCCTTCGATAATGCCCCGGGCCAAATCGCCGACCGGCGCAAGGGGGGCGCTGCCTTCGGGGACGATGTTGCCGAGCGGAGCTTCGCTGCCTCCGGTAAGAAGTCCGGGCACAACCCCACCTTCAGTACCGACAAGGGCGCCTGTCAGGTCGTATCCGAACAGGTCCTCGCCAAGGCCACCAGTATCTGAAACACCGAGAGCCGGAACCTGCGATTCGACCTGGGCCAACCCGTCAACGAGCGCCGCCTGCGCTTCCGCCGGAAGAAGGCCGCCCTCGACCGGAAGCTGCCCAACCACCTCGCCAAGCACCGGCACAGAAGCGAGCGCGTCCGTCGAAACATTGCCGCCGAGCACGCCCTCTTTACCGCCGCCGGTTGTCGCGCCGACAAGCCCGCCGCCGCCAAGCAGGGGCGACACGACGTCGACGCCGAGCAGGGGCGACACGACGTCGACGCCGAGCAGGCTTTCCGAAACGCCCCCTTCACCAGCGAGGCCCAGCTGGGTTCCGCCAAGCGCCGAACTCGTGGGCGCAGAACCGCTCGGAATAGCTACTGGATCGCCGCTTCCACTGGAACAGCCAGCAAGGGCACCGGCAAAAATCAGGACGACTAATGGAAATCTCATGACAACTTCCTCCCGTGTGAACTTGCGTAGCAAATTCATCGAGCGAGACGGTGTAGAGAAATGTGGCGATATGTTCGGGAAGAGAGACAGTTAGATGTTTTATCCGTATACGAATGTCTGGGCGCTTCAGACACACCACCGGGAAACACTCGCTCTGCCCCGTGTGAGTGTAATTCTTTGTAATGCCGATGGACTCTGACAGAGCGCCGTTGCAAGGATCGTCGCAATCGCACTTCCATCGCGGATGGATTGGATCAGCGCCGGTTTCCCAGCTGTCATTTCGATCATGAAGATCCTTCTCGATCTCGATGCAGCATCCCTCACCCCGGGAAATTGCCGTCAAACCCCATTCCTTCCGCGAAGGAAGAAGGCGCCTGCCTTCGCTGTGAAGGCAGGCGCCACTTCTTTGCGCGCAGGAAACGACAGGGGTAATCCTCCTCTCGAAGCCAGGAGGGCGCCTTGAACACCAGGCCTGTTGAATCAGCTTCACTGAGCGACATTCGTGAAGATACGATCATGCTGACAGGCTCGATGTCGCTTGTTGCGACCGCGCTTTTCGGCAGCTCCGGCCGTCTCATGAAATTCCTGCAGACGAATATTCCCGCAAGCGCGATCCCCACCGATCAACGCTATCGGAAATGGGTTTTCGCGTTGAGCAAGGCCGGACCAATGCGCCTCGCACAACAAGTCGCCGAGAGATGCAAGGAGGACGATCACACCGCCCTGTCTTGCGTTTTCCCGACCCGGCTCCCTTCGTGGCGCGCTCATTGGCGCGGCGACAGAGCCTATCTGGTCCATCTCGACCTCGTTCCACGCATGATCGACGCCATGCGAGAGCCGGCAACAATGCGTCTCGTCAAGGACCCCTCCCTTCGCTTCGACCCGGCGATCCCATGGGAGCTGACGCTGGAAGACGGAGATAAGCTAACCGCCGTATGGCGCGATACAAATGCACAAGCGGTGCGGAAGGTGAGGCTGATACGCGAGGGAGCCGGATGGTCTCTCACCGACCGGGAGGAATTCGGACGAGAGGATTGTGCGCTTGCGGATGATGGGTCCGGAAACTGGCTGAAACATTTTCTTCAGCCAAGCTCCTGACGAAACGGAAAAGCAGAAAGCGAAAGAGGCGGGATCTGGGTCCCGCCTCTTTGCCGCTCTGCCTGCTTCGAAGGCTCTGTTACGGAGTCGGCAGGCCACCCGAGAGACCGCCGAGGAGCCCGGTCACCGGAGCGAGCGGGTCGCTGCCATCACCGCCGGGCAAGCCACCGCCCGCAAGACCACCGACGAGGTCTGTCACGGGAGCCAGCGGATCGCCGCCGTCACCGCCAGGCAAGCCGCCACCCAGCAGATCCGTCACCGGGGCTAGCGGATCGCCGCCGTCACCGCCAGGCAAGCCGCCACCCAGCAGATCCGTCACCGGGGCTAGCGGATCGCCGCCATCTCCTCCCGGCAGGCCGCCACCCAGCAGGTCCGTAACCGGTGCCAGGGGATTGCCGCCATCACCTCCGGGCAGGCCGCCACCAAGAAGATCCGTTATCGGGGCAAGTGGGTCCCCGCCATCGCCGCCGCCGCCGGGAAGCCCCGGGAGCGCACCGGCCGGGACAAGGCCGCCAAGCGCGCCATCTTCGCCACCGCCGACCAGGGCCGGAACCGTGCCGGTCTCGCCGAGCAACATGCCGGCTACGTCTTGACCCGTGAGATCCGCGACCAGTCCGTCTTCGCCGCCGATACCAAGCGCCGGAAGCTGCCCGGTTACAGTGTCGAGCGGGATTTGCGCGAGCGCATCGGTAACGGGAGCAAGGCCACTCGCCACAGGCGCCAGAGCTTCCTTCAGCTCCGGCGGCAACTGACCGCCTACCAGGCCTTCATCGCCACCACCGAGCACACCCTCCGTGCCGAGAAGAGGGTCGGTAACGCTCGCCAGGCCGAGCGTGTCGGTCACGCCGCCTTCACCGGTAACACCAAGGGCGGTGACCGTGGAACTCGATCCGCCACCCCCACCGCCTCCGCCGCCGCCCAAAGTGGACGAACCGTCGGATGAACATGCCGCCGCGAGAAGCATTGCGCTCATCGCCAGGGCCATTTTCGCTACATTCGAAGACATCAGCCTAATCCTCTCCTCGCGTCGTTGGACTGGGAGAGAGCCTAAGTCACACGAGCGTTTTATGGTGTGGAGCCGTGTGCAATTGCGTGGCCGATTGTTGGCGCCGTCCGGAATGGTCAGCCGGCTGATGGTCTGTACCATTCTGGGCCTGAGCAAACGCCCGGAACTCCTGAGGCGAACACTCATTCCACTTGCGGAAAGCCCGTCGGAAATTCGCGACGTCGTCGAAGCCGAGAAGCGAGGCGACGTCTGTCACGGTCAACGGTGTTTCCCTCAGGTATTCGCGCGCCAGATAGCTCCTTACGTCATCCACGATTGCCCGATATGACGAATGCTCTGCCGCGAGGCGACGGCGCAGGGTTCTCTCGCTCATGTTCAGGCGCCGCGCTGCCTCCTCCATTCCCGGAAATCTTCCGCGTGCAGCGAGGATCATGCGCCGGACCTCGCCACCAAATCCGTTTGCGGCGTTCATGTCACGCAAAAGCCGTTCGCATTGACGCCGGTACATGTCCGCCACTGGAATTTCCGCGGCGGAGAGGGGTTGGTCTATGCGTTCGTTCGGACCTATGAAGCGATTTTTCCGGTGATTGAAAGAAACATGCACACCGAAATAACGGCGGTAAACCGCTTCAGACATCTGGGGTTCATAGGCAAGCTCTATGCGACATGCCTCGGGAAGCGGGCCTATCAACTGACGCAGCGCCGTCAGAAGCCCTGCAAAGAACAGCTCCACCATGAAGTTTGGAGCACCCTCCACTTCGAACGGAGATTCGAAGGTCAGAACCGCGTTTTCTCCGTTGAATGACAACTGAACATTTCCGTGGGTGCCTTGAAGGGGACTGTACTGGATGAGCAGTCCCGCAGCCTGACGCAAACTCCGGCTGCTCAGAATGGCGTGCCCGAGCAGGCCATGCGTTCCCAGATGCATGTGTGACCCAAGTCGAAGCGCGATCGACGGATCCTGGGTTACGGCGACGAGATTCTCCGACATCGTCCGAAAATCACCTTCCGATACCACGCCGGTTCTTGGCAGCGGAAAAAGCAAAGGGTCATGACCAAGATCCCTGAGAACGGCGGAGACGATTTCGACATAACCGGGTTCGATGCGCATGACGTGACCGCTTTTAACCCCCAGCTTGGCCGGAGATGACCTACTGCCTTTTGCGGAAAGTCTTATTTAAGGCGCAGCAAGTCACACCGAGCGCTTTCCGCAAGGAGCCCTAACGATGCAACACTCTCTTCTCTCCCGCACGCCGCAAAATGTCGAAATTGTGCCGCGGAACAGGCAATTCAATATCGAAGAGGTTCTGGCAACGAACTGGCATGGCGGAGATGCCTTCAAAACAGCTTTCTTCGACGCGATGTCGATCCTCTTTCCGCTGGGTGAGCAGTTCTTCATCGACAGCGTCAAGGAATTCCGCGATCAGATCGAAGATCCCGAGCTTCAGCGCCGGGTGCGCGGATTTGTGGCGCAGGAGGCCATACATCGGCGCGAACACCAGCACTACAATGAGGCTCTGTGCAAGGCACGCGGCATACCTCTGAAGAAGATGGAAGCCCGCGTCGAGAGGAAGCAGGAATTCGCACATCGGTATCTTCGACCGATTCAGCGGTTGAGCGCTACCGTCGCTCTCGAACACCTGACGGCCATCATGGCAGATGCAACATTCCGCAATCCGGAAGGACTTGAAGGCGCTCATCCTGAAATGAAGGCCTTGTGGCATTGGCATGCTCTTGAGGAAACCGAGCACAAGTCCGTGGCCTTCGACGTCTTCGTCGCGGTCGGTGGATCGCACTTCCGCCGCCGGCTGTCCATGGCCCTTATAACGCTTGAATTCACGCTGCATGTCATCCGCAACATGCGACTTCTTCTACGCGACTACGAAGGATCGCGCGTGAAGCTTTGGTGGGGTGGACTGAAGTTCCTCTTTGGCGAAAAGGGTGCCCTTCGCGGTCTCATGCGGCCCTATCTCGACTTCTACAAGAGGGATTTCCATCCTTGGGATCACGACAATCGGGACCTTGTGTCTTCTGTGATGTCGGAGTTTGGTGGTGGCGCGGTGAACCCGGTCTGACAAGGGACCATCAGACGAGGGACCGTCATGGCGATGGGAATCGAGAGTTCCAGCATGGAAGAAGGTGCGGAAGTGTTGCCTGCCCGGCCCGTGCCGCCCAGGCAGCCGCCGGGGCTTCTTACCACCTTGATAAAGCCCCAGCTTCTTTCAAATCTCGTCGCCTCCTATCCCGCATACTGGTACGAGGTTCGCCGATGCGAGTTTCGCGTCGGCGTATCGCGCAGCGGCCGCGGCCTGCTTGTCAATGACCCTGAGGCGGTGCGGCGCATTCTCGTCACCGATGCGGAAAGCTTTCCGAAAGAAGAAAACCAGCTGGCAATCCTGAAGCCGCTACTGGGAAAGGGTCTTCTGACCGCGGAAGGCGAGGGCTGGAAACAGAACCGAAGGCTTGCCGCACCGATCTTTCAGCATTCGAGTGTCCGCGATTTTGCTCCATTGTTTGTGCGAGCGGCCGAACGCTCGGCGCTCAGGGCGATCGAGCGTCAGAGCATATATCGCATAGACCAGGAGATGACGAAGGTCACCCTGGAGATTATCGGCGAAGCGGTTCTAAGCGCGAATCTCGACGAGAATATCGACGACATATCCCATACGGTCACCACCATCCTCGAGAAATTTCCCGCGATGTTTCTCGCCTCGGCCTATCTCCCGGCGGGCCTGCGCAACCGGTTCATCGGCTCGATCGTTCAACCTGGACGGAAGAAGCTTGACGTCTTCGCACGCGCCATTATCGAAGAAGCCAGAAAGGACCAGGACGGTAAGACGCTCATGCATCGCTTGATGGCCGCCTCCCGAAACGAGGCAGGCCAGGAAATGAGCCTGGACCAGGTTCGCGACGAGGTTGCGACTTTCCTTCTGGCGGGGCATGAGACGACCGCCACAACGCTTTCCTGGGCCTGGTATCTCCTGACTCTCTATCCCGAATGGCAGGATCGTCTCTACGAGGAGGTTCGCGGCGTAACGGGAGGCCAGCGGCTTACCGCCGATGATGTTCCCTCACTTCCGCTCACCCGCGCTGTCATCGATGAAACATTGCGGCTCTACCCCGTCGTGGCGAACCTGCTGCGGCGCGCTGCGGAGACGGTGGAAATCGCACCTGATATCAAGGTTCCGAAGGGCGATACGGTTCTCATCTCTCCTTGGGTGCTGCATCGGCACCGGCGTTACTGGCGCGAACCGGAGCGATTCGACCCGATGCGGTTTCTCGGTGAAGAAGCTGCAGAGCGCCCGCGTCAACTTTATATGCCTTTCGGTGGCGGGCCCCGCATCTGCATCGGGATGAGCTTCGCGATCATGGAAGCTGTACTCATTCTCGGTACTTATGTGCAACGGGCGCGCATAAAGGTGCTGAATACCGACAAGGTGATGCCGCAGGCACGAATTGTGCTCCGGCCAAATATGCCGCTCGAAGCAATCGTTTCTCCCAGAAACATCGATGCCCACTAGATGTGCCATCCGGTACAATGCCGGACAGTTGTCGACAATTGACGACAACATTAGATCAAGTTGTTTGACTCAGCTTGCTAGATTTCTCCCACAGGTTTTGCCGCAGAAACTTCGGCGAGTGACCAGAAAAGGAGAATCGGCATGAAAAAGCTTCTCAATCACTGCGCTGCTGGGACCGCCTTGGCGGCCTTGCTTCTCGCCGGGGCGCCTGCGACGGCGGAAACCCGATACTCCCTTCAGACGGGAGCCGATCTCGCGCAGGTCTGCGGCAATCCCACGGACGCCAAAGCTCTCACTGCGGCGGAACGTGACCGTCTCGCGCTTTGCGGCGCCTATATTCAAGGATTTCTGGGGCATTACGCGATTGCGAGGCGTGAAATGAAATCGCCTGGCTTTTGCTTGCCCCCGAAAGGGGTCAGCGCGGAAAAAGTACGGCAGCTCTTTCTTGCATTGCTGGAGCAGCGGCCGCAGATTCGCGATCTTCCTGCAAATCTCGATCTCGCAACTAGCCTGACCTGGGGCTACTCCTGCCAGAAGCAGCAGCAGAACCGCCCATGACTTCTCACGGTGACAACGCGCGGCTTCAGTTATGAAGACCTTCGTCAACACCGCAACGCTTTCGCCACTCGGAGAGCAGGGCCACCAGGAGGTCCCGCAGTTCGTCATCGCTCAGGCTTTCGACGGCGCCCGCAAGGTCCGTCGTGCGATCGTCGATCGGGTTCGAGTTGGAGTCCATGATGTCGAAGTCATAGTTCATGGCCTGATCCTCGGTATGACGCCTCTCGCGCCGCGGCCGCATTCATGCGTTACATGTTCGACCTTGCCGGGAAAAACAGGCTGCAAGGTGTAGAAAACTGTACTGATTGGTGAATGCGGGGCGCGCCGGGCGAGCTTGAATTCCGCCCGCAACAGAAAGCGGAGTTCCGATACGTACTCCGAAGAATTAAAGCGGCCGTGTGTGTTGCGATTTAAGAAGAAACGACAGTCTTAGCAAGTTTAGACGGAAAGAACGGTTTATTGAATTTGGTATAGGATTCTTAAACGGTGCCGGTCTAGACTTGGGCGAGGCTGCGAATTGAGTAAGAGGGTGCTCAAAGTTCGCATTCGGCCTAGTTGTTGTTCAGTCGGGTGGAGGGAAAACGATGACTGTCACGGCAGAACAGAACGGTTCGTCGCACATGACCGCAACTCATGCAGCTTCGCTTCTGCTGGTCGACGACGACCCCGAGATCAGAGAAGAAATGAAGTCCTATCTGAGTGCCAACGGCATGGTGGTGACCGAAGCCTGCGATGCTCAATCGGCACTCAAGGCATTTTCAGAGGGCCAGTTCGATCTCATCGTGCTCGACCTGCTGCTCGGCTCCGATAACGGCTTCGACATTCTCCGCGAGATTCGTCAAACGCATACAACTCCCTGCATCATGGTTACCGGTCAGGGTGAAGCTACCGACAAAGTTGTGGGTCTGGAATTGGGCGCCGACGATTACGTCGTCAAACCAGTGAATCTTCGCGAACTGCTTGCACGCATTCGCGCCCTGTTACGCCGCAGCGGAGGCTCGGGTGGATCGAATACGCGCAAGAGCGCATCGGCCTCCGGCGAACTTGAAGAAGCAAGTGCTCGCTGGAAATTTGACCCTCATCGCCGCCGGCTTTCAACGCCGGATGGCTCTCTGGTCCCCCTCACAACCGCCGAATGCGATCTCCTGATCGAGCTCGTCGCCCATGAGGGAAATCCCCAAACGCGGGAAGATCTTTGCCGTCGCGTCTTCAATCGCCAGTGGCAGCCTTATGACCGAAGTCTCGACAGCATCGTGGTGAAACTCCGGCGCAAGCTCGAGCCCAACCCCGATCATCCGATGGTGATCAAGACCATTCGCGGCAAGGGATACCTTTTCACGGGCTTTCCAAGCACGGAGTGAGGCCAGATCAAGCTATTTCGCGCGGCAATATCAACGCGACATAGCCGCCGGCTTCATGATTGCCGAGTTCAATGCGGCCACCGCTTTCACGAATGATCGTGTTGCAGATTGCAAGTCCGAGACCTGTGCCATGTTCGGCTGACTTGGTCGTGAAGAAAGGTTCGAGAACGCGATCCAGTATCTCCTGGCGAAATCCCGGACCTGAGTCCTCGACCCGCAGGATAACCATGGCTTTTTCCTCCGCAGGCACTTCGGCACGTAGACGGATCAACCCTTCCGATCGTTCGTGCTTCGCGCCGATGCCGGATATCGCATCAACGGCATTCTGTATAAGGTTCCCCAATACCTGCTCGAACTGAAGTTGATCTCCGATCACCGAAAGCTCCTCCGGAATCTCGGTTTCCAGACGTATCCCTGCGCGCAACAGAACGTGATGCATGATCGCTTCGACGTTCTCAACCAGATCGCACAGCGAAACTGTCGACTGATCTCCCGTGCTCTTGCGTCCAAAGCGTCTCATCCGGTCGATAACTTCGCTCGCCCGCTCGACTTGCGCGAGGACGCGCTTTGTTTTGGATGCGATAGCAGCCTCGTCGACTTCGGGCGCCTGAAGAAGAAGCTCGAGATTCTGTACGGCCAGGGAGATCGTGTTCAGCGGCTGGCGGAGTTCATGCGCGATACTTGCGGACATTTGACCAAGCGCAGCCATCTTGGCCGTTTGCGCTAGCTGGTTCTGTTCTTCGCCGAGAAGAAGAGCCTGCCGCAGAAGTAAGGTGAGCCTGTCGGCGAAATCGAGGTCGGATGATGAAAAGCCCGCATCCCTGGATGTCACGCAGATCAAAAAGGCCGCTTCGCCTCGAAGCGGTAGCGGCAAAGCGGCGGCATGCCTCCCATCTATGCCAAAAGAACGCGTGAGCATCGCCCCTTCCCGGCTCCCCAGATCGAAGGCCACCGCGGAACCGGCTCCGCTGCGATTCAGGATGAGATCGAACGCAGCTTCCGCTTCTCCGCCCGGCTTTTGTTCCCGAGGCATCAGGAAACGCACCGATCCATCGAGGCCTCGTTGCACCACACGGGCCGCGCTTGCACCTATGCATCCGCAGACCAACGCCACGAGCCGCGACAGCTTCTCGCGTGAAGCATCCGGACCGAGAAGAAGACGCAACCCCTGAAGCATTGCCTCCGCCTCCCGGCGTTGACGCTCCTCACGCAGGCGGGCATCCCGCATCTGCACCATCATAGCCGCCGTCTGGCGGACCAAGCCATCTGCCGGCTTCTTCGCAGCAGTAATGGTGCCGATGCAGCTGCCGGGGCTTCCGGCCGACTCGTTCATTCTTGCCGAAACGAGAAAGGTCTCATTTCTCCCGGCCGCGCCGTCCGCCTCGATGGGGAGATGACGTACCGAGCCAAACTCTTGAAGCGCTCCGAGGAGAGATCGTTCACCATCGATTTTTATGGAGGCGAGACTTCCCCCATCGATCATCGCGCCCAGATCCTTCCGTCCGTTCAATATTCGGCGTACTCGAATAATCCCGTCGGGCCCTGCCTCCCAAACGATATCCACCTCCAATGCGAGCCAGGAGGTTGTATCTTCAACGAGATCGAGAAGGTGTCGTTTTTCGAGCGCCGAAGCCATCGACTTTCTGACGTAGACGGATGCCGATTCCGCGAGGGTGGCGATTTGCGAGGCGTTCACCGCGACTTCAGGATCCACAACTCCATCTTCAAAAAGGACGGCTGTGCGCAGTCCTGTTTCGGATGAAAACTCGCCAGCGGAAAGAAGGCCTCGCCAGTTCTTGCCCCTTGCGACACATAGCTCTCCAGCATGCCGGGCTGCATGCTCATACCATTTGCTCAGGTCTTCGTCGCCGGAGATCGAGAGCCCGCCCTCCCGCGAACACCAGAGAAGGCGCGGCAGACCGGATGCCCCGAAACCTACTTCACCAACAGCGGCCGGAAGTGCAGCCTGGCGCGCAAGCCAGGAAGCTGCCTGTTCTCGTGCAGAGTGAAGCTCAGAGCCCGTCTTTACACGAGAGAGCAGCAAGGCCACATCCGCAAATGAATGGAGAATGTTCGTCCGTCCTTGTTCGCGATCTTCGTTCAGGCGGCGACTACCCAATGTCATGCCGGATCACGCGGAAGGATCTGTGACGACGAATGTCGTCTCCACCCGTATCGTTTCTTCCGGCGTGGGAATGAACGGCAGAAACGAGAAGCGGGAGTCAGTGTAATCGATAGCGATCTCCAGGCGGTTCCCTCCTGCGTCCTCGGTTTCCTGGAAATCGAGCGTGGCGAAGGCCGGATTTACTATCGGGGTATATGCGTTGAGCGCATTATTTATGGCGTTCGTCGCATACAGCTGCCGTTGTGTCGCATCGAGACCCGCAACCGCCGCGCGCCCCCCTTCCGTGACAGCGTAAGACAATGCGATACGTGTTGCGAACTGGAACCCATAAGACATGATCCCAAACAGGATCGTCAGGAAAACCGCCGCAACGAAAGCAAACTCGATTGCGACCGAGCCACTCTTGTCGCGGAAAAGGCGAGATGAAGGCGACGCCTCCCCACGCGGAGAGGCGCCGCCACGTTTTTCATGCTTCCTTTGCACAAGCGTACAGGGTCGCATGGTTATTTACTTATTCGGCAGCGGTGGCGAGATCGGCCTGCACATCGCCCAGCACCGCCTGCAAGTTGGTGCCGATGCCGGTGTCGCCACCGACAATCGCCCACAGGCCGACCGCGATACCCGCTGCGAGCAGACCGTACTCCACGGCAGAGATGCCGCTTTGATCTCTCATGAACCGGCGCAAAAACGCCTTTGTGCTTTCAGACATCGAACCCTCCGACTTTGAAATTGCCGTTTCCGGCACCCACTTCACCAGGCCCCCAACCTGGCTCCTCCACTCTGCACGAGGCAGCTCCCTTAAATAACGTATCAGTTTTCAGGCATCCTCACTGATGGAATTTTGCCTTATCAATTGCTAACGCAGCCTAAAACCACGTTATGAGAATGGTCTTGATCGTCTACAGCTGACCGAAAAGCAGATTTCAACTTCAATCACACAAGCCTGCCCTCCCCATTTACTCCATTTCTTCTGTCTTCTTCTTCGGTTCCTCGCCAATTCCTTCGAGGTAATTCTCGTAAATTCTGTTTGCTTCGGCGGATTGCATCGGGGCTTGTCTGCCCTCAGCCGCATATTGCGCGTCCAGCACGGCTTTGGCACGTGATGGCGGCGGCGTTGCAACATCAGCACGCGGAGTGGAACAGGCGGCGAGCAGTGTTGCGGCAATCGCACCGGCTACAACGAGCTGTTTCATCACATATCCTCCTTTGCCGGTTCATCACCTCTCATGTGTCGCTCGAGCCAGGTGGCGGCGAAGGCCTGAACCTCTGCTCTCTCACGCATAGTCGGAATGCCCGCGAGCAATCGCCTCGCCTGCTCCTCCTTGCCCGCCATAAGCAGGGCAATCACCAAATTATTGCGGATTGACGTTGATGTGGGATCAAGCTCCTGCGCCTGACGAAGGTTGAACTCCGCGGCTGGAATAGCTTCACCGCCCACGCAAAGCTGGGCATAGCCGAGATTATTCAGAAACTCCGAGCTGGAAGGTCTTACGTTGACCGCCTTCTGGAAATTTTCGGCGGCCATACGCCAATCGCCCTGCGCCGCCTTTACTCGGCCGATGCCGTTGAAGCCATCGGCTTCGAGCTCCGTGCTCTCGAGCTCCGCAAAAGCCTCCGCAGCCGCATCATATTGTTCAGTACCCAGCAGAGCCTCGCCATAAAGCTGTAGAAAGTAAGCGGTCTTGCGTTCCTTCACGGCATACTGATCCAGATAAGCGAGGGCTGCACGATAGCGGCCCTGCTCAATCAAGCCGTTTACGACGCTCAAATAAAGCCTGGATGTCGAAGCCTCATCGAGCACCTGAACATTGCTGGAGGCGGGAGAGATAGTTGCTATCGGGTCAAAGCCATAATCTGCGCAGCCCGCAAGCGGAACAAATGCCGCAAGGAGAAGAATTTTTTTCATCTAACTGCCCTCGATTTCGTCATCTGCTCTCCAGCGTTCTGCAGAGCGCCTTTAAGCTCCACAACTGCTGGACCAGCCAACACAATCAACAGTACCGGCATGAAGAACAGAATCATGACGAGCGTCAGGTGAGGTGCCTTTCGGCCAACTTGTTCGCGCGCCGTCGACATTCGTTTGTCAGACAGATCGGCGGAAAAACGCCGAAGCGTGGTGCCGAGCTCACCACCCTGAAACAGCGCCTGCTTGATTGTCGAGGCAAAATCCTGACCTTCATCGATGCCGAGCCGCATACCCAGCCTGTCCAACGCGGCGTCATATGGCATGCCACCATCGATGTCGGCAATGTGACGACGAAGCACGTCACTTGTCACCGGCGCCGTTCGTACCGCCACGCTTGCGACATAGCGCATACATTGATCGATGCTCACGCCTGCATCGAGCGCCATCAGCATGATATCGAGAACGGGCGGCAATTCTCGGCGGATGATGTTTGCCCGCCGGTCTGCGTAAAGCTTCAATGCGATCAGCGCATAACGATAGAACAAGTAGCCGAAGAACAAGCCAAGCAGCACATCGATCGGAGATATCCCGGTCGCACCCGCACGCGAGGCAACGACCAATACTCCGACAGTGAGGGCAACCAGGTAACGCAACGCCACAAAAATGTGGAGCATGGACGGTTGAAAAAATCCCGCGCGGAGAACGAGCGTTTTCAACTCCTGATTTGCTCCCGCGCCTTCAAGGCGGCGGCCAATCCGCTCCAAAAGGTGCAGAACGCTTTCCACCCAGGTGTTTCTAGGCAGATCAGGTGTAAATAGATCGGACAGTCGGGCGGCAACTTCATGCCGCCGAAACAGAGCCGGGACGGATGCAGCAAAAACGAACACTCCGCCCGTCACCGCCAGCAGCGCCACCATCCATGTCAATCCCTCCAGCAAAGCTTCGATGCTCCCCTAGTATGAAGTTGATCCGACGACGCTTCTCATCATGAAGGCACCCAGAACCTGGGATACCGCGCAATAGATGAGCAGTGTCTGGCCGGAGGGGTTGTCGATGAACCAGCGCACATAATCCGGGCTCTGTGCCATGACGACTGAAGCGACGACCATTGGCAGAAGCCCAAGCACCCATGCGCTCGCCCTGATCTGAGAGGTGCTCACCCTGACCTCACGCATGACCGCAGCACGACGGCGAATATTCTCGATAAGATTGGCCAATATCGCGGTCAGCGAACCACCGAACCGGAGATTGGTCTCAACAGCTGTTCCAAACAGGCGGAGCTCATAAAGATCGAGCTCGTCCGCAAGCTGATTGACGCTTTCAGTGATGCCCGCGCCGTTCGCGATTCTGCGCATGGTCGGCGAGAAGAACTCGACAACGACAGGCGGAGAAGACTGGGTGGCGCGAGCAAGGGCAACCGAAAGGCTGTTTCCCACCACAAGCAGCTGCCGCACCCGATCGAAGTATCCGAGCATCGCATCTGCCAATGCATTCATTCTCTTCCGTGCGCGATAATCGACGATTGCGACGGTGATCAGCGAGGCACTAAGCAGAAGAAGCGTTGAAACCAGAAAGTCCAGCAAGAACCCGGCCGACAGCCAGATACAGAATGCAAAGATGACAATGGCCGTCAACCGGTCCGGAGGCAGGTCGATCCCAGCTTGATACAGGCGGTTGCGCGCAATCTTCGGCATATAGCGAGTTGTGTCGGGCCAGACGCTGAATGCACGCGGGGCAGAAACATCGGATGATGATCTATCCAAAAGCCGCCCAAGACGATCGGTGACTTCCTGATTTTCACGAGCACGCCAGACGAGCAGCAGCGTACAGGCACCGCATGCCAAACAGAGGGTCGCGAGCATGATTATCGAGAAGCCGGCCATGACAAGTCCCCCTAAACGACCCGTCTCTTTTCCGTTTCATCGTCGGAGAAAATTTCCCGCAGCGAATAGGTAGGCCCTTCCATGCCGGCTACCTCACACACCGATACGACCTTGCGCTTTCCATCGGATCTGCGTGCGGTGTGCACAACAATATGAACGGCCCCTGAAATGAAACGCCTTACAGCCTGGAGGTCGGTCGAGAATCCGTGCAGACCGATGAGCATCTCAAGACGTTCGAGCGCATCGCGGGGCGCGTTCGCATGCAATGTCGCCATGGACCCGTCATGACCCGTTCCCATCGCCTGCAACATCTCGATCGCCTCACTCGAACGAACCTCACCAAGGATGATGCGGTCCGGGCGCATACGCAGCACATTGCGTAAAAGATCCCGCGCCGTTACTTCGCTCGCGCCATCCGGCGAGGACGGCCGCGTCTCGAGGCGGACAACATGCGACTGTTGCAACTGGAGTTCTGCTGCGTCCTCAATGGTTACCAGGCGCTCCTTTGCGCCGATATAGGAGCTCAGGACATTCAGCAGTGTCGTCTTGCCTGATCCTGTTCCGCCGCAGATCAGGATGTTTTTCTTTCCGCGAACCGCATTCGCCAGATAGTTGAGCATATCCGCCGTCATGCTCCTGCTGCGAACGAGATCCTCGCCGGTCAGCGGGATGTGCTTGAACTTGCGAATGGAGAGTATCGGCCCATCCAGAGCAACAGGCGGAATGATGACATTGACACGAGACCCGTCCGGCAGACGCCCGTCCACATAGGGCGTTCCTTCGTCGACGCGACGGCCGATCGGACTCACAATCCTCTGAATGACATTCATAAGGTGTGTCGTGTCACGGAATCGAGTCTGCACTGGCTCCAGCTCGCCGCGCCGCTCGACGAAAATGGTCGCCGGACCGTTGACGATCACGTCGTCCACGTCGGGGTCTCGCAACAATGGCTCAAGCGGGCCAAAACCCACAATTTCGTTCTGAACATCTTCGATGAGCTGAGCTCGTTCGCGCATGTTGAGGGCTATGCCGCGAGACATGAGCACTACAGCGATTGCGCGAGCGATTTCGTCTTGAAGCGCGGCGGCAGGAATACCATCGCCCTCAACTCCCTGTTGATCGAGATACTCGAGCGTCAGATCGAATACGCGAAACTTGATCTCCTGATAGCGGTCGGAAACGCCGATCTCGCTTGCGGCATTGCCTGTTCCGAGCATGTAGGGCTGCATCGTCTTCATGACAGGACCCCAAGCTTGCGCGCCCAGTTTCTGAGAGGCTGAACGCGATCTTCTTCAGCATCACGATAGGGTATGAGGTTCAGAGCCTGAAGGTGCCGAAGCAGATTCTGTGCATATGCCGCGGATGTGTCGAGGGAGAGCGGCTCGCCGCGGTTGATGCTCTCCGCAAGCTGTTGCCAGCGGACCGGAAGGGCCACCACCCGGCTAGCGCCGACAGCGTTTCCTATGCTCGAGATATCCGGCGCCATTCCAGGCGCGAACTCATGAACCACGAGCACGGGCTCCTCGCCTTGCGGCCTGGCCTGACGCAGCAGATGCATCAGATCGGAAGCCCCCTTGATCGAGGTGAACCTCTGATTGCACGGAAGCAGAAAGAGAGAGCCTTCGTCAGGAAGACCGAGCAACTCTTCCTGCCTGGAGAAGGGGCCACTATTCACGATAACGACGTCGTAAAGTGACTGACAGATTTCCAGGAGCGCGCGAAGATCATGGACATCAACGGCCCATTCGGCATCACCGTGCAAAGCAAGCGGCAGAACGTACACCCCGGAACGCGAGCAACGTCCAAGCGCCGAGTCAAGCAAAGCCCTGTCCAGTCGTGACATTTCCCGGACGGCTTCCCTGACCCGGAATGACAGATCGAGTCCGAGAGCAATGGGGACATTGCTCGCGGGAAGCGAAAGGTCGACAAGCAGAACGCCTTCCTGCGGACGTGCGGCGGCGATGGCAGAGCCAAGATTGACCGCGAAGTCTCCGTCCTCTTCGCAAGGAGTTCCGCTGAGCACGGTGACGATACGAGAGGGCGCAATATTTCGAGGCCTTTCCGCTACCGAGTGACGCTCCACCACGTTCCGGATGTCTTCCTGGGTGGCGTCCCGGTCCACAAAATCCTGCGCGCCGGCCCGCATTGCAGTCAGAATGAGCTGAGCTCCGGATTCATTGCCGATCACAATCATCGGTAACCCGGGAAACCAGCTTCTCACCAGCGCCAAACGCTCGAAAGCAGTGCGCGCACCCATTCGAATGTCGCTGTCCACCAGAATTCCGTCCGGCCGAAACTGACCGGCCACATCCTTCACGTCATCTATGGACGGATCCGAGGACATCACTGTCGAAATGGGATCGAGCGCAAGCTTTACCCGGGCTATCAGCTCCTTATCGCCTGAAATCAGTAAAAATCGATGCATGCCGCGTTACCTCATAAGGCCATGCTTGACGACATGATCGTCCAGGGAGTCGATGTTGAGCAGTATGTCTCCCATACTCGGATCGTAGAGCTGACCTTCGCCCGGTAGCGTCGGGACTTCACCTGCTTCCATCGGCGACACCAACCTCGGTGTGGCGATGATGATCAGTTCCTGACGTTCGCGAGAATTCTGGGTACGCTTGAAGAAGCTGCCGATGACCGGTAGCTCGCCGATGCCAGGCACGCGATCCTCCACGTTGCCCGATGTCGAGTACATAAGGCCCGCCAGAACGAAGCTCTGCCCATCGCCAAGTTCGATCGTGGTGCGTGTTGATCGCGACCGCAGCGCCGGCACGCGAAAGCCTTGCACGACGAGAGCATTCGTGTAGTCGAGCTCGCTCACTTCAGGACTCACCTTGAGTACGATCCTGTCGTTGTCGAGAACCGTTGCCGCTACATCGAGCTGCACGCCGAACTTCTTGTACTCGATCGTCACGGTGCCATTGCCTGCACCGGATTGGGGAACGGGTACCGGAATTTCACCACCGGCCAGAAACTCGGCATCTTCTCCGCTGCGTACGAGCAGAGTCGGCTCGGCGAGGAGCTGCGCAAGATTGGCGCTGCTCAGTGCGCTGATAACGCCAATGATGTCGCTGCCTGGCCAGGCCATGAAAAGGTTGAATGCCTGGCTGAGTGGCAGGCTCGTATTCGGCTCCAGCCCCGTTACTGGGTCGTAACCATAGCTTGTCGAAGAATTGGGGCCGATAGCCGCCAGCTGAATATTGTTATCCAGGCTCTGGAAGTTGAGCCCCAAGGCCTTCAACGTGCTCGTGGAGACGGCCGCGAAGCGAACCTCCACAGCCACCATGCGCCGGTCTGCTACAGCGATCATGCTGCCCACGTCCTCACCAAGATATGAACGTGCAAGGGCCCGCGCCCTTTGCTGATCTTCCAGGCTGTAAACCTGCCCTTTCAGGACGACGCCCTTACCTGTCTCAACTGCTTTGACGCCCGAGAGAGCGGGATCCCTCGCGAACTCTGCCTGCAGCCCCTTCAGGTCGGCGCCAACCACGATGTGGTAAGAGAGCGACGTTTCCGTATCAGCAAACCAGATCGTGAGATCGGTCGTTCCTTCCTTTTGCCCGAGTACACGCAGCTCGCGGGACGAGACAACTTTCACGTCTACCGTTCCCGGGTCGGCGATCGCAATGCGGTCGATGGTGCGCTCCAGCTTCAGAATGCGCTGGCCGCCGACTGCAATGTCGAGTGTGCGCATCGCGGCGATCGCGCTCTGGCTTGTCGCCATCAGCGTGACTGCGAATGCCGCAATCATCCACACCCAAAAGAGGTATGAATGGACCTTGTCGAAATTCCGACGCCTTTGCTTCATGTGCCTCATCTCGACGGCGCCCCTTCTGTTATCTCGGTGCCGTGACAATCGTCTGGTTCGCACCCGAGTAGATCGTGATGCGATGCCCCGACACGTTGCTCGTTTCAGGTTCCCGCTTCGGGTCCACCGAGGAAGCGTCCGGCCGGAGATCTTCCAACGCAACCATCTCAGCTGACGCAAGATCCCTGTCTGCGGGATTGCGTATAGCGAGAGTGATGTGACCAAGCCGGCCAGCAAGTGCGAGTTTCGCCAGTGCGGCAGGCGGTGCGGCAACAGTGACTGTGCGAGCACCGGCGTTCACTTCGCGTCCCTTGTTGGACAATGCTGCGCCTACAGCGAGGACCTGCATGTCTTGCAGGAGGAGCGCACTCTTGCTGCGATCTTCCCCGGACTGCCCGATCCCCGCCTGCTGGCCGTAGACCGCCCCGGGGAAAGTTGCGAAGACATCGACCCTGTCGCCTGCCTGGAGGAAACCTCCGACAATGTCTTCTTCGGCAACGCGAAGCGAGAATGCTCTTTGCCCCTCCGGCACCAGCGCAGCTACTCCAGCATCGGAAGGTTCCTTGCTGAGGCTGTCGCTGAAGACGATTTGCGAAGTGCCGATATCCGACGTCGCTACACGGCCTATCAAACCGGCTGAATTCGCGAAGCTGCCGGAAGGCGCAGGCGCCTCCATTCTGCGTAGCGTCAGATCTTCTGCGGATATGGATTCTCCACGCAGGATGTTACGCGCGGCGACGACAACTTCTGCAGTTGTTCCCATGTCGCGCTCACCCGCCGCAGGCGTCGCCGCAACTCTGCTGGCTTCATTCCGAGCCGAAAGATTGAGCCAGATCAGCGCCAGTGCTGCCAGGATGAGTACCACCCCCAGACCGAGAAGAAGCATCGGGTTTTGCTGAATCCGCTGTGCGAGATTCATACTGTCGTCCCTCCTTTAGCGGCTGCCCCCACAGCCGTGTGCCTCAAATCGGCACGTGCCTCACATATCAGCCCCTCATTTTACGAATCAGAACGGTCAATAGAGTCCTAACTCTACACATATGTTTCCAATCGAAGTGTGAGTTTCATCTGGAATAGTTCTAATAGAAGTGAATTCCCATACTGACGAAATGGAAACTGTGCTGACCGAAAATGCATATTTTCCCATGCCCAAGACCACTTCACTCTTCGCGGACTGAATCGCAACTCACTCACACAGGAATTGGTTCCATCAGCGTGAGTTGAATTCTACTCAAACAGGCACAGACAAGGACGCGATATATCGCGGGATTTGGTGAGTGAGACGGCGAACAGAAATCGAAGCACCTCTACATAAGTCGACAAACCGTATACGGACGGCTCCGTGTTACTCAAATTAAATACAGTACTCTTCTTTATTGCCGCGACCCGCTTTGTACCATCTGTGCGAGGGAAACTTGCATTGAGGTGGAGGCAACATGACGCGACAGACGGGAAAGTTTCTGGCGGCCGTTTCCGGTATGGCTCTCATGTGTAGTCCGGCTTTTGCGCAGACGACCACGCCACTCAATGCACCGGCACCGGGAGAAGTTCTGACGCCGCCGTCGCCCGCTCCGGAGCTCAGAAAGCGGGACACGCCCGAACTGAAAGAAGAGCTTGGTCTGCCTGACGGTTCGCAGAAGGTGCTGAATTTCCGCATCTCTCAGGTTCGGATCGTCGGAGCCACGGTCGTCGAGGAAGAGAGGATTGCCGCCCAGTTTGACGATCTTCTCGACCGGGAAATCACGGCAGCACAACTTCGCGCCTCTCTGGATCGCGCCAATCAACTTTATACGGACGCAGGCTACGCATTGGGCCGCGCCTACATTCCCGTTCAGGTCGTACAGGGCGATACCTTGATCGTGCGCGTGGTCGAGGGCTTCGTAGGCCGTATCAACATTACGGCGGACGATCCCGCCGTGCGCCACATGATCGAGGAGTTCAGCCGACAGATTGTCTCGGAGAAACCGCTTCGTTCGTCGACGCTCGAGCGGTATCTGCTACTCATCAACGACATTCCGGGCATTACGCTCGGCGGCAAGCTGACCGGAATGAATGTCTATACCGGATCCGCGACGCTTGCGCTCACCGCCGAGAGCGAGAAAGTGACGATTTCCACGGCGGTCGACAACAGAGCAAATCTCGAAGACTCACCTTTCGCCGCTTATCTTACCGGATCGTTGAACAATATTTTTGGATGGGGCGACCAGATTTCAGTCACCTCACTGGCAACGCCGGAGTTCGACACGCAGCAATATTTCCGGGGTGCGTTCTCGACCTTTCTCGGCAATAGCGGTCTGAGAGCGACAATCGGCGCCTCTTATGCCAGCTCGGAGACGCCGGACCTCCCCCCCGGATTCGAGCTTGTCAGCTCAAGTACCCAGGCGGATTTCCTTCTCAGCTACCCCATTATCCGGGCGACGAAGGAAACGCTCACCGGCTTTTTCGGTCTCTACATGACCAACGCCGAAAATGAGCTCAACGGCTTCAAGTTCAGCGAGGACGCGATCCGCGCGGCCCATATCGGAGGCTCCTATGCCTCCCAGGTGAACGAAAAAATCTCCCTCGGGGCGAACTTCCGCGTGACGCAAGGCCTGCCGATAGGCGGCGCAGGACCGAACAACACACTTCATTCCCGCCTCGGGGCTGCGCCCAATTTCACCAAGTTACAGACCGGCTTCTCGATTAATTATGCGGCAACGGAACGTCTCCTGCTCAGTTTCCGGACCGAGGGACAATACAGCCCCGACTCTCTCTACAGCTCAGAGGAAATCAGTTTTGGCGGCGCACGTTTTGCGCGAGGCTACAACAACTCGGAGATCAGCGGCGATAGCGGCATCGGGGCCTCTATCCAGGCCAGCTATCGCTTCGATGTAGAGATGCTAGGCGGATGGGCTGTCACGCCCTATACATTTCTGGATCAATCGAAAGTGTGGAACACGGATGTCGACGGCCAGGGAAATCATCGTCTGCTGTCAACCGGCATAGGCGTCACATTTTCCAACCGGCGTTGGCTTTCCCTGGGACTCGAACTCGACAAGCCGATCAACCGGACACCAATTTCCCAGGACAACAAGGATCCACGGCTCTTTGTTTCCTTTGAGGTGAAATTCTGAACCAGACACCATCGAAGCATGACAACAAGAAAGGCCCGGCATTCTGCCGGGCCTTTCCGTTTGAGGGCTTTGCAATTTGCTGAGCCCCCGGGGGGCTGGATCAACGGCCTCCGAGAAGACCGCCAACTACGTTGGTGACGGGAGAAAGCACTCCTGACACAGGATTCTGAACGGCGGCGCCGGAGGGCGCGGACATGCCGGGTGCTGAAGACTGTTGTCCGGACGGTGCGTTCCCGCCGACTACGCTGCCGATGACAGGGACATCGCCAAGTGCACCCGTCACAGGAGCAACGACACCTCCGACAAGGCCACCACCCACACCGAGGGTGTTTTCGAGCACGGGCACGGCGGGCGCAAGGACACTGGGCGCAGGCGACGGTTCATTGCCGGCAACGATGTCGAGAAGGCCCGTCGCAACCTCGCCGACCTGGCCGAGAGGCGCATCTCCCGCCGGAAGGAAATTACCGAGCTGCCCATTGTCGCCTCCGCCGAGAGGCGTGTTGTCGCCGACAAGATTGCCAACCACGTTCGTTCCCACGATGTCCGAAAGTAAGCCGCCCTCTCCTGTCACACCGAGTGCTGGAATCTGAGCGAGCGCTTCGTTCAGCGCGGCCACTGGAATTGCGCCAGCCAACGGCTCTGCCACGGGCGCGAGAGGCGGGCTGGCAACCCGATCGTTCAGCAGAGCACCGAGCAAACCGTCATTGCCGCCTGCTATGCTGGCGGTGAGAACGCCGCCCGTATCGAGCGATCCGCCCACGAGATCCGTTCCAGCCAGATCCGCGATCAAACCACCCGCCCCGAGAAGACCAAGCCCGACAACCTCTGCTTCCGGATCGCCTGCGAGCGCTCCCGCCATAGAGGGGATCAGGCCGTCGGAGCCACCGCCAAGAATGTCGCCCAGCGGATTCTCCTCGCCCAAATTATCCAGCAAGCCCCCAACCGGGTCCATGCCGACAAGATTGTCGAGAACGCCGCCGCCTTCGGTCACGCCAAGACCGGCGTCTCCGGTTGCTCCGCCGAAACCACCACCTGAATCGGATGTCCTTGTCACAACCGAGCTTCTGCCGCCGCCACCCACTTCGGAAGACATGGAAATCTTGTCAGTCCCGCATCCTGCAAGACCGACACACACGAGGGATGCAACAATGATTCTTCCGGACAAGATTCCCTCCTCCAGTCAGGCGTCCAGGTCCCGAGGGCCTTTACGCCTTCATTTCCCTGCTCTTTTTGTAGAACGGAGCTTCTGGGAGGGGTGTGTGGTTGTGTCTATTTGTGTGCACATACTTCAGTCGTGCGATTTCTTGTCCGCATACGACCTATTGCACTTAAATGTTCGCTAACTTGGGAACCGGTTAAATAAACTACACGGACACCCTCAGATCATAGACCATCCCTTGGGGGAATTCGGAGCGATCTGGCGGGATGCGGAGGAAGACCATGTACCAAACCATGATCGCCTTTCTGGTACGCTATGCGCGCAATGAAGATGGCGTCATCTCGGTTATGGCGGTTGGTGCGCTAGTCCTTGCGCTGGCAGTTGCCATGATCGTCATAGATACGGGCGCCATGTACTCGGCCTACCGCAATCAACAGTCCGCCACCGATGCTGCCGCTCTCGGCGCAGTGCGGCAGATCGCACAAGCTCAGAACGTCGCGGAGACGATTTTCGAACTCAACGACTACTCAGCCGAGAATGTGGAAGCAACACCGCTTTACTATGTGCCCGATCCGGCACGGTCTCCGAACGAGAGATTCTTTAGCGAGGGAGAGACAGCAAGCGACGGAACGATCGTCGACGATACGAACTTCAACGCCGTGAGCATTATCAAGACTTCGCAATCCCCGACCTATTTCGCCCGCCTCTTCGGCTTCGGAGACAGCACTCAGATCGAAACGCGTGCAGTCGCTGCCTATTCGAAATATGTCTCGTTCTCGGCCGGCACAAGGCTGGCCTCACTCGACGCAGGGTTAGCAAATCAGATACTGGGGGGGCTTCTCGGAACGACGATCAACCTCTCGCTTGTCGACTACAATGCACTCGCCGATGCAAACATTGACGCACTGGAGTTCGTCGATGCCCTAGCCACGGAGGTCGGTCTGGATGCGGGAGCGGATACCTATAACGACCTCCTCGAAGCAAGCGTGATGGTGGGCGATATCCTCAACGCCGCCGTCGACGTTCTGGCCGGTGACACATTCGAGGGAGACCCTTCGGTTGCAACTCTCGCCCTTCAAACCGCCTTTTCACCGATATCGGGCACTCCGGTCGACCTGAGCAGAGTGCTTGACCTGGCTCCAATCGCTCAGCGCACGGTAGGATCGGTTGGTTCCTCTCTCGCCGACGGCGTTCCCTTCAACCTGATGAGCCTCGTCTCGGGTACGGCCATGGTCCTCGGAGAGGGGCAATCTGTCGGCTTCGACACGAACGTCAATCTTGGCTCTCTTGCCTCCGTGTCCGGCACCGTTACCGTCGGCGCCCCTATGGCCCAGATGGCTTTGGGCAGAGTAGGAGACAGCGTAGGGACGTCGCAGGTGACGGTTCAGCTCAGCGCGACGATCGATACAGGGATAGCCGCGCTGCTGAATTCCCGCATCGAGGTTCCGATATACATCACCGCGGCAGAAGGAACAGCGACCGTTGCGGGTATTCCCTGCATCTCCGGCGGAAATGTTGCTGTTCTTGCCGGAACAACCGGTGCGGTCACCGCCCGATACGGGACAGTGTCGGATACAAACCCGGAGATAGCTACAATTACCGTTGCCGGATTAGAGGTTATGCGTCTTCGCGCCGGCGGATCCTATGCCGTTGCCGCTGGCGGACCCACAAATGTGGAGTTCACGGACACGGATATCGAAGACCAGAATGTCAAATCCATTGCCTCCAGCTCCAACATTCTGGGTGGCCTTGGAAGCGCCCTTTCGATAAGCCAAGTGACGCTTCTCGGACTACCGATCCCCGGCCTCCCGGCAATTCTTTCAACTCTTACAACGACAATCGGAAGTGCACTCGGGGTGCTCGATACCGTTGTCGACTCCCTTCTCACGACGCTCGGCGTGAAACTGGGAGCAATGGACATGATCGTCACCGGCGCAAAGTGCCAGGCCCCTACCCTGGTGAGTTAACCCTTTCTCACCACACAAGTCTTCAAAGCAACTCACACGACTACGTCGGGAAAAGTTAGAACCAAACGAAATAGACGATACGGGTTTCGGGTAAGGAAATGCGGGCTCTGGTATATGACGACGACGATGAACTGGCGATCGAATGTGCGGAAGCACTGCAATCCCGCGGCTTCGAAACACGAACACGCGAGGGCCGGACGGATTTCGCGCAGCTCGTGAGTGAATTCGAACCGGATCTGATCATGCTCGATGTCCACATGCCTGAATTCAACGGATTTGAGGCTCTGCTCGCCCTGGCTCAAAACCCGCGCAAGGCCGAGATCTCGATCGTCATGATGTCGGGGGCCAGGGACAATCTTCTGGATGCCGGGGCCTCACTCTGCGGCGCTCATGACATTAGGCTTCTCGGGACGCTGCCAAAACCCTTTGGCCTTCCGGATCTGGATAGACTGCTTGCCCGGCGCCATTTAAACGATTGAGCAAATGGCCGGCAAAGCGACAAAAGTCGACAAAGGCGCGCACCAAAAGGAAGCGCGGTTTACCGGCGGTTAAACCCGATGGACGTTCACTTGGAGCCAGAAGCGCGGGCGGTCAGGCCTGTGCAGGGTTTGGAGTTCGAGATGCGTGCTTGCGTCCTAGTCGCCGACGACGATCCTGTTCAGCTTCAGGAGATGGCGGAGTTTCTCCGGTTAAACGGTCTTGATGTTATTACCGCCCGCGACGGGCATGAGGCGGTGGAACGCATTGCCAGCGAAAGGCCGCGAATTCTCATGCTCGATGTGAACATGCCAGGTTGGGATGGTGTGCGGGTTGCGGAGGCTGCCCGTAATCTCAATCACAAGGTGATCGTGATGCTGATGACGGCGGAGAGCGAAATGTATCACTACGCCAATCTTGCCGATTGCGGTGCGGTAGCCGTTTTCCGTAAACCTGTTCAATTGGACAAGATCACGGACTTTCTTCGTTCTGCTTTGGGACAGGCTGACGCCGCTTGATCGGTCAGCCTGCCCGTTCACCAAGTTCGACGCTCTTAACCTATTGAAACCTGCTAAGTTCTGCCTAACCTCAAATGGCGAGGTCAGGCATGATCAAATTCGCAATCAAAACGCTGGTGGTAATGGTCCTCGCAGGCCATGCAATCAAGCTCGCCGAGCCGGCCGGGCCGGTTGCGGCAGCGCCGGAAGTCATTCCGGTCGTCCATGCGGACGATGAATCCCGCCCTGATCGCGATGTCGTGCGCGATCTCTCCCTCTTTACGAATGCCCGGATTGTCGTGTCGCACGCGACCCGCGATGCGGCCGGGTTCTGTGAGCGCGAGGCGCTGGCATGCCAATCCGGTGAGGAAATCATGATACGTCTTGCCACCGGCATCCGCGACCTGGCAGCCGGCTTTCTGGCTTGGGCAGAAGACGAGAAGGAGATCGGCGGTTCCACGACGGAAGAAGAGGAGTACCGGCCGCTCAAGAACTATACCGGTACCTACCCGATCCTTCCGGAAGCTCGACCGGTTCGTCGCGACATCATGTGAAGCAGCGGCCGATAAAGGCCTCGGGCCGTACGAAGCCGAAATCAACCGCGCGAAGCGGTGCTCGCAAGCTCTCTCAAAGACTGTTCGAGCCTATCGGCCATCTCCGGCATTTCTCGCTTCAGTGCATCAACCCGATGCAACATGCTCTTTGCCGTGAGATAGGCGACGTCGAACCTCCGGCTTACCTGCGAGGCGGTGAGGTTCTGTTTTCTTATCTGCGTGGCGTAGAAGAGCTTCACCCAGGCCGAGACGGGCAACCTTGAGCGATGCAGCTGCGTACCCGAGGTCACACTATACTGGCAGCGCCGGCAGGCCTTGCAGGTCCAAAGGCCAGGGCGTGTGGTAAGGCGGCTTGCCGCTCCCTTTGCGCCGCAACTCATGCAGACGGGCCCTTCCGGCCAGCGCGCCCTCTCCAGAAGCTCTCTGCAGAACTCCTCGGACTCCAGCATCTCGGTCAATGAACGAGAACGGTGTGCGTTGCTCACCATTTCGTTCCGGTGTCCAAGATGTGCAGTCTGCATGTAGTTGGACTCGTGGGACATTCGTTCACTTACCTTCCATTCCTGAAGAGTCTGAATGGAAAATCCCCGGGAGCGGTGCTGCGTGGGGTTCAGTACTCAACACCGCCAACCCCGGGGTGGGCGACTGGAAACCGATGACTCGGAGCGAGTTCGACGTTGTGTGTCGCCGATGACCTTGTGTGCAGAGTGGGGGCTCGTCAGGTCGCCGAACATGCAAGCGCCGATATCTCCTCCATCGCCGTCGGGGGTGGGTTCCATCGCCCGGATCCGTCTTTGACAGCTTTCCGTTCAACTCGTTCACCAATTTTCGGTACCGACGTTGGGAAGTCATGGGGAATTCGGTCGATTTATGTAACCGTCGCTCACGCAGCATTCGGCGCTGATCGAATGTTCCCGCTTGTCCGAAAATCTCTGCTTTGCCAACGCTCAATGCGCACGTCGGTTCCAGTCCAGTCACACAATCAATGGAATGCCTGTCATTAATCGCGCCGCCAGATGCAATTCGCTTCGTCCTTTGCAACTGAATCCACCCGCCTGCGTTATCGCCATAAATCATGGTCGCGTTGCTGGATGGGGAGTTCGAAAATGAACGGCAATCTTGAAGATGCTCGAAGCAGGTGGGACCGACGCCTTCGCTCTTTCTGGATCGGAGGGGGCGGCCTGTTCTTCGCCTGCATCATCGTGGCGCGACCGCTTACCGATTCCTTCGAAGTCATGCGTTGGTTCATTCCAGCCGCAGCTATTGCGTTGTTCTCAACACTCGTAGTTAGCGGCTTCATCTGGCTGTTTCTTCAGATTGCGTTCCGGGACAATCGGGATAGCGCAGCGCGAATCCGTCCTCGATCATTTGGCGCTCGCTAGGCGGATCGCAGCTCATGTTTATCCCTGTCATTTATGGATCCGTTAGAAACGCCCGAGTCGGCATACGAGCCGCCAGAATGATGACCAAGGCGATCGATGCACGTGGCAAAGAGGCGAAACTGATCGATCCGGCGCTTTTCCGGCTTCCGCTTCTCGATAAGCGCATCTTCGAATTCGAAGATGAAGAAATGCCGGCCGCCATTTCCGAACTCTCCGAAATCTTCAAACGAGCTAACGCGTTCGTTTTTGTAACCGCGGAATACAATCACTGCATTCCTCCAGCCTTGAAGAATTTGGTGGATCATTTTGGTACGGATGAGTTTGGGGGGCGGCCGGCGGGTATCGTTTCCTACTCAGCCAGCCGCTTTGGTGGTGTCCGGGCTGCGGAACAAATGCGTCTTCTTGTCCCTTCCTTTGGCGCGATCACCATTCCGAATGCCATGTCGATCCCCGAAGTCGGCGACGCCATTGGCGAGGATGGCACAACACCACACGGAAGCCCCTGGCCCGATCTCACGGATGCATTTCTTACAGAATTGTTCGCGTGGGCTCGCGCAGCGCCAGGCAAAACAAATCATGACGGCATCGACTAGTGCGAATGGCTCATGGATATCTGGCAGGCGCTTCTTTCGAGTTCTATTCCCGATTATACAATCCGGCTTGGCGCCGCCGCGGTAATGGGCGGAATTATCGGACTCGACCGTGAAGCGCGCGACAGGCCTGCCGGACTACGCACGCACATGATGACGGCAATGGCCGCATCGATCTTCACCATACTGACGCTCGATCTCCACGAAACATTTGCGACCCAGAACCCCCAAAGCAATGCAGACCCCATTCGCGTCATCGAAGCGGTCACTGCCGGCGTAGCCTTCCTGGCGGCCGGAGCGATCATTCAAGCCCGAGGACATGTGAAGGGCCTCACCACAGGCGCCGGGATGTGGCTCGCGGGTGCGCTTGGCGTCGCTTGCGGTATGCAGAACTATACCGTGGCCTTCACAGGATTGATTCTGGCGATCCTTATTCTCGCAGTCATAAGACCGCTCGAATGGAAGTTTGGGAGAAAAGCAGAAGATCCTTCCGACACTCCCGACCGATTCCCCAAA
This sequence comes from Rhodobiaceae bacterium UBA7804, assembly GCA_002480495.1. Taxonomy (GTDB): domain Bacteria; phylum Pseudomonadota; class Alphaproteobacteria; order Parvibaculales; family Parvibaculaceae; genus Parvibaculum. Next base: position 89,814 of record DLCG01000006.1, on the reverse strand, counting down.
AACAGTTCGTGATCTGCACAATGATGGAACCTAGTTGCCTATTGCGTGTTTTCTCTTCAAGCCACCTGGCGGGATAACTGCTAACAGCGGGCAATCAATCAGGAGGAGAAGTATGCTTTATTGGGCAGCCGTTTTCTTTGTTATCGCCGTAATCGCGGCGGTATTCGGGTTTGGTGGAATCGCTGCGGCGTCCGCCGGAATCGCGAAGATTCTCTTCTTCATCTTCCTGGTTCTCTTTCTCGTGAGCCTCATTTTCGGATTTGCGCGCCGCCCGGGGCCGCCCCGCTGAACGAAACAGAGAACCTAGACCACTCAAACTCCGCAGGAGGAACAAATGAACTGGGATCAGATCGCCGGCAACTGGAGCCAGATGAAAGGGCGCGTGAAGGAAACCTGGGGTGATATAACCGATTCCGATATCGAGAAGATCGAGGGCAAGCGAGATCGCCTTGCAGGCGTTCTTCAGGAAAGGTACGGCAAGGAGAAGGAAGCAGCGGAGAAGGAAATCGACCAATGGCTTTCACGCCTTTGACCACTGCGGAATCATTCGATACGGGAGTCGTCGGGTTGGTCTACTGACGGCTCCCTTTTCTTTGCCTACATATCCGCTTACGGAATTTGTTGCCGTTTCAGGCAAATATCTCGCTGCCATATTCCAGCCATGAAGGCGGCTAATGTCTCGACATGAGATCGCGCCAGGTTGGCCGATTCCGCTACCAAAACCCGAGTTGAACCATCTTCAAGGTCAAGCGTTAGTAAGAAAGATGCTTTGGACGGCACTCGTACATCGAGTGCACAAGAAATGTGTTTTGGAGATGATCGAAGACAGGGCAAGAGACATGCGAGGAGGCCGCCGCGACGAATCCCGTCGCGAGACCGCGGCGCGTAGCGCAAGTATCGGCCGAGAGCTCCGGGCGCTCTATCGAAGCGCCGTTCAAGAGCCGATCCCTCCCGAGTTCATTCAACTGCTGAATAAACTGGACGCGGGTGACAAGAGCTGAACGCATGATGGATCAGATTGAAAAGCCAGGCGAAGTCGAGTCGCTCAGCGACGCCGATTTCAAGAAGGAGCTCGAAGCGCTCATCCCGCACCTGCGTGCCTTCGCGCGCAATCTATGCGGCCGAGCAGACATGGCCGACGATCTTGCCCAGGACGCTCTTCTGAAAGCCTGGGCGGCAAGAAAGCGCTACAAGGCTGGGACCAATATGCGCGCTTGGGTTTTCGTCATTCTGCGCAATCAGTTCCTGTCCCAAATGCGCCGCTCGCGCTTCAAAGGCGAATGGGATGAAAACGTCGCGGAACGAACGCTTTCCACCCCGGCGCATCAGGATCACCAGATGCAACTGACGGATTTGCAGCGCGCGCTCATGCGCCTTCCTCCCGCACAAAGGGAAGCACTCATCCTGGTGGGCGCGGGCGGCTTTTCCTATGAGGAGGCGGCCAGCATATGCGACTGCGCTGTCGGCACCGTGAAGAGCCGTGTTGCACGCGCCCGGGTGGCATTGGATGAAATGATCGACAATGGTCTTTTGCCCGCTCGCTCCGAGAATTCGCTCGCCGTTGGAGACACCACGGAAGCAATCATGAGCGAGATGGAAAAGCTTGTCCGCTGAGCCAGCCGAGCATTTTCCTACTTCCGGAAATGACACGACGCCGCCCTTTCGGGCGGCGCCCTTTTTTCAAAGTGTCGCCGAAGCAAATCAGGCAGCTTCACTTTTCTCTGCATTGAAGAAGAGAGCCTGCCCGATGGCCGCCTTGACCGTGCTTTGCAGGAAGGGCTTTGTTATCAGAAAGGTGGGCTCGGGGCGTTCGCCCGTCAGCAATCGCTCAGGATATGCGGTTATGAAAATCACCGGGACAGAGAAACGGGCGAAGATATCCTTTACCGCGTCGATGCCCGAACTGCCGTCTGCGAGTTGAATGTCCGCCAGAACGAGACCCGGCTTTCTCGTGGCAATAGCATTTACCGCCTCATCTCGCGTTACAACGGTCGCCATGACATCGTGGCCGAGATCACGAACGATCTGCTCAAGATCCATCGAGATGATGGGTTCATCTTCGATAATCAGGACATTTGTCGCGATCTGATTGTCTATCTCCTTCAATGCCGCGTCGATCAGAGGTGAGATTTCAGCATCATCCACCTGAAGAATTTGTGCCGTTTCCTTGTTGCTGAAGCCTTCCATGGCGGTAAGCAGCAGCGCCTGGCGGTTAATCGGGGTCATGCGGGAAAGCCGCTGCGAAACAATGTTCTCAGCGCCTGCAGCCTCCTCGGGCTTGGCGACATCCAGGTCGGCAGTAGACCAAATTCCGTAAAAAGCCTTGTAGAGCCCCACGCGCGGCTCCAGCCCCCGGTCGATGATGCTGTCATCGGCGACAATCGCTTCAAGCAGGGAACGCACATATGCATCCCCGCGTTTCTGATTTCCGGTCAGCGCGCGGGCGTAGCGGCGCAAATGCGGAAGAAGAGGTGCGATTTGATCTGCGAGCGACATTCCTGATCCATCTCCGTCTGAACTTTATCGTAACCCAGCTTGCCCGGTTGCGAGACTCATATCCACGAACTAAATTCGGAAAAAAGTTCTCGACCTAAGGAACCCTCGGAAAACAAAAGAGTTTCATTTCTTGTAGAAATATTTTCCTCGCCTTCAGCGTTTGCCATTCCGCGAACGTTTTGAAGTCGACGCCAAGGGCGCGGTGCAGAAGTGGCGAACGAGAAGGACAAGCAGATTCAGCCCACGAAAAATGGCAAATCTGCGGACAACCGTAACAAAGTCGAGCAAAGCGCCCGGCGCGAAGCCCTCGGAACGGGGTTAAGGCGGGCCTATCAAGATGTGCTGGCGGAGCCAATTCCGGACGAATTTGCGTCGCTCCTCGATCAGCTTTCCGACTCGGAACCGGAAAAAGGCAAGGATTAGGCCGGAGCTGGGCGGACATATCCGAAGGCAACCTGCAACCATTATGCAGGACCTGATCAGGGGCTGACATTTGGCAACGGAATCGAGAGCCGGCAAAGTTTGGCTAATGCGTTTGGGGCGCATGCGCGAAGCTCGGCTTGGTCTCAAATCCCGAATTGCGCTTCGGCTTGCTGTTGCGCTTCTCCCGCTCTGTCTTGCAGCGGAGATCGCTCAGTACGCCATCACCGTTCACAACCAGGAATTGAGGGAGCGGGCTCTCATTTCACGCGGCGAGGCGACACTCGCGCGTCAGAGTACCAAGCTCCGTGAGTTGAGGAATCTGCTGGAAACAATTTCGGTTCTCCCGCTGGGTGATCCCGCCGATAGCGGCAGCTGCAGCGAAACCTTCCGCCGAATTGTCCTGCAAAATCAGGATATTTCCTCATTGCATCTGATGGGACTCGATGGCGGACCTATCTGCAGCGCACCTGCGCCTCTGCCGGACACAGCAAATGGCAAGCCGCCAGAGTGGCTCGCCAAATCGGCGAAATCGCAACAATTCTCCGTCTGGATGCAGCAGGATTTTGCCGTCTCTGAGGGAGAACAAGCTTCTTCCCGTCTTGTAGCCACGTTGCCGATCTACGATCCGGACCGGCAGACTGTGGGAGTACTCGCAGCAACGCTTCCTTTTGGCGCCATAACTCTCGGCATGCAGGAAGCTGAGCTGCCTGACGCTTCCGCTATCGCTCTACTCGATAGCGGACATAACATCCTCGCCCAGCGGACCAAAGGCGAGCATGTCGATCTCTGGCTGCCAGCCTCGTTTGCCAATAAGTCCGGACAGGATCTCATGGCCGGAAGCTTCGCCGAGAAGGGCAGAGACGGTGCGTTGCGTCACTATGTTGTCTCCACAATGCCCGGGAATGTCTTCGGTCTTTACGCACAGGATCCGGAGGAACTTTCCGCGGCGGCGCAAGCAATCCTCTACTTCGTCATCGCATTTCCCTTGCTCGTCTGGGTAGCGGCAAGCTTTCTCGCAGGACGTGCGACCGAACAGATCATCATTGAGCCGCTCAACAAGGTTCGGCAGGCAATTCGCCGATATATCGCAGGCGATGACAGCGCACGGGTGGAGTACGACCCTCAGGCGACCGAAGAAGTTCAAGCCGTCGCCACGAAGTTCAACACCATGGCGGATACTATTCAGGCCCGGGACGACGCGTTGCGTGCGGCTCTCGATCATCAAAAGGCGCTGGTCCGCGAGGTAAACCATCGTGTGCGCAACAATCTCCAGGTCATGAACAGCTTGTTGAGCCTCCAAAGCCGCAGAGCCAAGACAGCAGAACAGGAGGCAATCTTTCTCGATGTGCAAAGACGGCTCAACGCTCTCGGTATTGTCCATGCCGCGCTCTATCAAGGCGACGATTTCCGGGCGGTCGACCTCGGTGTTTTGCTGAAAGATCTATGTCTGTCGACGGAGCGGCACCTGTCAACGGAGTGGGGACGTCCTGTCCTTTCCATGCAGTGCCGCGAGCCGATCTACGCCCTGCCCGACGCTGCGCTCACGCTTGCCTTTCTGGTCACAGAGCTCATTGCCGAAACGACGACACGCCTTTCACCCGAAGGCTTGCCGGCAACGCAGATCGACTTCGAGTTGGCGGAGCGGCCCGGCAGTGGCTCAATCCTGACCATGAAGGTCGATCAGCCGGTTCTCGAGGGGCTGATGGAGAACCGGCCCGACGAGGGACACATCAATCTGTTCCGCGGGTTGATAAGACAGTTGCGTGCGCATATGGACGTCGACGAGCCAGGCTGCGTCGTGACGGTCAGTCTGCCCGTACTTGTTTGACTCAGCCTGAATTTTTCCTTGAAGGCCCGGCTGATTGAGGGAACCGGCAGGTCTCACCGGCGTTATTGAGGTGCTATTGCGAGGTTAGGTCGCCGGAGTGGCACACAACCTTTGCAGGCCCCCCGATCCAGTATCATCCCCGCCCCCCAAGCCCCGCTGGATCGGGGGCATTTCCCTCCCCACATGATGGCTGCCGGCGAGATCGCCAATACGCGGTAGCGTCGGCGCGCAAGCCGCACGAAAGGCCCGGCCAGGTTTCCCCCGGCCGGGCGGTCACTTCTCCGAAATCTGGCGAATTACATCTCACCCGCCTTCGGGGCTTCGTCCTCGTCATAAAAGAAGGTCGGTTCGCCGCGGAGTTCGTCCAGCGTCATGGCGAGATTCAGTGGTTCGTCCGCCGCCGCCGGTTTCAGTTCATCCAGGTCAAGCGCGACACGCTTGTCGTTCATCTCAAGCATGCCTCCATATTCGATTACGGCGTATTTCGCCGTGCCCCGCTTGTCGAGAATGAGGTCGGAAACTTCGCCTGTTCCGTCATCCTCCGTCGCAAAGACCACCTCGCGGCCGATATAGGAGCTGGCGAGCTTGCCGCCGTCCTCGGCGAGCGGCGCCTTGTCGAATTCCGCCACGCCTTCGAGCGCCTTGTCGGTCATGCCGATACGGACCATACGATCGTCGTTCTGGTCACGCGTGATCGAGGCGCCTTCAAAGTCGATCGCGACCATCTTGCCGCCGAAGCCGAACATCTCGCCATCGGCGATGATGACCCGATCAACCGACTTGCCTTCAGTCAGCACGAGATCGTCCACGGTCCCTGTTTCCTCACCATCGGGGCCGACCACCGCCGCGCCGATTACGTCTGCGGCTGCGATCGCGTTCGGAGCCATCACGACGTAATTGTCATGCTGCACCAGCACGTCGTCACCCGACCGGTTCCGACTCAGTATTTCGTCGGGCGCTTCGAGGACGGGCTGCGCTTCCTCCTGCATCGGCGTGACGTTCATGGGCGCATTGTTTGCTTCGCCCCGCGCTGCAAAGGCTGCCGCTGTGAACGCCATCGAAGCCGCAAGCGCCGTGGTGGTGAAAAGACTTTTCATGGGGTTCTCCTTTTGCTTTCCCGTCGCGACCCTTGTGGCGCGACCCTTGCCGTTTGAAACGGATTGCAGAAAGTGCCGTTCCCCATCTTATTTTCGGCATATTTGGGCCGAATTTGTTGCTTCCTCGCCGGGCACATACCGCGATGGCAGATCGCCCCATGTGATTGCGATAGGCTGACGCCAGCACAAAGCACGGAGGTCTCCATGTCGGCACGTTCAAAGGTAGTTTCCTTCAAGGGCGCTTATGGCGACGATCTCGCCGCCCTGCTCGATCTTCCGGCAGGCCCTGTGCGCGCCTATGCCATCTTTGCCCATTGCTTTACCTGTTCCAAAGATGTGTTTGCCGCCGCGCGTATTTCAGGCGCGCTGGCGGATCAGGGGATTGGGGTCCTTCGCTTCGATTTCACCGGACTCGGTATGAGCGGAGGTGAATTTGCCAACACGAATTTTTCTTCGAACGTCGCCGACCTTCTCTGCGCGGTGGACTTCATGCGGGAGGAGCTTGAGGCGCCGTCAATTCTTGTCGGGCATAGTCTCGGCGGCGCGGCCATTCTGGCGGCGGCGGCAGATGTGCCTGAGGCCAAGGCCGTTGCGACAATCGGTGCACCCGCAGACGCAACGCATGTGCGGCGCCATTTTCAAACCGACATCGAAAAGATCGAGACGGAGGGTGAAGCATCTGTCGAGCTCGCCGGCAGACACTTCTCCATTCGCAAACAATTCCTCGACGATCTTGAAGAACATAATATCCGTACGCGGATTTCTTCTCTTAGAAAGGCACTGCTCATATTCCATGCTCCGCTCGACGAGGCCGTGGGCATCGAGAATGCGAGCATGATCTTCGAAGCAGCGAAACATCCGAAGAGCTTTGTATCTCTGGACGACGCGGATCACCTGCTGACGAAGAGGCGCGACGCCTTGTACGTGGCGCAGGTCCTTGGCGCGTGGGCCAGCCGCTATATCGGTCAGGGAAATATCGCCCGGGACGAGAGCGATGCGGATATCGTAACGGTTTCCGAAACCGGTACGGGAAAATTCCAGCAACGCGTTGCCGTTGGTCCACATCTTTTGACGGCAGATGAACCGGAGGCTCACGGCGGGCTGAATTCGGGACCCACTCCCTATGACTTTCTTTCGATAGCCCTAGGCGCATGCACATCGATGACGCTGCGTATGTATGCCGATCGCAAAGGCCTTGAGCTCGGAGCCATTTCGGTCGCCGTCGACCACAAGAGAATTCATGCCCGCGATTGCGCCGGATGTGCGGAAGGCCGGGAGGGTTACATCGACAGGTTTGAGCGAACCATCAGGGTGTCCGGCGGTCTTGACCCGTCGCTCAATGAGAAGATCGCGGAAATTGCCGGAAAATGTCCGGTTCACAAGACGCTTGAAGCAGGTTCCGTGGTGGTGACGAAGGTTACAAAAGGAACCTGACAGGCATTTCTGGCCTTGAGCGCCACTAGGCAAACAGCCATTTCATGATAACAAAAATGAGAAGCAGTAGCATTTACAGGCTTTTGTGAAATTTGTATGACACCCCCTTGAGAGGCGCGCTGCGGCGCCGGAATCAAGGGGAACTCATGTCGCTTCAATCACGTAATCTCTTTCGCAACCCGGCTGCCGGGTTCATCGCATCCGTCTTGCTTGTGCTTCCCGCTCAAGCGGAAGAAGCAGGTTCATCTGCCGATCCGCAGGAACGGTCGAAGGCAAAAGTCCATATCCTCGAGGGTCTGGTAGTCACCGGGTCTGCAGAAGGCATTGATGAAGTGGGTGGCTCCGCGACCTTCATCAGCAAGGAAGAGATCGAGAAGTTTTCCTACACTGATATCAACCGTACTCTTCGTGTCGTTCCGGGCGTCCAGCTTCAGGAAGAAGACGGCTATGGCCTTCGCCCGAATATCGGCATTCGCGGCTCCGGCAGCGACCGCAACAACAAGATCGTCATCATGGAGGATGGCGTGTTGATGGCGCCCGCGCCCTACGCCGCACCTGCCGCCTATTATTTCCCCCATATGGGCCGGATGGAATCGATCGAAGTCGTCAAAGGTCCGGCGGCAATCAAGTATGGGCCCTCGACGATCGCAGGCGCGATCAACATGTTTTCCACCTCCATTCCCGACAATGAGGACGGAAGCATTTCCGGTTCGGTCAAGATTCTCGGCGGTGAGGACGCGACGCTGCGCGTTCACGGTTATGCGGGGGGCTGGATGCCCATGTCCGAGGCATGGGAAGTCGGCATCCTTGCCGAGACGCTTCAGGACAGGACCGACGGCTTCAAGGAACTCGATGGCGGCGGAGACACGGGCTACAGCATTCAGGATTATCTGGGCAAACTCGCCTTTCGCTCGACCGCGCAGTCCGGCCTGCGCCACTCGTTCGAGTTCAAGGTACAGCGCTCGGACGAGGTTTCCGACGAAACCTACCTCGGTCTGACCCCGGCGGACTTCGCGGCAAACCCGTATCGCCGATATGCCGCGAGCCAGGTCGACGAGATGAATGTCGAACATCTGACGTTCCAGGCGTCACACCGCGTCGACTTCTCGAACGATCTCAATCTGACGACGACCGCCTATTATCACGACACCAAACGCGCGTGGTACAAGATCAACGACGCGCGTCTCACCGGCGCCCCCGCATGGACAAGCATTTCCAGCATTGTCGGCGATCCCGTTGCGAATGCGGCCGAACTGGCGGTTCTGAAAGGCGCGGCCGGCGAAATCCGTGTCCGGAACAATAATCGTGAGTACTATGCGGCGGGAATCCAGTCCGTCCTCGGCTCGTCATTCCTCACCGGCAATATCGCCCACTATCTCGAACTTTCGATGCGCTACCACGAGGACGAGGAAGACCGCTTCCAGAATGACGACATCTACACGATGGCCGGCGGTGTGATGACGCTGACGACGCCCGGCGCGCCCGGAAGCCAGGACAACCGTGTCGGCGATGCAAAGGCCTGGGCTTTCTATATTCAGGACACGATCGACTGGGGCAATCTCACTCTGACCCCGGGTCTCCGCTACGAAACGATCAAGTTGCGGCAGACGCGCTGGGGTCTCGCCGATCCGGGACGGACCGGCCCCACAACAGTCACGGAAAACTCCGTCGATGTGCTCATTCCGGGTATTGGCGCGACCTATTATCTCAACGATGAATGGCAGATTGTCGGCGGTATCCATCGCGGATTTGCCGCGCCGGGCACGGGCTCGAACTCGGATGCCGAGAAGTCAGTCAATTACGAGGCTGGCTTCCGATACGGATCGGGTCCCGTCTCTTTCGAAGCGATCGGTTTTTACAATGATTATTCGAACCTGCTCGGCACCTGCACGGCTTCCACGGGCGGCGGCTGCGCAATCGGTGCGCAGTTCGACGGCGGCGAAGTCGATGTAAAGGGTCTGGAGCTCAGCGCCGGGTATGATGTAGCCGGCCTGCTCGGTACCGGGTTCTCCGTTCCTCTCGGTGCGATCTACACCTATACCGACGCGGAATTCCAGACGAGCTTCAACAGTGGCTTCGGCCCGTGGGGCAATGTCACGGCGGGCGACAAGCTGCCTTACGTACCCGAGCACCAGCTGACGCTTACCGCCGGTGTCGAAGGCGAGACATGGCGGGCAAACGTGATCGCCAGCTATGTCGACGAAACGCGCTCGGTCGCAGGCCAGGGATCGATCCCGGCCAACGAACTCATAAATGAGCGCGTCGTCGTCGACCTCTCCGGCGAAGTCGAGATCGTACCGGGCGTGAGCCTGATCGGGATCGTCGAGAACCTGACCGACGAGGTCTACAATGTCTCGTTCGACCCGGCCGGCGCCCGGCCCGGCAAGCCCAGAACCATTCTTGGCGGGGTTCGCTTTACCTTCTGACGGTTGGAATTTTCCGGCACGGGGATGGCGGGGCGACAAGCTCCGCCGTCTATCGTCCGGCATGACCGCAGCGGAATCACGAGCATTGCGGCGCGGCGGCAACTGCGTCGTGATCTTCTCATTAACATACTGACTTTATTTATATTTTGTCTCTTTTGAGGCGTCTTCCAGACCCCCTTGCCGAGGTCCGTAGCGATGTATCGCTGCCACAGTCCGGGCCCGTCATCTCTCTGTCATAAAAGTTGAGCCTAACCGTCACATAGCTCTGTTACGAGCGGGGTCATGGGGGGTGTTCGCGGTTCCACCGCGGCTGCCGATCCTGCAACAGAAGCTCATCCATAGAACACGGAGACGTCATATGACGTTGAGAAACATTCTGCTGGCCGGCACGGCAATCGGCGCCGCCGCCTTCCTTGCGGCGCCTGCTTTCGCCGCCAGCAATACCCAGGCCGAACTCGACGCCCTCAAGGCGCAGATCGAAGCGCTGCAGCGCAAGATCGACGACGTTCAGATCCAGCATGGCAACGCCATCAAGTCGCTCGAAGAGCGCAAGAGCGATGTCGAAGTGAGCCTGAAGGACGGCCGCCCGGTCTTCAAGACCGCCGATGGCAACTTCACCTTCGGCATCACGGGCCGCGCCCATCTCGATGTCGGCGGTTACAGCATGAGCGACACGGACAAGGCGAACATGGTCGCTGCGACCGGCAACGCCGATCCGCTCCGCGGCAACGCCAACTTCCGCCGCGCCCGCCTCGGCTTCAATGGCACTTTCGCCAAGGACTTCAAGTACAACATCGAGTTCAACTTCGGCGACAGTGGCACGGAATCGAACGCCCGTATCTATGAAGTTGCGCTCACCTATACCGGCATCGAAGGCGTGAATCTCGTTCTCGGCGCGACCAAGCCGAAAATGACGCTCGATGACTCGACCTCGTCAAACGACATCACTTTCATCGAACGCGCCACGGCGGTGAACCTCGCCCTCGTCCCCGCGGCCGGCGAAGCGCGCATGACGGCTGGCGGCACCTACAACACCGACAATTTCTTCGGCGCTGCCTATTACACGATGAGCTCGGCAGCGGCCGCTGGCGGTCTCGACGACTATGACAGCTCCAACGTGGTGGGCCGTCTTGCCTATGCAACTTCGCCGAAGGAAGGCCTGAACGTGCATGTCGGCGCTTCCGGCTCGCACTCCTTCAACCTGCCGGCCGATGCGGTCCGCTTCCGCGACCGTCCGGAACTGCGTGTCGACGGCGACCGCTACATCGACGCAAACTTCGCGGGCACGGCCGAAACGGTTTCGGTCTACGGTCCGGAACTGGCGCTCAACTACGGTCCGTTCCGCGCTCAGGGCGAATACTACATCTACGACGTGAGCCGCGTGGCCGGCCTCAACGATGTCGATTTCGACGCCTGGTATCTGCAGGCTTCGTGGGTGCTCACGGGTGAAGCCTACAAATACGACATCAAGAAGGCTGCCTATTCCGGTGTGAAGCCTGCCAATCCGTTCGGCTTCGGCGGCGGCGGCATGGGCGCGTGGGAAGTTGCCGCGCGCTACAGCCAGGCCGATCTGAACGACACCGGCAATGGCATCTTCGGTGGCGAGCAGCGCATCATCACCGCCGGCCTGAACTGGTACGTGAACAACAATCTCCGCTTCATGCTCAACTACCTCGACGTGGATGTGGACGATCGTGGCGCCGCCCAGCTCGACTTCGGCCATCAGGCCGTGGCGCTGCGCACGCAGTTCACCTTCTAAGACAACGTCCGATCCTCGCAGATCACAAGACGGCAAGGCCCCGGCGAGAAATCGCCGGGGGTTTTCTTTTGCGCGTCCCGCGCGGGGGTGGAGAAATCCACCGGAGGTTTTTTGCGTTCAACTTATGCCCGGGTGCGGGGATAAATCGCGGCGACCGTCATCGAAACGTCATTAAACCGTCAAACACGGACGACTTGTCCTCGCTGTGGCGGAGACCGCACACGTCATGCAGACGAGCAACGGCACGGACGCCACAGGGGACGCGTAGCGAAAGGACAACAGCGGGGATAGGGAGCGAGGCTCAGTCGAGGCCGAGCTTCTTCCGCTCCTCGGCGGCGAAGGTCCAGGGCAGCGAGTAGAAGCCCGCGATGACGGCGTCGCGCTGTCCTTCCTGCGAGAGAACATAGTCGAAGAAGGCAAGGCCGGCCTCGTTCCTGTCGCCCTCGACATAGACGAAGCGCGACAGGGGATATTCCGCGCGGTAGGCAGCGGAGGCGCTTGGCGGCACGCATTCACCGCCATCCGAAAGCCGAAGCGCCTTCACACCCTTGCCGCGATAGCCGGCGGGCGCATAGCCGATGCCGCCCGGCGTTTCGGCGAGACGGTCGAGAAGATCCGAATAGCGCGGGACGAGCGAGACGCCGCCCGCAAAGGGCGCGCCGCCCAGCACCTCCCCGGCGAAGAAATCGCTTTCGCCCTCCTCCGCCTTTCGGGCAAGAGGCGCAACGGAAGCGGCGGCGCCCCCCGCCATGTCCCATGAAGGGTTTTCTTCCGTATAGAGACGTTTCAGCTCGTCGCGTGAAATGCAGGAAAGCGGGTTCTTCTCGTGAACGAGAATGGCGATCGCCTCGACGGCCGTCTTGACCTTCACATCGCTGCCCGCGCCGATCCGCAGAACGGTCTGCGGCTGGAGCATGTGAAAGCTCATCGACCAAAGCAGCATCAATCTTGCCGGAGCGGGCGCACCCGCGACGGACGCCTCGCCGGAGAGGCCCGGCCGCGGCGCATATTCCTTGTAGCGCTCGTCCACGGCATGGGCGTGGGAAAGGACCGTGCAGGAAAGAAGAGCGATCAGGAGAGCGTGGCGTTTCATGAGAGGTCGCGAACTCCGGCAGAGACACAATCCTTCAAGACATGACGAGGTTCTGCGACATGCATGTGACGCTGCGACGAGACCCCCGCCCCCAGGGGCGGGTGGGAAGGAACATATGCATGCTGTGTCATTCCATGACCAGCACGGCGGCGCCGGTGAGGCGGCCTTCGCGGAGACGGGCGAGAGCCTCGTTCGCCTCTTCGAGAGGAAGCGTCTCGACCGTGGTAACGACAGGCACTTGCGGCGCAAGGGCAAGGAACTCCTCGCCGTCTTCACGCGTGAGGTTCGCGACGGAATGAATGGAGCGTTCGCGCCAGAGGATGTCATAGGGGAAGGAAGGAATGTCCGACATGTGAATGCCCGCGCAGACGACCCGCCCGCCGGGCGCGACGGCGCGAAGCGCGGCGGGCACGAGCGGGCCCGCGGGCGCATAGATGATCGCGGCATCGAGAAGCTCGGGCGGCACTTCATCCGAGCCGCCCGCCCATTCCGCGCCGAGCGACAGCGCAAACTCTTTCGCGGCCTCGTCGCCCGGCTTCACGAAGGCGAAGAGACGCCAGCCCTCGTGGCGCGCCACCTGCGCGACGATATGGGCGGCGGCGCCGAAACCGTAGATCCCGAGAAGCCTGCCCTCGCCCGCCATGCGGAGCGAGCGGTAACCGATGAGCCCGGCGCAGAGAAGCGGCGCCGCCTCGGCCGCGCCATAGCTTTCGGCGACGGGAAAACAGTAGCGCGCATCGGCGAGCGTATATTCCGCGTAGCCGCCGTCGCGCGTATAGCCGGTGAAGAGCGCCTGTTCGCAGAGGTTCTCGCGCCCCGCGCGGCAATAGCGGCATTGCCCACAGGTATGGCCGAGCCAGGGAATGCCGACGCGCTCACCAGGCGCGAAGCCGGTGACGCCCTCGCCCAGTGCGGCGACGCGGCCGACAATCTCGTGGCCCGGCACGACGGGAAGCTTCGGGTCGGGCAGTTCGCCGTCGACAAGGTGAAGATCGGTGCGGCAGACGCCGCAGGCTTCCACCTTCACCACGACCTCGCCCTTGCCCGGACGCGGCACGGGCAGATGCGCGAGGCGCAATGGCTTTCCCGGCGCATCGAGCAGCATGGCGCGCATGGTTTCGGGAAGCGTGTCGGGCATGAGCGGGCTCCTTTGGGTTCCATGTTTTCACAAAGGAGGCGCGTGTTCGAGGGGAGACGGTGTCGCGGCGGGAGACCACGCAGAGGCGCAGAGAAGGAGAGAGAGGGTCACACGGAGGCGCGGAGAAGAACAGTGCGCTTGTTTGAGCGCCACCCTCCCACAGGGGGAGGGTGATCCAGATGGCAAGCGCTCGAACAAGCCTTTTGCATAGCTCAGGGAGGGTGGTCCAGGTGGCGAGTACAGCAGGAATCCCGGCGGCGGAGAACCGCCGCCGGGAGCGCGTTACTTCAGGCTGTGCGCCTTGGCCCTGGCAAGGTCGTCCTTCAGCGTTTTCGCGCCGAGGACGAAGTGGATGCCCGCCCAGGGCCAGACGACCATGACGGTGAGCAGCGCATAGCGCAGCGACTCGCTGCCATAGGCCGGATTGTAGAGATCGCTGATGAGGCCGACCGCCTGGGGCCCGAGGCCCATGCCGATCAGGTTCAGGATGAGGAAGAGCACGGCCGAGGCGACAGCGCGCATGCGCAGCGTGACCAGCGCCTGCGTCATGGCGAGCGAAGGCCCGATATAGGCCGCGCCCGCAAAGGCCGGGACGAGGAAGAAGGCAAGCGCCCAGTATTTGTCGGCCGAGAGATACATGCCGACAGCAAAGGGGAAGCAGACCGCCATGACGATGGCCACGACCCAGAGATTCCAGCGCACATCGCCCTTGCCGTAACGGTCGGCGAGCCAGCTCGTGGCATAGGTGCCCGCGCCGCCGACAAAGCCGATGATGAGGGCGAGCCAGGTGCCGATTTCACCGGGCGACATTTCAAAGGAGCGGATAAGGAAGGCGGGAATCCAGGTGACGCCCGCATAGCCGCCGAAAGCCGCGAGCGCACAGCCGAAGGCGATGTGGCGGAAGGACTTCTGCGACCACAGAAGCTTCCAGACCTCGCCGACCTTCGGCGCGGCGGCCGAAGCCTGGGCGGAGATGCCATCGGCATGGCCGCGTTCCGGCTCCTTCAGCGTGAAGCGCACGAGAAGCGCGATCAAAAGCCCCGGCGCGCCGACGATGAAGAAGGCCGCGCGCCAGCCATACCACTGGCTGACCCAGCCGCCGACCAGGAAGCCGATCAGGATGCCGATATTGATGCCGAGCGAATAGATGCCCATGGCGGAGGCGCGCTTCTCCGGCGGAAACATGTCGGAGATCATGGAATGGGAAGGCGGGCTCGACCCCGCCTCGCCGATGCCGACGCCGATGCGCGCAAGCGCGAGCTGCACGAAATTCGTCACGAAGCCGCAAAGCACCGTCATGCTCGAAAAGATGGTGAGCGCAAGGGCGACGATGTTGCGCCTGTTGGTGCGGTCCGCCCACATGGCGATGGGAACGCCGAGCGTCGCATAGAAGATCGCGAAGGTGATGCCGGAGAGGAAGCCGAGCTGGGTGTCGTTCAGCCCCAGATCCTGCTTGATGGGTTCCAGCAGGATCGCGAGGATCTGCCGGTCCACGTAATTCGCCGTATAGGCGATCATCAGTACAAAGAGCGCATAGTTGCGATAGGCGGGCGTGAAGCCCTGCGACGGCGCAATGCCGCCCGCGACGCCCGGTACGGCGTCTGCCCTGTCCGTCATATTTTCCTCCCCGAATTCCCTCTCCGGCCGGTTTTCCTCCCCCGCCGGACAGTTCAGATTTTTCAGTTTCCGTTGAGGTGAGCGTAACAGCGGCGGGGCGTAACTCAAGCGGAACCGGAGGCGAAACGGCGCGCAAAGCTGACGGTGGCGTCACGAATGGAGATGTCCGATTTTGGCGAGCGCGAAAGAGGAGGCCGCTCTAGACTGCTTGCCATGAACATGACGGCTCCCGCATCGCTCCTCGACGAAGACGCCTGCTACCGCGCGATGCAGGCGAAGGATGCACGCTTCGACGGGCGCTTCTTCGTCTGCGTTTCATCGACGGGCATCTATTGCCGGCCGGTCTGCCCGGCGCGCGTGCCGAAGCGCGAACATTGCCGCTTCGTCGCTTCCGCGGCGGCGGCGGAGGCGGCGGGCTTCCGCTCCTGCCTGCGCTGCCGGCCGGAGACGGCACCGGGCACGCCCGCCTGGACGGGGACAGCGGCGACGGTTTCGCGTGCGCTGCGGCTGATCGAGGAGGGGACGCTGGACGAGGGCAAGCTCGAGGATCTCGCGGCGCGGCTCGGCCTCGGGGAGCGGCAACTCCGGCGGCTCTTTCTCGCGCATCTCGGCGCGGGGCCGCAGGCGGTGGCGGCGAACCGGCGGCTGCTCACCGCGAAGCAGCTCATCACCGACACGGCCATGCCGCTTTCGGAAGTGGCATATGCGGCGGGATACAGGAGCCTGCGCCGCTTCAACGACGCGATCCAGACAGCCTATGGCGTGGCGCCGACGGAAATCCGCCGCGCCTCCGAAGCGCAGGCAGGCAGCACGATCAGGCTGAAGCTCGGCTACCGGCCGCCTTTCGACTTCGAGAGCGTTCTTTCCTATCTGCGCGGCCGCGCCATTCCGGGCGTCGAGCGCGTGGAGGCGGAACGCTATGCACGCAGCTTCGCGCTTGGCGGGGCGAAAGGCATCATCACCGTGGAGCGGGCCCAAAAGGGCCATGCCCTCGAAGCGCGGATCGCGACCATCGGCAGCACGAAAGGGGCACTGCCCATTCGCGCCATCGCGGCGCGGCTGAGGCGGCTTTTCGATCTCGACGCGGAACCTTCCGCCATCGCCGCCGCGCTTTCGCGCGATCCGCTGATCGGGCCGAGGCTTGCAGCGAGACCCGGGCTTCGCGTGCCGGGCGGTTTCGACGGCTTCGAACTCGCCATTCGCGCCATACTGGGCCAGCAGATTTCCGTGAAAGGCGCGACGACCATCGCCGGGCGGATCGCCGCGAAATTCGGCGAGAAGATCGCCGAGCGCGAGACGGAAGGGATAGAGCGGATATTTCCTTCGGCGAAGGTCCTGGCGCGGGCGGACCTTTCCGGTCTCGGGCTCACGGGCGGGCGGATCGCGACGCTGAAGGCGCTGTCTGCGGCGGCCGCGGGCGGCCGGATCGGCTTCGCGCCGGGCGAGAGTCTGGAAGCGACGGTGGCCGAACTCACGGCACTGCCCGGCATCGGCGCATGGACCGCGCATTACATCGCGCTGCGCGCGCTTGGCGAGCCGGACGCCTTTCCCGCATCGGATCTTGGATTGCGCAAAGCGGCGGGCGGCGGCACACCCGTTTCGGCCGCCGAACTCGAAACCATGTCGCAAGCCTGGCGGCCCTGGCGCGGCTATGCGGCGCTGGCGCTCTGGACGATCTGACGACAAGCAAGGAGGCGAAAATGAAACTGCCCGACGATCCCGCGCTTGCAACGGCGACGCTCGACACGCCCATCGGCAGGCTGAGGCTCGCCGCGACGGAGGCGGGGCTTGCGGCCATTCTCTTTCCGAACCAGAAGGACGTGCCGCTTTCCGCGCGCGAGGGCAGCGCGAAGGCGCGCGCGCATCTCGACAAGGCGGTGAAGGCGCTCAACCGCTATTTCGAGGGAAAGGAGAGGGATTTTTCCGGGCTGACGCTCGCGGCGGAAGGAACGGCCTTCCAGAAAAGCGTGTGGGCGGCGCTTGCGCGCATTCCCTTCGGCGAGACGCGCAGCTATGCCGATATCGCGCGCGCGATCGGCAACCCAAAAGGCGTTCGCGCGGTGGGTCTTGCGAATGGAAGAAATCCCATTCCCATCGTGGTGCCCTGCCACCGCGTGATCGGCGCGGACGGATCGCTCACCGGCTTCGGCGGCGGATTGCCGACGAAGAAGTGGCTGCTGGAGTTCGAAGGAATCGAGACGCCCAGCTTCGTGTGAACATCAACGCACGAAGTTCGATTTCGTTCGATCACACAACTCCACGAAGCAGCGCGGAATCCGGCGCATTCGGAACTTACCTCACACCGCAAATCGCGCTAGGCTCACTGCCGGGGGAGCGTTTGGTCTGGAGGTCATAAATGTTCGGCGACGGTTATACCGGCATACTCGGCATCATCATCCTGATACTGGATATCTACGCGATCATTCGCATCGTGCAGAGCGGCGCCGAACCCCTGTGGAAGGCGATCTGGATCGTCATCGTTCTTCTTCTGCCGGTTCTCGGCCTCATCCTCTGGTTCCTGTTCGGGCCCAAGTAGCACTTCCCGTTCATCCGTATAGAAACGAACCATCCGCGGGGCTTCCCCCGCGGGCGGGCGGACAATCCATGTGAGGGAACAATGAGCTTCAAGGACTTCCTGAGCTTCGACAAGATGATCGCCGGGCGCGCGACGCAGCTTCTCTACTGGCTCGGTATCGTGGCGATCCTGCTCTATGTCTTCGGCATGATCACCGGCTCCGTCGGCACGATGAGCTACAATGCAGGCCTCGGCGTGCTGCAATTCCTGGTCGCGATCTTCGCGCTGGTCTTCGGCATCGTGCTGTGGCGGGTGATCTGCGAGATGTATCTCACCTTCCTGTCGATGAACGACAGGCTGAAGGAAATCCGCGACAAGCTGCCGGGCGGGCCGGCCGGACTCTAGAAGAGACCGGCGAGGGAGACGGCGCCGCCGCGCGGGACGACGCGGACGGGCGTTGCGCCCGCGAAGCGCGCGATCGTCTCCGCCGTTTCCTCCACGGGGACGGGACCGGGCTCCTTCTCGCTCACCACGATGGCGCGGGGGGCAAGGCCTTCCTTTTCCATCACGGCGAGCGTCGTCAGCGTGTGGCTGATGGTGCCGAGATAGGCGCCGACGACGAGGAGAGGGGCGAGATCCGTTTTCGCCTTCAGCGCCTTCATCCAGTCGAGAACCGTGTGCGTGCCGTCGAGCGGGACCATGAGCCCGCCGACGCCTTCGATCACCAGCGGATCGTGCGCGCGCGCGGCGGAAACGCATTCCGCCACGAGTTCTTCGAAATCGATCACGCGGTTTTCGCGCTTCGCGGCCATGTCGGGCGAGAGCGCCGCGTGGAAGCGCCAGCGCGAGACGAGGCCCGCATTCTCATATGTCACGGGCTCGCCCATGGCGGCGAGAAGCTCGGCGGGATCGCTCTCGGGAAAAGTCTCCTCATCGATGCCGCTCACCAGCGGCTTGATCACGCGCGCCTTCAGTTCGCGCGTCAGCATGGCGGAGACATAGGTCTTGCCGATCTCGGTTCCGGAGGAGGTAACGAAGATGGGAGGCATGGTTTCTCTTTTGACTTACTCGGCGGCGCGGCGGGGCAGGATGCGCTCGCGGACGAGGCTCGCGAGGCGCGCGATGTCGGCATCGGTGTGCTCCGCCGTGAAGGTGAAGCGCAGGCGCGCGGTGCCCGCCGGGACGGTCGGCGGGCGGATGCCGGTGACGAGATAGCCTTCCTTTTCGAGGAGGGCTGAGGCGGCGAGCGTCAGTTCGGCGTCGCCGAGGATCAGCGGCACGATGGGGCTTGCGGGATCGGGGAGGCCGAGCGCGCGGGTAAACGCCCTCGCCTTCTCGACCGGGCGGCGGCAATAGTCCGGGTTCGCGCGCATGAAATCGAGCGCGGCGATGGCAGCGGCGGCGGTGCCGGGCGGCAGGCCCGTCGAATAGATGAGCGTGCGCGCGCGGGTGCGGATGAGGTCGCAGACGGCGCGGCTGGCGCAGAGATAGCCGCCATAGGCGCCGACCGCTTTCGAGAGCGTGCCCATCTGGAGGGGCACGTCCGCCTTCGTCTTCCCCATGAAACTGGAACCACGGCCTTCATGGCCGACGACGCCGATCCCATGCGCATCGTCGGTCATCAGCCAGGCGTCATGGCTGGCGGCGATGTCTGCCATCTCGGCGACGGGCGCGGCATCGCCATCCATGCTGAAGATGCCGTCGGTGAGGATGAGGCAATGCTGCGCGGCATTTCTGTGCGCGGCGAGAAGCGCGCGCAAGTGATCCATGTCGTTGTGGCGGAATATCTCGATCCGCGCGCCGGAGAGCTTCGAGCCCGAGAGCAGGCAGGCATGGGAGAGCTCGTCGGCGAGGATCAGATCGCCCTCGCGCATGAGCGTGGGCACGATGCCCATATTGGCCATGTAGCCGGAGCCGAAAACGACGCAGTCTTCCGCCTGCTTCCAGTCGGCGAGGCGGCGCTCCAGTTCGCGGAAGAGCGGATGATTGCCGGAGACGAGGCGCGAGGCGCCGGAGCCTGTGCCGTATTTTTCCGTCGCCTCGATGGCGGCGCGCTTCACCTCTTCGTTCTGCGAGAGGTTCAGATAGTCATTGCAGCAGAAGGAGATGAGACGGCGCCCGTCGCGGAAGGCGAGGGCGCCTTCGCGGCGGTCGGTCTCGACAAGGCGGCGGCGAAGCGCCTGCGCCTCAAGGGCGTCGAGCTTCGCCTTCGCGAATTGGTCG
Organism: Rhodobiaceae bacterium UBA7804; assembly: GCA_002480495.1. Lineage (GTDB taxonomy): Bacteria > Pseudomonadota > Alphaproteobacteria > Parvibaculales > Parvibaculaceae > Parvibaculum. The sequence goes on along the minus strand of DLCG01000006.1, from coordinate 69,765 downwards.
AGCGTGTCTTTGGCCATTCATCTCTCCTCTCGCGGAGGAGGTATGGGCCGCGCGGGCGTCCTCGCGCAAGCCCTTTCCGCGCGCGAGCTTCTTGTCCGGTCGCGTTTCCGGACGGCGAACCGGCTTCCACTTCGCCTGGAAACGCTCCTAGAAGCTGCTTGTTTTCAAGGAGATACGCGAGCTGGCGGCGAGAAGGGAGCCGGTGTCGACAGGGGCCTCTTCGGGCTTCTCGACGCTCGCATAGGCCTTGGCGAAGAGTTCTTCCGCCTTGGCCAGTTCCCCGGCGAGGCCTTCATGCTCCTCGCCGAGCGAGGGCTTCAGCGTTGCCGCGCGCTGCTGGGCGACCTTCCAGAAGCCGTAACCGTCGATCCAGGCCTCTTCGGAACCGTTCGGCCCCGTCGCCGCGTCGTACTGCTTCGCCGCACGGTCAAGCATGTCGGCCATGAGCGCCGCTTCGATGGCGGCCGCGCTCTTGTCGCTCGACGGGGCCTTTTCCGCCGTGGCGTCGATGGCGGCATAGACCTTCCGCACCGCAGCCTTGACCTCATCGACCGGCGCATCGGAGAGCGCGAGATCGACGGCTTCCGTCATCTCGTCCATGAAGGAGGCTGCGCCTTGCGCCTCGAAAACCGGCTCGAGATCGATGTAAACCTCGGAGATCGGGTGGGCGAACATCTCGCCGCCCGCCTGGCGGCCGCCTTCCACGTCGAGCATGGCCTCGCCCGCAAGATAATGCGCGCGGATGATGTCGAGCGCGGAGAGATAGAGCGCCGGATCTTTCGCGGCAGCGGCCGGATCGACGCCGCCCTCGCCACCTTCACCGCCTTCGCCGCCTTCGCCACCTTCACCTTCACCCTCGCCTTCGCCTTCGCCTTCACCGGCGGCAGCCATGAGGAAGGTGCCGGACGCCTGCTTGTCCTGGAGGGCATCGGCATGGGAGCCATTGCCCGCGCCTTCGCCGGCCGATGGGGCGGCCACGCCCGCGACGGCGCTCGAAGCCGCGATGAGGGCGGCGGCGCTGATGCTGGTCCAGAGTTTCGTCCGGTATTTCATGGAGGCTTCCTCGAGGTTTTGCGGCGATACTATTTTCAACACTGGTTTCGACGCTGGTTTCGACACCGGCCTCGACCTTTACCGCGAGCGGGGTTAGTTTGCAAACGCTTTGCATTATCACGGATATGTGACGTTGTTTATCCAGATCGCCGATGTCCTGACACGCTCCGACCTTCGCCTCGCCGAGACCGTTTTCAGGCAGAAGGACGGCTTCGAGGACGGCGCGCGCACGGCCGGCCGGATCGCCAAGACGGTGAAGCGGAACGAGCAGGCAAAGCCGACAGGGCTTGCCGCCGACTTCACGGCGCTGGTCGAGAAGCGGCTGATGAAAAACGATGTCTTCCGCGCCGCCGCCCGGCCGCGCGAGTTCATCCGCATTCTGCTCTCGCGCTACACCGAGGGCATGGAATACGGGCTCCATTCGGACGACGCCTATATGGACGGCAAGCGGGTGGACCTTTCCTTCACGCTTTTCCTCGCCGATCCGGAGACCTATGAGGGCGGCGAACTCATCGTGGAGGAGCCCGCGGGCGAACGCTTCGTGAAGCTCCCCGCCGGGTCGCTGGTGCTCTATCCCTCGACCACGCTTCACCGGGTGGCGGAGGTGACGAAAGGCGAGCGCCGGGCGGCGGTGGGCTGGGTCCGCAGCCTCGTCCGGGGGGCGGAGGAGCGCGAAACGCTGTTCGACGTGGCGCTGGCGCTGCGTCAGGCGGAGGCGGCGGGAAACCGGGCGCTGATCGACCGCCTCCTGAAAATCCAGGGTACGCTTCTGCGGCGCTGGGGCGATGACTAAGGCAATCGGGCAAGCCGATTGCCTTCGATTCTTGTTTGCCCTCAAACGCCGGGCGCTTGGCTTACGCGCCGTAAGGCGCGGCGGGCCCTCAAGTCGGGGATTTTCGACTTGAGATTCTCAAATTGATAAGAGCGAACTGGCCGTAGGCCAGTTCGCGGCGCCCTTGCCGTTTTCGGCCAGCCGAAAACGGTTGCAGGTATCCCAGACGCCGGGCATCCCAAATCTTGCATTGGGGCTCAGGCCGCCTATGCTGCCGGAATTGTAGCCTTCTTACCGTTATCCCGAGAGAGCCGCGGCCCATGACCATCCAGACCCGCATCGACCAGAACCGCACGGAAGACTCCGCCAAAATGCAGCCGGGTATCACACGGCGCACCAATCCGGACGAGATCCGCCACGACTGGACGCGCGAGGAGCTGCAGGCGCTTTTCGACCTGCCCTTCAACGATCTCCTGTTCGAGGCGCAGCTCGTGCATCGCCGCTGGTTCAAGGCGCATGAAGTGCAGATGTCGACGCTGCTCTCGATCAAGACCGGCGGCTGCCCCGAGGATTGCGGCTATTGCGCCCAGAGCGCGAAGTTCGACACGGGCCTCAAGGCCTCGAAGCTGATGGAAGTGGAGAAGGTGCTCGCCGAAGCCCGCAAGGCGAAGGAAGCGGGCGCAACGCGCTATTGCATGGGCGCGGCCTGGCGCGAGCCCAAGGACCGCGACATGGACATGATCTGCGCCATGATCGAGGGCGTGAAGGAAATGGGCATGGAAACCTGCATGACGCTCGGCATGCTTTCCGGCCAGCAGGTGCACCGTCTCGCGCAGACGGGCCTCGACTACTACAACCACAATGTGGACACGTCGGAAGAATATTATCCGAATGTCATCAGCACACGGACATATCAGGACCGGCTCGAGACGCTGGAGCGCGTGCGCAACGCCGGTATCAATGTCTGCTCGGGCGGCATTGTCGGCATGGGCGAGAGCGCCGACGACCGCATCGGCATGCTGATGACGCTGGCGAACCTGCCCGAACATCCGCAGAGCGTTCCGATCAACATGCTCATGCCGATGGAAGGCACGCCGCTCGGCCGGAGCGAGAAGGTGGACCCGATCGACTTCGTGCGCATGATCGCGGTGGCGCGCATCGCCATGCCGCAATCGGTCGTGCGCCTTGCGGCCGGCCGCGAGCTCATGTCGGAAGAGGCGCAGGCGCTCTGCTTCCTCGCGGGCGCGAACTCGATCTTCGTCGGCGAGAAGCTCCTCACCGCGAAGAACCCGGAAGAAGACAAGGACCGGCGCCTCTTCGAGAAGCTCGGCATCGCTCCCATGCCCGCGCATAGCTGCCCGGCGGAGAAGTAGGGTCCGGGACTAACACCTCCCCTTGAGGGGAAGTGTGCCGGTACCGGGGCACCAAACCAACGTCGTCATTGCGAGGCCTGAAGGCCGAAGCAATCCAGAAGCGGCAAGCACGGAGCAAGCAGCCCCTGGATTGCCGCGTCGCGGCTTCGCCGCGCCTCGCAATGACGGATTGAAGGTTTTGAACAAGAAACGAAAACCCATGTCCATTCCGCCCGCCAATCCGCTCATCAACGATCCGCCCGCATGGCTCGTCCAAGGCGCGCCGCATCTCTGGCTTCCCTATACGCAGATGCAAACGACGCCGATGGCGCTGCCCATCGCGAAGACGGATGGCGTGCGGCTGACGCTTTCGGACGGGCGCGAACTCATCGACGGCATATCGTCCTGGTGGACGGCGGCGCATGGCTACAATCATCCGCACATCCGCGAGGCGGTGACGAAGCAGCTCGAGACCATGCCGCATGTGATGCTGGGCGGGCTCGCGCATGAGCCGGCCTGCCGGCTCGCGACGCGGCTTTCTGAAAAGCTGCCGGGCGATCTCGGCCATGTCTTCTTTTCGGAGTCGGGCTCCGTCTCGGTCGAGATCGCGATGAAGATCGCGGTGCAATACTGGATCAACAATGGCAAGCGCGGGAGGACGCGCTTCGTCAGCTTCAAGGGCGGCTATCACGGCGACACGCTGGCCACCATGTCGGTCTGCGACCCGGACGAGGGGATGCACACGCTCTTCAAGGGCGCGATTGCCGAACAGTTCATCTGCGAGCTGCCGGTGGACGAGGAAAAGACCGCCGCGCTCGACGCCTTTCTGGGCGAAAAGGCGAACGAGATCGCCGCCGTCGTGACCGAACCGCTGGTGCAGGGCGCGGGCGGCATGCGCTTCCATGACGCCGAAACGCTGAAAACCCTTCGCGCGCTTTGCGACAAGCATGGCGTGCTGCTGATCCTCGACGAGATATTTACCGGCTTCGGGCGCACGGGAAGCATGTTCGCCTGCGAGCAGGCGGGGATCGTTCCCGACATCGTGACGCTCTCCAAGGCGCTCACCGGCGGGACCATGGCGCTCGCCGCCACCGTCGCCAGCGCGCGGGTCTTCGAGGCCTTTCTCGGCGAGGACGCCGGAAAGGCGCTGATGCACGGGCCGACCTATACGGGCAATCCGCTCGCCTGCGCGGCGGCCAATGCCTCGCTCGATCTCTTCGAGCGCGAGCCGCGGCTCGACCAGGTGAAGGCGATTTCGGCGCAGCTCACGCGCGAGCTCGAACCGGCGCGGGACCTGCCGGGCGTGAAGGATGTGCGCGTGAAAGGCGCGATCGGCGTGATCGAACTCGAGGCGATCCACGACATGAACGGGATGAAGCGCCGCTTCGTGGAAGAGGGTGTGTGGATCCGCCCCTTCGGCAACATCGTCTATACGACGCCCCCGCTCGTCATCGGGGCGGAGGACCTTGCCCGCCTTACGGGCGCGATGCTCAAAGTGGTGGCAGAAGCGGCGCGGGATTGATCCTTATCCCACCGGAAGCGCGCTACCGATGTGTCCCCGCCAACACATTTTATGGTGGTAGCGGCATTTTTCGCGCGCATATGTTGAGCCAAAATGGGTCACACATTACTCTCGGGACGGGGGCTGATTCGGCCTTTTCGATATTCGATCACGCATGCCGGCGGGTCGCGGGAGCGCGAAAGCTCTTTCCCGGATCGAGGCCGGCGCGTTCTTTTTCCAAGTGCCGCAAGCGAAGGAATCGTGCGCGGCCGGTTATCGGGATTAAGCCATGCATGTCATCGCGTTTGCGTCCCAGAAGGGCGGCTCCGGCAAGACCACGCTGGCAGGCCATGTCGCCGTCGAGGCGGAACGGCGGGGCGCAGGCCCGGTCGCACTGATCGATACGGACCCGCAGGGGTCGCTCTCGCAGTGGTGGAACGCGCGCGAGGCCGAGAGGCCCTTTTTCGTGCGCGCCTCGGACGAGGGGCTCGAGGCGGATCTCGCAAAGCTGAAGGATGGCGGCGTGCAACTCGTCATCGTCGATACGCCTCCCGCCATCACCTCGACCATCGGCCATGTGATCGGCCAGGCGGACCTCATCGTCATTCCGACAAGGCCGAGCCCGCATGACCTGCGCGCGGCGGGCGCGACGGTCCGGCTCTGCGAGGAGATCGGCAAGCCGCTCGTCTTCGCCGTCAACGGCGCGAGCCCGCGGGCCCGCATCACCACCGAAGCGGTGATCGCCCTTTCGCATCACGGCCCCGTGGCGCCGTCCATTCTTCACCAGCGAATCGATTTCGCCTCCAGCATGATCGACGGGCGAACCGTGATGGAAATCGGCTCCTCGACCAAATCGCCGGAAGAAGTCGCCGAACTGTGGAGCTTCCTCGAGGACCGGCTCAAGGGCCGCGAAACCTCGCCGCTGACCTCCGGTTCCTTTGTTTCCGGGGGCGTTTCCGGAAGCGCCGGCGACAAGCCCGACAGCGTACTGAGAGGCGCCGCCTGATGGCCAAGAAGCCTGCCTCATTGACGAGCGACCTGCTTGCGCGCAAGGGTGAAGCCGGACCTTCTTCCGTCGATCCCGTCTCGCGCGTCACCATCGCGCCCGGCCGGCAGCCCAATTTGAGCGGAATCGGTGTAAACGAGGGTCCGTCCCGGGGGCTATACGACAGCCCCGCCACGGAGAGGCCCGAGACGATGCACGGAACGGACGAAGAGGAGCGGCCGAGACCGCCCGAACCCGAGATCATCTATACGCCCGAGGAAGAAGACAGCGGCGGCCGCACGAGGCTGATCGCAGGCGCTTTCGTGGGCTTGGCGCTGCTTGGCGGCGTGATCGTCGCGCTGTCGCTGAACGATGGCGGATCGGGCGTTGCGCCGGTGTCGCCCGACGTGACGGCGCTGCCGGGCGAAACCCCGGCGGAAACGGCGCCGCAGCAGCAGGCGGCCCTGCCGCAAACGGGCGAGAGCGCCTCCAGCCCGGAAGCGACCGTGCCCGGCGAGGCGGCGGCGGAGGAAACCGCCGAGCTTCGCACGAGCGCCGTGCCTGCGGAGAGCGCAGCGCCGGAAGCCGCCCCGGAAGCATCGCCCGAGACATCCGCGGAAGCGGCTCCCGCCGAAGCACAGGAGACAACGCCGGAGATAACGCCGGAAGGCGCGCCTACCTCGATCACGCCGCCCGCCGCACAGACCGCGGCGCAGGAACCGGCAGCCGCCGCGCCGGAACCCGAGAAGACCGCCGCCGCCGAACCGGCGAAGGCTGCCGCTGCCGCGAGCGGCGGCGCCTATGTGGTGCAGATCATGGCGCTGCGCGAGGAAGCGGGGGCGAAGGCCGCCTGGGCCGCGCTGCAGGAAAAGCATCCTTCCATACTTGGCGGGCATGCGCTCGACATCGAGAAGGCCGATCTCGGCGACAAGGGCGTGTTCTATCGCGTCCGCGCCGCGGGCTTCGAGACCAAGGCCGCCGCGCAGTCGGCCTGTTCAAGCCTCAAATCCGCGGGCCAGGACTGCCTCGTCAAGGCGCGCTGACCCCGGATAGCGCATCCGGCTTCGAGCGTGTAGGTTCCGGCCAAATGAAATTTGGCTAAGGATGAGGAACCTACATGGTCGAGGCAGTGATCTGGGATTTCGGCGGCGTGCTGACATCGAGCCCCTTCGAAGCGTTCAACCGCTACGAGAGGGAAAAGGGTCTCGACAAGAATTTCATTCGCGGCATCAACGCGACCAATCCCGACACCAATGCCTGGGCGCTGTTCGAGCGCAGCGAATGCTCGCTGGACGAGTTCGACCGGCTCTTCGCGGAAGAATCGGAAGCAAGGGGACACCGCATTCCCGGCCGCGACATCATCGAGCTGCTGTCGGGCGATATCCGCCCGGAAATGGTGACCGCGCTGAAGCGCTGCAAGGAGCGCGCAAAGGTCGGCTGCATCACCAACAACGTGTCTGCCGGCGAAGGTGCGGGCATGGCGCGCAGCGCGGAAAAGGCCGAAGCGGTCGCGGAGGTGATGTCGCTTTTCGACCATGTGATCGAGAGTTCGAAAGTGGGTATCCGCAAGCCCGATCCGCGGATCTACGAGATGGCCTGCGAGGCGCTCGGCGTTTCCGCTGCGGCAAGCGTCTATCTCGACGATCTCGGGATCAACCTGAAGCCGGCACGCGCGCTCGGCATGACGACGATCAAGGTGATCTCGCCGGAGCAGGCGCTGCAGGAACTCGAGGCGGCGGTCGGCTTCCCGCTCGCTTGAGCGCAGCGGGCAAAGAGCCGTAAGCTTCTCCCCAAAGAACAAGAACATGGGGAGGATATTCGATGCTCAGGCCGAAGGCACAGGCGATCGATCTCGGCGGCAAGCCGGATCTGAAAGATCCCGATCTCTATCTGCGCGAGGAACATCACGAGGTGTTCCGCCGCTTGCGGGCGGAAGAGCCCGTCTACTGGAACCCGGAAGCGGACAGCACCGGTTTCTGGGCGATCACGCGCTATGACGACATCGAGGCGATCTCGAAGAACCCGAAACTCTTTTCCTCGGCGAAGGACAAGGGCGGGCACCGCATCTTCAACGAGAACGAGATCGACGGAAACGAGACCGACGCCAGCATGATTTCCATGGACCCGCCGGAACATGCGAACTACCGGCGCATGGTGACGCCGGGCTTCGTGCCGAAGCGCATTTCGAACATGGAAGAGCGCATCCGCGCGCGCGTGACGCGGCTCCTCGACAAGCTCCCGAAGACGGGCGAGGCGGAATTCATTTCCGCCGTCGCCGCCGCGCTGCCGATCGAGGTGCTGGCGGAGCTTTTCGGCGTGCCCGAAAGCGACGGGCCGAAACTCTTCGAATGGTCGAACGCGACGGTGGGCGAGGACGATCCGGAGCTGCGCGTGTCCGACGAGTACATGCATAAATGCCTCTCGGAAATGGCGGCCTATTCGGCCGGGCTCTGGCAGCAGCGGCTGGAGACACCCGGCGAGGATCTCATCTCCATGCTCGCCCATTCGAAGGTGGGCGGCGAGGCGATGAGTTTCCCGACCTATATCGGCACTTTCATCCTGCTGGTCGTCGCCGGAAACGAGACGACGCGCAACTCGATCTCGGGCGGACTGCTCGCGCTCAGCGAGAACCCGGAAGAGCGGCAGAAACTCCTCGACGATCCCTCGCTCATTCCAAGCGCGGTGCAGGAGATCGTGCGCTGGGTGAGCCCCGTTCTTCACATGCGCCGGACGGCGACGGAAGACACGGAGATCCGCGGACAGAAGATCAAAAAGGGCGACAAGGTCGTGATGTGGTACGCATCCGCGAACCGCGACGAGGAGAAATGGGACGATCCCTACCGCTTCGACGTGACGCGCTATACGAAGCCCCAGACCGCCACGCAGCTCGGCTTCGGCGCGGGGCAGCATTTCTGCCTCGGCTCAAGGCTCGCCGAACTGCAGCTCAAGGTGCTGTTCGAGGAACTGCTGAAGCGCTTTCCGGATATTCATGTTTCGGGGCCGGTGAAGCGGCTGCGCTCCAACTTCATCTACGGCATCAAGGAAATGCCGGTGCGCTACACGCCGGAGGCGTGAGCGGCGAAAAAGGGACGGAGACAAAAAGGCCGCCGGAAACCGGCGGCCTTTTCCTTGCGATCCCGAGCTTCCCGTTCAGTGAACCGGCGCGCTCTTCTGGCGGGCGACCGGACGCTTGCGCGGGATGATCATTTCGAGCGTCACTGCGAGCGCGGGCAGTACGCTTACCGCCATCACCATGTTGACCATGAACATGAAGGCGAGCAGCAGGCCCATATCCGCCTGGAACTTGAGGTCGGAGAAGGCCCATGTCGACACACCGACCGCGAGCGTGAGCGCGGTGAAGAAGGTCGCCATGCCCGCTTCCTGCAGCGACTGCCGGAAGGCATCCGAGACGGTGAGCCCCTCGCCCATGTAGTAGGGCACGCGGTTGTAGATGTAGTAGGCGTAATCGACGCCGATGCCGACCGCGAGCACCATCACGGGCAGGGTCGCCACGGTGAGGCCGATCTGCAGCACTTCCATGAACCAGTAGCCGAAGAAGGTGCCGAAGGTGAGCGGCAGACAGCAGGCGATGACGGCGCGCCAGTCGCGATAGGTGAGCATGACCAGCGCGACGATCACCGCATAGACCCACATCATCATGGGCAGTTCGGTTTCGGTGATCTCTTCGTTCACTGCCGCCTGAACGCCCATGTTGCCGGAGGCGAGACGGATGTTCACACCTTCCATCGGATTGGCTTCACGCCATTCCTTCACGGCGTCCACGGCGGCCTTGATCGTGGTGGCCTTGGCGTCGCGCAGATAGAAGCTGTGCGGCAGAAGGGTACAGGTCTGGTTGTAGAGAGAGCTCGCGCCCGGAACGGTGTTGGCCGCCTGGGCAAGGGCCGGACGGTTGCGCGGGATATCCTTCCACTTCAGATTGCCTTCGTTCCAGCCGGCGGCCGAACCCTTGATGGCGAAGGGAAGAGAGGCGACGAGCGTCACGTCCGGCACGTTCTGCATGTGCCAGGAGAACTGGTTCAGATATTTCATGTAGGAATAGGTCACGCAGCTGTCCGCCGGGGTCTCGACCACCGCGATCAGCACGTTGAGGCCGAGCGCGTAGTCACGCGCAATCGACGTCGAGTCGATATTGTAACGCGCATCGGGGCGAAGCTCCGGCGCACCGGCATGAAGCGCGCCGACATGGCGGTTCGCCGCCTCGTGAACCGCGATACCGAAAAGAACGGTCGCGAAGACGAGAACGATGGGCGAAATCTTCGGATTCGCGACGAAACCCAGCGCCCGCATGATCTTCAGGCGGAACTCGCGCGAGCGATGCACGTTCTCGCGGAAGCCTTCACCGAACTTCAGATAGCTGACCAGCAAGGGCAGCATGATGAGGTTGGTGACGACCTTGAGAATGACGCCGATCGACGCCGTGATCGAAAGTTCGCGGATCATCGGCACCGGGATGAGATAGAGCGTCGCGAAGCTCACCAGCGTGGTGACCAGGGCCATCGAGCCCGGCACGAAAAGCCGCGAGAAGGCCGAACGGGCAGCCGTCTCGGAGTCGGCACCTTCGGCGATCTCGGCGGTGACCACGTTGATCTGCTGCACACCGTGACTGACGCCTATGGCGAAGATGAGGAAGGGCACCAGAACGGCGAGCGGGTCGAGGCCATAGCCCAGGAAGGTGAGCAGACCGAACTGCCAGACCACGGAGGTCAGCGAGGCGAAAAGCGTCGCCGCCGTCAGCACGATCGAGCGGGCATAGAGGTAGAGCGCAAGCGCGGTGAGCGCAAAGGCAAGGGCGAAGAATACGACGACCGTCTTCGCGCCGTCGGCAATGTCGCCGACGAGCTTGGCGAAGCCGATGATACGGACGGTGTACTGATCGTCTTCGTATTTCGCGCGGATCTGATTTTCGAGTTTCGCCGCGAGATCGAAATAGTCGAGGCGCTGGCCGGTCGAGGGGTCGTAATCCTGGAGCTCCGCGACCACCATGGCCGAGCCGAAATCGTCGGCGACGAGGCGCCCGACGAAGCCGCCACGGATCACGTTACTCTGAATCTTCTCGAGATTTTGCGGCGTCATCGTGTCGGCGGTGACCTTGCCGGAAATGACGTCGTCGGCGGAGATGCCGTCTTCGGTGATTTCGATGTAGCGGGTGTTCGGTGTCCAGAGCGAGGTCACCGTGTGACGCGATACGCCCGGCAGGAAGAAGATGTCGTCGGTGAGGTTCTTGTAGACCTTGAAGAATTCCTTCGACCAGACGTCGCCCTCCTTCGGTTCGAGGACGACAATGATCCGGTTCGAGCCGAAGAGCTGTTCGCGATACTCGGTGAAGGTCTGGATGTATTCGTGGCCGACGGGAAGCTGCTTGTCGAAGCCTGCGGTCATGCGCAGCTGAAGCGCATAGAAGCCGGTGATGCAGGTGAATACGAGAAGCCCCAGCAGAATGATCGCGCGGAGCTTGAACACAACATTTTCGAGCAACTTTACCATCGACAGCACCCATCTCCCTTGCCGCGTTGCCAGAAGCAAGCGGCGGCGTTGCACATCGCAGAGCCAGCCGGGGAACGGAGAGCGGATGCCCTATTTCGGGTCCGTTTTCCATTTTGGCCGCGGCCGGCCTCGACAGTTCCGGAGGATAGGTCCGTCATGACGACGGCAGCGGCCAAGGGCCGCCTATCCCCGATTCATGCGGGCGCTGCCTCAGGCAGCCGCCCGGTCTTTCCATCGGGGTTATTGCCCCCTCCCAAGATGCAGGTCTCTTGTCTTACCGAGGCGCCGCTTCCCCGCGCCGCCGGTCCGGACCGGTCATCCCAATGTTTCTAATTACCACATGCGGCGGAGGTTTGTAACGGGTGCGTAGTATGAATCCGCGAAGTTCACCCTCTTCGGGACGGCTTGGTTAACCGGCATTTTACGAAGTTGACGCCCCCGTCATTTTCTTCTTGACCCGGCGTCACCGCACCCTATTCTGCTTTCCAAAGAGACAGACCGGCGGGCGGAACGCCCTTGAAGCCGGCTTTTCCCGTTCAGGCGGTTAAACCGCTCCCTCTGGAGGACCCGATGACCGAGATTCGGCAGATCACCAAAGACAACGCCTATGACGCCGTCGCGCCGGACGATTTTCCCGCGATGATGGAAGTGGACCGTTACAACGCGCGCTCCACGGCCTTCGACAAGATCATTTCCGCGACCCATGACCATTTCTGGGATCCGCTCGACGTCAAGTACATCGACTTCAGCGAGCCCTTCGATCTCGAAAACCAGATGATCATGCCGGAAGAGATGGTTCCGGAACTGAAGCTTCCCTGCGTGCAGGCGCTCGACCGCAAGGCCCAGGTGAAGCTTGCCAATGAAAGCGCCCGCTGGGCGCTGTCCTCGATCCTGCATGGCGAGCAGGGCGCGCTGAACCTCTCCGCTTCGCTCTGCCACATTCTCCGCGATCCGGGCGCGCAGGAATATGCCGCGAACCAGACCCGCGAAGAAGCGCGCCACGTTACCGCTTTCGCGAAGTATGTGCAGGCGCGCTGGGGCAAGCCTCTTCCCGTCGGCACGACGCTGGGCGGCCTTCTCACCGACATCGTCCGCGCGCCGGAAGTCTACAAGAAGATCGTCGGCATGCAGATGCTGGTCGAAGGACTCGCGATGGGCGCCTTCGCGACGCTTTACGCAAAGTCGAACGATCCGCTGCTCGTGAAGCTCACGCAGCTCGTGATGACGGACGAAGCGTTCCATCACAAGTTCGGCAAGATCTGGGCCGACCGCACGATCCCGAATCTCTCGCAGGAAGAGCAGAACATCATCGAGGACTGGGCGGCCGAGTGCTTCCAGACGCTGCTGTTCAACCTCGTGAACCCCGAGCAGAAGCAGGTCATCTATGGTGAGTTCGGCCTCGACTGGCAGCAGGTCCAGCTCGAGATGCTCGAAGCCTTCGGCGACGACGACCGCCGCGAAGCGATGAAGGAAGGCACGAACATCTTCCGCGTTCTCATCAAGACGCTGCTCAAGGCCGGCATCATCACCGACCGCACCAAGGCCTTCTACGCGACCTATGTCGACATGGAAGAGCTGAGGGGCGAAGGCGACCGCATGGTCGGCGACGACATCGCGGAGGACGGCATCCGCTACCTCCAGAAGATCAACTTCGGCGCCAATGTCGACGCGCTGAAGGAAGTGACGATCTCGGCGGCCGAGTAAGTTGCGTAACGCGTAAGGTCGAAGAGTTCCCTCAACTCGACCCTCGACAGACTTGTGTAACGAACTGGGCGGCTTCCACGGAAGCCGCCCTTTTTGTTTGCTTCGCTTGTTTGCTTCGTCCGCCTGCCGGCCAGTTCCGGCCAAACGGCAGACAAGAAAAAGGCCGGATGGATCGCATCCGGCCTTCGATGTCTTCCCTGAAACCGGGCGTCAGTTCTTGCGCTTCGGCACCACGACCATCAGTTCCTCGTAACCCTTCACGAAGCTCGAATAGACGCGGCGCGGCTCCTGCAGAACCTCGATGCGCTGATCCGGCCAGCGCTTCATGATCTCTTCCCAGGTGATGCGAAGCTGCATCTCGGCAAGACGGTTGCCGACGCAACGATGGATACCGAAACCGAAGGAAAGGTGCTGACGCGCCCGCTCGCGGTCGATGATGAGTTCATTCGGGTTCTCGATCACGCTGTCGTCGCGGTTGCCCGAGACGTACCACATGGCAACCTTGTCGCCCTTCCTGATCTTCTGGCCGCCGAGCTCGACATCCTCGAGAGCAGTGCGGCGCATATAGGCGAGCGGCGTCTGCCAGCGGATGATCTCGGCCACCATGTTGGGGATGACGCCGGGATTTTCCTGCAGCTTGCGATATTGTTCCGGGAACTGATTAAGCGCATAGAGACCGCCCGAAAGCGAGTTGCGCGTCGTATCGTTGCCGCCGACGATGAGGAGGATCAGGTTTCCGAGATACTCCATCTTGTCCATGTTGCGGGTCGACTCGCCATGCGCAAGCATGGAGATGAGATCGTTGCCCGGCTCGCGCGCATTTACCCGCTCGTTCCAGAGGCCGATGAAATATTCGGCGCATTCGAGAAGCTCGGCGCGGCGCTGATCCTCGGTTTCGACGATCCCGCCTTCCATCGGCGTCGCGGTTGCGACGTCGGACCACCGCGTGAGCTTGCGGCGTTCCTCGAAGGGGAAGTCGAACAGCGTGGCGAGCATCTGCGTCGTCAGTTCGATCGAGACGCGGTCAACCCAGTTGAAGGGTTCATTCTCGGGCAGTTCGTCGAGAATGCGCGAGAGGCGCTCGCGGATCGTGCTTTCGAGCTTGGCGAGGTTCGCCGGCGCGACGATCGGGCTCACGACCTTGCGCTGCTCGTCATGCTTGGGCGGGTCCATCGCGATGAACATCGGCAGCTGGAAGTCCTCGTCCTGATCGCGCAGCACGATACTGCCTTCCGAGGAGAAGACCTGGTGGTTCGTGTCCACCGCCATGATGTCCTTGTAGCGCGTCACCGACCAGTAGGGTCCGACTTCCTCGTTGACGGTGCTGTAGTGGACCGGCGCTTCCTTCCGGAGGCGCTCGAAATAGGGCCACATCGTATTGTTCATGAAGAGGTTCGGATCGGCGACGTCATACGCCTCCAGCGGAGTCGTATAGGCTGCGTCGCGCGCTTCGTCGGCCTCGTATTTCACCGCTGCGTCGCTCATGAGGTTTCCTCCTCCGGATTTTCCGGCTTTCTGTTATTCCGTTGCGTCAAGCATAACGGAAAACGCGGACCTGTCATACGTAAAATGACACCCGCGTCATCTTTTATGTGAGCGAGGTTAGCATCCGCTGCGGAAATTGAAAATGACGGAGGCGTCATTTTTATAGAAAAATCGCTTCACGCGAGGTTTCAGCCGCCGAAGCGCTGCCGCGCGGCAAGGGCAAGGCCCGTGGCGACGGAGGTGAGCTCGCCGCCGCCCGCCAGCTTTCCGGCGCCGAAACGGGCCGCGAAAAGCTCTCTCACCGCGGGAATGAAGGAGGAACCGCCGGTCAGAAAGACGCGGTCGACCTTGTCCGGCGCCGTACCCGTCTCTTCCAGAAGGGCATCGACGCAGGTGGCGATCGCCTCGAGCTCCGGCGCGATCCATTGCTCGAAATCCGCCCTGCGGACCCTCGCGTCGATGCCGACGGGGCCGAGCCCGAAACGGAGACGGGCTTCCGGGGCACCGGACAGTTCGACCTTCGCGGCCTCGACGGCCCGGTAAAGAGCAAAGCCCCTCTCCTCCTCGATGAGTTCCAGCAGCCCCTCGACCTCAGCCGAGGCTTCCGCCGTGCGGGCGATCTCTTCCAGCATGCGGCGGGTCTTGCCCGTGTTGATGAGGCTGAGTTCGTGCCAGCGCCGCATCTTCTCATAGGGCCAGGAGGGGACGGGAAGGACTTTCCCGCCACTCCGGTAATTCGTGCCCTTGCCGAGACGCGGCGCGACGCAATGCTCGATCAGGCGCGCATCGAAGGCATCGCCCGCGAGACCGACGCCCGAGACGCCCACGATGGTTTCTCCGCGCGACTTCAGCCGCCGCAAGCCCGGTCCGACATGAAGCAGGCAGAAGTCCGATGTGCCGCCGCCGAAATCGCCGATCAGTACAAGCTCGTCGCGGTCGAGCGTGGCCTCATAGGAATGCGCCGCGGCGACGGGCTCGAACTCGAAATGGATGTCGGGGATGCGGATACCCCGCAGCGCCTCGCGAAGGCGCGAGACGGCAAGCTCGTCATGCTCGCTGTCGGGCGTGCCGAGACTGTTGCGCACGAAGCGGGCCGGCCTGCCGACAACGACGGGCCCCGACAGCATGCGTTGCGTCAGCTCGGCCGCTTCCGGCGTCGCATCGATCAGGCGAGCGACAATGAACCCGATCAGGTTTTCCAGCGTGAAGCGGCTGTTGAAGATGGTCGTCGAGGTGAAGTTCGGATTGGCGAGCCAGGACTTCACCGACTGGACGAGGCGGCCTTCGGCGCCACGCTCCAGATAGGCGTCCATCGCCTCGGGGCCGGCGAAAGCATGCGGGCGCCCGTTCCGGTCGCGTTCGTCCTCGTCGAAATAGAGGATCGAACGGAACGTCTGGAGCTTCTCGTTGCGATGGAGGACCGGCACGAGCCGCGACGGGCCATCCGGGGGGGCGACCGCCAGCGCGCTGTTGGTCGTCCCGAAGTCGAGACCGATGAACATCTGGCACCTCGTATCCGTCTGACCGGGCGACGACGCAGTACCGGCCACAGCAATACATCGGAGGAAAATCCGGCATCCGCCGGGCGAAAGGGCCGCGAGGAATACCGAAGCGGCCGGGCTTTGTCGAGTCCCGCCGGGCCGCGCCGCATCCTGCGCAAAAGTGACGCAGGCGTCATTTTCGCGTTGCTTGTGCGGCGCACAAATACCCACATTTGGAATAAGGAAATTGGCCCGGCTTTCGCGGGGAAAGCGGCCAGTGACAGCGAGGACAAAAGGACATGACCGAACCGCGCCAGATCACCAAGGACAATGCCTATGACGCCGTCGCGCCGGACGACTTCCAGGCGATGATGAATACGGAGCGCTATAACCGCCGCTCCTCGGCCTTCGACAAGATCATCTCGGCGACCCACGACCACTTCTGGGATCCGCTCGACAAGCGCTATATCGACTTCGACGAGCCCTTCGACCTCGAGAACGAGATGCTGATCGATCCGGAACTCGTGCCGGAACTTCGCCTCGCCTCCTTCGAGAAGCTTTCCGAAAAGGAGAAGGTGCGCTTCGTCAACGAGACCGCGCGCTGGATGATGTCGGCGATCCTGCATGGCGAACAGGGCGCGCTGAACCTTTCGGCTTCGCTTTGCCATATCCTTCTCGATCCGGGCGCACAGGAATATGCCGCGAACCAGGCGCGCGAAGAGGCGCGCCACGTGACCGCCTTCGCGAAGTATGTGCAGTCGCGCTTCGGCAAGCCGCTGCCCGTGGGCGAGACGCTTGGCGGGCTGCTCAGCGAGATGGTCAACGCAAAAGAGGTCTACAAGAAGATCGTCGGCATGCAGCTTCTCGTCGAAGGGCTCGCCATGGGCACCTTCGCGACCTTCTTCAACACGGCGCGCGATCCGCTGCTGGTGAAGCTCTGCCAGCTCGCGATGACGGACGAAGCCTTCCACCACAAGTTCGGAAAGATCTGGGCGGACCGCACGATCCCGAAGCTTTCCCAGGAAGAACGCGACATCATCGAGGACTGGGCGGCAACCGTCTTCCAGACACTGCTCTTCAATCTCGTGAACCCCGAACAGAAGAAGCTCATCTATGCGGATTTCGGACTCGACTGGCGCGAGGTTCAGGCCGAGATGCTCGAAGCGGTGACGGATGAAGACCGGCGCGAGGGCATGAAGGACGCGGCAAACGTCTTCCGCGTGCTCGTGAAGACGCTGCTCAAGGCCGGCATCATCACCGATCGTACCCGCGCCTTCTATGCGACCTATGTCGACATGGAAGAGCTCAAGAACGAAGACGACCGCATGGTCGGGGACGACATTGCCGAGCAGGGCATCGACTTCCTGAAGACGGTGAACTTCGCAAACAAGAAGAATCCGATGCAGAGCGTGGCGGCTGAGTAATTTCCCGAAGGGTCCTCTCCAGAGGGAAAACTTGAGGGCGGTCTGCGGACCGCCCTTTTTTCACAT
Organism: Rhodobiaceae bacterium UBA7804; assembly: GCA_002480495.1. Lineage (GTDB taxonomy): Bacteria > Pseudomonadota > Alphaproteobacteria > Parvibaculales > Parvibaculaceae > Parvibaculum. The sequence goes on along the minus strand of DLCG01000006.1, from coordinate 52,437 downwards.
CCGCTTTTTACGCGCAGGGCCCGATGCCGCCTGATAAAGTGCCCGCCCATGACGGATATACACGACGCGATCTCGGAGGAAATTCCCGGCCTTCCGCAAGGGCCCTGGCCGCTTCTCGGCGAGGGGGTCTGGGGGAGCGTGCACGATCTCGGCGACGGCACGGTGCTGAAACTCGTCCGGCAGAATGGCGGCCTCGGCACGGGAACCAGCAAGCATTTCCGCGAGACGGCGGCACTGCGTCTCCTCGACGGCGAGCGCTCGTCGCCGCGCCTGCCTCGCCTCGCGGATGCGGGACGTTTCGAAAACGCCTATGGCTTCTCGGGGCCGCCGCTTACGGGATGGCTCCGCATCGAGAAACTTGCCGGGCGTCCTGCCGACGAGGGTGGGCTCTACGCGCTGAAGGCGGAAGAACGCGAAAGGCTTGGCGAAGAGATCGGCGCGGCCATAGCGCGGTTTCACGAGGATGGAGCCCGGCATGCCGAAGAGGCATCGCGGCTCGGCAATCCAAGCATTCGCAGCATAGACGAGGCACTGGCGCGGATCAGCGATCCGCAGACGCGAGCGCGTCTCGAAAGACTGAAGGAAATGTGGGCGGCGGAAGAAGGAAACCGCGTTCTTCTTCATGGCGACCTCAACCTTTCGAACATTCTCATCGCACGCGGCGAAAGACCGGCCTTCATCGACCTGGCGGAAGCCGGCGTCGGACTGCCGGAAGAAGACTTCCGTCATTTCGACAATCCGGGGCCGATCCGCGACGCCATCTTCCGCTCCTACACCGCCGTGTCCGGCCGGACGATCGACATGCAGCGCTTTCGCATGAGCATCGCCGTCAACGCGGCCTGTACGCTCGCCATCGGCAGCAATGCCGGCCATCCCCGCGAGGGCATGCGCCGCGTCAGCTTTCTCGACGAGGCGTTGCGGCAGGCGGGCATCGAGGCTTAGATTCCGTCATGGCGAAAGACGAGCTGCCCGAAATGCCCGATATGGAGATGGACGAGTTCCGCCTCTTCGACGGGCGTCAATCCGCTACCGCGGCCGGTGTGCAGCGCGGCGTCTGCAGGCTGCTTGCGCAGATGGGTTATGCGCCCGTTACCGAACTCACGCTTGCGACCGGACGGCGCGTCGACATTCTCGCGCTCGGACCGAAAAATGAAATCCTGGTGCTTGAAATCAAATCGAGCCTTACCGACTACAGGACGGACGCGAAGTGGGAGGAGTATCTCGACTTCTGCGACCGTTTCTATTTCGCCGTGCCGCCAGAGTTCCCGCGCGAGGCCATTCCCGAGGAAGTCGGCCTTGTCGTCGCAGACCGCTATGGCGCGGAAATTCTCCGCGAGGGGCCAGCGACACCGCTTCCACCCGCAAGACGCAAGAAACTCACGCTTCATGCCGCGCGCGTATCCGCGCGGCGCGTGCACCGTTTTCTCGAACCGGATTGACTCAGCCGGCGAGCGGCGATGCGCAGACGCATTTTTATCTTCGATGAATGGATATCCGATGGCCGACAACAAGAATCGCATCGCAGAAAAATGGAACGCCAATGCAGATGCGGCGGCCAGCCAGACTCGCTGGTGGCAAGTTCCGAAATATTGCGCCTACATGAATCTGGAAATATGCGGCAAACCTCTTCCCTCGGTGTCACAGGGGGCGAACAAACGGCTCAGAGAGCTGGGACCGTTCGCACGAGCCGTTTCGGTCGGATGCGGACGAGCCACCAAGGAGCAGGCCTTGCTGAAGAACGGCACCGTCCAGCATTTCGACCTCTATGACCTTTCCGACAAACGGCTCGATACCGCCAGGGCGAGATACAAGGAGCATGGCCTTGAAGGACGCGCGACATTTATTCTTGGCGATGCTTTCGAGAATACGCCGCGCGACACATATGACCTTGTTCACTGGGCATCGTCCCTGCATCACATGATGGATGCGCGGGCCGCGCTTGAGTGGAGCCGCGAGGTTCTGAAGCCTAGCGGCGTTTTGATGATGAACGAGTTCACGGGCCCCACCTACTGGCAGTGGGGCGACGACATGCTGGACTGCCTTTACCGTTTCAGGGCTGCACTTCCGGCTCACCTCCGACCGGCCAATCCATCGATAAGACGGCTTACAGTGGATCAGATGATCGCTCGCGATCCTTCGGAAGCGGCGGATAGCGAGGCGATCCTGCCCGCTCTGAAGGAATTCTTTCCCGATGCGGAGATAAAGGCTCTGGGCGGCGCGATCTTTCCGCATGCGCTGAAGGGCGTCTATCCGAAGATGAAGGCGGAAGACGACTGGGTCTTCGATATGGTTCTCACACTCGACGCCGCATTCCGCGCAAAAGGGGAAAGTCACAACACTTTCGCCCTCGCGCGCAAGCGCTAGGCCCGACCGAAAACCCGGATAGCGAAATCACTTCGGAGCGCGTTTCGCCAGGATGCGCTGGAGTGTGCGGCGATGCATGTTGAGGCGGCGCGCCGTCTCGGACACGTTGCGATCGCAGAGTTCATAGACACGTTGAATATGTTCCCAGCGTACACGATCCGCCGACATCGGGTTCTCCGGCGGATCGGCCTTGTCGCCGCCCGTCGCAAGAAGCGCAGCTTCAATGGCATCGGCATCGGAGGGCTTGGCCAGATAGTCGACGGCGCCGAGTTTCACCGCCGTGACGGCGGTGGCGATGTTGCCATAGCCCGTCAGCACCACGATGCGCGCGTCGGGCCGCGCCTCCTCGATCGCTGCAACCACGTCGAGCCCGTTTCCATCCTCGAGCCGCATGTCGACGACAGCGAAGCCCGGTTTTTTCGAACGGGCAAGTTCCTTGCCGTCCTTCACCGTGTTCGCCGTCGTGACATCGAAGCCGCGGCCCTCCATCGCGCGGGCAAGGCGCGTGAGGAACGGCACGTCGTCATCCACCAAAAGCAGGGTGCGGTCTTCGGGAATTGCGGGGCCCTCGGCCCCCTGCGCATCGTCGGTCTTGCTCACGTTTCGTCCAATCTCTTGCGGATTTCCGGAATTTTAGGCCGAAGGACCCTCTAAAGCCAAGCCACGTCTCACTTATTCGGCCGGTGTGGGAAAAGCGGGGTCCGCCTCTATCGCGCGGCGGGGCCAGTGCATGGCGAGCCGGGCACCCGCCTTGCCGTCTGTGCGGTTGCCGATTTCGACGGTGGCGCCCGTGCGCTCCAGCAGCGTCTTGCCGATGAAGAAGCCAAGCCCCATGCCCTCATGCCCGCCCTCGGGATCGGAGCTCGCCTTCTTGCGCCGCGGCCGCGTCGTCACATAGGGCTCGCCGAGTTTCTCAAGCACGTCCGGCGCAAAGCCGGGCCCGTCATCGGTGATAGTGATGGCGACATGCGTCTTGCCGTAATGCGCCGCGACGTGAACCTCCTCACGCGCAAAATCGGCGGCATTTTCGATGAAATTGCCGAGGCCATAGAGCATTTCGGGACGGCGCCAGATTTCCGGCTCGCCGGCCTCCTCGTCGTCGGCCAGAACCTCGATACGGAAGGATACATCCATGTCGCGATGGGGGGCGACGACCTCGTCGAGCAGCGCATGGAGCGGCAGGCGCGAATAGATGACATCGGTGCCGTCGGGCCGCTTGGAGAGCCGCGAGAGAATATCCTTGCAGCGCTCGGCCTGACTGTTGAGGAGGGCGAGATCTTCCTTCATCTCCGCCTCGCTCATGTTGCCGCGCATGAGTTCCTTCGAGACGAGGGAGATGGTGCCGAGCGGCGTGCCGAGTTCATGCGCGGCCGCGGCGGCGAGACCGTCCAGCGCCGAGAGACGCTGCGCGCGGGCAAGCACAAGCTGCGTCGCCGACAAGGCAGCCGACATTCGCCGCGATTCCTGCGAGACGCGCCAGGCATAGGCCGCAAGGAAGCCAAGACCGAGCAGCAGCGCGATCCAGTGTCCGGTGACATAGAGCGAGGGAAGGTCCAGCGTCTCTCCCGGCCGCCAGGGAAGCGGCATGTGGAACCATGCAAGCAGCGTCACATAGGAAAAGGCCTGAACGAGCAGGAGAGCCGTGCTCGTGAGAGAGAGGGTCGTCGCCGAAATCGTGACCGGCGCCATGAAAAGAAGGGCGAAGGGGTTTTTCAGTCCGCCCGTCAGAAAGAGCAACACGGCGAGTTGCGCGAGATCGATGGCGAGATAGATCGCGGCCTGCCAGTCGGGCAGGCGGGTGGAAGACCGGTAGCGGAGCGTGAGAAAGACATTGAGCCATGCGGAGGCGGCAATGACCGCGAGGCAGAGGCCGAGCGGCAAGGGAAAGCCCATGGCGAAATGCACGACGAGCACGGCGACCAGCTGTCCCGCAATCGCGAGCCAGCGCAGGATGACGAGCGTCTGCAGCCGGACCTGTCCGCCCTGGTCACCCGGCATGCGCCCCGCGAGAAAGCTGCGGCGCAGCCAGCGCATGGCCACCCGGTCGTCGATCATGCTCATGGAATCGTCTCCGCCTCCTGTTGCGAGCGGAGTGTAGTGCGTCAAGGGCTGGCCGTCATGATCTCGATCAAGGCGCCGCTCACGCGTTGGAAGGCCAGACACCCGCCAGCTTGCGCGTTTCGCCGATGCGCATGATCCAGGTATTTTCCGGCTCATAGCCATGTGCGTCCGCCGCCTTGACGAAACGCTCCGGCGGCTCGAAGGGCGGCTCGACGGTGAGGAGCACTGTGCCCCAATGCATGCCGACGATGCGGCGCGCCTTGAGATCGCGGCCCATCTGCACCGCCTCCTCGGGCGTCGCATGGGACGCCTTCATCATTTCGCGAGGCTCATAAGCGCCGATGCCAAGCAGCGCCGTATCGAAAGGACCATAGGCTTCGCCGATCTCGCGGAAGATCGGACCGTAGCCGCTGTCGCCGCCAAAGAAGAGATGGTGAGTGTCGCTTTTCAGCGCGAAACCTGCCCAGAGGGTGCGATTGGTGTCGAAGCCGGAGCGGCGCGACCAGTGCACGACGGGCAGCGCGGTGACGGAGACGCCCCTGACCTCGTGGCGCTCATGCCAGTCGAGTTCGATCACGTTCGGAAAACCGCGCTCACGGAAGAAGCGCGCGAGGCGGAGCGGCACCACAACCGTCATGAGATGCTTGTTGGGCAGCCGCGCAAGCGCGCGTTCGTCCAGATGGTCGTAATGATTATGGCTGACGACGAGAAGATCGATTTTCGGCAATGCCGAGATCGGCACACCCGACTTCACATAGCGGCGCGGCCCGAGACCGGCGGGGCCTGCAAAGGTCGTCAGATAGGGGTCGGTCAGAACGGTGAGGCCGCCAATCCGGATGAGGAAGGAGGCGTGGCCGAGCCAGGTGATGAAGTCTTCGGATTGCTCAGCATGCGCATTCAGTTCGAGAACGGCCTCGGCCCGCGGCACCACATGACCGTCGGGCACCTCGACCTTGCGGGCGCCCATCTTCAGCATTTCGAGAAAGAAAGGACCGGCATGCTTCATCCGGCCTTGCCCACGGCTCGCGCAACCCTTCGGATTTCGAAAGGTTCCATCCGGCAAATGGTGCCAGGGACGCGATAGTTCCGAGGTTTCCCCGCCGGAAGCTGCGCCGCCGGCATCCGGGCCAGCCTTCTTCGGTGATGCGCGTCTGTTTGTCATTACGCCTTGGGTACGAATGTCGATGCCATAAAGATAGGGCGAATCCCAACATCAACAAGAGAAAGCCCCGCGCCGGCGCGAAGCCTTACTGCGCTTCGGCGTCGCGCAGAAGGTCGGCGATCTCGCGCAGATGGCCTTCCTCGGCAAGATCGAGCGCGGAACGGCCGGTGAAGTCGGTTTCGTAGAGGTCGACGCCATGTTGTATCAGCTTCTCGACCACGGCGGGATTGTTCGCCCGCGTCGCAATGAGAAGCGGTACTTCGCGGTTCGCGCCGGGCTTGTCGGGATCGGCGCCCGCCTCGAGAAGCGCGGCGGCGATGTCCGCGCGGCCAGACAACGCCGCCATCGAGAGCGCCGTGGTGCCGTCCGGCGCGCGGCGATCCGGGTCCGCGCCATATTCGAGCAGCAACTGCACCGTCGAGAGATGGCCGTTGCCGACAGCGAGCAGCAGCATCGGGATCCGGTCGCTGCCGCTTTCATTGGGCGAAACGCCCCTTATGAGATCGGCCTTGAGCGTTTCGTTGTCGCCGGTTCGCGCGGCCTGAACGGTGTCGTTATCGACAAGATAGTTCGCGGGGCCGCCCGGCTGTATCGCCTGCACAGGCGTAAGGCCCGTAACGAGGGCAACGCCCAGGGCCGCAAGGACAAGGGAAATCGCGCGGCGGTGCCCGCGTGTCAAAATGTCGCCGCGAAGGGGGCCGTGAAATCGAAACATTTTCTCAGGGCTCGTTTGACGGTAGACAGACAGGAGGGCCGGACGCCAAGCCGGTATTCCCCCAACGCCGGGGAGTATAGACCATGCGGGGAGTTCGCGCCCGCCTTTCGGGCAGAACCCGGCGGCAGCGAAAAACCTCGCGTAAACAGGGAGAAAACCATGACCCGCAACGGCTTGATCGCTCTCGTGGCCGGCGTGCTGATCGCCATCGCGGCGGGATTGTGGATATCCGAACTCGTGATCGGCGCGAGCGAGGAGGCGCAGGAGACCGCCTCATCGGGCAAGGCGCGGGTCGGCGGCCCCTTCACCCTCATCAACCAGGACGGCGAAACGGTGAGCGAGGAGACCTTTCGCGGCAAATACATGCTGATCTATTTCGGCTTCACCTTCTGCCCCGATGTCTGCCCGACGGAGCTTGGCGTCATGTCGGCAGCGCTCGATCGCCTGGGCGGCAGGGCGGAAAAGGTGCAACCGATCTTCATCACCATCGATCCCGAACGCGATACGCCCGAGGTGATGGCGCGATATGTGAAACTCTTCAATCCGCGCCTTGTCGGCCTGACCGGAACGCCGGAACAGATCGCGGATGTGGCGAAGGCCTATCACGTCTTCTATCGCAAGGCACAAGACGAGAGCTCCAGCGAATACACGATGGATCACTCTTCCATCGTCTTCCTGATGGGACCGGATGGCGAATACCTCAAGCTCTTCCCGCCGCAGACGCCGCCCGACAAGATGGCCGAGATGATCGAGAGCTATATCGAGTGAAGGCGGAATGGCCGGTGCATGCAGGTAAGAAGTCCTGTCCCATTAAGGATTTCCCTGCCGCTCGTCCGCTTCGTCCGTGTCTTGACGGTCTGGCGAGAGGGGCTTATGTTCGCGCGCATGGAACGCAACCGGCATATCGCCCCGGGCCGCACTCTTGGCCTCGACCTCGCCCTTCTTCGGGGCGCGCTCCTCTGCGCCTGAGCGCAGAAACATTCCCTTTCCGACATTGCCGAATCCAAACTGCGCCGCAACGGGGCCACAAGACCCCATGCCGCGCATCGCTCCGCCGAACGTGTGAGACAGACCAATGCTGAAGAATCCATCCGTCAAATATCGCGCCTTCCCGCAGGTGCCGCTGCATGACCGGCAGTGGCCGGAGAAGACGATCACGAAGCCGCCCATCTGGATGAGCACCGACCTGCGCGACGGCAATCAGGCGCTTTTCGAGCCGATGAACGCGGAACGGAAACTCCGCATGTTCGAAATGCTCGTGAAGATCGGCTTCAAGGAAATCGAAGCTGGCTTTCCGTCGGCTTCCGACACGGATTTCGGTTTCATCCGCAAGCTGGTCGAGGGCGACTATGCGGGCGACGACGTGAAGATCGAGGTGCTGACGCAGGCGCGGCCCGAACTCATTTCGCGCACGATGGAGAGCCTGCGCGGCGCGAAGAACGCCATCGTTCACGTCTATAACGCGACGGCGCCGAACTTCCGCGAGGTCGTGTTCCAGCAAGGCAAGCAGGGCGTGAAGGCGATTGCGACGGAAAGCGCGCACCAGATCAAGGAAATCGCCTCGACCATGCCCGAGACGAACTGGACCTTCCAGTACAGTCCGGAAGTGTTTTCGGGCACCGAGCTCGACTTCGCCAAGGAAGTGGTCGATGCGGTGACCGAGATCTGGGAAGCCGGACCGGAACGCAAGGTCGTCATCAACCTGCCCGCGACGGTCGAAATGGCAACGCCGAACATCTATGCCGACCAGATCGAATGGATGCACCGGAACCTCGAACGGCGCGACGGCATTATATTGTCCGTACACCCGCATAATGACCGCGGCACGGCCGTGGCGGCGGCGGAACTTGCCGTGATGGCGGGCGCGGATCGCGTCGAAGGCTGCCTCTTCGGCAATGGCGAGCGCACGGGCAATGTCGATCTCGTCACGCTGGCGCTCAACCTCTACAGCCAGGGCATCGATCCGGGTCTCGATTTCTCGCAGATCAACGAGATCGCGCGCACGGCGGAATATTGCACGCAGCTGCCGATCCATCCGCGCCATCCTTATGTGGGCGACCTCGTCTTCACGGCGTTTTCCGGCTCGCATCAGGACGCGATCAAGAAAGGGCTCGCAGCCTACAAGGAAGGCGACATCTGGCAGGTGCCCTATCTGCCGATCGACCCGAAGGATGTCGGGCGCACCTATGAGTCGATCATTCGCGTGAACAGCCAGTCCGGCAAGGGCGGCGTCTCCTATCTTCTCGAAACGGAGTATGACCTCCGCCTGCCGCGGAGATTGCAGGTGGAATTCAGCCAGGCCGTTCAGCGCGTGACGGATGACAGCGGCAAGGAAGTGCGGGCCGCCGACATCTGGGCGATCTTCGAGAAGGAATACATCACCCGCAAGGAGCCCATCGAGTATGTCTCGCACAGTCTTTTCGACGAAGGCGGCAAGCAGGGCGTAAAGATCCGTATACGCCGTTTCGGCAAGGAGGAGCAGCTCGAGGGATTCGGCAACGGCCCGATCGATGCGGCGATGAACGCGCTGAAGCTCGGCGTGGAGCTGCGCCATTACGAGGAGCACTCGATCGGCTCGGGCACGGACGCGAAGGCCGTAGCCTTCATGGAGGTGGCCGATCCGGACCATGCGGGCGATCTCTTCGGCGTCGGTATCGACCCGAATATCATCACCGCCTCCTTCAAGGCGCTGATCTCGGGTGCGAACCGCGCGGCGGCCCGCCGGCCCCGCCAGGAATGGACCCGGCTCTGCGGCGGTGAGGGATAAGTGACCCCTTTTTCGGGGTGACCATCATCGAAACGTCCTCGAAACGTCACGAAGCGGATTTCCGTTTCGTGACGTTTTCGCGTCTGCCGCGCGAAGCTTCCCATAATTCTCCGTAACCATGATTTCAAAAATATCTTGGAGAGGCGGCGGGGGAAGCCTACATTTCATGTTGCGCCGCAACATGAGGCGCGGGGGAGGAAAGGGCATCGGAGGCGACAGGCCCCGGGCTCCGACCGAAGCGAGGTAGAGCGTGCTGTATCATTTCTACGAACTCAATCATGCCGCGATCGCACCTTTCCGGGCGGCGGCGGAAGTGAGCCTCTGGGCGCTGCGCCACCCGCTCAATCCCTTCGCCGAAAGCATGACGCACAAGACGCTGGCGGCCGCCATCGACGTTTTCGAGTCGACGACCAGGCGCTACGGCAAACCGGAGTTCGGCCTCCACGAGACGGAGGTGAACGGCAAGCCCGTTCCCGTGACCGAACGGATCGTCTGGGAACGCCCGTTCTGCAACCTCATCCATTTCGAGCGCGAGCCCTCCGCGATGAAGGGCGTGGCGCCGCAGCAGAAGCTGCTCATCGTCGCGCCGCTTTCGGGCCATTACGCGACGCTGCTGCGCGGCACGGTGGAGGCAATGCTTCCCCATAACGAGGTCTACATCACGGACTGGGCCGATGCGCGCACGGTGCCGCTGACCGAGGGCTCCTTCGACCTCGACGACTATATCGACTACGTGATCGACATGTGCCACGAGCTCGGGCCGGACCTGCACCTTCTTGCCGTCTGCCAGCCCTCGGTCCCGGTCTTCGCGGCGGTGGCCGTCATGCACGACAATGACGATCCTTACGTGCCGCTCAGCATGACGCTGATGGGCGGGCCGATCGACACGC
>DLCG01000006.1:0-42178 GCA_002480495.1 Rhodobiaceae bacterium UBA7804 | reverse complement strand
ATGGGCGGGCCGATCGACACGCGCGAAAGCCCGACGGAGGTGAACCGGCTCGCAACCGAGCGCGGCACCGAATGGTACGAGCGCAATGTCGTGATGACCGTGCCCTGGCCGCATCGCGGCTTCATGCGCCGGGTCTATCCCGGCTTCGTGCAGCTTTCCGGTTTCATGGCGATGAATCTCGACCGGCACATGGATGCGCACTGGAACTATTTCGACCACATGGTCGAGGGCGACGGCGACTCGGCGGAGAAACACCGCGAGTTCTACGACGAATATCTCTCGGTCATGGACATGACGGCGGAGTTCTACCTGCAGACGGTGGACGAGGTATTCGTGAAGCACTCGCTGCCGAAAGGCGAGTTCACGCATCGCGGCCGCACCGTGCGGCCCGAGGCGATCACCCGGACCGCGCTGATGACCGTCGAAGGCGAGAAGGACGATATTTCCGGCGTCGGCCAGACGAAGGCCGCGCACAAGCTCTGCAAGAATCTTCCCGATGCGATGAAGACCCATTGGGAGCAGCCGGGCGTCGGGCATTACGGCGTCTTCAACGGGTCGCGCTGGAAGAGCGAGATCGCGCCGCGCGTGCGCGAGTTCATGGCCCGTCACGCGAAGCGGTAGTGCTTGATACTCCCAGGGTCGCTTGTTTGACCGCAGCCTGAATCGAAACGAGGCCTACAAGTCTTCTAACCCGAGATAAATTACAGACAGCACATCCTTTGCGTTGATCTCGAACATCGCTTTCTTTGCAGGGATGTCGTCTCCGTAAATTCCTATTTCCAAAGGCTGATGGTCATTCCTCAGCAGGGTTACATCACCTCCGTTTTCTTTGCCATACAACGTGAATCCCTCGTAATCGGCTCTTTTCTTCAGTTCCTCAAACGCGGCTGATGAAATGTTAATCACGGACGTCGGACTGATTGTTTCGGTTTGATGCCGCACACCTAATCGAAAGTAGATGGTCTGTCCCGGAGCTATGTTTGCACTTCGCTGTCCCGGAGATCCATCCACAGGCAAGGCAGACTCCATAAAGATCACTGGACGCCCTGCCAAATGAACTATCAGAACGGCATTATATATCGTCCTGTCCGACAACGTGTTGCGGAGCCCAACCAAGTATTCGATTCTTTGGATGAGAGCGTTCTTACCTCCGGCTTCTCGAATTAGAAGAGGCGTGCGTTTGTTTGGTCCGTACTTGGACTCTTCGTTTATTTCGTTGAAGAAAACGACCTCTAACGGAAGCCGCTTACGTCCTTCTATCCATCGAAGCGCAAACGGTCGAACGTCCATCCATGTTATGTATCCGGAAGCCAAAAGCAGTAGCGCAAAGAGAGTGGCCGAGGCGGGCGGGACTGCCCACCCGCGGAATCCGTATGCTTCGGGCAGCCCGATAACATCCGGATATAGATAGACAGCGCCCAAAAGAGCCGAAATCGACACTATGGAAGCCCACAATGCTCGGGCTATTTGAGCGGCACGCTTTATCATGTCCCCCCTCCGGTAACGCAAGCATACGCGACCACCTCCCTTAGAAAAGAAGGTTTCCAAACACCACCTGCATCGCGGGAGCGCCCTTACCCCTCCCCTGAAAATCCTGTCCGGATTTTCAGACCCTCCCACAGGGGGAGGGTGGTCCCGGCGGCCCCCTCATTCGTCGTCTTGAACGAAAGAATGCCCACGGGCAGTTGATCTTTCCCGGTGCATGCCTACATCAAGGCGCATTGCGGGCAGGCGCTACTTCGCGAAGATCTGCGCCTCGTCCTGGAAGGACTTGATCTCGATGGCATTGCCCGAGGGATCGCGAAAGAACATCGTCGCCTGTTCGCCGGGCTTTCCCTTGAAGCGGATGTGAGGTTCGACGACGAACGGCACGCCTTCGGCGCGAAGGCGCTCCGCCAGTTCGTGCCATTCCTCCCAGCCGAGAATGAGACCGAAATGGGGAACCGGCACGTCGTCGCCATCGACATGGTTTGAGGCTTCGCCTGCCCCTTCAGGCGCTGCGGCATCGCGGCGCTCGCGCCGGGGGGCGAGATGGGCGACAATCTGATGGCCGCGGAAATCGAAGTCGACCCAATGCGCATCGGACCGGCCTTCGGGGCAGCCGAGCAGGCGACCGTAAAAATCTCTGGCGGCGGAGAGATCATCGACCGCGAAAGCGAAATGGAATCGTGGCATTCTTGACATGATTCGACCCTACTTCTTTTGCCTTCGGACAGGAAAGACCGGACCGTCGTCATCCCCCTCAAAGGCCCTCGGGCCGGACAGGGGATCTGGGCTCGACCGCATATGAACAAACCCGTGAAACCCGCTTCGCTCCATCTCGACTATCTCCAGATCGACGGGCGCACCGTGCCCGTGACCGTGAAGCATAACCCGCGCGCCAAGCGCGTCATCGTGCGCGTCGATCTCGCGGCGGGGTCGGTGCTCGTCACCACGCCGTCGAAGCGAAGCCTGGGACGGGCGCTGCTCTTTGCGCGGGAGCAGAGGGAGTGGATCGCGGAGAGGCTGCACAGGGTGCCGCCGCCCGTGCCCTTCAAGAATGGCGCGCATATTCCCTATCGCGGCAAGGAACATGTCGTGCGCTATGTGGGCGCCAGGCGCGAGGATGCGCTGGCCAAGGGGCCGGTCTGGCGCGTGCGCGGCGCGGACACGGGAAGCTTTCCCGAAATCCGGGTGACGGGCCATCCCGACTTCGTGCAGCGGCGCGTGACGGACTGGCTGAAGATGAAGGCGCGCGAGGAGCTGAACGAGCGCGCGCTCTTTTATGCCGAACTCTTCGGCGTGCGCCCCTCGCGCATCACGGTGCGCGACACGACGACCCGCTGGGGCTCGTGCTCGCCGACACGCGCGCTCTCCTTTTCCTGGCGGCTCATTCTCGCGCCGTCCTATGTGCTCGACTATGTGGCGGCGCATGAGGTCGCGCATATCCGCCACATGAATCACGGACCGCGCTTCTGGGCGCTGGTCGAGGAAGCGATCCCGAATTACGAGCCCGCCAAGCGCTGGCTCGAAACGAACGGGCCGGGGCTGCACCGCTTCGGCACCGACCCGGTCGGCATTTTCGCGAGCGGCGCCCGCGGAAATCACGCGGGCAGATGAAGCTTTCGCCGGGCACGGCGGGTTTTACCGTGTTCCTTGCAGCGCTGACGGCGGTGGGTCCGCTGTCGACCGACATGTACCTGCCCTCGCTTCCCGATATCGGGCGCGACTTCAACGCGGATGCGGGCACGGTCCAGCTTACGCTGAGCGCGCATCTCATCGCCTTTGCCGGGTCGCAGCTTTTCTATGGGCCGCTCGCCGACCGCTACGGGCGAAGGCCGGTTCTCATGGGCGGGTTCCTGCTTTTCATGGCTGGCTGCTTCGCCTCGCTCTTCGTTGCGACCATCGACCAGCTCATCCTTGCGCGCATCCTGCAGGCGGTGGGCGGCGGCGCTTCCGTTGTGCTGGCGCGCGCCATCGTGCGCGATCTCTTCGAAGGGCCGGAAGCAGGCCAGATGCTTGCGAAGATGGCGGCGATCATGGGGCTCGTGCCGGCGGCCGCGCCGATGCTCGGCGGCGTGGTGCAGGACCTTTACGGCTGGAAGGCGAACTTCATCGCCATGGGCGGTTTCGGCGCGGTGCTGCTCGTCATGACGCTCGTCAATCTCGAGGAGACGCTGCCCGCCGCGCGGCGGCAAAGCGCGGCACCGCTCGCGATCCTGCGTTCGTACCGGCGGCTGCTGATGGACCGGCGTTTCCTGCGCTACCTTGCCATTGCGAGCCTCGCCTTTTGCGGGCTCTTCGCCTTCGTGTCCGGCTCGTCCTTCGTGATGCAGGGGATCTACGGGCTTTCGCCCATCGTCTATGGGCTCATATTCGGCGCGATGGCGGGCGGCTATGTGGCAGGCTCGATCACGGGCGGCAGGCTGGTGCGCAAGCTCGGCATAGACGGGACGCTGCGCTTTGGCGGCTTCTGCGCGGCGCTTGGCGGATTGCTGATGCTGACGGCGCTCATGCTGACACCCTCGGCGCTCGCGATCGCGCTGCCCGTCGTCATCTATGGTTTTGCAATGGGCGCGACCATGCCGCAGGCCATGGCCGGCGCGCTGACGCCCTTTCCCGACATTGCGGGCACGGCCTCGTCGCTGCTCGGCTTTCTGCAATCGGCGGCAGGCGCGCTTGCCGGTGTCTATGTGGGATATGGCTCGGAGGCGAGCGCGATGCCCATGGTGGCGGTGATCGCGGCGGGCGGCGCTTCGGCCTTCGCCATCGCGATGAGCGGCAGAGGGAAGAAGGCTTAGCCAACCATTGAAGATTAGATTGCGATGAAGATCACCCTCCCACATCTTTGTTCGCCTTGGCGGACAAGCCGCCAAAGTGGGGAGGGTCGGAAAATTCGAGCATCGCGAAGAATTTTTCGGGGAGGGGGTCTCCGCCCTCGGCACCAAGACTCGCCCTCCGATTTTCTCGCTTACCCCTCCCCTAAAAATCCTGGCGGATTTTTAGACCCTCCCACAGGGGGAGGGTGATCCAGACGAGCAACGCGGAACAGGTAGCCAGAAAACAGCTCACCTTGTTTTTAGCGGCGGCCGCCGGGCTGGAGGCCGGGACGCTCCGCGCCCGACCCACCCATGCCGAAGAGGCGCTCGAAGAAGCCCGGCTCCTCCCATTCATACTCATAGGCGCCGCCGCCCTGCGCGGCGGGACGTCCGGGCTCTGCCGCGGAAGCCGTTTCGACGGGGGCGGGCGCATCGGGCAGTTGCGCGACGGGAACGCCGGCCTGCGTGTTCTCCATGAAGGCCTTCCAGATATGGGCGGGGATGGAGCCGCCCGTCACCTTCTTCATCGGGCTGCCATCGTCATTGCCGACCCAGACGCCGACGACGAGATCCGCCGTGTAGCCGATGAACCAGGCGTCGCGGAAATCCTGGCTGGTGCCGGTCTTGCCCGCGCTCGGGCGCTCGCCCAGCGCCGCGTTGCGCCCCGTGCCATAGACCATAACCGCCTTCAGCATGTTGTTCATTTCGGCGACGACGAAGGGATCGGCGACGCGGCCGATGCCGGACCCCTGGCGGCGGTAGAGCTCCTCGCCCGCCTCGGAGCGGACTTCCTCGATGCCATGCGGGATGACGCCATAACCGCCATTCGCGAAGGTGGCATAGGCCGCGGTGAGCTCCAGAAGATTGGCGCTGCCGGAGCCGAGCGCGAGCGAAAGGTTCGACGGCAGGTCTTCCTGCAGGCCGAGACGGCGCGCCGTCGAGACGACATTGCGGATGCCGACTTCCTTCGCGACCTGCACGGCGACCGTGTTCACCGATTTCGCGAGCGCGGTGCGGAGCGTCATCTCGCCTTCGAAGCGGTCCGAATAATTTTCCGGCGTCCAGCCGCCGTAATTCACGGGGCGGTCGATGCGCAGCGTGTCGGGCGTGAGGCCCTGCTCCATCGCCGTCAGATAGACGATGGGCTTGAAGGCGGAGCCGGGCTGGCGCTTTGCCTGCACGGCGCGATTGAACTGGGAGAGCGCATAGGAGCGGCCGCCGACCATGGCGCGCACCGCACCATCCGGCGTCATGGCGACGAGGGCGGCCTGCGAGACATTGGACGGCGCGCCTTCATTGCCGAGGACTTCGTCGACGATGCGCTCGGCCTCGCGCTGAAGCGCGGGGTCGATGGTGGTGATGACGCTGACATCGGTGTCGGGCTTGCCCGCATAATCGGGGAGCGCCTCGGCGACCCAGTCCACGAAGTAATTGATGGAGCCGCTTGCGGTGTAGCCTTCGAGCGAGGCGGGGGCGACATTCGCCATATGCGCCTCTTCCTGGCTGATATAGCCCGCATTGACCATGTTCTGGAGCACGATGCGCGCCCGCTCGCGCGCGAGGTCGATATTGTTGGTCGGCGAATAGCGGGACGGCGCCTTCAAGAGCCCTGCGAGCATCGCGGCCTCGGGCAGCGTCAAGGCGCGGGCCGGCTTGCGGAAGTAGCGCTCGGAGGCGGCCTCCAGACCATAGGCGCCGCCGCCGAAATAGACGCGGTTGAGGTACAGCGTCAGGATTTCTTCCTTGGTGAAGCGAAGCTCCAGCCAGATGGCGAGGACCATTTCCTCGATCTTGCGGGAGATGGTGCGGTCCGGCTCCAGAAAGACATTCTTCGCAAGCTGCTGAGTGATGGTCGAGCCGCCCTGCACATAGGCGCCGGCCCGCCAGTTCACGACAATGGCGCGGGCAAGACCGATGGGGTCGACGCCGAAATGCCAGTAGAAGCGCTGGTCCTCCGTGGCGAGCACGGCCTGCGGCACATGGGGCGGGAGATCGGCGAGCGAGGCATAGCCGCTCATCAGGTCGCCGCGATGGCTGAGCACTTCTCCGTTCATCGCGACGATGGAGACGGAGGGCGTGTGCCTGACATTGTAGAGGCCGGAGGTGTCCGGGAGGTTGAGCCCGTACCAGAAGAGAAGGCCGCCAAAGGCGATGGCGCCCCAAAGCGCGGCGACGGCGCCGCCATAGGCGATGTGGCCGAGAATGGTGCGGCCCGATTTCCTCCTCACGGATTTCGAACGGGAGCGCGGCGATTTTTTCGGACGATATCCTCGCGGCGGCGCGGGGCGATCATCGCCGGAAGCGGAGCGGAGCTTCACGCCTGTCTTGTTTTTCGCGGATCTTTTCGGCGCGGGCTTTTTCGAGACGGATTTTTTGGGCGTGGATTTGCGCGGGCCGCCCTTTCCAAAGGTCGGCTCGATGCGGCGATCCCGGTCGTCGTCGTCCCAGCGTCCCATGTCGCCGTCATCGTCCCAATCGTCGAGGCCGCCCTCAAGCTCTTCCGGGGGCTCTTGCGGTTCGTTCGCGCCGACGCGGATGCGGACCGGCCCGAGGCCCGGACGGCGAACGACCGTCCAGCCGTCATCATCCTGCGGGATGCCGCGCCTTCCTGACCCCTTGTCCGCCGTGCGGCCCGGTTTGCGGGACATGACCCGACGCCTCGCGCTCTGCCTGTTGCGGCACCCCGTGCCGAAGCTAGTCAGCGATGGTTAACGCGCTGTTAACGATTGGTCAAAGCCCCGCCCTGTCAGGCATTTAGGCGCCGGAACAGAGACGGGGCTTCAATTTTCTTCCACTCACACGAACGGGGCGGCGTCACACGTCCAGATTGGCGACCGAGAGGGCGTTGTCGCGGATGAAATCGCGGCGCGGCTCCACCACATCGCCCATGAGCTTCACGAAGAGATCGTCCGCCTCGTCGAGCTCGCGGATCTTCACCTGGAGGAGCGAACGGGCATCGCGGTCGAGCGTCGTTTCCCAGAGCTGGTCGGGGTTCATCTCGCCGAGACCCTTGTAGCGCTGGATGGTGTTGCCCTTGGAGCCCGCCGCCATGACGGCTTCCAGAAGCTGGGACGGCGAGCGGATGATGTGGCTCTCGTCCTTGCGGCGAAGCGTGGCGGCCTTCACATAGACTTCCTGAAGGTGGCTCGTATAGCTGTCGAGGCGGCGCGCATCGGCGGATGCGATCAGCGGGCCGTCGATCAGCACCTCCTCGCGGACGCCGCGCACCTCGCGGGCGAAACGCAGGCCGCCGTCCTCCGTCGTCTCGCCGCTCCAGCCGCGTTCCGTCTCGTCCGACAGGAGGTCGAGGCGGCGGGCGACATAGGCGGCCGCTTCCTGCGCATGGGTTTCTTCCGCCAGCGCCTTCGGATTGAGCGCGCCGGCAATTGCCGCCTGCTCGACCACGAAATGCGGATATTTGCCGGGAAGACCCTCCAGCACGGCGCGCACGGCGCGCGCCTTGTTCACGATGTCGCTGAGATCGGGCCCGGCGCGCTGCGAGCCGTCATGGAGCGTGAGCACCATGTCCTCGAGGCCGGTGGCGACGAGATAATCGCCAAGCGCCTTTTCGTTCTTCAGGTAGGTTTCGGACGAGCCGCGGCGCACCTTGTAGAGCGGCGGCTGCGCGATATAGAGATGGCCACGCTCGATCACCTCGGGCATCTGCCGGTAGAAGAAGGTGAGGAGCAGCGTGCGGATGTGGGCGCCGTCGACGTCGGCGTCCGTCATGATGATGATCTTGTGGTAGCGCAGCTTGTCGATGTTGAAATCGTCACGGCCTATCCCCGTGCCGAGCGCGGTGATCAGTGTACCGATTTCATTCGACGACAACATCTTGTCGAAGCGCGCGCGCTCGACATTGAGAATCTTGCCGCGAAGCGGAAGCACGGCCTGATTGGAACGGTCGCGCGCCTGCTTGGCGGAGCCGCCGGCCGAGTCACCCTCGACGATGAAGAGTTCGGATTTCGCGGGGTCACGCTCCTGGCAGTCGGCGAGCTTGCCCGGCAGGCTCGATACGTCGAGCGCGCCCTTGCGGCGGGTGAGTTCGCGGGCCTTGCGGGCGGCCTCGCGCGCGGCGGCGGCTTCCACGACCTTGGTGACGATCTGGCGCGCTTCGGCGGGATGTTCCTCCAGCCATGTCGAAAGCGCATCGTTCACGAGGCTTTCGACGACGGGACGGACTTCGGACGAGACGAGCTTGTCCTTCGTCTGCGAGGAGAATTTCGGATCGGGCACCTTCACCGAAAGGACGCAGGTGAGACCTTCGCGCGCGTCATCGCCGGTGAGGCTCACCTTTTCCTTTTTCGCGATGCCGCTTTCATTCGCGTAACTGTTGATGACGCGGGTGAGCGCGCCGCGAAAGCCCGCGAGATGCGTGCCGCCGTCGCGCTGGGGAATGTTGTTCGTGAAGCAAAGCACATTCTCGTGGTAGCTGTCGTTCCACCACATGGCGACTTCGACAGTGATGCCGTCGCGCTCCGCGCCGATGGCGATGGGCGCCTGAATCAGCGGCGTCTTGGTGCGGTCGAGGAAGCGGACGAAGGCTTCGAGGCCGCCTTCATAATGCAGGTCGATATTCTTCGGCTCGACGCCGCGCAGATCCGCGAGCTTGATGAGGACGCCGGAATTGAGGAAGGCGAGCTCGCGCAGGCGGTGTTCGAGGGTCGAGAAATCGAACTCGGTCTGCGTGAAGGTTTCGGCGGAGGGATGGAAGGTGATCTCCGTGCCGGAGACGGGGCTGCCATCCTTGCCGATGGGCGCATCGCCGACGACGGCGAGCGGCGCATCGGGCACGCCATGCTGGAAGCGCATGTAGTGTTCCTTGCCCGCGCGCCAGATGCGAAGCTCCAGCCAGTCCGACAGCGCGTTCACGACGGAAACACCGACGCCGTGAAGGCCGCCCGAGACCTTGTAGGAGTTCTGGTCGAACTTACCGCCCGCATGGAGCTGGGTCATGATGACCTCGGCGGCGGAGACGCCCTCTCCCTTGTGGATTTCGACCGGAATGCCGCGGCCATTGTCCATGACGGTGCAGGAACCGTCCGCGTTCAGACGGACGTTCACCGCGTCGCAATGACCGGCGAGCGCCTCGTCGATGGAATTGTCGACGACTTCATAGACCATGTGATGAAGGCCGGAGCCGTCATCCGTGTCGCCGATATACATGCCCGGCCGCTTGCGCACGGCGTCGAGGCCCTTCAGGACCTTGATCGCGTCTGCGCCATATTCTTCCGGTGTTCCGTCCGCGGGTGTGGACATGGGTCTCTTCCTCAAAGGTTCCTGTTCGTTCCCCTAAAGGGATCAGACGATTTCGTCCGCCGAGCGGATGATCTTGCCGACGACGCCGTATTCCTTCGCCTCTTCCGCGCTCATCCAGTGGTCGCGGTTCGTATCCTTGACGATCTTTTCGAGCGGCTGGCCGGTCGCGTCCGCGAAGATCTTGTTGAGGCGCTCGCGCATGCGCAGCACCTCGCGCGCCTGGATGTCGATTTCCGTGGCCGAACCGCCGACGCCGCCGCGCGGTTCATGGAGAAGGAAGCGCGTATTGGGCAGACAGTAGCGATCCTCGCGGTCCGCGGCGACATAGATGAGCGCACCGGCGGACGCGACCCAGCCCGTGCCGAGAACGCGCACGCGCGGTTTGATGAACTTGATCATGTCGTGGATCATGTCGCCGGATTCGACATGGCCGCCGGGAGACGACACGATGACCGTGATCGGATCGTCGCTCTCGCCGGCCATGGCGAGAAGGCGCTCGCTGACCGAACGCGCGAGGCGGTCATTCACCTCGCCGGTGACGAGGACGGTGCGGGCCTTGAAGAGCCCATGCTCGACGAAGGGCGAGAGCTGGCCCTTCAGCGCTTCGACGTCCGGCGTTTCGTTGTCGTTTCTCATCGCACTCTTCCCTTCTTCAGAACTTTCCTGCAGGTCAGCCGACCTGCGTGATCTCGCCCGCGGCGACGGCGAGGCTCTGCGCCCGCCCACCGAGAGACTGAAACAGCGACGGGTCCGTGCCCGTCATGAAGGCCTGAAGGTTCAGGCCGACGATCTCGTCAAAGAGCGCCGCGCGCCGCTCCTCGTCGAGATGCGCCGCGATCTCGTCGAGCAGGAGCAGAGGCGGACGGCCCCTGGCGGCAAGGAGGCGCGCATTGGCGAGCACCATGCCGATGAGAAGCGCCTTCTGCTCGCCCGTCGAACAGAGACGCGCCTCGCGATCCTTCGCGGCGTGGCGCACGAGGAGATCGCTCCTGTGCGGCCCGTCGAGCGCGCGGCCCGCGCCCGCATCGCGCCCGCGCATTTCCTTCAGACGCGCGCGGAAGGCGTCTTCCACATCCACGGCAGCTTCATTGCCAACCGCCTCCTCAAGCGTTCCCTCGATGGCGACGATGGCGCGCGGGAAGGGGCCTTCCTGCGCTGCATCGAGCGCGCCGCGAAGCCGCGCCAGCGTTTCGGCGCGCGCGGCGGCGATCGCCACGCCATGTTCCGCCATCTGGCCCTCGAGGCCCGAGAGCCAGGCATCGTCGAAGACCTCGTCGGCGAGCAGCCTGTTGCGCTCGCGCACGGCCCGCTCGTAAGCGCCCGCGCGCGTGCCATGCGCGGGGTCGAAACCCATCACCAGCCGGTCGAGGAAGCGGCGGCGCTCGCTCGCCCCTTCGACGAAAAGCCTGTCCATGGCGGGCGTGAGCCAGACCATGGAAACAAGTTCGGCGAGCGCGGAAGGGCCCGCCTGTTCGCCATCGACGCGGACCTGACGGCTGCGCGAGGTTTCCGCGCCGGGCTCGATCCCCGTGCCGACCCTCACCGCGCCATCTTCCGTTTCGAGCGTCGCGGCAACGGCCCAGCCGCCCGCGCCCACATCGCGCGCGATCTCGGCATAGGGCACACCGCGAATGCCGCGGCCGGGCGACAGGAGCGAGACGGCTTCGAGGAGGTTCGTCTTTCCCGCGCCATTCTCGCCCGTGAGGACGACGGGACGCCCATCCAGATGAAGTTCGGCCCGCGCATAGGAGCGGAAGTCCGTGACGACGAGACGGCTGAGGCTCACACGCGGGGCTGCGGCGGGCGCCGTCATGACGGCGCCGCATTCTTCCGGCGTTTCGAATTGCCGGTCGACCGCAAGCAACTCACCCGTTCGAGGCACTCCCTATCCTCTGCTTCCGCCTGGAAACGCTTAAACCCGCATCGGCATCAGCACATAGATCGCCATGGCATCCTCGCTGTCGCGGACAAGCGTGGGCGATCCTGAATCGGCGAAGGCGAAGGTCGCCTCCGCGCCATCGAGCTGGCCCGTGATGTCGAGCAGGTAGCGGGCGTTGAAACCGATTTCGAGCGCGGGGCTCGAATAGGACACCGAAAGTTCTTCCGTGGCGCTGCCCGAATCCGGATTGGTGACCGAAAGCGTGAGCTTGCCTTCTTCGAGGTTGAGCTTCACGGCGCGCGACTTTTCGGTGGAGATGGTGGAGACGCGGTCCACGGCTTCGGCGAAACGCTTGCCGTCCACTTCCATCACCTTGTCGTTTCCGCTCGGGATCACGCGGCCATAATCCGGGAAGGTGCCGTCGATAAGCTTCGAGGTGAGGACGATGCCGCCGAACTCGAAGCGGATCTTCGTTTCCGAAACGCCGACGGAGAGCGTGCCCGCATCGCCTTCGAGAAGCTTCTGCAGTTCGAGCACGGTCTTGCGGGGCACGATGACGCCGGGCATGCCGGCCGCGCCTTCCGGCAGGTCGTGATCGACCTGGGCGAGACGGTGACCGTCGGTCGCGACGGCGCGAAGCGCCTTCTGCTTGCCGCCCTCGACGGCGTGGAAATAGATGCCGTTCAGGTAGTAGCGGGTCTCTTCGGTCGAGATCGCGAAGCGCGTCTTGTCGATCAGGCGGCGCATGGCTTCGGCGGGGAGCTCGAAGCGATGGGGGAGCGACCCCGCGGCCATGACCGGGAAATCTTCCTGCGGGAGCGACTGCAGCGCGAAGCGCGAGCGGCCCGCGGTGAGCTGGAGGCGGCCTTCATCGGCACCGGTCGAGAGCTCGACCTGCGCGCCTTCCGGCAGCTTTCTCACGATGTCGTAGAGCGTGTGCGCGGAGGCCGTGGTCGCGCCGGGCTGGGCCACATCCGCGTCGATCGCTTCCACCACCTCGATGTCGAGATCGGTGGCGGTGAGGCTCAACTGGCCGTCCTCGGCCTTGATGAGGACGTTGGAGAGAATTGGAATGGTGTTGCGGCGTTCGACAACCGACTGCACATGGTTGAGAGACTTGAGCAGCGCGCCCCGTTCGATCGTGATCTTCATGGTCTCTCTTCGGTCCCCCCGTTTGGGCTCTCTGGTCAATCCACCCGGCGGGACGGAGCCCCGCGCGGATGCCTTTTCGCATGGCGGAAACCTGCCCTGCCAACCCGAGTTCCAGAGTGTCCGGGAGCATTGCGCGGCTTTTCAGACGCGCCGTTCTCAAGGACCGCTGCGAACAGGGGGGCCGGAGCTCCGCGCCCGGGACGGGGCGGCGGACTTGGCCGTCCGGGCCTCCTTGGGGCGCGTTCCGGCCAAGGCCGGATTTCCGCAGAATTCGCGGAACCGAGTATATCAGATCGCGAATGCGATGCACGTTTTTCAGCAGGATTGGGGGCGAATCCGGGCCCGCCTCGGGAGGGATTAACCTCCTGATTCGCAAGGCTTCTTGCCGGGGCCTGCCGCCCGCCCGGCGGGGTGCCGGACGAAGAGAAGGCTCAGTTCGGCCCGTGGCCCCCTTCGAGCATCCGGCGGAGCAGATCGACATCTTCCTCGATGCCGGAATCGACCTGACAAAGCTCGTCGATCTTGCGGACGGCGTGGATCACCGTCGTGTGGTCGCGGCCGCCGAACTTGCGCCCGATCTCGGGCAGCGAGCGCGTGGTGAGCTGCTTCGAGAGATACATGGCGACCTGACGCGGACGAGCCACGGCGCGGGCGCGGCGGGCCGACAGCATGTCGGCGAGGCGCACGTTGTAGTATTCGGCGACGCGGCGCTGGATTTCCTCGATGGTGATCTTGCGGTCGTTCGAGCGCAGGAGATCGCGCAGCACTTCCTGCGTCATCTCGGTGGTGATCGGGCGGCCGACCAGCGAGGCATAGGCGACGACGCGCTTCAGCGCGCCTTCGAGTTCGCGCACGTTCGAGACGATACGATGCGCCAGGAATTCGAGAACGCCGCCGGGGATCGCGACGGGACCGTTTCGCTGCATCATCTCGTCGGCCTTCGCCTGAAGAATGCCGAGGCGCAGTTCGTAGTCCGTCGGATGAATGTCGGCGGCAAGGCCCCAGCCGAGACGCGAGCGGATGCGCTCCTCGATGCCATCAAGATCGGAGGGCGAACGGTCGGCCGAGATGATGACCTGACGGTTGTGATCGATCAGCGCATTGAAGGTGTGGAAGAACTCTTCCTGCGTCGAGTCCTTGCCGGAGATGAACTGCACGTCGTCGATCATCAGCACGTCGACCGAGCGGAACTGCTGCTTGAAGGCCATCGTGTCCTTGAAACGCAGTGCACGGACGAATTGATACATGAACTTTTCGGCCGAGAGATAAAGCACTTTCCGCTCGGGATGGCGCTTGCGGATCTCCCAGGCGATGGCATGCATGAGATGCGTCTTGCCAAGGCCGACACCGCCATAGAGGAAGAGCGGATTGAAGGTGACATCCGTCGCCTCGGCCACGCGGCGCGCGGCGGCATGGGCGAGTTCGTTCGACTTGCCGACAACGAAGGCGTCAAACGTGAAACGCGGATCGAGCGGCGCGCCGACGCCCGCATCCTCGAAGCCCTGCGGCACGGATTGCGGCGCGGACTGAACCGTGGATTGGGCGGAACGCGGCTCGCCGGACGGCGCGGCATCGGCACGGGCTGCGGCCTCCGCACCCGCCTTGCGCGGCTGGACCGGCTCCGCACTGACCGCGATATCGACACGCGCATAGTTCGCATCCTCATCCGCCCAGAGTTCGGCGAGACGATCCGCGTAATGCGAAGCGATCCAGTTGCGGATGAAGCGCGTAGGCACGCAGAGCGTGACGCGGCCCTCATCGGCGCCGACGAGATCGATCTGCTTGAACCAGCTGTTGAAAGTCGCCTCGCCCAGCTCCGCCTGAAGGCGGGAGCGCACACGCCGCCACTGATCGGCAACGGTCATGGACGACATTTCCACCTCCCTCTCGTTCCGCTCGGCCCTGGAAAAGGACGGCATCTCGGAGACGCCCTGCCTGCGCCGCTCTGCAGGGGATGGCACCATGGTTTCCTCGTCCAAAACGTCATGCCTCTTATTACTCCGGCCCCGAAAAGCACCGGATTCAGCCCATAGATGACGGGAACCGTGCCCTTCCCGTCCGCCTCGCCGCTGAGCGCCCCGCGCCCGACTTAACCCGCCTTCAGCTCTGGACCCAGGGAAGGTCCGCCGCTTTCCAGCCATTGCGGCCGCCGCGATGGCGCTCCGCATCCAGATCCCCCTCGAAACCGCCCGCCACATTGAAGCAGTTCGAGAAACCCGATTTCGACATCGCGATCGCCGCCGCCTTGCTGCGCGCGCCCGAGCGGCACAGGAAGAAGACCGGCGCCTCGCGCCGCGACGGACCGAGAGCCGCCGCAAGATCGGCCATGAAGCCCGCATTCTGCGCCATGGTCGGGAATTGCTGCCACTCCATCAGGACCGGCTCCTTGCCTGCGCCGGAAAGATCCGGCAGGCCGACAAAGGACCATTCCGCGCGCGTGCGGACATCGACCAGAACCGCATCGGGACGGGCGGAGAGAACCCGCCAAGCCTCTTCCGGCGAGACGTCGCCCGCATAATCATCCGGGCGATCGCCCTGGATCGCCGGCATCAGATCGCTTTCCGATTTCCCCGACATGAAAGTCCCGCCGCTTGAACCACCCGAACCCTACCCGCGCCGGGCTCCCCAGCCCGGCCTCCAGACGCACCCGTCCGACGGGGGGTCATAACGGAATTACCCCGGCTCGTCACTCACGATCTGTCTGGATACTTGGTTTTTTCTTCGAGCAGCGGAGATAAATACTGTATTCGTTCAAATTTTACTCGAAAAACACAGTATTCAGCGCCACCGCTGAGGTTGTTAAACATACCGGCAGGGGCTGGCCTAGGCAAGCGGAAGAATCACCTTCGTGACAATTTTTTATCCGGTGTGTCGCACTGCGCGCACGCAACATGCTGTGCCGATTGCAACGCAAACATACACGCCGACGCGCAAGTGCATCACGCAAAAGCGCTTTCCATTTTCAGCTTCGCGATGCATGCCGATCGCGTTTGCAACGCGAAGACAGAATGCAACCGTCACGCACGCAACAAAAAGCCCGCGCTATCGAAACGCGGGCTTTCCGTTTTCTCGATCTCGCTCACACCCGATGTTCACTTATCGGGCAGAAGCGAGAAATGCCTGTCAGGCAAGGGCTTTCACGCGCTGCGCGAAACGCGACACCTTGCGCGAGGCGGTGTTCTTGTGGATCACGCCCTTCTGCGCGGCACGCATGATCTCGGGCTGGGCCGCGCGCAGCGCTGCTTCCGCCTCCGACTTGTTGCCGCTCGCGATCGCTTCCTCGACCTTGCGGACGAAGCTGCGCATGCGGCTGCGGCGGTCGCGGTTGACTGCCGTCTTCGCCGCGATCTTGCGGATCGCCTTCTTTGCGGACTTCGTATTCGCCATCGCTCTCGGACCTTACGTTCGACGCGGTCACCGGTTGTTTCGAAACGGCCCGCGGAAATCTCTATTAGAAAAAGGCGGCAGGCGCTCTTCGCGCCCGCCGTCCCCTTGAAGCCGCGGTTTATACGCGCCCCTCCGGCTTTCGTCAACCAGCGGAAAAGGCCCTCAACAGGCGACAAAAGGGCCTTTTTGCGGGGTTTTCTTAACGATTGCGGAACTGGGGCTTCCGTTTCTCGACGAAAGCGGCCATGCCCTCCGTCTGGTCCTCGGTGGCGAACATGGAGTGGAAGAGGCGGCGTTCGAAGCGCACGCCTTCCGAAAGGGTCGTTTCATAGGAGCGGTTGACGCTCTCCTTGGTCATCATGGCGATCGGAAGCGACATCTCGGCAATCGTCTGGGCGGTCTTCAGAACCTCTTCCATGAGATTGTCGGCGGGAACGACACGGCTGACGAGACCCGAACGCTCGGCCTCCTCGGCATCCATCATGCGGCCGGTGAGGCACATTTCCATCGCCTTCGACTTGCCGACGAAGCGCGTGAGGCGCTGCGTGCCGCCCGCGCCCGGCATGACGCCGAGCTTGATCTCGGGCTGGCCGAACTTCGCCGTGTCGGCGGCTATGATGAAGTCGCACATCATGGCGAGTTCGCAGCCGCCGCCAAGCGCATAACCCGCGACAGCGGCGATGACCGGCTTTCGGCAGCGCGTGGGACGCTCCCAGTTCGCGGTGATGAAGTCTTCCTTGTAGACGTCCATATAGGACTTGGGCTGCATCTCCTTGATGTCGGCGCCGGCGGCGAAGGCCTTGGCGGAGCCGGTGATGACGATGCAGTGGACTTCATCGTCGGCCTCATAATCGTCCAGCGCGGCGGTCATCTCGTCCATCAGCGCCTTGTTGAGCGCGTTGAGCGCATCCGGACGGTTCAACGTCACGATGCCGACGGCACCTTTCTTCTCGACCAGAATGTTCTGGTAGGCCATGCGTTTCTCCTCTTGCAGGCTTGTCGTTTCTTCGAGCGCCGCGCGAGCCGAAAAGGCCCCGCGCATTCAGGCGCTACAGGGGTTCGATGGAAAAGCGGACTTCGGTGTGACTGTCCGAAACGGGGACGATCTGGATTTCGAGCTGCTCGCCCTCGCGGCGGAAGATGAGCAACCCGGCAATGAGCTCGTATTGTTCGGCGCGCGTCCAGCCGAGCTGGGGCAGCGTTTCGATGTAGAAGGCGCGCACGGCGGAAGGCGCGACATCGCCCTCGGCGACGCTCCTGACGATGCGGCCGGAGGGCTTGTCGAAGACGATTCCGCCATCGCCCGTTTCGGCGAGACCTTCCATCAACGGCATGTCCTCGACCGCATCGAGATAGGTGTCGGCCGCGCGCGCGCCATGAGGCGCGAAAAGAAGCGCCAGGCCAATCGCGAAGGCGAAGCCCCGGATCGCTACCAGGTGGCGGATCGTTTCCCTGCTGCCCGTCATCATCTTCCTCGCTAGCGCTGGCATTGGGGGCAAAAGAAAGTCGAGCGCCCCGACTGCACGATGCGCTTCACGGTACCGCCGCAGCCCGGCTTTGAACAGGCTTGGCCTTCCCTGTCATAGACGGAGAAGGCGTGCTGGAAATAGCCGAGTTCGCCATCGGTATGGGCGTAGTCGCGAAGTGTCGAGCCGCCCGCGGCGATCGCATCCGTGAGAACGGAGCGGATGGCGGCGGCGAGGCGCTCGCTTCTGACCGGTCCCGCTACGGAAGCCGCGCTTCTGTTAGGCGAGATGCCCGCCCGCCAGAGCGCCTCGCAGACATAGATATTGCCGAGACCCGCCACGGTGCGCTGATCGAGCAGTGCGGCCTTGATGGGCGTGCGGCGGCCCTTGAGGCGCTCGGCGAGAATGACGGCGGAAAAGCCGTTGCCGAGCGGTTCCGGCCCGAGCGCGGCGAGATGCGGGCTCGCTTCAAGCCCGGCGCCTGGCACGAGATCCATGAAGCCGAAGCGGCGGTGATCGGCATAGACGATGCGCGTGCCGTCCTCCATGTCGAAGACGATATGGTCGTGACGCTCGGCGCCGGGCATGCCGTGATGAAAGAGGCCGGGACTGCGCGCGCCCTCGGGCCCGTGGATCGTGAAGCGGCCCGACATGCCGAGATGCATGATGAGGACTTCCTCCTCGCTCGCGGGCGGCGCCGGTTCCATATGGACGAGAATATATTTGGCGCGGCGGTCGAGGCGGGAGATGCGGCGGCCCGTAAGACGCTCGGCGAAGCGTTCGGGCAGCGGAAAGCGCAGATCGGGGCGGCGCTGTGTCACATGCGCGATCCGCCGCCCTTCAAGCGCGGGCGCAAGGCCGCGGCGGACGGTTTCGACTTCTGGCAGTTCGGGCATTTTGTCTCGATTCCTCGGCAGGGCATGAAACTAGCGCCCCTCGCGGCTGCGCGCCACGATCCAATCCGGGTGGCCTGAACCACTTTCCTTTCCAGCCGTTTCCTTCCGCGGCAGGCAGTTCCGCCTGCCCGTAAAACGGTTTATGGTCCGCCGCATGAACGCAGATGCGAAAAAGACAGGGGCCGCCGGAGGCGCGGAGAGCGCGAGCGGCGAGACGCATTTCGGCTTCCGCACCGTCAGGGAGAGCGAGAAGGCCGGGCTCGTCCATGACGTGTTCGAGCAGGTGGCGAGCCGCTACGACCTGATGAACGACCTCATGTCGGGCGGTCTTCACCGCGCCTGGAAGCAGGCGATGATAGACTGGCTCAATCCGCCACGATCGCCCCGGCCCTTCCACCTGATCGATGTGGCGGGCGGCACGGGCGACATCGCCTTCCGCTTTCTCGAACGCGCCGGGGCGGGCGCGCAGGTGACGGTCTGCGACATCAACCGGCACATGCTGGGCGTCGGCAAGACGCGCGCGGAGGCGAAAGCCTTCGAGGGGCGCGTCGAATTCGCCTGCGGCGATGCGGAGAACCTTCCCTTTCCCGACCGCTCCTTCGATGCCTACACGATCGCCTTCGGCATCAGGAACGTGACGCATATCGAGCAGGCGCTGAAGGATGCCTACCGCGTGCTGAAGCCGGGCGGACGCTTTCTCTGCCTCGAATTCAGCCATGTCGCCGTGCCGCTCATCGACGAGGTCTATGACAAGTATTCGTTCTCGGCGATTCCGATGATGGGGAAATGGGTGACGGGAGACGGCGCTCCCTACCAGTATCTCGTCGAGAGCATTCGCCGCTTTCCGGATCAGGAAAAGTTCAAGCGCATGATCGCGGAGGCGGGCTTCGGCAATGTGAGCTATCGCAATCTGACAGGCGGCGTTGCGGCGCTCCATTCCGGCTGGCGGCTCTGACATGCTGCGGACCGTCCGCTCCCTCGCGCGGCTGACGCGCGCCGCACGGGTGCTCGGCACACACGATGCGCTCTTTCCGCTCGAACTGCGCGAGGAGATGCCGCGCATCCTGCTGGCGCTCATGCCGCTCGCGAAAATCCGGCTTCCCTGGGAAGGCACCAGCGAAGATACGAGCGGCGATGCGGGAGAGCGGCTTGCGACGGCGCTTGCCGCGCTTGGCCCGGCCTATATCAAGCTCGGCCAGTTTCTCGCGACGCGGCCCGACATCATCGGACCCGAACTCGCAGGCGACCTTACCTCGCTGCAGGACAAGCTGCCGCCCTTCCCGATGGATGAGGCGCGGCGGCTCATCGAGGAAGGGATCGGCAAGCCGGTCGACCAAGCATTCAGCGTTCTCAGCGAACCCATCGCGGCGGCCTCCATCGCGCAGGTTCACCGCGCGAGGACGCAGCCCGACGAAACCTATCCGGAAGGACGCGATGTCGCGGTGAAGGTGCTGCGTCCCGGCATCGAGAGACGCTTCAACGACGATCTCGACAGCTTCTTCTGGGCGGCGGAAACGATCGAGCGAAACTATGCGCCCGCGAGAAGGCTGAGACCCGTGGAGATCGTGCAGACGCTGGCGGACGGCGTGAAGCTCGAGATGGATCTGCGCCTCGAAGCGGCGGCGATGTCGGAGATGGCGGAGAACACCGCAAAGGACGCAGGCTTTCGCGTGCCGCAGATCGACTGGGAGCGAACCTCGAAGCGCGTGATGACGATGGAATGGATCGAGGGCATTCCGGCCTCCGACCGCGCCGCGCTCGTCGCCGCGGGCCACGACATGAAGCGGCTCGGCCGCCAGGTGATCCAGTCCTTCCTGCTTCACGCGATGCGGGACGGCTTTTTTCATGCCGACATGCATCAGGGAAATCTGTTCGTCGATGCAGACGGCAATCTCGTCGCCGTCGATTTCGGCATCATGGGGCGGATCGGACCCAATGAACGCCGTTTCATGGCGGAAATTCTCTACGGGCTGATCATGCGCGACTATGTGCGCGTGGCGGAAATCCATTTCGAGGCAGGCTATGTGCCCGCGACGAAGAGCAAATATGCCTTCGCGCAGGCGCTGCGCTCCGTCGCCGAGCCGATCTTCGGGCGGCCGGCGAGCGAGGTGTCGATGGGCAAGCTCCTCGCGCAACTCTTCCAGGTGACGGAACAGTTCGACATGCGGACGCGGCCGGAACTTATCCTGCTGCAGAAGACGATGGTCGTGGTGGAAGGCGTCGCGCGGGATTTCGACCCCGAGCACAATATCTGGGAAAGCGCGGAACCGGTGCTGAAGGCCTGGATGGTGGAAAAGATGGGGCCGGAAGCGCGGATCGAGGAAGCGGCCGCAGGCGCCATGCAGCTTGGCCGCATGATGAGCCACCTGCCGGAAGTGCTCGACCGGGCGGAACGCACAGCGCGGCTCCTCGCCGAAAGCGTGGACGAGGAAGGGGTGCGCATTCACCCCACCTCCGCCGAGCGGATCGCCAATGCACAGGAAAGACGAGGGCGGGGCTCGCCTCTCATCTGGCTCGCCATCGGGGCGCTGGGAGCGCTTCTAATAGCCAACCTGTTGTAATAAAACAGTTTTTTCTTCGAATCCCCTCTATTTCCATTGATCTCGATTTGATCTACAAATCGTCCGCGTGAATATTTATATTTTTCACTCGAATGGCGGCAAAAAATCCCGGGCCGCTTCGCCGATGGGAGAAGAGATTGGCAGAGAGCATTCTGAACGGACGGCGCGTGCTGCTGATCGTGGGCGGGGGAATTGCGGCCTACAAGTGCCTGGAGCTGATCCGGCGGCTCAAGGAGCGCGGCGCGAGCGTGCGCGCGATCCTGACCGAGGCCGCGCAGCAATTCGTGACGCCGCTCTCGGTTTCGAGCCTGACGGGCGACAAGGTCTATACCGACCTCTTCAGCCTGACCGACGAGGCGGAGATGGGGCATATCGAGCTGTCACGCGATGCGGATCTTCTCGTCGTCGCGCCCGCCACCGCAGATCTCATGGCGAAGATGGCGAATGGTCTGGCGAACGACCTTGCCAGCACGGCACTTCTTGCGACCGACAAGAAGGTGCTGATCGCGCCCGCGATGAATGTGCGCATGTGGACGCAGCCCGCCACGCAGCGAAACTTCGAAACGCTGATGGCGGACGGCGTCGGTTTCGTCGGCCCCAATGAAGGCGACATGGCCTGCGGCGAGTACGGGCCCGGGCGCATGGCGGAGCCTGCGGAAATTCTCGCGGCCATCGAGAGCCATTTCAACGAACTCGCCTATCCGGGCGGCGGCCCTCTGAAAGGCAAGCGGGTGCTCGTCACCTCCGGGCCGACGCATGAGCCGATCGATCCGGTGCGCTATCTCGCGAACCGCTCATCCGGCAAGCAGGGCTATGCCATCGCGCAGGCCGTGGCGCGGCTCGGCGCGGAGACAATTCTCGTGTCCGGCCCGACCAACCTGCCCAATCCGCCCGGCGTCACGGTGAAGCGCGTGGAGACGGCACGCGAAATGCTCGCGGCCTGCGAAAGCGCCCTTCCCGCCGACATCGCAATCTGCGCCGCCGCCGTCGCCGACTGGCGCGTCGCGAGCGATGCGGAACAGAAGCTGAAGAAGACGCCGGGCGAACAGGCGCCCGCGCTGACGCTGGTCGAAAATCCCGACATTCTCGCGACGCTGTCGCAGATGAAGGAGAAGCGGCCTTCGCTGGTCGTCGGCTTCGCGGCGGAGACGGAGAAGGTCGTCGAACACGCCACATCGAAGCGCCAGCGCAAGGGTTGCGACTGGATCGTCGCCAACGACGTCTCGCCCGCAACGGGCGTGATGGGCGGCGACCTCAACACGGTGCATCTCATCACGCGCGAGGGGCAGGAGGACTGGCCGCTTCTGCCGAAGCAGGCGGTGGCCGAACGTCTCGCGCGGCGCATCGCCGAACATTTCTCCAATGCAAGGGCTGCCGAATGAATCCGCTTGTCGATGTGAAGGTGCAGCGATTGCCGCATGCCCAGGGACTTCCCCTGCCCCGCTACGAAACCGAAGGCGCGGCGGGCATGGACCTGATCGCGGCGGTGCCGGAGGGCGAACCGATGGTGCTTCAGCCGGGCGCGCGCGCCATTGTGCCGACGGGGCTTGCCATTGCGCTGCCGCAGGGCTTCGAGGCGCAGGTGCGTCCACGCTCCGGCCTCGCCGCGAAGAACGGCGTCACTGTGCTCAATTCGCCGGGAACGGTCGATTGCGATTATCGCGGCGAAGTGAAGGTGATCCTCGTCAATCTGGGCCAGGAGGCTTTCACCATCGAGCGAGGCACGCGCATCGCGCAGATGGTGATCGCGCCGGTGACGCAGGCGCGGCTGCGCGAA
The DNA here is from genome assembly GCA_002480495.1 of Rhodobiaceae bacterium UBA7804. Taxonomy (GTDB): domain Bacteria; phylum Pseudomonadota; class Alphaproteobacteria; order Parvibaculales; family Parvibaculaceae; genus Parvibaculum. The sequence continues at coordinate 19,503 of DLCG01000006.1, read as the reverse complement.
GTCGCGGCGCTGGACGAAACGGCGCGTGGCGCGGGGGGCTTCGGCTCCACGGGAACGAAGGGGTGAGCGAGAGATGCTGAGACTTTCCAAGAAAACCTGGCTTGCGCTCGAAGCCGTGGTCGATGTCGCGATCAATGCGCGGCCGGACCCCGTGCAATCCAAGGAGATCACCAAGCGGCAGGGCATTCCCCAGCGCTATCTCGAACAGGTGATGCAGCAACTCGTCCATGCAGGCATTCTGAAGGGCGTGCGGGGCCCTCGCGGCGGCTATACGCTGGCGCGCGAGCGGCGGCGCATCGCGGTGGGCGAAGTGGTGCGCGTGGTCGGGGCGATGGAAGCATCCGACGAGCCGGCGACTGCCCAGCCCTCCGAACTCGGCGAGCGCGTCATTGCGCCGCTCTGGCAGGAGGTGCAGAGCGAACTCATGGCGAAGCTCGACGGCATCACCATCGAGGATCTTTGCCGAAAGGCGGAAGAAGCGGGTGTCGGCAACTCGAAACCGACCGCCGACTTCATTATCTGAGTCCGAGAGTTCCGCGCGACAGGCGCGGGCGACAAACCAGGTCCGGGAGGCCCAAATGACAGACAAGAAGCCAGGTCGCGGGCGCGTCTATAACAGCATCACCGAGACGATCGGCGATACGCCGCTGGTGCGGCTCAATCGCATGGCGAAGGAGGCCGGCGCCGTCGCCGACATCTACCTCAAGCTCGAATTCTTCAATCCGCTTGCGAGCGTGAAGGACCGCATCGGCGTCGCCATGATCGAGGCGCTGGAGAAGCAGGGCAAGATCACCGACAACACGGTGATCATCGAGCCGACATCCGGCAATACCGGCATCGCGCTCGCCTTTGTCTGCGCGGCGAAGGGCTATCGCCTCATTCTCTGCATGCCGGAGAGCATGTCGCTCGAACGGCGCAAGATGCTGGCGCTGCTTGGCGCGGAGCTCGAGCTCACGCCGAAGGAAAAAGGCATGAAGGGCGCCATCGCGCGCGCGGAAGAGCTGCTGGCGCAGCATCCCAATTCCGTCATGCCGCAGCAATTCGACAATCCGGCGAACCCGGAAATCCATCGCACCACGACCGCGGAGGAAATCTGGAACGACACGGACGGCAAGGTCGATGCCGTCATCTCCGGCATCGGCACGGCGGGCACCTTCACCGGCGTCGGCTCGGTGCTGAAGAAGCGCAAACCCGGCCTCAAGATGATTGCGGTCGAACCGGAAGACAGCCCCGTGCTTTCCGGCGGCCAGCCCGGCCCGCACATGATCCAGGGTATCGGCGCGGGCTTTGCGCCGGGCAATCTCGACAAGTCGCTGATCGACGAGATCGTGACCATCGGCAACGAGACGGCCTTCGAACACGCGCGGAAAGCGGCGCGCATGGAGGGCATTCCTTGCGGGATCTCGTCGGGCGCGGCGATTGCCGTGGCGCTCGAAGTCGGCTGCCGGCCGGAAATGAAGGGCAAGACGATCGTCGCGATCATCCCGTCCTTCGCGGAACGCTATCTCTCGACCGCCCTCTTCGACGGTCTCTGATTACTCGGCCTTGCCGCCTGCCGCCTTCATGGCGGCGGGCGCGCCGGGGCCCAGCTCGACCGTCATGTCGCGGGCCTTCAGCTCCTCGCCGCATTCCGAACAGGTATGCACCGCATGGGTGACATGGCCGCAAACCTTGTGGCGGCGCAGAAGCGGCGGACCTTCGGGCCCCGACATCCACTTGTCGCCCCAGTCGAGCAGGGCGAGCATGACGGGATAGAGGTCGAGCCCCTTTTCCGTCAGGCGATATTCCTCGCGGCGCGGCCGCTCCTGATAGGGCTCCTTGCGAAGCACACCCGCATCCGTCAGCTTTTTCAGCCGGTCCGCCAGCACATGGCGGGCGATGCCGAGCCGCTGCTCGAATTCCTCGAAGCGGCGCACACGCAGGAAACATTCGCGCAGCACCAAGAGCGTCCATCGGTCGCCGACGATGGAGAGCGAGCGGGCGAGCGAGCAGGGTTCGCGATCCAGTTCTTCCCAGCGCATGGCGCCTCCTTTTACAGGAGTATAGCTTGACAGGTTCTCTTTCGGAACCCATTGTAAAAAGATGGGTTCCGAAAAAGAACTTTAGCGCCGGAGCGGAGGAGCGCGCCATGAGCGAGAAGAAAGCTGCCGTCATCATTGGCGCAGGCGACGCCACGGGCGGCGCCGTCGCCAAACGCTTCGCCAGGGAAGGCTATGTCGCCTGCGTGACCCGCCGGAACGAGGAGAAGCTTGCGCCGCTTCTCGACGAGATCCGCGCCGCGGGCGGCGAGGCGCGCGGCTTCGGCTCCGACGCGCGCAAGGAAGAGGATGTCGTCTCGCTTTTTGAGACGGTCGAGCGCGAGGTGGGGCCCGTCGAGGTCTTCGTCTTCAATATCGGCGCGAATGTGAACTTCCCCATTCTCGAGATGACGGAGCGCGTCTACCGCAAGGTCTGGGAGATGGCGGCCTATGCGGGCTTTCTCACCGGCCGCGAGGCGGCGCGCGTGATGGTGCCACGGGGACGGGGCACGATGATCTTCACCGGGGCGACGGCGAGCCTTCGCGGCGGCTCGGGCTTTGCCGCCTTTGCGGGCGCGAAATTCGCGCTCAGGGCCCTGGCGCAGAGCATGGCGCGCGAACTCGGCCCCAAGGGCATTCATGTCGCGCATCCGATCATCGACGGCGCGATCGACACGGCCTTCATCCGCGACAATTTTCCGTCGCGCTATGCGCTGAAGGATGAGGACGGAATCCTCAACCCCGAACATATCGCCGAAGCCTATTGGCAGCTTCACGCGCAGCCGCGCGACGCCTGGACGCATGAACTCGATCTTCGTCCATGGATGGAAAACTTCTGAACAAGGGAACAAGCAGATGAGCAAGAAGGTCGAGTTTCATTTCGACTTCGGCAGCCCGAACGCCTATCTCGCGCACAAGGTTGTGCCGGAGATCGAGGCGCGTACGGGCGTGAAGTTTCGCTATGTGCCGGTTCTGCTTGGCGGCATCTTCAAGGCAACGAACAATGTCTCGCCGGTGATCGCGAACCAGGGGATCAGGAACAAGGGCGAGTACCAGTTCCTCGAAATCGAGCGCTTCGTGAAGAAGCACGGGCTGACGAAGTTCAAGTTCAACTCGCATTTCCCGGTGAACACGCTGCAGATCATGCGCGGCGCGGTGGCGGCGGAAATCGACGGCAATCTCGACGCCTATATCGAAGCGGTGATGCCCGCCATGTGGGAGCAATCGCTGAAGATGGACGATCCCGACGTGATCAAATCCGCGCTCGATCAGGGCGGCATCGACGGCGCGCATATCCTCGCGCGCATCCAGGATGCGGATGTGAAGGCGAAGCTCGTCGCAAATACAGAAGACAGCGTCAATCGCGGCGCCTTCGGCATTCCGACATTCTTCGTCGATGGCGACATCTATTTCGGCAAGGACCGGCTGCGCGACGTGGAAGAAGCAATCAGTGAGTGAGACGATGAACGCGACGACAAATCTTTCTCCCATCTTCCGCCGCGAGGGCGACATCTGGCAGGCGGCGCCGCAGGCGCAAGGCCCGTTCGGGGGCATGCATGGCGGCGCGGTGGCCGCGCTTTCCATTGGCGAGATGGAGACGATGGCGGCGGAGAAAGGCTGGGGCGCGCTCGTCTCGGCGAACCTCTATCTCCTGCGCCCGCTGCCGCTTGAGGGGATTTCGAGCCGCATGACGCCGGTGCGCGAGGGGGGACGCATCGCCGTGATCGAGAATGAGCTATGGGCGGGCGGCAAGCTGCAGGCGAAGGCAAGCGCGTGCTTCCAGCAACCGCTTTCGATCGAAGGACTGCCGGGAACGCCGGAAAGACAGGTCTTCGAGCCGGAGACGTTTCCGGCATGGGAGCGGCCCGCTTTCTTCAAGGCGAGCAATACCAATCAGGGCTTTCTCGATCTCGTCGACATTCGCGACACGCAGCACGAGGACGGCATGCGCGCGAAATGGTTCCGGCTGAAGCGTGGCTTCCATTCGGCACCGACGCCTTTTTCCGCCGCGATGGCTGTTGCCGACGTATCGACGCTTTTCACGGTGACGGATGCAGGCGCGAAGCCCAATGCAGGCGGCTGGCCCAATGCCGATCTCTCATTCCACCTCGCCCGTCAGCCGAAGGGAGAATGGATCGGCGTTGCGCAGCGCGGCGCCTGGCACGGCGACGGACGGGGCATGACGGAATCGGAAATCTTCGACGCCTATGGCCGCATCGGCCGATCATGCCAGAGCGTGGTTCTGCTGCCGCCGATGGCCTGACGCAACCGGGCCGTGCTATGACAAGGACATGGCACTGAGCGACGAACAACTGGAGCGCTATGCTCGGCATATCGTACTGAAGGAGATCGGCGGCCCCGGCCAGCAGAAACTCCTGAAGGCGCGCGTGCTCATCATCGGCGCGGGCGGGCTCGGCTCCCCCTGCCTGATCTATCTCGCGGCGGCGGGCGTCGGCACCATCGGCATCATCGACGACGACACGGTGTCGCTCTCGAACCTGCAACGGCAGATCGCTCACGGTACCGCCGACATCGGAAGGCCGAAGACCGAGAGCGCAGCGGAGGCGGCGCTGCGTATCAATCCCGATATCGAGATCGTTCAGCACAAGGAGAGACTGACGGCGGAAAACGCGCTCAAGATCGTGTCGCAATATGAAGTGGTGGCGGATGGATGCGACAATTTCGCGACGCGCTTTCTGGTCAACGATGCCTGCTATTTCGCGAAGGTGCCTCTAGTCTCGGCCGCAGTCGGCCAGTTCGAGGGGCAGATCGCGACCTTCCGCGCCTTCGAGACGGATGAGGGCGGAAAGCCGAAGCCGAACTACAGGGACTTCGTGGGCGCGACGCCGCCTCCAGGGTCCGTGCCGACCTGCGAGGAGGCGGGCGTGATGGGCGCGCTGACCGGCGTCGTCGGATCGCTGCAGGCGCTGGAAGTGATCAAGGAAATAACCGGCGCGGGAGAAAGCCTTGCGGGACGGATTCTCATATATGACGCGCTCGATACGCGCTTCCGGACGGTGAAGCTCAAATGGGACCCCGAAAACCCGCTGACCGGCGAGAACCCGACCATCCGCGATCTTTCGGTACATGCGGCGTGAGCCGACGCCTTACATGATCGCCGGGATGACGCGGTCGGGTGGGCGGTGGCCATCCATGAAGGTCTTGATGTTGACGATGACCTTGCCGCCCATTTCGACGCGGCCTTCGATGGTCGCGGAACCCATATGCGGCAGAGTGACGACATTGGGCAGCTTGAGAAGGCGCGGGTTCACCGCCGGTTCGCGCTCGAAGACGTCGAGTCCGGCACCCGCGAGTTCGTTCGCCTCCAGCGCGCGGACGAGAGCATTCTCGTCGATGATCTCGCCGCGCGCCGTATTGACGATATAGGCTTCCGGTTTCAGGAGCTTCAGGCGCCGCGTATCGAGCAGATGGAAAGTCTGCGGCGTCAGCGGGCAATTGACCGAGACGATGTCTACCTTGGGGAGCATGTCGTCGAGATTTTCCCAGAAGCGCGCCTCGAGTTCTTGCTCGATGACGGCATTGGCGGGCTTTCGGTTGTGATAATGGATTTCGAGACCGAAGGGGCGCGCGCGGCGCGCCACCGCCTGGCCGATGCGGCCCATGCCGATGATGCCGAGACGTTTGCCCGTGAGGCGGCGGCCAAGCATCCAGGTGGGCGACCAGCCGGGCCATTGTCCTTCATGCTCGCGAAGATAGCGCGCGCCTTCCGACAGGCGGCGCGGCACGGCGAGGATGAGGCCCATGGTCATGTCGGCCGTATCTTCCGTCAGCACGCCCGGCGTGTTCGTTACCGTAATGCCGCGGCGGCGCGCCGTCTCCACATCGATATTGTCCACGCCGGTACCGAACTGCGCGATAAGGCGGAGGTTCTCGCCCGCCTGCGAAAGAAGACGCGCGTCGATCCTGTCGGTGACCGTCGGCACGAGCACATCGGCGGCGCGCAGCGCATCCGCGAGTTCGGCCTGAGTGAAAGGATGATCGTCGGCATTCAGCCGGACATCGAACAGCTCGCTCATGCGCGCCTCGATGGGCGCCGGCAGTTTGCGTGTAACGATGACAATCGGCTTTCTGGCGGTCATGAAACTACTCCGGCGGCGTTCCGCTAGAATGGGGGGTCCAATCGTGCCCCTTCTTATCAGGTTTTATCCGGTTGTTTGCGCCATTTTCTGGCAAAATCCCGTGAGTCGGCCGTAACGGGCGGGCGAAACGGATCGACGTTGGGGACGGAGGCCGCAAACCAGCGGGTAACCGGCGGGGCGCCAGCGGGCAGAAGAAAAGATGCGGGAGCAATCGACGAAGACGAAACGCAAGGGGAGGCGCGCAGGGGTTTTCGCCGCGCTTTCCTTCGGCATTCTTGCGAGCCTTGCGGGCGTTTGCGCGGGCGAGGGAGGACCGGGGAAAGCGCTTGCGTCACCACAGGCGGCGATGCCGGAACGCACGCCCGGATCGGCGACCGGGCTTCCCGTGCCTCGTTTCGTCAGCCTGAAGTCGGGCCGGGCGAATGTCCGCCGGGGGCCGGGAACGGATTTCCCCATCGACTGGGTCTATCGCAAGAGTGGCGTCCCGCTGGAGGTCATTGCGGAATCGAGCAACTGGCGCCGCATCCGCGATCATGAAGGCGACGGCGGATGGATCTGGCACTCGATGCTCGACGGCGAGCGCACGGCGATCATCGACCGCACCGCGGAGGATGGAGCGCCGCTCGCCCTTCAAGCCGAACCGGACGAGGCAGCACCCGTCATCGCCTATGCCGAGAAGGGCCTCGTCGCGCATGTGACGGCCTGCAGATCATACTGGTGCCGCCTCGAAGCGAAAGGCTATGAGGGGTGGGTGCCCCAGAACGCGCTCTGGGGCGTCTATCCCGGCGAGGAATTCGAATAGATCAGGCGAAGTCCTTCGCGAGAGCCTCTTTGACCTGAGGCTGCATCACCGCCATGTGGTGATAGTTCTCGTGAGCGATGACCACCATGACCTGGGTCGCGGGATCGCGGAACTTCGCGATCTGTTCCGGCGTGAAACGGAAATGGACGAAATGGACGGAGGATGTCTTGCCGTCCGCCTTGGTCCGTTCGACATCCGTCTCCGCTTCCCCGGCGACCTTCTCTCCTCCAACATCGATGAAGAGATGCTTCTCGACCCAGGTGATCGAGCGCAGGAACCGGTCGCGGCGCACGGGATCGTTGATCTCGAACATCACGGTGGCAACCAGTTCGCTGCCCTGCGGGATCAGCGGATTATAGGCGTGAAGCTCGTCGGCGAGCTGTTCCTCGCCGCCTTTTTCGATGTGCAGCATTTCCTGAATCTGCTGGAACATCGTGTCGTAGTTCTCGAAATAGAAGGTGGCGTAGGGGCCAACCTCGACGCGGCGGTTCTTCTTCATCTCCGTTATCGCCGCGCGGCGCTGCTTGCGCTCCTTCGCATAGACTTCATAGGGAAGAATATCGGCGGGGGTGATTTCCTTTTTCATCGCAACCATCTCTGCAACCATTTCTCCAGAGTTTCGTGAAAACGAGCCCCCTATTCAACAAGCCCCCAGGCGCGAGCCATGATCTCGATCGGATGATAAGGCGAAGGCGGCGAAGGCTCGTCCATCGTCTCGATTTCATGAACGAGATGTTTCGCAGCAAGCGGACAGTCCGAAGTCACGTATTTGTTGCCTGTCTTGGCGACGTTTCGCGAGGCTGTCTTGCCAACCTTCATGGCGACGTCGAAGGTTTCCTTCATGACACCGAAGGTCCCTCCGTGTCCGGAACAACGCTCGACCACATCGAGCTTCAGCTCCGGAATGAGACGCATCATCTCGGCCGATTTCGCGCCCATGTTCTGCGCACGGGCATGGCAGGCAAGATGGGCCGTCACGCCGCCGTCGACCGGATTGAGCCCCGGCGCAAGGCCTTCCTTCTTCGCGATGTCGACGACATATTCGTCGATGTCGCGCGTTGCGGCCGACAATCTTTTCACATCCTCGTTCTCCGGAAGGATGAGCGGCCACTCGAACTTGAACATGAGGCCGCAGGACGCCGTCAGCGTGATGATGTCGTAGCCCTTGTCGATCCAGGCACACATGTCCCTTGCAACCTTCTCGGCCTGGGCAGCGACCTTTTCGATGTTGCCCTGTTCCAGGAAAGGCATTCCGCAGCAGCCGGGATAGGCAACCTCCGTCTCGACACCGTTATGCGCGAGAACGAGACGCGCGGCCTCACCCACCTTGGGATTGTTGTAGTTCACGAAGCAGGTGGCGAAGAGAACAGCCTTGCGGCCCTTCGCCGGCGCATCCTTCGGTTTCACGGTTCCGTTCGCGTCCTGCTTCTTCGCACGGCGGGTAAAGGTTTCGCCGTGGAACTTCGGCAGCTCGGCGCGGCGGTCGATACCCGCGACGGCCTCGAGCGCGGGCCGCGTCAGCTTGTTGCCACGCGCGGATCCCCAATTGGCGAGAGGCGCGACGGGCGCGGCAAGCGATCCGTTGCGGTCCATCTGCGCGAGCTGTCCCGGCACGAAAGGAAAGCCGCCTTTCGCCTTCGCTTCGGCAGCGCGGTAGCGGAGCATCAGATGGGGAAAATCGAGATTGAATTCGTGCGGCGGCACGTAAGGGCACTTCGTCATGAAGCACATGTCGCAAAGCGTACAGGCTTCCACGACGGGTCCGAAATCCTCGGACTTCACCTCGTCGAGTTCGCCGGTCGGGCTTTCGTCGATCAGATCGAAGAGGCGAGGGAAACTGTCGCAGAGATTGAAGCAGCGGCGGCAGCCGTGGCAGATGTCGAAGATGCGGCGCATCTCCTCATCGAGCTTTTCCAGATCGTAGAATTCAGGATTGTGCCAATCGAGCGGATGGCGAATCGGAGCTTCGGTACTGCCTTCTTTCGGGCTGCTCATCGGCTAAGGTCCCCAGCGCAAGATGTAGACTTATCGAGAGAGAGAAGGAGCGGGGACCAAAGGCCCCCGCTCCGGCAGCAATCGCAGATCAGCCGTTCAGGCTGTCCAGGGCCTTCTGGAAGCGGCCGGCATGGCTCTTTTCGGCCTTGGCGAGCGTTTCGAACCAGTCGGCGATCTCGTCGAAGCCTTCCTCGCGAGCCGTGCGGGCCATGCCCGGATACATGTCGGTGTATTCGTGCGTCTCACCCGCAATGGCGGCCTTGAGGTTCTTGTCGGTGCCGCCGATGGGCTCGCCGGTGGCCGGGTCGCCGACTTCCTCGAGGAATTCGAGATGGCCATGCGCGTGGCCCGTTTCGCCTTCGGCGGTCGAACGGAAAACGGCGGCAACGTCGTTGAAGCCCTCCACGTCGGCCTTCTGAGCGAAATAGAGGTAACGGCGGTTGGCCTGGCTCTCGCCCGCGAAAGCCTCCTTGAGGTTTTCCCAGGTCTTTGTACCGGTAAGCGATGGCATGGTTCTGCTCCTCACCATTGTGTTTGACGGATCGTTTCTGAGGCCAAGAAAAGCCCCCTGAGGCGGCAGGCTGCGCTGGCTTTCGGCTTGCGCGGAACTCCTGCCGGAGCTCTCCGCACCGGGGGCTCGCGAAAGCCTTCCGGTGCCCGTCCCGCCTGCCCCGGAGAGAGGCCGAAGCGGGAGGTTGGGCATGATCCTAGGGCCGCTCGCGAGAACGGTCAACAGTTTGGAATACCTCCAAACAGTCTTTTTACTTATTGTTCTTGCAAAGAATTCTCAGTCGCGACTGCGATCCTGAAGACGCACGATCACATCCACGCGGGCGACATCCATACCCTCGGGAGCGGCGGGCAAGCTGCCGATCGTTACCTCGTGGCCTGCGATGTCCATGAGGGCGCCATCCTTCTCGATGAAGAAGTGATGGTGGTCGTCGGTATTGGTGTCGAAATAGGTGCGCGAGCTGTCGACCACGACTTCGCGGAGGAGTCCGGCGCCGGTAAACTGATGGAGCGTATTGTAGACCGTGGCCAAGGAAACGCTTACGCCGGCCTTCTGGGCCTCGTCATGAAGCGCTTCGGCCGTCACGTGACGGTCTCCGCCATCGAACAGGAGACGGCCCAAAGCCAGCCGCTGGCGGGTCGGGCGCAACCCGGCCTCCCGCAGTCTGGTGAGTGTCTGTGCGTAGGGTCGTTCCTGCGTCACGGGCCTGTTCCTCTGGTACCGGGGAGACCGGTGCGCTCAATCAGGAAAGGAGACGCACACAGCCTGCAGTTTGTAATCGTTACAAACAATAAATAATGTGCCGGTCACATGTTTGTCAAGGGCACGGGAAGGCCGCTCCAGCGCCTAAATGCCCGTATGCCAAGGGTTTGCGGCAGCCCTGCGGTGTGTTACGAAGCGCCTAGCAAGCCATGAGGCGAGGAAACCGGGACGGCACCGCCGTCCCAGATTGGGGACGGCCCGGAGCGAATCCAGGCGGCGAAGAAGACCGCGATGCGCAAGGGCCCTATTTGAGCGGACGGTAATGGCGGACCAGAAATCGGCATACTCATACGAAGACCTGCTCGAGTGCAGCCATGGCCGGATGTTCGGCCCGGGAAATCCGCAACTGCCGCTGCCTCCCATGCTGATGATCGACCGCATCACGCATATCAGCGACACGGGCGGCGAACACGGCAAGGGCCAGATCGTCGCCGAGTTCGACATCAAACCCGATCTCTGGTTCTTCGGCTGCCATTTCGAGGGCGACCCGGTGATGCCGGGCTGTCTCGGCCTTGACGGCATGTGGCAGCTTCTCGGTTTCTTCCTTGGCTGGATCGGCGGACAGGGCAAGGGCCGCGCGCTCGGCGTGGGCGAAGTGAAATTCTCCGCCATGGTGACGCCTGCCGTTAAAAAGCTCGAATATGTCATCAACCTGAAGCGTGTCATCAACCGCAAGCTGGTGCTCGGCATGGCCGATGGCATCATCAAGGCGGATGGCGAGATCGCTTTCACGGTGAGCGACATGAAGGTGGGGCTGTTCGGAGCAGACCAGCAGCCCGCCTGAACGAGGCACCGCGACGCAGGACCAACAGACTGAAGTGAAAGAGAGGCTGCCATGAGGCGAGTGGTCGTCACGGGCATGGGTATCGTCTCCAGCATCGGAAACAACGCGCAGGAGGTCACCGCGAGCCTGCGCGAAGGACGCTCCGGAATCGTCAAATCGGATGTCTATGCCGAGATGGGTTTTCGCAGCCAGGTACATGGCAGCCTCAAGATCGATCTCGACGAGGCGGTCGACCGGCGCGCGCGGCGCTTCATGGGCGACGGCGCGGCCTATGCCTGGATTGCGATGAACCAGGCGATCGCGGATGCAGGCCTTGAGGAAAAGGAAGTCAGCAATCCGCGCACGGGCCTCATCGTCGGCTCGGGCGGCCCCTCGACCAAGGCGATCGTTTCCGCAGCCGACACGGCGCGGACGGAGCCTGTAAAGGGCCCGAAGAAGGTCGGCCCCTTCGCCGTGCCGAAGGCGATGTCGTCGACCTGTTCGGCCAATCTCTCGACCTGGTTCAAGACCAAGGGCGTGAACTACTCGATCAGTTCCGCCTGCTCGACCTCCGCGAACTGCATCGGCAACGCGGCCGAGATGATCCAGTGGGGCAAGCAGGACATCATGTTCGCCGGCGGCGGCGAGGAACTCGACTGGACGCTCTCCGTCCTTTTCGACGCGATGGGCGCGATGTCTTCCAAACGCAATGACCAGCCGGAAAAGGCAAGCCGCGCCTATGACAAGGACCGCGACGGTTTCGTCATCACTGGCGGCGGCGGCATTCTCGTGCTCGAGGAACTCGAACATGCCAAGGCGCGCGGCGCCAAGATCTATGCCGAGATCGTCGGCTATGGCGCGACGGCAGACGGCGCGGACATGGTGGCACCGTCGGGCGAAGGCGCGGTCCGCTGCATGAAGATGGCGCTCGAGAACGTGAAGGAGCCCGTCGACTACATCAATCCGCACGCAACCTCGACGCCGGTCGGCGACATTCCCGAGATCAAGGCGATCCAGGAGGTCTTCGGCGACAAGACGCCGCCGATCAGCGCGACGAAGTCCCTCACGGGCCATGCGCAGGGCGCGGCCGGCGTGCATGAAACGATCTACACGCTCCTCATGATGCAGTCCGGCTTCATCGCGGCGAGCGCGAATATCGACGAGATCGATCCCGAAGTCGCGGCCGCGAATATCGTGCGCGAGCGGATCGACAATGCCGAGATCAATCTCGCGATTTCGAACAGCTTCGGTTTTGGCGGCACGAACGCGACGCTCGCGCTGCAACGCTATAACGGGTGATCCTGGCCCTGGGGAACGCGACCGGGATCCACCCGGAAACGTGGCCGGACAAATTGGGGAACGACTGACGCATGCACGGTTCTGGTGGCGAAAAGACGGGCGAGGAAACGCTGGTTCTTACGGGACCGCTCATGAAGGGCAAGCGCGGCCTCATCATGGGTGTGGCGAACGATCACTCGATCGCCTGGGGTATTGCGCGCGCGCTCGCGGCGCATGGAGCGGAACTTGCCTTCACCTATCAGGGGGAAAGTTTCGGGAGGCGGGTGAAGCCGCTGGCCGAATCCGCCGGTTCGAATATCCTGCTTCCCTGCGACGTAACCGATCCCGCGAGCCTCGACGCCGCCTTCGAACGGCTCGAAAAGGAATGGGGCGTGATGGACTTCGTGGTTCACGCCATCGCGCATTCCGACAAGAACGAACTGAAGGGACGATATGTCGACACGACGCGGGAAAACTTCCTGCGCACGATGGATATTTCCTGCTTCTCCTTTACCGATGTTGCGCGGCGGGCGGCGAAACTGATGACACGGGGCGGCGCCATGGTGACGCTCACCTATGGCGGCTCGACGCGCGTCATGCCGAACTACAACGTCATGGGCGTGGCGAAGGCCGCGCTCGAGGCGAGCGTTCGCTACCTCGCGGTCGATCTCGGGCGTCACGGCATTCGCGTCAACGCGATCTCGGCAGGCCCGATGAGGACGCTCGCAGGCTCTGCCGTGGGCGATGCGCGCTTCGTCTTCAAGTGGAACAAGACGCATGCGCCGATCAAGGAATCGATCGAGCTAGACCATGTCGGCGGCGCGGGGCTTTACCTCCTCTCCGATCTCTCGGCGCGCGTTTCCGGCGAAGTCCACTTCGTAGATGGCGGCTACAACATTATCGGCCTTCCGCGGCAGAACGAACTCAAGGCGCAGATGGAGAGCGGCGGCGAGGGATAGACGGCAACCGCTAGCGCCTCGTCATCTCAAGCACATTGAAGGTCGACTCAAGCTCCGGCCAGGGGAAGACGATGCGCGCCCTTCCGTCCTTCAGTAGAGAGACAACCGCGGGCTCGTCGATCAGCTGCGGGTCGGTGACGCCACCCTCCGGCCCCGAGTAGGCGCGGATCGGGCCGGAATGTCCCTCATTCGGCGCGGCGAGCAGCACCCAGCTCTTTTCGTCGCGCGGATAGAGATAGCCGGACTGGCGCTGCGAGCCCGAGAGCTTCTCGAAAAAGAGGCGGCCGTTCTTCTCGACGATCTCGCAGCGGAACCGGCCATAGACGACGAAACCTGCAAAGGGCCCGCCTGCCTTGATGGTGCGGCAATTCCACTGACCCTTCAGCTCTTCCGGATCGGCCGCGACCGTCTCCTCCTCCATGACGGAAACGAGCTCGTTATAGGTGCCGTGCTCCTCTCCCGCCACGCGCGACTCCATCATGCCTTTCGTCACCGCATCCTCGTAACGCTCGAGCCGGTCGAGATCGTGCGGTGTCGCCTGACTGCGCCAGTCGAGCGCTGTCTCGCCGGCGAGCACAGGGAAAACGGCAAGGGAAGCAAGGGCAGCGAGAGCGGCGAAGCGCATGGGTTTCTCCCAAAAGAAAACGGGACCAGCAGATGCTGACCCCGCAATCCTAGCCTTTTTGTGGCAACCGATCAGTCACGATCGCGCTGCTTGCGGCGGCCACCGCCGCCTTCGCGCTTCTCGCGGGGCTGTTCGGCCGGCTCATTTTCGTAGACGATCTCTTCGCCCGTTTCCTGGTTCACATGCTTCATCGAGAGGCGAACCTTGCCGCGGTCGTCGAAGCCGAGAAGCTTCACCTTGACCTTGTCGCCCTCGTTGCAGATGTCCGAGACCTTTTCGACGCGGTTCGGCGCCATCTGCGAGATGTGCACGAGACCGTCGCGGGGGCCAAAGAAGTTCACGAAGGCGCCGAAATCGACGACCTTCACGACCGTGCCTTCATAGATGGCACCTACTTCAGGTTCTGCGACGATGCCGCGGATCCAGTCGATGGCGGCCTTGATCGAGGCGGCATCGGAAGAAGCCACCTTGATCGTGCCGTCGTCGGAGATGTCGACCTTGGCGCCGGTCTTTTCCACGATCTCGCGGACGACCTTGCCGCCGGTGCCGATCACTTCGCGGATCTTGTCGGTCGGAACGGTGATCACCTCGATGCGCGGCGCGTACTCGCCCATTTCGGGGCGTGCCGTGTCCAGGGCCTTCGCCATCTCGCCGAGGATATGCATGCGGCCGCCCTTCGCCTGAGCGAGGGCCTGCTTCATGATCGCCTCGTTGATGCCGGTGATCTTGATGTCCATCTGGAGCGAGGTGACGCCTTCTTCCGTGCCTGCGACCTTGAAGTCCATGTCGCCGAGATGATCCTCGTCGCCGAGAATGTCCGAGAGGACGGCAAAGCGGTCGCCCTCAAGGATGAGGCCCATGGCGATGCCCGCCACGGCGCGCTTCAGCGGCACGCCCGCATCCATCATCGCGAGCGAGGAGCCGCAGACGGTCGCCATGGAGGACGAGCCGTTCGACTCGGTGATTTCCGAGACGAGGCGCAGCGTGTAGGGGAAGTCGGTCTTGGGCGGAAGCACCGCACGCAGCGCGCGCCAGGCGAGCTTGCCGTGACCGATTTCGCGGCGGCCGGTGAAGCCGACGCGGCCCGTCTCGCCCACCGAGAAGGGCGGGAAGTTGTAGTGCAGCAGGAAGTTTTCCTTGTAGGTGCCCTCCAGCGCGTCGATGAATTGCTCGTCATCGCCCGTGCCGAGCGTCGCGACCACAAGGGCCTGCGTCTCGCCGCGGGTGAAGAGGGCGGAACCATGCGTACGCGGAAGGACGCCCACTTCCGACACGATCGGACGGACCGTTTCAAGGTCGCGGCCGTCGATGCGCTTCTTGGTATCGAGGATCGAGTTGCGAACGATATCGCTCTCGATTTCCTTGAAGACGCCGCCCACTTCGTTTTCGGGCACAGCGTTCTCGTCTTCCGGATTGCAGAGCGCGGCCTTGACCTTGTCCTTCGCCCGGGCAACCGCTTCGTAGCGCTTCGCCTTTTCCTTGATCTGGTATGCGGCCCGCAGATCGCTTTCAGCGAGTTCGCGAACCTTGGCGACGAGAGCGGAGTTGTCCTTCGCCTCGACCGCACGCGGCTCCTTCGCGCATTTCTCGGCCATGCGGATGATCATGTCGATCACCGGCTGGAACTCGCGATGGCCGAACATGACGGCGCCAAGCATGACATCCTCGGAGAGTTCCTTCGCCTCCGATTCCACCATCATCACGGCATCCGCGGTGCCGGCAACGACGAGGTCGAGCGCGCTTTCGGGCATCTCGTCGATCATCGGGTTGAGCTTGTACTCACCATCGATATAGCCGACGCGCGCGGCACCGATCGGACCGAGGAAGGGCAGGCCCGAGATCGTGAGCGCAGCCGAAACGGCAACCATTGCGACGATATCGGGATCGTTCTCCATATCATGGGAAAGAACGGTCGCGATCACCTGCGTCTCGTTCTTGAAGCCCTTGGCAAAGAGCGGGCGGATCGGACGGTCGATCAGACGCGAGACAAGCGTTTCCTTTTCGCTCGGACGGCCTTCGCGCTTGAAGAACCCGCCCGGGATCTTGCCGGCGGCGTAGGTCTTTTCCTGATAGTTCACGGTGAGGGGGAAGAAATCGAGGCCGGGCTTGGGCGAGCGTTCGCCGACGACCGTCGCCAGCACCGTCGTCTCGCCATAGGTTGCGAGCACCGCACCATCGGCCTGACGGGCGACCTTGCCCGTTTCGAGGATGAGCGGACGGCCGCCCCATTCGATTTCTTCGCGAGTGATTTCAAACATATCGGTTTCCTGTTCCGCGGCCCCGCTATCCATGCGTTCTTCCACCATCATGCGGCGGCCGCTTTTCTGCCGCTTCTGACGCGGCCGGACTGAAAGACGGATCCATCGTAACTGCGCCGAATGCACTCGGACCCCGAGGTCCGGAACCCGGCACCGCGAGACAGGGGCGGCGGGTCCAGCTACGATGTCCATCCGTAGACGGACGAATGTCTCTATTTACAGGGTCCCGAAAGACGCACGCCCGCCCGTGAGGCTCAATAGGAACCTCGGGGCAGGCGCCGTGCAAAGCAGAACCGCTGGGGCAATAAGCACCCCTGTTACCGCCGGATCCCCAGACGGGAGATCAGCTTTTCGTAACGCGCCTGGTCCTTCTTCTTGACATAGTCGAGAAGGCTGCGGCGCTGGCTCACCATCTTCAGCAGGCCGCGGCGCGAATGGTTGTCCTTCGCGTGGCCTTTGAAGTGTTCGGTAAGATTGACGATGCGCTCGGTAAGAATCGCGACCTGTACTTCCGCAGAACCGGTGTCGCCGTCCTTGCCGGCAAATTCCTTGATCAGCTGAGCTTTGCGCTCCGGCGTAATCGACATCGGGCATCTCCTCAATTTGCGAGGTTGAAAACACGCACGGGACGAAGCTCGCCCTGCCGGTATTCGGTGAGGGCCACCGGGTCTCCCCGATGGGTCGCCAGAACCGATCCGGAAAGGATGGGTGCGTCGCGCCCGCGCAACAAAACTCCCTGACCCCTTCTCAATCTGGCCGCATCGTCCCCGCTCACGGCCAGCGCCGGGATGTCGTCCAGCGCGGTCTCGAGCGGAAGCAGATGGACCATGGGTCCGGAAGCGGGCGCAATATGGCCCAAGGCGCAGAGTTTATCCAGCGGAATTGCCGCTTTCTCGGTGAAAGGACCGTGACGGGTCCGCCTTAGAGCCGAGACATGGGCGGCGGCACCGAGCGCCCGGCCGATATCGCGGGCCAGCGAACGGACGTAAGTCCCTTTGCTGCAAGAGATTTCGAGCTCGGCATGGGCCGCGTCCGGCTGCGAGATCAGGGCAATTTCATGGATTTCGACCGTGCGGGGGGCGAGTTCGACTTCCTCGCCCGCCCGCGCCCGCGCATAGGCGCGTTCGCCATCGACCTTAACCGCAGAAAAGGCGGGCGGTACCTGCTGAATCTGTCCCTGGAAGCGGGCAAGGATCGCCTCAATTTCCGCGCCGGTGGGGCGGCAGGGGCTCTCCACCGTGACCTCGCCCTCGGCATCGTCCGTCGTGGTTTCGGCACCGAAACGCATGGTGAAACGGTAGGATTTGGTGGCGTCGATCATGAAGGGGACGGTTTTCGTCGCCTCGCCCAGCGCCACGGGGAGAATGCCCGTCGCCAGAGGATCGAGGGTGCCGGCATGGCCCGCCTTCTGCGCGTTGAAGGCGCGGCGGATGCGATTCACAACATCCGAGGAGGTTGGGCCCAAAGGCTTGTCGACGACGACCCAACCCGAGATCGCCTCACCCTTCTTCCGCCGCCCCATCTCCCTACTCCTCGTCGTCGTGCGAGAGATCGCGGGAGACTTCGGGAGAATGAAGCAGGCGGTCGATCGCCTCGGCATTATCGAAGGAGGTGTCCGGCTCGAAGGTCAGATCCGGCATGAATTTGAAAGTGACTTCCTTCGAAAGCTGGCCCCGAAGGAAGGTGCGGACCCGGGTGAGCGCGGCTGCGAGTGCTTCCGCATCGCCATGGCCGAGCGGCGCAACAAAGCAGGTCGCATGGCGCAGGTCCGGGCTCATGCGCACTTCGGTCACGGAGAAGCTGCGGTCGGCGAGTTCCGGATCGCGGATGTTACCGCGCGAGACAATGTCCGAAAGCGCACGGCGCACGAGTTCTCCCGCGCGCAGCTGCCGCTGGCTCGGCGCATTCGAGCCATGACGGCCCTTGTTGGTTCCGGATCTTCTCTGCATTGGCCTGGCGCCCAGCTTCACGTCCCGCCGCGAGCCCTCCCCTCATCGGGGAGGGCCGCAGGAGTTCACATCAGTCGAGGCTGCGCTTCACCACCTCGACATCGAAGCATTCGATGACGTCGCCCTTGCGCATGTCCTGGTAATTCTCGAAGGCCATGCCGCATTCCTGACCGGACTGCACTTCCTTCACTTCATCCTTGAAGCGCTTGAGCGTCGAAAGCTTGCCTTCGTGGATCACCACATCGTCGCGGATGAGGCGAACATGCGAGCCACGGCGGACCACGCCTTCGGTAACGCGGCAACCGGAAACCTTGCCAACCTTCGAAATGTTGAACACTTCGAGAATTTCGGCATTGCCCAGGAAGGTTTCGCGCAGTTCCGGCGACAGCATGCCCGAGAGCGCTGCCTTGATGTCGTCCACGAGATCGTAGATGACCGAATAATAGCGGATTTCGACGCCAGCCTGACGGGCGGCTTCACGAGCCTGCGTATTGGCGCGCACATTGAACCCGATGATCGGCGCATTGGACGCAGTAGCGAGCGTAACGTCCGATTCGGTGACACCGCCGACGCCGACATGAATGACGCGCGCGGTGACTTCGTCGGTGCCGAGCTTCTCAAGCGCCTGCACAATCGCTTCCGCCGAACCCTGCACGTCGGCCTTGACGACGATCGGGAGCTCCTTCTTGTCCTGCTCCTTGAGCTGGGACAGCATCTGATCGAGCGACGTGCGGTTGCCGGTGCCGACGCGCTTGTCGCGGCGAACGCGCTGGCGGTAGTCGGTGATCTCTCTCGCGCGAGCCTCATTCTCAACGACGCTCATCACGTCGCCCGCTTCCGGCGCACCGCCAAGACCGAGCACTTCGACCGGCTGCGAGGGGCCGGCGGACTGCACGTTCTCGCCACGGTCGTTGATCAAGGCGCGCACGCGGCCCCACTCGGTGCCCGCGACGATGATGTCGCCGACATGCAGTGTGCCGCGCTCGATGAGCACGGTGCCGACGGGACCGCGCCCCTTGTCGAGTTTCGCCTCGACAATGATGCCTTCGGCGGAACGGTCGGGATTGGCCTTCAGTTCGAGCACTTCGGCCTGCAGGAGGATCGCTTCCTCAAGCTTGTCGAGCGCCATGCCGCTCTTCGCTGAAATTTCCACCGCCATCACGTCGCCGCCGAAATCCTCGACCACGACCTCATGCTGCAGCAGTTCGTTCTTCACACGCGAAGGATCGGCTTCCGGCTTGTCCATCTTGTTGATGGCGACGATCATCGGAACGCCCGCGGCCTTCGCATGATTGATGGCTTCGATGGTCTGCGGCATGACACCGTCATCGGCCGCAACGACAAGCACGACGATATCCGTCACCTTGGCGCCACGGGCACGCATGGAGGTGAAGGCGGCGTGGCCGGGCGTATCCAGGAAGGTGATGCGATCGCCGGAGCCGAGCGTCACCTGATAGGCGCCGATATGCTGCGTGATGCCGCC
>DLCG01000016.1:87394-109085 GCA_002480495.1 Rhodobiaceae bacterium UBA7804 | reverse complement strand
CCGCTCAAACTTCTCTTTGGCCATGGGCGTTAGCTACCTTCAGTTGTCTCGTCTCGTTCACTCGGCCCCGTCTGCCTTGCCTTTCGGGCGGCGGCGACATCGGCCCTCTTCTTCGGTTCGGGCTTTCGCCCGTTCTGGCGGAGCGGCGAAGGCTGGAGCGGGTGAAGGGAATCGAACCCTCGTCATCAGCTTGGAAGGCTGTTGCTCTACCATTGAGCTACACCCGCCTGGGATCCGTTCCGGTCCTGCCTGCTCGTTTCGCGCTGCCTGCGCTTGATGGTGGAGGGGGTTGGATTCGAACCAACGTAGGCATAGCCAACGGATTTACAGTCCGTCCCCTTTAGCCACTCGGGCACCCCTCCGTGTCCGATGTCAAATCTTGTGAAATCCCAATAAGTTCGCGGATGTTGTCTCGTGCTGGCCTCTCGCGGACACGCGCGGCTTTATTCAGGTTTGCCGCCCTTGTGTCAACTAAAATCCCGGCCCCAGAAAGCGTGAACACCCCCGCAGCGTGCCTCCAGCCATTTCTGCGGCAAGGCATACTGTTCGGGGGCGTTTGCAAGAGCCCGGATGCCGCAATATAAGCGCGCGCATGAGCCGGCGCAAGCAACCGAAACAATTCCAGAACCGAGGCCCCCGGGACGGCGATTCCCGCGAGGGGAACTTTCGCCATAAGCAGGAAAAGCGCGCCCCCCGCGGCAGCGGCGCGGCGCATGGCGATGCCTATCTCTATGGTTTTCATGCGGTTTTGGCAGCCCTTGCCAATCCGCACCGGCTCGCCGAGCGTCTGCTCCTCACTCGCAATGCCGAAGCGGAACTTGCCCGTGAGGGGGCGGATTTCGGCGGCCTCAGGCCGGAAATCCGCGAGGCGGAGGAGATTGCCGCCCTTCTACCGCCCGGCGCGGTCCATCAGGGAATCGCCCTGAAGACATCCCCCCTCCCCGACCTCGACGTGACCGAGGCCTGCGAGGGCACGAACCGCGTCGTCGTGCTCGACCAGGTCACGGACCCTCATAATTTCGGAGCGATTCTCCGCTCCGCCGCCGTTTTCGGCGCTGGCGCCCTTGTCACGACTGATCGCAACAGCCCGCCGCTCGGCGGCGTCCTCGCCAAAGCGGCGTCCGGAGGGCTCGAACGGGTGCGCATTGCCAAGGTCACGAACCTTGTCCGGGCCATCGAGGAACTGAAGGGCCTCGGTTTCGAGGTTATCGGCCTCGACGGCGAAGGCGAGATGTCTCTCCCGGAGATGAAGCTCTCGCCCCGCGTGGCGTTGGTTCTGGGGGCGGAAGGTGCGGGGCTGCGCCGTCTCACCCGCGAACATTGCGACCTGCTGGCCCGGCTGCCTGCCGCCGGCGAAATGAAGAGCCTCAATGTCTCGAACGCTGCCGCGGTTGCGCTTTACGAACTCTTCCGCCGCCTGGGCAGCTAAACGCCAAGGAAGTTCAGGTCTGCTTTGCAGACCGTGGCGACCTCACTGGTCGACATGAAGCGGCTCAGCTCGTCGAAGAGCGCGGCCACCGTGCGCGCCTTGCCAGCCCGGTCATAGAAGAGCCAGCGGTTCGCCGCCGCCGCCGAAGGCAGGATCGATGCGGCCGAGGTCGCCGAGGCTGTCTCCCTTGTCTTGACCAGCTTCACGGCGCCCGCAGGCCCGAAGACATGCGCGGCATAAAGCTCGCCATGCGCCGGGGAGCGGCCGAGAAGACGGGCCAGTGTGCTCATGTTTTCCATGGTCAACTCGCCCGCCATCAGCGCGGCGACATATGGATCGGTCCTGAGCGCGAGCACTTCGATCCGCGCGTCGGAGGAAACGGGTTCATATCTGCTGCCCCGCTTCTTCAGAAGTGCCGCCTCTGCGGAAAGTCCGTGCTTGGCGCCATAGGTTCCGAGCATCTGGTACCAGGTGCCCTGGATGAACTGGAAAGGGCCGGTTGCCGACGAAGTCGGCGCCTGCGCACCGAGAACCAGCCCGCTTTCGCGAAGCGCGATATGAAGAAGGTAACCTGAGTTGGCCCCCGTCTTCTTCGATGCTTCCACGATGGAACTCAGAAGATCGGGCCCGAGCGAGGCGACCGACTTCTCGACCGTCTCGGGTTCCGGCGCCGGCGCGGACTTCGGAGGCGCAAGTTTTGCCTGTAGCTGCGCCTCTTCCGCATCCTTCTCTTCCTTGCGGTAGAGCTCGGTCACAGCCTTGGCGATCTTTTCGACTTCGTCTTGCGTGAGACGCAGTTCCGCGCGGCGCTTCTCCCGTTGCTCGCGTCGCGCCTCGCGCTCTTGCTCCGCGAGACTTCGCGCGGCCATGACGGCGGCCGCATCGCCCGACACGGCTGCGGTCAAGGACTTCACATCCTCGACGAGATCGTCTTCCGCATAGTCGACGAGATCGCGAACGGGCTCGAAACTCATCAGCAGACGCCCTGCTCTCTCGAGGGCTGAATGTCCGTCTGCCGTTGTCGCCATATCCCAGATCAGCAGGGCGGCGAGCACAAACGCTATACGCATCCACATAGCTCTGCTCCTTTCAGGCGGCGGCCACGCACCCGAAGAAGCGGGTGCGCTCGCCAACGCCCCCACGAGCAGGACACTAGGTTATGGTGCTTGAACCCATAATGAGACACCCATTCATCTGCGGTTAATCGCCGAGCCCAGTCCGCTCCGCCCCCCGTCCCGCCTCAACTTCCCGCATCAAACCGGCGATTTTGTCTTGCAAACGCACCAAGTATTTGCGAGCTGTTTGCATTATTATTTTCAAAAAAGCGGCATCCTGTGGTGCAAGGGGTATGGGGATGAATGTCACGAGACGCCCGGGCCTCGAATTTATGTTCTGAAGGAAACCCGAGCCATGAAGGCCAAATCGATCCGCAACTGGTATCTCGTCCACAAATGGTCGAGCCTCATATGCACAGCCTTCATGCTGCTTCTGTGCATCACCGGCTTGCCGCTCATCTTCCATCACGAGATCGAGCATCTGACCGGCGATCATCCTGAGCCCGTGGAGGTAGCCGAAGACGCGCCCCGGATCACGCTGGACGGTATTCTGGAAACGGCGATGAAGCGCGTGCCCGGCGACGTCCCGATCTTCATGATCTTCGACGACGAAGAACCGATCGTCTACATGAGGACGGCGGCCTCGCCGACCGAGGCGGAAGATATCCGTTCGAACGCCTATGACGCACGCACCGGAGACCATCTCCCGGCGCCGCCCTTCGACGAGGGCTTCATGTGGGTGATGTTCAAACTGCATGTCGATCTCTACGCCGGGCTGCCGGGAACTCTCTTCCTCGGCATCATGGGGCTTCTTCTCGTCGCCTCCATCGTCTCAGGCGTCGTCGTCTATGCGCCTTTCATGCGCAAGCTCGACTTCGGTACCGTCCGGGCAGACAGAAGCGCGCGCGTGAAGTGGCTCGACCTGCACAACATGGTCGGCATCGTCACTCTCGCCTGGCTTTTCGTCGTGGGCCTGACCGGCGTCATCAATACGCTGGCGACACCTATCATCAAGCTCTGGCAGTTCAATGAAATGTCCGCGCTGATCGAGCCCTACAAGGGCGCACCGCCCCCTGAAAACCTGACCTCAATAGACGATGCACTTCGCATCGCTCGCGAGGCGGCGCCCGGCACGGAACCCTCCTTCATCGCTTTCCCCGGAACGGACTTCTCCAGCCCGTTCCACTACGCATTCTTCATGCAAGGCAACACGCCGCTGAGTTCGCGCCTCGTCGAGCCGGTTCTCATCGATGCCGGCACGGGCGAACTCACGGTCAAGGCCGAGCTGCCCTGGTACGTGACGACGCTGCTCATCTCCCAGCCGCTTCATTTCGGCGACTATGGCGGGCTTCCGCTCAAGATCATCTGGGGCATTCTCGACATCGCGGGCATCGTCATTCTTGGCAGCGGCCTCTATCTCTGGATCGGCCGCCGCCGTTCCACGCTGGAATCGAGACTGCGCGAACTCGAACAGGGCGCGGACGCCGCGGTGACAGCCTGATGAACGACAAGACACCCCGCCGTGGCGGCTTCCGCCACATCTTCGGCGTCCCCGCCGTGCTGGCCATTATTTCGCTCGTCGGCCTCATCGCCGCGCTTGTCGGCGATGGCTGGCTCGACTTCCTGTCCTGGGTGACCCTCGGCGTCCCTATCGCCGTGATGTTCTGGGCCTATGGCAGACGGAGGCAGGCCAAAGCCTGAGGCCCCGAAGCTCCGCTTGCCGCCGTCGCGCCGCGCCACTATGTTGCGCGGCGCGGTCGCCCTTGTAGCTCAGTTGGTAGAGCACCTGATTTGTAATCAGGGGGTCGCGGGTTCGAATCCTGCCGGGGGCACCACGCGCCGCGCCTCACTTGCAATTGAGTCCGTTATACTGCCGGCACCGGCACGCCGTTTTGCGTGAGAAAAGCCGATATCTCCTGGGTGGTCCCAGAGACGGCCGGACGCTCAGCCATTCTCCGCTGCCACGCAGCGAGATGGCGGAACACCGGACGCGGCGCGCCGCCAAGAATCGAGGCAAACCAGGTCGCACAGAAAAAGGCGATATCCGCATAGGAATAGCTGCCTGCAAGCCAATCGCCTGAGACGAGCAGCCCGTCGATTTCTTCGTAATAGCGATCCATGCTCGCGATCGCAGCCTGCGCCTCGGGCGTCCCCGTATTTCCGGCAGCAGTCATCAGCGTCTTGAAGTCCTGAAAGAACACCTCATCGGACTTCAACTCGAGAAGCCTCGCCTGCGCGCGCCGGACAGTGTTTTCCGGCCACAAGGCGGGCGAAGGAAACTTGTGTTCCAGATACTCGAAAATCTGCGTTGAATCGAAAATCTCGACTTCTCCGTCGAGAAGCAGAGGAACCTGCTTCTTCGGATTGAGGCGCTCCACATCGGAGTGAAGCGGCGTATAGCGGTGCTGCAGCGAAAACGGAACCATCTCGATCTCGCAATCGATCCCCTTTTCGGCAATCGCGATCTGCGCTTTCGCGCCAAACATGCTCAAGGGCCCTGATATGAGCTTCATGATCTTCTCCAGTAAATTTCGGACAAACGAAAGCCGGATGGCTGATCATCCAGCCGCAAGACGGATGAGTTGGCTCCAGCCCGCGGGGTGCCGCCGCAATTGTCGAAGCACGAGCGTGGAGTCCTGAAAGAAGGCGATGCGTTCCACCGCTTCGCCATCGCGAAACAGAAACCTGTCGACGCTGTCCCAGCTCAAGGAACGGCCAGCAACCGTCGCGGTGAAAGTCATCTCGATGAAAAGCGCATCGCCCGCCATCGCCCAGCGGCGGGATTTCGCTTCGAGGTCGGGAAAGGCACGGAATGCACGCTGGAAAGCGCGCCGGCCCGCATCCCTTCCGCGGGACATCGGCGGACGTGTTGGCGCCTTGAGAACGACATCTTCGCTCAGCAGCAGAAGAAGGCATTCGAGATTTCTCCGCGGGTCCGCCCAGGCCCGATCGAAGAGGGCGACCCACTCACCGGCGCTGCCCCGCTCTCCGGTCTGCGTGTTCAGAACGACACTGGTCAACTTGTTCCTCCTCTGTCATTGCGCAGGACAGATGGGAAGCGAAGCTTTCCTTACACGGGCCAATTCCCGAAAACGCATGGGACCGAAAATGAAAAAAGCCGCCCCGGAAGGCGGCTTTTCTTCTGCGATGTGTCGGAGGTTTATTCCGGACAGGGATAATTCGCCGCCAGCGTACGCGCACCCATCTCGAAGGCGGGACGGTCGTAGAGTTCCGGATGCTCGGGAGCGAAATCGGTCACCTGCTTCGCAAACGTCTCGAAGGAAAGAGTATCGGGAAGGCGAAAGCAGACCTCTTCGTCCATATCCGGTCCGAGACGTCGCGCAACCATGGGCGCGCCCTTGTCGACCGAGGCATAGACACCGGCGACCAGTCCGGCCAGGAACTGGTTGCAGGAGGCCTTTGCGATCCTGTCTTCCGCGGAACTCCGTTCGTCCAGCGCAACGGTACAGGCCGAAACGAGCTCGGCACCGGTCGTGATGCGCGGCATCTGGGCAAAGGCGGCGCCAGCGGGAATAGCGGTCGCAATCAGCAGGGCAGCGGCAAGACGGGTCGTCCTCATATTGGATTCCTCCTCTTCTTGTTGACCTTCATCATCCTCGACAATCCTGACATGGATCGCAAATGCGCGGAAACCTGCCGCGCCGCCGCGCGTCCTTTGGGCGCAGGCGGCACCGGCCCCGCCTCCCCCTAGGCGGCGCAGCATCCATCGGGTAAGAGATCGGGACACCCAATTCGGAGCCCCTCCCATGTCCATGCCGCCCGAAATCCGGCAACGCGCCGAAGCCCTTGTCGCTTCGGAGCGGGCTCGCTTTGCCGAAATCCATCCCCGGTCCCGCCAGATGGCCGCGGAGGCCGGAGAGCATTTTCCGGGCGGTGTGCCGCTCCACTGGATGCTGGATTGGGAGACCCCTTTCCCGCTTTTCGTGCGCGCGGCTTCGGGCTCGTCCGTCACGGACATCGACGGCCATTCCTATTCGGACTTCTGCCTCGGCGACACGGGTGCCATGTTCGGCCATTCGCCCGCCCCCGTCGCAAGGGCGATTGCGGAGCAGGCGGCCAACGGCCTCACCGCCATGTTGCCCTCCGAACTCACCGCGAAGGTCGGTGATCTCCTTGCCGCCCGCTTCGGTCTTCCCTTCTGGCAGGTCACGGCCACGGCGAGCGACGCGAACCGTGCGGTCGTCCGCTGGGCTCGCGCCCTGACGAACCGCAAGAAGGTTCTCGTCTTCGACGGCTGCTATCACGGTCAGGTCGAGGATGCCTTCGTGAAACTCGACGGCGGCAAAACGAAAATGAAACCGAGCCTGCTCGGTCAGGTTGTGGATATTGCGGAGAACAGTATCGCTGCTCCTTTCAACGATCTGGAAGCAGTGGAAGCCATTCTCGCGGAAGGCGATGTCGCACTCATACTCACGGAACCCGCGCTCACCAATACCGCGATGGTCCTTCCGGAAGACGGCTTCATTGAAAGCCTGATCGCCTCTGCCCATCGTCACGGTACGTTGGTCTGCATCGACGAAACGCACACCATTTCGACCGGACCCGGCGGCTTCACAAGGGCGCATGGGCTCGATCCGGATTTCTTCGTTCTCGGAAAGCCCGTCGCTGGCGGTCTTCCCGCAGCCGTCTTCGGTTTCACGGCGAAGGTGGAACGGGAAATGCGCCGCGTCCTCGACACCAAGACGCCGGGTTATTCCGGCATCGGCACGACGCTCTCGGGCAACATGCTGGCGCTCGCGGCAATGCGCGCCTGCCTCGAAGAGGTGATGACGCCGGAAAACTACGCCCACATGACGGCGCTGGCCGAACGCCTCGCAAGCGGTCTTCGCAGCGAAGTCGAACGCCATCGGCTTCCCTGGACGGTGACGCAGATCGGCGCGCGGGCCGAACTCGTCTTCTCCCCGCGCCCGCTTGAGAATGGTGCGGATGCCGCCGCCGCCATCGACCATACGGTCGAGCGCGCGATACATCTCTTTCTTCTCAACAGGAACGTGCTGGTCACGCCGTTCCACAACATGACCCTTGTCGCACCGACGACAACGCAAGCGGATGTCGAGAAACTCGTCACCCGTTTCGGCGAAGCCCTGTCGGCGCTCTGCGGTGAAAGCGAGATCCGGTAATGGCACGAGCAGATGAAAAGGAAGCCGCGGATTTTCTCGCCGCCCATCCGGAAACGGTGCAGATCCAGGCCTTCCTCACAGACCCCTCGGGCGTTGCCCGCGGCAAGGTTCTGCGTCCCGAAGAACTCGCCACGGCCTATCGCGATGGACGCCCCCTTCCCTGCTCCATCCAGTCGCTCGACATGCTGGGCGCCGACGTTCTCGAAACGGGTCTCGTCTGGGAGGAAGGCGACAGCGACCGCCCCTGCTTCCCCGTGGCCGGTACCCTCACCCATGCGCCGTGGCACGATATCCCCACGGCTCAGGTCATCCTTGCCTCGTATGAGCGTGACGGATCGCCGACGCCTGCCGATCCTCGCCATGCATTGCAGCGCACGGTAAATGCGCTGGAGGCAATGGGGCTGAAGCCGGTCGTCGCCATCGAGCTCGAATTCTATCTCGTGGATCGGGACGCCGCCGCGAGCCGCCGCCTTGCGCCGCCCGCCGCGCCGAACGGTTTTGCACCCGCGCACCTTCAGGCCTACCTCATGCAGGACCTGGAAGACTTCTCCCCCGTCCTCAACGACATCTTCGACGGCGCGAAGAAAATGGGCCTGCCCGCGCGAACCCTCATCTCGGAATATGCGCCCGGCCAGTTCGAAATCGTGCTCGAACATCGCGACGATGCGATGCGCGCCGCGGACGATGCAATCCTCTACAAGCGCCTCGTGAAAGGTGTGGCCGACCGGCACGGGCTCGTCGCTACCTTCATGGCGAAGCCCTATGCCGATCTTTCCGGCAGCGGCATGCATGTGCATGTCTCACTCGCGGGCGAAGGAAAGGACAACCTGTTTGCAGGTGAGGGCTCCAACCTCACACCTCACCTCGCTCATGCGATCGGCGGCCTCGAAGCGGCCATGGCCGAAAGCATGGCCTTCTTCGCGCCCAATGCGAACTCCTATCGCCGTTTCCGCAAGAACTCCTATGCGCCCCTCGCACCCGCCTGGGCGGTGGACAACCGTTCCGTGCCGCTCCGTGTGACGGCGGGCAGGCCCGAAACGCGCCACCTCGAACATCGCGTCTGCGGCGCCGACGCCAACCCGTATGTTGCGCTGGCAGCCGTTCTCGCAGGCATCGCGGAGGGAATTGAGAAAAAGATCGAGCCGAGCGAGCCCGTCACGGGCGATGGCTACGGCCAGAGGGAAGCAACGCTTCCGCTCAACTGGTGGAAGGCGCTCGAAACGGCTCGCAATTCGTCATTCCTCGCCGAACGTCTCGGCAAGGAATTCACGAACATCTTCCTCACCATCAAGGAAGTCGAGTGCGACCGTTTCTTCGCAAGCGTGAGCGACGTCGACGTCGAATGGTATCTGCGAAACGCCTGACCTTCATTCGGCGGGCGAATCCGCATCCTCCATATCCTTCAGGTCTTCCGGATCGCAAGGGTACTTCCGCTCCAGCGCGCGCACGGCGAGTTCGAAAGCCGGACGCTCCACCGCATCCGGGTTGTCGCTCGCATAGCCGACGACCTGCTGCGCGAAATCGCGATAGGTGAGCTTGTCCGGCATTTCGAAACAGGCCTTCTCGTCTTCGTTGGGACCGAGCCTGAGCGCCCTGAACGGTTCACCAAGCGTGAGCGTATCCTGCTGCGCGAGGATCATGCCGGTCACGAATTCCTTGCAGGCCGCGCCCTTGCTGCCTTCATCGCTGCCTTCGTCAAGGAGGAACCGGCAAGCGGTAACGAGCGTCTCCCCATCCTCGATGTCGGAGGCCGCATGGGCATTTCCCGCAAACCCGGCCGCGCTCAGAACCGCGCCAAATGCCAGCACCGCGATCTTTTTCATTCGTCCGCCTCCTCGCTCATTACGTCTTTTCACAAACTACCTATGTTCGCAGGCCATCGCGTCAAGCCGCCGCTCCATGACAAAGAGGAAAGGCCGCCCCGGGGGCGGCCTGACTTCTTCCGTTGAACGAAGCTCAATCGGCGCCTTTCGCGTTTCGCATCGCGCTTCCGATCGATTGCTGCACACCGTCGCCCTTGTCCACGATCTGGCGTCCGAGCGCGACGACGTTCGGGATTTCGTCGTCCGCAAGTTCCTTCATGAACGTCTTGCGCGCCATCGCCTTCTCGATATAAGGCGCGAGTTCCTCGGCCTTTTTCTTCTGCCGTTCGGCCTCGTGTTCCTTGAACTCGGGCATCACGTCCGAGGCGAAAAGCTCCAGTGCCTCGCAGATGTGCTCGTGCCGGTTGTTGCCGCCCTGCTGGATGAACGCCACCTGGTCGACACCCGTCTCCGCAAATCCCCTGAGATGCTTGCGCAGCTGATCCGGCGTGCCGATGCCGCCCGTCCCGCTTAGCGGCATCTTGTCCTTAGCCGCCTCGAAAGCCGACCAGATGTCGGTCCGGCCGGGCTTGTGCTCGCCGAAAATATAGTGGTGTCCGAGCGCATAGCTGAAGAAGCGGAACCCGTCGAGGCCGCGCCGCCGCGCCTCCTCCTCGTCCCTGTGAACGGAGAAGCTCGATACCATGCAGACATTCGGGTTCACCGCATGGCCGATGGGCACGCATTCTTCCTTGAAGATGCGATAGTAGTCATCCACCCATTGTTTCGCTTCCGCCGGGTCGACGAAGGCGAAGGTGAGAGCGCCGATGCCGAGCCGCGCCGCAAGCTTGATCGTTTCGCGGTTTGAGCAGGCAACCCAGAGCGGCGGATGCGGCCGCTGCACCGGCTTCGGAACGACGTTACGGCAGGGCATGGAGAAGAACTCGCCCTCATATCCCGGATAAGGGTCCATCGCCATCATGTTGGCGCATTGCTCGACCGCCTCGCGCCACTGCGACCTTTTCTGGTCCACGGGCACCCTGTAGCCGCCCAGTTCCAGCAGCGCCGAGCTTTCGCCCGTGCCCCACTCCACGCGGCCCTTCGATACGAGATCGAGCGTCGCAATGCGCTCGGCGACGCGCGCGGGGTGATTGTAATTCGGCGGCATCAGCGTAATGCCGTGCCCCAGGCGAATGTTCTTCGTTCGCTGCGAACAGGCGGCGAGAAAGACCTCCGGCGCCGAGGAATGGGAATATTCCTCCAGGAAGTGATGTTCGACTTCCCACGCATGGTCGATGCCGAGATTGTCGGCCAGTTCCACCTGGTCGAGCGCATCCTGAAAGAGTTGGAGTTCGTCGCCCTCCTTCCAGGGCCGCGGAAGCTGATGTTCATAGAAGATGCCGAAACGCATTTTTGCCTCCCGTTATGTCGGGCTCGTCAGTCGAGGACGTTGATCTTGCCGGGCGTACGGTAGTCCAGCCCCTGCAGCGCCCTGCTTTCGGCTGCGCGAGCGAATGCCTCCTCGATCCGCCTTGCACGATCGGCGAATAGCGGCGCCATGTCCGGATGCGTGAAGATGTAGAGTTCTCCCGCTTCGACCGCTTCCAGAACCCGCTCGCCGACGCGGTCAGGGTCGATCCCCCCAAGCACAAGCTGTTTCGCCGCATCCGCGCGATCCGGGTCGCGCTCGTCCGAAGCAGGTCCATACTTGTCCTGCCGCGCCCGCCCGCTTTCGAAGATGCGGGTCTTCACGAAGCCGGGGCAGAGCACCGAGACGCCGATATTTTCCGGCGCGAGTTGTCCGGCCCAGCCTTCCGACATGCCGACTACGGCATATTTCGAGGCCGTATAGGGCTCCATGCCCGGAACGGAGATCATGCCCGCCATCGACGCGGTATTGACGTAGTGCCCGCCCTCGCCATGGGCGCGGATATGCGGCAGGAAGGCCTCCATGCCGTAAACGACGCCCATCAGATTGACCGCGATGGTCCAGTCCCA
Source organism: Rhodobiaceae bacterium UBA7804 (assembly GCA_002480495.1). Taxonomy (GTDB): domain Bacteria; phylum Pseudomonadota; class Alphaproteobacteria; order Parvibaculales; family Parvibaculaceae; genus Parvibaculum. Next base: position 97,660 of record DLCG01000016.1, on the reverse strand, counting down.
GTCTCCGGGCTTCACCGTGCCTATCGCGCCGCCCGCTCCTACGCCCGCATTGTTGCAGACGAGATGCACCTTGCCGAACGCATCGACCGTTTCCTGCGCCGCCCGCTCGACGGATTTGCGCTCCGTCACGTCGCAGCGAACGCCCGCCGCCTTGATCTGGCGTTCCTTGAGTTCGGTCACCGCCACCGCGAGATCGTCCTCGTTGATATCGGCGAGCATCACATTCATGCCTGCCTTGCCAAAGGCGCGCGCCATCGCAAGTCCAATGCCGCTCGCCCCGCCCGTGATGAAGGCGGTCTTGCCCGCAAGATCCTTCATCACGCCGCCTTCGCCACGTCGTCCATGGCGTCGAACTCGGCGAACAGCTTGCCGCCGTTCGGCATCGCTTCGAGCTGCGCGCGGATCGTGTCCCGCGTCTGTTCCTTGGAGAAGTCCGCCTGAGTAACGGCATGCCAGTGAACCATGCCCTCCCAGATCGGATCGATCAGGTCCTTCCCGGAAATCGTCCCGCCATCGACCGTCTTGAAGGTGAAGCTGCGCATCTCGGAGACGGTCGTCTGCAGATAGCCGACATGGATCGCTTCGTCGATGCGGATACGCTCCACCATGGAAGCCGCCTCTTCCGCCTGCTCGCGCCGCGCGGCAAAGGCATCCTTGTCGCGCATGATTTCGCAGCAGAAGGAGAAGAAGCTCTCCGCACGCACCTCGATCATCAGCACATTCATCAGCATGAGGATAAGCTGCTCGAATCCGGCGGGAAGCTGCGGCATGAGCCGTCCCGTATCCGGCCTCGATATGCTCTCGGGCACCTCGGGCAGCGGATAGGCATCGGCGCCGAAAAGCAGATCGCGTGCGGCGAACCACATCGCGTCATGCGCGCCGAATTCGGGCGCCGCCGGGTCCCCGCCCTCGTCCGCGCCATGCGCATAGAGAAGCCCCTTGTGCAGATGCCCCGTGCAGGTCTGCGAGATATCGTCCACGATGATCTGCTGGAAGTCGGGAGCTTCGAGGTCGCACAGCACGCGCCCCTTCGCCTCGATCACGCCGGTGATCGTGAGCGAATTCCAGAGCGGTTGTCCGATGCCGTGCCCCAGGAGAAATCTTTCCTGCGGGATATTCGGATAGTTGCCGCGCTTGAGCAGCTGCACCGTCGCATCGATCAGCGGCCAGCCCTTCGCCGTGAGCTGTTCCTGCCACGCCTTCACCGCCGGCCACCGGTTCAGAACGCGCGGCGATTCATATGTGCCATCCGCCAGGAAACCGCCATGAAGCTTGTATCCCGCGCGCTCATGCGGCCGTGCATAGTCATGGCTCGCCATGAGCTCGTCTCTCGTATAGGAGAGCTTTGCCATTTTCAGTTTCCTCCCTTTGGCCTCTTCGGGCCTCTTTTGACCGGCCGTTTCGGCCTATTTCTTCAGTGCACGCACGAAAAGGCGGGTCATGCCCTCGATCATTTTCGTCCGGTCGAGCTTGCGCCTGTATCCATAGGCGCCGCCCTGCTTGATCGCGCCGACGATGAGATAGCCCGCCATCCTGACATCGAGGTCGGGGGCCGCCTCTCCCGTTTCCTTCCATTTTTCGAGCAGTTCGGACCAGACCTCCGCCCAGCGGTCGACGGGCATCCGCCGTCCCGTATCGCCCGTGGACAGCACGCTCACATCGGTCAGCGCCGCGGCAAGCACACCGGGATTTTCGTCCGAATATTCGAAAATCGCCGTCAGCAGCTCGCGGATGCCCTCTTCGATGGACCCGGCGACGGCGTGATGTGTTTCCACGAAGACATGCAGCTCGTCCGCCGCTTCCTCGGTGAAGGCGAGAAAGCAGTCGAGCTTGTCTTCGAAGTGCAGATAGAAGGTGCCGTGGCCGACCCCGGCTTCCCTGGAAATATCCTGCGGCCTTGTCTCGTGATAGCCCCGCTCCACGAAAAGCTTTCGCGCGGCGGCCATGAGCTTGCGGCGGCTCTCGCGCTTGCGCCGCGCCGCGCCGCTGAGCTGGATCGCGTCAGACGCCTCCCCCTCGCCTGCGGACACCGAGGCGTCGTCCCTTTCCGGTCTTCCAGAATGGCCGCTTGAGCGGTCCTTCGGGTTCTGGGGCCCGTTTCCTCCATCGTCATGAAGGAAGCGTCCGGCCAAAATGACAAAATGTCAATAAATCTGGATGAATTGTGAGGGTATTTTTCTGCCTTGTCTCGGTGGCGCGCCCACTTCCCGGCGGGACTATTCCGCCGCCTTGCGCCCCCGCTGCACGATGTTCCAGAGCTTGAGCGGCGTCACGGGCATGTCGATTTCCTCGATGCCGTATGGCCGCAACGCGTCGATCATCGCATTGATGAAGGCCGCCGGCGCACCGACCGTGCCGGCTTCGCCCGCGCCCTTCACGCCAAGTGCGTTCGAGCGCGCGGGAATCTCGTTGTAGCTGATATTGAAGTCCGGGAAGTCGGCGGCGCGCGGCATCCAGTAATCCATGAAGGAGCCGGTCACGAGCTGTCCGTTCGCGTCATAGACGGCATTCTCGCCCATCGCCTGCCCCAGCCCCTGCACGATACCGCCATGGACCTGGCCCGCAACGAGAAGCGGATTCAGAATCTGCCCGAAATCGTCCACCGCCGTGAAGCGCGCCACGCGGAAAACGCCTGTCTCCACGTCGATCTCAACCTCGCAGATATGCGCGCCGTTCGGGAAGGTATTTCCCTTCTGCGTATATTCGCCGTCCCCTGCGAACTCGCCGAGATCGGCCTGGCTTTCCGCGATCTTCGCCACGGCGAACAGGTCGATCGTCTTGTCGGTGCCCGCCACCGCGAAGACAGGTTCGCCGTCAGCGCCGCGATACTCGATATCGGCCTTCGCCGCTTCGAGTTCGTTCGCCGCGATCTCGCGCCCCTTCTCGATCAGCTTGTCCGAAGCGTCGGAGATGGCCCCGCCCGCCATGTAGAGCGCCTTGGAGCCGCCGGTGCCCGCACCGCCCGGCAACACGTCGGAGTCGCCCAGATGCACCTTGATCTTTTCCGCATCCACACCGAGCCGCGACGAAACGAGCTGCGTCCAGGCCGTTTCATGGCCCTGTCCGTTCGTCTGCTGTCCGGTCCAGACATGCACCATCCCGTCCTTCGCATCGACGGAAATGCGCGCATAATCGGCCATGCCCGCCGCGGTCCGCTCCACATAGTAGCTGTAGCCGAGACCGAGCAGTTTACCTTCGCGCTCGGCCGCCGCGCGCCGCGCCGCAAAGCCTTCCACATCAGCCTTTTTCATTGCGTCGCTGAGGTTGCGCTCGAAGTCGCCGGAGTCGAAAGGCAGGGAAGGCGGCGCATTGAGCGGCATCGCGCTCGGCGGCACGAAATTGCGGCGGCGGATCTCGTCCGGCGAGATGTTCATCTCATGCGCGGCCTTTTCCATCAGCCGTTCGATCACATAGGAGGCTTCGGGCCGCCCCGCGCCGCGATAGGCGTCCACAGGCACCGTGTTCGTGTAGACCGCGCGCACATGGTTATACATCGCAGGCACCATGTAGACGCCCACATGCATGCCGCGCGGCGCGAGCGAGGGAATGAAGGGACCGAACTGGCTCTGATAGGCGCCGAGATTGGCGATGGTATCGACCTTCACGCCGAGAATCTTGCCGTCCTTGTCGAGCGCGAGCGCCGCTTCCGTCACATGGTCGCGGCCTTGCGTATCGCTCAGGAAACTCTCCGAACGGTCCGCCGTCCACTTCACGGGACGGCCCAGCATCTTCGAGGCGAAGAGCACGAGCGGATATTCGGGATAGACGAAGGTCTTCATGCCGAAACCGCCGCCCACATCTTCCGTGATGACGCGAAGCTTCTCGACCGGAATGTTCAGCGAGTGCTTGGCGATATTCGTGCGCATGCCATGCACGCCCTGGCTGCATACGTGAAGCGTATAGTGATCGCGGTCGGCTTCGTAATTGCCCAGCGCCGCGCGCGGCTCCATCGCATTCACGACGATGCGGTTGTTGACGAGCTTCACGCGCGTGATGTGGTGCGCGGCTTTCATTGCCGCTTCGGTCTTTTCCTCGTCGCCGATGGACCAGTCATAGGCGAGGTTCGATCCATTCTCTTCCCAGATGACGGGCGCGTCCGGCGCCAGCGCCCCCGCCGTGTCGGCGACAGCAGGCAGGTCTTCGTAATCCACCATCACGAGGTCCGCCGCATCGCGCGCCTGCGCGGGCGTTTCCGCCACGACCATGGCAACGAGATCGCCCACATGGCGCACATGACTTCGCGCGATCAGGTTGCGCACCGTCTTGAAGATCGGCGTCCCGTCGGCATTCTTCAGCATGTCGGCGGCGGGCGAATAGACAGTGCCGAGTCCCGCCTCTTCCGCGTCCTTGCCCGTATAGACTGCAAGTACGCCGGGCGCCGCCTTCGCATCCTCGGCATCGATCCCGGCAATCTTCGCATGGGCGTGCGGGCTGCGCACCATCACCGCATAGGCCTGACCCGGCATCGAAATATCGTCCGTGTAGCGCCCATGGCCCGTTACGAGCCGTTCATCCTCGACGCGACGCGCCGGCTGCCCCACACCGAACTTCACCATGGACGGACCTCATTGCAATGCGTGGAGGATGCATGCCTCTGGCAGGCCCGCATCCGGATTCGAAAATGCTGGAGCGCATGGCGCCCGAAACGTGGATCAATCCCGGTAGGACGGGTCGATCCGGTCGAGCGTGCGCAGAAGCGCCGGCCAGGCGAGTTTGCCGATGCCGTGCTTCTTGTGGAACATGCCCTGGTCCGCCGTCTTCTCCGGCACGCCCTGGTTCGGCATGGTGAGCTTCACCCCGCCGGAAAGCGCGCGCACCTGCATCGTGCAGGCACGCTCCAGGAAGTAGAGCCGCAGGAAGGCATCGGCGCAGGTCGCGCCCGCCGTCAGCAGCCCGTGGTTCCGCAGGATCATGCAATGCTTGTTGCCGAGGTCGCGCACCAGCCGCTCGCGCTCGTCATGTTCGAGCGCGATGCCCTCATAATCGTGATAGGCGAGATCTTCGAGAACGATCATCGCGGTCTGGCTGAGCGGCAAGAGCCCATCCGCCTGCGCGGAAACCGCCACGCCATCGTCGGAATGCGTATGGATCACCGCATTCGCCTCCGGCACGGACATGTGCACCGCGCTGTGGATGGTGAAGCCCGCGGGGTTCACCTCGTAGTCGGTCGGCATGACGATATTGCCGTCGAGATCGATCTTCACGAGGCTCGACGCGGTAATCTCGTCGAAGCTCATGCCATAGGGATTGATGAGGAAGTGATGTTCCGGCCCCGGCACGCGCGCCGAGATATGCGTGTAGATCAGGTCGCTCCAGCCATAATGCGCGACGAGCCGATAGGTCGCGGCGAGGTCCACACGCACCTGCCACTCGGCCTCCGATACCTGCTCGCGCACTGGAACGTCTCTGAAATCTGCCGCCACGGACATGGGGACCGCCTTCCGTCTTGATTTTTGAAAACCGGATTCTTCGTTCCGGTCAGTCTGCCACGCTCCCCGCCCCGCCGCAAACCGCCTATTCCGCTGCCTTCACCTGCGGCTGCGGTTCGAGCACCTTGCCCGGATTGAGAATGTTCTTCGGGTCGAGCGTCCGCTTCAGCAATTGCATCAGCGCCACTTCCTCGCCCGAGCGCGACCAGCCGAGATAGGGCCGCTTCTCGAGCCCGATCCCGTGTTCCGCCGAAACGGAACCCTGCCGCTCGCGCAGCGCGCCATAGACAATGGCCTCGACGTCGCGCCGCGTCTCCTTCTCCGCATCCGGAAACCGCCCGGGAATGACATGCAGGTTCCCGTCGCCCAGATGGCCGAAAACCATCAGCGAGCTCTCCGGCCATTTCGCGCGCAAGCCCTCGCGCACCTCCTCGATATAACTCTCCATATCGGAAATCTTCAGGCTCACATCGAAGGTGAACATCGGATAGGTGTTCACGACCTGCGCCACATCGTCCCGAAGCGCCCACATCGCATCGCGCTCCGCCTGGCTCTTCGCGATGACCGCATCGGAAATCTCGCCCGCCTCCAGCGCCTCCATCATCGCCGCCTCGAAGCGCGCGCTGTCGGCTTCCTGGTCGCCGCCCATGGATTCGACCAGCACATAATAGGGATGACCATGCGCGATCACGGGCCTGCCCTTCGCAGGCTCCATCGTCACGAGCTTGTAGAAATCCTCCCACATCACCTCGAAGGCCGAGAGCGTGCCGCCAAGCGCGCGCTCCATGTGGCGCAGGAACTTCGGCAACTGCTCGAAACTCTCCACCGCCACGAAGCCCGTATCCTGAGACTTCGGCTTCGGCCAGACGCGAAGCACCGCCCGCGTCACGACGCCGAGCGTTCCTTCCGAGCCGATGAACATGTGCTTCAGGTCGTAGCCCGCATTGTTCTTGATCAGCTTGTTCATGGAGGTCATCACTGTGCCGTCCGCCAGCACCGCCTCGAGCCCCAGCACCATGTCGCGCGTCATGCCGTAGCGGATCACGCGGTTGCCGCCCGCATTGGTCGAGATATTGCCGCCAATGGTCGCCGATCCGCGCGCGCCGAGATCGAGCGGGAAAATGAGCCCCTTCTCCTCCGCCGCCTCGCACACCGTCTGCAACACCGCGCCCGCCTGAACGGTCATCGTGCCGCCCAGCGTGTCGATCTCCTCGATCCTGTTCATGCGTTCGAGCGAAAGCGCGATGTGCCCGTCCGCCTCGCCGCCTTCGACGAGCCCGGTCTTCCCGCCCCACGGCACCACCGCCTCGCCCGCGGCGTGGCAGAGCTTCAGCGCTTTCGAGACTTCCTCAGTGCTTGCAGGCCGCAGCACCGCAGCCGGAATGCCGAGCTTGCTCCAGCCGCCAACCGCCTTCTCCTCGGCGTCCTTGCCGGTCAGCACACCGGCATCGCCGAGCGCCGCCTTCAGCTTCTTGATGAGATCGTCCGACGCCATGTCATCCTCCCGGGATGGTGTTCTTGAGAGCGACTATAGCGCGGATGAAGTCGCCGCGCCTTCACCCGATCACCCGCTTCACATATCCCTGCCAGCGACTGTACCGCTCGGCGCGCTCCGTCTCCGCCATTTCCGGCTCGAACGCCCGTTCGCAGCGCCAGTGCGACGCGACATCGTCCATGCTGCCATAGAAACCCGTCTGCATCCCTGCAAGATAGGCCGCGCCCAGCGCCGTCGTCTCGGTGATTTCCGGCCGTTCGACGGGCCGCGCCAGAATGTCGGCGAGGTTCTGCGCGAACCAGTTGTTCGCCACCATGCCGCCATCGACGCGAAGCGCCTGCGGGCTGACGAGCCCCGCCGCCTTCATGTCCGCCCCCATCGCGTCCATCAGGTCGCGCGTCTGGTAGGACACGCTTTCAAGCGCCGCGCGCACCACCTCCTTCGCGCCCGTATCGCGCGTCATGCCGAACAGCGCCGCCCGTGCGTCGGGTTCCCAATAGGGCGCGCCGAGCCCCGTAAAGGCCGGCACCAGCACGGCATGCGAATGCGGGTTCGCGTCCCGCGCCATTGCCTCGCTCTCTTCCGAACTGTCGATCAGCTTCATCTCGTCGCGCAGCCATTGCACGATGGCTCCCGCCATGAAGATCGAGCCTTCGAGTGCATAAGTCGTCTCGCCGCCGATCCGGTAGGCGATGGTGCCGAGCAGCCGGTTGCGGCTTGTCACGCGCTGCTTGCCCGTATTCACCACCGCGAAGCAGCCCGTGCCATAGGTCGATTTCATCAGCCCCGGCTCGAAGCAGGCCTGCCCCACCGTCGCCGCCTGCTGGTCGCCCGCGACGCCCGCCACCGGTATCGCCGCGCCGAGCAGGTCCCTCTCCGCCGTGCCGAAATCCGCGCAGCAGTCCAGCACCTCCGGCAGGATCGCGCGCGGCACGTCGAGAAGCTTCAGCAGCTCGTCGTCCCACTCATTCGTCTCGATATTGAAAAGCAGCGTCCGCGAGGCATTGGTCGCATCGGTCACATGCCGCTTGCCGCCACTGAGATTGTAGATGAGCCACGAGTCGATCGTGCCGAAGCAGAGTTCGCCTTTCTCGGCTTTCGCCCGCGCACCTTCCACATTGTCGAGCAGCCAGCGGAGCTTCGTGCCCGAGAAATAGGGGTCGAGCAGCAGCCCCGTCTTCGTCTGGAAGGTGGCTTCCTTACCCTCCTCCTTCAGCTTCGCGCAAAAGGCGGCGGTGCGCCGGTCCTGCCAGACGATGGCATTGTGCACGGGCTTCCCCGTGGCCCGGTCCCAGAGCACGGTCGTCTCGCGCTGATTGGTGATGCCGATGGCGGCGATGTTCTGAGCCGTCGTGCCCGCCGTCAGCACGCCCCGGCAGACCTCCAGCGTCGCCGCCCAGATCTCCTCCGCGTCATGCTCCACCCAGCCATCGCGCGGGAAAATCTGGCGAAGCTCCCTCTGGCGCACCCGCATGGGCGAGCCCGAACGGTCGAACAGCAGCGCTCTTGTGCTCGTGGTGCCCTGATCGATGGAAAGAATGTAATCCGCCATTGGCCTCCCCCGTATTGCGTCGCGCCGAGGCTACCCGGCCCGCACGCCCCGCAAAAGCCCTCACGAAAACCTTATCGCCGGAGGGGGCGAAATCCGCCTGACCAGTTGCTATATTCCGGTCATGGACATGGAGAAGCCGCTTCCCCGGGCTGCCGCAACACCCATGATCGACCCGCATGGCCGGGCCGTGACCTATCTGCGCGTCTCGGTGACGGATCGCTGCGATTTCCGCTGTGTCTATTGCATGTCCGAGCACATGAATTTCCTGCCGAAGAAGGACCTGTTGACGCTCGAGGAACTGGACCGCGTCTGCTCCGCCTTCGTGCGCAAAGGCGTCCGCAAGCTCCGCCTTACGGGCGGCGAGCCGCTGGTGCGCCGCGATGTGATGACCTTGATCCGCTCGCTCGGCCGCCATCTCGAAACCGGCGCCCTCGACGAACTGACGCTGACCACCAACGGCAGCCAGCTCGCGCGTTACGCGGATGACCTCTTCGCCGCGGGCGTCCGCCGCGTCAACGTCTCGGTCGACACGCTCGATGAAACCCTCTTCCAGCAGATCACGCGCTGGGGCCGCCTGCCCCAGGTGCTGGATGGCATCGCCGCCGCGAAGCGCGCTGGCCTCAAGGTGAAGATCAACACCGTTGCGCTGAAAGGCGTCAACGAGGCGGAAATCCCGTCCCTCATCGAATGGGCGCATGGAGAGGGCCACGATCTCACCCTCATCGAGACCATGCCGATGGGCGACATCGACGGCGACCGCACGGATCAATACCTGCCGCTGTCTCAGGTCCGCCGCTCGCTGGCGGAGCGCTGGACGCTCGATGAACTGGACGAGCGCACGGGCGGCCCCGCGCGCTACGTGAAGGTGCAGGAAACCGGCGGCAAGCTCGGCCTCATCACGCCTCTCACGCATAATTTCTGCGAAAGCTGCAATCGCGTCCGCCTCACCTGCACAGGCACGCTTTATATGTGCCTCGGCCAGGACGATGCGGCGGATTTGCGCCCGCCCGTCCGCGCGAGCGAGAGCGACGATCTGCTCGACGCCGCCATCGATGAAGCCATCGGCCGGAAGCCCAAGGGCCATGACTTCATCATCGACCGCGAGCACAACCGCCCCGCCGTCTCGCGCCACATGTCGCTCACCGGCGGCTGAACTTCACCCCTTCGTCTGCCCCCTCGCCCACTCCAGATAATCCTCGTTCCCGCCGGCGATCGGCAGCACCAGCATGGCCGGCACTTCATAAGGATGCAGCTCCCCGAGCCGCGCCATGACCCGCCCGGCAAGCGCCGCCCGCGTCTTGATGAAGGCCGCCACCTCGTCCTCTTTCTCCACCGTCCCCTTCCATTCGTAGACGGAGCGCATACCCCCGTGAATATTCACGCAGGCAGCCAGCTTCTCGCGGACCAGCGCCTCCGCCGCCCGCTCGGCCTCCCCCATCGAGCCGAAGGTGGAATAGACGAAGACGAATTCTCCTTCATCCTTGGCTTGCGTATCCGCGCCCATATGCTTACCTCCTTGTGTCGCCGCATCGTCGGCCATCGAGGAATCGCCCCGGGATAGAGACGATGAAATTCGAGAAGATCGCCTTCGTGGCGACGGATATGCCCGAGGCCAGGGCCGCGCGCGAGGCTCTCGGCAAGCGCTATGGCGAAACCCCGCCTGAGGAGGCGGATGTCATCGTGGCGCTCGGCGGCGACGGTCTCATGCTCCAGACGCTCCATCAATACATGAAGCGCCGCATCCCGATCTACGGCATGAATCGGGGCTCGGTCGGCTTCCTGATGAACGA
>DLCG01000016.1:86942-87085 GCA_002480495.1 Rhodobiaceae bacterium UBA7804 | reverse complement strand
GTCGGCTTCCTGATGAACGAATACAGGGATGACAATCTGAGGGAGCGCCTCGCCTCTGCCGAATGCGCCACCATCCATCCGCTCAGGATGCGTGCGACGCTTGCCGACGGAAGCCATCGCGAGGCGCTGGCGATCAACGAGGT
>DLCG01000016.1:86405-86643 GCA_002480495.1 Rhodobiaceae bacterium UBA7804 | reverse complement strand
GAGGCGCTGGCGATCAACGAGGTCGCCCTCTTCCGCGAGACCTATCAGGCCGCGAAGATCCGTATTTCCATCGACGGCAAGACGCGCATGGAGGAACTCGTCTGCGACGGCGTGCTGGTTGCGACGCCTGCAGGCTCCACCGCCTATAATCTGTCGGCGCAAGGCCCCATCATCCCCATCGACGCCGCGCTTCTTGCATTGACGCCGATCAGCGCCTTCCGGCCCCGCCGCTGGCGCG
>DLCG01000016.1:7438-86097 GCA_002480495.1 Rhodobiaceae bacterium UBA7804 | reverse complement strand
GCGCCGCTGGCGCGGCGCGCTGCTCTCGCATCGCGCCAAGGTTCGCTTCGAAATCCTGGAGGCCGAAAAGCGTCCTGTCAGCGCCGTGGCCGACCACACGGAATTCCGCGAGGTGCGCAACGTCGAGGTGGAGGAAGACGAAAGCATCGACATGCTGATGCTCTTCGATCCGGATCACGGCCTCGAGGAACGCATCATCACCGAGCAGTTTTTGTACTGAGGCTTCTTTCTTCCCTACAGATGAAGCCTTCGGCCGTCATGCGAGGAGCGCGGGGCAAGGCGCGATGAAAACTCAGCCTGCCTTCGGCTTCGCCACGTTGGCGACCGCCGAAAGCGGCTCGTCCGTCACGCTGTATCCGGCTTCGGCGGGAATGCGCAGGATCGGCTCGCCCGCATCGTTCTTCGTCACCATTGGCTCCACGGTCACGACCTCCGTCTGCCGCGCCGTCTCGATGGCATGGGCGACACTCGGGCTGCGCCCCACCTTCTCCACATTCATCCGTGTCGGGAAGATGATCGTGCGCTTGCCTTCATCCGCTTCCTTCAGCGCAAGCTCCGGACGGATCCACACGCTGTCGACCGATTCCGACCCGTCATGCACGGCCAGGTGATCTTCCGGTGCACAGGCAAGATAGAAGCGCGTGTCGAAACGCTTCGGCATCATGTTCGGCGTGATCCAGTGCGCGAAAGGCGTCAGCATGTCGCCTGCAAGGCGAAGCCCTTCCTTCGTGAGGAAGTCTGCAATGCCCACTTCGCCCCTGTTCAGCGGATCGCGGTAATGTTCGAGCGATTTCAGCCGCCCCGCATCGACAATGGAGCCCGTCTGCTCGTTCCGCGCCAGAAGCACGCCCGATTCCTCGAAGGCTTCGCGGATCGCCGCCACCCGCATCGAGAATTCCCAGTCGTCGAGCCCTTCCATGCCGTCCGCGCGTTCGCGCACGCCCGGCGCCATATCGAGCTTGTCCACCTTGCCGCCCGGAAAGACGAGCGCGCCGCTCGCGAAGTCGATCTGGTGATGACGCACCACCATGAAGACCTCGAGCCCTTCCATCCCGTCCCGCAGCAACAGGATCGTCGCCGCCGGAATCAGCGCATCGCCCGCTTTTGCCTGCCCATCCGCCATTTTCTTAAACCTCCCGTCGCGTGATGTTTCGAATTTGAATCGAATTTCACGCATCTTGTTCACGCATTGGCGACGCTGCCCGCCGCTCTTCTTCCCCGGTTAAGCTCTCCGAAAGGGACTCCCGTCACGATTGTCCCGTTCGGCGCTAAGCCGCGTGGGAAAGAGATGTACAGCAGTTCCTTTCGCCTTACCAATCGCGACATCGATCTCGCTTTCGAGGCCGGACACCTGTTTCTCGTCTGCCAGCCGAAGCTTTCCCTAGCGGAATCGAAGGTTCTCGGCGTCGAAGTCTATGTCCGCTGGAACCATCCGGATTATGGCCTGCTGCCGCCCGGCCTCTTCCTGTCCTTCTTTGAACAGCGCGAGCGTTCCGGTGAACTGACCCGCTTCGTCGCCCGTGCCGCCGCGGACCTGCTTGTGGACTGGCAGCGCGCGGGCCGTGACTGGCCGGTCTCCATAAATCTCGGGCCGCAGGATCTCGCCGATATGGGCCTGCCCGGCGCGCTCGACGAAATCATGTCCGAGCGTGGCCTCGATCCCGCCCTGCTGATGCTTGAAGTGCCGGAGGGTGCCTTCGCGCGGCATGGCGAGGAAGCCGCGCAGGTTCTCGCGACATTCCGCCGCCTCGGCTTCCGCACCGCGCTTGATGGCGGCGGCGCCGTCATCGTGCCAGACGATGTCTTGACGCCCGATTGCTTCGACGAAGTGAAGATCGGCGGCGCTTCCATCATCCAGTTTGCACGCCGCCTGAAGGGGTCGGGTCTCGGCTTCGTCGGCAAGCGCGTTTCGCTTGCCGCCGCCCGGGGCCTCGGTGCGACCGCGGTCGGCGTCGAGGACGAGACGACGCTGCTCGCGCTCCCGGCCCTCGGCTTCACCGCCGCTCAGGGCGCGCTTCTCTGCCGCCCGCTTTCCCCGCAGGATCTCGCCGGGTGGTCGCCGCCCGTTCTCGCCATTCCCGAAGAAGAGGAGGAAGAGGAAATCCTCCTTCTGACGGAGGCCCTCCCCGAAGCGGAATTGGAGATAGAGCCCGCCGGGACCGCCACGGAGGAAGCCTCTTTTTCCGCGCCCGTCGTCGAATATTCCTGGGAAGATGTCGACCCGATGATCCCGGCGGAGGAAGTGCGCGGTGTCGCCTGGCGGCTCGACCGCACCTGCCTTTTCCCGGATCGTCACCTTCTCGCGCTTGTCCGCCGCCCGCGCGTGCTGCCGCATATGCGGAAAGCAAAACCCGCCAGAACAAAAGGCGTGTCGGCCAAACCGGCGAACCTTCGCAAGGAAGCAGCCGCTCCCAAACCGGCCAAACCCCGGCCGCGTCCCGCCCGCAAGGCGACGAAGCGCCCGCCCGCCGGCCTCGTCACGCGGCCGAGCCTCGTGCAGTTGGCATTGGGCTTCTGAGCCTCACACCCGCTCGATCACCATCGCGATGCCCTGGCCCACGCCAATGCACATGGTGCAGAGCGCGTAGCGGCCCTGCCGCCGCTCCAGTTCATACATGGCGGTCGTCACCAGCCGCGCGCCGCTCATACCGAGCGGATGACCGAGCGCAATGGCGCCGCCATTCGGGTTCACATGCTCCGCATCGTCCGGCAGGCCGAGATCGCGCATCACGGCAAGGCCCTGCGAAGCGAAAGCCTCGTTGAGCTCGATCACGTCGATATCGCCGATATTGAGGCCCGTCTTCTCCAGCACCTTGCGCGTCGCGGGCGCGGGGCCGATGCCCATGATGCGCGGCGGAACGCCCGCCGTCGCCATGGCGACGATCCGTGCGCGGGGCTTGAGCCCATGCGCCTCCGCCGCTTCCGCGGATGCGATGATGAGCGCGCAGGCGCCGTCATTCACGCCCGATGCGTTGCCCGCCGTCACCGTGCCGCCTTCGCGGAACGGCGCCTTGAGCTTCGCCAGCGCTTCGAGCGTCGTCTCGGGGCGCGGATGCTCGTCCGCACTCACCACCGTCTCGCCCTTCCGGCCCGCAATGGTCACGGGCACGATCTCCTGCGCAAGCCGTCCCGCCTCGATGGCGGCACCCGCGCGGTGCTGGCTCCGCCACGCAAAGGCGTCCTGGTCTTCGCGCGAAATCTGGAAATCTTCCGCCACGTTCTCCGCCGTCTCCGGCATGGAGTCGACGCCATATTGCCGCTTCATCAGCGGGTTCACGAAGCGCCAGCCGATCGTCGTGTCGTAAATTTCGGCCTCGCGCGAAAAGGCCGCCGTCGCCTTCCCCATCACGAAGGGCGCGCGCGACATGCTCTCGACGCCGCCCGCGATCATCAGCGCCGCCTCGCCCGACTTGATGGCCCGCGCCGCCGTACCGACCGCATCCATGCCCGAACCGCAAAGCCGGTTGATCGTCGAGCCGGGCACACCTTCCGGCAGCCCCGCAAGCAGCGACGACATGCGCGCCACGTTCCGGTTGTCCTCGCCCGCCTGGTTCGCGCAGCCGAAGATCACGTCGTCCACGCGCTCCCAGTTCACATCCGGGTTCCGCTCCATCAGCGCCATCAGCGGCACCGCGCCGAGATCGTCCGCGCGCACGCTCGAAAGCGATCCGCCATAACGCCCGATGGGGGTGCGCACGGCGTCGCAGATAAAGGCTTCCTGATGGGTGTGGTTCATGGTCGGGCCCTCTTCATGTCTTCAGGAGGGCGCAACCTAGATCATTTCCTCACGCAGGGGAAACGGCCTTCAGCCCAAGGCATCCGCTGCGGCGGCAACCGTTCTTCGCTCGCGAAAAACGGCAAGGCCGACCGGCCGCCGGCGCTTGAGGGAAAATTAAGCCACTTGCTGTCGCCTCTGCCCCGGCACAACGGCCAGCCGCGCCAGCTTGTCGATCATGCTGTCGAGGTCGGTCGCATCCACTTCCTCGAAGGTCTCCTTGAGACCGGCGAGCACATGGAAGCGGAAGAGCTCGAGATCGAGCGTCCCGTCCGAACTCCTGACCGCCTGATAGATGTCGAGCACCCGGCGGAAGGCGGGATAGAGCGCTTCCGGCATGCCCGCCCGCGCATAGACCGCGCGAAAGCCGAGCGCGCCCACATCGTGGATGAGCCGCCATATCCGTTCGTCCGGCACGGCGGTCAGTTGCGCAAAGGCCGCCTCAACGAAGCGGAATTCGCCCGCGCAGGCCGCCCGCAGGATCAGCGTCGCGGTCAGCCGCCCGTTCTCGCTGAGCTGTGCGACCAGCGCACGCATGTCGGCCTCGCTCATCCGCGCAATGGCGTCCGTCGTCGTCCTTTCGCGCGTCTGCTCTTCCAGCGTCGCGGCCACGCGATGATCGATCTCGTGCCGCTCCACGAGATATTCGCGAAGCTGTTCCGAAACCATCGCGATCAGCCGCTCCACCAGCAGGGCGGGCAATTCGCCGCGTTGCACCAGCGGCACGGAAACATCCGCATCGTCCGCATAGCGTTTGACGAGTATGGTTGCCGCCGCCTCGTTGATGACGGCGCCCGAATTGTGAACGAGCCTCAGCACGGCGCTGCGGTCCCCGCGATGGGCGATCGCCTCGGAAACCGGCGCGGCGACATCCGGCCGTCCGGCGATGGCGCATTGTTTGGCCGGCGAGCCGTAATAGACGAGCCCGACCAGATCCTCGTCCGTCAGCACGGGCGAGCGCTCGAGAACCGGTATCGCCACCTGGTCGATATCCCTCGCGAGCTTGAGCACGACATCGCGCGGCGCGCCCGGATTGTCGTCGATGCATCGCGCCAGCGCCTCGCGCACGGAGATCGCGACGTCATGGACGAGGAAGCCGAGAATCTCATGGGCGAGTTCGCGTTCGCGCGGCGCCAGTTCCACATTCGCGAATTGCCGCGCAACCTTCACGGCAACGGCCGCGCGCGCGTCCTCGGACGGATCCGAAAGGAGCCGCTCGACATCCGCTATGCTCAACTGTCCCGCGTTCATGACGGCCTCGGCCTGTCCGAAAGCGCCCCGGATTGCGGGGCACAACCGGACCGACCGTAGGACGGAACCGTTTAAGGAAGCTTTACCCTGCCCCTTTCTCGCGAGCGAAAAACCAGCAAAATCGGGCTTCTCCGCGCTTGTGCATGAAGATCGGCGCGCCGGTCCTGCTTGGATGCTCCGTGGTCGTATGGAAACTGTTTACCTTTTTGCGGACCCTCCCCCCGTCTTCCGAAGTTATGGCAAACGCGGCGGCGAGAGGGTGCCGGCGCGACGCGGGGGACTCGCCGCCTTCGCGATTCCGCCCGGCGAATTTTCCGCCCCCGCTCCCCGGACTTTGACTCCCCCGCCTTTTCATGGATGATCCGCCCCAATCAGAAACTTCGCTAACGGGGACCGAAATCCATGCTCGAGGGCATCAAGGTCATTGAAATGGCCACCTATATCGCCGCGCCCGGCGCGGGCGGCATCCTTGCGGACTGGGGCGCGGAAGTCCTGAAGATCGAACCGCTGGCCGGCTGCCCCATGCGCTACACCATGAAGAATGTCGGCGCCGACCACCTCAAGGGCTCCCCCATCTTCGATCTCGACAATCGCGGCAAGAAGGGTCTCGCCATCGACACATCGAAGCCCGAAGGCGTCGAGGCCGTGAAGCGCCTCGTGAAGGATGCCGACGTCTTCATCACCAATGTCCGCCCCGGCGGGCTGGAGCGCGCGGGCCTCGACTACGAGAGCCTGAAAAAGGTGAACCCCCGCCTCGTCTATGCGAGCGTCACCGGCTATGGCCTCGAAGGGCCGGACCGAGACCGCCCCGGTTTCGACATCGCCGCCTTCTATGCCCGTTCCGGCATCGGCTGGCTGCAGACCGTGAAGGGCAAGGAGCCCGTCACGCTGCGCACCGGCATCGGCGACCACACCACCAGCATGGCGACGGTCGGCGGCATTCTCGCCGCCCTCGTCGAGCGTCAGAAGACGGGCACGGGCCGCCTCGTCGAGGCGTCGCTCCTGCGCGCGGGCATCTATGCCGCCGGTTCCGACACCGCGGTTCAGCTCCGCTATGGCAAGCTCGGCTCCACCAAGTCGCGCCACGAAGCGCTCATGCCGATCAGCAATTTCTTCAAGACGAAGGACAAGTGGATCGTCATCGTGCCGCGCCAGGGCTCGGTCGACTGGGGCGCGGTCTGCCGCGCCGTCGGCAAGCCGGAGCTGATCGACGATCCGCGCTTCGACGATCCGAAGAAGCGCCGCGCGAACGCCGCCGAAATCGTGGATATTCTCGATGCCGCCTTCGCCGAACATGACGTCGAACACTGGCGCGCAAAACTCGACGCCGAAGACATCATCTGGGCCCCGCTCATGAGCCCCGCCGATGTCCATGCCGATCCGCAGGCGAAAGCTTCCGGCGCTTATGTCGAGGTACCGGAAGAAGACGGCAGCGGCACCTATCTCTCGCCCGCCTCGCCCATCCGCTTTCCGGGCTATGACGACACGCCGAAATCGGCCTCGCCCGCGCTTGGCCAGCATACGCTGGAAACGCTGAAATCGGCCGGCTTCTCCGACGCGGAGATCGAGACGCTGCGCTCCGCCGGCGCGATCAAATAGGTTGAAGGCAGCGGGCGCTGCGACACCCCCGAATGTCATCGCGGGATTTATTCCCGCGACCCACTCGCAGAACCTCTTGCCGAAACAGTTGAGGGCGCACCCAGCCTCTCCCCAACCTCGTCATCGAGAGCCTCGCGAGAGCGAGGCAATTCCTTCAACCTCCGAAACCGAGAGCCCGCGCCATGCGCTTCTCGATTTCCACGACGAGAAGCAGCACGACGCCGGCCGCTACCACCGCAAGCCCCTCTTCAAGAGAAAGCGCGCGCGTCTCGAACACGCTCTGCATGAAAGGCAGATAGGTGAAGGCGAATTGCGCCGCCGTCACGATGGCGACCCCGATCAGAACCGCCCGCGTGCCGAGCACGCCCTGCAGGGTCAGCGACGTTCCATGCACGTAGCGCACGCTGAAGAGATAGAAGATTTCCATCACCACGATCGCGTTCACCACCATCGTGCGGGCCGCCTCCAGGGGGAGCCCGCGCATTGTCGCGAATGTGTAGATCCCGAGCGTGCCCGTCACCATCACGAGCGACACGAAAACGATACGCCAGAGCAGCCGTCCGGAAAGCAGCGGCGCCCCGGCCAGCCGTGGAGGACGCTTCATCACGCCCGGCTCCGCGGGTTCGAAGGCAAGCGTGAGCCCGAGAGCCACTGCCGTCACCAGGTTGATCCAGAGAATCTGCACCGGCGTCACCGGTAATGTCAGCCCAAGGATGATCGCCAGAATGATGGTGAGCGCCTCGCCGCCATTCGTCGGCAGCGTCCAGGCGATCACCTTGGTCAGATTGTCGTAGACCGTCCGCCCCTCGCGCACCGCCGCCACGATGGAGGCGAAATTATCGTCGGCAAGCACCATCTCGCTTGCCTCCTTCGCTGCCTCCGTTCCCTTGTTGCCCATCGCAACGCCCACATCCGCGCGCTTGAGCGCAGGCGCGTCGTTGACGCCGTCGCCCGTCATCGCGATCACGGAGCCGTCCGCCTGCAGTGCCTCCACAAGGCGGAGCTTGTGTTCCGGGCTCGTCCGCGCGAAGACGCTCACCTCCCGCGCCCGCCTCGCGAAGTGCCCGTCGTCCAGCGCATCCAGCGCCGCGCCGGTCGTGGTCGCCGCCTCGGCGGAAAATCCGAGTTGCCGAGCAATCGCCTTTGCCGTTTCGGCATGATCCCCCGTGATCATCTTGACCGAGATCCCCGCCGCCCGGCATTCCTCGATAGCGGAAATGGCTTCCGGCCGTGGCGGGTCGATCAGCGCCACGAGGCCGAGCAGCGTCAGCCCCTCTTCCGCGTCCTCTTGCGTGATCGTCTCGCAGCCTTCCGGCATGACGCGCCTCGCCAGGCCGATCACGCGCTGTCCCGCCGCGGCCAGTTCGTCGATGCGCCGCTGCCAGAAGACAGGGTCGATCTCCGCTTCGCCATCGGGAGCCGCCACCCGCGCGCACATCTCGACGATCCGTTCCGGTGCCCCCTTCACATAGGCGACGGGCGGCCGGTCCTCTCGCGCGTGAAGCGTCGCCATGTAGCGGTGCCGCGCATCGAAGGGCACTTCATCGAGCCGCACGAACCGCGCTCGCGCCGCGCCGATGTCATGTCCCGCCTTCAGCGCGAAGGAAAGCAGCGCCCCCTCCATGGGATCGCCATCGGCATGCCAGTCGCCGCCATGCCGCGTAAGCTGCGCGTCGTTGCACAGAAGCCCCGCCAGCGACAATTCCTCGATCACGGGATAGGCGGCGATGTCGATGGCCTCTCCGTCCACCAGAAAGCGCCCCTCCGGCGCATAGCCAGCGCCTTCCACCTCGATCTGTGCCGATGCCGTCAGCGCCGCGCGCACGGTCATCTCGTTCTTCGTCAGCGTGCCCGTCTTGTCGGTACAGATGATGGAAACCGCACCGAGCGTTTCCACGGCGGGAAGCCGCCGGATGATCGCATTGCGTCGCGCCATGCGCTGCACGCCGGCGGCCAGCGTGATCGTCATCACCGCGGGCAGCCCTTCGGGGATCGCCGAAACGGCCAGCCCGATCACGATCATGAAGGCATAGGCCGCATCGTAGTGAGCGGCATAGGTTGCATAAAGAAAGACCAGCGCCGAACCGGCCAGCACCGCAATTGTCACCTGCCGCGCGAAGCCGTCCATCTGCCGCACCAGCGGCGTGGTGAGTTTCTCCACCGCGCCGATCATGCCGCTGATCCGGCCGAGCTCCGTGCGCCCGCCCGTCGCCACCGCGACGCCGATGCCCTGTCCCGCCGCGACGAACGTGCCGGAAAAGGCCATGGAAAAGCGGTCGCCAACGGGCGCCTCCTTCGCGACGGGCGCAAGCGCCTTGTCGGCGGGAACGGACTCGCCCGTCAGCGCCGCTTCGTCGATCCTCAGATTGTTCGCCTTGACGAGGCGAAGATCGGCAGGCACCCGGTCTCCCGCCTCCAGCAGCACCAGATCGCCCGGCACCACATCCCCGGCCGCTATCGTCGCGCGCCGCCCGCCGCGCAGCACCGAGGCATGAGGGTCGATCATGGCGCGGATCGCGGTGAGCGCCTCTTCCGCGCGGCCTTCCTGGATGAAGCCGACAATGGCGTTCACGACGACGACAAGCGCGATCACCGCGGCATCCGTCAGATGCCCGATTGCGGCGGCAAGGGCGCCCGCCCCGATCAGCACATAGATGAGAAGATTGTGGAATTGCAGAAGAAAGCGGGTAAACGCGCTCCGCCCTTTCGCCTCCGGCAGGCGGTTCGGACCGTATTGCGCGAGGCGGCGTGCCGCCTCGTCCGGACTGAGTCCCCCATGCGGCGTACCGAGCGCGGACAGCGCCTCGCCCGCCTCCAGCGCATGCCAGTCGCGTTCCGTCTTCCCCTTGTCCGGCGCCGCCACTGAACTCACCGCACCCCGCTCCGCTGTACAGGGCGTCAGTGTAACGGGTTTTCTCTCATTTTCGCGCGAAGTCTTGTCGCATCGTTACCCGCAAGCCCGCCTCTGCTCCGGGTCGTGAAGCTGCGGCTTGAAGAACATGCCGAGCTGGAGGCTCTCCGCGATCCGCGCCGCCTTCTCGATGAAGCGCTCCGCCGTTTCGGCGTCACAAACTTCCTCCGCCGTCTCCCGGAACAGCATGAGCCAGCGGTCGAAATGTTTCGGCGTCACCGTCTTGAGCTTCAGATGCGCGCGCATGGGCTGTCCCTTGTAGCGCCCGGTCGTCAGCATCACGCTCGACCAGAAGTCGCACATCTTCATGAGATGCGGTTCCCAGTCATGGATCGCGTTGTTGAAGACTGGCCCGAGCATCTCGTCCTGACGGATGCGTCCGTAGAAGCTGCGCACCAGCGTCTCGATCTCGGCTTCGTTGGTAACGCCTGGTCCTGCATCCGCCTCGCGGCACCAGATGCCCCGCGCCTTCCCCGCTTCGGCATCGTCGCGATTGTCTGTCATGGCGCGCTCCTATAAGATAGATTTGAAATACATCTTATAGCAGAATGTCCGTATCGCCATGCGGCATTTCGCCTGCCCGGCAGTATCTTCGGAGAAAACCCGATGCGCCTGACGCTCCACACCGACTATGCGCTGCGCATCCTCATGCATCTTGCGCTCGCGCCCGGCCGGCTCGTTACCATCTCGGAAGTCGCCGCCAGCTTTTCCATATCGCGCAACCATCTCGTGAAGGTCGCGCATGAACTGGGACAGGCAGGCTTCGTCGAAACCATGCGCGGCCGCGGCGGCGGGCTTCGTCTTGCGCGCCCGCCGGAAGAGATCGCCATCGGCGATGTCGTCCGCGCCATGGAGGAGGATTTCAGGATCGTGGAATGTTTCGACCGCGACGCGAATTCCTGCTGCATCGCGCCGGCCTGCCGCCTGAAGCGTCTTCTGAAGGAGGCGCTCGATGCGTGGCTGGCGGTCCTGGATGGAGCGACCCTCGCCGATCTCGTCGAAAGGCCCGCGCCGCTCCGCCGCCTATTGGCTCTTACCGCCTAGGCGTCAACCGAACGCAAACCCCGAATGAGGCTTCAGCCCCTCGCGCTCGCGCCGTGCCTCGCGGCGCTCCTCCGCCGCGTCGCGGTGGTCGCTCTTCTCCGCCCTCAGCGACTCGCGCCCCTCGGGAATCGGATCGAGCGATGAGAGAAGCTCCACCACACCGGGGGTAAGTTTGAGCGGCGGCTGTCCGAAGCCCGCGCTCGCCATGCCCGGCGGCGCGCCATGGGAAACCGGGGACAAGGTCACTGCCCCGCGCGTCGCATAGCCTCGCCTCTTGTCCCCGCCGCCGGGGATATCCGCGTGATTTGTGACGTTATCGTGACGTTTCGATGACAGTCCCCTTTGCGCGGCCAGTTCCGCGATCCGCGTAGCGTCGGTGCCCTCGTGCTTCGCCACCAGATTCGCATGGACCTCCGCCGCCGTCCGCGGGCTGCCGTCCTTCTCGTAGAAGATCGAGCGGTTCGCCGCCGCGGCAGCCGGAAAAAGTGCGTCCGCACGGGCACTTGGCGTCTCTTCCGCCGCCTCGATCAGTTTCGATGCGCCACCCGCGCCGAGGAAATGCGCGATGTATAGTTCGCCTTCGCTGGCTTCCCGCCCGATCCTGCTTTCGAGGATTTCCGCGCTTTCCTGCGTATAGGCCCCCGCCATCAGCGCGGAAACATGCGGATCTTCGCGCAGGGCAAGAATTTCCGCCCTTTGGGCAGCATCTGCCACGCTGTAGCGGCCATTCCCCGTCTGCGAAATCGCCTGCGCGTAAGACCCCAGACCGAGCTGCGCGCCGTGCTTCTTCAGCGTCCCGAGCCAGCTCTGCTCCGTGAACTGGAACAGGCCAAGCGCACTCGAAGTCCTTGATTTTGCTCCATGATCGAGGCTCGACTCGCGCATCGCCGTCTTCAGCAGATAGTCGAAATCCGTGCCCGTGCGCGCACTCGCGGACTTCAGCGCGGTCGCGATCGTTGGCTGTACGGCAATGTTTTCGACAAGGCTCATGGGGCCGCTTCCTTCCTTTGGCGTCCCTTCGGTCGCAAGCCCCGTGCCAGCCGTCTTCCTGTTCCATCTGGCGGAAAAGCTGCGTTTTTCACGAGCATTCCCATACGTCCGCGTTAAGCTGCGGAAAACGGCGGAGCGAGGCTCCGCATTCCTGGGGAGGGATCATGTCCGAAGTCGAAGTGGCCGCCGAGGTCGAGGAGGAACTTCATCATCCGCACAAGGGCTCGGGTGAAAAGCCTTATCCGAACCAGATCTATGCCTGGTACGTCGTCGGCATTCTCGTCGTCGCCTACACCTTCTCCTTCATCGACCGGCAGATCCTGAGCCTGCTCGTCGGTCCGATGAAGCGCGATCTGGGCATCTCCGATACCCAGATGAGCCTGCTTCAAGGCTTTGCTTTTGCTCTGTTTTATTGCCTCGCGGGTCTTCCCATCGGCCGCATGGTCGACCGCCGCAACCGCGTCAACATCATCTCGCTCGGTGTCTTCATCTGGAGCGTGATGACCGCCCTTTGCGGCACCGCCCACGCCTACTGGCAGCTCTTCCTTTATCGCATGGGCGTCGGCGTCGGCGAGGCGGCGCTCTCCCCCGCCGCCTATTCCATGATCGCCGACTATTTCCCGCCGAAACGCTTGGGTTTTGCTCTCGGCGTCTACGGCATGGGCGTTTATATCGGTGCGGGCCTGGCCCTCATCATCGGCGCCGCCGTGATCGGCCTCGTCTCGAATGGCGGAGACTTCGTGATCCCGGTTTTCGGCGAGGTCTATGCCTGGCAGCTCACATTCCTGATCGTCGGCCTCCCCGGCATCCTGATCGCGCTTTGGGTCTGGACCGTGAAGGAGCCGGAGCGCCGCGGCTACATGCGCAAGGAAATCGCGGCCGACGGCACGGAAAAGGCTGTGGACGTTCCCGTTTCCGAAGTCCTGGCCTATATGCGCGCGAACTGGAAAACCATCGTCCCGCTCAATCTCTGCTACGCCCTCTCGGCCATGATGGCCTATGGCGTCGCCGCCTGGGTGCCCACCTTCTTTGTGCGCACCTATGAATGGACCTATCCGCAGGCTGGCTGGTGGTACGGCTGGATCATCGTCGTTTTCGGCACCACCGGCGTGGTCGCCGGCGGCTGGTTGGGCGACGTGCTCACGAGCCGGGGTATCCGCAATGGCCGCATGATGGTCTGCGCCTTCACCGGCCTTGCCGCGCTCCCCTTCACGGTCCTCTACCCGCTGATGGACAGCCCCTGGGTGGCGCTCCTCCTCATCTGCTTCTCGACCTTCTTCGCCACCTTCACGACCGGCGCCGGACCTTCGGCCATGCAGGAGCTGATGCCGAACCAGATGCGCGGCTTTGCGTCGGCGGCCCTCATCTTCGTCGTGAGCATCGTGGGTCTCGGCCTCGGTCCCACCTCCATCGCCCTCGCGACGGACTACGTCTTCGGCGACGAGATGATGCTTCGCTACTCGCTGGTCTACGTTCCGGCAGTCATCCTCCTTATCGCCGTTGCCGCGGGCCTGGCCGGACTGAAACCCTATATCCGCAGTCTCGATTATCTGAAACGCTGGAGCGAAGAACACGAAAAGTGATGCAAATCAGACAGTTGCGGTAATTTTCTGATTTAAATTGCAAGACCCGGAACCTGCAATCGTCACGGCCTGATCCAATCCCTCAGCGAGATGATTCAGTTTCTTAGGAACATGAATCTGAACATGAGGAATGGTCGCGAAACCCTGCAGGCGCGGGCCGCTACGGACTTCTCCACAGGTGATGAGGATATTCAGACAGCCTTGCCGTAGACACCGAAGTAGCGGGAAGCGGCGACAGCGCTGGAGCCTCCCTGCACCAGGCTGAGCTTCGGACGCGCGGCTTCGAGCCGTTCCCTCGTCCGCGCCTGCGCCAGCTTGAAGCGCAGCAGCGCCTCGTCATAAGGCTTCACCAGGTAGTCGTCAGCTCCGGTGTCCATCGCACGCCGGATAGACGCCGCACCCGGGTCCGAAGTGACATGGAAGACGCAAGGCCGGCCTCCATCGGCCTGCATGCGGATCGCTTCAAGAAGCATCCGCCCCCCGGCCGTCTGAAGGCTCCCTTCGGCAAGCACCAGATCGGGCGCTGTTTCCGCGGTCAGGGCCAGCGCCTCCTCGGCGCCCGCCGCCCCAGCCACACGGAATCCCAGCCGTTCGAGCATATGGCTCGCGGCGTCTCGCGCTTCGGCGGATTGATCGGCAACAAGGGCGGTGACCAAGCGTCCATCTCCTCGAGATTCGGGGGTGAGCCCGTCTTCGGATGGAACACTAGTCGCCGAGTCTTAAACCAATCGTTAACCGTGCCGGCTCTCAGCCGTGGAAACCGAGCCGCAACTTCTCGACGAGCGCCCTCGCCTCGTCTTCGCCATAGGGCTCCGCCGTGCCCACGCCCCAGACGGGGCCCGGCCAGGCCGCATCCCCGGAAAAGCGGGCAATCACATGAACATGGAGCTGGGGCACCATATTCCCCAGCGCGGCCACGTTCATTTTCTCCGCTCCCGTTGCCTCCCGCAAAACCTCGGAGGCCAGGTCGATCTCCGCGTGAAAATTCGGCTTCTCGGCAGCAGCCACATCGTCGAAGTCCCTCAAACCCTCTCGCCGGGGCACCAGAATAACCCACGGGAACCGTCGGTCATTCATCAGCAGCGCCCGGCAAAGCGGGAGGTCGGCGATGAGCAGCGTATCCGCGGCCAGCCTCTCGTGAAGTTCGAAAGCCATCGGTCCCCTCAGTAGGATTTCGGAAGCTCGAGCACCCGCTCGGCGATATAGCTCAGAACGAGTTCGCGGCTCACCGGCGCGATCCGCGCGATCATCACCTCGCGCATATAGCGCTCCACGTGGAATTCCTTGGCATAGCCCATGCCGCCATGCGTCATGATCGCCGTCTCGCAGGCCCTGAAGCCTGCCTCGGCGGCCAGATATTTCCCCGCATTCGCTTCCGCGCCGCAATTCTCGCCCGCGTCGTAGAGCGAAGCCGCCTTGAAGACCATCAGGTTCGCCGCCTCCAGTTCCGCCCAGCATTTCGCCAGCGGATGCTGGATCGCCTGGTTCTTGCCGATGGGCCTGCCGAACACTTCCCGGTCGCGCGCATATTCGGTCGCCTTTTTGAGCGCGATGCGCCCGACGCCCACAGCCTCCGCCCCGATCAATACGCGCTCGGGGTTGAGCCCGTGGAGAAGATAGTGAAACCCCTTCCCCTCCTCGCCGATCAGGTCTTCATTCGGCACTTTCAGTCCGTCGAAGAACACCGCATTCGAATCCACGGCCTTCCGTCCCATCTTCTCGATCTCGCGTACTTCCGTCGCACCGCCGCGATCGAGATTGGTATAGAAAAGCGACAATCCTTCCGTCGGCTTCGCGCATTTTTCCTTCGGCGTGGTCCGCGCGAGGAGCAGGATCTTGTTCGCGGTCTGCGCCGTCGAGGTCCACATCTTGCGCCCGTGGACTACATAGTTATCCCCGTCCCGCTCCGCGCGGGTGGAAATCGCGGTCGTGTTGAGCCCGGCATCGGGCTCCGTCACGCCGAAGCAGCAGCGGTCCTCGCCCCGGATGAGCGGCGGGAGATTGCGCTCCTTCTGCTCGTCCGTGCCGAAGACGACGAGCGGCATCGGCCCGAAGAGATTGATATGAATGGCGGAAGCGCCGGAAAGGCAGGCTCCCGATTCCGCAATGGTCTGCGCGACGATTGCCGCCTCCGTCACGCCGAGCCCCGCCCCGCCATAGGCCTCCGGCATCGCAACGCCCAGCCAGCCGCCGCCCGCGATATCGCGCACGAAATCTTCCGGAAAGCCGCCATCCCTGTCATGCGCGAGCCAATAGGCGTCGTCATACTTCGCGCAAATGCGCTTTACCGCCTCGCCGATCGCCTGCTGTTCCTCGCTGAACCGGAAATCCATGCTTATCCTCCCCGCGCCGTTTCGTGTTCTGTTGCGCGAGGCTATAACCTACCCGACAGGCAGGCGGCGAGACAGCCTGCGGAAAAAAAGGGACAGGACTGGAATGCCGGGACTTTATTTCGAGGAATTCGAAGAGGGGCACATCTTCAAGCACCCGATCAGGCGCACGGTGACGGAGACGGACAATGTCCTCTTCTCCACCATGACCATGAACCCGGCCGCCCTCCATCTCGATCACCACTATGCCGAGACGGAAACCGAATTCGGCAAGCCGCTGGTGAACAGCCTCTTTACGCTGGGTCTCATGATCGGCATTTCCGTGAACGACACCACGCACGGCACCACCATCGCCAATCTCGGCATGACGGATATCTCCTTTCCGAAGCCCGTCTTCCAGGGCGACACTCTGCGCGTCGAAACGCGCGTCGTCTCGAAACGCCGTTCAAAGTCGCGTCCACTGGCCGGCATCGTCACATTCGAACACAAGGCCTACAACCAGCATGGGGTCGAGGTCGCGACCTGCATCCGCCAGGCCTTCATGCATGCCAAAAGCACCGAAGAGGCCTGAGCGATGCGTTCCTTCCTCTTCGTCCCGGCCGACAGCGAAAAGAAACTGTCGAAGGCGGCAAGCTGCGGCGCGGATGCGCTGATCCTCGACCTTGAGGATTCTGTCGCCCTCTCCGCCAAGGACACTGCGCGCACTGCCGCCGCCGCTTATCTGAAAACGGCGGACCGCACGGGCCCGAAGCTGGTGGTACGCATCAACGCGCTCGACACGCCCTTCTGGGAAAAGGATCTGGAAGCGGTTATCCCCGCAAAGCCCGACATGATCGTCGTGCCGAAAACACTGTCGGGCGATTGCGTGAAGAAAGTGGGCGAGCATATCGACAAGCTCGGCGGCGGCGAGGAAATCGGCATCGGCTGCGTGGCAACCGAAACCGCCGCCTCCCTTTTCACGCTCGGCACTTACGGCGGATCGCATCCACGCCTCTCCTTCCTCACCTGGGGCGCGGAAGACCTCGCAGCGGCGCTTGGCGCGCGCGACAACAAGGATGAGCAGGGCCTCTATACCGGCCCCTACCAGCTCGCGCGCACACTGACGCTGCTTGGCGCTGTCGCTGCTGGCGTACAGCCGGTCGATGGTGTGTGGAAGGATTTCCGCGACGAGAAAGGCCTCGAAGCCGAAGCCCGTGCCGCCGCGCGCGACGGCTTCACCGGCAAGATGGCCATTCATCCGGCGCAGGTCGCCATCATCAATGAAGTCTTCACGCCAAGCGATTCAGATCTCGCCCATGCGCGCGCGGTAGTGGAGGCGTTCGAAAAGGCCGGCGATGTCGGTGTCGTCGCGCTCGACGGCGTCATGCTCGATATCCCCCATCTGAAACAGGCCCGCGCCCTCCTCGCCCGTGCCGAACGCTAGAGTACCTTCATGAAACCCGCCGTCTTCGTCGCCCTTCCTCTTGGCAAGCCCTTCGAGCGCAAACTGGCCGAGCGTTTTACGGTCATCACCGATCCGGCGAACCGGGCTGAGGCGGAAGCGCTGGTCACGATCGGCGCCACGAAGACCGGCGCCGCTTTCATGGAGGAGATGCCGAAGCTGAAGCTCATATGCTGTTTCGGTTCCGGCCATGAAGGCGTCGACATCGCGGCCGCCGAGGCTCGCGGGATCAAGGTCGCGAACACGGTTGGTGCCAATGCAGCGACCGTCGCGGATCTCGCCGTAGCGCTCCTCCTCGCTTCCATCCGCAAGATCGTCGAGGCGGACAGGCTTACCCGCACCGGCAAATGGCGCGGGGAAAACCCGGCCAGCCTCCTTTTCCTGCGAGGCCTCACCGGTCGAAGGATCGGCATTGTCGGCCTCGGCGCAATCGGATTGAAGATCGCGACGCGCCTCGAAGGTTTTGAAACCGAGATCGGCTATACCGGCCGCAATGAAAAGCAGGGCGTTCCCTATCGTTATTTCCGTTCCGCGCTCGACCTCGCAACCTGGGCGGATACCTTGATCCTCGCTCACCGCGCGGACGAGACGAACCGGCATCTGGTCAATGCGGCGGTGCTCAAGGCGCTCGGCCCCGAAGGCCACGTCGTGAACATCTCGCGCGGTTCGGCCATCGATGAAGACGCGCTGATCGCCGCATTGAAGGACGGCACGATCGCGGGTGCAGCTCTCGACGTCTTCGAAGACGAGCCGGCCCCGCGCCCGGACCTCACAAACCTGCCCAACATCGTGGTAACGCCGCATCTGGGCGGCGGCACCTCCGAAGCGATCGTTGCCATGGGCGACGCCGTCATCGCCAATCTCGAAGCTTTCTTCGATGGCAAGCCGCTACCCAGTCCGGTGACGGCTTAAGGTACGAGAAAGCGGATTGCGAGCCCGAGCAAGGCGGCAAAGCCGAGCACAGGCAATATCCCTGCCTTGAAGCGAAGAACGGCCAGAATAGCCGCCGCGCTCAACACCAGCGCCCATGGGTCAAGCGTCGAAAACGCCGGCAGCCAAAGCCGGAAGATCGAAACCCGCACTTCCGCGACCTCGCCGAAGAGAACGTGAAGACCGAACCAGAGCGCAAGGTTCAGGATCACGCCGACCACGGCCGCTGTGATCGCCGTGAATGCGGCGTTGAGACTCACGACGTTCCGCATCCGCTCTACGTAAGGAGCACCGAGGAAAATCCAGAGGAAGCACGGCGCGAAGGTCACCCATGTGGTGATTGCCGCGCCTGCCATGCCCGCAAGCATAGGGTCGAGCCCGGTCTCCGCCCGGTGCGCGCCCATGAAACCGACGAACTGCAGCACGAGGATGAGTGGACCCGGCGTCGTCTCCGCAAGCCCCAGCCCGTCCAGCATTTCGCCGGGATTGAGCCAGCCGAAATTCTGCACCGCCTCCTGCGCAACATAGGCGAGCACGGCATAGGCGCCCCCGAAGGTCACGACCGCCATTTTCGAAAAGAAGATTGCCTCCTGCACGAAGACATGCACCGGACCCAAGACGAGCAGAAGCGCCGCGACGGGCAGGAGCCAAACAGCAAGCCCGATGACGAGCGTCGCCAGCGTCCGCCGCATCGAGATCGGGCCGCGCCCGCCCCTGAGCATCTCTTCCTCCCTTGTCTCCAGCGCATCGCCAAAGACGGCAGGCGAAATACGAACGGCCAGCAAGCCGAACATTGCCGCGCCCAGCACGACCACAGGGAAAGGAATGTCGAAAAAGAAGATCGCCGCGAAGGCCGCGCCCGCGACGGCATAGAGCGCGCCTGTCTTCATCACGCGCTTCGATATGCGGATCAGCGCATCGATCACGATCGCAAAGACCGCTGCCTTGATGCCGAAGAAGATCGCCTCGACAAAAGCAAGCTCCGCATAGGCCGCATAGAGAATGGAAAGGCCGAGCATCACCGCCACTCCGGGCAAGATGAACATCAGCCCCGCCGCAAGCCCGCCTTTGACGCCGTGCAGCAACCAGCCGGAATAGGTGGCGAGCTGTTGCGCTTCCGGCCCCGGCAGCAGCATGCAGAAATTGAGCGCATGCAGAAATTGCGGTTCGGAGAGCCACTTCTTCTCGTCTACAAGGATGCGGTGCATGAGCGCGATCTGCCCCGCCGGGCCGCCAAAGCTCAAAATCCCTATCTTCGCCCAGACGCGAAAGGCTTCGGCAAAGGAAACGGGGGTCTTTTCATTCATGGCGCTGATGCCCGTTCCGGAGGACGAATCGATAGGCTAACCCCTCAATATCGCACTGGATTATGACAGTTGCAGCCGTTCACCCTTTTCCGAAAGTCAGAGAGCATTGACCTTCCGCCCGGCGCTGTGCAGTTTGAGCCGAAATCGGAAAGGGCATCGAGTTGACGACGCAATCCCCGGAAGCGCCCGCGCTTCCCGAGCATTATCGTGAAATCCTGACGCTGATGAAGGAAGGCCGCCGCAAGGTTGCGGAGGAACGCTGCCGCGCCTCGCTCGCCGAGACACCGACCGATGCCGACCTCATGGCCCTCCTCGCCTCCATCGTGGTCGAGCGCGGCGCACTCCGCGAGGCCGAAGCGCTGCTCAAGCGCGCAATAGGCCTCGCGCCTACGGAGCCTGCGCCCTGGATCAATCTCGGCCGCATCTTCCAGCAGGGTGGCCGCTGGGGCGAAGCGCTGACGCACTACGAGCATGCAGCGAACCTCTTTCCCACCCATCCGCAGATTGCCGCCACGCTCGGCCAGCTCTATCAGCGCGCGAACCGCTTTGCCGACGCCGAAGCACAGTACAAGGCCGCCATCGAGAATGGTGGCCCGCCGGCAGTTCATGTCCAGCTCGGCATGGTTCTGCTCCGCCAGGACCGTGTGGATGAAGCTATCGCCGCCTTCAACACCGCTATCGGGCTGAACCCGAACCTCGCCGCGGCTTACGGCAATCTCGGCAACGCCCTTCAGAAGAAGGGCGACTTGCCCGCCGCCGCGGCAGCCTATGAGAAAGCCGTCGCGCTCAATCCCAAGGATACGATCTCCTATGTGAGCCTCGGCATGGCGCAGTTGAAGCTCGGCCAGGCGCGCGAAGCCGCCGAAATCTTCGAGCGCGCTCTCGCAACTCACGGGCCGGAGCGCCGCGCCGCCGCATGGCTACCTTATGCCCGCGCTCAGGAATTCGGCGAAATGCCCGCCGGCTACCGCGCCGAGATCGCCGAACTCGTCTCCCGCCAGCATCTTGAAGCACCGGAAGGCTATGCCTCGATGGCGGAGCTCAACGCAGCTCTCGCCTCCGCCCTCGCCGAAGACCCGACCACCGTCTGGGAGCCTCTCGGCAAGGCAACCCGCAAGGGCGGCCAGACCGGCCTCCTCCTCGACAATCCGCGCGAGCCCTTCACTTCCTTCGAGAAGGCGCTCCGCAAGGTCATCGACGCGCATTTCGATTCAATCAAGCTGCAGCCCGGTCACCCCTATCGCGGCATGGTGCCGAAGACCTATCATCTCGATCTCTGGGGCACGCTGCTTTCGGAAGGCGGCCACCAGCACTCTCATATTCATGTCGGCGGCTGGATGAGCGGCGTCTATTACGTCTCGCTTCCCGACACGCTCGGGCATGGCAGCGAAGGCAAGGACGGCTGGATCGAGTTCGGCCATCCCCCGCCGGAGTTCGAAGCGGCATTCGAGCCGCAGACCGTCATCTATGAGCCACGCGAGGGAGAGGCGTTCTTCTTCCCCTCCTACCTCTTCCACAGGACGCTGCCCTTCTCGGGCGATGAGCGCCGCATCAGCCTCGCCTTCGACGTGAAGCCGACAAGCTGGCGCTGACGCAATTCTTCAGCCTATCATGATCGCCTGTGGGAGGAGACGATGACACCGGAAGAAGCGGCTGCCCATGTCGCGGCGATCGAGGAGGATGGCTATACGATCGTTCGTGACGCGATCGAGCCCACCCTGCTCGACGAACTGAACGAAACGCTTCTGCGCCTCGAGCGGGAAATGAATATCGTTCCCGCGAAGAACGGCTTCGAGGGGCATCACACAGTCCGCATCTATAACCTGCTGGCGCTCGCGCCTGTTTTCCAGCGCATCCCGGTGCATGCCAACGTCCTGCCTGTGATCGAAGGTGTACTCGACGATGGCTGCCTCGTTTCCTCTCTATCCTCCATCTCGATCGATCCGGGAGAGAAGGCACAGCCCATTCACGCGGACGATCAGGTAATGCCCGCCGCCAAGCCGCACATCGCCTTCGTCTGCAACTCCATGTGGGCTCTCACCGACTTCACGGAAGAAAACGGCGCAACGCGCATCATCCCCGGCTCGCACAAGCGTGACGCATCCCCGGATTACGGCACCCATTACGACAGCATCCCGGCGGAAATGCCCAAAGGCTCCGTCCTCATCTGGCATGGCAGCCTCTGGCATGGCGGCGGTGCAAACCGCTCATCCGCTCGCCGCGTCGGCATCGCCATGAACTACTGCGCCGGTTTCATCCGCCAGCAGGAGAACCAGCAGCTCGGCATTCCGCTCGAAATCGTCAAGACCTTCTCGCCGCGCCTTCAGGAACTCTGCGGCTTCGGCACCTATCGAAGCCTCATCGGCCATATCGACAAGAAGACGCCCGCCCAGCGCCTCCTCGGCGAAACGCGCGACTTCAAGTCGATCTGGGATTACTCCTGATCGAGCAGTCCCGGCAGCAAGGTGATATCGGCGATTACGCGGTCGGCAAGGGGCGACAGATCGGCTTCGGCACTTGCACCCGTCAGTACACCGATCAGAAGTCCCGCGCCCGCGCTCGAACCCATTTCGAGATCGTGCCTGTTGTCCCCGACCACGGCGATTTCTACGGGCTTCAGTCCTGTCGTCGCGCAGAAGGCGAGCGCCATGCCGGGGCCCGGCTTCACGCCGTGCCCGCTGTCATAGCCCGCCGCAAAGTCCAGATGGTCCGATAGTCCGAAGCGGAGGATCGTCCCTTCCGCAGAAGCCGCGACATCGTTCGTCGCAATGCCGAGCTTGAGCCCGCGCGCCTTCATCCCGCGAAAGAAGACGCCGAGATCGGTGACGGGAATGGACCTCTCCGGCCCGAGCTTCGCAAAAAAATCGTCGAGCCGCGCAATCAGCGCCGCACGGTTATCCAGACCGAGCAAACCGAGCCATGCATCGGCAAGCTCGAACGTATCACCGGCCGCGGCGATGCTCCCCGCCGCGAAACGGCCCGTCTCCTCGCGATAGCCTATGGCGGCAAGCATTCGGGAGGCGATATGCGAATCTTTCCCCGCCAGCTCTTCCGCCACCTCGCTGAGGATCGGTCCCCATGTGCCATGGAAATCGAACAGGGTGCCGTCCTTGTCGAAGAGGACGCCCTTGATATCTCCCACAGCCGGCTCCCTGCGATTTTCCGCCATGATGTTCCGTTCCGGCACGTTTCGGGCCTATATTAGCCGTGGGTGCGCAATTCGAAAGCCGGAGGAGACCGCAATGCGGACCTTCAAGATCACGATCGCCTGGATTCTCGTCGCATTTTGCGTCGGCATCACCGGAGCCGTCTATCTGCAGAGCCAGGGCGCCGCGGTTGCAGTCGGGTCGCTTCTGTCGCTCGTGCTCGTCTCCTTTCTCTACGATCACAGGACATCGATCTTCAGTCCCGGAGAAGCGAAGGCGAAGAAGAAGGATGAGCTGACCGGAACGGCGGTCGCCCAGGGCGTTGCCCTTACGCGCCTTGCGGAAGGGGAAGTTCGCGGCTCCCCGAATTATTCAGGAAACTGAGCATTCGTCTCGGACCGCTCAGGCCTTTGGCTTCCATTCCGAAGTGATGTCGGAAAGTTCGGGCCGCGGGCGCTCGTCCTTTGGAACGCTCTCGCTGCCGAAATAGAGATAGCCTGCGACCCTCTCGTTCTCGCCAAGCCCCAGCGCCTCGTTCACGGATGCGTCGAACGCATACCATTCGGTGAGCCACTGCGCGCCATAGCCAAGCGCCGTCGCCGCGATCAGCATGTTCTGGCAAACCGCTCCAGCCGAGAGAATCTGCTCCCATTCGGGAATCTTGATGCCCGGCGTCACGCGCGACACGACGGCGACGACCAGCGGCGCCCTCGAAAGGCGCCCGCGTTCGAAAGCGATCTGCTCCTCCGTCGCCCGCGTCTCGACTTCCGCATAAATCTTCGCCAGCAAATCGCCGAACTTTGCGCGCGCATCGTCCTTGAAAAGGATGAAGCGCCAGGGCGCTAGTTTGCCGTGGTCGGGCACGCGCGCCCCCGCGCGAAGGATCATCTCGATTTCGCTGTCGCTCGGGCCGGGCTCCACCATGGTGAGCGCCTTCGCGGAGCGCCGCGTCAGCAGAAGATCGATCGTTTCCTTGGATTTGGCCACGGCGGCTCCTTTGCGTTCCGGAATCCAGCTCTCCCCGCAGTTCTACTTATGTGGACGTATTTACTTAGGCAAGTCCGGACGCCACCATGTCCATCTCGGGCATGGGGGCTTTGGGTTGCGACGATTCTTCTCGCGCGGGACGAAAATCCTGTCCTGCGCACTCATTTTGATATTCTGCAGCGACGTGGCGCTGGCTGGCGGCTGGCCCCGCGCGCCCGGTTCCGGCGAGCTCATCACGACCGTCTCCCGCATGCGTTCCAATGCGCGCACCGAGGACAAGATCGATACCTCCACCGGAAAGATTTCGCCCTTTCGATATCGCAAGACCGAAATCACCTCCTACCTCGAACTCGGCCTCATCGACGATCTGACGGCAATCGGCGAACTCGCCCACACGAAAGAGAGATCGGAACTCGTCGTCGGCACCTTCGAGAACAGTGGCATTTCCCGTATCAAGGCCGGTTTCCGCTATGCGATCGGCACATGGGAGGAAACGCTCTTCTCCATTCAGCCCCTCGTCACCCTTCACCTCGAAGACATCAGCGAAAATCCCGTCATGATCCATAGTGGCGATGTCGACGCCGAAATCGCGCTCGTCCTGGCGCGCAGCGACAGCTTCATGGGTGTCGAGGTCTTCTCCGTGCAGGAGATCGGCTGGAGCTGGCGAAACAGCGACCGGCCGGACGAGGTAAGAGCCGACATAACACTGGGAGCGAAGCCCAGGCCCGGCACGATGTTTCTTCTGAAAAGCCTCAACGGCGCTGCGCTGGATTCATTGCCGAACGAAAAACACTACCGCTCGAACAAGCTCGCTTTCTCCCTCGTCCAGGATCTCCCGCAGAACATCCTCCCCGGCACCGCATTTGAGGCGGGTGTGGAACGGTTTATCGACGGCCAGGGCACCATCGACGATACGACATTTCGCGTCGGCCTCTGGTATCGCTTCTGACTTAGGGGATGGACGGCCCGCCTGGCTCGGGAGTATCCGCCTCCACCGGCCTGTCCTGCGCTTCCTGCTGTTCTCGCCTATCGGTGCCGATCGCGCCCAGCACATCTGTTTCCGGCGGCGCGTCGAGCCCGCTGCCCGGCACGCCAGCGCGAAGCTCCGCCAGCGTGAACCCCATGCGCACATCATAGGTCCGCTCCGTCTGGTTGCGAAGCCGTTGCTGCGCATCGTACCAGGCGCGCTTGGTCGCACCGTCCGGGCAAGTCGCTAGCTCATCCCCGTCGCGCGCGCCCCAGCGCAGTTCGGGACAGTGATAGGGATCGAACGAAAAATCGAAAAGCCGCCTGCGCGCCTCCTCGAAACTCAATCGCCGCGCCTCGCCGTTGCTCGCGGTATAGATCACCTCGCACGCCCCGGCTTCTTCCGAATAGACCTGGGCGAGATCGCCTGCCAGATCGTCGCTGTCATAAGCGAGCTTCGGATCCCCCGCCTCTCCCATCGCCAGAAACTGCAGCGTCCGCTCGCGCAGTTCGACGAAGGAGGTCTTCAGCCGCGCATCGCGCGAAGGCGTCGAATAGGTCTCCCAGTCACCGGACGTACCGTAGATGTTGTCCGGCAGCCGCGCGGGTTGCGCGCGGATATTGAGTCCCGCTTTCACCGCGATGTCGATCGATTGCGCGCGGTAGTGGAGGTCGTCGCAAAGCTCGCGCACCATCAGCCGCGTCTCCTTGACCGGATCGTAGGCGACATCGCCCTTCGCCACCGCCTGACGCACATAGTCGTAATAATCGAGCGCCTCGCCCTTGTAGACGAAGCGCGCACCCATCCATTGTTTCGCGCGGGGAATTTCCGTGCCGAAGAACTGCTCGTCCGACCAGTCGGCAAGCGCGTTATCCGGCGCGAGTTCGATGCGCCCGCCATGCCAGGTACCGTCCGCGCCCTGTGTCGCGCCAACAAGCTTTACGGGCCGCCAGTTCTTGAAGCCCGCCCCCATCGGCGCGGAAGCCCGCACGAAGCGTTTGCCATAGCTGCCGCGCGTCAGCGAATTGTCCGGATGACTGTCGATGAAGAGAATACGCCCGTCATCCTCCACCTTGTAGACGACCGCAACATGCCCGTTCGGATCGTAGATCACGGTGCCGGGGCGGATCGCCTCGCGTGAAATTTTGACGGGATAGAAATCGAAAAGCTGGCCCCTCGTCTCGCCCGGCGCAAAGCGGAACATCGCGCTCGAAATCACATTGTTGATCGCGTTGAGAACGGTCCGTCCATTGGGATAGGCACCCTCCGCGTGCGGCAGCACATCTGTCCGGGCATAGACATAGTTGCCATGGCGCGAATAGCGCAGGTCTTTCGAGCGCCCCACCGCCGCCACCCCGCTCGCATAGGAAAAGGGCAACCCGTTCTTCCATGCGAAATAGGCGCGCAGCGCATATGGCAGATCCGCACAGTCGGCATAGAAGAACATGCCTTTCGGGTCGCTCGCCCGGTAGATGTTCTGCGGCCCCTTCA
Organism: Rhodobiaceae bacterium UBA7804; assembly: GCA_002480495.1. Taxonomy (GTDB): domain Bacteria; phylum Pseudomonadota; class Alphaproteobacteria; order Parvibaculales; family Parvibaculaceae; genus Parvibaculum. The sequence goes on along the minus strand of DLCG01000016.1, from coordinate 60,345 downwards.
GGCACTCGTCGAAAGTTCGGCAATCGCTTTCGCCGATCGCGGTCACGAACTCGCCGAATGCGCGCTCGTCGCTCTCCGTCCATGCGGTTTTGGTGATGCGCCAGCGGAAACCTTCCGGCGTCTGGTAATAGGCGGGATCCACCGTCTCCGCCCCGCTTGCCACCGGCGCCATCGTCGCCGTGCCGGGGTGCGGCGTGTCCGCCCCCGCCATCGTGAAATTGAAGGCACAAGCAATCCCGAGCGCGAAAGCCGCACCCTGCCATGTCTTCAAACGCGCCATGCGTGAAAGCCCCTTACCGGCGTTCTGCAGCAGTACCCCGTGCCGGAATTTAACCACAAACACGCAGGCCCTGTCCGCCTCTCCCGGTCATTCTATTATTTTCATATTGACTTAATTAAGCTGATACGGAATCAATAAGCCATGGAAACATTCGCTGCCCTTGCCGATCCGACGCGGCGCCAGATCGTCGAAATGCTCGCGTCGGGGGAACTCGCCGCCGGTGACATCGCCCGCCGTTTCGAGATGAGCGCGCCCGCCGTCTCCCAGCATCTGAAAGCATTGAAGTCCGCCCGCCTCGTGCGTGTCCGCGTGGATGCGCAGCGCCGCATCTATTCGCTGGACCCGGCGGGCATCGAAGGCGTGGAAAGCTGGCTCGCCAATATCCGCCGCTTCTGGGGCCCGAAGCTCGATGCCCTTGAACGCGAACTCCAGGCCGCGGCCGAAAGGGATCGAAAATGAGCGACAACACTTACGGCACCCTGATCGACAAACACACGGTGCGCTTCGAGCGGCTTCTTCCCGGCCCCATCGAGCTTGTCTGGAAGTATCTGACGGACAGCGAGTTGCGCGGGCGCTGGTTCGCGGGCGGACCGATGGAGCCCCGCGTCGGCGGCGAGATGAATGTCGTCTTCGACAACAGCAATGTCGGCCCCCATCCCGCGCAGCCGCCGGAGAAATACCGGAAATATGCCGGCACCTTCGACAGCAAGCATGTCGTGACGATCTGGGAGCCGCCGCATCGTCTCGGCTTCACCTGGGATGACGACATGAATCCCGAAGGCAGCGTGGTCGAATTCGAACTCACGGAAGAAGGCGACAAGGTCCGCCTCGTCCTCACCCATCGCCGCGTCTCCGGCGTCGACGACGCAATCAACTTCTCGGGCGGCTGGCACACGCATCTGCAGATGCTCGCCGAGCAGCTTGAGGGGAATCCGAAAACGCCCTTCTGGACTGCTTTCGACGGCGTCGAGGACGAATATCGCAGGCGCTACACCGGCAAATAAGAAGCGAGGGAGGAGAAGCAATGGCAGGGACGGCGATACGCCCCTTCTTGATGTTCGAGGGCAAGGCCGAAGAAGCGATGAACCTCTATGTTTCGCTTTTCCCGGGAAGTAGCATCGACAGCATCAATAAATATGGACCGAACGAGCCCGGCCCCGAAGGCACGGTGCAGCTTGCAACTTTCACCCTCGCGGGCCAGACGATCATGTGCATCGACAGTCCGGCGAAACATGCCTTCACTTTCACTCCGTCCTTTTCCTTTTTCGTCGATCTTGAGACGAACGAAGAGCTCGAAAGGATCGCGGCGATCCTCGGCAAGGATGGCGCGGTCATGATGCCGCTCGACAATTACGGCTTCAGCCAGCGCTTCACCTGGCTCAGCGACCGCTACGGCGTGTCATGGCAACTGAATTTGCCGTGAGTTTTTTCGACCGTTCCTTTTACCGTCATTGCGAGCGAAGCGAAGCAATCCAGGGGCCACATGCACTGAGCTTGCCGCCCTGGATTGCTTCGTCGCTTCGCTCCTCGCAATGACGACAAAGGTGCAGACGTCACCTCAAATCCGGCGGCGTCGCCTCGTCCACCAGCGATTTCACCACATCGGCAAGCGCCATCGTCTGTTGCTGCTGCGAGCCGAGGCGGCGAACGGAGAGCGTCCCCTCTTCCGCCTCGCGCTTGCCCGCGACAAGGATCGCCGGCACCTTGCCGACCGAGTGCTCGCGCACCTTGTAGTTGATCTTCTCGTTCCTGAGATCGAGCTCCACGCGAAGCCCGGCGGCGCGGAGTTCCGCCACGACCTTCTCGGCATATTCGTCCGCATCCGCCGTAATCGTCGCGACGACGGCCTGCACCGGCGCAAGCCAGAGCGGGAACTTGCCCTCGTAATGCTCGATCAGAATGCCGATGAAGCGTTCGAGTGAGCCGAGCACCGCGCGATGCAGCATCACAGGCCGATGCTTCGCCCCGTCCTCGCCGATATAGCTCGCGTCGAGCCGCTCCGGCAGGTTGAAGTCGAGCTGCAGTGTACCGAGCTGCCATGAGCGCCCGATCGCGTCCTTCAGGTGGAATTCGAGCTTCGGCCCGTAGAAAGCGCCCTCGCCCGGCGCCAGCGTGAACTCGCGGCCGAGATCGTTCAGCGCTTCTTCCAGCGCCTTCTCCGCCTTGTCCCAGCTCTCGTCGGAGCCGACGCGCTGTTCCGGGCGCAGCGCGAGCCGCACCTTCAGGTCCGTGAAGCCCATATCGTCATAGACGCTTTCAAGCAGCGAAACGAAAGCTTCCGTCTCGCCCTTGATCTGCTCTTCCGTGCAGAAGATATGCGCATCGTCCTGCGTCATCTGGCGCACGCGCATGAGCCCGTGCAGCGCGCCATGCGGCTCGTTGCGGTGGCAGCAGCCGAACTCGGCCATGCGCAGCGGCAGGTCGCGATAGGATTTCACGCCCTGCTTGAAGATCTGCACATGCGCCGGACAGTTCATCGGCTTGATCGCCATGAGCTTCGCCTTGCCGGAAAGCACGGGCGCATCTTCTTCCGTCGAAGGCACTTCGTCCGGCACCACGAACATGTTCTCGCGATACTTGCCCCAGTGGCCGGACTGCTCCCAGAACTTCGAGTCGAGAAGCTGCGGCGTCCTCACTTCCACATAGCCGGACGCATCGATCCGCCTGCGGACATATTGTTCGAGCGCCTGCCAGATGCGCCAGCCCTTGGGATGCCAGAAGACGGAGCCCTGCGCCTCTTCCTGCAGATGGAAGAGGTCCATCTCGCGGGCGATCTTGCGGTGGTCGCGTCGTTCGGCCTCCTCCACCATCGTGAGATAGGCTTTGAGGTCGGCTTCCGTCGCCCAGCACGTCCCGTAGATACGCTGGAGCATCTCGTTCCGGCTGTCGCCGCGCCAATAGGCGCCGGCAAGCTTCGTCAGCTTGAAGGCCTTGCCGAGCTTCCCCGTGGACGGCAGATGCGGTCCCCGGCAAAGGTCGAGCCACTCGCCCTGCCGGTAGACGGAGACGTCCTCGCCCGCCGGAATGCTCTCGATGATCTCGGCCTTGTAGTGTTCGCCGATCTTCTTGAAATAGGCGATGGCCTCGTCGCGGCTCCAGACTTCGCGCGTGATCGTCTCGTTGCGGTCGACGATCTCGCGCATCTTCGCCTCGATCTTCTCGAGGTCTTCGGCCTTGAAGGGTTCTGCGCGCGCGAAGTCGTAATAGAAGCCGTTCTCGATCACCGGCCCGATCGTCACCTGCGTGCCGGGGAAAAGCTCCTGCACGGCTTCGGCCATCACATGCGCGCAGTCGTGGCGCAGGATTTCAAGCCCGTCCTCCGTCTGCGGCGTCACCACTTCCACAATGGCGTCCCGGTCGATCACCGTGGACAGGTCCATCATCTTGCCGTCGATCTTGATCGCCAGCGCCTTCTTCGCGAGCGACTTCGCAATGCTCTCGGCAAAGGCCAATCCGCTGAGCGGACCTTCCACTTCGCGTACGGAACCGTCGGGCAGTTTCAGATTGATCATGTCTCTTCTCTCAATGCGTTCCGTGCGTGTGTGCGGAGTTTTCCGCTTCCGGCATGCGCCATCGCCCATATCGCCAGGGCGCCCAGAAAGGCTGATCCTCCAGCCGCTCCGGCACCGGGTCGAAGCCGTGGCTCCCCCAGGGATGACAGCGCAGAATTCTCGAAAGCCCCAGCCATCCGCCTCGCCACGGCCCGAAGCGCTCGATCGCCTGCATCGTATAGTCCGAGCAGGTCGGCAAATGGCGGCATTTCGGGCCGATCAGCGGCGAAATGAACCACTGATAGAACCGGATCAGGCCGCGCATCGCGAACGATAAGGGGTCGCGCCGCATGGGGATAACGGGTCCTCCTTGAAACACGCACTTGTTAGCTTTTAATTGGAATCGGCACAACTCGCAGGCACCGCCGGCGCCCTTCGGCCTATCCACCTGATTCGTCGGAAAAAAAGCCGCCCGGGCGATAACGCGGGAGCGGCCGGGCCCGGGGCTCAGAGCGTTTCCAGGCGAAGTGTGAGCGGTTCGCCGTCCGGAAACGCGGCCAAGCTAAGCCGCCGGGCCGGTGCTAGTGAGGGTCCCGGTCTGCGCCGCCGCAGTACCACTCCCCTTCCGTCCTTCCAGCGCGGCGTCCACCGCCTCTTCCACCGCGTCGAACACGAGCAGCGTCGAGGCATGGCGCGCCTTGTATTCGCGGACGGGCTCGAGCACCTCGAGGTCCTTCCACTTGCCGCCATAGATTTCGCGCGGCGGCTCGGCCCCTTCCTTCAGCATGGCGCGCATCGCCGCCGCCACCTCGTGAAGTTCCTTCACGCTCGCGCCGATCACATGCCGCGCCATGATGGAACTGGACGCCTGCCCCAGCGCGCAGGCCTTCACATCGGCGCCGTAGTCGACAACCTTGTCGCCGTCGAGTTTCACATCGACCGTCACCTTGGAGCCGCAGAGCTTCGAGACCGCCGTCGCCGATGCGTCGGGCGCGTCGAGCCGCTCGCCATGCGGAATATCCGCCGCGAGGGCAAGAATGCGCTTGTTGTAGATCTCGTTGAGCATCTGCCTGTGCCTAGCTCGCCACTCTCCAGCTCGTGCCTTGCGGCCCATCTTCGATCTGAACGCCCTTCGCGGCAAGCTCGTCGCGTATGCGGTCCGCCTCCGCGAAGTTCTTTTCCTTGCGCGCCGCGTTGCGCGCGGCGATCAGCCGTTCGATCTCCTCCCCGTCTATATGGGAAGCCGTCCCCCCGCCTGCAAACCAGGCTTCGGGGTCCATTTCGAGAATGCCGATAAGCCGCCCCGCGCCGATCAGCTCCGCCTTGAGTAGCGCCTTCGTGCCGGGGTCCGTTTCCGTATTCGCGCGCTTGGCGATGGCGAATAGCTCGGCCAGCGCCTTCGGCGTGTTGAGGTCGTCGAGCAGCGCCTTCAGGAAAGCATCGGGCACGGCGTCGCTGGTCGCCTCCGCCCTGACATCGGCAAGGTTTCGGAGCGCGCCGTAAAGCCGGTCGAGCATCCGCTTCGCCTGGGCAAGCCCTTCCGCCGTCCAGTCGAGCGGCTGGCGGTAATGGCCGTTGAGCAGCGCAAGCCGGATCGCCTCGCCCGGCGCCTGATCGATGAGATCGTGCACGAGCAGCACATTGCCGAGCGACTTCGACATCTTCTCGGATTCGATATTCACGAAGCCGTTATGCAGCCAGAAGCGCGCAAGCGGCGCCCCGTGATGCGCGCAGGTCGACTGCGCCACCTCGTTTTCATGGTGAGGGAACTGCAGGTCGATGCCGCCGCCGTGAATGTCGATGGTCTGCCCGAGATGCTTCTCGATCATCGCCGAGCATTCGATGTGCCATCCCGGTCTTCCGCGTCCCCAGGGGCTGTCCCAGCCCGGCTGCTCAGGCGTCGAAGGCTTCCACAGCACGAAGTCCGCCGGGTCCTTCTTGTAGGGCGCGACTTCCACGCGCGCGCCTGCCACCATCTCGTCGCGGTCCCGGCCCGAAAGGCGGCCATATTCGGCATAGCTCTGCACATCGAAAAGCACATGGCCTTCCGCCGCATAGGCGTGGCCGTCCTCGATCAGCCGCTCCATCATGGCGATCATCTCGGGAATCGTTTCCGTCGCCTTCGGCTCGAGGTCGGGCGCAAGAACGCCGAGCGTCCCCATGTCCTTGCGGTAGATATCGGCATACTTCTCGGTGATCGCGGAAATCTCGACGCCCTGCTCCTTCGCGGCGGCGATGATCTTGTCCTCGATATCCGTGATGTTCCGCGCATAGACGACATGCGGATAAAGGCGCTTCAGCACGCGCGCCAGCACATCGAATACGACCGCCGGCCGCGCATTGCCGATATGCGCGTAGTTGTAGACCGTCGGCCCGCACACATACATCGTCACGCGGTTCGGGTCCGCGGGCTCGAAGACTTCCTTCTTGCGCGTCCAGTTGTTGTGAAGCGTGAGCTTGTGACGGTTCGGCTGGAAATTCATGTCGCTAGGGCCATCTTGGTTCGGCTGGAGGCTCGGTCCCGGGAGCCCGCCTCTCGACGGCCCCTCAGACGGTGGCGAAACTTGTACACGCGCGGCATGCCGTGCGCCCGCCCCTTGGGCAGCGCGAAGTTCGGCAGCAGGTGGCGCGGCGCATCTTCACCGTGGGTCCTCCGTCGGCGGCACCTTGCGCCGCCATCGTCGCTCTCTGTTAGCGAAGCCTATGGTGAGTGGCAAGGTTTAAGAATTAACCAAGGTACCTGCCGATTTCTGATCCGTCCCCGCTTCAGGCCCGTAGATAAGCGTGACGTCAGGCTATTGCCGGGGGTCCTGCGTGGGGTCTGATATTGCGCAGGTCCGTGGTTCCACCGCCCTTGATAGCCAGTTTCCGCAAGGCTATATGCATGGTTGAGACGATGTCACATCAGCTACAGCATGGCATAAGACCCCGTGCTTGATGGGCAAAACGGGATTTTCCGCAGCGGAGAGCCCGTGACTTGAACCGGACGAACTTCCCGGAAAGGGAGATGAAGCCGGGAAACCCCTAAACGAGATTGGTCGAATGGACATGAATGCTGCAGTTGATGGGCTCCGCGCCCAGACCGGGAACGAGCGCCTTGCCGAGGTGAAGAAGCCGAGCCGCGAGGAAGCCGAAGCCGCCGTGCGCACGCTGATCGCCTGGGCTGGCGACAACCCGGATCGCGAAGGCCTGATAGACACGCCCGGCCGCGTTGTGCGCGCCTACGAGGAATTCTTCGAAGGCTACGAGATCGACCCCTACAAGGAACTCACCCGCACCTTCGAGGAAGTCGAGGGCTATCAGGACATGGTGATGCTCCGCGACATCAACATCGAGTCGCATTGCGAGCACCACATGGTTGCGATCCTCGGCCGCGCGCATATCGCCTATGTACCGACCAAGAAGGTCGTCGGCATTTCGAAGCTGGCCCGCGTCATCGAGATCTATGCCCGCCGCCTGCAGACGCAGGAGACGATGACCGCGCAGATCGCGGACACGATCAATGCCGCGCTGCAGCCGCAGGGCGTCGCGATCCTCATCGAGGCGAAGCATCAGTGCATGACGACGCGCGGCATCAAGAAGCCCGATGTCGCCACCATCACCACGCAGTTCACCGGCGTCTTCCGCGACGACCCCCGCATGGAAGCCCGGTTCATGCAGATGATCCGCGGATACTGAGCCCCAAAAAGCTCGATGCTTTGACAAGAGGCCCCGCCTTCATCTGAATGGCGGGGCCTTTTTCATCCGGCAAACGAAACTGGAATCGAGAGACATGACCGGTAAATCCCCCTTCGCCTCGCGCGGCTCGAAAGAGGAGATCGAGGAAGGCACGTCCTTCTCGCCGAAATTCGGCGCGGACGGCCTCATCACCGCCGTCACGACCGACGCGAAGACGGGCGAACTCCTCATGGTCGCCTGGATGAACGCGGAGGCGCTTGCCCGCACCATCGAGACCGGCGAGGCCTGGTACTGGAGCCGCTCGCGAAACGAGCTCTGGCACAAGGGCGATACCTCCGGCCAGATCCAGACCGTCATTGAGATGCGCACCGATTGCGACCAGGACACCGTCTGGCTGAAGGTCGATGTGGCGGGCGACGGCGGCTGCTGCCATGTCGGCTACCGCTCCTGCTTCTATCGCAGGGTTCCCCGGCAGGACCTGAAAGAGGGCGAGCCCGCAAGGCTCGAACCGGTCGGAGCCGAAAAACTGTCGCACTCCCACGGTTGAAGCCGCTCGAATTCCGTCACATTTGAACGGCATATGAAAGCTGCCGCTGGTGCAGGCGGCATCGCTGTTGCATTCTTCCCGAGTACCGTCACCAATGAAGCAAGTCCGCATGCCCCGTCCGAAAATCGGCATCGCATTGGGCGCCGGCGTGGCGCGCGGCTGGACGCATATCGGCGTCCTGAAAACGCTTTCGCGCGCAGGCATCGACGCCGACATCGTCTCCGGCACGTCCATCGGTGCGCTTGTCGGCGGCTGTCACGTGGCAGGCAAGCTCGAACCGCTGGAAGAATTCGCCCGCTCCCTCACCCGCAGGCGCATGCTCTCGCTGCTCGATTTCCGCTTCCGCTCCTCCGGCTTGATCGGCGACGCGAAGCTCGCCGAAATCATGCATGAGCATCTCTCCGGCATCGCCATCGAGGATCTCGGCAAGCGCTTCGTCAGCGTCGCCACCGAACTCACCACCGGCCATGAACTCTGGCTGCATCACGGCAACCTCATTCAGGCGATCCGTGCATCCTACGCGCTGCCGGGCGTCTTCCCGCCCGTCCCGCTCGAGGGCCGCTGGCTCATCGATGGCGCGCTGGTCAACCCCGTGCCCGTTTCCGTTGCCCGTGCCCTCGGCGCCCGCGTCGTCATCGCGGTCAATCTCAACAACGATCCCTTCGATCCTGCCGCGCGCCGCCGCGCGCATGAGGTCGCCTTTCCCGGCTACATGCAGTCTCCCGCGCCTGCCATGCCGGAGGATGAGCTCTTCCGTGAGATCGAACAGCGGCTGGACCAGGAAGACGAGATGGAGGAAGCGCGCGAGGAAATCGCCGATGCGGCAAGCCCCGTCGAGGATGAAGACACGGAAACAGGCGCCGCCGTCACGGAGCGCATCCGTCAGCGTTTGAAGAATTTGCGCTGGAAGCGTTCGCCCGAGCGTGAACTCATGCGCCGCGTCATCGGTTCGAAACAGCGCGAGCCCGGTATCGCCAGCGTCATGCTCGCTTCACTCAATATCGTGCAGGACCGCCTTGCCCGCATGCGCATGGCCGGCGACCCGCCGGATGTGATGATCGCGCCGAAGGTCGGCCATCTCAGCCTGCTCGATTTCGATCACGCGGATGAGCTGATCGCGCTGGGAGAGGAAGCCGCCGAAGAGGCGATCCCCCAGATTCGCGAAATCATCGAGATCATGCAGTAGCCCTTGGCGGGGCGCCGCTCACCCGTTCGCGATATAGAGGCGCAGCGCCTCCGTCTCCATCACCGTCTCGGCGATACGATGCTTCACCACGTCGCCGATCGAGACGATTCCCACAAGCTCACCCTTCTCGATCACCGGCAGGTGGCGGAAGCGGCCTTGCGTCATGGAGTCCATGAGTTCATCGACGGAGTCATTGAGGCTGCAGGTCACGACGCGCGAGGTCATCACGTCGCGCACGGGAGCATCGAGCGCCTCGCCTCCTTGCCGCGCCACCGCTTTCACGATGTCGCGTTCGGAGATGATGCCCATGACCTGACGGTCCTGCATCACGAGCACGGCACCGATCCGGCGCTCCGTCAGCAGCAAGGCGACATCGCGCACTCTCGTCTCCGGGCTCACCGTGGAGACATCGGCCCCCTTGGCCTTCAGGATCGTGGCGACATTCATGGCTTTCCTCCGCATGTTGAACCTGAGCGGCCCCACCGCCACGGCCTTCCCCGGCCGCTATGGCGCTCCCTGATGAATGATGCGACATTCCGCCGCAACCGGCAAGGAGATAGCTGCAAATTGCAGGAATCCGCCCTTTCCCGGCCCTCGGAGCGGCTCCTTTTGACTTCCGCGCCCGCCACCGGATAATTCCGGCCGGAGAAGAGCATGCCTTGGTTGAGTCCCAATTCTCCGCTCCAGTCACGAACCCGGCCAGAGCCCGGCAAGAGAAAGCGACTCGATCCATGTGGCAACGCGCCTATCTTTACCGCCTGAAACGCGACATCGATCTGTGGATCGAACGTGGCTGGGTCACCCCCGCCAATGCCGAAGCCATTCTGAAGCAGGCGGAGGAAAAGCCTTCCGCCCGGCGCATGCCCGCCATCCTCGCCATACTGGGCGCGGTGCTGATCGGCTTCGCCGTGATGAGCTTCGTCGCCGCCAACTGGAACGAGATATCCAAGCTCGCAAAGCTCGTGATGATTTTCGCCGCCCTCTGGCTGTCATGGGGCGCGGCCTTCATTCTTGAACGGCGCGCCCATCCCGCCTTCGCTCAGGCGGCGGTGCTGATCGGACTGGGCATCTTCGGCGGCGGCATCATGTTGATCGCGCAGATCTATCACATCGTCACCGACGACCCGGGCGGTGTGCTTGCCTGGTGCATCGCCTCCCTCGCGGCGGCGTGGTTGCTTCCCTCGCGTCCCGCCCTCGCGCTCGGCATCCTGCTCATGCTGGTCTGGACGAGCTTCACGCTCGGCATCTCCGAAAAGACGCCCCATTGGGCTTTCTGGATTCCGTGGATCGCGGCCTTCGCGCTTTCGCTTCGCTTTTCCTGGCTTCCCGGTTTTCACCTCGCGCTGCTCGCAGCCTTTGTCTGGCAGGCTATCTGGGCCGTCTCCATCGCCGAAACCTTCCTGATGGATCCGGCATGGCTTCTCCTCTTCTATGTCTTCGAGGCTCTGGCGATCTGGCTTGCCGCGATGCTCTTCTCCGCGCGGTCTCCGCGCTTTGCATCTACCGCCGAGGCCTATGCCATCTTCCTCACCTTCGCTCTTTTCTGGATCTGGCAGATAAGCCCGGATCGCGGCGTGGGTGAAGCCGCGGCGCTTTTCTGGCCTTTTCTCATCGCCATTCTTGCGGCCGTCGCTGTGCTTGCCGTGCTCGCGGTTACGCGCGGCATCCTCGCCATGCGCGATGCACTCGCCATCGCGGTGATAGCTCTCGCCTCGCTCGTCTACCCGGCGGTGGACAGCGCCGCCCCCGCTCTCGTGCCCTGGGTTTACGCCGCGCTCTTCCTCGCCCTCTCCGCCTGGCTCGTTTCCTATGGCACGGCGCATGACTTCCGCTTCGCCGTCAACTTCGGCTTTGTCGCCTTCGGCGCCGAAGTCCTCTGGCTCTATTTCGAAACCATGGGAACGCTTCTCGATACCGCGATCTTCTTCGCCCTTGGCGGCATACTTCTCATTGCGGGTTCCGTGGTCATGGAACGCATGCGCCGACGCCTCGTCGCTCAGGTAGAAGGAGACGCCGCATGAGCCGCTTCGGTCTTGCCGTTCTCGCCCTCGTCGTCGGCCAGTCGCTTTTTCTCGCCGCGATGGTCTGGGACCGGGTCGCCCTCCTGCGTTCGGACAATGTGGTGACGCTCCGCACCGCGCCCGTCGACCCGCGCGACATCTTCCGCGGCGACTACGTCATCCTCACTTACGACATCGCGCAGCTTCCGCTTGCATATCTCGAAGGCGACAGCGACTTCACCTCCGGCGATACCGTTCTCGTCGAACTCGCACAGGAAGGCGAAACATGGAAGGCCGTCTCCGTCTGGCATGAAGGCCACGAGGCCGCGCCTGACGATCGGATAATTCGTGGACGGATTAGCTACATATCGCCGCCAGCAACGACCGCATCTCCGGGAACCGAAGGGGATGTTCCCGCACCTCCATGCACCGACTGCTCTGTGTTGAACGTGAACTACGGCATCGAAAGCTATTTCGTGCCCGAAGGTGAAGGCCGCGAACTTGAGAGCGTCCGCAACGACGGCAAGCTCACGGTCGACGTCGCGCTCGGGGAGGACGGCACCCCCGCCATCAAGCAGCTCCGCATCGACGGCGAACCGGTCTACGAGGAACCCCTCTTCTGACCCTCCGTCTAGATCACCCTCCCCCTGTGGGGTGAAAGGCGCTCCGCGCAAGCGGGCGAAAAGGTCCAGTGGACCTTTTCGAGCGTTGAACGCCCGAAGCGCAAGCGAAGGGCCATATCGAACGAGCGGTAGCTCGTTCGGGGAGGGGTAATCTGTTTGACCGGGGATTATTCGTCCTCGTTCTGAGAAACATCCCGGCCTTCTCAGGATTTCCGGTTTTGTAAGCGCCCGACACTTTGAACTGCACATGCAAATGCACGAAGCCACGAAAAGGCTCGGTCAAATGCACATCCGCATGCTCACGCCCATGCACACGTCCCGCCCTCGTCGCGTTTCATGACGTTTCGATGACGTTTGTGTGACAGTCGGCGCGACTTGTCCCCGCCCCCGGGGACAAGCTCTAACGAAATATCCCCGCTTGCGGGGATTACCTCATGTCGCGCCAGTTGCCGTGGAAGCCGAAGGGAACGCGCGAGGGCAGCTCCACACGCGCGACCGGGCCCGCCGAAATATCCTCCGAATCCAGCACGATGAAGTCGCTGATATTTCGTCCGGAGTCATAGACGAGAGACAAGATGTAACCGTCTCCCTCGGCCGAATCCGTCTTGCGCGGTACGAAAACCGGTTCATGCACATAGCGCCCCTTGCCCGGCTCCCACGCGCTTCGCTTGCCCGTCGCGAGATCGATATGGACGAGCGTATCGAAGGACGAACCCTTCTGTTCCTTCGGCCGCATCATCGCCGCGTAATAGCCGTGGCGATAGCCATGCCCCGCGAAGCGCTCGTCGAAGCGCGGAAACTCACCGCCAAGATCGGTGATTTGTTCCTCCGTATACGTATCGGAATTTCCGTCGAGATCGAAGGTCCAGCGGACCAGCATGCCCTGCTCGTCTTCGAGACTGCTCGGCGCGCGCTTGCCATCGGCATCCGGGAAGAGCGGCACACGGACGTATTTCATCACATCGGCGATGACACGCGTCTTCCCACCCTCGTGAGAGGTATAGGCATTCATCGGATGATAGACGTAGCAGGCATCGCCCTTGAACCAGCGGATCGTTTCGACGCTCGCGTCGCGCGCCATGATGCCGATATGCGTTCCGGCATCGGGGTCCCAGGCAATCGTCGGTCCGCCTTTCATGATCCGCTCCACGTCGATCGTCGCCGGAAAGATCGGGAAAATCACATGCTCGTCGGTCACGATGAAGTCATGCACCATGCTCGCATAGGGCGCCTTGAACATGTCGGTGCGCGTGAGCTTTCCGTTTCGGTCGACCACCTGGTAGGAGATGTCGGAAGTGCCCGGGCCCGCTGCCATGTAGCCGAAGAAATGCATCTCGCCGGTACGCGGATCGAATTTCGGATGCGCCGTCATCGGCCCTTGATACCTGCCCTCGAAAGTCCACGATCCGTTCGTCTCCAGCGTGTCGCCATTCATCGCGACGGGCGAATTGCCCTCGTCCAGCGCGAGGAGCTTGCCTGCATGCCAGACGATGTTGGTGTTGGCGACATTCCGCTTGATGCCCTCCGCGCCGGGAAGCGCGGCCTCTCCAAATCCCGTCGGCACGAGCCGCTCGCCTGCCTTGCGCTGAGCCTCGTATTGCTCCGTGCGCACCCAGCGGTTGCGGTAGCTCGCCTTACCGCCTTCCACATGGATTGCGTGGATCATGCCCTCGCCGAGAAACCAGTGATGCGCCTCGCCAAGCGGAGGAAACATAGGGTTCGGTCCGTTCCGATAGAGCGTGCCCGCCAAGTCATGCGGCAGCTCGCCCTCCGCCACGACGAGATCCGGTGCGTCGCACTCGGCCATCACCGGCGCGAAATTTGCCTGCAGAAAAGGATTCTGCGGAAAAGGCTTCGTCATGGCTTTCCTCCCTGAAAGGCCTTCCGGCCATTTTCATAACAGTGTTATAGTCTATACTAAAGCCGCTGGACTTGCCGTCAAGCCTGTTCGATAGAGGGGCCATGAGTACACAAGCGGAAACGACAGCCGCCGATGCAAGGCGGAGCGCGCAGCGCGAGGCGTTGCTGGACGCTGCAAGCGAAATGCTGGTTCACGGCGGTCCCGACGCCATCTCGCTACGCAAGCTCGCCGCACGCGTTGGCACCTCCACAATGGCCGTCTACACGGCCTTCGGCGGCAAGGAGGGGCTTATCGCAGCGCTTTTCGAAGAAGCCTTCGACCGCCTCGCCGTTGCGGAGGAAGCTGTTCCCCACAACAAGGAACCCCTCCTCTACCTGCACGACCTGGCGCGCGCCTACCGGAGTTTCGCGCTGAAAAATCCGTCCTACTACGCGTTGATGATCAGTTCGACCCTGCCCGTTCCGGATTCTCTGCGTCATGGCGAAGCCGAGGAGAGCAACCCCGCGGCGCGTGGCGTGACCAAGCATCGCTCCTATCAGATCATGTTCGATGCTGTGAAAGATTGTGTCGAGGAGGGAAGCCTGCCCTCGCATCACGGCGTCGAGGTTCTCGCCGATGCGCTATGGGCGGCGGTCCATGGTCTTTGCAGCCTTGAACTCGCGGGCTTTCACGACAGCGCCGAAGCCGCGGAGAAACGCTTCAGTGTTACGACGGGAGCGATCCTCCGCGGTCTTTTGACACCGGAAGGCCGGAAAAAACTCGACGGCCTCAGTCGGAACTAGTTACGGACGGAAACCGTCCAAGCGGGAACGGTTTGTCTTCGCGCGCGAAGATCACGAAGGCGAGACATTCCCATACATACTGGATCAGGTTGCGGCTGAAACCGCGCAGTTCCTCATTCTTGCTGCCTGTGATGAGGATCACGACGAACTGCAACGCACCGAGGAAGATCGCGACGGAAAAGGCGATGTTTCCGAGAAACCAGAACGCGATCATATAAAGGAAGCGGATCCAGAGTTCCTTGCGCGCGGATGGCGCTTCTTCGCGATGGGACGTATGCGCGCTTTCCGGGCCGCTGTCCGGGTGCGCAGATGTATCGCTCATTGGGTCTCCTCCTGAAAAGGCCGTGAGGGGCAAAGGGCCTTTTTCCTATGTGGTTCACCCTGCAGCGGATTCAATGATCGGCGAGCCCTAGCGGTAGTCGTCGCCGCCTTGATCACCAAGCCATTCGCCATAGCCGACATTGCCGGGCCCGCCCGAAGGTGACCAGCGCAGTGGGTCGAACAGCCCGAAAACGAGGAGTCCGAAAAGAAATCCGCCGAGATGCGCTTCCCACGCGACCTGCACTGCCACGCCGAGTATGCCGCTGAGAGCCGTCGCTCCGAAAAGCAGGTTGAGGCCGATCCAGACACCGACGAAAATCAGCGTACGGCGATCCCGGAGCGCGGTGAGGATGCCGGCCCGCCGCGCACCGCCCCCCATCGGACGGTCAAGACCTCGCCCGCCCAGGGCGCCCAGTGGGCCGTCTGCAAGGAAAACGAAGCGGGCGGCCCCGCCCATCAGACCCGATATCGCCGCCGACGCGCCAACGACCGGGATTTCCGAGCCCGCATAGAGAACAACGTGAAGCAGGGCACCCGCGATTCCGCACAGGAAATAGAAGAGCAGGAACCGCATGGGTCCGAGCCTGCGCGCAACTGGCGAGCCGAAGGCGAGCAGCCACACACTATTGACGATCAGATGCTCCCAGCCGCCATGCAGGAACGTATAGGTGATGGGGGTCCAGAGTTCCGCGCCGACGCCGCCGGGAAAGGCAGGCTGCAGGGCGACTGCCTCGGGCAGATAGCGGGCGGGAATGAGAGAGAACAGCAGGAGGATCTGCGCCTGCTGTTCGAAGGAAAGCGAAATCGCGACGATCTGGACACCGAATATGAGCACAAGCAGCACCAGAACGGCGCCCGGAACATTGAACGCCGGCGGCTCGCGCCGCGGCGGCAGGTCGCTCGAATAGGGATCAGCCATTGAGAAGCGCCGCCTCCACCAGCGGGAGCCGGTCATTCCCGAAATACATATCCTTGTCGTTCACATACATCGTCGGAGAGCCGAAGCCGCCCCGCGCAATGAGCTCTTCCGTATTCGCGCGAAGCCTGCCCTTCACTTCTTCGCTCTTGATGCGCTCGCTGACCTCGTCCCAGTCGAGACCGACCGAGCGGCAGATGTCTTCGAGCGCGGCGGGCTGGCTGATATCATTGAGGTCTTCCCAATAGCTCTTGAACGTGGCCCAGGCGAACTCGGGAAGCTTGCCCTCCTCCTGCGCCACGATGGCCGCGCGCATGGCATCGACCGACCGCACGGGAAAGACGGGCGGCTTGCCGATCTTGATACCGCAATATCGGGCCCAGTCCTGCAGATCCTTGACGTAATACCTGCCCTTTACCGGATGCGGATTGGCGCGGGCCTCATAGACGCTTTCGTTAACCGCGTTGAACACGCCGCCGACCAGAATCGGCTTCCAGACCATTTCCGCTCCCGTCCGCTTCACCAGATCCTCGATCCGGCTGAAGGCGAGATATGTCCAGGGACTGGAACAATCGAAGAAGAACTCGAGCTTTGCCAACTTTTTCGATCCGTATTGGTTAATTGCGAACGGCGCGAAGTGTCGCGCGGGCACGCACGAGCCGCAACCCGGTTATCCCCACCTGTCGCAGCACGGGACAGGATTAACGCCGAATTGACGTCTCGAAACGGGAACGACCGCGTCGGACCTCGTACCGGCATGGCCCGGGAGCGGTCCAGCCTCCTCGATATATCCCGGGACCGGCATGAAAAACGGCGGATTCCCGCACTTCTTAACGAAATATGACCGCTGGCACACCGGTTGCAATCACCGGGTCAACCGAAGCCTCGGCGGCGCGGTGGCAGAATCGAAAAACAATGATCGCCAACGCAACCGCCGAAAGGTGACATCAGGAGGCCAAAGTGTTTTCAACGGTTGTGTCGATCGCGACGAAGAGTGGAATGCCCAGGCGGACGCTGGGCGTCCTCGCCATGGCTTTCGCGCTTACAGGCTGCGTCAGCGCCAATGCCGGCTCCGACGGCCGCTACGCGGCGCCGATCGGCAACGCACCCGTCATCAACAACGAGACGCCCTACTCCAACGCCCTGCGCTGCCTCGCGAACCATGTTCCCATGGGCGCCACGGCGACGCGCATCGCGGTGGGCAACATCCGCGACTACACCGGCAAGTCGGAAGCCGACGGCACGGGCATGAAAATCACACAGGGCGCCTCGCTGATGGCGATGTCCGCGCTTGGCAAGGCAGGCGTGCCGCTCGTCGAGCGCTACGACACCTCGATCACCGAACTCGAACTGAAATACACGAACAACAAGCTGATCGGCGACGGCGGCCAGGAAGAGGACTACCGCAAGATATACGCAGGTGAAATCCGCGGCTCCGACTACTATCTCGTGGGCGGTATCACGGAGCTGAACTTCAACATCCAGTCCGGCGGCCTCAATGCGGGCTTCGCCGAGGGCGGCGACATGGGCGCGGCGGCGAATGCGTCCGCTTCCGCCTATGTCATGAATATCGGCCTCGACCTGCGCCTCGTGAACAGCCGCACGCTCGAAGTCGTCGATTATGTTTCCTACCAGAAGCAGATCGTCGGCCGCGAAATCAAGGCGGGCGTGTTCGACTTCTTCGGCGGCAACCTCTTCTCGCTCGGCATCGGCTCGAGCGCGCAGGAACCGATCCAGCTCGCGGTCCGCGCCGTTGTCGAACGCGCGGTGCTGAAGCTCCTCGTCCCGCTCTACGGCGTGAACCCTTCCGATTGCGCCCGTTTCCCGGGCAACAAGGACCCGATGGGCGAGATCGACTACCGCCAGGCGAACCCCGGCGCGAAGGCGAAGCCCGCGCAGAGCCAGCGCGTGGCGGAAGCGCAGCCCCGGGCGGTGCGCGAGAACGACCCCTACGCCTATTACGAGGAACCGGTCTTCGACGCCGGAAGCCTCCGCGGCGGCAGCTACTAACCCACTGAAATCCAACGAATTACCGGCGATGCCCGAAAGGACCTGAAAAAGGACATCGCCGGTTCACGCCCTCAATGCGCCTGGCTGGTCGGCCTCCGGCGGGAGCCTTGAGACACAAACTGGGAGGGCCCCGCGCCCTCCCTTTTTTTGTCTTTATCCCCGCGAGCGGGGACAAATCGCACGCCCGGCGGGGATAAACACGACCCACCGTCATCGTAACGTCACGCAACCGTCACATTGGGCGCACCAATCCCCGCAGCCGGGGATTATTTCCTCCGTACCCCGAGGATAACTCGCCGCGCGGCAAGGCGTGTTTGTCCCCGCCCGAGAGACCTGAGGGGGGGATAAGCCTCACCCCTCGGCGAGCTTCAGCATCAGCACGCCGGTGAGGATAAGTGCGATGGCGCCCAGCCGGAGCGGCGACAGGGCCTCCCCCATGAAGAGAACGCCGAGCGCCGCCGCGCCGACGACGCCCACCCCTGTCCAGACGGCATAGGCCGTGCCGAGGGGGAGCGTGCGGACCGCCTGCGCGAGAAACCAGACGGTGGCCAGCATGGCGACGAGGTTCACCACCGACCAGAGCGGACGCGTGAAGCCGTCGCTCGCCTTGAGCGTATAGGCCCAGACGATTTCGGCGGCGCTTGCTGTGAAAAGATAGGCCCAGGCCATCTGCCTCTCCCGTATCGAGAAGCGAGGCCGTCCCCGCGAAGGGTTCGGAAGCGGCGCGCGCCGCCCCGGCAGGGCCGTCCCTGCAAGGACCGTTATAGCAAACGGGAGGGCGGGAGGAAGCCCGCGCGCCCGCCCTCGCCCCACAATTTAAGTTTCACCCTAGGCTTGCATCCCGTGTGAACCTGCTTATATTGGCACTCGAAATGCCAATATAACCCGGGAGCCCCGACATGACCCTCGCACCGAACACCCGCCGCCTCTCGCGCGGCCTGGCCGCGCTGGCCGCCGCCGCCCTCCTCGCCCTGCCCGCCCTCACGGCCTCGCCCGCCAGCGCCGCCAGCGGCTCGGCGGAAGGCAAATGGCTCATCCACCACCCGGCAAGCGGCGAACCGCTCATGATCGTCGAGATCGAGGAAGAGAATGGCGCGCTCGAAGGCCATATCGTGAAGCTCGCCGACGGCCCGGAAGACGCGATCTGCTGGAGCTGCACGGGCGAAAACCGGAACAAGCCGCTCGCGGGCATGAAGTTCCTTTCCGGCTTCCGCCCCGACGCGCAAGGCTGGAGCGGCGGCTTCCTGCTGCGCCCGGCGACGGGCACGATCTCGCCCGCCCGCCTCGGCCTCGTGGATGGCGGCAAGGCGCTGCAGATGACGACAGGCCGCGGGCCGCTCCGCGTCGACCAGAAGTGGGAACGGATCGACTGATCCCTCTTACGTGAACGTCACATGATCTTCGCTGGAACCCGCATGCGGGCCTGCTTGGCCCCGCTTGCGGGTTCTTCTATGTTGGCAGGTGGACTGCCACAAAAGCAGCAGCAAAACTGGGGGAGAGAAGAATGACCGACCGCCTTCACGCCCGCGCCGCGCGCGCACTCGCATCCGCTGCCTTTGCCGCCGCGCTGGCGCTAACCGCGCTGCCCTCACTCACATCGCCCGCGCTGGCGGATGACGCCGCGCCGACGGGCAAATGGCGCACCTTCGACCCGGACACGGGCGCGCCCAAGACCGTGGTCGAGATCACGGAAGCGGACGGAACCCTCACCGGCACCATTGTCGAACTGCTGGATGACGGCGAGACCACCTGCTCAGCCTGCGAAGGCGACAGACACGACCAGCCGCTTGTCGGCATGGCGATCCTCTGGGGGCTGACGAAGAATGGCGACGAATGGTCCGGCGGCACGATCCTCCGCCCGGCAAACGGCAAGACGGCGAATGCAAGCCTCGAACTCACCGATGGCGGCTCGAAGCTGGAAGTGACGGGCTCCAAAGGCTTCATGAGCCGCAGCCAGATCTGGGAACGGGTGGAGTAAGAAGGTCCGTACAGGGATCGAGGTTGTTTGACTGCGGACGGGCGGCGTTTACTCGCCGCCCGCATCCCGGCTCATTTTACTCTAACCCTCAATGGGTCAACTAATGATTCAATTTTGGGATAGCAAGAAGTCGAAAGACAGGAGCATTCCCCACCAACAAATGTCACTGATACCTACTGATAACTGTGTCTTCATACTCATGGTATCGCCTTGCGGTAAAAGCCGCTTACAAAATGCGCAGAAGCTTAGGGTTGGTAAGGCCTGCTAGACAGAGGCTCAGAAGAAAATGCCCCTCCCGATGGCCGACTTCGGCTTCGACCTGAGCAATCGTGAGATAGCCACCCTAATTTACTTAAGTCTCTTGCTGGCCTCTGTCCTGCTGTGGAAAGAAGTCCGCCCTCTCGCGTTCAACGTCGTGCGTGCTTTCTTTATGCCCCAGCTCGCACTGCTTTGGTTGCTTATGTCCTTCTATGTCGCTGTCTGTGTCTTGCTGCTCGCAGAAGTGAACCTATGGGAATGGCCCAACCTAAAATCAACCCTACTGTGGTGGGTAACGATTGGTTTCACTAGCGTGTTCGAGGCGCAACAGCTCAAGGACAAGCCGCACGCGTTACGCAAGCTTGTGCGCGATGCTTTCACACTCTCAGCCATCATCTTTTTCATTGCCGAGCTAGTAAGCTTTCCGCTCTGGGTCGAACTGCTGATGCTTCCGGCACTTGTGCTTCTCACTCTTTTCATAGCTGTCGGTGAACGCCAAACCGACCATCCCGGTGCAGCCAGGGTACTTAGCCTACTTTATTGGCTTCAATTTCTCTTAGGCCTCATCATCCTCGGCTTCAGCTATTGGCTAGTTGCAGCTAACGTCACAAAATTCTGGTCATTGAACACACTACGCGAGTTCGGTTTACCCTTACTGCTGTGGCTGATGTTCATTCCATTTATTTTTCTTCTCGCGGTTTATATGACCTACGAAGAAGCTTTCAACTATCTGCGGACAAGGCCAAAGCATGCTTCCGTTGCCCGTTATGCGCGTTGGCGTGCTCTCTTCGCATTCGGCTGGAACATCGAAGGGGTAAAGCGCCTATCTCGGGACGCTCGGAAGCGCGATATCACCGACAAGCAGGGCATCAAAGAAGCCATTGGGGAAATCAAGCGACTTTACAAGGTCGAAGAGAATCCCCCCCCTGTTAAGCGTGCCGACGGCTGGTCGCCATATGAGGCGCGGTTTTTTCTCGAACAGTACGGTCTCGTCACAGAGGACTACCATCGAACACAATGGGATTGGTTCGCGCATATACCGTCAGTCAAATTGAACGAGAAAGCGCTAGCAGATCGAATTTCCTATTACCTCACCGGCAATGAACATGCCGTGACAAAACTACGGCTATCACTCGATGGCTCAAACCAGAACGATACGAATGAAGCGCAGCGCGCCTTTGACATACGGGCGCTGACTCTGCTTACTAAAACGTTTGATGCAGAGCGAGCAGCAGTGATCTACGCCTCGGCGCAAAGCTCCGAACCTAACGCCATAGTAATTGATGACGTGTGCGTGACACTGGACCGGTCAAATTGGGGAGATGATGACCTCGGTGGCTATGTCCGCAATTTGACAATTCAGCACTTCAAGCATCCGGGACGTAGATAAGCAGCATCCCCTTTTTCTGCACTATGTCGTGAGTTTATTTTCAGCCCTTCACCTTCTGGACTTCTCGGGTTTGGCTCTACACTAAGCCGCAACAGTACTCCGGTTCAGAAGGATTCTTATGTCCACCACCAACATCCGCCGCATCGATCAGCCTACGGAGCGCGAGATTGCCGGGCTCTGCGACGTTCTGATTGATTGCGTGGAGGGCGGGGCCTCGGTGAGCTTCATGGCGCCGATGACGAGGGAAAAGGCCGATGCCTTCTGGCGGAAGGTGGCGGCAAGCGCCGCGCGGGGCGAGCGGGCATTGCTTGTCGCCGAAGACGAGAGCACCCGCATTCTCGGCACGGTGCAACTGATCTGGGACCTGCCGGAGAACCAGCCGCACCGGGGCGACCTTGGCAAGATGCTGGTGCATCGCGATGCGCGGGGACGCGGGCTCGGCGCGGCGCTGCTCCAGGCGGCGGAAGACTGCGCCCGCGCGGAAGGGAAGACGCTGCTCGTTCTCGACACGGTGACGGGGAGCGCGGGCTACCGCCTCTATGAGCGCGGCGGCTGGACGCGCGTGGGCGAAATTCCGAATTATGCGCTGATGCCGGACGGCGCGCCCTGCCCCACGACTTACTTTTACAAAGAGATCGGCTGAGGGCTAGACGGTCGGCACCGTGCCGCCATCGATCACATATTCCGTGCCGGTGATCGTCGCCGCGCGCTCCGAGGCGAGAAAGGCGACGAGGTTCGCGATTTCGTCGGGCTTAGACGGACGGCCTATCGGAATGCCGCCGAGGGAATCCATGATCATCTTCTTGCCGCCCTCGTAATCCGTGCCTGCTTCGCGGGCGAGACGGTTTGCGAGATCGACCGACGCTTCGGTTTCGATCCAGCCCGGCGACACGCGCATAACGCGCACGCCACGGGGCGAGACCTCCTTCGAGAGGCTCTTGCTGTAGGCCGAGAGCGCGGCCTTGGCCGCGGCATAGCCGGTGGTCGCCTCGGGCAGCGGCAGCACGCGCTGGATCGAGGTGACGTGGATCACCACGCCGCTGCCTTGCGCGACCATGCCGGGCAGCAGGGCGCGGTCGAGGCGGACGGCGGGGAAGAGATTGAGATCGAACTCCTGCCGCCAGACCTCATCCGTCAGCGCGGCGAAACCGCCGGCGGGCGCCGAGGAGCCGCCGAGCATGTGGACGACGATGTCGACACCGCCGAGGCGGCGCTGCACCTCCGCCGCGAGGGAGGCGCAGCCTTCCGCCGTCGTGAGGTCGGCCGCGGCGAAGATCTCATCCGGCATGTCCGCGGGCTTCGAGCGCGCGGTCGTGAGGACCTGCGCACCGAGCTCGCGGAAGAGCGCGACCGTGGCCGCGCCCGCGCCGCGCGTGCCGGAGGTGACGAGCGCGCGCTTGCCCTCGAGGCTGAGGAAGGCGCTCATTGCGTGATCTCCAGATGTTCGATCCGCGCGCCCGCGAGCCGGAAGGCGAAGGTGAGCTTCACGGGACTGCCGGGGAAGTTGCCCGTGACCTCGGCGAGCACCTTCACGGCCTCGCCCTGCCCCTCGACTTCCAGCGGGGCGGCGACGGGCTCGTATTTCGCCTTGGCCTCGCTCCACCAGGCCTCGATCGCCTCGCGGCCCGCATAGGTGTTGCCCTCGTCCTTCACCGTCGCATCGGCGGCGAAGGCCGCGGCGAGGGCGCGGGCGTCCCTGTTCCGGTCGGCATCGAAATAGGCTTTGACCGGGGATGGCATGTTCATGGGGCTGCTCCTTTGTCTGAGGGTTTGGGGGTCTCGTGTTCGCGTCGTCCTCACAAGATAGAGGTGGACACATATCCCGATAAGCGGGATAGAATGAGATGCAACATTGCGGAAAACGGGACAATGTACAGACCGGCGCTGAAGGACCTGGATGCCGTCATCGCGATCTCGCGCAGGGGCTCGTTTCGCGCCGCGGCGCTCGACCTCGACATGTCCACGACCGCGCTCAGCCACGCCATCGGCAAGCTGGAGGCGGAACTCGGCGTCCGCCTTTTCAACCGGACGACGCGGAGCGTCTCGCTGACCGATGCGGGGCGGATCTTCGTGGAGCAGGTGAGCCCGGCGCTGCAGGACATTCACAGCGCCGTGGACACGGCGAAGTCGCAGCAGGCGACGCCTTCCGGCACGCTGCGCATCAACGCCTTCGCGACGGCGGCGCGGGACATCGCCCCGCTGGTGCTCGCCTTTCTCAACCGCTACCCGCAGGTGCATATCGACCTGGTGACGGAGGGGCGGCTCGTCGACATCGTGGCGGACGGCTTCGACATCGGCGTGCGCGTGGCCGATCTCGTGCCGAGCGACATGATCTCCGTCTCGCTCGGGCGGCAGCAGCGCTATGCCGTGGTGGGTTCGCCCGCCTACATCAAGAAGCACGGGAAGCCGCGCGTGCCGACGGACCTGCTCAACATGCCCTGCATCCGCGTGCGGCTGCCGAACGGCGTTCTCTTTCGCTGGCAATTCGAGAAGGGAAGCCAGACCGCGCAGATCGACGTGTCCGGGCAGGTGACGCTGGACGAAACCGGCATCGCGCGGGCCGCCGTTCTCGAAGGGATCGGGCTCGGCTTCTTCATGGAGCAGGATGTGCGCGACGACATAAAGGCGAAGCGCCTCGTGCGCGTTCTCGAGGACTGGACGCCGCCCTTCGCCGGGCTATGCCTCTACTATCCGAGCAGGCGCAACCCTTCCGCGGCGCTCAAGGCCTTCATCGCGATGGCGCGGGAACACGCGAAGAGCTCAAACGAAAACGGGGAGAGCTGAAGCTCTCCCCGTCCCGATCAGGCCCCCATCGGCCGCGCGGGATGAAGCAATCGCGCGCCGCCGGCCCACGCTTGCTAATCAGTAACCCACGCCGCCGGAGAAGAAGCCGCCGCCCATCGCGGACACTTCCTCGCCCCTTTCGTTCTTGCGGATGAGAACCTCCGCATAGGCCATGCGCGTGGCGGGCGGCACCTGGCTATAGCCATAGTCCCGCTGCTGCGGCACGCAGGCGAGCATGCCGTTCGAGCCGTGGCGCAGCGCCTCGCCGGGGCGGCACTCGATCACATAGCCGCCGAGATAATCCGGCTTCGCATTGTCGCCCTTGCCCGCCATGCGGCCGATCGTGGCGACGAGCATGTCGCCCGCGACGCAATGGAAAAGCTCGACATCGTCTTCCGGGCCGACTTCCGTCACGTTGGTGCTCATGCGCGCGGCCTCTTCGAGCCCCTTGGCGCTGACGCAGATCGCCTTGACCGGCTTCACGACATTCTTCGTGCGGACCACGACATTGAGCGCGCCCATCGGGGCGGCCTGGGGCGCGGAGACGTAGTAGCTCGACCCGCCGCCGCCATAGCCGCCGCCGCTGCCATTGCCGATGGCAACGGAGCTCGTGCGGTCGAGCGCGGAGGAGGCGCTGTCCGACGCCGCATTGGCATTGGCGATGGCGGATGCCGTCGCCGAGACGTTGTTCGTGTTGTTGACGTTCACGTGAACGTCGATGTTGTTCTCGTTGTAGTTGTTGTTGGTGTTGTTGTTCGTGTTGTTATTGACGTTCGTATTCTTGTTGATGTTGGTGTTGTTGTTGACGTTGATGTTCTTGTTGAGATTGAAATTGATGTTCTTGTTGTAGTTCTTGCCGCCGCCCTTGCCGCCGCCGTCGCAGCCGCAATCGTGAGACGGCGGAGGGGGCGGAGGCGTGCAGCCGCCGCCGCAAGACCCGGCCGAAGCGGGCGCAGCGCCCGCCGCCGCATAAAGGAAGATCGCGGCGCCGAAGGCCGCCGCCGTGAGAGCCAGCCGGCTCGAAATGGAAATCGTCATCTGCTTCATCCTGACACTCCCGGTCCAAAAGGACACGTTGGCCTGCGTCTTTTCCGGACCCCTTGCGGGTCTCGGACCACAGGATGCAGAAGCCGTGCCGGACGCGGCTGCGAAAGGTTAACGGCGCGAAACCGCGCATCCGCCGGGCTCCCGGCGGCTCCCCTCCCTGCCCCGTTAACGGCTGGCACGCTTTCTGCTCCCTCCCCCTCGATCCCGCGAAAAGACGGGGCCTGCGCGTTCCGGATCGGAACGGCGGCCTCGGCGGGAACAAAATCGAGGACGAGCGACCCGAAACGGGACAGCTCGCCGGGAATGAATTAGGATTTCCGCATCGGGCAACAGGGGTGGTCCCCCGCCATGCGGAAGCGCGGCAGGGGATGTGGGCTATGAAGCACAAGAACAATCAGGCGCTGTTCGACTACTGGAACGCCATCCGCGCCGGTCGTCCCGCGCCGCGGCGCGGCGAGATCGAGCCGGGCGATATCCGCAAGATCCTGCCTTACGTCTTCATTCTGGAGCGCAAGGACCGCGACAATTACAGCTTCCGCCTGGCGGGCACGGGGCTCTGCCGCACCTATGGCATGGAGTTCCGCGGCCACAACCTGCTTTCCATGTGGCCGGACGACTGCGCCGAGAACCTGAAAGAGGCGCTGGACCATGTGGCGATCAACGCGACGGTTTCGGTCGTCGAATATACGGCGGCGACGAATGACGGCCGCGAAGTCGCCTTCGAGATGATCCTGCTGCCGCTCGCCCATGAGGACGGCTCGATGACGCGCGTCCTCGGCGCGGCGGTGCCCGTCGACAATTTCGCCTGGATCGGCGACCGGCTTCTCGCGCGCCAGTGGATCGACCGGCTGCGCCGCCTCGACCCGGAGCGCATGCCCAAGCGCGCACCCCAGGCCGAAACGCTCGCCCGCCGCATCCTGGCGGAGAAGCCGCCGGTCGCGATCGCGAGCATCGCCAGCCACGCCGCCCGCCGCCCGCCGCTTCGCAGCGAGCGCTCCTATCTGCGCCTCGTGAAGACCGGCGCCGCGAGCAGCGAGGAACGGGGCTAGAGGGAAAAGCTGCCGGCCAGAAGCCGCCCGACAAAAAGCCCAACAAAAAAGCCGGCGTCTCGCGACACCGGCTTTTGTTTTGTTTCGGCGGCAGCGGGATCAGGCGGCGTTGCCGATCCGGTCTTCCGCGATGGTCACGTTTTCGGCGGGCAGTGGCGCCTTGCCGAGAATGTCGTCCGAGATCTTCTCGGCGATCATGATGGTCGGCGCGTTGGTATTGCCGCCGACAAGCGTCGGCATGACGGAGGCGTCGACCACGCGGAGGTTCTGCACGCCATGGACGCGGCACTTCGCATCGACCACCGCCATCGGGTCCGTGCCCATCTTGGCCGTGCCGACCGGGTGATAGATCGTTTCGGCCGTCTCGCGAATCCAGGCATCGATCTCCGCATCGGACTGCTTGCCCGCGCCCGGCCAGAACTCCGGACCGCGATAGGCATCCATCGCGCGTTGCGAGATGATGTTGCGGACGATCTTCACGCCCTCGCGCATCACCACGCGGTCATACTCGGCTTCGAGATAGTTCGGCTGGATGAGCGCGTGATCGGCGGGGTTCGTGGACTTGAGCGCGATATAGCCGCGGCTTTCCGGACGAAGCTGGCAGACATGCACGGTGAAGCCGTGACGGTCCGACTTCGCGCGCGCATGGTCGCGCATCATCGCCGCGACGAAGTGGAGCTGGATGTCCGGGATTTCGAGTTCGGACCGCGTCTTCAGGAAGGCGCCCGCCTCGAGCCCGTTCGATGTCGCAAGGCCCGTCTTGAAGAATGTGTACTGCATGCCCGTCACGATCTGCTTCAACGGGTTCGAGACCTGGCTGTGCAGCGTGATCGGCTGGGTGCACTCATAGATGACCGTGCAGTCGAGGTGATCCTGCAGGTTCTGGCCGACGCCCGGCAGATCCGCCACGACATCGATGCCGAACTTCTTGAGATACTCGCCCTTGCCGATGCCCGAAAGGAGCAGGACCTGCGGCGAGTTCACCGCGCCGCCCGACAGGATCACTTCCTTGCCCGCGCGCGCCGTCTTCGTCTCGCCCTTCTGCGTGTATTCGACGCCGACCGCCTTCTTGCCCTCGAAAAGGATGCGAGAGGTGAGCGCCTCGACTTCGATGGTGAGGTTCGGCCTGTTCAGCGCGGGCACGAGATAGCCCTTGGCCGCGCTGCAGCGCTGGCCGTTCTTGATGGTGAGCTGGTAGGGACCGACGCCCTCCTGCTGCGGGCCGTTGAAGTCTTCCGTGTAGGGGTGGCCTGCCTGCTTGCCCGCCTCCACGAAGGATTCGAAGAGCACGTTCGTCTTGCGCGGATTGCTGACGCCGAGCGGACCGTCGCCGCCATGGAAGGCGCTGTCGCCGTTCTCGTTGCCTTCCGACCGGCGGAAATAGGGAAGAACGTCGGAGAAGCCCCAGCCTTCGAGGCCGAGCTGGCGCCACATGTCGTAGTCGCGGGCATGGCCGCGGATATAGATCATGCCGTTGATCGAGGAGGAACCGCCCAGCACCTTGCCGCGCGGCCAGTAGAGCTTGCGGTTGTTGAGATGCGGCTGCCCCTCGGTGTCGTAGCACCAGTTGGCGAGATCCGTGCTGATCAGCTTGCCGACGCCCGCGGGCATGTGAATCATGAAGTTCGAGTCCTTCGACCCGGCTTCCAGCAGCAGAACCTTGTTCGATGGGTTTTCCGACAAACGATTGGCCAATACGCAGCCAGCACTGCCGGCGCCGATGATGATGTAGTCGAACTCGCTCATGAGATTTGTTTCCGGTCTTTTGTTGTATGGCCGCCCTGCCCGCCTGCGCGAAGCCCTGCCCTGCGCGGCGTTGACGGCGGACGGCGCCCGTTCCTGGCTGTGTAGCAGCCGTTTCCTGGCCGAATTCCCTGATGGTCGGAATGCTTCTTGATTGTCGGGAATTGCCGAAGCTGACGCAAGCGTCAATTTTGGACAATAAAGAGGGGAATTTTTCTCCGGAATGGAGCCAAAAGGGACAGGGAGGATTGTTCCGGTAAAAATTCATTAACTCTGACACGCTTATTCTGATCTTCGAGATTTGGCGCCTTTGCGCGCGTCTAATGACAGGCCAAGCTTGCATGAACCCCGAACACGACGAACGCCGCCGCTATCAGCGCGTCGCCTTTGAGGCGAAAGGCCGTTTTCTCGCGCCCGACGGGTCCGAACATCCCTGCTCGATTCGCGACATGTCGCTTGGCGGCATCGCGATCACATCCGCATATCCCGTGGAAGTCGGCGCCCAGGTCATCGTCTATCTCGACGAGTTCGGCCGCTTCGAGGGCCCTGTCGTCCGCAGCTTCGACGACGGCTTCGCCATCGAGACGGCCATCAGCGGCCCGCGCCGCGAACGCCTGCGCCAGCGCCTCGAGGCGATTGCCCGCGGCGAAAAGATCGAAGTCTCGGCGCGCCGCGCCTTTGCCCGATATGCGCCCGGCGAGGCGGGCCTCGAGGAAAGCTCGGTCCTGACGCTGGCCGACGGCCAGTCCATGCCCTGCCGCATCATCGACATGTCGCTTGGCGGCGCCCAGGTCGCGGTCGAAAACCGCCCGCCCGTGGGCACAGAAGTGTCGATCGGCCGGATGAGCGGCCGGGTGGTGCGCCATACCGAGGAAGGCGTGGGCATCCAGTTCACGAATATCCCCGAACGCGCCACCGCCCTTTCGCGGCCCTTCGGCTAGGATTTGCATCCGGGAATGCCGGCCGGGCTCTTGCCCGGCCTGCCCCTCGTTCTAGACTGCCCCCCAAGGGAACGCCGCGCAGACGGCATGAACAAGGGGGCGAAGCTTGTCCGGGACCATCCTCACCACCACCATCGAGAACGATATCGCCATCCTCGCCATGGATGACGGCCGCGCCAATGCGCTCGGCCATGCCATGATCGGCGAGCTGAATGCCGCGCTCGACCGCGCCGAAAAAGAGGCAAAGGCCATCCTGATCGCGGGGCGCGAGAACCGCTTCTGCGCCGGCTTCGACCTCGAGGTGATGGGCTCCGGCCCCGAAAGCGTCCGCAAACTCGTGACCGCCGGAGCCGAATTGCTGCTGCGCCTCTACGAATACCGGCTGCCGGTCGTCATGGCCTGCACCGGCCACGCGCTGGCCGCGGGCGGCCTGCTGCTGCTCGCCGCGGATTCGCGCATCGGCGCGGAAGGCAATTTCAGGATCGGTCTGCCCGAGGTCGCCATCGGCATGACCATGCCCATTTTCGGCATCGAACTCGCCCGCGACAGGCTCGCCCGCAACCGCTTCACCGAGGCCGTCACGCAGGCGAAGGTCTATGGCCCTGCCGAGGCGGTCGCGGTCGGTTATCTGGATGCCGCCCTGCCCGCGGCCTCCCTGATGGAGGCGGCCAGAGCCCGCGCGGGCGAACTCGCCGCTCTCCAGCAACCGGCCTTCGCGAATACCAAGCGCAAGGAACGCGCCTTAACGATCGCCCATATCCGGGAGACGCTGGAGCGCGATTCCGGCACTTTCGACGGGGCGAAAAACGGCTGAAAACCGTCAATCGCCCCCCTGCGGCATTTTTTCCGGAAAAATTTTTCGAGTCCCGAATTGCTCCACCGCGGAAGGACCTGAAGCACGCTCATGGTTAGCGAGGTCACACAAGAAGCGCTCTAGGCATTGATCTAAATGCGATTTTTCGTGTGAGCGATTATTTGCAATTTTAACCAAACTGGATCGCTTCGAATTTTAGGAAAATCTCGCTCGAGTTTGATCCGTATTAGGATCAAATCCGGTTCACACGTTTAAACTCCCACCAATTCGCACCTGTCAAAGTGCCCGTAAGTTACCGACAGATGGGTGGGCTTGATCATGGGTTGGCGGAAGAAATTCGTCGTATGGGCGGGATTGGCGGCGGGCCTGGCAGGATGCCAGTCTCCCGATTATGTGGGCAGCATCGACAGCTCTTTTTTTGACGGCAACGCAAACGTGCATTGGGTTGCAGCCTCGATGGAAACGGGCCAGCAAGTCGCGCCGCCCTTCGGCTATGTCGGCTTCTGCGTCCGCAATCCGCAGGAATGCGAGGGCGGCACGGACATGCCCCGCGACGAGGCGATGACGCCCGAAAAGTGGGAAGAGCTGACGCGGGTCAACGAGTATGTGAACGCCTCAGTCCCGCAGGTCACGGATGCGATGCTCTATGATCGCGAGGAATGGTGGGCCTATCCCGATGGCCGCGGCGGCGACTGCGAAGACTTCGCGCTGATGAAGCAGAAGCTGCTGATCGAGCGCGGCTGGGCGCCGGAAAACCTGCTGATCGCGGTGGTTCGCGAATGGAACGGCGATGGCCATGCGGTCCTTCTCGTGAAGACCGACCGCGGCGAGTTCGTGCTCGACAACAAGAACTGGGAAGTCGTCGCCTGGCAGGACGCTCCCTATCAGTGGATCAAGCGCCAGTCGCGCGAGCGGCCCTATATCTGGGTCAATCTGGACAGCCGCACGATGCGCACGGCCGCCCTCGAAGTGCCCCCGCTCGGCGCGCCGGTGCCCTTCCTCGCCGCGATCCAGAAGAAGAACGGCCAGAAGAAGAATGAGCCGGGCCTGCGCCCGGCGATCGAGAACGGTCAGGCCGCGAGCCGCAGCCCATCGGAGGAGAAACCCACGGCCGCGATCAACTGACCTGCTGACCGGATCCCCGCCCCCCATTGGATCCGGTCCTGTCGAGGCCGGTCCTGCCGCTCCCCCCGCGGCAGGGCCGGTTCTTTTTGTGCCCGAGGCTTACTTTTTGTGCCCGAGGCTTACTTGCCCTTCCACTGCGGCTTGCGCTTCTCGGCGAAGGCGCGCGGACCCTCGATGAGATCCTCGCTCTTGAAGAGCGCGGCAACCGCCGGATACTTGCCTTCGATGGCCTTCTTCAGGTTCGCTTCGTCGAGGCCCTGATAGACGGATTCCTTCGAGGCGCGGATCGACATTGGCGAGCACTCCTCGATCATCTTCGCCCAGCGCTTGGCCGCCGCGAGCAGCTCGCCCGCCGGAACCACCTCGTTCACGAAGCCGAGTTCCTTGCCTTCCTTCGCCGGAACCTGGCGGCCCGTAAGGATCATGCCCATGGCCTGCTTCACGCCGATCTGACGCGGCAGGCGATGAAGACCGCCCGCAAGCGCCGCGAGGCCGACTTTCGGTTCCGGCAGGGCAAAGACCGCATTTTCCGACGCGATGATGAGATCGCAGGCGAGCGCGATTTCGAAACCGCCGCCCATCGCCACGCCGTTCACGGCGGCGATCACCGGCTTGTTGAGATCGTAGCGCGCGGTGAGACCGGCAAACCCGGTCTTCGGCACTTCCATCTTGTTGCCCTCGGCCTGCCAGCGCAGGTCGTTGCCCGCGCTGAAGGCGCGTTCGCCCTCGCCCGTCACGATCGCGACCCAGAGATCGTCATCCTTCGCGAAATCGTCGAACACCTTTTCGAGTTCGAAATTCGCGGGCGGATGAAGCGCGTTCATGCGCTCGGGACGGTTGATGGTAACGACGAGGATATGCCCGTCGCGCTCGGTCTTGCAGAATTCAGTCATGGCGCTTCCCGTTAAATTCAGTTAACCGTTTTTCCGCGATTTTCCGCGCTTGGGCGCGACTTTGCCCGCTTCATTCCACCTCGGCAAGCATGCTCGTGTTGACGTTGCGGTAACCAAAACCATCTAAAACTTTACCGATTGACGTATCCGCAGGCCGCTGAGGCGGCCTCCATGTCGAACGTAGAATCATGGCGCAAGCAAAAGAAGCATCGCTCCTTTCGGAAACCGGCATCCCCTCCCATCGCTGGGTGCTCAAATATGGCGACAAGGTCTATGGGCCTTACAGCTACGAGGCTTTGAAAGGCTACGTGGCGGAAGGCCGCGTCGCCGAGCACAGCCTGCTCGCCCCGGAAGGTACGCCCGCCGGCGCCGGCATGTGGCAGCACGCGATCGACATTCCGGCCATCGCGCTTCTCTTCGCGGCACCGGCACAATCTCCGGAAGCCGCAGAGGAAGAAGCCGCAACCGAGACCGCGGGACAGCCCGCCGAAGCCCTGGCCGAAGAAGAACCCCGCACGGAGGAAACCGAATCTGCCGCCGAATTGTCTGCATCCGAGGTCTATGAGGCCGAGGAAACCCTTCGCGCCGCAGAACCCGCGCGCCAGCGCGAAACGGAATCCGGGCGAGAGGACGACGAGCGCCCCGTCTATGGGTCCGGCAAGGGTCAGGTGGACCGCCGCCGTCAGCCGGCCACGGCGAATTTCATCATCGTCATGGACATTAAGGCGCGCTACGCAGGCCCGCTCGAACAGGCGATCATGTCGCTCGGACCGGCCTACAAGCTCGCGCCGAATGTCTGGTGCGTGAACACGGATGCGACCGCCGCCGGACTGCTCAACGATCTGAGCACGCATATCGGCAGGACCGACACAATGTTCATCGCCGATACGACGCGCGACCGCACCGCATGGAGCTCGATGGGCCCGGAGATCGACGCAAAGATCCGCCGGGTCTGGCGCAGAAGCTACTGAGACAGGCGAACGACTAAATCGCCGCGCCGGGTGGCGAGCCTTGTCTTTAGATGTTAGGCTTTTTGGCGCTGATGAATTTCGAGGGCCTTCGGGTGAAACACCTGAAGGCCCTCATTCGTTTATCGGCCTATATTTCTCCGAAACGCGCGGCCATCGCCGGGAGGCAGCAGCAGCCGCGCAGAAAGGCAAGGCAAATGGCAGCAGCACAGAATGGC
The DNA here is from genome assembly GCA_002480495.1 of Rhodobiaceae bacterium UBA7804. GTDB lineage: Bacteria > Pseudomonadota > Alphaproteobacteria > Parvibaculales > Parvibaculaceae > Parvibaculum. The sequence goes on along the minus strand of DLCG01000016.1, from coordinate 27,442 downwards.
GACCGGGTGAAGGTGCACTACACCGGCAAGCTGAACGACGGCACCGTGTTCGACACCAGCCGTCAGGGAGACCCGATCGAATTCGCCATCGGCAGCCAGATGGTGATCGCCGGTTTCGAGAATGCCGTTCTCGGCATGGAGCCCGGCGACAGCAAGAGCTTCACGGTGGCTTCCGCCGAAGCCTATGGCGAACACGATCCGCGCCTGGTGCAGGACGTTCCGCGCAGCGAACTGCCGCCGGAACTCGAGCCGCAGCCGGGCATGCGCCTGACGGCAACAGGCCGCGATGGACGCGAGATCGGTCTCGTGGTGACGGAAGTGAACGACGCAGCCGTCCGCCTCGATGCGAACCATCCGCTCGCCGGCGAAGATCTCACCTTCGAGATTCAGCTCGTCGAGATCGCCGCCTGATCTCTCACGGACGCGCGAGCGGCAGACGGTGGTCCCCCACCGTCTCCGCCGCCAGCGGCGTCGCATCCGGCTCGAAGTCGGAAACGGCCTCGCCCTCCCCATCCGAGGGGCGAGGCATGGGAACCGGCGTGCCGTAGCTTTCGGGCAGCGGCTCCAGTGCTTCTGCTTGGGGCGCTTCTGTTTCGGGTGCTTCCGCTTCGGACAGTTCTTCTTCCGCCGGTACGGCTGCAGCAGCGGGCGGCGTATCTTCCATCCTTTCCGGCTCCGCATCCGGCCCCGCGAGTTCGCGCATGATCGCATCGGCGCGGCGCCAGCGCAGGATGAGCGGCGCCCCGAGTGCGCTGACATCGGCGCAGCGCGCGGCCCCCGTCTCGCCCCGGTCGCAAAGAACGGTCGCGCGGATCAATTCGAGCTGAAACTGCGAACGCCGCAGGAATTCCCGGAAGAGCCCACCCTCCTTCGCCCGCTCGACGAGACGCAGATAGGCAGCGCAATCGATCTGCTGACGTTCCTGCATGTCGGAGAGGCGCCGGTCCTCGGGCGATCCTTCATCCGGCGCCGCTTCGCAGAGGCGCCACATCAGTTCGGCCGTCGCATGGTCGTAAAGCAGGATGAGCGCGCGTTGCGGCTCCGGCAGCGCAGCGAAGAGCCGCGCCGTATCGTCCGGCGACCAGCCGCGAAATCCGTCGAGAAACACGAGAATATCCACCGGCCCTTCCGGCGCGGGCCTGTAACGCGATTTCGCCTCATCCGTGACGGTGGGACGCACGCCGCGCTTGAGGAAGGAATACTCGCTCGACATGCCGAGATCCGGCTCGCCCGCCGCCGTCGCCGGAATGAAGAGCAGCTGCAGACCGAGCGGGCGCTCCTCGATGTGGAAATAGGCACCGGGTTCGCCGCCCCTGGATGCGAGCGCCCCCTGCGCCGTGCCCGAGGCATGTTCCTGCCGTTCGCCATTCAATGTGTAGGCCGCGCCGTTCGGGAAGGCGAGGCTGCCGACGACGCGCCGCTCCACCTGCGAAAGCGTGAGCGTCATGCCCGCCGCATCGCCGATGCCGTCATAGGCGCCGCTGAAAGGCGCGGCCCCGAGCGCGCAAGGAAACGCCGCGGCCAGAACGAACAGAAGCAGCGCGAACGGCGCCCGCGCTGCTCCCTGCCTGCCGATTGCCGCGCAACGCGCGGCGAGCCCCCACATCATTTCCGTCGCCTTCTCCGGCCCCGCGGAGAGCGCGGCCGATCACTTGCCCTTGAAGTTGGGCTGCCGCTTCTCCATGAAGGCCATCATGCCTTCCTTCACATCTTCCGTCCGCATCAGCGGCAGAAGCTGCAGATAGACATGATGCACATGTTCCGGGAAGGGTTCGTTAAGTCCCATGCGCATCATCCGCTTCGCCGCGCGCACGGCGAGGGGCGCGTTGCCCGCGATCTCCGCCGCGACCGCACGCGCGCGGGGCATCAGTTCCTCGTCGGCAACGACTTCGGATGCCAGCCCCCAGGCAACGCTCTCTTCCGCGTTGAGGGTGCGGCCCGTGAAGATCAGCTCCGCCGCCCGCGACCAGCCGATGAGACGCGGCAGATACCACGTGCCGCCCGATTCGGGCACGAGTCCGCGCTTGCAGAAGGCGGCGGCAAGTTTCGCCGACTTGCCCATGATGCGGATGTCGCAGCCCAGCGCCGTGTCCATGCCATAGCCGGCGGCGCCGCCATTCACGGCGCAGATCACCGGCGTCTCCATCTCCTGCAGAACGGTGGGCGGCGTGTTCTTGAGGTCGAGGCTCGTCGAGGTGACACCGCCGCTCGAACCGATGGACAGGCCCGCTCCTTGCGTCTGCGCGCGAAGGTCGAGCCCCGCGCAGAAGGCGCGCCCCGCGCCCGTCAGAATCACGCAGCGTACTTCCGGGTCCGCATCCGCCTGCTGAAGGCATTTCGTGAGCTGGTTCAGCATCGGCCCCGAGATCGTGTTCATGCGCTCGGGCGCATTGAGCGTGATGGTCGCGACATGATCCGCGACCTCGTAGAGAACTTCCTGCGCTTCCGTTTCCACGGCCTTGGCCTGGCTCATCTTTTCCTCCCTGCCGGAAATTTCATGTCTTTGCATGTCGGTGAGCGGACTTTAGAGCAAATCCCGGCGGACCGCTCCAATTTGGAGATGGCGGCCCGCAAAATCAGTCGCAGCGCGCCTCGCCGCCCGCACCGAACCAGGGATGGCGAACGAAATCGCCTTTCCCGACGCCGAGACGCTCCGTCAAACCGCCCCTGACCTCGAGCACGCCATTCACCGGCTCGCCGGATTCGTGGATTTCGAGGGATTCGGGCTCGGTCATCTGCGCGATGCGGACGATCCGCCCATCCGCACCGATGAATATCATGTCGAGCGGAATGAGCGTGTTCATCATCCAGAAGCTCGCGGGCGTGCACACCGGATAGAAAAAGAGCATGCCGCGATCCGCCTCAAGCTCCGTGCGATACATGAGGCCCTTCTGCATCTCTTCGGGTGTCAGCGCGAGCTCGACCGTGAAACGGTGGATCGCACCACCCTTCGTCTCGATCGTCAGCTCGCGCTCGTCCGCCCGGGCACAGACGGCCGAAAGGAAAAGAAGCGCAAGCGCCGCGCGGAGAAGACGCATCAGTCGAGACGTTTCATCTCGCGCGCGTAACGCTGCCAGTTATGGACATAGTGGTCGGCGGAGAGACGCAGCGCCTCCGCCGTCTCCTTGTCCAGCGTGCGCACGATCTTGCCCGGCGAGCCAAGCACCATCGAGTAGTCGGGAATTTCCTTGTTCTCGGCGATCAGCGTGTTCGCCCCGATGAGGCAGCCCTTCCCGATCTTCGCATTGTTCAGAACGATGCTGCCGATGCCGACAAGGCTCCCCTCGCCGATGGTGCAGCCATGCAGCATCACCATATGCCCGATGGTCACGTTCGGTCCGATGGTAAGCGGAGAGCCCGGATCGGTGTGGAGCACCGACCCATCCTGCACGTTCGAGTTCTCGCCGATGGTGATGAGCTCGTTGTCGCCGCGCAGCACCGCGCCGAACCAGACGCTGGCATTCTTCTCTAGCTTCACATTGCCCATGACTTCGGCATTGGGCGCGATCCAGTATTCGCCTTCTCCGGGCAGGATCGGCTTGTTGTCGCCAAGGGCGTAGACGGGCATCTCGATTTCCTCCTCGAACGGTGCTTTTGCCGGACTATGACACGGGCGGGCGCGGGATACGAGACTTGCGGAAAGCACCGGAAACAGGCTGTCATCGCTCCGTCAAACCCGCCGCCTAGGCTTGGCGGCAGCAGACGGGGGCTGGTGCAGATGACGGAACGGAAATCTTTCGGCGAGGAACTCGAAGCGGCGGACGAGCGGGGTATCGAACGTACGACCTCCCCTTCCCTCGCAACGCTGTGGCAGCGCCGCGTCGCGCGCCGCGACTTCCTGAAGGGAATGGGCAAGGCCGCCCTTCTTGCCAGCGCCTCCTCCGCCGTCCTCTCACTCGCCGCCTGCGATGACGCTCCGCAAGCGCGGCCTGACGCGATTTTCGGCTTCGAGGAAGTGCCGCGCGGCATCGACGAAACGCATCATGTCGCCGCCGATCACGATGCGCAGGTGCTTGTGCGCTGGGGAGATGCGGTTCTGAAAGATGCTCCCGCCTTCGACGTGAACCGCCAGACCCCATCGGCGCAGCTCGCGCAGTTCGGCTACAATAACGATTTCATCGGCTTCGTGCCCCTGCCCGAAGGGTCGCAGGCAAGCGACCGGGGGTTGCTCTGCGTTCATCACGAATACACGAATGACGACCTGATGCATGCCGGTCTTCCCGACGGCGCGGCGCCCGCGCAGATCGCGGCCTTCTTCACCCGCGAGGTGGTCGAGATCTCGATGGCTGCGCATGGCGGCAGCATCGTCGAGGTGGCGCGCGATGCGGATGGCAAATGGCGCGTCGTTCAGGACAGCGAATATAACCGGCGCCTGACACCGCTTTCCACCGCGATGAGCTTTTCGGGGCCCGCCGCCGGCCATGAGCGCCTGCAGACGAACGAGGACCCGACAGGCCTGATGGTCATGGGCACCTTCAACAACTGCGCCGGAGGCATCACGCCCTGGGGCACATGGCTCATGTCGGAAGAGAACTTCAATTTCTATTTCATGGACGAGAATGCCGATCCGCGCGAAACCGCGAACCATGAGCGCATGGGCGTGCCCGGCAGCCGCTCCTATCCCTGGGGCCATTATCACAAGCGCTTCGATCTTTCGCAGGAACCGCGCGAACCGAACCGCTTCGGCTGGGTCGTCGAGGTCGATCCGCTCGACCCCGCCTCGACACCGGTGAAACATACGGCGCTCGGCCGCTTCAAGCATGAGGGCTGCGAGAATGCGGTGACGAAGGATGGGCGCATCGCCGTCTATATGGGCGACGATCAGGCTTTCGAATATCTCTACAAGTTCGTGAGCGCGGACAAGATGAGCGATGACCGTGCGAAGAACATGACGCTTCTCGAGAAGGGTACGCTTTATGTCGCGCGCTTCGAGGAAGACGGCAGCGGCAAATGGATGCCGCTGGTGCATGGCGAGAACGGTCTCGACGAGACGAACGGCTTCGCCTCTCAGGCCGATGTCGTGATCGAGGCGCGCCGCGCCGCCGACCTTCTCGGCGCGACGCCTCTCGACCGGCCGGAGGACGTGACGCCGAACGACGCGACCGGCCATGTCTATGTCGCGCTCACCAATTCGAAGGAACGCGAGAAGACCGACGCCGTGAACCCGCGGGCGACAAACCTCTGGGGGCAGATCGTGGAACTGACGCCGGAAGGTGGCGATCACGGCGCGGACAACTTCTCATGGACGCTGCTGGTGAAGTGCGGCGATCCCCTGTTCCCTGCCATCGGCGCGGAATGGAATCCGGAAACGACCCGCGACCAGTGGTTCGCCTGCCCGGACAACATGGCCGTCGATCCCACGGGCCGCCTCTGGGTCGCGACGGACCAGGGTTCCGGCTGGAAGACGGCAACGGGTTTCGCGGACGGGCTCTATGCGCTGGCGACGCAAGGCGACAAGCGCGGCATCGCGCGCCGCATCTTCCGCGCACCCGTCGGCGCGGAAGTCTGCGGCCCCTGCTTCACGCCGGATGGAACCACGCTCTTCCTCGCCGTGCAGCATCCGGGGGCGGACGGTACGAAGAACTACAAGGGTTTCGAGCGCGCCTCGACCTTCGCCGATCCGGCAACCCGCTGGCCCGATTTCGACGAAGGAATGCCGCCGCGCCCCTCCATCCTCGCGATCACGGCAAAAAAAGGCGGGCCGGTCGGCGGCTAGACCCCGCGCACGGGTTGCACCCTCCCGCCCGATGGCCCAAGCTTGAATTCGCGGCACCATTGAAGGGCGGCGGCACCGCCGCCCGCAATGCGAGAGGGGCATTTCCCGCATGCGTTTTCTTGTAAGTCTCGTCGTTTTTCTGCTCGTCCTTCCCCTTGCCTTCATGGCCGCGTTCGAACGGGGGCTGCTCGACGAATATGTGCCCGACGATGCAATCCCGGCCGAACCCTTCATCAAGGCGGAACTCGCCGAAACGACGAGCGGCGCCGATCTGAGCCGCAGGATCGGCGCGGCGCTGGACGAGGGCTCATATGACGACGCGGTCATGTATGCCGAGATCGCGGATTATGCGGACATGCCGCTCGATCCCGAAATCCGCGCGCGGCTGGACGAGGAGAATGCCTTTTCCCGCCGCGTGACCCGCAACACGGGCAGTTTCGTAACCGGCTTCGTCACCGGCGAAGGCGGAGACACGCCTGCCTTCATGGGCGCCATGGCCTCGGATCTGACCGTTGTCGGCGATGTGCGCGATATCGGCAGCGAAGGCACGAAGCTCGTGCGGGGCGAGGAATATTCGAAGATGATCCTGGGCCTCTCCGTCGTCGGTCTCGCCGCGACCACGGCCACGGTCGCGACGGGCGGCGCCGGACTTCCCGCCCGCGTCGGCGTTTCGATCCTGAAAGTCGCGAAGAAGGCAGGCACGGTCACCGCGAGCTTCACGCGCGATATCGTTCGCATTCTTCAGGAGGCCGTGAATTTCGAGAAACTCGGCACGACGCTGCGCGCCGTCGACCTTTCGGACACGGCGGCCACCCGCCGCGCGATCACCGAATATGCGGATACGGTTTCCTTCGCCAAGGTAACGCCCGTGCTGAGCGACGTCGCCGCGCTGGAGCGCGCGGCAGGCCCCGCCGAAACCGTGCGGCTCATGAAATATGTCGACAACACGGATGACCTTGCGCGCATCGGCAAGATGAGCGGAACGCTCGGCACGAAGACGCGCGGCATCATCGAGATCACCGGCAAGACGGGCTTGCGCGCCTTCAAGACGGCGTGGAACCTCGTACTGATCGCGCTTCAGTATGTCTGGGCGATCGCGGGCGGTATCGGCGCTCTCTTCGCGACCGCGCTCGGCCGTCGCGTCGTGCGCCGCCGCAGGGCCTGAGGACCGCTCAGGCGGCGAGGAAGACACCGAGAAGGAAGAGACCGGAGAGGAAACTCCACATCGTTGCGATGCAGCCGGAAAGCAGCATCCAGAACGGCGGCCGGTTCTCGAACACCTGCGCCCGGAGCGCATTGCGCAGGATCACCGTCGGACCGGCGAAGATCAGCGTGAACACGCCGATCAGTTGCCACATCATCGTCTCGGAGGTCAGCTGAAAGCTGGGCGGCTTGTTCGTGACGAGCCTGTAGAAGCTGCTGGTCAGGCCCGCCGCAACAAAGCCCGTCGCGATGGAAAAGAAGAAAGCCGTGAGTTCGGTCATAAGCCCCGCCGCCCTGTCTATTCGCCCCGGTGCGCCATGACGGCGCCGGTGTCGAACCCCTGATTGATCTGTGTCGTGATGAAATGACCGGCTGCTTCGGCGATCTGCGCCTGCACGGCGGCGATCGCGAATTCCGGTATGACCTGCCGGTCGAGAAGCCCGGTCAACTCGGGATCGGCAAGCCCCCGCTTGAGATCCTCGACCGGCGTTCCCCGCCCCTTCGCCGCGATCTCCGCGAGAAGCGGCGAACGCTCGCCCAGCGCGATTTCATGGCCGCCGACACGGCAGGAAGCGAAGTCCGCCTCGCAGGAGACCTGCGGAAGGGCGAGCGCGCCGCCATTCTCCGAAAGGGGCATATGGCCCCCGAAATAGAGGAAGGCGCCTGCGACGATCAGCGATTTGAAAACGAAACGGGTCATGCCCGCCTTGTCCGCAAGCGGCATACCAGCGGGGACGGCACCGGGCCGCACCCGCGCCGGATTTGAAATGATCTTTTAATTTCAGCGGGTTATAAAAATAACGACGGGAGGACAGGCTCCCGGGTGCCGGGATTGGGAACGTCTTCCCGTGCCGGTTTGCGCCGGGCCTGTATCAATGCGAAACATCCCGGGTCGAACCGCGAGGGGACAAGCCGTGGCGCGAGGCAATCAATCGGGAGACGAACTGGTCAGGGAAAGGCCGGCCTGGATCATCCCCCTGCTCGTGCTGGCCGGGGTGCTGATCTTTTCAGGCGCCTTCCTCTACTATTATTTCGGCCCGACGCCCGGCGAAATACTCGGCATGGACCCCCGCGCCAGCGCCGCCGAGGAGAATATCGAAGTCATCGTCGGCAACACGCGGTTCATGGTGCCCGAGCACTACACGCGCTATCCGAACCAGCGCACGGGCGGGCGCCAGCCCATGCTCGACATGCATGCCCTGCTTCCCGATCTCGCGCCCTGGTCGCCGGAAAGGCAGGCCGAATTCGACGACAATTCTGTGCGGGCCAATGTCGTCTATTTTTCGCTGAAGGAGGCGGCAACGCCGCTCAATTCGGCGCGCCGCCTGAAGACGATCTATTCGAAATATCTGGCCGAAGGCGAGCCGCAAGCCGGGCCGGACGGGCTGCAGCTATTCGCCTTCAACGACGAGTCGGGCTATGCCGGTCAGGATCTCTTCGTCGGCAAGGATGCGGAAGACCGCATGACGCTCATCATCTGCGACCGCCGGAGCGCGCTCGTCGAAAGCCCGAACTGCATGCGTTCCCTGCTCATCGGGCCGAACCTCGAACTCGGCTACCGATACAAGCGGAGCCATCTCGACGACTGGCGGGAGATAGACAAGGCCATCCTCTCGCTCGTGCAGGGCTTTGAAACCCTCGAGCCGATGGACGACCTTCAGGGGCCGATACTGGATTGAGCCCAGCCCGCCTCAGGGCAGGTCGATGTCGAGAATCGCCATGTTGAAGGCGTAGGACACCTCGCCCTCCTCGTCATCCTTGAAGATCACGCCGATGAACTCGTCGCCGATATTCACTTCGACGGAATCGTCCTTCTGCGGGCGCTGACGCACCTCGATCGACGGCAATTGGAACTTCTGGCGCAGATAGGCCTCGAGACGACGAATTTCGGTCTTGTCCAAGAAGCTCTCCTGTCGACGCTGCATAAAGGGGGCCGCGCGGCTTGGCCGGGGCGCTGCCGGAGGTTTTAACGAACTGAGCCCGAGGGTGCAAACCCGCAACTCCTCCCCCGCGCCCCAGCGCCGGCAGGCTGCGGCGCTTGGTCCGATATGCGGCTCTCCCGGCTTGTGCAACCTTTCCGCAGGGTAAGGAAAAGGCCCATGCGGGCCCGGAGAGGATCGGAGAGGATAAGACGGCCATGTCCCGGCGTGCCCGCAGATTTCTGACATTCGCCGCCGTCGCGCTGACGGTGGCCGCCTTGATCGCCCTCGCGCAATCGCGCTTTCCGCCGGAGCCCGGCCCCGGGGGCGCGCAACGCGCGCTTCTCGCCCCCGATCCGCGCTGAGCCTTCAACGCGTCGTGTACCCCCCGTCCACGACGACTTCCGACCCCGTCATGAAGCTCGACTCGTCGCTTGCGAGGAAAAGCGCTGCATTCGCGATCTCGTCCGCAACGCCAAGCCGGCCGATCGGATGCATCATGATGAGCAGCTCGCGCATCTCGTTCGGGCCCACCTGTTGCCCCTGCACCACGCCGCGATTGAGCGCATCCTTCACCATCGGCGTGTCGATATAACCTGGGTGAATGGAATTCACGCGAATGTTGTAGCCCGCTTCCGCGCATTCGAGCGCGGCCGATTTCGTCAGCAGACGGACACCGCCTTTCGCCGCATTGTAGTCGCTCGCATTGGGCTGGCCGACAAGGCCGAGGATCGACGAGAGATTGATGATGGAGCCGCCAGCCCCGCCTTTCGCCGTGTATTTCTTGATCGCGCGAATGCCGTGCTTGCAGCCGAGAAACACGCTGTCGAGATCGATCGCGATGGTGCGCCGCCAGGATTCAAGCGTCTTCTCCTCGATGGGCCCGCCCTCCGGCGCGATGCCCGCATTGTTGACCAGCACATGAAGCCCGCCGAAACGGTCCTCGGCATGTTTCACCACCGCTTCCCACTCGGCCTCGTTCACCACGTCATGGCGGATGAACGTGGCAGCGCCGCCCTCATTGGCGATGGCGTCGGCCACTGCCTGCCCGGCCGCCTCGTCGAGATCGCTGCAGACCACTTTGGCGCCCTCGCGCGCCAGTGCTTTCGCCGTCGCTTCACCGAGACCTTTCGCCGCGCCCGTGACGATCGCGACCTTTCCCGATACACGTCCCATTTTCCGCCGTCTCCCTTGTCATTATGGCTTGTTTTGACGGTATCTTGCCGCGCGGACGGAGCCGCGCAAAGCGCCAATGCGCCGCATGGGCGCGATTGTTGGCGCTTCATGCTATAGAGCCTCATGCTATAGAACATGCCCGACCGCATGAGCCCGCCCGAACAGCGGGAGAGAAGAACGAACCGGAGAAGAAATGGCCGTCGCCCTGTTGATTACCTTCGAGACCTCGCAAGCCGACCACATCCTGACCCAGCTCCGCGCCTACAAGGAGCGCGAGTTCGACCGCAATCCGCCGCGCGGCTTCATTTCCTCCAGCGTCACGCAGGATGGCGACAAGGTGATCTTCCGCAGCGAATGGGAAGACGAGGACGCGCTGGAGAACACGCGCGACAGCGCGCCTTTCGAAGCCTGTCTCGACCTCTGCGACATCTATGCGGATGACCGCAAGGACGAGAAAGTGGAAATCTGAGACGCATGGCCCATCCTCCCTCCTACTACGCCGCAACGGCGAACGATCATACGCCCCCGGCGCCGCTCGCAGGCGACGAGGAAGCCGATGTCTGCGTGGTGGGTGCGGGTTATACGGGACTTTCCGCCGCGCTTCATCTCGCGGAGCGCGGCTATTCCGTCGTGGTTCTCGAAGCCGAACGCATCGGCTGGGGCGCGTCGGGGCGCAATGGCGGCCAGCTCGGCGTGGGCCAGCGCAAGGATCAGCGTTCGCTCGAAGAAATGCTTGGCCGCGAATGGGCGCGCCGCCTCTGGGATCTCGGCCTCGAAAGCAATGCGCTGGTGAAGGACCTCATCGCGCGCCACAGGATCGATTGCGATCTGAAGCCCGGCCTTCTCCATGCGGGATGGAAGCGCGGCGATGCGAACTGGCTGAAGGAAGAGGTCGAGCATCTCGCGAAGGACTACGGCTACACGGCCATGCGCTACGTTCCGCGCGAGGAAATCCGCGAGATGGTTGCGACCGACTGCTATCACGGCGGCATCCTCGAAGAAGGCGGCGCGCATCTTCATCCGCTGAACTATGCGCTGGGGCTTGCGCGCGCCGCCCGCGAAAAAGGTGTGCGCATCCACGAGCAGTCACCCGTCATCGAAGTGACGCAGACGGACCCTGCCGCCGTGCGCACCACGGGCGGCACTGTGCGCGCACGCCACGTCGTCCTCGCCTGCAACGGCTATCTCGGCAAGCTTGAGCCGCGCGTCGCGGGCACCATCATGCCGATCAATAATTTCATTCTCGCGACGGAGCCGCTCGGCGCGCGCGCACGCGAACTCATCCGCGACGATGTCTGCGTGCAGGACACGAAATTCGTCATCGACTATTACCGGCTCTCGGCGGACGGACGCCTTCTCTTCGGCGGCGGTGAAAGCTACTCACCGAAATTCCCGGACGATATTGCAAGCTTCGTGAAGAAGCCCATGCTTCGCGTCTTCCCGCAATTGAAGGATGCGCGCATCGATTACGCATGGGGCGGGACGCTCGCCATCACCATGACGCGCCTGCCGAATTTCGGCCGTCTGGCGCCGAACGTGATTTTCGCGCATGGCTATTCGGGCCAGGGCATCAACATCGCGACGCTGGGCGGAAAGCTGATTGCGGAAGCCGTCGCCGGACAGGCCGAGCGCTTCGACGTCATGGCGAAGCTCAAGACGCCGAAATTCCCGGGCGGCACGCTGTTGCGCTATCCCGGCCTCGTCGCTGGAATGATCTTCTATGCGCTGAAGGACAGGCTGCCCTAGGACAGCTGTCAGGAGCCGGATGGCGGGTACACGGACCATGTCGCCAGGGCATCGGGATTCGTGACCGTTTCTCCCGTGGAGCGAAGCTTGTAGTCTGCTCGCTGCGCTGAGACGAAGGCGCTTGTGTCGGGCGGCAAATGCATCACCTCGCCCGCAAGTGCGCCTGCACATTCAATGCTCAGGCCATTCTCCCGATCCACCTCAACGACACGCCCATGGAATTCTTGCCGGTGTTCGACAGTCTCACCGTCCGCGGCGAAATAGGTTATGCCCACGAGCACATACTTACCCATCAACCATGCGGCGCGCGCTTCGTCCCAGCTCGTTTCGTCTCCCTCCTTCAGGGGAGGAAGCTCGGACGGCGTTTCTGGGGGGTGATCCTGCACGTTCGGCGACGCACTCAGCCTTCGGCGTCGAGGCTGCCCTCTTCGCGGATGATGTGGTCCATCGCATGGGCGGGCTTGTCGCAGCCCGCGCAGCCCACGATCTTCGCCGGCACGCCGACAGCCGTGCAATGCGCCGGCACGGCATGAAGCACGACACTGCCCGCGCCGATGCGGCTGTATTCGCCGATCTCGATATTGCCCAGCACCTTCGCGCCGACGGAAATCAGCACTCCGCGCTTCACCTTCGGGTGCCGGTCGCCCTGCTCCTTGCCGGTGCCGCCAAGCGTCACGCCATGCAGCATTGACACATCGTCTTCCACCACCGCCGTCTCGCCGATGACGATGCCGGTCGCATGGTCGATGAAGACGCCCCGGCCGACCCGCGCCGCCGGGTGGATGTCCACCGCGAAGAGTTCCGAAATCCGGCTCTGCAGATAGAGCGCCATGGCGCGGCGATCATTGTTCCAGAGCCAGTGCGCCACGCGATAGGCCTGCAGCGCGTGGAAGCCCTTGAAGTAGAGAAGCGGCTGGATATAGGAGTGGCAGGCCGGATCGCGCTCGTAATAGGCGACGATGTCTGCCCGCGTTGCCTCGCCGATCTCCGGCTGGTCGCGCATCGCCTCATCGAAGAGTTCGCGAAGCTGCATCGAATGCACCTCGGCATTCCCGAGCTTCTGCGCCAGATGATAGGCGACGGCATCGTTGAAATTGCGATGATTCAGGATCGTCGAATAGAGGAAGCTCGCGAGGATCGGCTCGCCCGCCGCCATTTCCTCGGCCTCCGTTCTGACGCGCTCCCAGACGGGATCGCAGACGGAGAGCGGCTGATTCTTTTCGGCAGGTTTCGACATGACCCCGCTCCTTCCCTCGGGCCCGCTCCGGCGTCACGTGACGAGAGGCTTGCGGGGCCGTATTCGCGGTTCGCCCCCGAGATGAACACGGGGACCTTTGCAAAGAGCTTAATACATAGCGCGGCCTCAAGCGAGTTCAATGGGAGAACCCGCATCGCCGCAGCCCGTGTTAATCTTTCCCGGAAGACAGCCGGAAAAATGAAGGAGAGGCCCCATGCCCTTCGCCAAGGCAGGCGATATCGACATCTGGTACGAGCGCGTGGGCTCCGGCCCCCGCCTCCTCTTCATTTCGGGCACGGGCGGCGACCTTCGCATGCGTCCCAATGTGCTGGACGGTCCCTTCCCGAAGCATTTCGACATGCTCGCCTATGACCAGCGCGGCCTCGGACAGACCTCGAAGCCGGACGCCCCCTACTCCATGGCGCAATATGCCGAGGACGCCGTGAACCTCATGACCACCATCGGCTGGGTATCCGCCCTCGTCATCGGCGTCTCCTTCGGCGGCATGGTCGCGCAGGAACTTGCGATCAATCATCCCCACATGGTCGAAGGCCTGGTGCTTGCCTGCACCTCGCCCGGTGGCGCGGGCGGCGCCTCCTATCCGCTTCACACATTGATGGAGATGAACCCCGAAGAGCGCGCCCGCTTCATGATTCCGATTTCCGATACGCGCCACGACGAAGACTGGGCGAAGGCCAATCCGGAAACTTACGAACAGCTCGTCGCCATGGCCGCCGCCGACCCTTATGCGGATGAGGAAGGCCACGAGATGGGCCGCCGCCGCCAGCTCGAGGCGCGGGCGCTCCACGACACATGGTCGAGGCTCGGCGAGATCCGCTGCCCGACGCTCGTCTGCGGCGGCAAGTATGACGGCATCGCCCTTCCCGAAACGCAGGAGCGCATGGCGTCCCGCATTCGCGGCGCGGAGCTGCGCTTCTTCGAGGGCGGGCACCTCTTCATGCTGCAGGACCGCGCGGCGCTCCCCGCCATGATCTCCTTCCTGAAGGGCGAGGAAGAAACCTGACGCCAACGGGATATTAATCCCCGCCCGCTAGCCTCCCCTCGATTGTTCATGGGGGTTTCATGTCCGTTTCCAGTCTCGCTTCCGCCGCCGTCGCCAGCCAGCAGGGCCAGCTCGCCCAGGCCATGCAGACAGCCATGCTGAAAGCGGGCAACGAGCAGGAAAAGGCCATCGTCGACATGCTGACCGAAGCTGTCGGCAATGCCGCCGCCAAGGCGAGCGCGCCCGCAGGAACGGGCCTTCGCGTCGACACCTCGGCCTGAGAAATAGTCCTTATTCACCGGCCTTTTCGGTTCGTCCCTTTTTCATACAAGGCGGCGAAAAAGCATTGTTTTTCCGTAGGCAAACCATCTATCGCAGGCCCTTGGCGCTTGCCGTGACGCAACGTCTCCCCTAGAAAATAATGATAAACATTAGGACGCTCGAAGGTGTCCCGGGAGAAAACGTCATGGGCCGCAAGATCCTTTTCATCACCACAGACCAGATGCGCTTCGACGCCATTGGGGCGAACGGGCAAAAGCACGCGAAGACGCCCGCCATCGACGCGCTGGCCGCGAACGGCATCAACTACACCCGCGCGCATAACCAGAATGTCGTCTGCATGCCCGCGCGCTCGACCATGATCACCGGGCAATATGTCTCGACGCATGGCGTCTGGATGAATGGCGTACCGCTACCGGAAGATGCGCCCTCCGTCGCGCAATATCTCCACGACAAGGCGGGCTACAAGACGGCGCTGATCGGCAAGGCGCATTTCGAACCCTTCATCGACCCGAAGCAGCAATTCTATGAAAGCCAGATGGCGCGCAGGGGCGAGCACGGCCCGCATCGCGGCTTCGACTACATGGAGCTTGCGACGCATTCGCCGCTCATCCTCCACTACGCCGAATGGATCAGGAAGAACGATCCGGAAGCCTTCGGCATGTTCTACCAGAACCTCAACGACAAGTTTCAGGTGAATGCGGCGGGCGGCGGCGACACCGGCGCCTGTCAGGTGCATTTCAATCCCGTCAGCCGCGAGCATTACCACACGGACTGGGTGGCCGACCGCACCATCGACTGGCTCGCCTCCATCGGCGCGGAAGATGACTGGTTCTGCTGGATGAGCTTCCCCGATCCGCATCATCCCTGGGATCCTCCGCAGTCGGAACTTCACCGCCACCCCTGGCGCGACACGCCCCTGCCGGAGTTCTATCCGGGCTCGAAGGAGAAGATCGAGAAGGTGCTGGCGGACAAGCCGCGCCACTGGATGGAATGGTACAAGGGCGAGCGCGTGACGAATTTCGAGGCTCCGCCCGAATTCCGCGCCTGCGACATGACGGCCGACCAGGTGCAGGAGATCAACGCCTTCACCCATGTCGAGAACGAGCTCATCGACGAGGCCATCGCGAAAGTCATGGCCTATGTGGAGAAGCGCGGCTGGGGCGACGATGTGGATGTCGTCTTCACCACCGATCACGGCGAATTCCAGGGCGAGTTCGGCCTGCTTTTCAAGGGCCCCTATCACGTCGATGCGCTGATGCGCCTGCCGATGATCTGGCGCCCCGCGAAGTCGGCGAAGGTCTCGCCCTCCACTGTCGGCAAGCCCGTCGGCCAGGTCGATCTCGCGCCCACCTTCTGCGAGATCGCAGGATTGCCCGTGCCGGAATGGATGCAGGGCAAACCCATGCCGAAGACGGATGCGGAGGCGGAGAAACAGGGCCGCGAGCGCGTCTTCACCGAATGGGACTGTCAGCATGTCGACGGCACGACGGTGGGGCTGCGCACCATCTATCGCGACGGCTACACGATCACGGCCTATCTCCCCGGCACGATCTATGACGGCAGCGAAGGCGAGCTTTACGACCACAAGGAAGACCCCGGCCAGCTCCGCAATCTCTGGAACGATCCGGCCTATGCGGCGCTGAAGTCCGATCTCCTCGCCGATCTCAAGGACGCCGAGCCGCCGCACCGCACCCCGCGTCTCGAATGCGTCGCACCGGTTTGAGGTAATCCCTTTCTTCGTCATCGCGAGGCCGCGAAGCGGCCGTGGCGATCCAGGGGCCGCTTGTTCAGAGTCCGCCGCCCCTGGATTGCTTCGTCGGCCTGCGGCCTTCTCGCAATGAGGGTTGTTTTATCGCCGGTTGCCAGCCTCCGTCCCCGCCTGTATCCCAGACATCAGCGAAACATCTGACGCGGGGCAAGCCCTTGACTATCTCCTCCCCCACCACCTCCATGATCGCGAAGAAGGACGGCGCGATCGGCTGGATGATCTTCAACAATCCCACGCGCCTGAATGCGGTGAGCCTCGAGATGTGGCAGGCCGTGCCGGAAATTCTCGCCGCTTTCGAGAAGGACGACGAGGTCCGCGTCATCGTGCTGACCGGCGCTGGCGACCGCGCCTTCGTCGCGGGCGCCGACATCTCGCAATTCGGCGAAAGCCGCTCCAGTCCTGAAGGCATCCTCGCTTACGAGACCGCCACGGAAATCGCCTTCAACGGCATCGCCAATGCGTCGAAGCCCACCATCGCCATGATCGACGGCTATTGCATCGGCGGCGGCCTCGGTATCGCGCTTTCCTGCGACATGCGCATCGCCGCCGAAGGTTCGACCTTCGGCATACCGGCGGCAAAGCTCGGCCTTGCCTATGGCGCGGGGGGCACGGGCCGCCTCGTTCATGTCGTCGGCCCGGCCTTCGCGAAGGAAATCTTCTTCACCGCCCGCCGCTTCACTTGCGACGAAGCGCTCGCAATGGGTCTCGTCAATCGCGTGACGACCAGGGACGCGCTGGAAAACTTCGTTCGCGACTATTGCGCGATCATCGCCGAGAATGCGCCCTTGACCGTCAACACGGCAAAGCAGGTCGTGGACGAATTCACGAAAGCGCCCGGCAGCTTCGATGAAGAAAAATGCGAGGCGCTCATCGCCCGCTGCTTCGCCAGCGAGGACTACAAGGAAGGCCGTGCCGCCTTCATGGAAAAAAGAAAGCCGGTGTTCAAAGGTAGGTAAGCACCCTCTTCCCACCCGCATGGCCTCTCCGCGTCATTGCGAGGAGCGCGAGGCGAAGCCGAAGCGGGACGAAGCAATCCAGGGGCGTCAAGCTCCGTGCTCGCTGCTCTGGATCGCCACGGCCGCCTTTGGCGGCCTCGCGATGACGGTGCTTCTCTTTTCTTCGGCGCAGCGGCTAACATGCCCCCACAAAAACAAATACGCGAAAACAGGGAGAAGACAAATGGGACGTCTGGACGGCAAGGTCGCCATCATCACTGGCGGCACGAGCGGCATCGGCCGCGGCACGGTCGATCTATTCCTGAAGGAAGGCGCGAAAGTCGTCGCCGCCGACCTGCAGGACCACAAGGGCGAGGCGATGGAGCGCGAGCTGGGCGCGAACTTCTCCTATTGCCGCACCAATGTCGCGCATGAAGACGAAGTAAAGAACCTCGTCGATCATACGGTGAAGAAATTCGGCCGCCTCGACGTTCTCTTCAACAATGCAGGCTATGGCGGCGTCGGCGGCGAACTCGCCGAGATCGATATGGCAGGGTTCGACGAAACCGTCGGCGTGCTGCTGAAGGGCGTGGTGCTGGGCTACAAATATGCCGTGCCGCACATGAAGGCGCAGCAGTCCGGCTCGATCATCTCGACGGCGTCTGTCGCCGGTCTTCAGGCGGGCTATGGTCCCCTCGTCTATTCGGCCTGCAAGGCCGCCGTGCATCACTTCTCGCGCTGCGCCGCGATGGAGCTCGCGCCCCATTTCGTGCGCTCGAACGCGATCTGCCCCGGCGGCATCGCCACTTCCATCTTCGGCAACGGGCTCGGCCTCGGCACTCAGGTGGCGGACCAGTTCGCCGAAGTGATGAAGCAGCATCTCGCGAAGATCCAGCCGACGCCGCGCTCGGGCCTCCCCGAAGACATCGCCAATGCCGCCCTCTTCCTCGCGAGCGACGAGTCGAGCTTCGTCACGGGCCAGACCATTGCCGTCGATGGCGGTCTCACCGCGGGTCCGATGAATACGCTCGGAAAGCGCATCGACTTCGAGAAGGTCATCACCGACTTCCTCTCGAGCCTGCCGGAAGACGCGAAGAAACCGGCCTGAAGAAGGCGCCTCAAATGAAAGACGGCGGGGCCCTTCCCCGCCGTCCCTGTTTCAGTCCGCTTCTATCTTCGCCTTGTCGGGATAGAAGGCCATGTATTCCCGGATATTGGAGACCTCCACGAAGGGGTCTTCATAGGACCAGGCGACGCTCGGGATTTCCTTCTCCCCGCGCTTGAAATCCCAGTAATGCGCTTCGCCCTTGAAGGGACACCAGCTCCGGTTCTCGTTCCCCTTCAGCAGTCCCATGCGCACATCCTTGCGCGGGATATAGAAGACGGGCGCGTAGTCCGCCTCGAAAAGCTCCAGTGCCTGCTCCGTTTCGGCCACCAGCTCGTCATCCACCGTGACGCGGACATGCCGCCCGGCGGGCATGACACGTAACAGATAGTCGGGATGGCTTTCATAGCCGGACTTGTGTTCCTTGCCCGATACAAGCGTCCCCACGGCCGCCCTCCTTTCTTCTTTCTTCTACTTGTTCAATTGAGATGGGACGGCGGCAAGGATTTGGCAACCTCCCGCCCCTAGCCTCATGCATGGCGACATCCGCCCAAGAGCATCAGATATGGCCGAACCATTCGAAAAGCCGCCGGAAAGCGCGACCGAGGAAGAGCGCCGCCAGTTCCGCCGCATCGCGACGCGGATCGAGGGCCGCATCGTCTTTGCGGGCGTCGATGCCGAATGTCTCGTCCATGAAATGTCGGCCTCCGGCGCCATTGTCGAGGTTGAGCCCCTTCCCGCCCTCGGCACGGAAGTCGCACTCGATGTGCCGGAGGTGGGTTTTGCCCGCGGCATCGTCCGGCGCTACCCGGCGGACCACCTCGTCTCCGTCGAGCTTTCGACGCCGCCCGCGCGCCGCGACCGCATGACCGACCGGCTCATTCTCGCCGCCTTCCGCCATCCGCCGCTTCCCTCGGCTGACGAATAGTCGAAAGCCCCCATCTCTCGCGATCTCCGTTTGGGCTTGGGCCCTGCCCTCGCTAAACTCCCCGGCAAAACATCATCAGGGGAGAAGCTTCATGTCGTCGCTCAAGGGCAAAGTCGCCATCGTCACAGGTTCCGCAACAGGTCTCGGCGCTGCCGTCGCGCTGCAGCTCGCGGACAAGGGCTGCAATGTCGTCATCAACTACACGAAGAGCGAGAAGGAAGCGAAGGACACGCTTGCCGCCTGCGAGGCAAAGGGCGTCGAGGCACTGCTCGCCCAAGGCGATGTCGGCGAGGATGCCGATTGCCGCCGCATCGTGGACGAGACGGTGAAGAAATGGGGCCGCGTCGATGTGCTGGTCAACAATGCGGGCGGCACGAAATTCGCGAACCACGCCGAGCTCGACGAGTTGAATGCCGAAGACTTCCTCTGGATCTACAAGGTGAACGTCGTCGGCGCCTATCAGATGATCCGTGCCTGTGCGCCGCACATGAAGCAGGCCGGCAAGGGCTCGGTGGTGAACGTCTCTTCCATCGCGGGCGTCACCGGCATCGGCTCATCGGTTGCCTATGCAGCCTCCAAGGGCGCGCTCAACACCATGACGCTCTCGCTCGCGCGTTCCCTCGCGCCGAAGATCCGCGTCAACGCCGTCTGCCCCGGCTTCATCGGCACGCGCTGGTTCTCCGACCGCTTCGGCCAGCAGACCTTCGAAGGCATCAAGCGCCAGCAGGAAGAGTCGACGCCGCTCGCCCGCGCAGGCACGCCGGAAGATATCGCCACCGCCGTCGTCTTCTTCTGCGGCGAGGGCTCGGACCATATCACCGGCGAAACGCTCATCACGGATGCGGGCATGCACCTGGGCTTCGCGCCGCTGACGGCGCGGTAGTCATTCCGCGAAGAACCCCAGCACCGCTTCCTTGTAGGCCCGGTCCCCCACCGTCTTCATGTGGTCGCGCTTCGGCACGGTGAAGGCGCGCCCTTTCGGCATC
>DLCG01000016.1:0-7027 GCA_002480495.1 Rhodobiaceae bacterium UBA7804 | reverse complement strand
GGAAATGGCGCACGCACCGCCTCGAAGCAGGCGGCAAGCGCTTCCCTGTCCTGCTTGTTCTGGTCGGCGAATGTGCGGAAGAGAAGCGCCCCCTTGTCCTCGATGCCTGAGGGATCGTCCGTCAGCAGCGCCTCGATCACCGGCCCCGGGTCTCTTTTCGGATCGAGCAGCTTCGCGCCGACGCCCGCCGCCACGATCTTGTCGAAGCGCTCCGGCGTTTCCATCGCCGCGACGAGAGACACCATCGCCCCCATCGAATAGCCCATGAGGTCCGCGCCCGGCTCGCCGAGATGATCGAGCAGGCCCGTGAGGTCCGCCGCCATCGCGGAAAGCGTATAGGCATGCGTATCATGCGGCTTGCCGCTCGCGCCATGCCCGCGCATGTCCGGCAGGATCACCCGGTAGCCAGCTCCCGTGAGCGCTTTCGTCCAGCCCGTCGCGACCCAGTTCACCTCATGCGTGGACGCGAAGCCATGCGCCAGCAGCACCGGGCTCCCCTCGCCCTCCACCCGGTAGGCGATCCGCACGCCGTCTTCCGACTCGAAGAAATCCATCTCGATCACTTTCGTAACTTGCTCAAAATACCCACCCTCCCCGAGGGGAGGGTCGAAATTTGCAAGCTCGTGCGAAGCAAATTTCGGGGCGGGGGAAGCCTTATGCGTAGGTAGAAAATATCGTGGCGGCGGTCTACCCTTGGTGAAAACACGGGGAGAAAAGATAATGACCGACGCCGCCCTCCTGAAACGCGAAGTCTGCGACGCGATCGACGCCATGTCGGCGGATCTCCTCGCCGTCAGCCACGAGATTCACGGCAAGCCGGAACTCGCCTTCCATGAGCATGAGGCCGCGCGCATTCTCTCCGCCGCCGTCGAAAAGGCGGACCTGCCGGTAACGCGCGGCGCCTTCGGCCTTCCCACCGCCTATGCGAGCGCCTTCGGCCCGGAGCGCATGCCCGAAGTCGCGATCCTTTCCGAATATGACGCCCTGCCCGGCATCGGCCATGCCTGCGGCCACAACATCATCGCGACGACGGGCCTCGGCGCCGCGCTTGCGCTCTCAAAGCCGGGCGCGAAACTTCCCGGCCGCGTCCGCTATCTCGGCACGCCGGCGGAGGAAATGGGCGGCGGCAAGGAGCTCATGGCTCAGGAAGGCGCCTTCGACGGTGTCGATGCCGCCATGATGGTCCATCCCGCGGGCGTCGACCTCATCACCATGCCCTGCATCTGCGTATCGGAAGTTTCCGTCACCTATCATGGCCGCTCGGCGCATGCGTCTGCCATGCCGCATATGGGGCTCAATGCGCTCGACGCGCTCATCACCGCCTATCAGGCCATCGCGCAGCTCCGCCAGCACATCAAGCCGACGGAGCGCATCCACGGCATCATCAAGAAGGGTGGCTCCGCGCCCAACATCGTGCCGGACGAAACCAACGCCCTCTTCTATGTCCGCGCCGCGAACGCGGAAGATCTCGCGCCGCTGAAGAAGCGCGTGCAAGCCTGTTTCGAGGCGGGCGCGCTCGCCAGCGGCTGCACGGTCGAGATCAAATGGGCGAAGGCCGATTATCTCGACCTCAAGACGAGCATGGCGATTGCCGATGCCTATGAGGCGAATGCCCGTTCCCTCGGCCGCGACTTCTTCCCCCTGTCGAAAATGCCCGCCGGTTCTTCAGGCAGCACCGACATGGGCAATGTCAGCCACCGCGTACCTTCCATCCACCCGATGATCGCATCCGCCCCGCCCCATGTCGTGATCCACAATCCGGAATTCGCGAAATGGGCCGCCTCCGATCTCGGCGACAAGGCCTGCATCGACGGCGCGAAGGCGCTCGCCATGACCGCCATCGACTACATGACGAATGCGGAGATGCGCGAAAAGGCGAAGGCGGACTTCGCCGCCACGGCTGAAAGCTCCGCCCGCTCCGTCGCCGCCGCCTACGATCCCTCCGGCTCGACGAATATCGGCGGCTGCGGCTGCATGTAGGCTCCAATTCCGTTCCCCGCACTCTGGCAGGGCGCGCATCTCCACCTATATGGATGGGGAGCCCGCAACCATGCGCAAGCCAGGGAAAGGACGGAACCAGACGATGAAATGTCCAGTCGATAATGAAACGCTCGTTATGACCGATCGTAGCGGCGTCGAGATTGACTATTGCCCCAAGTGCCGGGGCGTCTGGCTCGACCGCGGTGAACTCGACAAGATCATCGAGCGCTCAGGCCCCGCGCCGGAAGTGCGCAATGCCGCGCCGCGCGAGCAGCGCCCGGACGAGCGCTACGCACCGCAGCCTCACTATCGCAAGAAGAAGCGGGAATCCTTCCTCAGCGAACTTTTCGACTTCTGATCCTCACGGCAGGTTCGGCGGGCGCTCCGTCTGTTCGATTTCCTCGACGAAGCGCTCGGCGAGCTGGCGGCGCAGTTCCTCCTGCTCCTTGATGCCGATGGGGAACTTCCACATGATCGCGGCAACGAGCGCGTTGCAGATCACGGGCGTCGCCACAAAGACGATGGAAAGTCCCGTCAGCGTCGCTTCCGTGTTCGCACCCGGCTCCGGAACGAAGCCGATCAGCGCCAGCGTCCAGAACACGACGCCCACGGCAACGGCCCCGCCGAGCTTCTGCGTCAGCGTCAGCAGCGCATAGAAAAGCCCCGTGCGCCGCTGTCCGGTTTCCAATGCGTCGATATCGGCCACATCCGCCATCATCGAGCGGTAGAGCGTCGTGGTCGTGCCTATATTGACGCCGAGAAACAGCAGCACGAACGATGCGACGATGTAGTTGCCCTCCGGGATCAGGAAAATCACCGGCGGAAAGACCACATTGAACAGACCGGCCGCGACCACGGTGCGGTGCTTGCCGAGCCGGTAGCTGAGCTTCAGCACCACCGGAATGAAGATGATGCCGCCGAAGAAATAGAGCAGCAGCAGGAAGCTCGCGACCGAGCCGATGCCCCACACATAGGTCGCCTCGTAGATATACATCGAGGCGAGAGCCGCCCCTGCAAAGCCGCTCAGGAAATCCGCCGCCAGCAAGCGGCGCAGCGGCAGGTTGCGCAAGATCGCCCTGGTCGCCGCGATGAGGTCGATGGGCGGCTGCGGCGCGGACTTCCGCTCCGGCACGAAGAAGACATTGATCGCCACCGCAATCGGCAGCGTTGCCACGATGAACCAGCCGATGGAGGCGACGCGCGCCGCTTCCATGTTCTCCGGCTCCATCTGTTCGATGATCGCGGGGATGAGCAGCACCAGCGGCACGCCGATAAGCTGGAACGCCTCGCGGTAGCCCTGGATGCGCGAACGCTCGTTGTAGTCGTCCGAAAGTTCAGCCGCCCAGGCCATGTGCGAGATGGTGAGCATCGTCCAGCCGATATAGAGGAAGAACATCCAGCCGAAGAGATAGAGGCTCGTAACCGGCGCCGTCGGCACGAACGCCATATAGGCGCAGATGACGAGAAGCGGCACCGACAGGACGATCCAGTGCCGCCGCCTGCCCCAGCGCGAGGTATAGCGATCCGAAATAATACCCATCAGCGGGTCGGTGATCACGTCCCAGAACCGCAGCAGCATGAAGATCGTGCCGACTGCCGCAAGCCCGAGCCCCATCGGCCCGGCATAGAACTGCGGCAGGTAGACGCCGATGGGAAGGCCGAGCGCCGCGATCGGAATGGCCGGACCGGAAAAGGCGGCAAGCCGCCACGGCGACAGACGTTTATCGGACATGATCCTCCTCGAAACCCCCGGAAAGAATTGCAAGAGATGAAATCGGCCGGCGGCGTCAGCTCCAGCCCGTCAGGAAATCCATCACCGCGCCCTTGAACATCGGGTTCGGCAGCGCGAACATGTGATCCGTACCCGGAATGATCTCCGCCCGCGCATTGGGCATGATCTCCGCGAGCACGCGCGGATCGCCGGCCAGGTCGTCGCGCGCGCCCGCGATCACCAGCACCTCGTTGCCAACGGCCTCCGCCGCCTCGCGCGCGCCGCTGCGCCGCCGCTCCTTCGCGCAGGCCGCGATGGCCTTGAGGTCCTGTCCGAGCTTCTCCGCATAGAGCCGGAAGGCCCGCGCCGAGCGGTCCTCGACGGTCGAAGGGTCCGCCGCCTCCAGCGCCTCGGCGATGGGGTTGCCCGGCCGCGCCGGTTCGAGCGCGCGTCCTCCCATTCCCGCCAGCACGACCTTGCCGAAGCGGTGCCCATGCGCCGCCGCAAGCCGCATCGCGATCCCCGCGCCCATGGAAAAGCCCATGAGATCGGCCTTCTCGATGCCCAGATGGTCGAGAAGCGCCAGCGCGTCCCCCGCCATTTTCCCGATGTCGTAATCTTCCGGCTCGTAGAGTTTCTGGCTCGCCCCGTGCCCGCGCAGATCGAAGGTGATCGCCTTGGAGCGCGCGCGCGTGAGCGCCTGCACCCAGCCCGTGCGCACCCAGTTGTCTTCCGCCGTCGCGGAAAACCCGTGAATGAGAAGGATCGGCTGCCCCTGCCCCTCGACCTCATAGGCGATCTCGACGCCGCCCGACGAAAAAACCGCCATCAGTCAGCCGCCACGCCGGAAGATTGCGCGTCGGAAGGCTGGCCGGTTCGCATGGCAATGGCCGCCGCCGCGGCTTCGAGCCCCCGCGCCTCCAGGATTTCGCGGTTCGCCTTCTGCTGCCGCTCGTCGATCGGATAGAACCAGAGAATGCCCGCCACCGCGGCGCTGATGATGCAGGCCGGCCAGACATAGACCGCCCGCAGACTGTCGAGCACGGCTTGCGTGTTCTCGCCGCCCGCCTGAAAGCCGATCGCGTCGAGCAGCGAATAGGCGATGAAGATCGCGAAGGCCGCGCCCACCTTGCTGGTGGAGGTCAGCAGCGAATAGAAAAGCCCCGTGCGCTGTTGCCGCGTGATCACGGTGTCGTGGTCCGCCACATCCGCCATCAGCGAGCGGAAGAGGAAGGGCCCCGCCGCCATGTTGACGCCGCACAGCACCCACACGGCCAGCGCCGCCAGCGCGTTCCCCTCCGGCACCAGCAGGATGAATGGCACGGTGCAGGCGTTGAACACCGCCGAGGCCGCCGCCGTCTTGTGCTTGCCGAGCCGCCGCGACACGGCGAGCACCAGCGGAATGAAGCAGACGCCGGAAATGAAATAGCCGAGCAGCATCAGGCTCGAATATTGCCCGAGCTTCAGCGCGTCTTCCGCGAGGAAAAGGAACATGGAGGCGACGAGCCCGCCCGACACGCCGCCGAGAAGATCGGCCGCGAGCACGATCTGCAGCGGCCGGCTCTCGATCAGCGCCTTCACCGCATCCTTCATCGGCACGTGAACGGGCGTCGGCGTCGGCCGCTCCGGCACGCGCCACACCGCCAGAAAAACCGCGATGGGCAGCAGGATCAGCACGAACCAGCCCATGCTGGCGACGCGCGCCTGCGCCAGGTTCTCCGGGTTCGTCTGCTCGATGAGCACGGGCAGCGTCAGCACCAGCACCATGCCCAGAATGAGCGCCACTTCCCGCGCGCCCTGCACGCGCGTGCGCTCGTGATAGTCCGGCGTCAGCTCCGCGCCCCAGCTCATATGCGAGATGGTGAGCAGCGTCCAGCCGACATAGAGCACGAAGAGCCAGAAGATGAGATAGGCGGCCGAAACCTCGCCCGGCGGCATGAAGATCATGTAGACGGAGAGCAGCATGATCGGCACGGAGGCGACGATCCAGTGCCGCCGCCGTCCCCAGCGCGTCTCGAAGCGGTCCGACAGGATGCCGAGCACGGGATCGGTGAAGACGTCCCAGAAGCGCGCCAGCATGAAGATGGTGCCGACCACGGTAAGCCCCAGGCCCAGCGTCCCCGCATAGAAGGGCGGCAGGTGAACGACCAGCGGCAGCCCCATGGCCGAGATGGGCGCCGCAGGCAGCGCAAAGGCGAGAAGCGTCCAGCGCGAAAGCGGCTTGCCGCTCTCATGCGCATATGCCCCGCCCCCCATGGACGCACCGGTCGTAGCCGCACCTGTCGTAGCCGCGCCCGTCGAGGCCGGGTTCGTCATCTGGGGTCCTCCTCCCGCAAGCATACGGGCTCTTGGGGGGCCCGCTTCTCAGCCGATGACATTAAGTCATCTGTGTTGATTATGCCGTTCCCGCGCCGGGTGACCAAGCGGAACCGGAGTGCCCAAGCTCACAAAATCGTAAGGTTCAACGATACGAGATGGGTATTCCGTCGCGGATCGCAAAGCCCCCGCCGAAACGCGCGGGCGTCACCCGCGCTATATGCGCGCCATAACGCCGTTTCCCCCGCCCGCCCCTCTCCCGGGCGGCCCCCCTCTTCCGTCATTGCGAGCGGAGCGAAGCAATCCAGAAGCCGCAAAGCGGCGTCGGGCAAAAACCCCTTCTTCCCTCGCCCCCCAAACACCGCCCTTGACCCCGGCACCGCGAGCGGCATGCTTGCCTTCAGGCAAATCGGGGGTTTCATGCGGCTGAGCTGGAATGAGATTCGCGCCCGCGCGGCGCGCTTCTCGGAGGAATGGAAGGACGCCCACTACGAAAAGGGCGAGACCCAGACCTTCTACAATGAATTCTTCCAGATTTTCGACATCCCCCGCCGCCGCGTCGCGAGCTATGAGGAGCCGGTGAAGCTTCTCGGCGAGAAGCGCGGTTTCATCGATCTCTTCTGGAAGGGCACGCTCCTTGTCGAGCAGAAGAGCAAGGGCCGTGACCTGAAAAAGGCCAAGGCCCAGGCCCTCGATTACTTTCCGGGCCTGAAGGACAAGGAGCTGCCGCGCTACCTGCTCCTGAGCGATTTCCAGAGCTTCGAGCTTTACGATCTGGACGAGGACACCGAGACCCGCTTCGCCCTCCCGGACCTGAAGGACAATGTCGAAGCCTTCGGCTTCATGATCGGTGTCCAGAAGCGCACGTTCAGGGATCAGGACCCCGTCAACATCGAAGCCTCCGAGCTCATGGGCAAGCTCCATGACGCGTTGAAGGAAGCGGGCTATGACGGCCACGATCTGGAGCGTTATCTCGTTCGCCTTCTCTTCTGCCTCTTCGCCGACGACACCGGCATCTTC
>DLCG01000022.1 GCA_002480495.1 Rhodobiaceae bacterium UBA7804 | reverse complement strand
TGAACACCCGCCTGCAGGTGGAGCATCCTGTCACCGAGCTCATCACCGGCATCGACCTTGTCGAACAGATGATCCGCATCGCCTATGGCGAGAAGCTCTCGATCAAGCAGTCCGACGTGAAGATCAACGGCTGGGCGATCGAGTCCCGCGTCTATGCGGAAGACCCCTATCGCAACTTCCTGCCGTCCACCGGCCGCCTCGTGCGCTACCGGCCGCCGGAAGAGGGCACCGTGAACGGCCGCACCATCCGCAACGACACGGGCGTTTTCGAGGGCGGCGAGATTTCGATGTTCTACGATCCGATGATCGCGAAGCTCTGCACCCATGCGCCGGACCGACTGGCCGCCATCGATCACATGGCTTTCGCGCTGGATCAGTTCCATATCGAGGGCATCCAGCACAACATTCCCTTCGTGAACGCGATCATGGAGCATCCCCGCTTCCGCGAGGGCCGTCTCACCACCGGTTTCATCGCCGAGGAATATCCGGACGGCTTCAGCGGCGTGGCGCTCTCGGACGATCGCGCGATGAAGCTCGCGGCCATTGCCGTCTTCATGAACGAGGTCCATGCCGAGCGCGCGGTCCAGATTTCGGGTCAGCTCGCCAATCGTCCGCGCAAGCTGCCGGATGAATGGGTCGTCGCCGTCGATGACTGGGCGCGCCGCGTCCGCGCCGAGGAGACGAGCGGCGGTCTTCGCGTCATCTTCCTGGATGACGCGGGCAACCGCACCGAGAGCCATCTCGTGCGTTCCGACTGGCGCCCCGGTCAGTCCGTCTTCCGCGGCGAGGTCGATGGCGAGCCGATGGTCGTCGAGATCTGGCGCGAGAAGCAGGGGTATCGCCTGCGTTATCGCGGCGCTTCGGCTCACGCGGTCGTGCGCACCGTTCTCGGCCACAGGCTCAACCAGCTCATGCCGGAGAAGGTCGCGCCGGACACGTCCAAGATGCTCCTCTGCCCGATGCCGGGCCTCGTGAAAGCCATTCACGTGAAAGAGGGTCAGGAAGTGAAGGCGGGCGAGGCGCTTGCCGTCGTCGAGGCGATGAAGATGGAAAACATCCTCCGCGCCGAGTTCGACTGCACCGTCGAGAAGATCAACGCCGAGCCGGGCGACAGCCTCGCCGTCGACGCGGTGATCATGGAATTCGCGTAAGCGGCAGCTTCCGCCGGTTAAGGCTGAGGTAGATAAAAATTCATTGTCATCCCGGGGACAAGCCCCGGGATGACACTTCTATTTTAGCTTGGAGGGCGGTGAAAGCCGGAAGGTTCCTGGCATTCCTTTCCCAACCCTGTCTCCACCTCATTTCCCGCGCTATAGTCCTTTCCGGGGGAAGGCCAAGGAAGGAGACATTCATGCGCGGCGGCATCCGGATTGCGGTTCTCACCCTTCTCGTGTTTCTCGGCGTGGGGCTTGCCCCGGCGCTGGCGCAGGAAACCGAGGCCGCCACGGGCCGCGCCGTCGAGTGGCAGTCGGGCGAGGATGTTTTCGCCGCTGCGGAAGAGCTTACCTTCGACCGCAAGGTGAAGGGCGGGCTCACGGCCGCCGGCCGCATCGTCATCCTCACGGACGATGCCGAGATCGGCGGCGATGCCTGGATCACCGCGCGCCGTGTCGCCGTCGAAGGCGAAATCGGCGGCGATCTTTCGATCCGCGCGCAGGAAGCCCTTATCAATGGTGAAGTGAAGGGTAACGTCACCTTCTACGGCCTCGATCTTGCGCTCGGTCCCGATGCGGAGATCGACGGAAACGTCACCTACTACTCTCCCTCCACCGCGCAGATCGACAAGAACGCGGAAGTGAAGGGCGAGATCAATGGCGAGGATTTCGCGTCCGGCCGCGGCGTCGAGCGGGCTGAGCCTGTTGCGCCGCGCGGCAACATGCGGGAGACGTGGCGCCGCGAGCACATGGAGGAGCGCTGGAAAGACAGGGGGCTCGCCGCGCCCGGTTATCACATGTCGGCGCCGGGCGCCGTCTTCTTCGGCGTGCTCGCCATCGCGCTTGCGCTTCTCGCGCCCGTCACCACCACACGGATGCGCGACGGGCTGGCGGATGAATGGGCCATTGCCTTCGGCCTCGGTCTGCTCTGGCTCGTCGGCCTGCCGATCCTCATCGTTCTCGTCGCCATCACGATTGTCGGCCTGCCCATTGCCTTCCTGCTGCTGCTACTCTGGCCGCTCGGCATGGTCTTCGGGCTTGTCGCGACGCTGGCCGCCTTTGGTGACTTCATCTCGCGCCGCATCGGCGAGTTCGGGCAGGGTACACTCGGCCGCATTGTCGGCATCGTGCTTGCCACGGCGCTTATCTGGCTCGGCATCTCGATCCCGATCCTCGGTGCGCTCGTCTGGCTCGCCGCGGTCGCGGGCGGTATCGGCCTTCTCTATCTCGGCTTCCGCACCCAGCCGCTTTGAAACTTCCCCGCCCCGAAATTCGTTTCGCGGTGCTCACGAATTTCGACCCTCCCCGAAGGGGAGGGTGGGCGGTAAGCTCATCGCATGGGGGATCTGCGAGCCCGTCAGCTAAGACGGAATATGACCGAAGCGGAGAAACGGCTGTGGAGCCGTCTTCGCAGCAACAGACTTGGTGCCCATTTTCGCCGTCAGCATCGCGTGGGACCCTACATCGTTGACTTCGCCTGTCTCGAGAGAAAGCTGTTCGTCGAGGTTGACGGTGGCCAGCACAATGAGCCCGATGGGCTGGCGCATGATGCGCGCCGCACGGGCTTTCTAAGGCGTGACGGCTATACCGTTCTTCGTTTCTGGAACAATGATGTTCTTGCCCGCACCGATGATGTGGTCGAGACGATCTGGCACCATCTCAATCCAGCAAATCGCTAACCGCCCACCCTCCCCTCGGGGAGGGTCAAACGGCCCTTTTGCAGCCTGTCTGCAAAAGCAAACTCAAGGAGGGCCGTTTGGGGCGGGGGGCGATATTCACCCCGCCGGGAACAGGTGTCTGTAGGGCTCCGCTTCCTCGAACACGCGTGCGAAAGAGGGCCGCTTCATCAACCGCTCGAAATAGGCGGCGAGATTCTTGTGTTCGCCGAAGGGCACGATCCGGTTCGCGTAATAGAGCGTCGGCGCGGCGGCGCAGTCCGCCATGCTGAAGTCGTTGCCCGCGGCCCATTCGCGGGCCTTGAGTACCCCGTCGGCATAGGCATAGGTCTCCGCGAGCTTCGCCTTCGCCTCTTCCACGCCGGCAGGGTCCTTGCGCTCTTCGGGCTTCAGCCGGTCGCTCACCACCGCGAACATGTGCTGGTTCACATGCAGGTCGAAGAACCGGTCCATCAGGCGCACGGTTCGCGCCGCATCCTTCTCCGCCGGGATCAGCGGTACGGCCGCCGGATGCCTGTCGTTCAGATATTCGATGATGATGGTCGCTTCCGGCACGCTTTCGCCGCGCGCCTCGTCCACGAGCACCGGAAACTTCACCATCGGCCAGACCGCGCCGAGCTTCGCGCGGTCGCTCTCGTTGCCGAGGTCGATGAAGACCGGCGTGAAATCGACATTGCCTTCATAGAGCGCGATCAGCGCCTTCTGACAGAAGTTCGACAGCGGGTGGTAGTAGAGCTTGAGCGTCATGTTCCCTCCGGCGTAAACCGATTGCATTTCACAACTGGTTGTACTCTGCACATGCCGATGCGACAATGCAACCGGTTTTTGGCCAAGGGCATTGGGCAGGTCATTGGACAGGGGGCAGGTGCATGGGCGAAACGAGATCGGGATGCCCGATCAACCTCGCGCTGGAGACGGTGGGCGACAAATGGAGTCTCCTCGTCATCCGCGACATGATCTTTGGCGGCAGGCGCCATTTCCGCGAGTTGCTGAATTCCGAGGAGGGCATCTCCTCGAACATCCTCGCCGATCGCCTCCGCCTCCTTACCGAAGAGGGCATTCTAACCCGCGCGGACGATCCCTCCCACAAGCAGAAGGTCGTCTACAGCCTCACCGAAAAGGGGATCGAGCTTCTTCCCGTCCTCGCCGCGCTCTCCAACTGGGGTGTGCGCTATCTTCCGGTCACGGAGGAGCTCGGCATCCGCGCGCGGATCATGGCGGACAGAGGCCCGAAACTGATCGCTCGCTTCATGGAGGAGCTTCGCGAGGAGCATCTGGGCCAGCCGGCGAAGCGCCGCCGCGGACCTTCCGTGCGTGAGGAGCTGCAGGCAGCTTATGAGGCGGTCGTGGCGAAGAGGGGCAGCCGGCGCTGAGGAAGTAAAACCGGGGACAAGATTTTCGTGCCGTCGCCGCCGGATTTTTTTCCGTCCTTTCCGTCTTTCCTCCGTGGACGGATTTATACCCGGGAGAGGGGATAAGTCGTTCCAATGTGACGTTTTGATGACGTTTGCGTGACGGTCCTTCATCCGCATTGCGCGGAAAGGCGCGCAACCCCCGGTCCTTGAAGAGCTTTCCGGCTTGTCCCCGGATAAAGTCCGCTTACGGATGAATTATGCGGGGGCGTCGCCAAAGATTTCGGCAAAGGTCCGTTTCAGCGCGATATCCACGTCCGCCATCGTCGCGGTCCGGCCGAGATCGGCAAGGCTCGTCACGCCGAACTGGCTGATGCCGCAGGGCACGATGCCCGTGAAGTGGTCGAGGTCGGGATCGACGTTCAGGCTAACCCCATGAAACGTCACCCATTTCCGGATGCGTACGCCGATGGCGGCGATCTTGTCCTCGGCCGTCATTCCCTTCTCCGGCCGTCTCACCCAGACGCCGACGCGGCCCTCGCGCAGTTCTCCCTTCACGTTGAACTCGGCCAGCGTAGCGATCAGCCAGCGTTCCAGGTCCTGCACATAGCTTCGCACGTCCGGCTTCCGGCGTTTCAGGTCGAGCATCACATAGGCCACGCGCTGGCCGGGCCCGTGATAGGTGAACTGGCCGCCACGGCCCGTCTTGAAGACCGGAAAGCGTGTGGGATCAATGAGATCGCGGGCATCGGCGCTCGTCCCCGCCGTGTAGAGCGGGGGGTGTTCGAGCAGCCATACAAGCTCGGGGGCAGTTCCTTCCGCGATCGCGGCAGCCCTTTCCTCCATTTCGCGCACCGCTTCCTCATAGGGCACGGGTGCGTCCGAAATGCGCCATTCAGGTACGTGTGTCAGCTCCGGGCTTTGTGTGAGCGGCTTAACCATCGGGTAACTCTAGCATGCGATTTTGGCTGCCGTATCAGTGCTTTGGGGCAAGTGGGGCTGCCAGTGAATTCGGTCAACAACGTCTATGTCGAACTCTCGGTCGTGCTTGGCAAGACCACGCTGCCGATCCATCAGCTCTTGAAGATGGGGCGCGGCGCGGTGATCGAGCTCGGCACGAAGCAGGATGAGGAGATCTGGATCCTCGCCAACAACGTGCCTATCGCGCGGGGCGAGATCGTGGTTCAGGGTGAAAGGGTTGCCGTTTCAGTGACTTCCGTGCTGACGGCGGCAGAAGCGGGTTCTTTCCAGACCTGAGCGGAGAGGCAGCATAAAGCGTTGAAAAGGGCCCTTTCGGGCCCTTTTTTGTTATTCACCGAATTTTTTGCGTGAAAAATATTATTATACGGACGCGAGTTGAATTATAGGGCATAGTTGTTATGTCTAATGGGAAATCAGTAGGCACCGGGAGGTGCATGTGTTTCCGATCCTCGTCGATCTTGGCTCTCTCAAGGTGATTCTGGTGGGCGAGGGCGAAGTAGCCGAAAAGCGGCTCGCCGCTCTCGATGCAGCCGGCGCCCAGCATTTGGAAGTCTACAGCCAGGCGCCTTCGGCGGCGCTTTCGAAGCAAGCCGGCAAGCGGCTGAAGGGCGCCCGGCCAGACGACGAAACACTGGTTTCCGCCCATCTCGTCCTGCTCGCAGGGCTTGGCGACCGTGAAAGCGTGGCGCTGGCGGGCAAGGCGAGGGCGGCGGGAAGGCTCGTGAATACCGAGGATGTGAAGCCGCTTTGCGACTTTCACGTGCCTTCGATCGTCCGGCGGGGCGATCTTGTGATTTCGGTGTCGACGGGCGGCAAGTCGCCGGGTCTCGCACGGCGCCTCAGGCGCTACCTCGAAGGGCTTTTCGGGCCCGAATGGGCGGGCCGGCTGGACGAACTGGGCCGCCAGCGCCGGGCCTGGCGGGCGGAAGGCCATGAACTCGCGGAAATCGGCCGAAAGACCGATGCCTATATCGAAGAGAAAGGCTGGCTCAAATGACAGCTATCGATCTCAGAAAGCGCCCCGGAAAGGCGGCAATGGGTGAGGATCGCGCGGCGGTAATGGACGCGGCGACCGTCGTTTCGCCTGCGCTGCAGCGCTTGCGCGAGAGCCATAAGGGCCTGGGCGGCATCGAGCTGCTGGAAGCCACCATTAGAAACGAATTTCGCGGCCGCATTGCCGTTGTCTCGTCCTTCGGGGCGGAATCCGCCGTGCTTCTGCATATGGTGGCGCAGGTCGACCCTTCGACGCCCGTCATCTTTCTCAATACCGGCAAGCTTTTCGGGGAGACGTTGCGCTATCGCGACCGTCTTCAGGAGAAACTCGGCCTTACGGATATCCGGGCCATTGGCCCGCATCCGGAAGACCTGGCCAGGCGTGACCCCCATGGGGGTCTCTGGAATGCCGATCCGGACGCCTGCTGCTTTATCCGCAAGGTTCTGCCGCTTGAGCGGGCCCTTAAGGGGTTTGATGCCTCGATCACGGGCCGCAAGCGCTTCCAGACGAACGCTCGCGCGGCCATGGAGGCGATCGAGGAGGAGAAGGTAAGGGGGACCGGCGAGCCCGGCTCGGCCAATGGCACCCGATTCAAGATCAATCCTCTCGCCGAGTGGAGCCAGGAAGACCTTGAGGCCTATCTGGACGCGCACAAGCTGCCTCGCCATCCGCTGGTGAAGGATAACTACCTTTCCATCGGCTGCATGCCCTGCACGGAGCGGGTGCCGGAGGGCGGCTCCTACCGCGACGGACGCTGGGTCGGCAAGGATAAGGACGAGTGCGGCATCCATCTCCCCAACAATCTTGACGGTGACGGCATTTAGGCCCGCTTTTCTGCCATTTGCCGCTTGAGCAAGCGTCAGGGATTTGTTACATCCGCCCGGCCCACGAGACATGCGGTCGTGGCGGAATTGGT
>DLCG01000020.1:91483-195603 GCA_002480495.1 Rhodobiaceae bacterium UBA7804 | reverse complement strand
CTGGTCGCGCTTTCCCGCGCCCAGGCATCGCTCACGGAAATCTCGCTCGTCCCCCCTTCACTGCACGCAGCAATGAAAAGCGGGAAAAGCAGCGCGAGGAAATGCACACGGCTGGGAAGAAAGCTGGACATGTCGGCCTCTCTGGTCTGGGGAAGAACAAGGCCGGAGCATAGCAGAACGGCAGAGACAAACATCCGCACCGCCCCTCATGGCTTTGTCGCGCTGAGCTTGCGCAATAAAAAAACTTCTCCCCCTCTCTTCCGGGGCCCCCATTTTGGTGTGACCGGTTCTCGGGCGAGGGGCGCATCCGGAGCGTCCGGTGCGGGAGGACCGGGCGGCGCCTGCGCCGCCGGGAAGGTAACGCATCCCGGCGCCCCGGGGCTCCCGATGCGTGAAGGGCGCGGACACTAGGATCCGCTCGGCAAGACGGCCTCCTTCGCGTTTACGTGAAAGACGCCTGAAGCCGTTGGGTGGCAGAGGGCATCGGGGCAAAAACGCTGCGCGCGGAGCAGCTTTCGGCGGCTCATATAAACAACCAAGGATCGCAACCGGACCTGCTCCGCGTCCCCTCCGTTTTCATCTCGATCCGCTGGCTTCCTGCCGCGGAGGCACTTGCGCGCGCCGCGTCAGGCGCCGCCGCGCTCGCGTCCTGCCTGGCGCCAGCGCGAGACAATGGCTTCAAGCCCCGCACGATCGAGATTGGGGCGGCTCCACGAATGGGAGAACCCGCCATTGTGGTTTCGCGGCACGCCCTTTTCTCCGATATCCGCGAATTTGATGCGCATGGGCATGCCGACGCCCTGCCCCAGCACGATGGCTTCGCGGTCGCCGAGCAGCGGCAGGAAGTCGAGAAGATCGAGCGCACCATCATGCGTATTGGCACGCATCACCTGCTGGTCACGCTCCGTGGAGAGACGCATGGCAACGACAGTGCTGCACTGGGAGAGAATGGTAGTGTCGAGTTCCGACGGGCGCTGCGTAACGAGAGCCAGCGAAAGACCGTATTTACGTCCTTCCTTCGCGATTCTCGAGAGTGCATGACGCGTCGGCGCGAAACCTTCGCCGCCTGTCGCAGGTGCATAGCGATGAGCCTCTTCGCAGACAAGAAGCATCGGCAATCCGCCCTTGCTCCAGACCGCGAGATCGAAGGCAAGACGCGAGATAACCGAGATGACGACATCGAGAATTTCCGGCGGCACCGTCGACAGGTCGATAACGGTGATTGGCCGTCCATCGTTCGGCACACGGAACAAACGGCCAAGGATATCGGCCATCGTGTCCTGAACCTGAAGACTGCCGAACATGAAGCTGTATCGCTGGTCGCTGGCCAGGGTTTCGATGCGGTTCTTGAGGCGGCGGAAGGGAAGCGTCTTCTGCGCCCGGTCGAGCTTGCCCAGTTGCTCGTCGATATAGGACAGGACATCCGACAACCGGAACGGCGTCGGCGCATCTACCGTCATGCCGCCATTGTCGCCCGGACGGCGCGAAATCTGCCGGTTGGACGAGGCGTCGGAGTATCGCCTCTTGGCCGCGATCACCGCATCGCTCAGAATCTCGACTTCCGCGTCGTGATAGGCATCGCCGCTCGTTAGCGCAGCGGAAAGCTCCTGAAAGTTCAGGAGCCAGAACGGCAGATGCAGATTACTCGGGTTGATGAGTTCCGCGCGCTCGCCAAAGGCCGTTGGGTACTCGTTATGCACATCGAGCATGACGATATGCGCATGATTATGATCTTCGAGGACACGCTGCAGAATGGCTGTCAGCGCGCAGGATTTTCCGCACCCCGTCGTACCGACGACGATAAAATGCTTGGAAAGAAGATCGTCGATGATGAAACGAGCCGGCACTGCCGAATCCTGGAACAGTGTCCCTACTTCGATCGTCGCCACGTTCGGTTGCGTATAGACGCGCGTGAGATCGTAGCGGTCGGCGAGGAGCACCGCATCGCCGATCGTCGGAAGATGGGAAACGCCGCGCCGGAAGGAGAGCCGCCCGTCATTCGGATCGTCGACCACCTCACCGGCAAGATTGAGTTCGATCAGCCGGATATCTTCGGCGCTGCCTCCGCTCGTCGGCAAAGGCGCGCTGACGGCGGAGACGAGCCCTATGACGGTCGAGAGTGGCGTCGGAATCTTTACGAGCTGGCCGATCTCCACCCGCGTTTCATCCTTTGACGTCGCGGGGTCGCGCTCCAGGACGGCGATCGCCTGGGAGCCGGACACGGAAACGATATGGGCGATCCGCTTCGGCGGTGCAGCCGGCATCCCGCGCCGCTCGACCAACGGCGGGGCTTCAGGCTCGCTGGCCACGCCATTCTGAGTCTTGGGCATGCTGCTCATGAGAACTTGTCCTGGTCATACGTGAATTTTCGTTCGTCGCGCGAAGGCGGCAGGGTGAAGAAAACGGTCGTCCCCTTTCCCGGTTCGCTGTGGATCCGGAACTCGCCGCCATGCAGTTTGGTAAGCGCTGCTGCGATCGGCAGGCCAAGACCGGTCCCCTCGTGTCCGCGCGAATAGCTCGACTGCACCTGACCGAAAGGCGTCATGGCGTAGTCGATCTGTTCCCTCGTCATGCCGATACCCGTGTCTGCGACGGCAATGGTCGCACCACCATCCGGCGTTCGCGTCGCCACGAGCACGACGCGGCCGCCCTCCGCTGTGAACTTGTGTGCATTGGACAGAAGATTGATGAGCACCTGCTTGATACGGCGCACATCGATCGGCACAAGCGGCAGAACCGGATCGGCTTTCACCTCCAGCACCTGCTTTTTCTCGCGGATGCGCGGCTCGATGAGAACGACACAGGCATCGATCAACTCGCGAAGATCGTATTGCTCCTTCGTCAGGGCGAATGTGCCGCTCTCGATCTTCGAGATGTCGAGAATGTCGGAAATGATGTTGAGGAGATGGCGTCCGGCGCCCGCGATGTGCGAGGCGTATTCGGCCGTTTTTTCGGACGGCTGGCCGCTTGCCGCTATGTGTTGGATGAACTCGGAAAAGCCGATGATGGCATTGAGCGGCGTCCTGAGCTCATGGCTCATATTCGCGAGAAATTCGGATTTCGTACGGCTGGCCATGTCCGACTCGGCCTTTGCCGAGCGCAAGGCTGCTTCCGACTTCTGGCGCGAAATGAGCTCGCCCAGATTGGTCGAATAATCCGCCAGAAGCGATTTCCGGCGGCCGCGCGAAATGCCTCTCTGACTGAACATTGAAGGTGAACGTCCCGCCTGCCTGTCGATGAGGCGAAGATAGGGGCCGTTCGTTTCGGCGGAGTAAACGTGCCGTTAGGAAAATTTGCCGTTTCAGCGGTGTATTTTGCTCGCCAGGGCGCGAGGCTGAGGCTAGCTCAGTGCCGTGTCATTGGTCTCGCCGGTGCGGATGCGAACGACCTGCTCGAGAGGTTGCACGAAAATCTTGCCGTCGCCGGTCTTGCCGGTGCTCGCGGCACGTTCGATCTCGCGCACCGCCTTCTCGACGAGTTCGGCGCTCACCGCCACGTCGATGCGGACCTTCGGCACCTCCATCACCTGGTATTCGGCGCCGCGATAGATTTCTGAATGGCCGCGCTGTCGGCCGAAACCCTGGACCTGCGTCACAGTGATGCCCTCGATGCCAATAGCGACCAGCGCATCGCGCAACTCTTCGTATTTGTGAGGCCGGATGATGGCGGTGATCATGCGCATGGGGAAGCTCTTCTCATATTCAAGGCCGTGAAGAACGAGACGCCGGATTGCTTCCGAGCGGGAAGGCAGATCGGCCTGCTCGCGACGCCAGCGGTCGACCACATTGTTGAACTCGACCGAAGCGACGAGCTGAATTCTTTGATCGAGTTTTTCCATATTCAGACTCGCTTGCTCAAACTGGGGCAGCGCAAACGGCCTTGGATGAGCCGGAAAACGCCGGAAACTCAGGGAATTAGCTTCCTTCTAGCAGCCGGGAACAACCTTGTCCAAAGAATGTGTAATTACTTCTTTTAAGCTTATTGACAAACTTACACATCTTACTCATATTGAGCTTCAAGACATGAGACGCAGAGCCAAGGAGGCATCCATGAGCGATCTGACCTACAGGGGTGTGAACCACCCCGGCGACCACAATGCCAATCAGTCCAGGGACGCAGTTCTGAATTATCGCGGCGCGAGCTATCACTCCGCCGATGCCCACAAGGGGAAGCCTCAGGCAAACCGTGCGGGCCTTCGCTATCGCGGCGCACCGCAACGCGGCTGAGGAGACTGCGCGCAAGCCACTCGTCTGAGGGTTGCCTTCCCCAGCGCGTACAAGATGGCGTGCAGCCTCCGATAGACGAAAGGCCGTTTCCTTCTCGCGAAGGAACGGCCTTTCTGTTTGCATGGACACCGGAAGGGCAGATCAGACGACGCGGAAGTTCTTGAACTGCCAGGGGTCGTCTTCGTCGATATCCTCGGGGAAAAGAAGCCCACGATCCAGAAGCGGCGTCCAGTCGCTATATGCGCCGATCATCTCTCCGAGATAGGGACGCGCGATCTCAAGAATGCGAGAGAAGTCCATTTCTTCGGGCTCCGTGATCCAGCGCTGCGGATTCTCGATCGCCCAGATGACACCGGCGAGCACCGCGACCGTCACCTGCAGGCTCGTCGCATTGTTGTGCGGCACCAGCCGCCGCGCCTCTTCGATGGAAAGATTGGAGCCGTACCAGTAGGCGCCCTTCGCGTGTCCCATCAACAGCACACCCAGCTCGTCCGCCCCCTCGGAGATTTCCTCCATCATCAGCCGCTTGTGCTTCTGAACCTTCCAGTTCTTGCCCGCAAGCTCATGCAGCGACAGCACCGCAACGTGGCAGGGATGATAGGCGTAGTGAACGGTCGGCCGGTACTTCACCTCGCCGCCATCGCGAAGGGTGAGATAATCCGCGAGCGAAATGGATTCGCCATGCGTAATGAGCCAGCCGTGATAGGGCCCCTCATTGGGCGTCCAGCTTCTGACGCGCGTCGAGGCACCGGGGCGCGAAAGATAGATCGCACAGCCGGAACCGCTCGAATGCCGGTTTCCATCCGCCGGAAAGTGCCGTTCATGCGTGCCCCATCCAAGTTCCGCAGGCTGACAGCCTTCTCCCACGAAGCCGTCCACCGACCATGTATTCACAAACTCGCCGATGGCCTTGGGTATTGGCGATACCTGCGTGTCGCGCTCTGCAATATGGATCGCCTTGATGCCGAGGCGTGACGAAAGGCGCGCCCATTCCTCGCGGGTAGCGGGCACCTCCGTCTCGACGCCCGTCT
This sequence comes from Rhodobiaceae bacterium UBA7804, assembly GCA_002480495.1. Lineage (GTDB taxonomy): Bacteria > Pseudomonadota > Alphaproteobacteria > Parvibaculales > Parvibaculaceae > Parvibaculum. The sequence goes on along the minus strand of DLCG01000020.1, from coordinate 190,346 downwards.
CGTGCGCAATGTCGAGCAGGGCCTGCTTCACGAAATGAGAAACGAGGCCCGGGTTCGCGCCATGTGTGAGGATCGCCGTCGGCCCGCCTTCATACTTCTGACGCAGCGCAAGTGCGCTTTCACGAAGCGCATAATTCGAACGCTGCGAAGGAGAACGCTTGGCATCTGTATACTGGCCGCTCCAGGGCTCGATGCAGGTGTCGAGGTAAAGCGCCCCCTTCGAGCGGCAGAACTCGACAAGCGCAAGGCTCGACACGTCGACCGAGAGGTTGACGAGGAAGTCCCCTTCCGAGAGAAGCGGCTCGAGGATGGAGAGATAGTTTCCCTGTCTGAGCGGGCTTACCACGAACTTTACGCCGAACTCCTCGGCTTCGGCCTTGCCGCGCTCCTCGGCGGTGACGATCGTGATCCGGTCCGGCGTGATGTCCAAGTGGCGCAACAGCAGCGGCAGCACCCCCTGCCCAATACTGCCGAAGCCGACCATCACCATGCGGCCGCCGAAGCGGGCAATCTCATCCTTGGGGACATCGCTCATGGGAAACCTCATCTGCACGCGAAGATCCCCGCCGCCACGGGGGACATGCGCAGAAATCTACGGGGCGTGGCGCCTGGAAACCAGCGTGGAAAGGGGAGAAGTGGTGCCGCTTGGGTGACTCGAACACCCGACCCCCTCATTACGAATGAGGTGCTCTACCAACTGAGCTAAAGCGGCGCCGGGACGGGCAGCAAACCTGCCTGTCCGCGAGGGCCCTCAGATACCCCGCCATCGAAGCTTTGGCAACAGGGAGAAAGGGCGTCTCCCACAATTTGGCTCATTCCGCAGGAGCCGTCTCCGGAGGGGTAGTCCCTTCAGCCTCGACCCCGGCAAGGAAGGCCCGGACGGAGGCAGCACTTTCCTCCGGCACTTCTTCCATCGGAACATGGCCCACATTCTCAAAGATCACGAGTTCGGCCTGAGGAATCCTCTTCTTGAACTCGTAAGCGGCGGAAACCGGGATAAGCCCGTCCTTGTCGCCCCACATCACAAGGGTTGGCACCTCGATGTCGCCGAGCCGTGCCGCAAAGGCTTCTTCGTTGCGCGCTGCATAAGCGGAGAAGCGGATCCGCGTCGCCTCCCTGTTGCCTTCATGCAAGGCCAGGTCGAAATAGCGCGACACCATTTCTTCGGTCACCTTGGACTGGTCCACAAAGACCTTGCGCAGCCCCTCTTCGACCATCGAACGAGGCAGAACATATCGCATGACGCTGCTGACGACGGGCATGCTCGCCACACGGAAAGCAAGCGGAACGTCATCCTCATCCCTTTCGACCGGAATACCGGCTGCATCGACAAGTATGAGCGATGAGACGCGATCCGGATGCTCAAGCGTATAGAGAGCAGCAACGCCACCCCCCATCGAATTGCCGGCAACGGAGAAGCGCTCGACTTTGAGCGTGCTCATCAACTCGTCAAGAAAAGTGGCCATGCCCTCGCGAGAATAGTCGTCCCCCGGTACACGGCCCGTGAGCCCATGCCCCGGCAAATCCATGCTGATGATGCGATAGGTGGTGTCGAGCTCTGCAACCCAGGGCTCCCATGTATGAAGTGAGGCATTGGAGCCATGAATGAGGACAAGAACGGGTCCTTGCGGGTTCCCCTCGTCGCGCACATGCGCGCTTGCCCCGCTTGGCAGCGTGACGAATTGGGAAGCACCAGTCGCATACTTCCCAACAAGCTGCTCGCGCGGCACGTCGAACTGCACCACTGAAATGACGATGACCGCCAGCGCCAGCAGAATGAGCGTCGCCGTGCCGGCCAGTATCCGCTTCACCATTTATTCTCCCCCTCCCGCTTGTCACCCGCATCGCCATCGGGACCGGGATCGTCGGGCAGGGGCGGTTGAAAGGCAAGAACTTCGCTCGCACCGGCGGGGGGCGAGGTCAGACGGGCCGCGTCGGCCGCGGCTTCGGGAGCCTCGTCGGCCACAACGGAGCTCTCCCGGGAAATTGCCGCCGGGCCGGTTCTGTCCTCGGCAGCAAGCGCCATGACCGGCGCCGTCCATTCCAGCGCGTCGAACTCACCCGTCACCGGATTGATCGGCGACCAGCGCGGCGAGCGATAGCCATTGCCCGTCCATTGCGGATCCTCCGGCGCATGAAGCGCGCGGGTGAGCCAGCTGCGCGCCGCGCCACGGTCGCCAAATTCGCCTTCCTCGATCTCGGCCATGAGTTCGCAGATGCGTTGCGTGGGCTGCTCCTCCGCCGTCGATCCGGCATAGGGTGCGAGTGCCTCTCGCGCCTGCTTCCAGTCGCGCGCTCCGATGGCGCCACGGGCGACAAGAATGCGGCTTTCGACATGATCGGGATTACGCGCGGCAAGCGCCTTCGCTCGTTCCGCTCGTGCATAGCCGCTCTCGTCCTCAAAGAGATCGAGCCAGGCATCGGCAAGCGCGGGGTGAGGGGCGACGCCCCATGCATCCTCGATGAGCTTGATCCCCTTGCGGCTGCGCCCGGTGCTCGCCGACAGTTCGGCGGCAAGCGCCACGGCGGGCACGAAACGCGGCTCGAGCGACACTGCTTCGGAGGCGAGTTTCGATGCTTCTTCAAGTGCATGCGTGCGTGCGTCGCCCACCTGCCCTCGCGCAGCCTCGGCCGCCGTCATCGCCTGGGCCGTCAGAAGCACCGCGCGGCGGCGGCGGGCATCGTCACGCGGGATGAGCTTCGCCTTGACCACGCGATCGAGGGTCTTGAGCGCACCGTCCCAATCTTCTTCAGCCGCCTCGATCTCAAACACGGCCTGCGCGGCCCATAGCGTCTGCGGACGAAGTTCAAAAGCACGCCGCGCATGGGCAAGCGCCCCGTCGCGATCGCCCGCGCGACGGGCCTGGATGAAAAGACCACGAAGGCCGAGAAACTCTGTCTCCGGTGCAGCGAGCATCTTTTCGAAATGCCGGGTCGCACCGGCCTCATCGCCTTCGAGCTGGGCTGCCTGCGCAGCGAGGAGAAGCGTGAGCGGCGGCACATCGAGCAGCTTGTGCGCCTGCGCGGCATAGCGCTTCGCATCGCCCGCATCGCCCGCGGCCACAGCGACCATGCCTCGCGACAAGGCAAGGAAACCCTTCTGCTGCCGGCGCTTCTCTAGATAGGTCGAGACGCTAGCTGGCGTCTCGATGAAACTCACCACGATCCGGTAGGCAAGCAGAACGAGAAAAGCCGCAAGCGCCATCACACCGACGCCGACGACGAAGCTCGTGCGGATTTCATAGCCTCGCCAATGCATGACGAGTTCGCCCGGATTGTCGGCGAGCCAGATCGCGATGCCGCTCAGCACGGCGATGATGAGGAATGTGTAGAGCGCGCGCAGCATGGGCGTCAGCCCCTCGCCTTGGCGAGCTGCTTGGCGACATTCGCACTCAACTCACGCACCAGCCGGTCCGTCTCCAGACGATCTCGCGCGTCGGAAAGCCAAGGCGCGACAGCTTCCGCGGCAGGCCCTTCGAGCGTTTCGGCCTGCGCGACGGCGCCTTCAAGATCGTGAACCTTCAGCCGCTCTTCCATGCGGGCAACTTTCGCTTCCGTCGTGTCGCCGGAAATCTCGCCCGTCTTGCGAACGGTGATGAGGGACTTCGCATTGGCGACGAAACGCGACCACCAGCCGTCTTCGCCCGCATGACGCTCAGCGCTGAAGATATCCTGCGCAACGGAAGTAAAACGTGCTTCCAGGGCCGCGCGTGTCGGCACGCCCTGAGCCGCCGCTTCCGACAGGTTCTCAAGCACAGGCTGGTTCGGAAGAAATGTGCGGACGGCGCCGAGCTCCGTCTCGAAGGAGCCGGACCCTTCCGCGGCGCGTGCGAGGTTGGCGAGAGCAAGGCCGAGCGCCGCGCGTGCGGCTGCATCGGGATCTTCCTTCTCTTCCTCGAGCGCGGCAACGCGCTCCTCCATCTTCTGGACTTCGGGAGCAAGAGAGGCGAGCCGCAGATCGAGCGCCTTTACCAGGGTTTCGATGCTTCCGACCTGATCCGCAATGCCCGCCGGCGGAAGGCTTTCGGAAATCCCGCTGACCTTCTGTTCGAGGTCACGCAAGGAACTTCGCGTGTCGTCGAGAGCCGATGCGAGCTGTTGCGTTTCCGTGCCAAGCGTTTCGATCTGCTCACGAAGCGCCGCCGCGCTGTCGGGCGTTTCGCTCGCGGCGGCGAGATCCTTTTCGAGTTTGTCGATGCGGCCGCTCAATGAGGCAATCGCAGCACCGGTCTCACTCGCGTTTTCACTGCTGCCGCTTTCAAGCGCGCCGATGCGCTGTTCGAATCCGGCCAGCGCATCTCGGTCTCCGGCAGACTGCGGCATCCCCGCGAACCATACGGCGGCGAGCGCAACCGCCGCGCCGCCGAGCCCGGCCACACCTGCAGCCGCAACAAGCGGCAACGGGGAGCGTGTCGGCCCTTCCTTTGGCTCGCTTTCGTTCGTGGACTGGGTTGAGCCGGCACTCTCTTCGCCCACATGCTCTGCGGTGCCTTCGAGGACACGAGGCTCCTTCTCGCGCTTCGTGGAACCTTGCCGCTTTCCACCCTCGGGCTTCAGGTACTCGGCCTGGGTTTCCTTCGCGCCCTCATCGGGGCCCGTTCCCGCCTTTTCGTTCTTGTCGCTGCCGTTTGGGTCGCTCATCGCAAGCCTTCTGAGGGAGAATCCGCCTTTGCGGGCCACTATAGAGGCTCAAAGCGGCTGGGTCAGGGCGAAGTTCCGGGAAAATCAGGCCGGCAGCAGGGCAATAAGCGCAGCCTGATCCGGCGCGCGCGCAATTTTCACCGTAAGTCCGGGGAGGTCGTCCAATGCATCGGCGACCGCGGCAGAAAGACAATAGGCGGCAAGTCCCTTCACACGCGCTTCAAGCCCCGCCTTGCGGACGAGCGAGGCGAAGGCTCGCGCCGTTCGGGGCGAATAGAGAAGAACCCCATCAAGGGTCCCCGCTTCAAGCGCCGCGCGCGCTGCCTCGGGTAACTCGGATGCAAGTCGGGCTTCATAGAGGACGGCGCGGGTCACGCTGAAGCCTCGCTCTTCGAGCATTCCGGCGAGATCTCCCGCGAGGGCGCTTCCCGCGACATGAAGAAGCGGCCCCGCCTTTGGGTCGAGCGACTTTGCAACATGTTCAGCAAGGGAGTTTACATCGCCGCCTGCCGCCTCGACCTTCGCAAAACCTGCCGCCCGCGCAGCATCCGCACTCGCAGGGCCGACAGCAAGGATGGGCAAAGAAAGAAGCGAGGCCGCATGGTCGTGACGCGCCAGCGCGCGAACTCCATTGGCGCTCGTGACAAGGAGAGCCTGCCAAGCGGCCTCGGGCAACTCAGCATCTTCGAGAAAGCGAATGTCGAGGAGCGGCGCCAATACCGCCTCATGGCCAAGCGCGGAAAGCGCATCGGCGAGCGGCGCGCTGTCTTCCTCGGGCCGCGTGACGAGGAATCGCATCGCTCAGACCGCAGCGAAGAAATTGGGCCCGGCGCGCCCTTTGAGCTCCTGGCCAGCATCCTCGCCGAGCGCAATCGCTTCGGCGGCAAGCCCCTCGCGCTCTGTTTCGTGAATCTCCGCTCCATCGGGCGTCAGGATCATTGCGCGAAGCCGCATCCTCTTTCCGACGATTTCGGCAAGTGCGGCGATCGGCGTGCGGCAGGAACCGTCGAGCACAGCAAGAAAGGCACGCTCCGCCGCCACGCGGAGGCCCGTTTCCACGTGATGGAGCTTCTTGAGAAGATGTGCCGCTTCGTCATCCGCCATACGTCTCTCGACCCCGATGGCCCCCTGCGCCACGGCAGGCAGCATTTCTTCCGGAGAAAGCGGCGCGGTAATCTTGTCGGCAAGATCCATGCGCGTAAGACCTGCCACGGCAAGAAAGGTCGCGTCCGCGATGCCCTCGCCGAGTTTCCTCAGGCGCGTATCGACATTGCCGCGAAAGGGAACCACTTCGAGATCGGGCCTGCGCGCCTTAACCTGAGCCGCGCGGCGAAGCGAGGACGTACCGACGCGCGAACCCGCAGGAAGCTCGGCGAGCGACCCCGCCTTGAGCGAGATGAAGGCATCGCGAGGATCGGCCCGCTCCAGCAGGCAATCGATAACGAGCCCATCGGGCAGGACAGTCGGCATATCCTTCATCGAATGGACGGCCACGTCGATCCGCCCGTCCGAGAGTTGCTCCTCGATTTCCTGCGTGAACAGGCCCTTGCCGCCGATTTCAGAAAGGGCCCGGTCCTGAACCCGGTCGCCCTCGGTCGAGATGACAACGATTTCCGTCACCTCCTCGACAGGCGCCCCCTGCGCCAGCGCGATGCGGCGCGCAACCTCGTTCGCCTGAACGAGTGCGAGCTTCGAACCTCTGGTGCCGATGCGGTAGCGGCGTTGCATGCGGGGTCTCTAAGGTTGTATGCCAACGGAAACTCAAGGCGGGCCGACCCGCCGGGGTCCTTATAGCCGGTTCAGCTCAATGATGAGAGGGGGCTGAACCTTTTTTCAGGCATACCAGTGACGGAACCCCTGACCATTCTCGGCATCGAAACGAGCTGCGACGAGACCGCGGCCGCTGTCGTGCGCCGCAACGGGGCCGGGCAGCGGGGCGAAATTCTCTCCAATGTCGTCTTTTCCCAGATCGAGGAGCATGCGCCCTTTGGCGGCGTGGTGCCTGAAATCGCTGCTCGTGCTCATGTCGAACATCTGGACGGGCTGATCGAGCGGGCATTGAGGGATGCGGAACTCGGCTGGGACGATCTGGACGGCATCGCGGCAACGGCGGGACCGGGCCTCATCGGCGGCGTGATCGTCGGCCTGATGACCGCCAAGGGCATCGCCGCCGCCCGGGGCCTGCCCTTCATCGGGCTGAACCATCTCGAAGGTCATGCACTGACCGCGCGGATGACGGATGCGCTGCCTTTTCCCTATCTGCTGCTGCTCGTATCGGGCGGCCACAGCCAGCTTCTGGTCGTGGAAGGCGTCGGGCGCTATCGCCGTCTCGGCACGACCATCGACGATGCGGTGGGCGAAGCCTTCGACAAGGTGGCGAAGCTTCTGGACCTCGGCTATCCGGGTGGTCCCGCGGTCGAACGCGCCGCACGGGAAGGCAACCCGCTGCGCTTTCCCCTGCCCCGCCCGATGATGGGAAGGCCGGGCTGCGACTTCTCCTTTTCCGGCCTGAAAACAGCGGTTCGCCAGGCAGCGGAGGGCCTCGAAACCCTTACCGATCAAGACAAGGCCGATATCGCCGCTTCCTTCCAGCATGCGGTCGCCGACGTTCTTGCCGAACGCACGGAAAATGCGATGGCGCTTGCCGACGAGGTGATCCCGCCCGGCCATCGCCGTCTCGTCGTCGCGGGTGGCGTCGCCGCGAACATGCTGCTGCGCGAACGTTTGATGGTGTCGGCTCACGCTTGTGGCTACGAATTTGTTGTGCCGCCGCTCAAACTCTGCACGGATAACGGCGCGATGATCGCATGGGCTGGGGCTGAAAGGCTTGCGCTCGGACTGACGGACCCTATCGACGCCGGGCCGCGCGCACGCTGGCCACTCGATCCCGATGCAGCGCCCGCGCGGGGTGCCGGCGTGAAAGCCTGAAAGGACTTTCCCCATGAGCTTCCAGCTATCCGTGCTGAATCTGCTGATCCGCTGGCAGGTCAAACGCCGCTTCCGCAAGAACCCTGACGTGCAGCTCCTTCGTCCGATCATGGATCGGATGGAACCGCGCATGATGAAGGTGCCGGCGGACATCAGGATCGAGGAACCGGATCTTGGCGGCATTCCGGCGGAAAGGCTCTCGGCGCCGGGAACGCGCGAGGATGCAGCCTTTCTCTATATCCATGGCGGCGGCTTTGTTGCCGGTTCGCCCCGCACGCATCGTCCGCTTACCTGGCGGCTTACGAAGGAAATCGGCGTTCCGGTATATGCAATCGACTATCGGCTGGCGCCTGAACATCCCTATCCGGCGGGACTCGACGATTGCGTAGCCGCCTACAAGGGCCTGCTCGACAAGGGCATTTCCGCGAAGTCGATCCTTGTCGGCGGAGATTCCGCAGGCGGCAATCTGACACTCGCCCTGACCCTTAGGCTCAAGGCCGAAGGGCTGGCCTTGCCGGGCGGCCTTATCTGCCTTTCACCCGCCACCGACATGACTGGAAGCGGCGACTCGCGCCACAGCAATGCCGAAGCCGATTCCATGTTCGTCCCTGAAATGATGGACAGCCTGAAACCCGTCTATTTCGACGGTACCGACGAAAGGGATCCCTTCATCTCGCCGCTTTACGGGGACCTTTCAGGCTTCCCGCCCACTCTCTTCCAGGTCGGCGAGAGGGAAATGCTGCGCGACGACTCGACACGCATGGCCGCCGCCCTGAAATCGGCGGGCGTGGAGACTGTGCTGGAAGTCTGGCCGAAGGTCTGGCACGTCTGGCAGCTCAATGCGGACATGCTTCCGGAAGCGCGCGAGGCAATCGCCCATATCGTTCGCTTCGCGAAACAGCATCTCGCCTGAAAAAAGAACCCCGCCGCGAGGGGAAGCGGCGGGGTCAAGCGCCCTCTTCGAGAGAGGGCTCGGGGATCACCGGGCCTTGCTTGAGGGGAGGGATGAAGGCCCGGTCGAGGAAACCTCTTGTGAAACCTGGGTGTCGTCAGACGATGCGGGCGACGCCCGAGGTCTGCACGATCAGTACGAGCGTGTAGGCCACGAGCAGCGCGGCGGCGGTTTTGGCGGCGACGCGCTCCGCGATCTGGCGGATTTTCGGATTCTGCGTCATGTCGATCTTCCTTCTCGCATCCATGCGGCCGAAACCGCCGGCGTGAATTCCTGAGACCCTGCCGGATCAGGCCGCGTACTGAGCGGCGATCTGGGCAACGAAGGCCAGCGTATAACCGGCGATCGCGAGGGTGATGACGCGGTTCGTGAGCTTGCTGTTCAGATAGGTCATGGCTCGTCTCCTGATGCCTGTGAGCGGGTTTGTTCCGGGGGTTGCCCGCTGACAGGCTGGATGTAGGGGAGCTCTGAACGAAAAACAATGAACAAAATCAAAAATATTCAATCATCAGAATTCATGTTGCTGCGCCGCAACACATATCGCCGTTATGGGACCGATTTAATGAAACAAATCAATCAGTTAAAAGTTAATGCGCCGCGTCCAGGAGTATGACGCGGCGCATTAAAAACAACGACTAGCGATGGAGTCTGGAACGGCTCAAGCCTCGACGGCTTCCTTTTCCGGATCGACACAGGCGCACCCGGCCCTGAGCCCCGCCACGATGATCTGGTAGACGCCTTCGAGCTCACGCTCGAGCTTGTCGAGCGGCAGACGCGTGAAAAGCTGCGGGTAGCTGAATTTGAGAGTGGCGGCCTGGATCATTTCCGCCGCAAAATCCGGGTCCGGCACATTGAACTCGCCCGACAGGTTGCCGAGCTCGACAATCCGGCAGAGAACCTCGCGCTCGCGCTTCAGTCCCTCATTGTGGAATTCCGGGCGCTCGGCGGTCACAATCTGCGCCATTTCCACGATTTTCGGGTCTTCCTCCAGCTTGTGAAAGGTCTCGCGCAGATCCATGAACAGGAAGTCGTGGAGCCGTTCGGACGCGCTGCGGCCGGGCGTCGTCAGGATGCGGGAAAGATCCTCCGCCGTCTGCATGGAGGCTTCACGGCAGATCGCTTCGGCTATATCGAGCTTACCCGCGAAATAGCGATAGAGATTGCCGGGCGACATGTCGCAATCGACGGCAAGCTCGGCCATCGTGGTTTTGGTATAGCCGTAATGCGTGAAGCGGCGCTTTGCAGCCGCAATGATTTTCTGGTGCGTATCGTCTTGAGCGGTCATACACATGATTGTAAAGCGCCCGAGTAAATATTCAACGAATCGTTCAATCGTTAGCACCCGCAGCACACGAACCGCCCGGAGAAAGGCATTTGCGTAATAAATACAACAAGATAGCGGTTGTCGGTGCCGGTGCCTGGGGCACAGCGCTGGCGCAGGTAGCCGCCAAGGCGGGCCGCGAGGTGACGCTGTGGGCGCGCGAGGCGGAAGTCGTCGAAAGCGTCAACACCGTCCATGAGAACAGCCTCTTCCTGCCCGGCATCGCACTCGACCCCGCCCTGCGCGCGACGGGCGACCTCGCCGAGGTGGCCGATGCCGACGCGATCCTGATGGTGACCCCGGCACAGCATATGCGCCGCGTGCTCGAGACGCTGGCGCCGGAAGTCGCGGCGGAAAAACCCGTCGTCCTCTGCGCGAAGGGTGTCGAGCAATCGACCAATTATCTGCTCACGGAGGTTCTGGCGGAGGCGATGCCGCAGGCGCGCGCCGCCGTTCTTTCGGGCCCGAGCTTCGCGGCTGAAGTCGCGAAGGGCTTGCCGACGGCGGTGACGCTTGCCTGCGAGGACGAGGACGTGGCCGAGGCGCTCGCCCATGCGATCGGCCTGCCGACATTCCGTCCCTATTATTCGGCGGACCTCATCGGCGCGGAGATCGGCGGCGCGGTGAAGAACGTGCTCGCCATCGCCTGCGGCATCGTCGAAGGAAAGAAATTCGGCGACAGCGCACGCGCGGCGCTGACGACGCGCGGCTTTGCCGAACTCGCACGGCTCGGCATTTCGATGGGCGCGCGCACGGAAACGCTGATGGGCCTCTCCGGCCTCGGCGATCTGATCCTCACCTGCAACTCGCCGAAATCGCGCAACATGTCGCTCGGCATGGCGCTTGGAGAGGGAAAGACGCTCGAGGAAGTGATGGGCGCGAGGAATTCAGTGAGCGAAGGCGTCCACTCCGCGACCGCCGTCGTTGCACTTGCCCGCAAATACGATATTGAAATGCCGATCGCCGAAGCGGTTGCCGCCATCGTCACGGGAAAGGCGAAGGTCGATGAAGCCATCGCCACGCTTCTCGCCCGCCCCTTCCGCAGCGAAGGCTGACCCACGAAAGAAACGGAACGAACATGCTCTTCTGCCTCATCTGCACCGACAAGCCGAACGCGCTCGAACTCCGCCTCGCCAATCGCGATGCGCACCTGAAATACTGGGGCGATGCGGGTTGCGTAAAGATCGGCGGGCCTTTCACCAATGACGATCAAAGCGTGATGAACGGCTCGATGCTCGTGATCGACGTCGACAATCGCGCAAAGGCGGAAGCGCTGGTGGAGAACGACCCCTACAACAAGGCAGGCCTTTTTCAGAGCACGGAAATTCGCGCCTGGAAGTGGCTGCTGGGTCCGAAGGAGTAAGGCGGGATGGCGTACTGGCTTTTCAAATCCGAACCCTCGACATGGTCGTGGGAGGACCAGAAGAAGAAGGGCAAGAAGGGCGAGCCCTGGAACGGCGTTCGCAACTACCAGGCGAACAACAACATGAAAGCGATGAAGAAGGGCGACTACGGCTTCTTCTATCATTCGGTGGACGAGAAGCGGATCGTCGGCATCGTGCGCGTGATCGGCGAACACCGGCCCGACCCGACGGACGAAAAGGGAAAGTTCGGCCTTGTCGATATCGAAGCCGTCGAGGACATGCCGAAGCCCGTTACGCTCGAAGACGTGAAGAACGAGCCCGCACTTCACGAAATGGCGCTGCTCAAGCAGTCGCGTCTTTCCGTGCAGCCCGTCCGCGCGGATGAATGGAAGCTCATCTGCAGGATGGGCGGCCTGAAGAAGGCGCCGTGACAAAGATCGAACTGCCGGCACCCGGCACCGCGATCTGCCGTTTCGGCGATCTCGACGATCCGGGTGCGAAGGGGATCACGCTTGGCGAGGGAAAGGCGCGAACAAATATCTTCCTTGTACGGAAGGATGGCGCCGTCTACGCCTATCTCAATCTCTGCCCGCACGCCGCGACAAGGCTCGACAACTGGCCGGACCGCTTTCTCACGCAGGATGAAAGCCGGATCCTCTGCGGCAATCACGCAGCACTTTTCCGGATCGAGGACGGGCTCTGCACAAGCGGGCCATGCGCGGGAAAGCACCTTGAGGCCGTGCCCGTCGAGGTCAAGGACGGGGTGGTGCGGATCGCCGGTTAATCCCCGGAGGCGGGGATAAACAGGGGGTCACCGTCATCGAAACGTCACGAGAACGTCACAAACGGAATCTGTGCGTTTGAAGGAGACGGAACGGGAGACGGCGCGGTCTCGCCACTCGTCTCTCCCACGGTCTCTTGCGCTTGCGGAATGCAGCTTGTCCCCGGGTGGGAAAATCTCCGCAGGGCGACTTGTCCCCGCTGTGGCGGAAGAGAGACGCGCTTATCCCCGCTGTGATGAGAAAGCGGCAACCGCGATCAGGCCGCCTCGAATTTCCGGAAGTCCTCGATGAGCCCTTCGGCGGAAAGGGCGATGAGCTTCTCGCCATCGGCGGGGTCGGCGAGCGAGGGATCGGAGCCGATACGTCCGTCCGGGAAAGCGGCGCGGTAGCTTTCCGCATCGGTGTAGCGGCCCCAGGGCGCGACCTTCGGCGCCATCTCGACATCCTTCACCGCATTGGGATGGAGGAAATAGGTGACGGCGACCTCCGAAGGCGTCGCATGGACGCCATGCGCCGAGCCGTATCGCTTCTGACAGAAATCCATGACGGGCTTGAAGTCCCACCAGTTGGCGCGGCGGCACTTCACCGGCCCGCGATTGGAGGCGCCGCGGGCAAGCGACTGATCGGCATAGATCTCGGCGAAGGCTGCCTCGATGGTCGCGACATTGCCGCCATGCCCGTTGAAGAAATAGATGCGCTCGAAGCCGTGCCGCGCGAGCGAGGAGACCCAGTCATGGATCGCGGCGATCATGGTCGAGGGGCGGAGCGTCATCGTGCCGGGAAAGGCGAGATGATGCTGCGCGATGCCGACATTGAAGGTGGGGCCGACGAGAAAGCCCGCCTGCTCGCCCGCGCGATGCGCGATCGCCTCGGGACAGATCGCATCCGTGCCGATGAGCCCGTTCGGCCCGTGCTGCTCCGTCGAGCCGATGGGGATCACGATCCCCTTCGACTTCGTGAGATAGGCCTCGATCTCCGGCCAGCTCGAATGATGCAGCAGCATGGGGGGAGCATAGAGGAGGTGGCGGAGAATGTGGAATCGGGGGGTGTTCCCACCCTCCCCCTGTGGGAGGGTCAAGATTTGCGAGCGCAGCGAAGAAAATTTTGGGGAGGGGTAAGCGGGAAACACAGGAAGCGCGCCATATGCCGGGAACGGAGTCCCCCTCCCCAAACGGCTTCCAGCCGTTTGACCCTCCCACAGGGGGAGGGTGGGAAGGGAGAGGCAAAAGCTTCTGCGAAATAAGCGGCTTCATCAGGCATCTCGCCTCCAGCAGCATGGAACAGCGAAACACCGAGGGAGCACCCCATGACCGTCTATGCACTGGCGCAATTCACCATCCATGACCGGGCGCGATACGAAGCCTATGCCGCGCGCTTCGCCGAAACGATGAAGGGCCGGAAGGGACGCTTGCTGGCGGCACAGGAAAATCCGGAAGTCGTGGAAGGGAGATGGGAGGGCACGAAAATCGTGCTGATCGAGTTTCCCGACGAAGCCGCCTTCCGCGACTGGTCGGAGAGCGCGGACTACCGCGCGATCTCGGTGGACCGCGAAGCGGCGACGGAAGGATGCGTGCTGCTGGTGAAGGGGCTGGGGTGACGGCAGGGGTTTGACGCGGAGACGCGGAGCAAACCAAATCCAAAAACGTCACCCCGGCACTCGTTGCCGGGATGACACTTCTATCTTTGCAATCTTCGGCCGCCACCGGAACCACACCTTACCCTCGCATAACGCAGGGGCAGGCACGCTCCTCCTTGCAAAGGCGAAGGAAGAGATGCCGCAAGGCTTTTCCCTCTGGACGTTTCAGGCCAATCTCGGCACGCGGCGCTTCCATGAGCGCCCCGGATGCAGGGAAATCCGCCGCACGGACGGCGGGAACGAAGAAAACCTGCCCGACATAATGTATGAATGGCGCCCATAAGAACGAAGAAGCAAAAGGCGCGAGAGAACAAGAGCGGGGAAGTGCGTTGAGCGACGAGAAGAAGAACAAGACCCTCGAAACCGAGAACAAGGGCCCGCTCAAGGGCGTGCGCATCGTCGATCTCACCGCCGTCGTCTTCGGCGCCTATGCGACGCAGATCCTGGGCGACATGGGCGCGGACGTGATCAAGGTGGAAGCGCCCTCGCCGACCGGCGGCGGCGGATCGGGCGGCGACATCATGCGCTGGCCGGGGCACCTGCCCGAAGGCGCGGCGCCGGACCTGGGGCCGATCTTCCTCACCATCAACCGCAACAAGCGTTCCGTGCTGCTCGACCTCGGGAGCCCGCAAGGACGCGATGCGCTGCTGAAGATCGTCGCCACAGCGGACGTGCTGACCTCGAACATCCGCTATGCGGCGATGAAGAAGCTCGGCCTCTCATATGAAGATGTGAGGGCGGTGAAGCCCGACATCATTTTCGTGCATGCGGCGGGCTATGGCTCGGACGGGCCTTATGCCGGACTTCCCGCCTATGACGATCTCATTCAGGCGGGTTCCGGCGCGGCGGACCTGCTCGGCCGCATGGATGGCGACCCGAAGCCCCGCTACTTGCCCACCATCATGGCGGACAAGGTGTCGGGCCTCTTCATGGTGCAGGCGGTGACGGCGGCGCTCTTCCACAAGGAGCGGACGGGCGAAGGACAGTTCGTCGAAGTGCCGATGCTCGAAGCCGTGACCTCCTTCGTACTCGCCGAACATTTCTACGATCACGTCTACGATCCGCCGACGGGCCAGTGGACCTATGGCCGCATCACCAATCCCGACCGCCGCCCCTATCGAACGAAGGACGGGCATATCGGCCTTCTTCCCTATTCCGACAAGCAGTGGGAACAGTTCTTCGAACTCGCCGGCCGCCTCGACGATTACAAGAACGATCCGCGCTTCAACAATTACAAGGCGCGCACCGTTCATATCCGCGAGCTCTATGCGATGATCGAGGAGACGACGGAAACGAAGACGACGGAGGAATGGCTGGCGCTGTTGAAGCCGCTTTCCATTCCCGCCGTGAAGATGAACCGGCTGGACGATCTGCAGGACGACCCGCATCTGAAGGCCGTCGACTTCTTCATGCGCTTCGACCATCCGCATGCCGGCCCCTACTTCGCGCTGAAGCCACCGGTGCGCTTCGCGCAGAGCCCGTCGAGCATTCGCCGCCACCCGCCACGCCTCGGCGAGCAGACGGAAGAAGTGCTCCGGGAGGCGGGCATGAGCGACGACGAGATCGCGGCGCTGATGCCGGGGAAAGAGGCGAACTGATTTCCAAACTCATGTGACCTGCCGCGAGGAGGAGAGATGCCGCTCAGCTATCGCGAATTCAACGCCTTCTGCGGATCGCTTCCCGCAACGACCCATGTCGTGCAATGGGGCGGCGCGCATGTCTGGAAGGTGGGCGGCAAGGTCTTCGCGATCGGCGGCTGGGAGCGCGGGCACCATCCCGGCATCACCTTCAAGGTCTCCGAGATCGGCTGGGAAATGCTGCGCGAGGCGGAAGGCTGCCGCCCGGCGCCCTATCTCGCCTCGCGGGGCATGAAATGGATCCAGAGCTATGGACCGGGCCTCGGCAAGCGGGAACTGAAGGAATACCTCAAGGCCTCGCATGCGCTGGTCGCGGCGGGACTGAGCAGGAAGAAGCGCGCGGAGCTGGGCCTCATCGCCGAGGAAGCCGCCGCGCCGAAGCGCGGCGGAAACATGAAGGGGAAAGGCTGACCCCGCTCAGGCGAGCCAGCTATCGGGTACCTTGCCGCCGAACTCCGCCCGGCAGAAATCATAGACGGGCGCGAGCTTCTTCCGCGCCATGGCGACCCGTTCCGCATCGAGCCGCGTTTTATGCGGCGAGACATTGACCGGCATGCCGTAATCGCCGGGCTTGAAGGGTATGCCGAGAAAATCGCAAAGACGCGCGAGCTCCGCATCGCAGAAGAAGGTTTCGTAGAAACCGATGAAGATGTCTTCCGGCGCGAAGACGCTACGGGCATTGGCGAGCGTGCGGTGATATTCGCAGCGCTCGACATATTGCGGGTTCCTCAGCGCCGCCGCGAATTGCTCGATGGCGGGACCGGTGAGCATGTCCAGCCGCTCCGCCATGCGCAGATGCGAATAGAGCCGGTCGACCGGATCGCGCATGAGGAAGATGAGCCTGGTGCGCGGAAACTGCGATGCGATCGCGCGGAAGCCCTCTTCCGGCAGCAGCGAATAAGCCGGCGTGATCTCGCCGAAGACGCGGCAGTTTTCCGGAACGGCATTCTCGAAATAGGTGCGATAGGCGCTTTCGTCCCCGATCATCCGGACGCGGGCCTCGAGGATTTCGAGCCGCTTGCGCGCCGCCCTGCTCTTTCCGTCGCGGGCGCGGAACTTTTCGTAGCGTTCGCGGAAGCGCCGGTCGAAATCGCTGCAGAGATCGGAACGGAACCTGGCATCGAAATGGTGCAGTTCCTTGACGGGCGGCACGAAGACATCGCGACGCTTTTTGAAATAGTCATGCAGCCATGACGTACCGGCCTTCTGTGCGCCGATACCGAGCATGAAAATCTTGCCGTCGAGCGAGCGGGACATGGAACTCACTGAAGTCGCGAAGCCGGGCGGGCCGGAGATGGAGGAATTCAGCATGACGCGGTTGCCCTTTCAAGACGTGGCGGCGAGATATAGCGGCCTTGCCGGGCACAGACCGGCCCGACATAATGCCGCCAGCGAGAAGAACGCCTGAAAAGGCGTCCCCGGAAAGCGCCCGGAGCGCGCCCCCAGAACAAGTGCCTGCCAGGGAGAAACTCATGTCCGACGAAGCCATTCCCGTTCCCGACGAATGGAAGAAGCGCGCCATCATCGATGCGGAGAAATACCGCAACATGTACGAGGCGAGCGTGAACGACCCGGAGAGCTTCTGGCGGCGCGAGGGGCTCCGCATCGACTGGATGAAGCCCTACACCAAGGTGAAGAACACGAGCTTCGATCCGCATAACGTCTCGATCAAATGGTTCGAGGACGGGACGCTGAACGCCAGCGTGAACTGCGTGGACCGGCACCTCGAGGAACGCGGCGACCAGGTCGCGATCATCTGGGAAGGCGACGAGCCGACGGACCAGAAGTCGATCACCTACAGGGAACTTCACGGGGAAGTCTGCCGCTTCGCGAATGTGCTGAAAGCGCAGGGCGTGAAGAAGGGCGACCGCGTGACGATCTACATGCCGATGATCCCGGAGGCGGCCTATGCGATGCTCGCCTGTGCGCGCATCGGCGCAATCCATTCCGTCGTCTTCGGCGGCTTCTCGCCGGACAGCCTTGCGGGCCGCATCGTCGACTGCGATTCGAACTGCGTCATCACCGCGGATGAAGGCGTGCGCGGCGGCCGGAAGATTCCGCTGAAGGCCAATACCGACGAAGCGCTGAAGAAATGCCCGGGCGTGAAGAGCGTCATCGTGGTGAAGCGCACGGGCGGCAGCGTCAACATGGAGAAGGGACGCGACGTCTGGTACGCCGAGGAAGCGGCGAAGGTTGGCGCGACATGCCCGCCGGAGGAGATGGGCGCGGAAGACCCGCTTTTCATTCTGTATACGTCGGGTTCGACGGGAAAGCCCAAGGGCGTGCTGCACACGACCGGCGGCTATATGGTCTATGCGTCGATGACGCATAAATATGTCTTCGACTATCAGGATGGCGACATCTACTGGTGCACGGCCGATGTGGGCTGGGTGACGGGACACAGCTACATCGTCTATGGGCCGCTCGCAAACGGCGCGACGACGCTGATGTTCGAGGGCGTGCCGAACTATCCCGATGCCTCCCGCTGCTGGCAGGTGATCGACAAGCACGACGTCAACATCTTCTATACCGCGCCGACGGCGCTGCGCGCTCTGATGCGCGAAGGCGAGGCGCCTGTGAAGAAGACGAGCCGGAAATCGCTGCGGCTGCTCGGCTCCGTCGGCGAACCGATCAACCCCGAAGCCTGGCTCTGGTATCACCGCGTGGTGGGCGACGGACGCTGCCCGATCGTCGATACATGGTGGCAGACGGAAACGGGCGGTATCCTGATTTCGCCGCTGCCGGGCGCGACGGCATTGAAGCCGGGCTCGGCGACCAGGCCCTTCTTCGGCGTGCAGCCCGTTGTGGTGGACACGGAAGGAAACGTGCTCGAAGGCGCGACGACCGGCAATCTCTGCATCGACGATTCCTGGCCGGGCCAGATGCGCACCGTCTATGGCGATCACCAGCGCTTCGTCGAAACCTATTTCATCCAGTATCCGGGCCGCTATTTCACCGGCGACGGCTGCCGCCGCGACGAGGACGGCTATTACTGGATCACGGGCCGCGTGGACGACGTCTTGAACGTGTCGGGGCACCGCATGGGCACGGCGGAAGTCGAAAGCGCGCTGGTCGCGCATCCGAAGGTCGCCGAAGCGGCCGTGGTCGGCTATCCGCATGACATCAAGGGTCAGGGCATCTATGCCTATGTGACGCTGATCGCGGGCGAGGAACCCTCCGAAGAGCTGCGCAAGGAACTGGTGGCGTGGGTCCGCAAGGAGATCGGCCCCATCGCCTCGCCGGACCTCATCCAGTTCGCGCCGGGCCTGCCCAAGACGCGCTCGGGCAAGATCATGCGGCGCATCCTCCGCAAGATCGCGGAGGACGATTTCTCCAATCTCGGCGACACCTCGACGCTCGCCGATCCCGGCGTGGTCGACGATCTCGTCCACAACCGGCAGAACAAGGCGGGATAAATCTTCCACGCCGCGACGCAACAAGGGCCGCTCATTGAAGCGGCCCTTTTTCACTTGTATGCCGGCGCCTCTCTTCCTACCTGACTGTTTTCGCGATTTGGGTCAGGGAGGACATCGCATGGCGGACTGGCAGATCGGCGACGTGAAGATCACGCGCGTGGTGGAGTTCGAGGCGGCGCTGCCGGGCGGCGGCGAAGGCTCGATGGTGGAGAAGGCCTATCCGGACGCGGTGAAGGAGATCGGCTGGCTGCGGCCGCATTTCGCCACCGATGAAGGCCATATCCGCGTCGCGATCCAGGCGCTGCTGATCGAAACCCCGACGAGCCGCATCATCGTCGATACCTGTGTCGGCAACGACAAGGAACGGGGCAATCCCTTTTTCAACAAGTTGCAGACGGATTTCCTGAAGGACATGGAGAAGGCAGGATGGACGCGCGACAGCGTCGATTTCGTTCTGTGTACGCATCTTCATGTCGACCATGTCGGCTGGAACACCATGCTCGAGGACGGCAAATGGGTGCCGACCTTTCCGAAGGCGCGCTACCTCATCGGCAAACGCGAATGGGACTTCTGGTCGAAGGAGGAGGACGAGGACAATGCGCCGGTGCTCGCCGACAGCGTGCAGCCCATATTCGATGCGGGCCTCGCCGATCTCGTCGGCGACGATCACACGGTCTGCGAGGAAGTGCGGCTCCGCCCGACGCCGGGGCATACGCCCGGCCATGTCAGCATCGTCATTTCCTCGAAGGGCGAGAACGCCGTCATCACCGGCGACCTGATGCACCACCCCTGCCAGATGGCGCGGACGGACTGGCGGAGCGGCTTCGACACGGATGGCGACATGGCGGAGAAAACGCGCCATGCCTTCCTCGCCGAAATGGCCGAGGGAAACACGCTTGTCATCGGCACGCATTTCGCGACACCCGCCGCAGGCCTCGTGAAACGGGACGGCGAAGCCTACCGGCTGGAAGTCTGACCCGCGGGCCCGGAGACGGGAACCGTCGCGCATACTCGCCCGTTCTTTACCCCAGTGCTTCGGGGCGCAAGGAAGGAGAGACAGATGCGCGGCATCCTGCTCTGGGCGATCGGCGTTCCGATTCCCGTCATCATCCTGATCTACCTGCTGTTCTGAGAGCTCAGCCCTCGCCGCACCATTCCGCGCGGCGCCCGCCCCCATAGGCGCGGACATGGCCGCCAGCGACCAGCGCGGCGGCGACATCGGGCGCGTCCGCCGTGGAAACACGGGCGAGGACGCGGCCGCCGAACTTGTCGCTCTCTATGCCGGACAAGGTCACGGGACCGCCGCCGACGAGATGCGCAAGCGCCTCGCGCGCGGCGCGGGCGCGCTCCCTTTCGGCGGCACATTTTCCCCTGAGCTCCGGCGCATCGATGCCGGCCAGACGGACATGCGTCTCGACCGTCTGGCCGAGCCAGATGCGCGCGCGGGCGACCAGCGTGTCGCCATCGACCACACGCAGGACCTCCGCCTCCACGGGCCCGGCAAGCCGCTCAGCTGCCCGGGCGGGGAAGGTCACGAGAAAACCAGCGAGAATGGCGGCAATCGCGCGCATGAAAGGTCCGGAATGAAGGAATTTATTCCTCTTTGTCCGAGGGTTTTATTCCTCTCCTCGCGACCCCGCAACCCCGTTTACATCCGGATCGTCACCGGCAGATGCCCCATTGCGCCATTTCGAAATGGAAGTGATTGGCGTGGAGCGCGTTGTAGTCCGGACCGAGCACGGTGGAGAAGAGGCCGCAAGCGCCCTCATGGACTTCCGATAGGAAGCGGGCCTCGGGCGTCTCCTTGTCCCAGTCCTTGAGCACGCTGACCTTGCGCCCGTCCGCCAGATCGAAGCCCGCAATGTCGATGGCATCGCCCCGCGCATGGCCGCTGCGCCGCCCGCTTTCCGAATGGTTCACGTTCCGGCAGGCATAGGTGCCGTAATGGCGGATGCGCACGACCTCGGAGCCGAGATGTTCTTCCGCCGCGGGCGCAACGACATGGCGCTCCCACATGAGAAGCGCGGCGGTCGCCGGGCAGGTCAGCTGGATGCCGCCGCCATAGGAAATCCGCGATTGCTCCAGCGTGAGACCTTGCGGCATGCCGCAGCCTTCGCTTTTCGAGGGAATGGCGTCGCGCCGGTATTTCGTGCCGGAAGCGCGCACGACCGAAACGCAGATATCGTATTCGCCCGTGAGCCCCCTGAGCTTCAGCCCCGTGACCATGTTGGGCTTGTCCTCGATGCGCGGCGGCACGAAGGGATTCCAGGCATCGGGAAAATGGATGAAGGCGAACCAGAGCGCGAAGCCGAGGCCGCCGAAGAAAAGCAGAAAACGGAAAACGACGCCGGCAATGACGAGCGCGCGGCGCAGGCGGGGCGAAACTCTTTCCCTCAAAGGCCTTTCCTTGTCCGGGCCCCCGCCCCTTTTGTCCGAACCGTCAGAAATCGCTGACGATGCCCTTCACTTCCCAGTCGCCATAGCGCGTGGGCTCCTCGCCGCCGCGCCCATTGATCTCGCGCGGGCGGGCAGGCGCGGCATCGGCAAGACGCCGCCGCTCCTCGGCTTCCGCAAGCGCGCGCCTGGCGGCGGGCGAAAGATCTCTCTTCGGCTCCCGTTCCGGGCCTTGCTGCTGGTCTTCGCCTTCGGACAAGGAATCCGCCTTTCTTGAACCGGCCACAATCAGGATACATATAAATCGGCGAGCGCAGCGCTTCCACCCCGGAAGCGGCGCGGATGACGAGAGGTTGAAAACGGCACCGATGAACACGATCAAGACCTTCATGCTGCTCGCGGCGATGACCGCGCTTTTCATGGGGCTTGGCTATCTGATCGGCGGCGCGGGCGGCGCGACCATCGCTTTCCTCGTGGCCGCCGCCATGAACCTCTTTGCCTACTGGAACGCCGACAAGATGGTGCTGCGCATGTACAAGGCGCAGCGCGTGGACGAGAGCACGGCGCCGAACTATGTGCGCATCGTGAAGCGCCTTGCGCAGAATGCGGGCATGCCCGTTCCCGCGATCTACATCATCGACAATCCGCAGCCCAACGCCTTCGCGACCGGCCGCAACCCGGAGAATGCGGCGGTGGCCGCGACAACGGGCCTCATCCGCATGCTGACGCCCGAAGAACTCGCGGGCGTGATGGCGCATGAACTCGCGCATATCAAGAACCGCGACACGCTGACCATGACCGTGACGGCGACGATCGCGGGCGCGATCTCGATGCTTGCGAATTTCGCGCTCTTCTTCGGCGGCAACCGGGAGAACGGCGCAGGCATTATCGGCACGCTGGCGCTTGCGATCCTCGCGCCGCTCGCCGCCGCGCTGGTGCAGATGGCGATCAGCCGCACGCGCGAATATTCGGCGGATGCGGGCGGCGCGGAAATCTGCGGCAACCCGCTCTGGCTTGCCTCCGCGCTCGAACGCATCGACGAGGCCGCGCGGCGCGGCGCGCCGAACGAAGCGGCGGAGCAGAACCCCGCGACCGCGCATATGTTCATCATCAACCCGCTGAACGGACAGGGCCGCGACAATCTCTTCTCCACCCATCCCGCGACCGGCAACCGCGTCTCGGCGCTGCGCCGGATCGCGCAGGCCATGGGTCAGGCCGCGGGCCGTCCCTGGGGTTGAGCGGCCAGCGCCCCACCCTCTTTGCGCGGCGGCTTTTCCTGTGCTCTAAAGCCGCGAATGAAAACCAGGACAGATGAACCGGGCCTTGCCGCCCGTGAAGGGGCGGCGGCCCTCCTAGAAGCCGTGCTCAAGGGAAGACAGGCCTTCGACGACGCCTTCGCGAATGAGGCGGCCGGGGGCCGTCTCGCGCGCGCCGAACCGCGCGACCGCGCCTTTGCCCGCGCCATTGCCGCAACCGCGCTTCGCCGTCTCGGCACCATCGACGCGGTGCTCGCGCATTGCCTCGACAAGGAGCTGCCGAAGCGCGCCGGCATTACCGAACATATCCTGCGCGCTGGCATCGCCGAACTTCTGTTCCTGCGCGTCGCGGCCCATGCCGCCGTCGGCATGAATGTGGAGGCGGCCGCGCGCGACGATGCGGGCCGCCACTTCAAGGCGCTCGTCAACGCGGTGCTGCGCCGCGTGACGCGCGAGGGCGACGCGCTTCTCGATACTCTGGATACGGAACGTCTGGACACGCCGGACTGGCTCTGGGAGAGCTGGTGCGCGGCCTATGGCGAGGAGACGGCGCGCCGGATCGTCCGCGCGCATTACGCCGATCCGCCGCTCGACCTCAGCGTGAAGAGCGAGGCGGAACGGGAGACATGGGCGGAGAAGCTTGGCGCTCAAATTCTGCCTATGGGGACGCTGCGCATCGAGGATGCGGGACGCGTCGAGGAATTGCCGGGATTTGCGGAAGGCGCATGGTGGGTGCAGGACGCGGCGGCCTCGCTTCCCGCGAGACTGCTTGGCGATGTGAGGGGCAAGGACGTGCTCGATCTCTGCGCGGCGCCGGGCGGCAAGACCGCCGAACTCGCCGCCGCGGGCGCGCATGTGACGGCGCTCGACCGCTCGAAGCCGCGCCTTGAAAGGCTGAAGGAAAATCTCGGCCGCCTCGGCCTTGCCGCCGAAACGCTGGCCGCGGATGCGGCCACCTTCGCGCCGGGACGGGAATGGGAGGCGATCCTGCTCGACGCCCCCTGCACGGCGACCGGCACCGCGCGCCGCCATCCCGACGTGCTGCGGCTGAAATCGCCCGCCGACCGCGACAAGCTCGCTGCACTGCAGGCGCGCCTTCTCGCCCATGCGGCCGGTCTTCTCGCGCCCGGCGGCACGCTCGTCTATTGCACCTGTTCGCTGGAACCGGAGGAAGGCAAGGATCAGATCGAGGCCTTTCTTGCCGCGCATGGCGGGTTCGAACGTGTGCCCGTCTCGGTGGAGGAGGCAGGCGGCATAGGTGAGATCGTCACAGGCGAAGGTGACTTGAGAAGTCTTCCCTGCCATCTCTCCGTCGAAGGCGGCATGGACGGTTTCTATGCCGCACGGCTGAGACGCCGCTGAGGCACGAAGCGAACCCCGCCTTCCCATTCCCTTGTTGACGGATCGAGGGGCGGGCGGCAGTCTTTCGCCGCAATCACCCGGACGGGATCAGTGACGCAGACAGAACCAGCAAAGACAGCCCGAGACGCTGCGGAACCTTCGACCTGCATCATCTGCCGCGGCACGAATTTCCGGTTCGCCGGAACATCGCATGGATATCGCATCTTCCATTGCGAGGGCTGCGGCTTCCATTTCGTCCATCCGACACCGCCGCTCGACGAGATCGCGGCGATCTACGAAAAATATTCCTCGAACACGCTTTATTCCGCCAAGGCCGACCGCAAGGTTCAGCGCGCGATGAAGCAGATCAAGCGGTATCGCCGTCTGGCGAAGGGACCCCGCTTCATCGATTTCGGCTGCAACATCGGTACGGCCGTCGAAGCGGCCCATCGCCTCGGCTTCGAGGCCTATGGCGTGGATATCGACGAGGAGAGCGTCGGCATCGCGCGAAAACAATATCCATCGGGACGGTATCACGCCGGGCCGGTGGAAAGCCTGCCGGAGGACTGGAAGGATTTCGACTTCGCCTTCATGATCGAGGTCATCGAGCACCTGCCCGATCCGCACGCCTATTTCGAGGCGATGCGCGGCCGGCTGAAGCCGGGCGCGCTGCTCTATCTCACCACGCCGGACGCGGGACACTGGCGCGTGCCGCGGGATTTCACGGCCTGGAAGGAAGTCTTTCCGCCGCAGCATCTCCACTATTTCACCAGGAAAGCGATGCGG
The DNA here is from genome assembly GCA_002480495.1 of Rhodobiaceae bacterium UBA7804. Taxonomy (GTDB): domain Bacteria; phylum Pseudomonadota; class Alphaproteobacteria; order Parvibaculales; family Parvibaculaceae; genus Parvibaculum. Next base: position 165,892 of record DLCG01000020.1, on the reverse strand, counting down.
CGCTTTCTCACCGATCACGGCTTCGAGGTGATCCGCTTCATCTGGAGCCCGAAATCGCGCCTCAAGGTGCTGGCGCGCAAACTCTGACCTTTCCCGTCTTCCCCCTGCGACGCTCTTTTTCTGGTCTTTTTCCGGGCCGAATGTATCTTGGCCGGTGATTGAAAGGCGCGGCGGGCCGGGACGCGGCGCCTGAACTTTTCGGGGGCAGAATGTCTGTTTCGCCATTTCTCTTCTGGTTTCTCGTCTTCCTTGCGGTCTTCTTCGCGGGCGCTTTCGCGGCGGCGCTCTCCTATGCGTTGCGCCAGCGCGTGCGCATGAAGCTCCGGCCGAATTTCGGCAAGCCGCCCGTGCCGCATGTCGCGATCGACGTCTGGAGCGAAATCTTCCGCTCGACCGGCCTCGGACCGAACCGCGATTCCGAAATCGCCTTCATCGGGCAGGCGGGCGCGCTCGCCAGCATCAACGACACCGAGACCTGGGTTCTCGGCGCGCTGTCGAAGAAGGCGAAGCGCATCTTCGAATTCGGCACCGCGACGGGACGCACGACCTATGTCATGGCGCGCAACGCGCCAGAGGATGCGAAGGTCGACACGCTGACCTATCTCGCGGGCGGCGACGACGATTACGAGTTCAACGCGGACGATCCGGATGCGGAGAAATGGCGCAAGATCGCCATCGGCGAGTCGCATTACGAGAAGTTCTACTACGAGGACACGCCCGTCGCCGGGAAGGTCACGCAGCACTTCGGCGACAGCGCGAAGTTCGACGAGACGCCCTATGCCGCGCAGATGGACCTCATCTTCGTCGACGGCGCGCATTCCTATTCCTACGTGAAGAGCGACAGCGCGAAGGCGCTTCGCATGGTCGCGCCCGGCGGCTACGTTCTCTGGCACGACTACTCGCCGCGCTGCCCCGGCGTCTTCAAGGCGCTGAACGAGCTCGGCAAGGAGCTGCCGCTCGCGCATCTGAAGGGAACGACGCTCGTCGCCTATCGCAAGCCCGCATGAGCGACAGGCCGGAAAACATTCGCCGCGTCGCCGTCTTTTCCGGCGCCGAGCTCCTCGGCGACGGGCTTTTCAAGCTGCCTTTCCTGCGCAGCCTTCGCGCCACATTTCCGCGCGCCGAGATCGTCTGGCTGACCGCAGGAAAGACCGCCTATGCGGGCATATTGAAGGATCTGGCCGCGCCCTATCTCTCCCGCGTGATCGAGGAGACCGGCATCGGACGCTCGCCCCTCGAAATCCTGCTGCCGCGCCGGACAGACGCCGGGCCGGTCGACATTGCGATCGACACGCAGACCGTCACCTGGCGCTCCCTCGCGGTGAAGCGCGCGCTGAAGCCCCGTCTCTTCATCGCGAGCTCCGCCGACTATCTCTTTTCGGGCGTGAAGCCGGAAGAAGTGAACCGCGAATGGACGAGAAAGAAGCCCGCGCATTTCGTCGACGGACTGATGCGCCTCGTCGATCTCGCATCGCGCGGGCACAGCCTGACCGATCCTGCGGCAATCGCGATACCGGAGAAATACCGCAGCCTCGCGGCAGAACTATTGCCGCCCGGTCCGCGCTATGTGGGGCTGGCGCCCGGTTCGGGCGATCCGACCAAACGCTGGCCGCTGACACGCTTCATAGCGCTCGCGCGCGAGGCAAGCGCGCGGGGGCGGCAACCCGTCTTCTTCATCGGCCCCAGCGAACGCTTCATGCTGGACGATATCCGCGCGGGCGTGCCCGGTGCGAGGTTTCCCGAGGACGAAGCGCCCGAAGACGCACCCCGCGGCCCGCTTCTCGTCGCCGCGCTCGGACAGCGGCTCGACCTGGCGGTGGCGAACGATTCCGGCCTGGGGCACATGCTCGCGATCTCCGAGGTGCCGCTGATCCTTCTCTATGGCCGGCATTCGCCCGCGAAATACGCGCCCCGCACCCCGCATCTCACGACCTTCTGGGCGCAGGATTTCGGCGGGCCGGAGCATGAACGCATTCCCCTCGAAAAGGTCGTGGCGGCCCTCGATGCGGAGCTTTGCTGACGGCGGGCCCCATGCGACGGGCCTGCTTGCACCCCGTGAATCTTGCTGTTAAGCACTGAGGAATGGCTGATTTGCGGGGCGCGCGCGAGCGTGCGCCGCTTCGCCTCCCTGTTTCCGGCATCGGGTACCTCATGAGCGGCATCAAGATCGCCCCGTCGATTCTGGCTTCGGACTTCGCGCGTCTCGGCGAGGAAGTGCGCGCCATCACGGAGGCAGGCGCGGACTATATTCATGTCGACGTGATGGACGGCCACTTCGTGCCGAACATCACCATCGGGCCGGACGTGCTGAAGGCGATCAAGCCCTGGTCGGACAAGGTGTTCGACGTCCACCTGATGATTTCGCCGGTGGATCTCTATATCGACGCTTTCGCGAAGGCGGGCGCCGACATCATTACCTTCCACCCGGAAGCAGGCCCCCATCCCCATCGCACGATCCAGGCGATCAAGGCGGCGGGCGCGAAGGCGGGCCTCTCGCTCAATCCGGGCACGCCGCTCGAACTTCTCTGGCCGCTTCTCGGCGATATCGATCTCGTGCTCGTCATGTCGGTGAACCCCGGCTTCGGCGGGCAGAGCTTCATCGAAAGCCAGCTGAAGCGCATAGAGATCATCCGTAAGCGGATCGATGAACAAGGCTTGAACGTCGAACTCGAAGTCGATGGCGGGATCAACTTCGAAACGGCGCCCCGCGCGATCGCGGCGGGTGCGACGGTGCTCGTCGCGGGCACGGCGACATTCAAGGGCGGTCCTTCCGCCTATGCGAAGAACATCGAGACACTGCGCGGCGGCGCCTGACCGCGAGAACGCAGGCGGGCAAGCGGGGGCGCGTGAACGGAGGGCCGTCTCCTATGGTCGAGACGCGTGCGAGGCCGGGCGAGGCAAAGGGACGGGAAGAACGGCGGACGCCTGTCCGGCGTACACCCGCCTCCGCGGGTAATCGCACGATAGACCTCGCTGGCGCGGCGATCATCCGCACGCGCGACGCGCTTCTCGCCCGCGCCTTCGGCACATGGGCCTACGGCCAGACGCTGCGCGGACCCATGCCCGACCACATGGTTCTCTATCCGCCGGAACTCCGGCCCGGCCGGGCGTCCGCCGCCGATGCGCTCTTCCAGGGCCGATGGTTCCTGCCGGGCGGCCAGCTGCGCGCGCCGGGCGGCTCCTCGCCCTTCGCCGCCGACCCGCCGAGCGAGAGATGGGCGGAGGAACTGCACGGCTTTTCCTGGCTGCGCCACTTCACCACCGCGCATGAGACGAATACGGGCGACACGGCCAGACGCTATGCGCAGAAGCTCGTCGCCGACTGGATTTCCAACGAGGGCAACTGGCACTCCGTCGCCTGGCGGCCGCAGGTGATCGGACGGCGCCTGACCTCCTGGGTCGCGAATGGCGCGCTCATCATCGACGGCACGGAACTCGTCTACCGCTCGACGCTTCTGCGCAACATGGCGCGTCAGGCACGACACCTCGCACGCGTCGCCGCGATTGCGCCGGCGGGCGAGCCGCGCATCACCGCGGCGATCGGCCTTGCCTTTTCGGGCCTCTGCCTTTCAGAGGGCCACAAGCGTCTGGCGAAGGGGCTGAAGCTGCTCTGCCGCGAACTCGACCGCCAGATCCTGCCCGATGGCGGCCATGTGAGCCGCAACCCTTCCGCGCAGTTGTCGATCCTGCTCGACCTCCTGTCGCTGCGCGACGCACTGTCCGCGCGCCGCATCGAGGTTCCGAAACCGGTGCGCGACGCCATCGACCGCATGACACCGATGCTGCGCTTCTTCCGGCATGGCGATGGAAAGCTCGCGCTTTTCAACGGCTCGACAGAGGGACCGGAGGGCGCGATCGACGCCGCCCTTACGCGCGACGACGCGAAGGGACGCCCTTTCGGTTTCGCACCGCATTCCGGCTATCAGCGCCTTGCGGCGGGACCCGCAAGCATCGTGGTCGACACCGGCCCGCCGCCGCCCGGCGCCTTCAGCCATGAAGCGCATGCTGGCTGCCTCTCCTTCGAGATGAGCGCGGGCCGCGCACGCATGATCGTGAATTGCGGCGCGACCAAGGTGCTCGGTCCCGACTGGGAGGCGGCGAGCCGCGCCACCGCCGCGCATTCGACGCTGGTGCTTGCCGACACCTCTTCGGCGCGCATGTTGAAGGGAAAGATTTCGCGCCGCCTGCTCGGCCCTCGCGTGATGGAAGGACCGGCCGAAGTCGAAAGCCGCCGCAACGAGAACGAAGCGGGCGTCTGGCTCGAAATGGCGCATGACGGCTATGCCGGTCTTTTCGGGCTGGTGCATCGCCGCCGCCTTTTCCTCTCGGCGACGGGCGAGGACCTGCGCGGCGAGGACAGCCTGGAAACCTCGGTGAGCCCCCGGCGCTTCAAGCCATGGCAGCGGCTCTACTGGCACCGAGTGCCGGAAGACCCCGACTTCACGATCCGCTTTCACATCCATCCCGATGCGCGGATTTCGCTCGCCCATGACCGCACCAATGTGCTTGTGCTGCTGCCGAACGGAGATGGCTGGCAATTCCGTGCGCGCGCCGGCGGCGGCGAATGCGAAATCGCCATCGAGGAAAGCGTCTATCTGGGTTCCGGCGACACGACGCGCCGCGCCGAACAGATCGTGGTGGCGGGCCGCGTCTTCCGCGGCGAAGCGCGCGTCAACTGGGCCTGGCGCAGGCTTTCGACGCGCAATGCCGGGCACCCGAAGCGGGAGGACGCGGACCTGCCGGAGCTTCCCGATCTCGACCTCGATTTCGGAACGATGCCGCCGCGCGAGGAAGCCTGACCGTCAGGCCTTTTTCGGCTCAAGCACCATCTGGCTCTGCGTGACGACGGCACAGAGCCGGCCATCGCCCCGCGTGATCTTCGTCTGCCAGACCATGAGCCGCCCGCCCTTGTGAAAGGGCTCGCAGGTCGCAACCGCCGTGTCGCCGAGGGGAATCGGGGCGAGGAAATTGGTCTTGCTCTCGACCGTCGTGGTCGTTGCGCCGCCCTTGAGGTTCAGCACCGTCGCGACCGCGCCCACCGTATCCGCAAACGACATGATCGCGCCGCCATGCAGGATGTCCGGCACGGTGCAGAGCTCCTTGCGGACCTCAAGCTTCGCCACCACGCGGTCGGGCGAGGCCTCCACGAGCTCGATGCCGAGAAGATTGGCGAAGGGGAGATAGGAGATGTCGAGAGGTTGGCTCATCTGGCGGATTCCTGCGGGTTTTCCTGAGTTGCGGCGGCGAGCCTAGCGCCTTCCAGGCCGCGTTTCGATTACCTCGGGCGTAAGGACGGCGTGCCGCCTTGGCCCCTTGCCCGTTTCATGCTATCGCCCGGATTTCCTGTTGTGTCGCGTTTTCGAGCCGGGAAACCGGGTCCACTTTCCCTGAAAACGCTCCAACCCCCGCCCTACCGGAGCCCGCCCCATGGTATCGCTGAAAGCCCATCCGAAAGCCGCTGACGTCCAGCGCGTCCGCCGCGCCCTGATTTCCGTTTCCGACAAGACCGGCCTTATCGAATTCGCCCGGGCGCTTCATGACGCAGGCGTCGAACTCGTGTCGACCGGCGGCACCGCGAAGGCGATCAAGGATGCGGCCCTGCCTGTGAAGGACGTGGCGGATCTCACGGGCTTTCCCGAGATGATGGACGGGCGCGTGAAGACGCTGCATCCGACGGTTCATGGCGGCCTGCTCGCGATCCGCGACGACGCGGAACATGCGGCGGCAATGAAGGAACACGGGATCGGCGGCATCGACCTTCTGGTCGTCAATCTCTACCCCTTCGAGGCGACGGTGGCGAAGGGCGCTGCCTACGACGAATGCGTCGAGAATATCGACATTGGCGGACCGGCCATGATCCGCGCGGCGGCGAAGAACCACGCCTATGTGGCAGTAGTTGTGGACGCAGCAGACTATGCCGCCGTGCTCGACGAAGTGAAGACGAAGAACGGCACCTCGCTCGCGCTGCGCACGAAGCTTGCGCAGAAGGCCTATGCACGGACGGCCGCCTATGACGCCGCGATCTCGAACTGGATGGCGGATGCCCTGGGCGAGACGGCGCCGGACTACCGCGCCTTTGGCGGCAGCCTCAAGCAGACGCTGCGCTATGGCGAAAACCCGCATCAGGTCGCAAGCTTCTATGTGACCGGCGAGAAGCGCCCCGGCGTGTCGAATGCCGAGCAGCTGCAGGGCAAGGAGCTTTCCTACAACAACATCAACGACACGGACGCGGCCTTCGAGCTTGTCGCCGAGTTCGACCCGAAGCTCGCGCCCGCCATCGCCATCATCAAGCATGCGAACCCCTGCGGTGTCGCGACGGGCGAGACGCTCGCGGATGCCTACAAGAAGGCGCTTGCCTGCGACCCCGTCTCGGCCTTTGGCGGCATCATCGCGTCGAACCGCCCGCTCGACGGCGAGACGGCGGAAGAGATCGCGCGCATCTTCACGGAAGTGATTATCGCGCCGGACGCGGACGAGGATGCGCGCCGCATCATCGGCGCGAAGAAGAACCTTCGCCTTCTCATCACGCATGGCCTTCCCGATGCGGGCTCGCCCGGCCTCTACTACAAGTCGGTCGCTGGCGGCATGCTTGTCCAGTCGCGCGACAATGGCCGCGTCGATGCGCTCGACCTCAAGGTCGTGACGAAGCGCGCACCTTCCCAGCAGGAAATGGAAGACCTGAAATTCGCCTTCCGCGTCTGCAAGCATGTGAAGTCGAATGCCATCGTCTATGTGCGGAACGGCGCGACGGTGGGCATCGGCGCGGGCCAGATGAGCCGCGTCGACTCGGCGCGGATCGCTGCGCGAAAGGCGCAGGACGCGGCGGAGGCGGTCGGCGAAAAGACGCCTGCCACCATTGGCTCCGTCGTCGCCTCGGATGCCTTCTTCCCCTTCGCCGACGGGCTTCTGTCGGCGGCGGAAGCGGGCGCGACGGCCGTGATCCAGCCGGGCGGTTCGGTGCGCGACGATGAAGTGATCGCGGCGGCTGACGAAAAGGGCCTCGCCATGGTGATGACGGGCATGCGCCACTTCCGGCACTGAGGCGGAAGTGACCGCGCCATCCGTGTAACCACCCTGTCAGTGAACCACGGCGCTGGCGCGCTCTTCCTTCACGAAGAAAAGGCCGATCAGGCCCGCGAGGATCAGCGGTACGACCACCATCAGGCCGAAGCGCTGGTTCTGCGTTGCCTCTGTCACGATGCCGATGAGAAGCGGCGCGATCCAGGCCGTCGCCTTCCCGACAAGCGCGAAGAGACCGAAGAACTCCGTCATCATTTCGCGCGGGCTGATCCGCGCCATCATGGTGCGGCTCGAGGCAATGACAGGCCCCACCGCAAGCCCGAAGAGACCGACCGTCAGCAGGAAGAGCTGCTGCGGCAATGTGGTGAAGGCACCGGCATCCGCCGCCACCGGCACAGTGACGACATAGAAAATCCTGTCGCGGTCGAAGGAGAGGAGCAGCAGGAAGGTGGCGATCACGCCGAGAAGCGACCAGACGAGCGTCCGCTTCGAGCCGATCCTGAGATCGACCCAGCCGCCCACAAATGCGCCGAACGCCGCGAACAGCGTCACCCAGATACCGTAGACGGCCATCTCCATCGCGCCCCAGCCGAAAATGCCCGCCGCGAGAATGCCGCCGAAAACGAAGATCGCCGTCATGCCATCGTAGAAAAGCATGCGCGAGAAGAGATAGAGCGCCACATTGCGGAAATGGCGCACCGAGCGCAGCGTCGCAACGAGGCGGTGCAGTCCCTCGCGCGCCGCTTCCGAGCGGCTGATGCCGCGGCTCTTCTGGTCCGGTACGAGAATGAGCAGCGGCAGCATGAAGACGAGGAACCAGAGGCCCGAGATCGGCCCGATGATGCGGTCCGTCTCATGCGCTTCCTTCGACAGACCGAAAATCGGTTCTGCGGGAATGAAGGATGCCTCCACCTCGCCCGGCAGCTGCAGCAGGATCAGCACCAGAACGAGCGCGACAATGGCGGCAAGCTGCCCGACACCGATGCCGATGCCCGAGAGAAGGCCGATGCGCCTGTCGGATGCGATGGTGGGCAGCATGGCGTTGGCGAAGATGATCGTGAATTCCATGCCGATAGCGGCGACGACCAGCGCGACCATGACCGGGAGAAGCGGCGATCCCGGCACCGCGAACCAGAGCGCGAAACAGCCCGCCGCGCAGATGAGCGTCGTGACGACGATCCAGGGCTTGCGCGGCCCCGCCGCATCCGCCATTGCGCCGAGCAGCGGGCTCAGGAGTGCAATCGAAATGCCGGCCACCGCCTGCACATAGCCCCACTGGGCCTGACCCTCGATGGGATTTGCCGCCAGCACCTGCGTGAAGAAGGGCGGAAAGAGAAAGATGGTGATGAGCGAGAAATAGGTCTGGTTCGCCCATTCATAGAGCACCCAGGCGCCCTGGGCGATATTGGAAGCGGGTTCCTTCCCGCCCGTCTCATGCGGCGGCTGCAGCTCCGGCACCGCCCCTTCGATCACCGCGTTCAATCGACAGCCTCCGCGCGTTCTTCCTTCACGAACAGCATACCCGCAAGTCCGATCCCGAGAAGCAGCAGGATCGAGGCGAAACCGATGCGCTGACTCTGGAACATGTGGGTTGCGAAGCCGACAAGCAGCGGCCCGAGAAAGGCCGTCGCCGTGCCCGACAGCGCATAGATGCCGAAGAACTCGGACATCTTCGAGACGGGCGCAATGCGCGCGAGCATCGTGCGGCTGTTGGCATAGGCCGCCGTGATGCAGATCGCGACGATGAGAACGACGATGAGATACATCAGTTCCGGCAGCGTCGCGAAGAAAGGCAGATCCCAGATCGGGCCCGACGAAGCGGCGTCATAGGGCAGGAAGAAGAGTTCGTTTGGTGTCATCGAAATGGCGAGGATGAGGCCGACGCAGGTGCCGCCGATGGAGACGAGGATTGCGCGCTTCGAGCCCAGCGTGTCGTCGAGCCAGCCGCCCAGGAAACCGCCCGCCACGGCAAAGACCGACAGCACGATGCCGTAGATCGTGAGCGTCAGCGGCCCCCAGCCGAACACGCCCACCGCATAGACGCCGCCGAAGACGAGCACCGCCGTCTTGCCGTCATTGTAGAACATGCGCGCCGCAAGATAGATCGCGATGTTCCGGTAGTGGCGAAGTTTCCGGACCGTGCCGACGACATTGCCGATGCCGCGCGCGATGGCCTGACGCACAGGCACACGCGACCCTTCGACATCCGGCGTCCAGAAGAGCAGCGGCAGGGAAAAGACGAGAAGCCAGACCGCGACGATGGGCCCCGATATGCGGCTGTTCTCATGCGCCGATGCGTCGATGCCGAACAAGGGCTCGGCAGGCACGAAGCCCCAATCGACATTGCCCGGCAGCATGAAGGCCCAGAGCATGAAGCAGAGAATGATGAGCGCGCCCGCATTGCCGAGCGCGAGACCGAGACCGGAGAGAAATCCGATCCGCTCATGCGGGGCGACGGCGGGCAGCATCGAATTGTGGAAGACGGCGGAGAATTCGAACGCGACGGCGATCAGCACGATGAGCGCGGCGATGGCGAGAATGGAAAGTCCGCCTTCGCCCGGCACCGCCCACCAGAGGGCGAACATGGCGGGCACCATGATCGCGATGAAGAAGCCGATCCATGGTTTGCGCTTGCCGCCCGTGTCGGCGATGGCGCCGAGCACCGGCCCGAGACAGGCGATGAAGAAACCGGCAATGCCGTTGATATTGCCCCAGATCGCCTGGCCGCGAACGGGATCGCCCACGACCGTGCTCGAGAAATAGGGTGAGAAGATATAGATGGTGATGAGGATGACATAGGGATTGCGCGCCCATTCGAAGAGCGCCCAGCTGATCTGGCCTTTCGCATCCGCCGCCTCGCCGCCCGAAGCGGATACCAGCTGCGCACTTGCCTGTCCCGGCACCTGAACGCGCACGGGCTCATCGGCCCCCCCTTTATCGACCGCATCCACTCGTCTTGCCCTCCCCTTTTCCCGCGAACCGCGCGAGCCCGCGCAGTGGAGCATGAAAGCAGAAGACATGGAAGCTGGCAGGAAAGCGGCTGAAAATGCTATAGCCGGACGGCATGCCGGGGGAAAACATGACGAAGACGGATGACGGAAATGCCGCGGGCTTGAGGCCCGTGCGGCGCAGGCGCACAGGCTATACCGGCCTCGCAGGCGAAGACATCGCCGCCGCCTGGACGAACTTCATCGCAGACACGTCGAATTTCCACATGCTGCATTACCGGCATGTCGACGGCTTTCTGGTTTCGGCAAAGAACTCCGGCACCCATTGGCTGCACTACATGCTGAGCCACGCGCTTGCGACGCAATATGGCGTGGAGCCGCCGCGCCACAGCACCGGCCCGCATGCCGATCACCTCATCGGCCCGGCAAAGCAGAAGCCTCGCTATCCGCAGATCCCGCATCTCGCGCTCTCGCACACGATTCCCTCGCGCGTCTTTTCGTGGCGCTGGGCGCAGGGCCTGTTCGGCTTTCCGCCTGCCGTCGTGCTGATCCGCGATGTGCGCAAGTCGCTCGAGTCGGTCTATGTGAAATGGCTGCTCGACGAGCCCGCAGCGAAGCGCCCCGATTTCGCGACCTATGTCGCGGGCGATCCGTGGCAGCGCCATCCGCCCGCCTCGACCTAGTGGTATGTGCAGTTCCTCAATCACTGGGGCGATGTCGCGGCCGCCCTTCCCGAACGCACCTTCATTCTGCGTTATGAAGATATGGCGAAGTCGCCGGGCGATGCCGTGGCCGCGGTCGCTCGCCATTTCGGCATCGAGCTGACGCCCGAGGCGATCGCCGCAGCCCTCGCCGTCTCGACGCGCGAGGCGATGCGCGAAAGCGCCGACCCGCGCGACCGCCAGCAAATCGTCTCCGACGAGGAAGCACGCGCAAGCGTGCGCTTCAGCGAGAGGGAAGAGGAAATTCTCCGCCGCATTCTGAGGCGGCACCTGCGCTACGATTTCGGCTACGACTGGTTCTGAGACGCTTTACGCGGCCACGCCGCAGCACTTCTTGTATTTCTTGCCCGAGCCGCAGGAGCAGGGATCGTTGCGGCCGATCTTTTCCGCGCGCCGCGGCCGCACGCCCATGATGCCGTCGACATACCACCAGCGCCCGTCCTGCCGTTTGAAGGTCGAGGTCTCGTGATGAACGCGCTCGTCGCCCGCCTGCCGGTAATGAGCAACGAATTCGACGACGCCTTCATTGTCTCCTTGCGCACCGCCTTCCGTGTGCCGGATTTCAAGACCGGTCCATTCGCTCGCCGCCGCCCAGTCGGCCGCGCCCTGGCGGTCGAAATCGTCCCGCGTGCCGGGCAGCAGCGTTTCTTCGAGATAGGGAATATTGCCGGTCGCAAAGGCCGAGTAGCGCGAGCGCATCAGCGCTTCCGGCGTCGGCGGCAGCTTGTCGCCCTTGAGGTAAGGCTCGCAGCATTGGCCGAATTCGAGGCCGGAACGGCAGGGACAGGCGGCGGAACCGGAAACCATCTCATCACCTCGAAAAGAAAAAGCCGCCCTTAAGGCGGCTTCGCAAACTGGAGCGGGCGATGAGATTCGAACTCACGACCCCAACCTTGGCAAGGTTGTGCTCTACCCCTGAGCTACGCCCGCATCCGGGTCAGCCGGGCCGCCGAAAGGGCCGCACCCGCCTGTGAGGGCGGTTTTATGGCCTATCGTTTGAGGCATTGCAAGAGCCGAATTTCGAAGAATGAGCGCCGGTTAACGGCGGCTTGCGAGGCGCGCCGCCCCATGCCAATCAAGGGGCATGGAGACAGGGAAGATCACGACCAAAGCCGAATTTCTCGCCTGGCTTGCCGAAAAGGGCATTGCTCACGAAACGCGGGACCACCCTGCCCTTCACACGGTGGAGGAAGCGCAGGCGCATCGCGCGGGCTGGCCCGCCCATGAACGCGAGGGCGCCTTCTGCAAGAACCTCTTCCTCAAGGACAAGAAGGGACAGCTCTTCCTGATCGTCACGGAAGAGGACCGCGAGCTGAAACTCAACAGCCTTTCGAAACCGATCGGCTCGGCGCGGCTCTCCTTCGGCAATGCGGAGCTCATGTGGGATATTCTCGGCGTGCGGCCGGGCTCCGTAACGCCTTTCGCGCTCGTGAACGACCGTCAGCGCCTCGTCACGCCCGTTCTCGACGCTCCCCTGCTCGAACATGAGAGGCTGAATTTTCACCCGCTGGACAACCGGGCGACGACGGCCGTCTCGCGCGCCGGATTCATGCAATTCCTGAGGGAAACCGGGCACGAACCGCTGATCCTCGACCTTGTTGCGGCGGCAGGCGGATAGCGGCGCTTGCGCGGCGCGGCGAAGGACCGCTAAACCATTGTTTCTCAAAGATGCCGCTCCATCTTATGGAGCGGGAACCGGCGGCGCATAGCCCCGGAAGCCCAGAAAGAAAGCCGAGACGAGACTCATGGAACCGATCATCGGAAATCCGGCCGGCGCGGAAGCCGCGGCCGGCCTCATTGTGGACACGACGACACAGACCTTTGCCCGCGACGTGATCGAGGCATCGCGCGAGGTGCCGGTCATCGTCGATTTCTGGGCACCCTGGTGCGGCCCCTGCAAGCAGCTGACGCCCGTGCTCGAAAACGCGGTGAAGGCGGCGCGGGGCGCCGTGAAGCTCGTGAAGATGAATATCGACGAGCACCCGGCGGTGGCGCAGCAGCTTCGTATCCAGTCGATCCCGGCGGTCTATGCTTTCAAGAACGGCCAGCCGGTGGACGGCTTCATGGGCGCACTGCCCGAAAGCCAGGTGAAGGCCTTCATCGCGAGCCTCGCCGGCGACACTGGACCCTCACCGGCCGAAGAGTTGGTGGCGATGGGCCGCGAAGCCTATGAGGCGGGTGACTTGTCACGCGCCGCGCAGGCCTTTGCTCAGGCCGTGCAGGAAGAGCCGGGCAACCCGGCCGCCGTCGCCGGGCTTGCGCGCTGCTATATCGATGCGGGCGATCTAGACCGCGCGCGCCAGACGCTTTCGCTGGTCCGGCCCGACGGGCGCAACGATCCCGACTTCGCCGCCGCCGAAGCCGCCCTCTCGCTGGCCGAAAAGGCGGGCGACCTTGGCGACATCGAGGAGTTGAGGGCAAAGCTCGACGCCAATCCGAAGGATCATCAGGCGCGCTTCGACCTCGCCATGGCCCTCAATGCGCGCGGCGACAAGGAAGGCGCGGTGGACGAACTTCTCATCATCGTCGAATACGACCGCAACTGGAACGATCAGGCGGCCCGCAAGCAGCTTGTCGAACTTTTCGACGCCTATGGCCCGAAGCACGAGGCGACGCTCTCGGGGCGCCGCCGCCTATCGTCGATCCTTTTCAGCTAGGACAAGGGATATGGGGCTCACGGATCAATATCGCAGCGTGGAGGACCTGCCGGGGACGATCCCCGTCTTTCCGCTCGCCGGCGCGATATTGCTGCCCCGCGGGCAATTGCCGCTCAACATCTTCGAGCCGCGCTATCTGAAGATGGTGGACGATGCGCTGCGCGGCGAGCGCATCATCGGCATGGTGCAACCCGACGGCGACGAGGCGATTCTCGCTTCGCAGATAGCGGGCAAGACGCCGCCTCTCTGCGCGATCGGCTGCGCGGGACGCATCACCTCCTTCGCGGAGACGGGCGACGGGCGCATCGTGATAACGCTGACGGGCATTTCGCGCTTCCGTATCGAACGCGAACTTGCTGCCGTAACGCCCTACCGGCAATGCGAGGTGAACTGGAGCGAATTCGCCGACGACCTCGTCGCGGGATACGGCCAGGACGAGGTGAGCCGCGAACGGCTGCTCGAGATCCTGAAGGAGTATCTGGAAACGCACGAGCTGCAGGCCGACTGGCGCGCGATAAGGCTTTCGTCGAACGAGACGCTGGTGAACTCGCTCTGCACGATCAGCCCCTACGGACCGCGCGAGAAGCAGGCGCTGCTGGAGGCGAAGACGCTGGAAGACCGCAACCAGATGCTGATCGCGCTCACCGAAAAGGCGCTGCAGGAACTTTCCCCCAACGATACGACCGTGCAGTAGCACGGCGGCAAGACGAGAGAACGAGATGACGGAAATGCAGGAAGGCGCGCGAGCGCCGAAAGTGGAAGTGGACCCGAAGCTTCTTGAAATTCTCGTCTGCCCCGTGACGAAAACGACATTGCGTTTCGACCGCGAGCGGCAGGAGCTCATCTCCGACAAGGCCCGCCTCGCCTTTCCGATCCGGGACGGCATTCCGATCATGCTGACGGACGAAGCGCGTTCCCTCGACGATGACTGACGCGAGTCCCTGGCCGACGGACATCCGCCTGAAGCGCAAGGAGCGCGTTGTCGAAGTGGAGTTCGACGACGGTGCACGCTTTCGCCTGCCCGCGGAGCTGTTGCGCGTGGAAAGCCCTTCGGCCGAGGTTCAGGGCCACGGCGCGGGACAGAAGAAGACCGTGCCGGGCAAGGCCAATGTCGCCATCACGGCACTCGAACCCGTCGGCAATTATGCGCTGCGCATCGTCTTCGACGATGGCCACGACACAGGGCTCTATACCTGGGAGACGCTCTACCGCCTCGGTCGCGACAGCGAGAAGATCTGGACGGACTATCTCACGGCACTCGCCCGCGAAGGGCTCTCCCGCGAGTGAGGCTCACACCGCCTCGCCCTTGAGCAATCGCGGCAGGTCGCCGACGACGCCGCCCGCATGGCGCATGAAGAAACGCCGCGCCGGCCCGATCTGCTGCACGATACCGAGACCGAGATCGCGCGCAAGGCGCACGGGGCCAATGTCGTTCGAGAAGAGACGGTTGAGCCCGTCCATCAGCAGCGACAGCGCCACATTGTCGAAGCGGCGCCAGCGCTGATAGCGCTCCAGCACATCGAGCGAACCGATATCGAGGCCGAGGCGCGCGGCATCGACGATCACTTCCGCCGCCGCCGCGACATCGCGAAGCCCGAGATTGAGCCCCTGCCCCGCAATCGGATGAATGCCATGCGCCGCGTCGCCAACAAGGGCAAGGCGCGGCCGCACATAGTCGCGCGCGAGCTGGAGCGTGAGCGGGTAGGACCAGCGCGGGCCGACCGGCGTACAAGCCCCGAGATAGTCGCCGAAGCGCGCCTGCATCTCCTCGGCGAAGGCAGCGTCGTCGAGTGCGAGTATCGCTCTCGCGTCCGCCGTCTTCTCGGTCCAGACGAGCGAGGAGCGATTGCCGACCATCGGTAGAATGGCGAAGGGCCCGCCGGGGAGGAAATATTCCTGCGCGACGCCTTCATGCGGAAGCTCGTGCTCCACGGTGCAGACGATGCCGGTCTGGCCATAGTCCCAGCCGATGGTCTTGATGCCCGCCGCCTCGCGCGTCGGCGATGAGCGCCCGTCCGCCGCGAAGCAAAGACGCGCGGTCACCTTGTCGCCATTGGCAAGCGTCGCCGTGACCTGCGAACCGTAATCGACATGCTTCACGCTTTGCGGCGCGATGAGGCGGATGCGCGGCTCGGCTTCCACCGTCTTTTGCAGGGCGATGCGTATGTGCCGGTTCTCGATCAGATTACCGAGGGGCTCGTCGCCGATCTCCTTGTGATCGAAATGCAGGAAGAAGGGAGAGGCCCCCTCTCGCACGCGCCCGTCCGACACCATGATGTCGTTGATGGGCTGCATCTGGCCCTTGAGATGCTGCGTGACGCCGAGCCGGTCGAACATGCGGCAGGAGGCAAAGGCGATGGCGGAGACGCGCCCGTCGAATTTCGCGTCCGTCGCGGTCGCCGGGTCGAGCGCATCGACCACGGTCACGGTGAGCCCGCCTTGCGCGCAGGCAAGTGCGAGGGGAAGCCCCGCAAGCCCGCCGCCGACGATGAGAATGTCGCTATCCGGTCTTTCAGTCATGAGAAGGAAGATCGGCCGGAAGGGGCCTGAAGGCAAGCGCCGGATGGACGCAGGGCCCATGCCCGCCTAGTCTCCGCCCCGGAATAGGGAGATAGAGAGATGAGCTTTGCCGACATGACCGCGCTCGCGCTTGGCCGCGCCTTCGAGGAGGGCAAGGCGGACCCGCGCGAGGTGACGGAGGATTTCCTGGAGCGGGCGGCGCTGCACGATCCCGACCGCCGCATCTATGTGACGTTGCTTGAAAGGCGCGCGAGAGCGGAAGCCGAGGCCGCGGCGGAGCGCGCGTCACGGGGGCTGCGCCGCCATGCGCTCGACGGTGTGCCGCTTTCGTGGAAGGACCTCTTCGATGTGGCGGGCGAGGCAACGGCGGGAGGATCGCTCCCGCTGAAAACCCGTGTGCCTGAGAACGACGCGGAGGCGCTCGCCCGGGCGACGCGAATGGGAGCGGTCTGCCTTGGCAAGACGACCATGACCGAGCTCGCCTTTTCCGGCCTCGGCATCAATCCGAAATTCGGCACACCGGCCAATCCGCATGACGGCAAGATCGAGCGTGTGCCGGGCGGCTCCTCTGCCGGAGCGGGTGTCTCGGTCGCCGCAGGGCTCGCGGCGGGCGCTATCGGCACGGACACCGGTGGCTCGGTCCGCATCCCCGCCGCCTGGAACGGACTTGTCGGGCTCAAGACCACGGCGGGCCGCCTGCCGCTTGGGGGCACCGTCCCGCTTTCGCCGACATTCGATACGGTCGGACCGCTTGCCAGAGATGTCGCGGATGCAGCCGCCCTGTTCGCCCTTCTGGAGGGGCGTGAGGCAAGGCCCGTCGAACCTTCAATGCTGGGCCGTGCATCGCTCTGGCTGCCGGGAGGCATCGCTTGGGAAGGCGTGGAACCGCAGATCGCAAATGCGCTTGAAGCCGCGATCCGCCGCCTCGTGAAGGCGGGCGTGAGGATCGTCGAACATCCCCTGCCCGAACTCGACGAGATCCATGCGCTCGCCTGGGACCCGAAAGGAAGCCGTCTCGTCGCCGAGGCCTATGCGCAATGGGGCGGCATGCTCGCTGAGAACGAAGCGATGATCTACCGCCCCGTATTCGAGCGTGTGATGGCGGGCGAAAAGCTTTCCGCCGGAGACATCATCCGCACGGACCTGAAGCGGAAGGAAATCGCAGCGCGCTATCTCGCCGCAACGGCTGGCGTCGACGCCGTCATCATGCCGACGGTCGCCATTGCGCCGCCGCCCATAGCAGAACTCGAGCCCGGCGGCGAGCCTTACGGCCGCGCCAACCGGATGGCGCTGCGCAATACGACCATCGGCAACCAGCTCGGCCTCTGCGCGATCACGCTTCCTTGTGGCCGGGACGACAACGGACTTCCCATCGGGCTCATGCTGCAGTCTCCTCCGCATACGGAGGAAAAGCTTCTTTCGCTTGCGCACGCCGTGGAGCTCGTCCTGCACTGAAAGAAAAAGCCCCGGAGTTTCCTCCGGGGCTTTTGTTCCAGCCGTTGCGGACCGGTCAGTTCACCGGCTGCTGCCTGGCGCGGTCTTCCAGCGCCCGCTTCTGGATATAGGCCTTGATCGCCTCGACGTCTTCTTCCGAGAGATGGTCGGCAAAACTCGCCATGCCATTGTCGGAAAGAATGCCGCCGCGAACGATGTCCTGGAAATGCTCGCGCGTGGTTTCGCCCATGCGCCTCAGGTCTGGCGTCACGCCCGGAGAGATCGCCAGCGCACCATGGCAGAGCATGCAATAGGTCGCATACCCGATCTCGCCCTTGCGGACAGTCTCCTCGGAAGCCGTAAGCGCCGGCCATTCCGGGATCGACTGGTCGAGCATCGCAAGCTCCGGCAGTTCCTCGCCTCCACCGATCTTGAAGGTCAGCAGCCGCCCGTCATTGCCGAATTTCGCGGCGGCCGACGTCCGCGCATCGCCCGAGACGATGTTGACGCCGCCCCAGCCTGCCAGCACGGATACATATTGCTCGCCATCGACCATATAGGTGACGGGCGCCGCAACGATGCCGGTCTGGATACGCTGCGACCAGACGCGTTCGCCCGTATCGGCCTTGAAGGCATGGAAATAGCCGTCGGCCGTTCCCTGGAAGACGAGGTTCCCCGCCGTGGCGAGCACACCGCCATTGAGCGGCGCGGGATATTCCGCCTGCCATTTCACTTCGCCGGTCGCCGGATCCCAGGCCTTGAGATAGCCCTTCTCCATCGGGATTTCCGGCAAGGCGTTGATCGCGTCGATATAGTCCGTCCAGTCGATGCCGGTGTTCCACCAGTTCTTCTTCGGCGTGAATTCGCCCTTCTCCTTCCACTGTTCGGACAGCGAATAGATGCCGGCGATGTCTTGCGTCGGAATATAGACGAGCCCCGTTTCCGGGCTGAACGCCATCGGGTGCCAGTTATGCGCGCCGTTTGCCGAAGGCAGCACGAAGGCCGTGCGGTCGCCATACTCGCCTTCTCCCGTCTCCACAGGCCGCCCGGTCTCGAGATCGACATGGCTTGCCCATGTAACCGTCGAGAATGGTTCCGCCGAGATGAGCTCGCCATTCGTGCGGTCGAGCACGTAGAAGAAGCCGTTCTTCGGCGCCTGCATGATGACCTTGCGCGTCTCGCCCTCGATCTCGATATCGGCGAGCATCAGCGGCTGCGTCGCGGTGTAGTCCCAGTTGTCGCCGGGCGTCGTCTGGTAATGCCACTTCATGCGGCCCGTATCCGCGTCGAGCGCAAGGATCGACGAGAGATAGAGATTGTCGCCGCCACCGGGCGAGCGGATTTCGCGCGTCCAGGGAGAACCGTTGCCGGTACCGACATAAAGCGTGTTCGTCTCTGGTTCGAAGACCATCGAGTCCCAGGCCGTTCCACCGCCGCCGACTTTCCACCACTCGCCGCCCTTCCAGGTCGGGATCGCGGCTTCGAGTTCGGGATTCTCGACCGGCAGGGAGGGATCGCCCGGAACCGTGTAGAAGCGCCAGGCCTGCTCGCCGGTCTCGGTGTCGTAGGCGGTTATGTAGCCGCGCACGCCATATTCGCCGCCGCCATTGCCGATCACGACCTTGTCGTTGAACACACGCGGCGCGCCGGTGATGGTATAGGGCGGTCCGGGAACGGTGTTCACCTCCCAGACGACCGATCCGTCTTTCGCGTCGAGCGCGAACAAGCGGCCGTCGAAGCTCGCCGTATAGACGCGGCCTTTCCAGACCGCGACGCCGCGATTGACGACGTCGCAACAGCCATAGCGGCCCCATTCGCCCGGCACTTCCGGATCGAAGCGCCAGAGCTCCTCGCCCGTCTTCGCATCGACCGCGATGGTGATGCCCCAGTTGAGCGAGAGATACATCGTGCCGTCGACAACGATCGGCGTCGCCTCGAGACCGCGCGTCGTGTCGGTGTCGAGCGACCAGGCAAGCGAAAGCTCCCCGATATTCCCGTCATTGATCTGGTCGAGCGGCGAGAAGCGCTGCTCGTTATAGGTTCGGCCGTGAGCGAGCCAGTTACCGGGCTCGCTGTCCGCATTGGCGATGCGCTCGCCATCGACGCCAACCGCGCCTTCGGCTTTCGTCGCGGGAACGGGAACATCCGGAGCCGCTTCGCTTTCGGCCGCGGGAGCCTCGGCCAGGGGCGCAGTCTCTTCCATGCTGCCCGAACCGCTGCCGATGAACTGCCAGCCGATGAATCCGGCCAGCGCCAGACCCGCCACGGCATTAACCGCAACAGGCCACTTCTTTGCCATTTCCGCCATGGACCTCCCCGTCCCTCTGAAGTGCGCACAACGCGCCGTCATTTTGCGGAGCGCTGCTCCGCCTTTTTACCGTCAAGACTATCCGAAGCGCTGCGGGCGGGAAACCCGAACGATACTGCCCTGTTTTCGATCTTCCTGCCCAACATGGCTGACTCTGCGAAAGCAGATCGCATAAAAATTGGTCAAATATTATTTCTTGCACATAATTTGTGCGCTTATTATTGCCAATGCCGCCGTGGGCGGCAGATTGAGAGCAGAAATTCATCGATATTTCATGGGGATAGCGAAAATCGCCAGCTCCGGCACGCTTCTTGAGAAGCATTTACCAAGCGCAGGACCCCATGTCCGCCGGGAGACGGACAGGCCGCGCGGAAAAAGCCGGAAGCTCGATCCCGGCGCATAATTTGGAGAGACCTATGACCAGCAATAAAGCATGGGGGTTCGCCCGGAGCGGTGCGCTCGGCATGGCGGCGGCTTCCCTCGGCCTTCTGGCGACGGCGGGAACCGCCTTCGCACAGGAAGAAGCGCCCGCGATCAGCAGCGGCGATACCGCCTGGATGCTCACCTCGACGGCGCTCGTTCTCTTGATGACGATCCCCGGCCTCGCGCTCTTCTACGGCGGCATGGTCCGGAAGAAGAACGTGGTCGCAATGACGGCGCAGAATTTCGCCCTCGCAGCGATCATGACGGTCGTCTGGATGGTGATCGGCTACTCGCTCGCCTTCGGTGATGGCGGCGCGATGAACGCCTATATCGGCGGCCTCGACAATCTCTTCCTCTCTGGCCTTGGCGTCGACGCCGTTTCCGGCACCATTCCGGAAAGCGTCTTCATGATGTTCCAGATGACCTTCGCAATCATCACACCGGCGCTCATCACCGGCGCCTATGCGGATCGCATGAAGTTCTCCAGCATGATCTTCTTCATGGTCCTGTGGTCGATCTTCGTCTACGCACCGGTCTGTCACTGGGTTTGGGGCGGCGGTTTCCTCGGACAGGACGGCGTTCTCGACTTCGCGGGCGGCACGGTGGTGCACATCAATGCGGGTATCGCCGGTCTGATCGCCTGTCTCGTGCTCGGCCCCCGCAAGGGCTTTGGCACGGAGAACCTGGCGCCGCACAATGTCGTCCTGACCATGATCGGCGCCGCCTTCCTCTGGGTCGGCTGGTTCGGCTTCAACGCAGGATCGCAGCTTGCGGCCGACGGGCGCGCGGGCATGGCAATGGCCGTCACCCAGATCGCCGCTGCGGTCGCCGCGGTTTCCTGGATGGCCGTGGAATGGATCATGCACCGCAAGCCGACGCTGCTCGGCCTTGCGACCGGCGCCGTCGCCGGCCTCGTTGCGATCACGCCGGCCGCGGGCTTCGTCGATCCGATGGGCGCCCTGTGGATCGGCCTCGGATCGGGCGTGATCTGCTACTTCGCCTCCACGAGCCTCAAGCGGGCGCTCGGCTATGACGATGCACTCGACGTCTTCGGTGTTCATGCGGTTGGCGGCATTGTCGGCGCTGTGCTCACCGGCGTCTTTGCGACAGCCGCTATTACGGGCGCCGATGCACCTCTCGGTGCGATCGACGGAAACTGGGGTCAGGTCGGCGTGCAGATCAAGGGCATTGTCGCTACCATCATCTATAGCGGCATCGCCACTTTCGTCCTGCTCATGGTGACGAAGATCTTCCTTGGCTTGCGTGTCACGCCGCAGGAAGAAGTCGAAGGTCTCGACATCAGCCAGCATGGTGAAGTGATCCACTGAGCGAGTTACACACTCACGAAAAGGGCGCCTGCGGGCGCCCTTTTTTATTGTCTTCCGTCAACCGCTATCCGCTCGGCGGACGGGCGATTCGCGAAACATCTTCTCTGCCGCACATACATCCGTGGGCTGACTGTTCAGAAAGCGGTTGCACAGATTTTGTGCATCGAGGTGCAGTCATCTGTGCAGATGCTCCGCGGAGCATGACGCGGCGCCACAACATCTGCCGCAGGACCGCCCGTTTCGCAGCGATTCCCGGACATTTCTCCGCTTCGCGGTCGCGGCACGGTTCTTGATTGTAGGAGAGCGCTTGAGCCCGGACGCCCGCTTCACGCCTCGAGGCGGCGCTGGGACCGGGCGGACAGAACGTCGGCGGCAAGAGGCCATTCCGACGGCAGAAAAAGAGGAAACTCAAATGAAGCTCGTTATGGCGATCATAAAGCCATTCAAGCTGGACGAAGTCCGAGAAGCTCTTACGGCGATCGGCGTCCAGGGCCTGACCGTGACAGAAGTGAAAGGCTACGGCCGTCAGAAGGGTCAGACCGAAATCTATCGCGGCGCGGAGTACGCGGTGAACTTCCTGCCCAAGCTCAAGATTGAAGTGGTCGTTTCGACCGATCAGGCCGACAGCGTCGTCTCCGCTATCAGCGGTGCCGCCAAGACCGGCCAGATCGGCGACGGCAAGATTTTCGTGATTTCCGTCGAGCAGGTGCTGCGCATCCGCACCGGCGAAACGGATGCGGAAGCACTTTAGTCCCTGTACGGACTAAAGGCTTTCGTTGACTGGGGAAGGCAACCCTCTAACGAGAGAGGAACGATGACCAAGACTGGACGATATACACGCTTGGCGGGGATGGCGGGGCTCGCCGTGCTGGCCATGTCGGCGCCTGCTTTCGCGCAGGAAGCCGAAGAAGCGTTCACGCTGACTGCGCCGGAAACGGCCTATATTTTCAATACGCTGCTCTTCCTGATTGGCGGGTTCCTCGTCATGTGGATGGCAGCCGGCTTCGCCATGCTTGAAGCGGGCCTCGTCCGCTCCAAGAACGTCGCGATGCAGTGCACGAAGAACATCTCGCTCTTCGCGATCGCGACCATCATGTACTACCTCGTCGGCTACAACCTGATGTATTCGGGCGTGGACGGCGGCTATTTCGGCTCGATCTCGCTCTGGGGCGTGGACGATTCCGCCGGCGCCGCAGCCGACGGCACGGGCTATGCCTCCGCGTCGGACTGGTTCTTCCAGGTCGTCTTCGTGGCCACCGCCGCATCGATCGTGTCGGGCACGCTCGCCGAGCGCATCAAGCTCTGGCCGTTCCTCCTCTTCACTGTCGTTCTGACCGGCATCATCTACCCGATCCAGGGCGCCTGGCAGTGGGGCGGCGGCTGGCTCAGCGAAATGGGCTTTTCCGACTTCGCCGGTTCGACAATCGTGCATTCGACGGGTGGCTGGGCCGCGCTGATGGGCGCACTCATCCTCGGACCGCGCATCGGCAAGTACGTGAAGGGCGGCGGCGTCAACGCTTTGCCGGGCTCTTCCATGCCGCTCGCTACGCTCGGCACCTTCATCCTCTGGCTCGGCTGGTTCGGCTTCAACGGCGCTTCCCAGCTCGCTTTGGGCACGGTTGCGGATGCGAATGCCGTCTCGACGATCTTCATCAACACCAACATGGCTGCCGCAGGCGGCGTGGTTGCGGCGATGCTTCTCACGCAGCTTCTCTACAAGAAGGTCGACATCACCATGGCGCTAAATGGCGCTCTGGCGGGTCTCGTCTCCATCACTGCCGAACCGCTCGCGCCGACGCTTGGCTGGGCACTCGGCATCGGCGCCATCGGCGGCGTGATCGTGGTCCTCACGGTTCCGCTTCTCGACAAGCTCCACATCGACGACGTCGTCGGTGCGATCCCGGTCCATCTCTTCTGCGGCATCTGGGGCACCATGGCGGTTCCGCTGACCAATGGCGACACCTCCTTCGCCGTCCAGGCGACGGGCGTGATCTCCATCGGCATCTTCGTCGCCGTGACGAGCCTCGTGCTCTGGCTGGCGCTCCGCTTCACGATCGGCATCCGCTGCTCGGAAGAGGAAGAGATGATGGGTCTCGACAAGGCCGAGATCGGCGTCGAAGCCTATCCGGAGTTCACCGCGAGCTGACAAGCATCTCTCGGAGCGGGGCCTCCCTCGGGCCCCGCTTCTCTCCCACGGCCGTGAACCCATTGCCACCACTTCCAGGTGTTCACGGCGTCACTGGAGCCCGCAGATCCCCTCTGCGGGCTCTTTTTTATTCCTCCGGCTTTTGCCTCGCCCGATGAAATGGCGCATGGCTGACAAAGACAATTCTGCACAACAATTAGACCTGTTGCCTCAAAACAGGGACCAATTGATAGGCAGAAGGATGAACCTTCGTCGCCATTGCACGTATCGCGCGCCGCTAAGTCCTTGATCCGCCGTCACCGCTCGAATGGCTCCATGCTGGCATGCATATTGATTGTGCAGACCGCTGAATAATCAGGCCGCATGTCCGAATAGGCAAAGCGGGGGAAGCATCCGGAAAAGGCGAAGCAGCCGCCGGATGCGTGGTGGCAAGGAAAGGGAGACCTCTTCATGGACGCGATTGAAACCGCCAGCGCCTCGTCAGGCGCGGGCGCCGACGTGTTTTTCATCCTGATGGGCGCGATTCTCGTCTTCGCAATGCACTCCGGCTTCGCCTTTCTCGAGGTCGGCACGGTGCGTCACAAGAACCAGGTCAATGCGCTGGTCAAGATCCTGGCCGATTTCGCCGTATCGACCGTCGCCTATTTTCTCGTCGGCTACATGGTCGCCTATGGCGTGAACTTCTTCGTCAACGCCGCCGTACTGAGCGGCGCGGAAGCGATGGAAGGAGCGGATTTCGCCCCACAGGGCCTCACGCTCGTGAAATTCTTCTTCCTGCTCACCTTCGCAGCCGCGATCCCCGCCATCATCTCGGGCGGCATCGCCGAACGCGCCCGTTTCTGGCCGCAGGCCATGGCGACGGCGATCATCGTCGGCCTCGTCTATCCTTTCTTCGAAGGCCTGGTATGGAACGGGAACTTCGGCTTTCAGGCCTGGCTTGAAGAAAGCTTCGGCGCGCCCTTCAACGATTTCGCGGGCTCGATCGTCGTCCACGCAGTCGGCGGCTGGCTCGCCTTCGGCGCGGTGATCCTGCTCGGACGCCGCAACGGCCGCTACACGAAGGAAGGAAAGCTCGTCGGCTTCCCGCCCTCGTCGATCCCCTGGCTGGCACTCGGTTCCTGGCTCCTTTGCGTCGGCTGGTTCGGCTTCAACGTCATGTCCGCCCAGTCGCTCGAAGGCGTGTCCGGTCTTGTCGCCATCAATTCGCTTCTTGCCATGGTGGGCGGGATTCTCGCCTCGCTTGTGGCCGGACGGAACGATCCGGGCTTCATCCATAACGGTGCCCTCGCCGGTCTCGTTGCCGTCTGTGCGGGCTCGAACGTCATGCATCCCGCCGGTTCCTTCGTCGTTGGCGCCGTCGCGGGCGTTCTCTTCGTCGTGATGTTCGAGGCCTCTCAGCGCCGCTTCAAGATCGATGACGTATTGGGCGTCTGGCCGCTCCACGGCCTTTGCGGGCTGTGGGGCGGCATTGCCGCGGGTATTTTCGGCCTTGCCGAACTCGGCGGCCTCGGCGGCGTTTCGTTCATGAGCCAGCTCATCGGCTCGCTGGCCGGCGCCCTCTACGCTGGCTTTGCCGGCTTTGCCGTTTACGGGCTCCTGAAGGTCTCGGTCGGCCTCCGGCTCGGCCAGGAGGAAGAGCATCGGGGCGCCGACCTTTCGATTCACAGGATCGGGGCCAATCCGGAAGCCGATATTCCGCCGCGCTGAGGCGCTTCGAACCGAAAGAGGGGCCGCCCGTCCGGCCACTTTTAAGGTTTCGTTAAATGGCTGCTTGCGATTCTGTGGATAAGGCGCGGGAATTCCACAGCTTTTTCCACCGGACGGATCGGTTAACGTGACTGGACCGGTCCGTCCCCGGAAGCTAAGATCGCGCCGTTCCGCTTATCCCGGTCCCGCATATCTTGTTTGGCGGTTCCGGTGCGCCACAGGACCTTGCGCGAATCCCATGACGGCGAGCCCCTCCTCCCGCTTCGACAGCCTGCCGGACAGTCCCTTTCCGCGTCTCAATGCGCTGATCGAGGGCATCGAGCCGGGCAAGCCGCCGCTCATCATGTCGCTGGGCGAGCCGCAACACCCATTTCCGGGCTTCGTTATGGAAGAAATTTCCCGGAATGCCGCGCTTTTCGGCAAATATCCACCGATCATTGGCACGCCCGACTTTCGGAATGCCGCGGCAAGCTGGCTTGGCCGGCGTTTCGGCATTGCCGACGCCATTGGCACGGGCCGTGCTCTCGACCCGGAAACACAGATCCTGCCGGTGAACGGCACACGCGAGGCGCTTTTCAACATTGCCCAGGTCGCGACGCCGCCGGAAAAGGCCGGGAGGCGCCCGGCGATCCTCATGCCGAACCCCTTCTACCAATGCTACGCGGCGGCGGCGCTGGCGGCGGGGGCGGAACCCGTCTACATCGCGGCAACCCGCGAAACCGGCTTCATGCCCGATTTCGAGGCCCTGCCGGAAGAACTGCTCGCACGCACGGCCATGATCTATTTCTGCAGCCCGGCAAACCCGCAAGGGGCGGTCGCGAGCCTCGACTATCTGAAGCGCCTGATCGCGCTCGCCCGGCGCCACTCCATCACGCTCGCGATCGACGAATGCTATGCCGACATCTATGACCGCGAACCGCCCGCAGGCGCGCTTGAAGCAGCACTCGCGATGGAGGCCGGGGAGGGCGACCCCTTCGCGAACATCATCGTCTTCCATTCGCTGTCCAAGCGTTCGAGCCTGCCGGGACTGCGCTCCGGCTTCTGTGCGGGCGAGGCCCGGCTGATGCAGCGCTTCCGGAACTTCCGCAATATCGCCTCTCCGCAGGTGCCGCTGCCGCTCATGGCCGCCTCGGCCGCCTGCTGGAACGATGACGCACACGCGGCCGCGAACCGGGATCTCTACCGCGCGAAAATCGACGCCGCCGAGCGCGTTCTCGGCAACCGCTTCGGCTTCTACCGGCCTCCCGGCGGCTTCTTTCTCTGGCTCGATGTGGGCGATGGCGAACGGGCAGCGCGCGATCTGTGGGCGAAGGGCGGCGTGAAAGTGTTGCCGGGCGCCTATCTCTCGCGCGAAGATTCGCCTTACGGTCCGGGCGGCAATCCCGGCAAGGCCTATATCCGGGTTGCGCTTGTGGACGGGCAGGCCGAAACCGAAGAAGCGCTTGCGCGCATCGCGGAGGTTCTGTGATCGGTTCCTCCGCAAAGGAAAGCCGGTCGGGCAAGGCCAAAACGGCGCGCAAGAAGACGGCAACGAAATCCGGAACCGCTTCGCGGAAGCGGCAGGCCCCGAGGGGCGATCGGAGGGTGCAGCGCGTGAGACGATGGCTCGTCAATCCACTGAGCTATCTGCCGCCGGCAGTAAACGACTTCCTCCTGCGCCGTGTCGTGGAGGCGGCGGGTGTCCTGCTGATGCTCGTCTCGGGCTTCGGCCTGCTTGCCGTCATGAGCTGGTCGGCCGACGATCCGAGCCTCAACAACGCAACGACACGCGCGCCCGAGAACTGGATGGGACTGCCGGGCGCCTATGTCGCGGATGTGCTCCTGCAGACGCTGGGCCTTGCATCCATCCTCCTGCTCCTGCCGCCGCTCGTCTGGGGCATTCGCGCCTTCTCGCACAGGATCTCCTCTCACATCGTCTTCAGGGTCGCGGCATGGCTTGCGGCGACACTCGCCGCCGCCGCCTTTCTGGGTGCATTGCCTCGCTTCACATTCTGGCCGCTTGCGCTCGGCCTCGGCGGCGTTCTCGGCGAGGCGCTTGCCGCACTCGGCCTCAGCCTCTTCGCGCCACTGACCGGCGAGGCCGCGGCCTATACGCTGACGGCGCTGATCATCCTGCCGTTCGCCTTCTTCCTCACGCTCTTTGCTACCGACACTTCGCTTGCCGATCTGCGCGCCGCCGCAGACCGGCTCCGCAACTTCAGGGGAGGGGAAGAGGAAGAGATTGAGGAGCAGCGCTATACGGGCGGCGCCCGTGCGCGCCGCCGGGAAAGCCCGGAAGAAACGACGTCGCGCCCACGCCGTCCCGATGTCGAACCGAGCCGGCTTCGCATCCTCGCCTGGGCGGTAAGCGACCGGCTGAGCGACGCCGCCGACCGCCTGTTGCGGCGGGGCGACTATGCGCCGCTATCTGCAGAGGAAATCGAAGCGGCACGTCAGGGACGGCTTGGCGAATTTGGACGCCGTAGCGATGAAGAGAGCGTGAGCGAACGGCGCACCCGCCGCCGCGAAGCACGCCAGGAACGGCAGGAACGCGTCGAGCCGACACTGGCGGAAAAGCCCGCGCCGCGCGTGAACCGGAGCCTGACGAAACCTTCGAAACCCTCGGCACGCGCCGCCCGCGAGGCGCAGCCGAAACTGCCGCTCGAACCGGCGGGCGATTACCAGCTTCCGCCGCTCAGCCTGCTCACAAAGCCGAAGGGGACGGGGGTTTCCGCCCAGTTGACCGACGAGGCGCTGCAACAGAATGCAAGGCTCCTCGAATCCGTGCTGGACGATTTCGGCATCAGGGGTGAAATCATTTCGGTGCGGCCTGGCCCGGTCGTCACGCTGTACGAGCTCGAACCTGCGCCCGGCATCAAATCGTCCCGTGTGATCTCGCTCGCCGACGACATTGCCCGATCGATGAGCGCCGTCTCGGCGCGCGTCGCGGTCGTACCGGGCCGCAACGCCATCGGCATCGAACTGCCGAACGCGCGCCGCGAAATGGTCTATCTGCGCGAACTTCTCGAAACGCAGGAATACGAGAACTCGAATTCCAAGCTTTCGCTCGCGCTCGGCAAGAATATCGGCGGCGAGCCCGTGCTCTCCGATCTCGCCCGCATGCCGCACCTCTTGATCGCGGGCACGACGGGTTCTGGCAAGTCGGTCGGCATCAACACGATGATCTTGTCGATCCTCTACCGGCTCTCTCCCGAGCAGTGCAAGCTCATCATGATCGACCCGAAGATGCTGGAACTCAGCGTCTATGACGGTATCCCCCATCTTCTCGCCCCCGTGGTGACGGAACCGAAGAAGGCTGTTGTCGCGCTCAAATGGGTCGTGAAGGAGATGGAGGACCGCTACCGCAAGATGTCGAAAGTCGGTGTACGGAACATCGACGGATACAATACGCGTGTGACCGAGGCGAACGAACGTGGCGAAGTTCTTGTCCGCACGGTGCAGACGGGCTTCGACAAGGAAACGGGGGAGGCGATCTACGAGGAAGAGGAGATGGATCTCTCGCCCATGCCCTTCATCGTCGTCATCGTCGATGAAATGGCGGACCTGATGATGGTCGCGGGCAAGGAAATCGAGGCCGCCGTGCAGCGTCTCGCGCAGATGGCGCGCGCCGCCGGCATCCATATCATCACGGCGACGCAGCGCCCCTCCGTCGACGTCATCACCGGCACCATCAAGGCAAACTTCCCGACCCGCATTTCCTTCCAGGTAACGTCGAAGATCGACAGCCGCACCATTCTCGGAGAGCAGGGCGCCGAGCAGCTTCTCGGGCAGGGCGACATGCTCTACATGGCAGGCGGCGGCCGCATCCGCCGTGTGCACGGGCCCTTCGTCTCGGACGACGAGGTGGAGAAGGTCGTGACCTTCCTGAAGAAGCAGGGCGTTCCGGAATATCTTGAAGCGATCACCGCCGAGGAAGAGCAGGGCGACGATCCTTTCTCGCTCGACGGCGGTGGCGGAACCGGCGACGACCTTTACGACAAGGCCGTTGCGATCGTCGCGCGCGACAAGCGCGCCTCCACGAGCTACATCCAACGCCGCCTGCAGATCGGCTACAACCGCGCCGCCCGCCTTATTGAACTGATGGAGGAACAGGGCGTCGTCAGCCCGCCGAACCATCAGGGAAAACGCGAGGTTCTCGTCGGCGACCACTGAACCCTGCGCGTGCGCGCCTTCACACTTTGCTAACCACGCGCCGCCAAATGGCCCCCTGGGGCTCCATATTTCGCCACAAAGGCCGGCCATGATGTATTTCATGAGTAATCTCGATCAAAATCACCGTTACCGGCAGCGCATGCTCTTCGCGGCCGCACTCGTCGGATTGGGCCTGCTTTTCGTGGCCTTCCTGACGGCAGGCGGCGCGACGGCGAAAGCCCAGCCCGCGGCGGAAATGGCGGCTGACGGGCAAGAGCGCGCCCTCGGCGAGGAAGATCGCCTGGCCCTGTCGGAGGCGAGCGCCTATCTCACATCGCTCGAGAGCATGCAGGGCGATTTCCTGCAGGTCGGGCCGGACGGATCGGTCGCCGAAGGCCGGTTCTACCTGCGCCGCCCCGGAAAGCTCCGCTTCGAATATGAACCGCCCGAGAACCTGCTCGTCGTCGCCGATGGAACATGGGTCGCCGTAAAGGACAGTTCCGCCGCCGCCCAGCGCTATCCGATCGCATCGACACCTCTGAGCCTCATTCTCGGCAAGAATGTGGACCTCGCGGAGGAAGCGCGCGTCCTGAACGTGGAGGAACAGCCGGGTTCGCTTCTGGTCACGCTGGCCGACCGCTCGGGCGAAGCGCCGGGCCAGATCACGCTGATCTTCGACCGGCCCAAAATGCAGCTCCGGCAATGGGTCGTTACCGACGTTCAGGGCCTGCAGACGACGGTGGCGCTGCGCAATGTCGAAACCGGAATCCGGGCGGACAATTCGCTCTTCGTCCTGCGCGACGATCAGCGCCCCGATATCGGTTCGCGCTGATCCCCGCTGGCGCGGGCGTCGGGCGTCTATTATCCTCAACACATCCGTTCCGTAGCGCTGCTGCCTGTCTTGACCGCTGACAGGGGCGGCGTGGTACTTGTGAAACAGCATGACCCGAAAATCAGGCCGGCGGCCCATCGTCGGCATTCCCTGCGACGTGAAGATGTTGGGACCGCATCCCTTTCATGCGGTCGGCGAGAAATATATTGCGGCAATCGACGGCTGTGCCGATTGCCAGCCCATTCTCTTGCCGGTACCGCGCGAGCCTTTCGACGAAGCAAGGGATCATCTCGCCGAACTCTTCGATCTCTGCGACGGCATTTTTCTGACCGGCTCGCATTCGAATGTTCACCCCGAACTCTATGGCGGCATGCCGCCGCGCGAAGGCGTATTGCTCGACCGCCAGCGCGATGCGCTGACGCTGAAGCTCATCCGCGCCTGCGTGGACCGCGCCCTGCCTCTCTTTGCCGTTTGCCGCGGCTTCCAGGAACTCAACGTCGCCTATGGCGGCACGCTGCACCAGCACATCCACGAGGAACCCTCCGATCCGGGCTTCGAGCCCCGCATGGATCATCGCGAGAACAAGGACGATCCGCTGGACATCCAGTACGGCCCGGCTCACGAAGTCATGCTTGAAGGTGGCGGCATTTTCGAAAATCTGCTTGGCACACGGACGATTGAGGTAAACTCCCTGCACGGTCAGGGCATTGCTCGCCTGGCGGACGGTCTTGTCGCCGAGGGTCGCGCCGCGGACGGTACATATGAGGCGGTACGGGTGCGCGATGCAAAGGGCTTTGCCCTTGGCGTGCAGTGGCATCCCGAATGGAAATATTGGGAGAACCCGGTATCGCAGAAGCTTTTCCGGGCCTTTGGAGACGCGGTACGCGAGGCAGCGGCCGCGAACGCTGAAAAGGAAAGAGTGGTGTCCCATGGCAATGGGCAGCGAGAAGGAAGACAAGGTCGAGAACGCGGACGACCTGATCAAGTGGCTTAAAGACCGCCGCATCACCGAGGTCGAATGCATGGTGTCGGATATGGCCGGCATCGCGCGCGGCAAGATCATTCCGACCCGGAAGTTCATTTCCGGCCTCAATGACCGCTCCCTGAAACTCCCGGAGTCGATTTTCGGTCAGACCGTGACCGGCGACTATGTGGACAGCGATTTCCTCGGCGACATCGAGCCCGACATCATTCTGGACCCCGATCCTGCCACCGTGCGCGTCGTGCCCTGGTATGACGAGCCGACGGCGCAGATCATCTGCGATGCGAACTACCGCGACGGACAGCCCGTGCCGATCGCACCGCGAAACGTCCTGAAGCGCGTTATCGGCTTTTTCGAGGAGAAAGGCTGGGTGCCCGTCGTCGCGCCGGAGATCGAATTCTATCTCGCCGCAAAAAACATCGACCCGGACTATCCGCTGGAGCCGCCTGTCGGCGCGAATGGCCGTCAGGAAACGGCGCGTCAGTCCTACGGTATCGACGCGGTCAATGAGTTCGATCCGATCTTCGAGGACATGTATGATTTCTGCGAAGCGCAGAACCTCGATATCGACACGCTCATTCACGAGTCGGGCGCAGCGCAGGTGGAGATCAACTTCGATCACGGCGATCCGCTCGAGATTGCCGATCAGGCCTTCCTCTTCAAGCGCACCATGCGTCAGGCCGCGCTTCGCCACGGCATCTATGCG
Source organism: Rhodobiaceae bacterium UBA7804 (assembly GCA_002480495.1). GTDB lineage: Bacteria > Pseudomonadota > Alphaproteobacteria > Parvibaculales > Parvibaculaceae > Parvibaculum. Next base: position 134,028 of record DLCG01000020.1, on the reverse strand, counting down.
ACCTTCATGGCCAAACCCTATGAAGGCGAGCCCGGCAGCGCGATGCACATTCACCAGTCGATCGTAAGCGCGGAGACGGGCGACAATCTCTTCGCGACCAAGCAGGGCAAGGACACGAAACTCTTCCTTGGCTACATCGCGGGCCTGCAGAAGTTCCTGCCCGACGCGATGGCGCTTATTGCACCCAACGTGAATTCCTACCGCCGGATCGTGCGCGACCACGCCGCCCCCATCAATACGCATTGGGGCCATGAGAACCGCACCGTGGGCCTGCGTGTGCCGGAGGCAAAGCGTCAGGGCCGCCGCGTCGAAAACCGCGTGCCGGGCGCCGACGCGAACCCCTACCTGGCCATCGCAACCTCGCTTGCCTGCGGCTATATCGGCATGGTGAACGACCTGAAGCCGACCAAGGAAATGACGGGCAACGCCTATGACAGCAAGCGTTACGCGCTGCCCCGCCATCTCCTCGACGCACTGGACAATCTCAGAACCGCGAGCGAACTCAAGGAAGTGCTGGGGCAGGATTTCGTGACGCTCTACATGGACGTGAAGCTGACCGAGCATGAAGCCTATCAGCAGGTTATCTCCGCCTGGGAACGCGAACATCTGCTGCTGAATGTGTGAAGCGCGGATAGTGGCAAACCGCGAGGTTTTGCCTATAATCGCCCCATGACCGGCGATGCCTTCACACCTGCCGCAAGGATGCGGCTCGCAAAGCGCGAGCTGCTGATCCTCTGCGCCCGCATCGGCTACAACCCTTAAGTCCGCTCCGGCGCGGCTAGAGCATGACCCCGAAAAGTGTCCCCTGTGAAAAGAAAGGGGCGATCTTCGGACAAGATCATGCTCGATGGAAAAACCGCGCCATTCCGCATCTCTCTTTCCTTCGGAACACGGAGCAAACACCAATGTCGCAGACCGCACCTATTTCAAATCAGACCAAGCGCTGGCAGGAGATGGACGCCGCCCATCACCTCCACCCTTTCACCACGCACAAGGACCTCGCCGCCAAAGGCGCGCGCGTCATCACTCATGCCGAGGGCGTCTATCTCTACGACTCGGAAGGAAACCGCCTGATCGACGGCATGGCCGGGCTCTGGTGCGTGCAGGTGGGCTATGGCCGCGAGGAACTGGCACAGGCCGGCTACAAGGCGCTGAAGGAGCTTTCCTACTACAACAACTTCTTCCAGACGACGAACCCCTATGTCGCCGAACTCTCGGAGAAACTCGCGGAGGTCTGCCCGGCCGGCATCGACCGCTTCTTCTTCGCCAATTCCGGTTCCGAGGGAAATGACAGCGCGGTCAAGATCATCCGCTATTTCTGGAACCTGCAGGGCAAGCCGAACAAGAAGCTCTTCATTGCACGCAAGAAGGCCTATCACGGCGTGACCATGGTCGCGGCTTCTCTTTCCGGCCTCACTCACATGCACCCGCAGGCCGATCTGCCGCTGCCCGGTTTCCATCATGTCGACTGTCCGGACTGGTTTGCCGAAGGCGGCGACATGACGCCCGAGGAATATGGTCTCAAGACCGCGCGCAGCCTCGAGGAAAAAATTCTGGAACTCGGAGCGGAGAATGTCGCGGCTTTCGTCGCCGAGCCGATCCAGGGCGCCGGCGGCCTCATCATACCGCCCAAGGGCTACTGGGAAGAGATCCAGCGCATCTGTCGCAAATACGACGTTCTGCTCCATGTCGACGAGGTGATCTGCGGCTTCGGGCGCACAGGCAAGTGGTTCGGCTCGGACACGTTCGGCATCGAGCCCGACATGATCAACATGGCGAAAGGTCTTTCATCCGGCTATCAGCCGATCGCCGCTGTCGGCCTTGGAAAGCGTGTCGGCGACGCCGTATTCAACTCGGACAACGAATGGTCGCACGGCTTCACCTATTCCGGGCACCCCGTGGCCGCCGCCGTGGCGCTCGCCAATCTTGAGCTGATGCAGAAGGAGAAGCTCGTCGAAAAGGCTGGCGGCGCTACCGGGAGCTATTTTCAGAAGAAGCTTTCCGAGCTCGCGGATCACCCGCTTGTCGGTCAGACGCGCGGGGTCGGCCTTCTCGGCGCCATCGAACTCGTGAAGGACAAGAAGAACAGGACGAAGTTCGAGAGCGATCTCGACGCCGGCACACGCTGCCGCAATCACTGTTTCTCGAACGGCCTCATCATGCGGGCGATCGGCGACACGATGGTCCTGAGCCCGCCCCTCACCATCACCGAAGGAGAGATGGACGAACTTTTTGCCCTCGCGCGGAAGTGCATCGACCTGACGGCGAAGGATCTGGGCGTCGCCTGAAAAGCGGCCGGGCACCTTGCGGCGGTTTGACGCAGCAGGTGCCCGGCTCTTCAGCCCCGAAGCTAACACACTGATTTGGAATGATTTTTGCTGCCCAGAACGGGGCTTTATCTACAGTCAACACTTGTAAACAGACCGTATTGAAGCGGCGGCATACCAGACCTATCTACTTGGTCATGAGGGCCGAGCAATAAAGCCGCCCGGGTGACCTGCCCCCCGCTCACCCGCGACGGTGCTTCGAGCCCCCTTACGGCGCCGGTCTTCCCCTCCCGGCGCCACGCGCAAGACGCGCGGTTGCGCCTCGCCTCCCCCCGGCGGGGCGCAACTTTTTTGTGGCGCGCATTTGCCCTTCGGACTTTCGCCCGCCCATGCCGAGCGACTAAGCTCCCGGCTCCCGCCAACCGACCGTGCGAAACATGCCCCGGCCCTTTGACGACAATCACGAACCGCAATTGCTGATCTCCGATGCGGAACTCGACGCACTGGAGAGTGAAATTCCGATCCTCGCGGGGCTTCGCCGCTTCGCCGAGGAAGCCATCAACATGCCGTGGTTCTCGCGGCTCGGGCGGCCGCTTGACCGGGAGGAGAAGGCTCTGGCCCGCTCCTATCTCGATGGTCTGGGCTTTCCGGACGCGGAGCCGGCCCGTCTGCGCGACTGGACAGAGGCCGCCGATGCCGCGCTTACACTCGACATCGATCCTGCCCATTGGGAAGCGGAAGAAGGGTTGCGCGCCGCGCTTGTTGCCGAAGCACTCGACCATTTGAGCGAAGACGCGCTCAACATCGCCATGACCCATGTCTCGGCATTGCTCGGCGAGCGCGTGCGTGCGGCCGTTCACGAAGCAGCCGATTTCTGGGAAGTGGAGGACGAGGAGCTTCTGAATGCCGCCGCAGGTGCCGCTCTCCATGCATCGCATGGCGCCGCCCTCTCCCTCATCGCCGGCTCCGGAGACGACCATCCGTTCCGGCGCAAGTTCTCTCTCTTTACGCGGGGGCGCTGGCCTATCGGCATCGCAGGCCTCACCTTCAATATCCTCTGAGCCCCTGCGGCCGGCAAGACAGGAAACGGACAAGACGTGGATCTGAAAATCGCAACCTGGAACATCAATTCCGTTCGTCTGCGGATCAACCTCGTCGAGCGGCTGCTTGCGGAGGAAAAGCCGGACGTGCTCTGCCTTCAGGAGATCAAGTGCATCAACGATGCCTTTCCCTGGAAGGACGTTCGCAAGGCAGGTTACGAACATATCGCCGTGCACGGCCAGAAGGGCTACCACGGCGTTGCCACCTTGAGCCGCATTCCCTTCAAGAAGACGGAAAGTCTGGATTTTTGCGGCAAGGGTGATTGCCGGCACATCTCGACCGATCTCGATCTGCCGGGCGGCTTGCGTATCCACAATTTCTACGTACCCGCCGGCGGCGACGAGCCCGATCCGGATATCAATGAGAAGTTCGCTCACAAGCTGGCCTTCATACGCGAGATGACTCGCCTCTATGAAAAGCACCGCACCAAATCGAAGAACCGGATGGTGCTTGTGGGCGACCTCAACATCGCTCCGCTGGAGCATGACGTCTGGTCGCACAAACAGCTTCTGAAGGTCGTGAGTCACACACCCGTTGAAGTCGACCTCATGAACGAGCTCTATGCCTCACACGATTGGGTCGATGTCATGCGACGCTTCGTACCGGAAACGGAGAAACTCTATTCCTGGTGGAGCTACCGGGCGAAGGATTGGGAAGCTGCGGATCGGGGACGCCGCCTCGACCACATCTGGGTCACACCCGCTCTTTCGGAAGCGCCGGTCGATATGAAGGTCCGCAAGGATGCGAGGGGGTGGGAGCGGGCGTCGGATCACGCGCCGGTAATCGCGACGCTGAGGCTTTAGCTGGGGGGCCAGCTTTCGGGGGTGAAGGGCCTCCCGCCGCCCGCTCCTGGGGTTCCTACCGGTATCGCCGCCGTCCGGACAATTGGGGGACATCCGGGGCAGTTCTTGTTAGGGTAGTCGCCCTATATTAGGGTATCGACCCTATTCGTGCAAGGGGAGAGCCTCTCGGCTCCCGATCATCCACAGCCCCCTGGCGAAGCACGAAAATCACAGCTTTGTGAAGCGGCGCCCCGGCAGTTACAAAGAAACCCGCATAAGGGCGCGCAGTCCTGCGGCGGCAGGGCCGAAACGAGAATAAAGACAAGGCATGGCACCCAAGACCAAGGACAGGATTCTTGCGACGAGCCTCCGGCTCTTCAACGAGAACGGTTACGACGCTGTGACCACTGCGAAGATTTCCGAAGAAGTAGGCATATCGGAGGGCAATCTCTGGTACCACTTCCGCACCAAACGCGACCTGGTGAGCGCGCATCAACTTTCGCTGTTCGTTCTTATCGACAAGCGGCTTGCGATTCCCTCTTCTCCGGAGACGGTTCTTGAAAACTATGCGCTCTTCAATCGCATGGTCTTCGAGGAGGTGTGGAATTATCAGTATCTCTATCGGGACCAGGCCGAATATGGCCGCGCTTCACCGGAACTTGAGGACCGGGTCCATCAGATTTACGAGATGACGACCAATATGGTCATCCGCTTCTTCCGTCACATGATCGAAGCAGGGCATCTCGATCTGCCTGAAGACGAACTGGCGCCGCTTGCCGACAATATCTGGATGGTCATCCGCTACTGGCCGAGCTTTCTGCGAGAGACGCGCCGCGTTGTGAAGCTCGACAAGGCCGCTCTCAACGCCGGCATCCGTCATCACTTCGCACTATTCGAAACGCATCTGACCAGGGAAGCTCGAGGTTATTTCGACAAGAATGCTTACGCCTGAGCGCCCTCTCCTTCTGGGGCCTTCTTTTTAAGCGTAACGAATGTCGCGGTGGAACTTCCCGTTGCAAGGAGCTTTCCGCTGGCTTCGTCGGTGAGTTCGCCCTCGATGAAACCTACGGATTTTCCCCGCTTGATGACGCGCCCCGTTCCGATGATGCGGCCCGGACGGGCCGCATTCAGCATTGAAACCTTGAGTTCGAGCGTCGGCGAAATCTGACCCCATTCAAGGTCGAGGCCGACGGCAAGGCTCATCACATCATCGAGCATGGCCGCCACCATGCCGCCCTGGATACCGCCCCACATATTGCAGAGATCCGCAGTCGCATTGAAAGCGACTTTCACGGTACGGTTTTCCTTGTCGGCTTCCAGAATTTCGAGCCCGAGATAGCGGCTCGCCGGCGCCATGCGCTTGAAAACCGCCTGAATATTCGGCGGCCAGTCTCCCGCCGGATTCGCATCACTCATCTTTTCCGCCCTCTGGCTCTTCTCCGCCAATTTTCCCGCTGCGGGCAAGCCTTGACTGCAGCGCCCGCAGCTCCGTTCCCGCATCGTCCAGCCGTTCGGCGATACGCGCGGCAACAGCTCCCGCCATTTCCGGAAACTCGCCAAGCAGGCGCTGAAACATATCCCGGCCGATACGAAGCGTCTCAAGCCTCGTGACCGCCCTGACCCTCGTCCGTCGCCTTTCGCGATTGAACAGCGCCGTTTCGCCGATGAGGTCCCCTGTGTCAAGCCGCAACGCGCGAGGCTGACCGTTATCCCGATCGGCAAGCATGGCCGCTTCGCCGTGAAGGATCAGCCAGGCGCAGTCCGCTTCCTCACCGGGCTCGAACAAGGTATCTCCCGGCGCGTACTCCCGCCTTTCGCAGGTAAAGGCGACGACCTCGAGGCGGACCGGATCGAGACCTGAAAAAAGGTCCACGCGCTGCAGAAGGGCGACAACAGGTTCAAGGCTCATGAAGGCTAGGATAGCCGAGCCTTGGGCCCCTGTCGCCGGTACCGTGTTTGCGCGGCTCGGCGTGGAAGGCTAAGAACGGGCGCAGGAAAGGAACGCAGATGGACAAGACGAGAGCCGAAATCGCCTGGGACTGGCCCTCCCCATTCGTCTACGAGACGAAGGTGGAACCCCAGCATATCGATGACTTTCAGCACACGAACAATGTGGTCTATCTCACCTGGATGGCGAAGGCCGCGTGGGAGCACTCGAAAGCGCTCGGTCTCGACTTCCAGAGCTATGCGCGCCTCAATCGCGGCATGGTCGTCCGGCGGCATGAACTTGAATACCTCGCAGCGAGCCGCGAGGGCGAAACCGTACTTGTGGGCACCTGGATCACGGCGAACGATGGCCGTATCCGGCTTCGCCGGCGTTTCCAGATGGTGAACAAGGCGACGGGAGAGACGCTTCTACGCGGCCTCACCGACTTTGTGTGCATCAATATCGAAACGGGCCGGGCGACGCGCATGCCGCCGGAGTTTGTTTCCACCTATGCCCTGACCGCACAGGTGCCGGAAGACGCCTGAGAAACGCCCTGCGGCGAATGGTCCAGTTGGATCGAGGCATCCGACGGGGCAAATGAGGAACGGTTTCAAAGCGTAACGAGAGGCTTCTCATGGACCGCGTCGACGGCCCCACCCTGTTCCTCATAAATATCCTTCTCCTGCTCGCGATCGCCGTAATCACATGGGGAGCGGGTGCCCTTCTCATTGCGGCGCTCATCGGTACGCCGCTGGCGCTCGGCGCGGTCGTCGGCCTGTCGTTGACGGCGAAAGCCTGACCCTTCAGGGAACCAGCCGGTAGCCCCCCGCCTCCGTTACCAAGATTTCCGCATTGGACGGATCCTGCTCGATCTTCTGCCTCAGCCGGTAGATATGTGTCTCGAGCGTATGTGTCGTGACGCCCGAGTTATATCCCCAGACCTCGGCAAGCAGCGTGTCCCGGCCGACTACCTTAGACCCTGCGCGATAGAGATATTTCAGGATCGAGGTTTCCTTTTCCGTCAGACGGATCTTCTTTTCCTGACCATCGACGAGAATTTTGGCGCTGGGCCGGAAGGAGTAAGGGCCGATCTTGAAGATGGCATCTTCGCTCTGTTCATGGCTGCGCAGATGCGCACGGATACGGGCGAGAAGCACACCGAAGCGAAACGGCTTGGCGACATAATCGTTTGCGCCCGCATCGAGACCGAGGATCGTGTCGGAATCCGTATCAGCGCCGGTAAGCATGACGATCGGCACCTTGATCCCCGCCTTACGCATCAGACGGCAGACTTCACGGCCGTCCATATCCGGCAGACCTACATCCAGCAGAACGAGATCGACATGATGCGCGCGGGCGAAATCGAGCCCGGCCGTGCCGCTTGCCACCGAAGCGCAGGAGAATTCCTCATGCAGCTGAAGCTGCTCCGCGAGCGAACCGCGCAAAGCGTCATCGTCGTCGACAACAAGTATTTTCTTTGTTCCATTCATCTGTTCAGAGCCTGTATCCAAGCCGTTCGGCATGAGGTGCGAGAATAGGGAGAACAGGCTTGATCTGTTCTTCGTAACGCCTCCAGCGTTCGTTGGAGCTCGAGTAAATCGGTTGCGTTACCTGTGAATAGGAGGGTGTGCGGATCGTACCGCGCTGCAGGGCATGAGCTGCAGGGTCGCTTACAGCCTCGTTCCACTCCAGACCAAGGAAGTCGAGAACCGGCTCAACTTCGGCGCGAAGATCCGTGACGAGATTTTCATAACGCACCTCGTGAACCCTCAGCGGCAGGGTTTCCCGATATTGCTGCCAAAGAGTGATTATGCGGTCATAGAATCTCGCAGATCCTTCCAGCGTCAGAAAATTGACCATCGCCCCATTCGGAACGAAGTCCTGCATGAAGCAGGAAAGCACGCAGTCTGCTGGATGTCTGATTGCGAAGATGAACTTCGCCTCTGGAAATATGCGATGAATGAGGCCCGAATGCACGAGGCTGAGCGGCATCTTGTCGACGATCATGCGATCCTCGAAACGCGCGCCTTCGCGGCGAAGTTCGGACCAGTAGAATTGACGCGCCTCTTGTCTGGCCTCCTCCGTCAGGGTCGCCAGCATTTCAGGATAGCCGGCAAGCGATTTTTTCAGCCGGCCAACGAAGGGATATTCCTCGAAAACCTGGACATTGGGATGGGCATCGAGAATCTGATCGAGAAGCGTCGTCCCCGATCTGGGAAAGCCGACAAGAAAAACCGGCGGCGCGGCATGTCCCGGTTCGATTTCGATATCGGGTAGAGGCGACCAGGTCGAAACGAAATCCCCCTCCAGAAGCTCCGATAGACTCTCGACCTCATTGAGGAACTTGCGCTTGTCGACAAACTTCAGCTCCGGCAACTCCAGCGTACGCTCGTTCATGCGAGTGAAGTAATCGAAGGCTGGCGCTACCTCGTTCTGTTCGTCGCAGATCTGGGCAAGTTCGGAAAAGAGCAGCCGCGCTTCGGGCGCCGAGAGCCGATCGAAATCGACGGCTTCGAGCCGCTCCCGCAGCGCGGAAAGAAGCGCTTCGTCCTTTTTCCGGAGTCGCCTCTGCGCTTTCGACCAGGTTCTGAGCGCGCTGGCGCTTTTCGGATTGTCGGCAAGCGCTGCCTCGGCCCACTCGACGGCCTCGGTCAGATCGCCCAGCCGTTCGTAGGTTGTCGCGAGTATCGCCTTGATCTGAACCGGCACCGGCTTCAGCCGCGCCATGGCCTGCTGGCAAAACTCCAGCGCTTCACGGAAAAGGCCTGCATCCGTGGCGGCGGAAGCCGCACGCATGTAGGAAGTGCCTTCATTCGGGAGAAGCTCGATCAGCCGCCTGAAATTTTCGAGAGCCTCGGGATACTGAGCGGCCTGCTGATGAAGCTGTCCCCGCTCGAGATAGACATCCGAATAGGCCGGATTCATCGCCTCGGCGCGCTGGTAGGAAAGAAGGGCTTCGTCGACCTTGCCCTGGTCCCGCTGCGCGTTGCCGAGATTGACCCAGACATTCACATGGTGCGGCATCCGCGCAGCGGCTGCGGCAATCAGCTGTTCCGCCTTGTCCGGATGTCCCTTGCCTAGAGCCACGAGCCCCAGCAGATGAAGCGCATCCGGATTTTCGGGCTGGCTCTTGAGCACTGTTCCGGCAGCAGCTCCCGCATGATCGAGCCTCCCCGCGGCCAGATGCGCGCCCCCCAGCTTGAGTATCCGCACGAGGTCATCGGGGTTGACCGCTCCCGGACCATTCGCCGCCCCGGCGCCCTTAGCGCCGCCCGGTATTGCGGCCATAGGCCTCCCTCCGCCCGCACTCGCCGGAAGACCTACCGTCGGCCGGAAAGATCCCTGCGGGGAAAGCCCGGATTTGAGCGGGATCGCCGGCCCCCTTGGAGTTGTTCCTTTGGAAGGAGGGTTTTTCGCCATATCCGACTTTCGCTTTAGGCCGTCACGGCCGCATGACATTCCAGCGGAGTCTGCCACAGCTCCTGCCAGTCAACCAACGAAGGCCTGCCCGCTGGCGCCGTTTACCGGGCCAGAAGCCCCGGCGGGAAAATTTTGCCGGGCGTATCGGGTTTGCCAATACGGAAAGGCCGGAATTCCGCGCATTGGTCACTGGCCCAATGCTTGCTGATCGGAAGGGTATGACAGACTTCTCCGCAGCCCATATCGGCATTCAGTACCGGCCTGGCAAGCACAATCTGGCTTCGGCCGCCTTCGCGGACCTCCAAACCGCCCGGCGGGAAGGCCGCGCGCCCGAAGGCGGTCAGGTAAGTTTCGGCGACCTCATCGACACGCTGAACCCTCTCCAGCACATACCCGTTGTCGCCGAAGCCTATCGCGGCATGACCGGTGACAGTATCAGCCCACAGGCGCGAATTGCAGGAGGCGCCCTGTGGGGCGGCCCCGTGGGCCTTGTCACCTCGATTGCAGGTATCGCAATCGCAGGTGGTGGGGACGAGAGCATCGGCGACCGGCTCTATGCCTCGCTTTTGGGGGAAGGCAATCAGGACAGCGATGCGATTGCGTTCGCTCAGGTCGAAAAGGAGGACGCCCCCCTTGAGGCCGGCAAGGCAGAGCTGACCACAGCCTCCATAGTCACTTCTGAAACGGCACCCCGGGCTGCCGCTTCAACCGCCGATGGCGCTAAACCCCTGCCCCGCATGAGCCCGGAGGCGTTTCAGGCCCTGATCGGTTCATTCGCGGACCCGGCCATTGAGGGTTCACCCGATGGCGCGCAGCCCGGCCGCGAACCCCGCCAGCGACCCGACCTCGCCAGCGCAATGCTGGAGGGACTCGAAAAATACGAAGCCATGAAGGCTGTCCGGCCGGAGAAATAGCGGCGCATTGCCGGCATGCCCACGCCTGCTTAGTCTAGGCTGGTTATGACCTCTTCTTCGCTCACCACGCCCGAAACCGTCGAAATCGTCGTCACCGGGTCTCCCGGCCATCACCGGGGAGAGCTTCGTGTTGGCGGAAGGCGCTTTCCTTGCGCTCTGGGACGAAGTGGCGTCAGTTCTGAAAAGCGTGAGGGAGACGGCGCGACGCCTCTGGGCCGTTTTCCCTTGCGCGAACTGAGATACAGGCAGGATCGCCTGTCCGTGCCGGAGACGGGATTGCCTCTGATCCCCATCTCGCCTGCGGATGGCTGGTGCGATGCGCCGGAGGATCCGGCCTATAACCGTCCGGTCCGCCTGCCCTACAAGGCCAGCGCCGAAACCATGTGGCGGGACGACCATCTCTACGATCTGGTCGTCGTTCTGGGGCACAATGATTCGCCTGTGGTGGCTCACATGGGCAGCGCCGTCTTCTTCCATCTTGCCCGTGAGGTCGAGGGCGGACTGGGTCCGACGGAAGGCTGCGTTGCACTCCGCCTTGAAGACATGCTGGAAGTGCTTGCACTCGCAGGCGAGCAGGCGGTGATGCAAATCGAAGAAAAGCCCTAAGCGCGGGAGCCGAACAACGCGCTGCCGATTCGGACATGGCTGGCGCCAAGCTTGATCGCGATTTCGAAGTCGCCGCTCATTCCCATCGAAAGACCTGAAAGACCGTTTCGCCGCGCGACCTTCTCAAGCAGCGCAAAGTGAAGCGCAGGCTCTTCTCCGAGAGGTGGAATGCACATCAGGCCCTCGATCTCGAGCTGCCACTCACGGCGGCAGCGCGCGAGAAACGCATCGACATCTCCGGGAGCAAGTCCCGCTTTCTGGGGTTCCTCCCCCGTGTTCACCTGGACGAAAAGTCGGGGCAGCTTTCTTCCCTTGCTTCGCGCCTTCACAAGCGCTTCGGCAAGCTTCGGCCGGTCGAGAGTGTGGAACACATCGAAGAGCTCGAGCGCGTCTTCGAGCTTGTTTGTCTGCAAGGGCCCGATCAGGTGAAGTTCGACGTCCGGATATTGCTCGCGCAGCTCTGGCCATTTGCCTGCTGCTTCCTGAACGCGGTTTTCGCCGAAAACGCGATGTCCCGCCTCGAGAAGGGGCCGAATCTGTTCTGCGTCGAATGTCTTTGAGACCGCGACGAGCACGACATCTTCCGGCGCTCTTCCCGCTTCCATAGCAGCCGACGCAATGCGGCCGCGAATGGCGGCGAGCCGGGCTTCGGGCGTTTCGTTCTGATTGGCGTCTTCGGCGGTCATTGGCATAGTCTCGGCGGAAACTAGTGCCATGACGGCCGGGAGACAAGATGGGAAGGGTGTCGAGCCGTTTCGCGCGCAAAACGCGCTATCTCAATCCGGATCCATTTTCCGTTTCTATTGTGGCGGTGACGGATCCGCAGCGCATGCCCGATCCGAGCGACGCCCTCTCGTCCTTGCCGCGGGGTAGTGCTCTGATATGGCGCGCCTATGAAAACGCACCCTCTGCCAAGCGCGTCCGCTCGCTCGACGCTGCGGCAAGAGCAAAAAGCTGCATTCTTCTGATCGCAGGCTCACCGAAGCTCGCAAGACGCCTCGGCGTGCCGGGTATCCATCTGCCCGAACGCGACCTGGCGCACTATCGAGGTTTCGCCTTCGGTCAGAAGGTCGTTACGGCTTCTTGCCACAGCGAGCGGGCGATTATTGCCGCCGCACGAGCCGGGGTTGATGCCATTCTGCTTTCCCCGGTCATGCCGACCGAGAGCCATCCCGGCGGAAAGACTCTCGGTATCACGCGCTTCGCCCGGCTCGTTCGCCTTGCCAATGAGCAGGGTCTTTCTGTTTACGCGCTGGGCGGTATTTCGACGCCGGCAAGCGTTGCGAGACTGAGAGGAACCGGCGCCGCAGGCGTCGCGGGCATAGGGTTCCTTCTTGAGAGAGGAAGCTAATATCCCTCCGGCACATAGCCAAAACGCGCCATCTGCTCTCTGTGATCGGACAAGATCCGGATAATCTGTTCCTCGCTCAATCTTTCACGCCACTGCCCCGCTCGTCCTTCGCGAAAGAAGGATTCGGCGTGAGCGGGCTTCTCCTTGAAGCCGTGCTCTCTTTCCTGCGATCTGAGCACATCGAAAGATGAATTACGGATCGCACGCTCAAGCCGCTCATTGTCTGGATTGAGACCTAGAAACCGCGCCATGGCTCCGAAGGATTCTTCCGGACGTTCAACCAGATCCTCGTATCGCACGACAAAAAGCTGCCCGCTTTTCGCCCCTGTCCAACTCGCGACGTGAGCCGACCAACTGTCATAGACCTCGGGGACATGCTTTGCCGTGAGCTTTGTGCCGGCCCCGTCTGTCGACATGAACCCGATCGTATCGTCGATCGACATTCCGAGATGACCGGCAAACGAAGGAACGACGTCAAGCGGATTTCTCAATATGTAGATCGCGCCCGCCGTGACCTGCATGTTGTGCAGCGGCACGCCGAACCAGGCGCCAAGATGATTGTGGCTCTTCACGAAGATCGAATCCGGCGAGACCGTCGTCATTTTCGCCTGTGCGGCAGGACGCAATCTGGCAAGCGCTTCCGGTTTGAGTTGCTCGAGAGGAACAGGGCTTACTTGCTCGAACCAGCGCCGGGATGAACTTCCGAGGCAGAACTGATTGAGGCTATTGATGTCCGCGGGCTGCTCGGTGTTTCGAAGCAGATTGTGCAGAAAGCTGCGGACCCAGGTATTTCCGGATTTTGGATAGGAGGCGAGCCAGATCAGCGCACCCATATTGGCAACCTCATATTCTCTCGAAGACCATCAACCTGTCGCGTTGGACGGCTCGGCCTTCACGGGAACGGCATCGCGATAGTCTTCCGGAATATAGCCGAAGCGTTCCATCTGGACGTGATGATCGCGAATGATCCGCCGTACCTGCTCCGGGGTCAGAACCTCGCGCCATTGATCGGAGCGGCCTTCGCGGAAGAAGGCTTCGGCCTTCTTGGAGCGTTCCCGAAATCCCTTTTTCTCCTCGATCGCCTTCAAAGCCTTGAAGGAGGAGTTCTTTATCGCTCGTTCGAGTCGAGCGGGGGGAGGTTTGAGGCCGAGAAAATTCGCTACCTGTTTAAAATATTTCCTGGGCTTGTGAAGCAGGTCTTCGTAACGCAGGACCAAGAGTTGCGGAGAGGGATTTTCTGTCCAGCTCCGGACATGTGTGGACCACGAACGATGAACCTCGATGACGTGCGTCTCAAGGTCGCCGGTAATATAGGCATCGTCCGCTAGATGCTCGATTGCCTCGTCGATCGTCTCACCGAAATGGTGGCTGACCGAGATCACGACGTCGAGCGGATTGCGAAGAATGTAGATACCGCCGGCAGTCACTTCCATGGTGTGAAGCGGCACACCTTGCCATTCGCCGAGATAATTATGCGTCTTCACAAAAACAGAATCCGGAAACACGGTCGTGAAGTCGCGATGGACAAGAGGTCTCAGCCTGGCAATTTCTTCTGCTTTGAGCCCATTCAACGGTCCCGATGCATGCCGCTCATACCATCGCGCAGCGGACTCGCCGAGACAGAAATCAGTGATCTCGTTGATGTCGACAGGCTCCGGCGTATTCCGAAACAGATTGTGTAGAAAGCTCCTCATCCATGTGTTGCCCGATTTCGGATAGGAAGCAAGCCAGATAAGCGCACCCATGTCTCAAGCCTTTCGATCCGCGCAATTGCCGTCTGGCATCTCTATCAACTCACCACAAAAAAAGAAGAGCGGGCTTTTGCCCGCTCTTCCATAGTCCTGAAACCTCTGAACGCGAATGCGATCAGAAGGAAACCGACAGAACCAGACCAGCCGACTGCGAGTCCAGATCGCCAGCCGCACCGAGGTCCTGGTTGGTCATCTGAAGGTCGAGGCCGATGTCGACACCCGAGCCGAGGTTGTATCCACCACCGGTCTGCCAGGTCTCAAGTTCGACCGAACCGCCAACACCAGAAAGCTCGTCGGTCAGGTAGGACACGCCAACGGTCCAGGGGCCCGTGGCATAGGAAAGACCAGCCGTCCAGACTTCTTCTTCAAGACCCGCGCCCGAAGCGATCGGAAGCGTGGTAACAGCCAGATCTTCCGACTGGTACCAGGCGCCACCAAGCGTGAAGCCGCCGAAGCCGAGATTCAGACCAACGCCCCATTCTTCCGGATCACTGGCGGCACCCGCCGGGCTCTCACCCTGCACATAGAAGCCGTCAACACCGAGGTCGACGCTGCCGAAGGTACCGGCATAGTTGAGGGCGATTTCAGCCACGTCTTCGACCGCCACACCGCTCGGAACCAGACCCAGACGATTCGTGTTCGGACCATTGAAGGTCACGTCTGGCGTGTAGGAAAGGCCGAGCTGGAAGCCGGCGAAACGCGGGGTGAAGTAGGTCACCTTGTTCGCGTCAGCGGCCATCAGCGAGAACGTCGAGTGACGGAAACCGATCGTAGTGGGGGCAGTACCCGCAGGGGTCACGACAGGAGCACCCGCCAGACCAACGGTCGTCGCATTCAGGATGTTCGGGCTGTCAACACCATTGCCCGGTACGAACCAGGGCGACGTGTAGTGCATCTTGAAGGCCGAGCCGTCCGTGCCGCCGATTTCGAAGCGGCCGAAACCACCCTCGAGATAGGCGAAGAGTTCGCGGAAGGTCGCGTCATTGTTCGCGAAGTGCGTGTTCCAGTCGTCGCCGAGCGAGAGCGTCGCGAGGACACCGGCGACCATGCCGTTGTCGAGCGTACCTTCGGCGTTGATGTCGATGTTGCGCGCGACAACCTTGACGGCCGAGTCATTGAAGCTGACCGGACCGATGTTATCGGCGTCGATGTAGTACATGCCGGCCGTGACCGTACCGCCGACGGTAACGGTCAGCGGATCGCTGGCAAGCGCCGGACCGGCCACCAGGCCAGCCGAGACGAGAGCAGTCGTCCCAAGGAGAGTCTTTTTCATGTGTTCCTCGCAGTATCAGCTAAACGCTGTTCCATTTGTACGAGCCAGTGGAAAATCCCCCGTGGCTCGTGCATCGCCGGGCCGACCGAAACTGCCCCCCGAGCGCGTACACCGATTAATCCGTTGATAACCGCGTCGGGTCAAGCAAACCTCTCCTCATGACGAAGGAATGTCAGTCGATGTTGCGGAAAGGGCACAAATCGGCACAGGCCCCGTTAACCATTCCCCTCGCGAAGCCCGGAAGGGATGCCTGTGCATCGAGTTATGCAGCAATGAAGCGGACTCTTTGATCGGGCCGGGCGCCCGGCCCCAATACACGAACCTCTTGGGCCGCGCCCGCATTGTGCTTTGCGGGACACACTCCACGCCGGCGGGCATGACGGCGGGGACAAGCGGAGCGAAGCGTGGAGGCAAGGAAGAGAGGTCCCTGCTATCCAAGGGGATATGCGCGATTGCGGGACAAGGCCTTATCTAGCTATAAAGACCCGCCGGCCGCCGCTGCGGCCCGGATGCTAATTCACTTGCTCTGTGCAAGCCGGTAAAGCAAGAAGACGGCGGACAGAGGGGCGCAACGCGAGAGGCTTGCCGTAAATTGATGACCTACCACGGACTGACACGCGCGAAATCGACCGCCGCGGCGCTCCTTTGCGCGGCCTTTCTGGGCCTTGCGGCCTGCGGCCCCTCGGAATCGAACTTCCCCGGTCAGCCGACCGGCCAGGGTGGCCCGAACAACCCGACCGGCGAGCGCCAGCGTGAGTCGGTCTTCGGCGAAGACGGCCTGAAGCTTTTCGGCGGCTCCGCGGACGAAGAAAGCGCTGCCGGCAGCGGGATCGGCGTGAACAGCTTCCTGTGGCGCGCCTCGCTCGACACGATTTCCTTCATGCCGCTCGCCTCGGCCGACCCGTTCGGCGGGGTCATCATCACCGACTGGTATCAGGATCCCAAGGCGCAGGGCGAACGCTTCAAGGTGACGGTCTATATTCTCGACAAGCGCCTGCGCGCCGATGGCGTGAAAGTCGCCGTCTTCCGCCAGAACCGCTCCGAAGCGGGCGAATGGGTGGATGCCGCGGTGAACGACGGCACGGCCGTGCAGATCGAGAATGCCATTCTCGTCCGCGCCCGCCAGCTTCGCATCAATACGATCGAGGCCCAGGAACAGAACTAAGCCCGGGCCGGGCGGACAGCGGGGCACGCGCCGGGTAAGGGCAAGAGCACCCGCTCAAGCCCGCCCTGCCCCCGTCCGAAAGACCTCCAAGACCATGTCCACGAGATACAACGCCCGCACCGTCGAGCCGAAATGGCAGAAGATCTGGGAGGAGCGCGGCGACTTCCTCACCCGCGACGACGCCGGCGGGAAGCCCAAATATTATGTTCTTGAGATGTTCCCCTATCCCTCGGGGCGCATCCATATGGGCCATGTCCGCAACTACACGATGGGCGACGTGATCGCGCGCTACAGGCGCGCGCGCGGCTTCAATGTTCTTCATCCGATGGGCTGGGACGCCTTCGGCATGCCGGCCGAGAACGCCGCGATGGAGAAGAACGTCCACCCGAAGGGCTGGACCTACGACAACATCGCCGCGATGCGCTCGCAGTTGAAGGCGATCGGCCTCGCCATCGACTGGAGCCGCGAATTCGCGACCTGCGATCCCGAATATTACGGACAGGAACAGGCGCTATTCCTCGACATGCTCGAAGCGGGCATCGTGACCCGCAAGAAGAGCATGGTGAACTGGGACCCGGTCGACAACACGGTGCTCGCGAACGAGCAGGTGATCGACGGCCGCGGCTGGCGTTCCGGCGCGCTCGTCGAGCGGCGCGAACTCACGCAGTGGTTCCTGAAGATCTCCGATTTCGCCGACGACCTGCTGGCAGGTCTCGAAACGCTGGAGCGCTGGCCGGAGAAGGTCCGGCTGATGCAGAAGAACTGGATTGGCCGCTCGGAAGGCGCGCGCGTCTTCTTCCCGCTCGAAGGCAAGATTCCAAACAGCGCGGAGCAAGGAGCGCAGTCCCGTAGCGACGCGCAACTTGAAGTGTTTACGACAAGGCCGGACACGCTGTTCGGCGCGAGCTTCTGCGCGCTGTCGCCGCATCATCCGTTGACGGCGGAACTCGCGAAGGACAATCCGGCGCTGCAGGACTTCATCCGCAAATGCGACCAGATCGGCACCTCGGAAGAGGCGATCGAGACGGCGGAGAAGATGGGCTTCGACACGGGGCTGAAGGCGCGCCATCCTTTCATCGAGGGAAAGACGCTGCCCGTCTATGTCGCGAATTTCGTGCTGATGGAATATGGCACCGGCGCGATCTTCGCCTGCCCCGCCCATGACCAGCGCGACTTCGACTTCGCGAAGAAATACGGCCTGCCGATCATTCCGGTCGTGACGCCGAAGGACCATGCGGATGACGCCGCCTGGATGGATGCGCTCGTCGCGGGCGACGATGCTTTCACGGGCGATGGCGTGGCCGTGAATTCCGAATTCCTCAACGGGCTCGACGTGACGGCGGCGAAACGCGCGGCCATCGAAAAGCTCGAAGCGATGGGCCTCGGCGAAGGCACGGTTAACTATCGCCTGCGCGACTGGGGCATCTCGCGCCAGCGCTATTGGGGCTGCCCCATTCCGGTGATCCATTGCGAGGCCTGCGGCACCCTGCCCGTGCCGCGCGACCAGTTGCCGGTCGTGCTGCCCGACGATGTGACATTCGACCAGCCGGGCAATCCGCTCGACCGGCACCCGACATGGAAACATGTCGACTGCCCGAAATGCGGAAAGCCCGCGCGCCGCGAGACGGATACGTTCGACACCTTCGTCGACAGCTCCTGGTATTTCGCACGCTTCACCGCGCCGAATGCCGCGACGCCGACCGACAAGGCGGTTGCCGATCACTGGCTGCCCGTCGACCAGTATATCGGCGGCATCGAACACGCGATCCTGCATCTCCTCTATTCGCGCTTCTTCACGCGCGCGATGCACAGGACCGGGCATCTCTCGCTCGACGAGCCATTCACAGGGCTCTTCACGCAAGGCATGGTGAACCACGAAACCTATCGCGACGCAGAAGGCCGCTGGGTGCCGCCCGCCGAAGTCGTCATCGAGACCGTGGACGGCAAGCGCATCGCGAAGCATATCGAGACCGGCGCGCCGATCCGCATCGGCTCCGTCGAGAAGATGTCGAAGTCGAAGAAGAACACCGTCGACCCGGAAGACATCATCGCGAAATACGGCGCCGATACCGCGCGCTGGTTCATGCTGTCCGACAGTCCGCCCGAGCGCGACGTGCAATGGTCCGACCAGGGCGCGGAAGGCGCCTGGCGTTTCACGCAGCGGCTCTGGCGCATGGTTTCGGCCGCAAGCGAAACGATGGCGCCGAAGGGTGCGCCCATGCCCGCCGATTTCGGCGAGGAGGCGCTGGCGCTTCGCCGCATGGCGCATCAGACGCTTGCCGCGGCGACCGAAGACTTCGACAATCTGCGCTTCAATCGCGCGGTCGCCCGCGTCTACGAACTTGCGAACGCGGTCACGGGTTTCGCGCCTGCGGGCGATGCCTCGAAATGGGCGATGCGCGAGGCACTGGAGCTGCTTGTCCAGATCGTCGGCCCGATGATGCCGCATCTCGCCGAGGAATGCTGGGAAGCGCTCGGCCATGAAACACCGCTGACGGCCACCGAATGGCCTGTTGCCGACAAGGCCCTCCTCGTGGAAGACTCCATCACCATTGCCGTGCAGGTGAATGGAAAGCGCCGCGACGAGCTGACCATTGCGCGCGACGCGGACAAGGAAACGGTGGAACGCGCGGCATTGGCGCTTGAAAAGGTGGAGAAGGCGATCGATGGAAAACCCGTCCGCAAGGTCATCGTCGTCCCCGGCAAGATCGTCAACATCGTGGCGTGAGATGAAACGTCTCGCCGCACCGCTCATCGCGCTCGCATTGATGGCGCCGCTTGGCGCCTGCGGCTTCTCGCCGCTCTATGCCGAACGCGGCGGCCAGAGCGTGACCGACGAGCTTTCCCAGCTCGATGTGAGCGCGCCCGACAATGAGCTTGGCCGCGAGATCAAGTACAGCCTGCTCGACATTCTCTCCTCGACAGGCAATCCGCCGGTGAACGCACCCTATCGGGTCGAAGTCGCGCCTGTTCTCTATAGCGAAGACGTGGCCATCGAGCGGGACGCCGATGTGACGCGAAAGAATCTGGCGCTTCTCGTTCCCTTCCGTCTGGTGAAGACCGATACGAAGGAAACGCTGCTGCGCTCGACCTCGCGTTCGCGCTCCTCCTACAATCGCGTGCAGTCGGAATATGCGAACATCGTCGCCGAGAAGGACACGCGCGAGCGTATCGCCAAGGCGGCGGCGAACGACATCAAGCTGCAGCTCTCCATCTATTTCGACCGCGCCGCGCAGAGCGGAAGTTAGGGGCGCGCGCCTTGAAGATCGCGCCGCGCGAGGCAGACCGTTTCGTCCAGAAGCCCGATCCGAAGGCTGTTGCGATCCTCGTCTATGGACCGGATGCCGGGCTCGTGCGCGAGCGCATCGCGACGATGACGAAGACGGTCGTGGACGATGCGTCCGACCCCTTCCGCATTACGGACCTCACCGACGGCGACCTGAAAGGCGATCCGGCGAGGCTTGCCGACGAAGCGGCTTCCATCGCCATGCTTGGCGGGCGGCGCGTCGTGCGCGTGCGCGGCGCGGCCGACGGCACGACGAAGATTTTCGAGAGATTCCTTTCCGATCCCGCGGGCGACGCGCTGGTGCTGGTGGAAGCAGGCGAACTCGGACCGCGCTCGACGCTGCGCACGCTTTTCGAGAGCGCGGCGAATGCGGCCGCGATTGCCTGCTATGCGGACGACCAGAACCAGCTCGAGAATGTGATCCGCTCGCGGCTTGCCGCAGAAGGGCTCGTGCCGGAAGCGGCCGCGCTCGACTACCTTCTTCACAATCTCGGCTCCGACCGCGGCGTGACGCAGAACGAACTCGAAAAACTCATCCTCTATGCGGGACCCGGAAAGCCAGGCGAGAAGCGCGAGGTGACGCTTGCCGATGCGCGCGCGAGCGTGGGCGACAATGCGGGCTCGAGCCTCGATGAGGTGATCGACGCGGCGATGAGCGGCGATCTCGATGCGCTCGATACCGCCTTTGCCCGCGCCAAGGCGGCGGACACAAACGCCATCGCGATCCTGAATGCGCTGTCGCGCCATATCATGCAGATGCATCTCGCCGCCGCCCGCGTCGAAAGCGGCAGCGACATGGAAGGCGCGCTGAGGGGCTTCCGGCCGCCGCTCCATTTCAGCCGGAAACCCTCCGTACAAAGACAAATGCGGCTGTGGAACCGGAGGCGGCTCGACCGCGCTCTGGCGCTGGCGCTCGAAGCCGAAGGGCAATGCAAATCGACCGGCCAACCCGATGTCTCGATCTGCGGACAGACGCTCTTCAGGATCGCCCAGGGTGCAAGGTCGGCACGCCGTTAGCGCAAGGGAGGACGCGCGTTCCGCGCGCCATTAGCTGCATGATTTATCCCCGCAGACGGGGATAAACACGAGCCACCGTCACACGAACGTCATTAAAACGTCACGCTGGAGAGACTTGTCCCCGCTGTGCCAGAAGCGCAACGGGCTTGCAGGATTGCATCGGCAGAAGGGGACAGGGGGGATAGGTTCCGCGCCCTTCCCGATCGCTTCAGTTTCCGGTCGAGGCCCACCCTCCCACAGGGGGAGGGTGATCCAGAAGGCAAATGCCGACTTCCTCCGTACCCGGAGGAAATCTTCCTACTGCATCTTCTGGGCGGTGCGGCCGGCAAGGCGGCGGCAGATCTCGTCGAGCTGCTCAAGCGTCTTGTAGGCGATTTTCACCTCCCCGCCCTTGTCGCCCGAATAGGAAATCTCGACCTTGAGCCCGAGCTGATCGGAGATGTTCTTTTCGAGCGCGAGCGTGTCCGCATCCTTCTCGGCCCTGGGGAGCGACTTCGGCTTGGTGCTGGCCGCGGCCGGATCGGGCTTGCGGGTAAGCGCCTCGGCCTCGCGGGCCGAAAGCCCCTTGGCCACGATCTCGCGCGCGAACTTTTCCGCCTCGGCATGGCCGATCAGCGGACGGGCCTGACCGGCGGAGAGCTTGCCCTCCTCGATGAGGCCGCGCACGCTGTCAGGCAAGGCGAGCAGGCGAAGCGTATTCGCGACATGGGAGCGGCTCTTGCCGATGAGCTTCGAGAGCTGATCCTGCGTGTAGGAGAATTGCTGCATGAGACGCTCATAGCCCGCCGCCTCTTCCACGGCGTTGAGGTCCGCGCGCTGCACATTTTCGATGATCGCGATTTCGAGCGACTCGGCATCGGTCAGCTCCTTGACGATGACCGGCACCTTGTGAAGCTGCGCCGCCTGCGACGCCCGCCAGCGCCGCTCGCCGGCGACGATCTCGTAGCGGTTCTCCTCGCCGGGAACCGGGCGCACGACGATCGGCTGCAGAACGCCCTTCTCGCGGATCGAGTTCGCCAGGTCTTCGAGATCCTCCGGCCGGAAGTTATGACGCGGCTGGAACGGATTGGCGCGCAGGAACTCGATGGGGACTTCGCGCACGCCCTTGGGCGGCGGCGCTTCCTTGTCGCCAAGCGCGAAGGCGGTGTCCTCGCCGATCAGCGCCGCAAGACCACGTCCAAGACGGCTCGGGGTTTCCTCTGCCATTGCCATCGCTTCCCTTCCAATCGCTTTCATCGGTCCTTCGGCCGTCCGAACCCGGAACGCGGCGGGGTATGACCGGTAGCACCCTGCCCGATTTTACCGAAATCGCGGAATGGCGAGATATTTCGCCAAACCGGTTTACGCAAGCACTACCTTGTATGACTCAAATTCAAACAGATTCAATTCGTTACGCGGCGTTGTTAAGACAGGTCAGGCCGCCGTCTGGCGCAGACGCCTCTCGCGCTGGATCATCTCCGCGGCGAGTTTCATATAGGCCTTGCTGCCAGCGCATCTGTGGTCATAGACCAGCGCCGGCTTGCCATAGGACGGCGCTTCGGAAATTCGCACATTGCGCGGAATGACCGTGCGATAAACCTTGTCGCCAAGATAGGAACGCACATCGGAGGCAACCTGGTCCGACAGCTTGTTGCGCTGATCGAACATGGTGAGCACGATGCCCTGGATGTCGAGGCGCGGATTGAGGCTGGTCTTCACACGCTCCACCGTGCGGAGCAGCTGGCTCAGACCTTCCAGCGCAAAGAACTCGCATTGCAGCGGCACGAGGATCGCATCCGCCGCCGTCATGGCATTGATGGTGAGAAGGTTCAGCGAAGGCGGGCAATCGATCAGGAGATAGGAGTAGGCGCGCTCCGACATCTTCTTTTCGGCTTCGCTCGTTTCGCGCGGCTTGCCATTGCGCGGCATGCGCGTCAGCGCGTCGCGAAGACGATGCGAGCGGCGCTGCACGCTGGCAAGCTCAAGCTCCGCACCCAGCAGATCCATCGTGGATGGAACGATATCGAGGCCCGGCACTTTGGTAGGAACAATCGCATCCTCGATCAGCGCGGCACCGATCAGCACGTCATAGGCGGAAACCTTGCGCTCGTTGCGGCCGATGCCGAGGCCCGTGCTCGCATTGCCCTGCGGATCGAGATCGACGATCAGCACGCGCTCGCCGACAGCGGCAAGCGCTGTACCGAGATTGATCGCCGTGGTTGTCTTGCCGACGCCGCCCTTCTGGTTCGCCACGACAAGGATGCGCGGACGGTCCGTGGACGGAGCAATCATCGGATCCATGCCGGTAGTGCTTTGCTCGACGGGGATCATACCATCCGCTTTCCGGGCCGCTTCAGTCTCGAGCGTCTTTTCGATCTCTTCCATGAAGGCCTCGCAGCACCAGTACGGAACCCGCCGGATCCGACTGAGAAGGGTGAAGGTCGACGTCAAATATCCAGCTTTTTCGGGCCAAGGTCAATTCGTCCTCGACCCCCTTCCCCTTCAAAAAGAGGCCCGTCGTGCCGGGCCCGAAGAGTGGCGCGGCCCAGCCCAGAAGCCGGTCCAGCGGGGCAAGCGCCCGGGCGGAGACGACATCGAAAGCCCCCGCCCCCTCGGCGAATGCCTCGATCCTCTTGCTATGTATGGTGGCGGGCGCGCCGGTGGCCCGGGCCACCTCCCGCATGAAGATGCATTTCCGCTGATCGCTTTCGACCAGATGCATCTCGAAGCCGGGCTGCCCGGCCAGCAGAATGGAGATGACCAGGCCGGGGAACCCTCCCCCACTGCCGAGATCGGCCCAGCGCCGGGCGCCTTCGGGCGCGAGCATCGCGAGCTGGGCGGAATCGAGCATGTGGCGGCGCCAGAGTTCCGCCAAAGTGCCTGCGGAGACAAGATTTATGGACTTCTGCCACTTCAGGAGCAGGGACTCGTATTGCGCGAGCCGGTCCATTGTTTCACGTGAAACATCAAGAAAGGCGGAAAAGGATTCCGCATCAACGACTTGGCTGCCTTCGGACACTATATGTTGGGCCATACTATATGTAGGCCTCAAGCTATGCGCTTTTGTTTCACGTGAATCATCAGGGCCGTGAGCGCCGCCGGGGTCACGCCATCCACTCGCGCCGCCTGCCCGAGCGTGGCCGGACGGGCGGCTGAGAGCTTCTGCCGGACCTCGAAGGACAGCCCGCCAATGAGGCCGTAATCGAGCGTTGAGGGAAGCTTCATACCCTCGTCCTTCCGGAATGCCCTGATATCGGCCTCCTGACGGTCCAGATAGCCCGCATATTGGGCTTCGATCTCGACCTGCTCTCCGATACCGGCTTCGAGATCGCCTATCTGGGGCCAGATATGGGCCAGCCGGGCCATATCCACGTCCGGATAGGCCAGAAGGTCCACAGCCGTCCGGGGAACGCCGTCCTGATTGACCTTGAGGCCTTGCCGGTTGAGCTCGCTGGGGCTCGCCTTGAGCCCCTCGCAAAGCGCACGGGCGGCTTCCAGCGCCTGCATCCTGGCCGAGAAGGCTTCCGCCCTCGCCTCGCCCACGACGCCAGCGCCGATGCCCAGAGCCGTCAGGCGCTGATCCGCATTGTCCGCCCGGAGCGTCAGCCGGTATTCGGCGCGCGAGGTGAACATGCGGTAGGGCTCGGTGACGCCCCGCGTGATGAGGTCGTCGATCATCACGCCCGTATAAGCCTGCGCCCGATCGAGGATCAGCGGATCGGCCCCGCCCGCCGCCAGCGCCGCGTTCAGGCCCGCCATGAGACCCTGCGCGGCGGCTTCCTCATAGCCCGTGGTGCCGTTGATCTGCCCCGCCAGATAGAGACCGGGGAGCTTGCGCGTCTCCAGCGTCGCGGTGAGCTCGCGCGGATCGATGTAATCGTACTCGATGGCATAGCCCGCCCGCTTCATCACAACATTGGCGAGGCCCGGGATGGTCTTGAGGAAAGCGAGCTGCACATCCTCCGGCAGGGCCGTGGAAATGCCGTTCGGATAGATCGTGTCGTCGTCGAGGCCTTCCGGCTCCAGGAAGATCTGGTGGCTGTCCTTCTCCCGGAAGCGCACGACCTTGTCCTCGATGGAGGGGCAATAGCGCGGGCCGACGCCCTCGATCTGGCCGGAATAGACGGGCGAGAGCTTGAGGTTCTCCTCGATGATCCGGTGCCCTGCTTCCGTGGTCCGGGTGATGTGACAGGGGACCTGCGGCGTCGTGATCTCCTTCGTCAGGAAGGAGAAGGGCACGGGCGGATTGTCGCCCGGCTGAACCTCCAGCACGGACCAGTCGATCGAGTCCGCCGCAAGCCGCGCGGGCGTGCCGGTCTTCAGCCGGCCAAGCTTGAAGCCGAGCCCGTAAAGCCGCTCGGAGAGCCCGAGCGCGGGCGCTTCCCCTACCCGGCCAGCCGGGATGCGCTTCGTGCCCAGATGGATCATGCCGCGCAGGAAGGTGCCCGTGGTGAGGACCACGCGGCGCGCCTTCCACTGCCGCCCGTCTTCGGCCAGGACGCCCGCGACCTCACCCTTCTCCACCACGAGATCGGACACGGCGGCCTCGATCACCTCGAGATTGCGGTGGTTGAGGATCGCGGCCTGCATGGCCTCGCGATAGAGCTTGCGGTCAGCCTGGGCGCGGGGACCGCGAACGGCCGGACCCTTGCGCCGGTTGAGGAGGCGGAACTGGATGCCCGCCGCGTCCGCGACGCGGCCCATCAGCCCGTCCAGCGCATCGACCTCGCGAACGAGATGCCCCTTGCCGAGGCCGCCAATGGCGGGGTTGCAGGACATCTCGCCGATGGTCGCGATCTTGTGCGTGACCAGCGCGGTGCGCGCACCGGCGCGCGCGGCAGCGGATGCCGCCTCGCAGCCCGCATGGCCGCCGCCAATCACGATCACATCGAATTCGCGCGTCATCGAAAAAACCCGGTGAAGGAAAAGTGCCTGTGCCCGTAGGAACGGATTCGATCACGACACATTCGGCAAACACGCGAGAGCAATAGTCGCTGGCGCTTACCCCGTCAAACTTTTCCACAGAGTCGAATCAGGATTCCACCGAGTTGAGGATTCTCGCGCAAGCCCTTGAAGGGGAATCGGATTCGAGCCTTCTTCCTGTTTCACGTGAAACAGGGCCGCTAAGTGAGAGTCCGGAACACCCCCTCACCCTTCCCGGCGACATGGCTTCGCCGCATCGCCGGGCCCCTTCCCTCCCCTCCGGGGAGAGGATGCGAAGGCACAGCCTGAGCGGGTGAGGGGTCTACTTCCCGATGCAGAAATCGCGGAAAATGACGTCGAGCAGGTCTTCGACATCGACCCGTCCCGTGATCCGGCCAAGCGCGCGGGCGGCTAGCCGGAGGTCCTCGGCGACGAGCTCGGCATCGCGCCCCGCTTCGAGCGCCTCTCCCGCACGGGCGAGCGAGGCGGCGCAATCGGACAGCCCCTCGCGGTGACGGGCGCGGGTGATGAGCGGATGCTCCTGCGCCTCATAGGCCGCGCCGATCTTTTCCCGGAGGGCGGCTTCGAGCGCGTCGAGCCCCTGCCCCGTCAGCGCGGAAATGCCGATGGCGCCCTTGGGCACCTCCGCGTCGAGGTCGAGCTTGTTGACGACGCGAATGTCCCCCTCGCGGGCGAGCGAGAAGTCTCCGCCCGCACCCGGCGCGACAAGGACGAGACGAAGATCGGCCGCCTCGGCCCGGGCGAGCGCGCGGCGTACCCCTTCCCGCTCGATGGCGTTCGCCGCCTCGCGCAAGCCCGCCGTATCGGCCAGCGTCACAGGCACGCCTGCAATATCGAGCCTGACTTCCAGAACGTCGCGCGTCGTCCCCGCCTCTTCGGAGACGATGGCGGCCTCGCGCCCCGCAAGCCGGTTGAGCAGGCTCGACTTGCCCGCATTGGGCGGCCCGACAATCGCGACCTCGACGCCGTCGCGGAGCCGCTCGCCCTTACGCCCGTCATCGAGATGGGCGGCGATTTCGGACGCAAGCGCATGGATCTCCGGCCCGAGCTTCGCGAGCAGGTCGCCGGGCACTTCCTCGTCCGGAAAGTCGATCTCGGCCTCGGCATAGGCGAGCGCCTTCACGAGCCGGGCGCGCCAGCATTCATAGAGCTTTCCGAGCGCGCCTTCCATCTGGCGAAGCGCCTGGACGCGCTGCGCCTCCGTCTCCGCATCGATGAGATCGGCGAGGCCCTCGACGGCGGTGAGGTCGAGCTTGCCATGCTCGAAGGCGCGCCGCGTGAACTCGCCCGGCGCTGCCGCGCGCAAGAAGTGCATGTGCCCCAGGGCACGGAGCATCGCCGCGACGACGGCGCGGCCGCCATGAATATGGAGTTCGGCGACGTCTTCGCCGGTGAAGCTTGCGGGCGCCTCGAAGAACAGAAGGAGTCCAAGGTCGAGCGGCGCGCCGCTTTCAGGATCGCGGAAGCGGCGGAGCTTGGCCTCGCGGGGACGGCCCGGCGCCTCGCCGGTCAGCGCCGTCACGGCTTCGCGCGCGCCCTCGCCGGAAATGCGGATGACGGCGACCCCCGCCCTGCCGGGCGCGGTCGAAAGCGCATAGATCGTGTTCAAGTCAATTCGGTCCGCAGAAACGCGACAAGCGCGTCATTCGCCCTTTTTGGTGGAGCCGGACTTGGCGGAACCGCTACCGGAGCCGCCACCCATGGCCGAACGCGCCATGCCCCACATCAAATCCTGGAACTTCTCGAGCCCCTGCGCGCCCGCAGGCAGCACGGCGCGGATCATCGCTTCCGGGTCCATGTAGGACATGTTGTTCGAGACCTGCTTTTCGAGCTGTTCGAGAAGCCGCTGCTGCATCGGTTCGAGGTCCGGCAGGCCCATCAGCGTGCGCGCTTCTTCAGCGGTCATGTCGAGGTCGATTTTGACTTTCATGGAACGGGCTCTTTCATTGCGCCTTTGTTGGCGTTAGCCATCGACGGGACGGGCATACCGCCCCACATTGTTCGAAACGAGTGAAACCCCCGGAAGGCCTTATGTCACGCAATTTCCTGCGCGAGGAAACGAGCCCCTATCTGCTGCAGCACGCGGATAATCCCGTGCACTGGCGGCCCTGGGGAGAGGAGGCGCTCGCCGCCGCGAAGCGCGAGAAGAAACCGATCCTGCTTTCGGTCGGCTATGCCGCCTGCCACTGGTGCCATGTGATGGCGCATGAAAGCTTCGAGGATGAGGGCGTGGCCGCGGTGATGAACGAGCATTTCATCAACATCAAGGTCGATCGCGAGGAGCGCCCCGACATCGACGCGATCTACATGTCGGCGCTGCATCTGCTCGGACAGCAGGGCGGCTGGCCGCTGACCATGTTTCTCACGCCCGAAGGCGAGCCCTTCTGGGGCGGCACTTATTTTCCGAAGGAAGCGGCCTATGGCCGGCCGGGCTTCACCGATGTGCTGACCGAGGTCGCGCGGATCTTCCGCGAGGAACCGGCCAAGGTCTACAAGAACCGGCAGGCGCTGGTGGAGGCGCTGCAGAAGCAGTCCGCGACCGCGCGTCCCGGCGAGCCGACGCCGCAGGTGCCGGTCGTGGTGGCGGAGAAGCTCGTCGAGATCATGGACCCGGAAAATGGCGGCATTCGCGGCGCGCCGAAATTTCCGCAAGTCCCCCTGCTCTCGCTGATGTGGCACGCGCATCTGAGAACCGGCCGCGAGGACTTCGCAGCGCCGGTCACGCGGGCACTCGACCATATGTCGGAAGGCGGCATCTACGATCATCTGGGCGGCGGCTATGCGCGCTACTCGGTGGACGAGTTCTGGCTCGCGCCGCATTTCGAGAAGATGCTCTACGACAATGCGCTGCTGATCGACCTGCTGACGCTCACATGGGCGGAGACGAGGAAACCGCTTTACGAGCGCCGCGTGCGCGAGACGGTGGAATGGGTCGCCCGCGAGATGCTCACGGACGGGGGCGGATTTGCCGCTTCGCTCGATGCCGATAGCGAGGGCGAGGAAGGAAAGTTCTATGTCTGGTCGGAAGCGGAGATCGACCAGACGCTGAACCCCGGCGAGGCGACGCTCTTCAAGCGCTTCTACGGCGTGACGGCCGAAGGGAACTGGGAGCACACCAATATTCTGAACCGCCTGCCCCGCGCCGACGAGCCGGTGACGGCGGAAGAGGAAGCGGCGCTCGAGCCCCTGCGCGCGCGGCTCTTCGCGGAGCGCGACATGCGCGTGCATCCGGGCTTCGACGACAAGGTGCTCGCCGACTGGAACGGCCTGATGATCGGCGCGCTCGCCCGCGCGGGTGCAACCTTCGGTGAGGCTCAATGGGTCGAGATGGCGGCGGACGCCTTCCGCTTCGTCGTGGAGACGATGCGTGTGGAGGGCCGCCTCCACCATGCCTGGCGGGACGGCAAGCTCCAGCACATCGCCATGGCAGACGACCTCGCCAACATGGCGGATGCCGCGATCGCGCTCGCCGAAGCGACGGGCGACGAGGGCTATGTGGCCGAAGCCGAAAGCCTCATCGCGGAGCTCGACGCCCATTACCGGGATGCGGCCAATGGCGGCTATTTCTTCACCGCCGACGACGCGCCCGCGCTTATCGTCCGTAGGCGGACTGTTGCGGACGACGCCACCCCCGCCGCGAACGGAACCCTGCCGGGCATACTGACGAAGCTCGCGCTCCTCACCGGCAAGGGCGAATATTTCTCCCGCGCCGACGAGCTGATCCGCGCCTTCGCAGGGGAATTGCAGCAGAACATCTTTCCGCTGGGGAGCTATATCGCGAGCCTCGACACAAGGCTCCGCCCCGTCCAGGTGGTGCTGATCGGGGGCCCGGAGGAAACGGCGGAACTCGCGAAGGCGGCTTTCGGTGTATCCTGCCCTGCCCGGATTCTCATGCGGGTGAAGGACGGCAAGGTACTTCCCGAAGGCCACCCCGCGCATGGCAAGGAGAAACAGGACGGCAAACCGACGGCTTACGTCTGCGCCGGCGAGACCTGCTCGCTGCCGGTGACGGATACGGAGGCATTGGTGGAAGAGCTGAAGCGGGCGCGGGCGAACCCCGCTTAACTCACCGGCTCGCCTTTCTTGCGGACGCCAGCGGCTCCGGCGGCTTCGGCGCTTCCGGGGGCCCAAGCCCCGCCTCCTCGCGAATCCAGCGGCGGAAGGCATCGACCTTGGCCTTTTTCAGCATCCCCTCCGGATAGACGAGCCAATAGCCCTCCTCGTCCGGCATCTCGATATCGAAGAGGCGGACGAGACGGCCTTCCGCGAGATCGGCCATGGCGAGCGTATCGTTCGCGAGCGCGACGCCCTGCCCGCTCGCGGCGGCCTGAAGCGCGAGCGAGGCCTCGATGAAGAGAGGACCGCGCATCGCCCAACGCGGATGCCGGACGCCCGCCTCCTCCAGCCAGTTCACCCAGTGCTGCATCGTCTCCTCATGGAGAAGCGGATAGGCCTTGAGGTCTTCGGGCTTTCGGATCGGGCGCTTGGGGTCGAGCAGCGCCGGCGAGCAGACGGGATAGACCGTTGCCTCGAAAAGCTTTTCGGAAACGACATCCGGCCATTCGCCTAGCCCGTAGCGGATGCCGATATCGACATCCTCGCGCGCGAAATCGACCAGGTCGGAGGATGGCAAAAGGCGAAGCTCGATTTCGGGATGGGCGCGGTTGAACTTGCCGAGCCTGAGCACGAGCCAGCGCGCGGCAAAGGATGGCTCGACCGAGACGGTCAGCGTCGCCGTATCCTTCGCGCCCGCCTGCGCCCAGGCCTCACCCATCTGTTCGAAGGCGGCCGCAAGCACGGGGAAGAGCTTCTGCCCCCGCTCGGTGAGCTCGACCTGGCGGCCCGTCCTGTGAAAAAGCTGCGCTCCGAGCTCCTCTTCCAGCGCCCTGATCTGGTGGCTTATCGCGGCATGGGTGACGTTCAGTTCGCCCGCCGCGGCCGAGAAACTGCCATGCCGGGCCGCGGCCTCGAAGGCCCGGAGCGCTTTCAGCGATGGCAGGCGGCGGGGAGCCATATGTTAGTTTTTCTCACAACTGCGGTGCAAAAAGATCGTTTGATATATAGGCCCGGACCCTTCATATCACCAGCGTAAACCCCGGAATAACAAAAGCTATGAAAAGGATACGCGGCCGGGTCCGATGGGAGTGGTTCCCCGCTGGCCGTGTCTGAAGGTGAATAAAATGAACATCCTTGCCACTTATGCCACGAGTTATGTGGGTGCGTTCGACGTCGCCCTTTCGGCTCGCCGCGGAGAGATCCGCGAGGCCAATGGCGAGATTTCGCAGAAGGCCGCGGGCAAGAGGGGCGCAAGCCTCCTCGCGAAGGTCTTCTCGCTCGGCGCCACGAAGCGCGCAGCCTGACCGGCCCTCGCTGACTGGCCCTCGCTGATCGGCCCCGTTTCACGACCCACAACACGAACCGAGACGGCCCCAATCGATAGAGTGAGGCCACCTCACGAGCGCATCTCCTCGACGGGATCGCGGCCGGATGGAACTTCTCCCCCCTGTTTCATCCGCCCGCGAAATCCGCTCGCCGCTGCCCGAAGCGAAGCCTTTTCCAGACCGGAAAACGGTATCGCTTCGTGCGTTAAGGATGGTTAGAGTCCCCCCAACCAACCTTCCCCAGCGACGATACGAGGAGATGCGCAAGTGAGCGGCGAGACGATAACGATCAAGGGACCGGACGGCTCTTTCTCGGGCTATCTTTCGAAGCCGAAGTCGGGCACCGGCCCCGGCATCGTGGTCATCCAGGAAATTTTCGGCGTCAACAAGGTCATGCGCGACCTGACGGACTGGTATGCCTCCCAGGGCTTCGTCGCCCTTTGCCCGGATCTCTTCTGGCGCATCGAACCCGGCATCGACATCACCGACCAGACCGAGGAAGAGTGGAAGCAGGCCTTCGACCTCTTCGGCAAGTTCGACGTCGACAAGGGCATCGTCGATATCGGCGCGACCATCGACACGCTGCGGCCCATGACCACGGGCAAGGTCGGCGCCGTCGGCTACTGCCTCGGCGGCCAGCTTGCCTATCTCACCGCCTGCCACACCTCGAGCGATGCCTCGGTCGGCTATTACGGCGTGAACATCCAGAACCGTCTCGACGACGCCAAGGGCATCAAGAAGCCGCTCATGCTGCACATCGCTGGCAAGGACGAATTCGTGCCGCCGGAGGCGCAGGAGCAGGTGGTCGCCGGGCTTCGCGACAACAGCCACGTCACCATCCATCGCTACCCCGACAACGACCACGCCTTCGCGCGGCCGGGCGGCGCCCATTACGACAAGAAGACGGCGGACGAGGCGAACGACCGCACGGTGAAATTCTTCCAGCGGCATCTCGGCTGACGCCCGCTTCATAAGGAGTCGCGGCGGTGTCGCTTGACCTCTATCTGGGTTTCATCGCCGCGACGCTCATTCTCTGCGTGATGCCGGGGCCGGTCGTGACCTGGCTCGTCGCCTGCGGCATCGCGCAAGGTCCGCGCGCCGCGCTGACGGGCCTTGCCGGGACGACGGCCGCGCTTTCCACTCACATGATCCTGACCGTGCTCGGCCTGGCGCCGCTGCTTGCCGCCCTCGGGCCCTGGGCCGACGCCTTGAAACTCATCGGCGCCGCCTATCTCGTCTTTCTCGGCGTGCAGGCCTTTCGCGCGCCCTACGAGGACCCGCATCTGCCGAATGCAAAGCGCGGCCACAGCGACGGCTGGACGCTTTTCCGGCGCGGCTATCTCATCTCGGTGACGAACCCGAAGACGCTCGTCTTCTATGCCGCCTTCTTTCCGCAATTCATCAGCCCCGATGCGGCGGCGGGCCCGCAGCTCGTCATTCTCGCCATCACATTCATTACGGTGAGCACGCTCTCGGACGGCACTTTCGCCCTCGCGGCGGGCAAGCTCGCGCCCTATCTGAAGGGGAAGCGGGCGCAAATGCTGCGCAACAAAATCATGGGAAGCGCGCTCGTCGCGGCGGGCGTGACGCTTGCCCTTTCGCGGCGCTGACCGGAAGAAACAAGACGCAACAACAAGACAACGGAACGGGACGAAATCGCATGACGACGATCAAGGCAATCCGCATCGAGAAGAATGGCGGGCCAGAAACAATGGCGCTGCGCCAGGTGGAGCTCGCCGCGCCCGCGGCGGGCGAGATCACGGTTCGCGCAAAGGCAATCGGCGTCAATTTCATCGACACCTATCATCGCTCCGGCCTCTATCCCGTGACGCTTCCCTCCGGCATCGGCATGGAAGCCTCGGGCGTCGTGGAAGCGGTGGGCGACGGCGTGACGAAGTTCAAGGCCGGCGACCGCGTGGCCTATGCCTCGGGGCCGGTCGGCGCCTATGCGGAAGCGCATAATGTGGCGGCAGCAAGCGCGGTGAAGGTGCCGGACGGCATCGGCGACGACATTGCCGCCTCGATGATGCTGAAGGGGCTTACCGCGCAGTTCCTGCTCCGCCAGACCTTCAAGGTCGAGAAGGGCCATACGATCCTCTGGCATGCGGCGGCGGGCGGCGTCGGCCTCATCGCCTGCCAATGGGCGAAGCATCTGGGCGCCACCGTCATCGGCACGGTCGGCTCGGAAGAAAAGGCGAAGCTCGCACGCGAACATGGCTGCGACCATGTCATCGACTATTCGAAGGAAGATGTGGCGGCGCGCGTCGCCGAAATCACGGACGGGAAGAAACTTCCCGTCGTCTATGACGGTGTCGGCAAGGCGACCTTCATCTCCTCGCTCGACAGTCTCGCGCCATTGGGCCTTCTCGTCTCCTTCGGCAATGCGTCCGGCCCGGTCACGGATGTGAACCTCGGCATTCTCGCGCAGAAGGGATCGCTCTTCGTCACGCGGCCGACCATGTATCACTACGCCTTGAAGACGCCGACGGCGATGCAGGAAATGGCGGACGATCTTTTCGCCGTCGTGAAGTCCGGCGCGGTCAGGGTCGAGGTGAAGCAGCGCTATGCGCTTGGCGAGGCCTCCCGCGCCCATCTCGATCTCGAAGCGCGCAAGACGGTCGGCGCGAGCGTGCTCATCCCCTGAAAGAAGGAGTAAGGAGGAGAGATGATCGAGGGCTCCTGCCTCTGCGGCGCCGTGCGCTTCCGCGTGAAGCGCATGAGCGGCATCGTCGAATGCCATTGCGCCATGTGCCGCAAGGCGGCAGGCGGCCATGCCGGTTTCTTCTTCGTCGCCATGCGGAACGAAGTGAGCTGGGAGGGCGAAGGGGAACTCACCCATCATGAAAGCTCGCCGGGGCTCGTCCGCAGCTTCTGCGCGCGCTGCGGCACGGCGATGACGGGCGCGAACCTCAAGGAACCTGACGAGACGATCATTCTAGCCGCCAATGCGCTCGACGGCGATGTCCCGGCCCGTGTCATCGCGCAGGAGTTCCGCGCCTCGAAAGCGACATGGTTCGAGGGCCATGATGGCGCGGAACATTTCGACGGCCCCTATCCGGGATGGGAAAAGCTCAGACCATGAGAAAGATCGCCCTCGCGCTTCTGCTCCTCCTCGCATCCGCCGTGACGGCGAACGCCACCTCCTGGAGCGAGCGCGAGGTGAACCTCGAGGGCGAGCTTTTCGGCACGCTGGCTATCCCGGATGGCGAGGAGCCGGTCGATGCGGCGCTCATTCTCGCAGGCTCCGGCCCGACAGACCGCGACGGCAATTTTCCGAGCGGACGGAACAATGCGCTGAAGATCCTTGCGCATGAACTGGCGGAACGGGGCATCGCAACGCTCCGGATCGACAAGCGCGGCGTCGGCGACAGCATCGGCGCGGCGCCGGAGGAAGAAGAGCTTCGCGCGGAAACCTATGTGGATGATGCGGTGCGCTGGCTTGAATTCCTCGAAGGCGAAGCGCGCATCCGCCGCGTCGTCGCCATCGGCCATAGCGAGGGCGCGCTGCTGGCGACGATTGCCGCGAAGCGTCACGAGGTTTCGGGGCTGGTGCTGCTGGCGGCGAGCGGCCGACCGGCGCCTACGCTCATCCGCGAACAGCTCGCCGGACAGGACCTGCCGCCCGGCATCGCCGCGCGCTCGGAAGAAATCCTGCAAAGCCTCGAACGTGGGAAAACGGTGGCCGACGTGCCGCCGCAACTCGACACGCTCTACCGGCCGAGCGTACAGCCCTATCTGATTTCCTGGTTCAAATACGATCCCGCGGCCGAGCTCGCGAAGACGAATGTTCCCGCGCTGGTGATCCAGGGGACGCGCGACCTGCAGCAGCGTCCCGTCGACGGCGAGAAACTCTCGGCGGCACGCGAGGGCGTGACGCTCGTCACCATCGAGACCATGAACCATGTGCTGAAAGTGGCGCCGGAGGACCGGGCGGGCAACATGGCGCTCTACACCGATCCACGCGCGCCGCTTGCGCCGGGACTTGCGGACGCCCTCGCCGACTTCATTGCAAAGATGACGCGTGAAGAAAAGACGCCCGCGCCTCAGACTTCGAGCCCGAGCGAGGCAGGCGGAACGCCGGCGCCCGTGTCGAAATAAAGGGCGCGGCGAAGCGTCAGGATGCGGTCGAAGATGAGATCCGCCTTCCATTCCTCGACCTGAACGGCGGGCACGATGGTGCCGATGATCCGCTTCTTGCCATCGGGCCCGGGCGCGATCGGCAGGGTCATGAACTCGCAGGGATAGCAGGCGCCGTCTTTCGAGAAGACATCGCGCACAAGCACGATGCCGCAAGGCTGCTCATGGATGCGCTTGAGGCGCACCTTGTCGATACCGGCCTCGTCATGGGAGAAGGCGAACATGTCGTAGCCGGTGATATCGGTGCCCGTTGCCTCGGCAAGGGCGCTTCCGAAAATCCGGAAGACGAGCCTGTCTTCATCTTCCCAGGAGAGATAGCGGATATAGGGAAGCAGCTCGACGAGAGCCCGGGGATTGACGTCGCCCGCCTCCGGCATGGCGCGGTCTCCGCGCGCCTCCAGCCACCAGGCGAGAAGCTGACGGCCCGCATTGGAAAGCGTGATATTGCCGATCTCGGCTGGAACCCCGTCGAGAGGCCCTTTCAGCCGCGCCTTGACCTTCTGGATGGAAGACCATTCCATGAGCGGCTGAATCCAGGTCGGGCGCCCTTCGCCCGAACCGCGCCTCTGCCGGTTCATCTTCATGGAAACTCCGCTACCCAACCCGACACACGCATCGGTCGTGTCGTCAGGCTAGCAGCAAATCCTTACCAACCGTTAAGTGTTCATGCTGTCGAAGAACTCGCCGTTGTTCTTCGTCTGCTTGAGCTTGTCGAGCAGGAACTCGATGGCGTCGACCGTGCCCATCGGATTGAGGATGCGGCGGAGCACATACATCTTCGAGAGCTGGCCCTTCTCGACCAGGAGCTCTTCCTTGCGGGTGCCGGACTTGAGGATGTCGATCGCAGGGAAGACGCGCTTGTCGGCGATCTTGCGGTCGAGAATGATTTCCGAGTTACCCGTGCCCTTGAACTCTTCGAAGATGACTTCGTCCATGCGCGAGCCCGTATCGATGAGCGCCGTCGCGATGATGGTGAGCGAGCCGCCTTCCTCGATGTTACGCGCGGCGCCGAAGAAGCGCTTGGGGCGCTGCAACGCATTCGCGTCGACACCGCCGGTGAGCACCTTGCCGGACGAAGGAACGACCGTGTTGTAGGCGCGGCCGAGGCGCGTGATGGAGTCCAGAAGGATTACGACGTCGCGGCCATGTTCGACGAGGCGCTTCGCCTTCTCGATCACCATTTCCGCGACCTGTACGTGGCGCTGCGCGGGCTCATCGAAGGTGGAGGAAATGACCTCGCCCTTCACCGAACGCTGCATGTCGGTCACTTCTTCCGGACGCTCGTCGATCAGGAGCACGATCAGATAGCATTCGGGATGATTGGTCGTGATGGAGTGCGCGATGTTCTGCAGGAGCACCGTCTTGCCGGTGCGGGGCGGCGCGACGATGAGGCCGCGCTGGCCCTTGCCGAGAGGGGCGACGATGTCGATGACACGGGAGGAGCGGTCCTTCAGCGTCGGATCGTCCACTTCCATCTCGAGCTTTTCATCGGGATAGAGCGGCGTCAGATTGTCGAAATGGACCTTGTGGCGCGCCTTGTCCGGGCTTTCGAAATTGACGGTCGAAACCTTGAGAAGCGCGAAATAGCGTTCGCCGTCCTTCGGACTGCGGATTTCGCCCTCGACCGTGTCGCCCGTGCGGAGCGAGAAGCGGCGGATCTGCGAGGGCGAGACATAGATGTCGTCCGGGCCCGGCAGGTAGTTCGCCTCCGGCGAGCGCAGGAAGCCGAAACCATCCGGCAGCACTTCCACCACGCCCTCGCCGATGATGTCGATGTCGCGCTCGGCATATTGCTTCAGGATCGCGAACATCATGTCCTGCGTCCGGAGCGTGGAGGCGTTTTCGACCTCGAGTTCCTCCGCGAGCGCCAGAAGGTCGGTCGGGGATTTGGCCTTGAGGTCCTGCAGCTTGATCTGCGTCATCGGCTTGGTCGGTCTTTCTCTGGGGTTTCCACTTGCCGCCTTGCTTGAAGGTCGGGCCTCGGAACGAGGGAGGGGAAATCTTTTCTGGAAGGGAAGGTAGTCGGGTCTTCGAACGATTTGATGATGCCGGTCGGGAAAACGGGCCTTGGTCTCTTTCCTCGCCGCACCGGCCCAGGGACTTCGCGCCCTTTGGAACCTTATGCGGGGAACTCCCGGCGGGGAGCCACCCTTCGACGAGGACAGCACTTTCAGCCGGGAAAGAACGTAGGAAGGCCGCCGGAAGAAACCCGGCTTTCAACCCATATAAAGGCCGCGCGTTCCGATTTCAACGGAAATTGGATGCCGGGGTTCCGAACTTCGAGGAAGAAAGCACCCGCTCAGAAGGGCTTCGCGACCGCCAGCAGCACGATCAGGATGACGAGCGCCGGCGGGGCCTCGTTCACGATCCGGTAGAAACGGGCCGGCCGCCGGTTTTCGTCGCGCTCGAATTCCTTCCGCCAGCGGGCGAACAAGCCGTGAAAGACGAGCATCAGGAGGATGAGGAAAAGCTTTGCATGCATCCAGCCATCCGAGAAAAGGCCGGGATTAATGGAAAGCATCAGAAGCCCGAAGAAGAGCGACGCGATCATCGCCGGATTGACGATGCCCCTTAGAAGGCGGCGCTCCATGATCTTGAAGGTTTCGGACTTGTCGGAACCGGGCTCGGCCTCCGCGTGATAGACGAAAAGGCGCGGCAGATAAGCCATCCCCGCCATCCAGAAGATCACCGAAATAACATGAAGAGCCTTGATCCAGAGATAGTATTGAAGAAGAAAATCCATGCCTTTATTCTTTCTTTTCTCAACGGATCGTCTTTAGACCGGCATTCTTCGTGCAGACATGGCCTGCCGCGTCTTCCGGGCAGAGGATATTGTCCTGAGCCTGCGCGGCCCGGACAAGACGGGCGAGCCCTTCGATGAAATGAGGCTCCGTGCCAAGCGCCGGAACCCTGATATAGGCCGGGACCCCGCTTTCCTTCGCGAGATGCCCATATTCCTTGTCGAGCTCGACCAGCGTCTCGGAATGTTCGGAAACGAAGGCGACCGGCAGGACGATGAGGGATTTGCCTTCCGCCCCCGCCCGTTTGATCTCGTCATCCGTGGCGGGCCCGATCCATTCGAGCGGCCCCACCCGGCTCTGATAGCAGGTCACCCAGTCCAGGTTCCGTCCGGCTGGCCCCAGCTTCGCAACGATGGCGGCGCAGCTCTGCTCGACCTGGGCCTGATAGGGGTCGCCCTGCTCGATGACCTTTTTCGGCAGCCCATGCGCGGAAAAGAGAACGCGGAAGCCCTCATGGCCGCCCGCCTTGCGGATGGCGGCGCTGAGAAGCGCGGCATAGCCCTCGACGAAACCCTCCTCCGTGGGGTAGCAGCAGACGGTTCTTGCCGGGGCGGCAAGCCCTGCCTTGGCGGCGGCCCGCTCCCAGTCGCGGAAGGAAGATTCCGTGGTCGTTGTCGAATATTGCGGATAGAGCGGCAACAGGACGAGTTCCTCGGCGCCCCAGGCCTTCGCCGCGGCCGCAGCCTCGTCCGCGAAGGGATGCCAATAGCGCATGGCGATGAAACAGCGATATTCGGACTCGCCACCGGCTAAGGCTTCTTCGAGAGCCTTGCCTTGTGCCTCGGTCAGCGGCACCAGCGGCGAGCCACCGCCAAGTTCGGCATAGATCTCCCTTGCCACGGGGGCACGGCGTTTCGAGACGAGCTTCGCGATCAGCCAGCGGATCGGGTTCGGCACCCGGATGATCGCCGGATCGTTGAAAAGGTTGAAAAGGAACGGCTGGACCGCGTCCGGCCCGTCCGGTCCACCGAGATTGAAGAGGATGATCGCGACTTTCTTTTTCATGGCCGCCAATCCTGCACGAGCTTCACGAGTTCGCCGACATGCTCCGGCGGCGTCTGCGGCACGATGCCGTGACCGAGATTGAAGATGAAGGGCCCGTTTCCGAGCGTCTCGAGGATATGGCGCGCCTGCCTCCGCATCTCATCCCCTCCCGCCACGAGAAGCAGCGGGTCGAGATTGCCCTGCAGACAACCGAGCTGCTGGAGATTGTCGCGCGCCCATCCAGGCGAGACGCCCGTATCGAGGCTGAGGCCCCTGACCCCCGTCTCGCGGAAATAGCGCGCCGCCATGGCGCCCGACCCGCGCGGGAAAGCGATGACCGGAAGACCGGGAAAGCGCGCCTGCAGAAGCTCGCGGATCGCCTTCACGGGGCGGAGCGCGAAACGCTCGAAGGAAAGCTCCGGCAGGGAACCCGCCCATGTATCGAATATCTGGACGACTTCGGCACCTGCCTCGACCTGCGCGGAAAGATGCTCGATCGTCGCTTCGACCAGAATGTCGATGAGCTTCTGGAATTCGTCCGGCGCGCGATAGGCCCAGAGCTTCGCCGCCGCCTGATCGGGCGAACCCCGGCCGCCGACCATATAGGTTGCGACCGTCCAGGGTGCGCCGGCAAAGCCGATCAGCGTCACCTCTCTCGGAAGACTGTTCGAAAGCCGCGACACCGTCTCGTAGACGGGCCCCAGATGCTCCGTGACGCGCGCAGGGCTCCCGAGCGCCGCGAGGCCCGCTTCATTGGTGATGGGCTCCAGTACCGGTCCCTCGCCTTCCTTGAAGGCCACCCTCTGTCCGAGGGCATCGGGCACCACCAGAATATCCGAAAAGAGAATGGCCGCATCGAAGCCGTAGCGCCTGATCGGCTGCAGCG
This sequence comes from Rhodobiaceae bacterium UBA7804, assembly GCA_002480495.1. Classification (GTDB taxonomy): domain Bacteria; phylum Pseudomonadota; class Alphaproteobacteria; order Parvibaculales; family Parvibaculaceae; genus Parvibaculum. The sequence goes on along the minus strand of DLCG01000020.1, from coordinate 94,056 downwards.
TCACTTCCTCGGCGAGCTCCGGCGTGTAACAGAGATCAAGAAAGCTGCCTGCATCCGCCCTCACCTTCCGGTATTCCGGCAGATAGCGTCCGGCCTGGCGCATCATCCAGACAGGCACACCCTCCGTTTCGAGACCGGCAAGCGCTCTCAGCAGTTTCTTCTCCGGAGGCATGGTTCCGGGAGCCTTTCTCTCGTCCACGCGTTCTTTCCCAATCCTATAAAAGAGTCTTGAAGGTAGTTGATAGAGGTGGATGCCTGTGGATGGCGGGGATCAAACGCTCACCCCGTTTTCTCCACAGTAGCGGAGAAATTTTCCACCGCCCGCTTTTCAGATGCTTTCTATGCCACAGCCTGTGCGCAATTTCAGCCGCGCCCTTCGTCACGTCTGAATACGCAAGGGCTTTTCCTGTGGACCATCATGCACAGGGAAACCGTTAATAGCGTGGACAAGTTTCCCCGTGCCGCGAGACTCGCCGGTCATACCCGTTTTCCGCAAGCGTTCCTTCGGCTTTTCCAACGGACTCATGAAACCGGGGAGGGAAAGAGAAGCACGGGTATGACCCGGTAGTACTTCCCGCGAGAGGCCCGCTTGCACCCGTTAATCACAGCTTTCCACAGGTCCGGCGGCAATATGCGGGAGGTGCGTTATGGCTTGCGGAAAAAGAATTGGCGCGAGGCCAAACTGGCCGATAGGTTGCAAACCCCCGGCCTTGAGGGGCAGAAAAACCGGATGATCCGGACGAAGGACATGAGCAGCAAGCGCGTCTTCCATCTTCATCTCGTTTCCGACGCGACAGGCGAAACGCTGAACATGGTCGCGCGGGCGGCCTGCGCCCAGTATGAGGATGCGCGGCCCATCGAACATGTCTATGCGCTGGTGCGCGGCCCGAAACAGCTCGAGCGGGTGCTCGGCGAAATCGAGAACGCGCCAGGTCTCGTCATGTTCACGATGGTGAATGAGGAGCTGCGCGCGCGTCTCGAGAAACGCTGCGCCGAGTTGCAGACGCCCTGCATTTCGGTTCTCGATCCGGCGATGAAGGCGCTCGGGCAGTATCTTGGCAAGGAGTCCTCGCACAAGCCCGGCTTGCAGCACATCATGGATGCGGAATATTTCGACCGCATCGCCGCGCTCAACTACACGATGAGCCATGATGACGGCCAGTCCGCGGGCGACCTGAACGAAGCCGACATCGTTCTTCTCGGCGTCAGCCGCACTTCGAAGACGCCGACCTGCATCTATCTGGCGAACCGCGGCATCAAGGCGGCGAATATTCCGATCGTGCCGGGCGCCGCGCTGCCGCCGGATCTCGAAACGGCCGAACGCCCCCTGATCGTCGGACTCACCACCAGTCCCGATCGCCTTGTGCAAATCCGGAAGAACAGGCTTCTTTCGCTGCATGAGAATACGGACACGGATTACGTTGCGCCCGATGTCGTCGCGGAAGAAATCACCTTTGCGCGCCGTCTCTTCGCCAAGAATGGCTGGCCGGTGATCGATGTCACCCGCCGCTCCATCGAGGAAACGGCCGCCGCCGTGCTCAATCTCTATAATGAGCGCCAGCGCGAACGCATGAGCTGAGAAACATGACCTCCCCGTCTCTCATACTGGCTTCCGGCAGCGCGGTGCGGCGCAAGCTTCTTGCGGATGCCGGCCTCGCATTCACCGCGGAAGATTCGCGTGTCGATGAAGACGCGATCAAGGCTGGATTCGCGGACAGCGACAGGAACACGGAAGAAGAAACGGACGAACTGGCGCTGAAACTCGCCGAAGCGAAGGCTCTTGCCGTATCGGCAAGGAACGAGAGCGCGCTGGTGATCGGCGCGGACCAGATTCTGTCCTGCGAGGGGCGCCGCTACGACAAGCCGAAAAGCATGGAGGAAGCGCGCGCCAACCTTCTCGCCTTTCGCGGCCGCCCCCATATTCTCCATTCCGGTCTAGTGCTCGTGAAGGATGGCGGCGCGGTCTGGAACCTCACGGCGCGCGCAACGCTTACGATGAGAGAGTTCAGCGAGGAATTCCTCGATGCCTATCTCGCGGAGGCGGGCGACCGGGTGATGAAGAGCGTCGGCTGCTATCAGCTCGAAGGTCCGGGCGTGCAGCTCTTCGAGAAGATCGAGGGCGATTATTTCTCGATCCTCGGATTGCCGCTGCTGCCGCTGCTCGATGAGTTGCGCCGTCACGGAGTGGTAAGGTCATGACCCGCAAGGTCTGCGTCATCGGCTGGCCCGTCGCCCATTCGCGTTCGCCGCTGATCCATAATCACTGGATCGCCGAACACAGAATCCCCGATGCGCGCTACGAGCTTCTCGCCGTGAAGCCGGAAGATGCCGCGGAAACCATCCGCAATCTCCACAAGCTCGATTTCATCGGCGCCAATGTGACCGTGCCGCACAAGGAAGTGGCTTATGCCGCCCTGTCGCGGCACGACGCGGTCGCCGCCCGGCTCAAGGCCGTGAACACCATCGTGACGCTTGAAGACGGAACGCTCGAAGGCCGCAACACGGATGGCTATGGCTTCATCGCCAATCTGAAATCGGGCGCGCGCGACTGGCGGGCCGCCGAAGGCCCCGCC
>DLCG01000020.1:0-91157 GCA_002480495.1 Rhodobiaceae bacterium UBA7804 | reverse complement strand
GCTGGGCGCGGGCGGCGCGGCGCGCGCGATTGCGCTCGCCCTCGAAGAAGAAGGCGCACCCGAAATCCGCATCGTCAACCGCACGGTCGAGCGCGCCGAAGCGCTGATCCGCGACCTGGGCCTCACGCGCGCGAAAGCGATGCCGCTCGGCGAATTGAATGCCGCTCTTTCCGGCGTGGGGCTTCTCGTCAATACGACGACGCTCGGCATGAAAGGCGAGAGCGATGTCGATATCGACATATCCGCATTGCCCCGCGACGCGGTGGTGACGGATATCGTCTATACGCCGCTCGAAACCGGATTGCTGCGCCGCGCGCGCGAGGCGGGCCACGAGGTCGTGGACGGGCTCGGCATGCTGCTCCATCAGGCCGTGCCGGGCTTCGAAGCCTGGTTCGGCATACGTCCGCATGTGACGGAAGAACTCAGAAACATCGTGCTCGCCGATATTGGCCAGCCACAATAAGAAGCAGAAGCATAAACGGGGGGAACATGCTCCTTATCGGCCTCACGGGCTCCATCGGCATGGGCAAATCGGAAACGGCGAAAATGTTCCGCGCCGAAGGCGTGCCCGTCTATGACGCGGATGCTGCCGTTCACAAGCTTTACGAAAAGGGCGGCAAGGCAGTGGAGCCGATCCGCGCCGCCTTCCCTTCCGCCATTATCGACGATGCCGTCGACCGCAAGGCGCTTTCGCGCTGCGTGATCGGTTTGCCGGACGAGATGAAAAAGCTCGAGGCGATCGTGCATCCGCTTGTCGGCGAGGCGCAGATCGATTTTCTGCGCGAGAACATGGAAGCGGGCCGTGAAATGGCCGTGCTCGACATTCCGCTTCTCTATGAAACTGGCGGCGAGACACGTGTCGATGTTGTTGTGGTGGTCTCGGCCCCTTACGATATCCAGAAGACGCGGGTGCTCGCGCGGCCCGACATGGACGAGGCGAAATTCGCCGCGATCCATGCCAAGCAGGTGCCCGACGAGGAAAAGCGCAAGCGCGCCGACTTCGTGGTCGAGAGCGACAAGGGCCTCGATCATGCGCGCGAACAGGTTGCGCGGATCGTGGAGGCGCTGAAGGGCCGCGAAGGCAAGGTGCTGAAGGAACGGCTGCGCACCGGCTGAAACCACCGGGGCCAACCAGAGGGGGCGGAAACATGGAACAGCGCATAAGCTTCATCACGCTTGGCGTTACCGATCTTGCCCGCGCACAGGCATTCTACGAAACGCTGGGCTGGAAACCGCTGCCGCAAAGCAATCCGAGCGTGTGCTTCTTTCAGTGCGGGGGCATCGTCTTCGCGCTGTTCGGCCGCGAGGCGCTGGCCGAGGATGCGAAGGTCGCGCCTTATGGCGAAGGCTTTTCCGGCGTCGCGCTCGCGCATAATGTCCGCGAGAAGGAAGAGGTCGACCAGGTCCTGGCCGAAGCCGAAGCAGCGGGCGGGCGTATACTGAAGCGCGGCGAAGATGCTTTCTGGGGCGGCTATACCGGCTATTTCTCCGATCCGGACAATCACATCTGGGAAGTCGCCTGGAATCCGGGCGGCGTCATCGGCGAAGATGGGTCGTTCCATTTCAACGCCGAATAGGCGAGAATCGGCAATCGCCTTCGGGGGAAGGCGATCCACGGGCTAAACGGGACAGACATGCGCGAGATCGTGCTCGACACGGAAACGACGGGCATCAGCCCGCAGGACGGCCATCGCCTGGTCGAAATCGGCTGCCTCGAACTCTTCAATCATGTCGCGACGGGCAAGTTCTTCCACACCTATATCAATCCCGAACGCGACATGCCGGAAGGCGCGTTCCGCGTTCACGGTCTCTCCGAGGCGTTTCTGAGCGACAAGCCGAAATTCTCGGAAGTGGCCGACGACTTTCTGGAATTCATCGGCGAGGATCCGCTCGTGATCCACAACGCCTCTTTCGATATGGGCTTCATCAACGCCGAGCTGAAACGGATCGGCCGTCCCTCGCTGCCGATGGCCCGTGCGATCGACACGCTCGAAATCGCGCGGCGCAAATATCCAGGCGCACAGAACAATCTCGACGCGCTCTGCCGGCGTTTCAACGTGGACAATTCCGGCCGCACGAAGCATGGCGCGCTGCTCGACAGCGAGTTGCTGGCGGAAGTCTATCTGGAGCTGATGGGCGGCAGGCAGCCGGGCCTCGTGTTGCAGCGGGAGCTTGCGGCGAAGACCGGAGAGAAGGTTGCGCGCGCGGCGCGGCCGGCGCCCCTCCCTTCGCGTCTCACCGACGAGGAGCGAGAGGCGCATGACGCCTTCGTCGCGTCGCTCGGCGAAAACGCGCTCTGGCTTTCTTCAAAAGCCTGATCAGTTGGGCTGCTGGGCGCCCGCGACTTCCTGCGCCATCTGCTCGCGGCGCTGGTGATAGAGGCTCACGAAATCGATGGGATCGATCATCAGCGGTGGATAACCGCCGTCGCGCGTAACGTCGGCAAGCGCGCGCCGCGCGAAGGGGAAGATTTGGCGCGGGCACTCGACGACGAGCACCGCCTCGAGATCCTGCTCCTGGATGCCGGTGAGACGGAAGAGACCGGCATATTCGATTTCGGCGAGGAACATCGGCTTTTCCTTCACCTTGGCTTCGGCGCCGATCTTGAGCGCGACTTCATAGTCGGTATCGCTCATGCGCTTGACGCCGACATCGACCCTGATGCCGATCTGGGGCTGTTCGTCCACGGGACCGAGCATTTGCGGGGCGTTCGGATTCTCGAAGGAGAGGTCCTTGATGTACTGGGTCAGTACGCGAAGCTGCGCACTGCCATTGCCTGCATTGGTCGAGCCCTGATCCGACATTCTCGCCTCACCGCTTTTGGCCTCGGGAAAGGCTGCTGGCTACCACGGAACGGCCTGGGCGACAAGAAACGGGGATTGCGGTCCGGAACTTATTGCTTCCAGGGTGATGCCGGTCCCGGCCCGTTTTCGCGGGTCTCGTTGCCGTTTTCGCCCAGTTCCTCGGCCTCGCCCTCGATGACGGGCCCCGGACCCTTTGCCGGCCGGCCCTCACCCGGATCGAAGCCGGGGCCGGGTCTCGCGCCGCCCATGCCGCTCGAATAGACGGTGAACCGGCTGCTTGCGGCGATCCGCCGCGCGGCGCGGCGCCCGATCTCGCGCCTGAGTGGCGGGATCAGGAGCAGGAGACCGATGCAGTCGGTAAAGAGGCCGGGCGTTACCATGAGAAGGGCCGCGACGATGAGGAAGACGCCGTCGAGCATCTCGGCCACAGGGGGTTCGCCGCGGCGCATCGCTTCTTCCGCCCGCCGCCATGTGGTGAGCCCCTGCATCCGCAGCAGCGTCGCGCCCATGAGCGCGGTGCCCAGAACGATGCCGATGGTCGGCCACACGCCGATCGCGCCGCCCACCTCGATGAAGATGGCGATCTCGATCAGCGGAATGGCGATGAAGGCGAGGAAGAAGAAGGCGGGCAAGACAGGCTTTCGGCGTTGTCGCGGGTTTATGGAAGGATTTTCGCCCTGGCGGGCCGGATCGGCATCGCAAGAGGGGCGCTAACCATGAAGATAGGGTGCGGCAGGCCTCTTGCCCATATGGCTCAGGTAGCAAAAAGCCGTCCGATGCCCTAGGTTATGGCCCAGGAAAGAATAAATACAGGAACGAAGGTCAGGCAGGACCGCCGCAGCAAGACGCCCCGGCCCCGTGAAGGGATCGCAGGAACCGGGCGATGAGGCGCGGCGAGGATGGCGGCCCGACCCCTTGTGAGGCTCCTCGAGCAAATGGACGACGGCTTGAATCTTCTCAACATCATTCTGCTCGCGATCGCGGTCGGCGTATTTCTGAAACTCAGAAGCGTCCTTGGCCGGCGCACGGGGCATGAGCGCCCGCCCTATGACCCCTATTCGGGCGAAGCGGGCGGCAATGACAAGGTGGTGACGCTGCCGAAGCGTCCGCGCGCCGAAGGCGAGAGCGGCCAGCGCACGGTGGACGCCGCCGGCGATCCCTTCGCGGGCGAAACGGACCGCTACCGCTGGCATGGAATTGCCGAACAGGGTTCCGCGCTTGCCAACGGCCTCGATGCCATCCTGGGCGCCGACCGTTATTTCGATGCGGACAGCTTCATTTCCGGCGCACGCGCGGCCTATGAGATGATCGTCACGGCCTATGCGGAAGGCGACAGGGAGACGCTGAAGCCGCTTCTTTCGGACGATGTCTACAGAAGCTTCGAAGCCGCGATGAACGAGCGCGATGCGAAGGGCCTCAAGGTGGAGCAGAGCTTCATCGGTATCGAGAAAGCGGCGCTCTCCGCCGCCACGCTCGATGGCTCGAGGGCGCGGATAACCTTGTCCTTCCGCAGCACGCTCACCTCCTGCACCAAGAATTCGGACGGCGTGGTGATCGAGGGCGATCCGGTCACGATCCGCGAGGTCACCGATCTGTGGACCTTCGAACGCGACGTGAAGAGTCGCGATCCGAACTGGAAGCTGGTCGCGACCGGCGCTTCCGACTGAGTGGCGGCATCGATGCGCCGCGGCGCCTTCCTTCTCCTTATGGGAGGATTCCTTCTTGCCTGTGCGCCCGGAGCGCCTGACATGAACGCATATGCGGCGGGTGCCGCAACGCGCCTTTCCTGGCAGGAAATCGATGGCTGGCATACGGACGACCAGAGCGCTGCGCTCGATGCCTTCAAGGGCTCCTGCGCGCGCATATTGAAACTTTCGCCTTCCGCGCCGCTCGACATCAAGGGCGGCGATCCGCTCTATGGCAAGGCGGGCGACTGGCAGCCGGCCTGCGAGGCGGCGGCCAAGGTCGGGCCGGGTGCCGGCGCCGCCAATGCGCGCGGCTTCTTCCAGCACTGGTTCGTGCCTGTGCGCTTTCCCGCACAGAAGGGCCTTTTCACCGGCTATTACGAACCGGAGATGAAAGGCTCGCTGACAAGGCACGGCCCCTATCAGACGCCTGTTCTCGCGCCGCCGCCCGGATTTCGCATGGTCGAAGGCGGCGGCAGCTTCCCGAACCGCGCCGCGATCGAAGACGGTGCGCTCAATACCGAAAAGCTGGCGCTTCTCTGGCTCGAAAGCCCCATCGACGCCTTCTTCCTGCATGTGCAGGGCTCGGGCCGCGTGAAGCTCGAAACGGGCGAGATCGTCCGCCTCTCCTTTGCGGCGAAGACGGGCCATCCCTATACATCGATCGGCAAGCTGCTTGTCGAGCGCGGCGAAATGGTGCTCGACGAGGTTTCGATGCAGACGATCCGCGCCTGGCTCGCGGCCCATCCGCAGGAAGGCCGCGCGCTGATGCGCGAGAACGAGTCCTACATCTTCTTCCGTATACTGAGGAATGTGGACCCCTCCAAGGGCCCGCCCGGGGCAGAAGGCGTGAGCCTCACGCCGGGCCGCAGCCTCGCCGTCGACCGCAGCAAGCACCCGCTCGGCACGCTGCTGTTCCTCACGACCGAACACCCGACCGTCGACGGCACTGGCTTCGTTGCGGTGCGCCGCCTTATGGTCGCGCAGGATACGGGCTCGGCGATCAAGGGATTGCAGCGCGGCGACATCTTCTTCGGCTCGGGCGCGGAAGCGGGCGAAATCGCGGGCCGGATGAAGGCGGAAGGCGAGTTGATCGCGCTGGTGCCGAAGGAGATCGCGCCGTAAGAAGGGGCGCAAGCGAAACCGGACGGGGCATTTTCATGGCGAGCGAAAAGGAGAAGATGCCGCGCCCGAAATCGAGGCCCCGCCGCCGCCTGACCGACGAGGAGCACAGGCTCTGGCGGACGGTGACGAAGGACGCGAAGCCGATCTCGCGCCGCCCGGCGGAAGTGCCCGAAGCGCCGCGCGACGAAGAACGCCCTTCCCTTCCCCTGAAGCCGCAATCGCTCGCACCCATGCGCACGCCCGCGCCCCAACCCCCGGCATCCCCCGCGCCGCCGCGCCGCCCCTCCGAACCGCCGCCCCTCACCGGTCTCGACCGCCGCACGAGCCAGCGCCTTGCGCGCGGGCAGATGGAAATCGAGGCGACGCTCGACCTCCATGGCCACAGCCAGGAAGCGGCGCACCAGGCGCTTCTCGGATTCGTTTCGCGCTCGCGCTCGCGGGGGCTTCGCTGCGTTCTTGTCATCACCGGCAAGGGCGCCTCGCCCTATGCGCGTCACACGCTTCACGGCAGCACCTTCTATGAAGTGCCGGAGCGGCAGGGCGTGCTCCGCAGCGCGGTGCCCCGCTGGCTGAACGAGGCGGAGCTGCGCGCCCATGTGTCGGGCTTCCAGCCTGCTCATCCGAAGCATGGCGGCGGCGGCGCCTTCTATATCTGGTTGCGCAAGAAGAGATGACGCCCTTCGGTCGCAAGGTCCGGGAGCTTCGCGCGGCGCGCGGCCTCACCATGAAGGAGATGGCGGCGGCGCTGCGTGTGACGCCCGCCTATCTCTCCGCCCTCGAACATGGGAAGCGCGGGCGGCCGAGCTGGCGGCTGGTGCAGGCGATCATCGGTTATTTCAACGTCATCTGGGACGAGGCGGAGGAGCTGGAGCGCCTGGCGCGGATTTCGCATCCCCGCATCGCCATCGACACGTCCGGTCTTGCCCCGCAGGCAACGGAGCTCGCCAACCGCCTTGCCGAGGAGATATCGGAACTGAACAAGGCGGAAATCGCCGAAATGCTTGCTCTGCTCGACCGCCGGAAGAAGAAGCGCGAAGGCTGATGCGCTTCGGATTCGCCTTGAGCGACAAACAGGACGCGGCGCGGATTCGCCAACACAGATTTCCCGTGAAGCCGATGGACGAATGGCGGCCCGCAGGCTTCAATGAAATTCCTTTCTTGCCGTCACGGCACGAGACGCGATGGACGACACAAAGAAGACAGAGCTGAATTTTGCCCGCAAGGTGGACTGGAACCTCTTCCAGCTCTTCCACGAAGTCGTGCGCGCGGGCGGCATCGGCGCGGCGGCGCGCAGGCTGAACCGCCAGCAGCCGACGGTGAGCGCGGGGCTCAAGCGGCTTGAGGATCATCTGGGCGTCGTGCTCTTGAAGCGGACTGCGAGCGGCATCGAGCTTCTGCCCGCCGGCCGCGCGCTGTTCGATCTCTGCGAGACCATGATGGGCGCGGTCCGCGCCGCGCCGCATGACGTGGCGCTCGCCGCGGGCCTCGTCGAAGGCGTCATCAATATCCGCATGATCTCTTCCGTCGTCTCGGCGGAGTTCGATGCGGCGCTGGCCGGCCTTCACCGCCATCATCCCGGCGTCGGCATCCATATAGAAGTGGCGCCCTGGCGCGAGGTGATCGCCGCCCTGAAGGCGGGCGAGGCGGAAGTCGGCATCGCCTGCGACAGCGCGCCGGATGCCGCGCTCTGCTACCAGCCGCTGATGCGCGAGGTGCAGCAGCTCTATTGCCACAAGGCCCATGCGCTTTACGGCATGACTGTGCCGCAGCCCGGCGACCTCGCCGACCAGCCCTTCATCGCCACGGGCCTCGACGAGCCGCAGGAACTGGCGAATTTCCGCCAGCGCTACGGGCTCGGAAAGCGCGTGGGCGGTTATGCGGAAAACCTGCACGAGACGAAACGCCTGATCGAGCTCGGCGTCGGGGTCGGCTTCCTGCCGACCTGCGTCGCGGAAACGCTCGATCATGAGGGCGCGCTCTGGCCGCTCCTGCCCGAAGCGGTCCTCCCCGCCTATCAGGTCTATCTGGTGACGCGGGACGAGCCCGCCCGGAACACGCCGACCGAGCTGTTTTTGGCGGAAATCATGGGAAAACTCCGGGAGGCGGCACGGGGGACATAGACTCTATCTATGTCTCTCATTGAAAATTCCCGCCTAGCCGCATGACCCCGGCCGCGCGAGCATGAATCCATGTCATCGCTTGCCGCACCGCAGTCCTTGTCCGAACCCTCGCTCGAAACCATGCCGGGTCTCTGGCACCGCTCGCTCCTTGCCTGGCCGGACGGGCGGCGGGATACGACGAGCTTCGTGAACTGGCTGCAGGGTCCGGGCCTCTATCTCGACCTCCGCCAGCCGGAAGGCCGCCCGGACTTCACCGGGCAGAATTCCCTCTCCGCCCTCACCCCCGAGACCATGATGTGGCTCGCCGCGCAGGAAGGTTTCGCGGGCGAACTTGTCGAGGAGGATGGCTGGTTCGAGTGGCGCCGCGACATCGATTTCCAGCCCAAGGCGATCTACTCCGATATCGGCCGCCTCTGGATCGAGGGCGATGTCATGGTCGAGGAGGGCAAGGACATCCCCTATATCGAGCATTGGCACCGCGAGCCGATCGGCAGCATGCCGCTCTGGGCGGCCAGGCTCGAAGACCGCGAGACGGGCCAGAAGGGCGCCATCGCGCGCATGGGCTCGCTCTTCATGATCGCGCGCGAGCGCTATTGCGCCGTGCCGGAAGGGCTGACACTTGCCGAATGCGTTGCCGGTGCGGCGGACATGGCCCGCGCGCAGGAATTTCTCGACTGCGAAATCTCGCAAGGGGCGGTGACGAGCACGGGCTGGTTCGTCCAGCGCTCGAGCCTTCCCTTCCGCGAAGGCAAATCGCTCGCGCCTGCGCGCACGGGCGACCTTTTCGAAATGCAGGACCAGGATCGCGGCGGCAAGCCCTTCACGCGGCGCTGGGAAATAACGGATTTGCGGGGCGAACCGCTCCTCGACGTCCTGATGAATGGAGTTGCGACATGAGTGAGATCGAAGCGAAAGGCACGGCCTTCACCAGCATTCCCGTCATCGATATCGCACCGCTCTTCGGCAAGGATGAAGAGGCGAAGATGCGCGTCGCGGCGGAGATGGCCGACGCGGCGAGCAATGTCGGTTTCCTCTATGTGAAGGGCCACAACATCCCGCGCGAGATGATCGAAAAGCTCGAGGCGCGCGCGGCCGAATTCTTCGCACGTCCTCTTGAAGAGAAGATGGACCTCTATATCGGCAAGTCGCGCGCCCATCGCGGCTATGTGCCGACAGGCGAGGAAGGCTTCTATGACGGCACGGACCCCGCCAAGACCGACAAGAAGGAAGCCTTCGATCTTTCCATCGAACTGCCCGAAGACGATCCCGACCATGTGAAGGGATACCGGATGCTGGGGCCCAACCAGTGGCCGGCGGACATGCCCGAAATGCAGCGCGACGTCTACGCCTATTACGAGGCGGCCATGTCGCTCGGCCACACGATCTTCGGCGGCTTTGCCCGCGCGCTGGGGCTTCCCGAAGATCATTTCGAGCAATGGCTCAAGAAGCCGCCTTCGCAGCTTCGCCTCGTTCACTACCCTTCGGACCCCGCCCGCGCGGTCGCCGAATGGGGCATCAGCGCGCATACGGATTACGAGTGCTTCACCATCCTCCACGTGACCGCGCCGGGCCTTCAGGTGATGAACGCCAATGGCGACTGGATCGACGCGCCGCCCGTCGAAGGCGCCTTCGTCATCAATATCGGCGACATGCTCGAAGCGCTCACCAATGGCCGCTTCATCGCGACGCCGCATCGCGTGCGCAATGTGCCGGACGAGCGTTTCTCCTTCCCGCTTTTCTGCGCGCTCGACTACGACACGATGATCGAGCCGCTGCCGCAATTCGTCGATGGCGAGAAGCGCTATCCCGCCTATAGCGCGGGCGGACATCTCGTCACGCAGACCATGCGCACCTTCAACTATCTGAAGAAACTCGTCGCCGCCGGTGAACTCGAACTGCCGGAAAGCGAAGACCACGCAACGGCCTTCGGCCGCCGCGAAAAGGAAGTCGCCTGAGAGCGGCCCCCGCGAAAGCGGAAAGGGACGAGAGGAAACGGCCTGGAAGACCGAACATTCCGGCGCAGGAAAGAAACCCTTCCCTGCGAACGGGGGACCTTTGACCAGTGAGAGGACATCACATGCCGCGAGCTTCATTCCTTCGGAAATTCACCCTCAGTCTGTTCGCCGCCGCGATTGCCGGGCTTGCGCTCGCCGGTAATGCCGCCGCCGCCGACAAGACCTTCAAGCTCGCCTGGTCGATCTATCCCGGCTACATGCCCTGGGCCTATGCGGAGCATTCCGGGATCATGGACAAGTGGGCGGAGAAATACGGGATCGATGTCGAGATCGTTCAGATCAACGACTATGTCGAGTCGATCAACCAGTACACGGCGGGCACCTATGATGCGGTGGCGAACACCGTGATGGATACGCTGACCATTCCGGCCGCGGGCGGCGTCGATTCCACCTCGATCATTCTCGGCGACTACACGAACGGCAATGATGCGATCTTCATCAAGGGCGAAGGCAAGACGATGGCCGACCTCAAGGGGAAGACCGTCTATCTCGTGCAGTATTCCGTCTCGCACTACATGCTGGCGCTCGCGCTCGCCAATGCGGGCATGAGCCTCGAGGATGTCGAAACGGCCAATATCGCCGATGCCGATTTCGTCGCCGCGCTGCAGACGCCGGAAGTGGAAGCCGTCGTCACCTGGAACCCGGCGACCGTTCAGCTCAATGACGATCCGAGCGTCACCTCTGTCTTCGATTCTTCCGAAGTGCCGGGCGAAATCCAGGACATCCTGATCGTGAAGACCGACGTGCTGAAGGAGCATCCCGAATTCGGCAAGGCGCTCGCGGGCGCCTGGTACGAAGTGCTCGACATCATGAAGAAGGACGACGAGGAAGGCATCAAGGCGCGCGAGTTCATGGCGTCTGTCTCGGGCACGGACCTTGAGGACTTCGACCGTCAGGTCGCCACGACCTATTTCTATGGGCCGGAGGAAGGCGCGGAGGCTTACGCGGGCGATACCATGCCGGCAATCATCGACAGCACGACGAGCTTCGCCTTCTCGCAAGGCCTTCTCGGCCCGGACGCGAAGGACAAGGGCTATGTCGGCGTCGAACTCGCGGACGGCACGGTTGTCGGCGACGAGAGCAACGTGAAGTTCCGCATCGACACGAGCTACATGCAGGCCGCGGCGAAGGGTGAGCTGTAGACGCGGAGGGGCGATATCCGCTCCGCTTCAATTCCAACCGCCATTGCGAGCGACCGTCAGGGAGCGAAGCAATCCAGGGGCGGCAAATGCCGAGCCAGCAGCTCTGGATTGCCTCGTCGGCCTTGCGGCCTCCCCGCAATGACGACGGAGCTTGGATCAAGCCTGTCCTAAAGAATGAACTTCGTCAGATCGGCATTCTTCGTCAGGTCGCCGATATGTTCGCGGACATAGGCCTCGTCGATCCTGACCGTCTCGCCCGTCTTGTCCGTCGCGGCGAAGCTGACTTCGTCGAGAACGCGCTCCATCACCGTGTGAAGGCGGCGCGCGCCGATATTCTCGACCGATGAATTGACCGAGGTCGCGATATCGGCGATGGCGTCGATCCCGTCATCCGTGAAGTCGAGCGCGACATCTTCCGTTTTCATCAGTGCCACATATTGCTTGATGAGGCTCGCTTCCGGTTCGGTCAGCACGCGGCGCATGTCCTCCTTCGACAGCGCCTGGAGCTCGACGCGGATCGGAAGGCGGCCCTGCAGTTCCGGCAGGAGGTCGGAAGGCTTCGCGATATGGAAGGCGCCCGATGCGATGAAGAGAATGTGGTCAGTCTTCACCGCGCCATGCTTCGTCGCGACGGTTGTGCCCTCGATCAGCGGCAGCAAATCGCGCTGCACGCCTTCGCGGCTCACATCGCCGCCCTGCTTTTCCGCGCGTGCGCAGATCTTGTCCACCTCGTCGAGAAAGACGATGCCGTTCTGCTCGACGGAGCGGATCGCATCCTGCGTCACCTGTTCCTGGTCGAGCAGTTTGTCGCTTTCCTCCGCGATCAACACTTCGTAACTGTCGCGCACGGCCATGCGGCGCGGCTTCGTCCTGTTGCCGAAGGCCTTGCCCATGATGTCGGAGAGATTGATCATGCCCATCTGGCCGCCCGGCATGCCCGGAATGTCGAGCATCGGCATGCCGCCGCCCGTATCCGCCACTTCGACCTCTATTTCCTTGTCGTCGAGCTGACCGTCGCGCAGCTTCTTGCGGAAGCTTTCCCTGGTTCCCTCGCTCGCATTGGGCCCCACCAGCGCGTCCAGCACGCGGTTCTCGGCGGCGAGATGCGCCTTGGCGCGCACATCCTTGCGGCGGCGCTCGCGCGTCATCGAAAGCGAGATCTCGACGAGGTCGCGGATGATCTGCTCGACATCGCGGCCGACATAACCCACCTCGGTGAACTTCGTCGCTTCCACCTTCAGGAAGGGTGCTTCGGCGAGCTTGGCGAGGCGGCGCGAGATTTCAGTCTTGCCGACGCCGGTCGGCCCGATCATCAGGATGTTTTTCGGCAGCACCTCGTCGCGCAGCTCCTCCGGCAGTTGCTGGCGCCGCCAGCGGTTGCGGAGCGCAATGGCGACGGCGCGCTTCGCGTCGCGCTGGCCGACAATATAGCGGTCGAGTTCGGAAACGATCTCACGCGGCGAAAAACTGGTCATCTTCTTACATTCCTCCTGCCGCCTGCCATTCGCGAATGGCGTCGACGGGGTAGATCAACATCAGGACATTGAGGGTGAGGTTGTCGCGGATCACGGCGCCGACACCTGCCTCCATGAGAATTGCCGCCAGCACCACCACCCATATGGGCAGCCGAGCGGCGAGAACAAAGCCGAGGATCATGGCCAGACTGTCGGCGAGCGAATTCACGATGCTGTCGCCATAATAGTCGAGCGAGATCGTCTCCGCCCGGTAACGGTCGATCACCATCGGCGTGTTTTCGAGCACCTCCCACGCGCCCTCGACGAGAAGCGCGGCCACCAGCCACCAGCCTTTGGGATAGCGCCGCAGCAGAAGAAAGGCGCCGCCATAGAAGATGAAGCCGTGGATGATGTGGGAGAATGTGTACCAGTCGGTGAGATGCTGCGAGTTTTCCGAACTCTGCACCACGCCATGCCAGAGCTTCACCGTGCCGCACTCGCAGATCGGCACGCGGCCCATCGCATAGAGCAGCACCGCCTGCAGGACGAGAAGCCCCATGGTGGCGAGGAGCCAGAGAGGCGGCTTCCACCGCGTGAGGTCGGGGTTCATCGGGCGTCGAGGCTCTCGACGGTCAGCGTGTTGTTCGTATAGACGCAGATATCGGCGGCGATCTTCATGGCCTTGCGCGCGACTTCCTCCGCGCCGAGATCCATGTCGGCCAGCGCGCGCGCCGCCGCGAGCGCGTAATTGCCGCCCGAGCCGATGCCGACCACGCCCCCTTCCGGTTCCAGCACATCGCCATTGCCGGTGAGGACGAGCGTCACCTCCGCGTCGGCGACGATCATCAGCGCCTCGAGGCGGCGCAGGAACCGGTCCGTCCGCCAGTCCTTCGCCAGTTCCACGCAGGCCCGCATGAGCTGACCGGGATATTGTTCGATCTTCGCTTCGAGCCGCTCGAAAAGCGTCATCGCATCCGCCGTCGCGCCCGCGAAGCCCGCGATCACCTCGCCCTTGCCGAGCGGGCGAACCTTGCGCGCATTGCCCTTCATGATCGTGTCGCCCATCGAGACCTGGCCGTCGCCGGCGATCACGACCTTGCCCCCCTTGCGAACGGAGAGAATCGTGGTGCCGTGCCAGTTGATCGGGTCGTGCGAACTCATGTCTTTCCTGTCTTGCTGTGTCAGGAGGCGGGAGGTTGCCGATAGCATGTGGCCGCTTCGCGCCATAGGGTCAAGCCTTCCTGCGGCACAGCCTCTGGCGGCAGAGGGTTGCAAATGATAGTCTTTCGCAAGACTTGAGAATTATGGGAGAATTGGATGCCGGGTCCGCTGAAATCCGAGGAAGCACTGCGCACGGTCTATCCGGATCCCGGCCAGACCAGGGGCAAGGTGCTTCCCGCGCTGGAAAAGCATGCCAGGACCTTCATCGGCCTCTCGCCTTTTCTGTGCATTGGCACCTCGCGGCCGGACGGGCTCGGCGACGTTTCGCCCCGTGGCGGCGAGCCGGGCTTCGTCCATGTGCTGGACGATACGCATCTCGCCATGCCGGACCGTCCGGGCAACAACCTGATCGACACGCTGTCGAACATCTCCCATTCGCCCTCGGTCGGCCTTCTCTTCTTCGTGCCGGGCTTCGAGGAAATGCTTCGGGTGAACGGCGTTGCGGAAATCACGACCGATCCGGAAATGATGGAGCGCTTCGTGTTTGACGGCAAAAAGCCCCGCTCCGTCATGATCATCGAGGTGCGGGAGGCCTTCTTCCACTGCACCAAGGCGCTGAAGCGCTCCGGCCTCTGGGACCCCTCGAAGCATGTGCCCCGCGAGAAAATGCCGAGCTTCGGCCAGATCATTCGCGACCAGATGAAGCTTCTCGTGCCCGCGAAGCTCATCGACATGGGGCTGAAAAAGGACGCGAAGGACAATCTTTACTGAGGCTCTACCGAGGCTCTATTGAGGCCCGCTCACTCCGGCAGCTTGAACTCGCCCGGATCGCCGCCGAGTTCGCGGACCTGGGCCTCAAGCGCGCGAATGCGCTTCTCCAGCCGGTCGAAGGCGGGAACGAGGTCCTCCGCTCCCCAGCGCGGCTGGATATGGCTCGGGCAGTTCGCGTCCCATTCCTCGATCTCGAACAGGATCGCCCGCTCGACCCGGCCCCGATAGGAAGGGTCGGCGAGAGAGCGCGCAAGCGCCGGGTCGTCCGCGACGGCGCGCGCCCGTCCCCTGATCTTCACCCGCCGCCGCGTCGGATAGTCGATGAGGAAAAGAAAGGCCCGGTCATTCTCGGAAAGATGACCAAGCGTCACGAATTGCTGGTTGCCCGCGAAATCGGCGTAGCCGAGCGTTTTCTCGTCCAGCACCTTGAGAAAGCCGCGCGGGCCCCCGCGATGCTGGATATAGGGCCGTCCCTCGGCATTGGCGGTGCCCATGTAGAAGTGATCGCGCCCGGCGATGAACTGGGCGAGTTCGGGCGTCATGCGGGTCTGCCAGGCCATGATGGAGCCTTTCCTGGAGAAGTGCGGGAGGCCTCTATATGGCGGCAGGGCTCTCCGGTCACCAGTTGGAAAAGGATTCAAGATGTTGTGAGCGATACGCGGCGGAGGGCTACGAGCTTCTTACATATTCAATTTGAATCAATAGCTTGGCTTTCGCACCGCAACAAAACTGGGAAGAACTTAAAGTATTTTCTGAGAAGTCCTCCAGAATATTGGTTAACGTACTGTAAGTATTTGTGATTCAATCTGTTTCGCTACTTGAAGTAGAAGAGGCGGCGCCTTGCGGGCTTTGCGCTGGCTTGGCCCGGCTCCGCCTGATAAAAGCTGCCGCGAACGGGGCCTCGAAGGCCCCAGCGAACCGGAAACCGAAGCATGCAGACCGAAACCGAAAGCCGCATAGCGACCGTCGAGCGCAAGACCAAGGAAACCAATGTCTTCGTCTCGCTCGATCTCGACGGGCAGGGTGAATACGACGTCGACACCGGCATCGGCTTTCTGGATCACATGCTGGAGCAGCTCTCGCGCCACTCGCTGATGGACCTGAAGGTCCGCGCGCAGGGCGACCTCCATATCGACTATCACCACACGACCGAGGACACCGGCATCGTGATCGGCGAGGCCGTGCGCCGGGCGCTTGGCGACTTCAAGGGCATCCGCCGCTACGCAACGGCGGTGATCCCGATGGACGAGACCTGCACCCGCGTCTCGATCGACGTCTCGCAGCGTCCCTATCTCGTCTGGAAGGTGAACTTCACGAAGCCCAAGCTCGGCGACATGGACACCGAACTCTTCAAGGAGTGGTTCCAGGCCTTCGCCCAGAACGCAGGCATCACGCTGCACATCGAGAACATGTATGGCGAGAACAACCACCACATCGTGGAGAGCTGCTTCAAGGGCCTCGCCCGCGCGCTTCGCGAGGCGGTGGAGATCGATCCGCGGGCGTCGGGACGCATCCCCTCGACCAAGGGCGTGCTCGGGAACTGATTTCCCTTCTGCCGTCTGGCCTTTTGGCCTTGTCTGTCATAGATAGGGCGCGAACGCAGCCGCTAGCCCGGTCCGACGGGCGGAACGACACTCATGCGCATCTACACGGTTCACGAGCTTCCCGGCGCGCCGCTCGACGGCGACGGCATCGTGCTGGTGAAGGAGGGCTTCTCCTTCCCGGCCCTTGCGCTGTCCTGGATATGGCTTGCCTATTGCCGTCTCTGGATCGCGCTCGGCCTCTGGATCGGCCTGACCAGCGTCGTTTCCTTCCTCGCCGAACGCACGCTCGGCCTCGAGGCTGCGATGCTCTGCTCGCTCGCGCTTCAGCTCCTGCTCGGTTTCGAGGGCAACGACATCCGCCGCTGGACGCTTGCGCGCAAGGGATACCGCGAAGTGGGCATTGCCTTCGGCTCGACGCTCGAAGAGGCGGAGCGCCGCTTCTTCGAGCGCTGGGAGCGCCCGCTCGACGTCGCGCCGGTAGAACCGCTCAATGCGCCTGTCTGGCCGCGCCGTAACACGGTCGCGCCGGTTCAGAAGAGCGCGCCGAAATCATCCGATGCAAACGACATCTTCGGCCTCTTCCCCGAAGCCGGTCCGAAAAGGGGAGGCTGAGTGAAGGTCGCGATCATCGATTACGGCTCCGGCAATCTCCGCTCCGCGGCCAAGGCCTTCGAGCGCGCGGGCCGCGACGCGGGGCTCGCCGCCGATATTCTGGTGACGAGCGATCCCGATGCCGTGCGTGGCGCCGAGCGCATCGTGCTGCCGGGCGTCGGTGCCTTTGGCGATTGCCGCGCGGGCCTCGACGCGATCCCCGGCATGGTCGAAGCGCTGGAAGAAGCCGTGCGGAAAGAAGGAAAGCCATTCTTCGGCATCTGCGTCGGCATGCAGCTCATGGCGGAACGCGGCCTCGAACATGGGAGCCATGAAGGCCTCGGCTGGCTCAAGGGCGATGTCGTCAAGATCGAGCCCTCCGACCCTGCGCTCAAGATCCCGCATATGGGCTGGAACGAACTCGACGTCGTGAACGGACACCCCCTTCTCGAAGAGATGCCCGCCACCCATGCCTATTTCGTCCACTCCTATGCCTTCGCCGTCGCAGATCCCGACGCGCTCGTCGCCCGTGTCGATTATGGCGGGCCCGTGACCGCGATGGTCGCGCGCGACAACATGGTGGGAACGCAGTTTCACCCCGAAAAGAGCCAGGCCCTCGGCCTCGCGCTTATCGGTAACTTTTTGAAATGGAAACCATGATCCTCTTCCCGGCGATCGACCTGAAGGACGGCGAATGCGTCCGCCTCGTGCATGGACTGATGGATCAGGCGACCGTCTTCAACGACAACCCTGCCGCGCAGGCGCGCGCCTTCGAGGATGCGGGCTTTGAATACATCCACCTCGTCGATTTGAACGGCGCTTTCGAGGGACGGCCCGTGAATGCCGGCGCGGTCGAGAGCATCCTTGGTGAAATCTCGATCCCCGCGCAGCTTGGCGGCGGCATCCGCGACCTCGCCACCATCGAGATGTGGCTCGAGAAAGGCATCCGCCGCGTCATCATCGGCACGGCGGCGGTGAAGAACCCGGACCTCGTGATCGAAGCCTGCCGGAAATTTCCCGGCCGCATCGCCGTCGGCCTCGATGCGAAGGGCGGCCGCGTGGCGACCGAAGGCTGGGCGGATGTGTCGGACCTCACCGTGCTCGACATGGCGCGCCGCTTCGAGGATGCGGGCGTCGCCGCGATCATCTACACCGACATCGACCGAGACGGCGCGCTCGGCGGATTGAACATCGACGCGACGGTCGCGCTCGCCGACGCGATCTCCATTCCAGTCATCGCGTCCGGCGGCCTTTCCTCCATCGACGACCTGAAAAAGCTCATCGCCGCCAATTGCTCCGGCATCGAGGGCGCGATTTCCGGCCGCGCGCTCTACGACGGACGCCTCGATCCGAAGGAAGCGCTGAATCTGCTCCGGGGTGCCTCCTGATGCTGAAGGCGCGCGTCATTCCCTGTCTCGACGTGAAGGATGGCCGTGTCGTCAAAGGCGTGAACTTCGTCGACCTGCGCGATGCGGGCGATCCGGTCGAGGCCGCGCGCGCCTATGATGCGGCGGGCGCGGACGAACTCTGCTTCCTCGACATCACCGCGAGCCACGAGGAACGCGCGATCATTTTCGACGTGGTGCGCCGCACGGCCGAGCAGTGCTTCATGCCGCTCACCGTGGGCGGCGGCGTGCGCACGGTGGACGATGTGCGCCAGCTCCTGCTCGCGGGCGCGGACAAGGTGTCGATCAACACCGCGGCTGTTTTCAATCCGGATTTTGTGCGCATCGCGTCGGAAAAATTTGGCAATCAATGCATCGTCGTCGCTATCGACGCGAAGCAGGTGGCGCCCGGCAAATGGGAGATCTTCACCCATGGCGGCCGCAAGCCGACCGGCATAGACGCAGTCGAATATGCCGTGAAGGTGACGGAGCTGGGCGCGGGTGAAATCCTCCTCACCTCGATGGATCGCGACGGCGCCAAGTCGGGCTTCGACATTGCGCTCACCCGCGCGGTGGCCGATGCCGTGTCCGTGCCCGTCATCGCGTCTGGCGGCGTCGGCAATCTCGATCATCTGGTCGAGGGCGTGCGCGACGGTCATGCGAGCGCGGTTCTCGCCGCCTCGATCTTCCATTTCGGCGACCATACGATCGGCGAAGCGAAGGAACATATGGCCAAGGCAGGTATCCCGGTCAGGCTCTGACCACAATCCCTTGTGTCAAAATGGGGCTACTCCTACTGCACCCTGTGGAGAAACGCCGCAGGCTCAAGCGGACAATTGCGTGCGGAAGCGGCGCCCGGCAGAATACTGACGCCTTGGTGCGCGTGAGGCTTGGCTTTCCAATGGCATCGGCAGGAAAATGTCGGACCGCGAAATCGAACTGAAGCTCATCTGCGAGCCTGCGGAGCTTGAGCGTGTGCGCCGTGCACCGGTGCTGCTGCGTCTGAAGCAGGGCCGCGCTTCAGGCAAGCATCTTCATTCCATCTATTTCGATACGGACGATCTGGCCCTCGGCCAGAACGGCATGGCGCTTCGCCTGCGCCGCAAGGGCAAGAACTTCGTACAGACGTTGAAGACGGAAGCCGACAAGACAGGCGCGGGCAGCGTCGCGCGCGACATCGGCGAATACGAAGCACAGCTTCCGGGCGATGCGTCGGCTCCCGATCTCAACAAGCTTCCAGAAGAGCTGCGCGGGCGTATCCGCAAACTGGCGAACGGCCATGCGATCGCGCCGCGCCTCGTCAGCGACATCCGCCGTACCGTCCAGAACATCGCGACGCCGGAAGGCGACCTGATCGAACTCGCGCTCGACCGCGGTGCACTGCAGGCGGGCGGACAGGACGCGCCGGTGAGCGAGATCGAACTCGAACTCAAGCAGGGTTCGCCCGCAAGCCTCTACCGTGTCGCGCTTGATCTGAACGAGATCGCCGAACTCAGGATCGGCCACAAGAGCAAGTCGGAGCGAGGCTTCGCTCTTCTGCATGGACTGGCACCCGGCGCCGTAAAGGCGGAAGCGGTGCTGATCGACGGCCATGCAACGCTCGCCGATGCCTATGAAATCGTGCTGCGCCATTGTCTTGTGCATCTGATGGCCAATGAGGAAGCGGCGGCGGAGCGCCGATCACCCGAAGGCCTGCATCAGATGCGCGTCGCGCTGCGCCGTGCGCGTTCGGCTTTCGAAATCTTCAAGCCTGTCATCGGCGGCGACCTTGCAGGCCATCTCGCGGCGGAGGCGAAATGGCTCGCGAACGAGCTTGGTGCGGCGCGCGACCTCGATGTCTTCACATCCGATATTCTGGAACCCGTCGATCTCGATCCCGAACGCGCCGCCGGGTTGCAAAAGCGTGTTGCGGATGCGCGCGATGAAGCCTGGGCGCGCGCGCTCGACGTGCTCCATTCGCGCCGCTATACGCGTTTCCTTCTCGAATACGGTCTCTTCCTCACCGAGAAGAATTGGCATGTGAAGCGCAAGGCGCCTGCTTTCGCGCGCGACTTCGCGGGCGCCGCCCTCGACAAGCGCCTCGCCAAGGCCGCGAAACTCGGTCGCGAGATCGATGGTCTCGAAGGCGATGAGCGCCACGAACTGCGCAAGCGGCTGAAGAAGTTGCGCTATGCGCTCCACTTCTTCTCTTCCCTTTACGATCCGGAGGAGGTGAAGCCTTACCTCAAATATCTGAGCCAGATGCAGGATGTATTCGGCGGGCTGAACGACCTTGCCACCGCACACGACATTCTCGCCCGCCTGTCCGACGGCAAGGAGATGCGCGAGACGGCGTCCCGTATCCTTGCCTGGCACGAAAAACGGGCGGAAAAGGACTGGAAGGGCGCGATACGCCTCTGGAAGCGTTTCGCGGGCACGGCACCCTTCTGGCGCGAAAAAACCGCCTGAAGCTGCGTTTTTTCGGTGCTTCTTTCCGGAATCCCCCTTTCCGTTAAGCAAATCTGAAAACTAGGGCCCCTACCCTCCTGCCGTTGTGCCCTGCCTGTCCATGCGGGGTTCTTGTCCCGCAACGGGTTGGATGGGTCATGTCGAGTTCGGATAGCGCCGCGAAATCCAGGGAAGATGCCGAAAGCGCCGCCAAGGCGCGTGCCGCCAAGGCGTCCGACGGCAATGCGATCATCGGCCGCCGCATCGGTCAGGAAGCGCTGAAGCGGCTTGCGGAACTCCATATGCGCTACTTGAAAGGCATCCCGGGCGGCTGGTGCGTGGTGATGAAGGAATGCGATCTTTCCGGATTGGACTTCCGCAATCTCAACTTTTCGCACGGTCATTTCATAGGCTGCGACTTTACGGGCTCGAACCTCGAAGATGCGCGCCTCGCCGGCGCCAATCTCTTCAGCGCCAATTTCGATCATTGCAACATGACGCGCACCAACTTCTCGCGTGCGGATCTGCGAGGCGCGAACTTCACCGATGCGGAGATGACGGAGGCACAACTTGACGGCGCGGATCTGAGGCGCGGCGCGGTGATCCGGCGCGGCGCGACGGCGCCGGTGGGACGCGAGAATTCCAGTTTCCGCGGCGCGCGCATGTACGGCACCAATATGAGCGAGTGCAAGCTGCTCGATGCCGATTTCGAGGGAGCGTCGATTTCGGGCGCGAGCCTTCAGGGGGCGGATCTGCGCGGCGCGAGTTTTGCCGGCGCGGAACTGAAAGGCGTCGAGCTCACCGGCGCGAACCTCGCGGATGCCGATTTTCGCAGGGCGATCATGGACGAACAGACCGTATCGAGAGGCGACATGATGCGGGCGACGAGACCTCGCGCCGCGCCGGGGCCCGAACGCATGGCGAAAATACTTGCCGCTCATATCGAATGGATTCAGACCGGCCAGCGGCAGGGCGCGCGCGCCGATTTCGCGCGCATGGATCTCTCGCGCTGGAACTTCTCCAGGGCGGTTCTTGCCGGCGCGAACTTCCGCGAGGCGATCCTTGCCGATGCGAACTTCGAGAAAGCCGTGCTCGCGGCGGCGGATTTCGGGGAGGCGATCCTCCTGCGGGCCAATCTGAGAGATGCCGATCTGCGAGGCGCGGACCTGCGTGGCGCGGACCTGAAGGATGCGAAACAGGAAGGCACCAAGAAGGGCGAACTCTCGGGCACCTCTCTGTCCACCCGCCTCTGATCTTCGTTCGAGGTCCCCGCCGCCACTATTTCCGCCGCTTTTCCATTGCTCCGGCGCCAATCCGCGCCACTCTGGCGCCTGGAGCCCAAATCTGCTACGCAAAGCCGCCGCGCGGAGCCGTTTCGACGGGTTCGGACGTGCGCCCGTCAACCGTCCGGGGAGCGCCTCATGGCTGCCGACGCCCGTCAGCTTGATCGTCTTTTCGAGGTGATCGCGTCCCGCAAGGGCGCGGACGCCGCGTCTTCCTATACCGCGAAGCTCTTTTCGAAGGGCGTGGCCGCCTGCGCCCAGAAGCTCGGCGAGGAAGCGGTCGAAACCGTCATCGCCGCGGCCTCCGGCGACCGCAAGGGCGCGATCGCCGAAAGCGCCGATCTTCTCTATCACTGGCTCGTGCTCATGGCCTCGCTCGATCTCGATCCGGCCGATGTCTATGCCGAACTCGAGCGCCGCGAGGGCCGCTCCGGCCTCGACGAAAAAGCCGCGCGCGCGGAAAGCTGACGGAGACGGTCATGGGCGGCACCGGTGTCATGGACAGCAAGGAACGGGAATCCCTTTCGCCCTTCCGCCATTTCACGGCGGAGGATTGGGGGCGGCTGCGCGAGGATACGCCGCTGCCGCTTTCCGAGAAGGAACTCGAGGAGCTGAAGGGTTTCGGTGAGCGCATCTCGCTCGACGAGGTGTCGGAAATCTTCCTGCCGCTGTCGCGGCTCCTCAATCTCTATGTCGGCGAGATGCAGGAACTTTACCGCGTCACCTCCGACTTTCTCGGCCGTGCCGACAAGGTGCCCTATATCGTCGGCGTCGCGGGCTCGGTCGCGGTCGGCAAGTCGACCATGGCACGTATTCTGCGCACGCTTCTCGCGCGCTGGCCAAACCATCCGAAAGTCGATCTCATCACGACGGACGGCTTCCTCTATCCGAACAAGGTGCTTGAAGAGCGCGGGCTGATGCAGCGCAAGGGCTTCCCCGAGAGCTTCGACATCAAGCGCCTGCTCCGCTTCCTCTCCGATGTGAAGGCGGGCTCGCCCAAGGTAGAGGCGCCGGTCTATTCGCACTTCACCTACGATATTCTTCAGGGCGAAACGATTTCGGTCGACCGGCCGGATATTCTCGTTGTCGAAGGGCTGAACGTCCTGCAGCCGTGGAAGCCGGCGGATGGCGACGAACCGCAGCCCTTCGTCTCCGACTTCTTCGATTTCTCGATCTATCTCGATGCGGATGAGGAAGCGATCAGGCGCTGGTATATCGAGCGCTTTCTGAGTCTGCGCCGCACCTCGTTCAAGGACCCGGCCGCCTATTTCCATCGCTATTCGAAGCTGACGGAAGAAGAAGCGGTTCAGACCGCGGACGCGATCTGGACGTCGATCAATCTCGCCAATCTTCACAAGAACATCCTGCCGACGCGCCAGCGCGCCGACCTGATCTTGCGCAAGGGCGACGACCACCGCATCCGCGACGTCTATCTCCGCAAGATCTGAACAGGATCAGAAGGCGAGACGGCCCTTCAGCTCCTCGAACGGCACCATGACGTGCGCTGCATAGGCAGGGCGTTCACGGAGCCGCGCATACCATGCATCCACATTCGGTGCCGCGGGCCGGGTAATCTCGAGGCCGTAATAGCGGTAGAGCATGGTTCCCGCAGGGATGTCGGCAAGGGTGATCCGATCGCCGCAGAGATAGGGCCTGTCAGCGAGCAGCCGGTCGAGCATCAGCACATGCTCGCCGCATCGCGCTATGGCGCGCTCGATCGCCTTCTTGTCGTGTCGTTCCTCGGGTGTTCGGTAGAAGCCCCAGAAGATGCCATTCAGGAAGTTGGGCAGGAGCGTTGTCTGTGCCCATTCGATCCACTGATCGGCCTCGGCGCGTCTTGCGGGATCTTCGTTCCAGAATGCGCCGCCGCCGTAGCGCGCCGCCAGATAGCGCAGGATAGCATGCGACTCCCACACGATGATGCCGCCGTCATCGATCACGGGCACGAGTCCATGCGGATTGCGCGCCCTGAATTCGGGCGCGTCGAGGCCGCCAAAAGACCCGCCCGCGTCGATACGCTCATGCTCAAGACCGAGTTCGCCGGTGAGCCACATTACCTTCTGCACGTTGAACGAGCTGCGGCGTCCCCAGACCTTGAGCATTCAAGCATCTTTCCTGTCAGGCGAGACCTTGTTCCTTCGCAAGTTTCGCGAGCGAGACCTGCGGGCGCGGTCCGTAATGCGAGATCACTTCGGCGGCTGCCAGCGCGCCGAGCCGTCCGCAGGTAACCGGGTCCTTGCCGCGCGTGAGGCCGTAGAGGAAACCCGCGGCGAAGAGATCGCCCGCGCCGGTCGTGTCCACGACCTTCTCGACCTTCGCCGCATCGACGACATGGACCTCGCCATTTGCGACGATGACAGAGCCTTGCTCGGAGCGCGTGAGCGCGGCGAACTTGCAGTCCTTGCGCACCTGCTGCAGCGCGTCGTCGAAAATGTCGGTCTGGTATAGCGAGAGGATTTCCGCCTCGTTCGCGAAGAGGAGATCGACCTCGTCCTTGGCGAGACGGCGGAACTCGTCGCGAAAGCGGTCGACGCAGAAACTGTCGGAAAGCGTGAGCGAGACGAGACGGCCCGCCTCATGCGCGATCTTCGCCGCCTTCAGGAAGGCGTCCTTCGCGCTTGGCTCGTCCCAGAGATAGCCTTCCATGTAAGTCACGGCGGCTGCCTTGATCGTATCCGCGTCGATATCGTCCGGCGTCAGCTTCTGCGCCGCGCCGAGAAAGGTGCTCATGCTGCGCTGCGCGTCGGGCGTCACCGCGATCAGGCAGCGCCCGGTCGGCGCGCCGTCTTCGGCGAGCGAGGCCGGGAATGCGACGCCGAGAGACTTGATGTCATGCACGAAGACTTCGCCGAGCTGGTCGTTGCGGACCTTGCCGAAAAAGGCGCCCTTGCCGCCAAGCGAGGCAAGCCCCGCGATCGTATTGGCGCAGGAGCCGCCCGAGCTTTCGACGCCGGGCGCCATCTTCGCATAAAGCGCATCCGCGCGTTCGGCGTCGATGAGCGTCATGCCGCCCTTCTCGATGCCGTTCGCCGTCAGGAATGCGTCGTCCGCATTTGAAATCACATCGACAAGTGCATTGCCGATGCCCGCCACGTCGTACTTAAGGTCTGTCATGATCCTCTGAATGGTCTTGGGAGAATTTTCAACGCGCTTCCGGCAAAAGCGCCCCCTTCGGATGAAGAGGCGGCCTCGCGGATGGAGAACGCATCAGTGAAAGAACTTGCGGGCGCGAGTATAGGGATTGGGACTCATATGTCCAAAAACAGGCGGATTTGGCCGGATTCTGCGATTTTTCCGCCGGGTCCTCGTCGCGAGCCGCATTGCCGCCAGCCCGCGCGGGCTCTAGGGTAAGCCCCCATTCGCCCGGTTCCGGAGTTGTTCATGCTGTCCGATGCGCTGCGCGCCCTTAGAGAGACCTTCTCGCCCCCGTTCCGGCGGGTGATGGTGATTTCCGTCGGCCTGACGATCCTGGTCCTCGCCCTTTTCGGGGCGGGTCTTCAATGGGCGCTGGCCGCCATGCCGGTATTTGGCGCCGATTTCGCGGGCGGCTGGGTCGATGCGATCCTCGAATTCGTGGCGCGCTTTCTCGCCGTGATCGTGCTGATCCCGCTGGTTCATCCCGTGGTTTCGCTCGTCGCCGGACTCTTCCTCGAAAACATCGCCGCACGTGTCGAGGCGGAGGATTATCCCGCCGACCCGCCCGGCCGCGACCAGCCCTTCTGGCAGTCGATCCTCACCGCCATCCGTTTCACGCTCGTGCTCATTGTGGTGAATCTTCTGGCCTTGCCGTTCTATCTCGTGCCGGTGGTCAATGTGGTGCTCTTCTGGGTGGTGAACGGTTATCTGCTGGGCCGCGAATTTTTCGAACTCGTCGCGCTCCGCCACCTGCCTCCCGCCGAGGCGCAGGGCCTGCGGAAGCGTCACGCCTTCCGCATCTTCCTTGCGGGCGTCATCGTCGCCCTCTTCACGACGGTTCCGATACTCAACCTCTTTGCCCCGCTTTTCGGCACGGCGCTCATGGTCCACACCTACAAGGGCCTCGCCGCCCGGAGCCGCGCATGAAGCATCTCGTCATTGCGATGCTGGCACTGGGGCTTGCCGCCTGCGAAACGGCGCCGGGCAAGGGTATCGATGCGAGAGGCGGCGTCATGGCCTCGCTTGGCAAGGGACCTCTTACGCCGGCCGCCCTTGTTGGCGCCGCGCCATCGGCGATTTCCGCCCGTCTCGGCGAGCCCGATTTCCGCCGCGCCGAACCGCATGCCGAAATCTGGCAATACACGGGCGGCGATTGCAGCCTCTTCGTCTATTTCTACGAGACGGATGGCGGCGCGCTCGGCTCGCGCTATGTCGATGCGCGCAAGCTCGAAGGGGGCGCCGCGAGCAAGGATGCCTGCCTCGCCGCCGTCATGGCGAAGCGCAACACGCCGGTTTCCTGACGCCCTTCAGGTCGCGACGGTCTTTGCCTTGAAGCGGCAGAGATCGCTTACGGGGCAGGCAGGGCAATCGGGCTTTCGCGCCTTGCAGACATAGCGTCCATGCAGGATGAGCCAGTGATGCGCATGCATCCGGTAGGCGGGCGGCACCACCTTTTCGAGCTTCTTCTCGACTTCCAGCACATCCTTTCCCGGCGCGAGCCCGGTCCGGTTCGAGACGCGGAAGATATGTGTATCCACCGCGATGGTCGGCTCGCCGAAAGCGACGTTCAGGACGACATTGGCGGTCTTGCGCCCGACGCCGGGCAGCTCCTGCAGCGCGTCGCGGTCGCGCGGCACCTCGCCGCCATGTTTCTCGATCAGCATGCGCGACAGCGCGATCACGTTCTTCGCCTTGTTGCGGTAGAGCCCGATCGTCTTGATGTGCTGTATGAGCCCGGCCTCGCCGAGCTTCAGCATCTTCTGGGGTGTATCGACCGTCTTGAAGAGCTCCTTCGTCGCCTTGTTGACGCCGATATCGGTGGCCTGCGCGGAAAGCACCACGGCGACGAGCAGCGTAAAGGTGTTGCGGTACTGGAGTTCCGTCTTCGGCTCCGGCAGGGCTTGCGAGAGACGGCGGAAGAATTCCTCGATATCGGGCTTTTTCATGAGTGTGGCGCGCGGCATGGCCGAAACTTTCTACATAACGCTGCCGGCCCGCAAGGTCATATTGTCATATTGAGAGTCGGACGGTCGCGCCCTACTCTTCGGCCCATGACGAGCGCGAACTCCCTTGAGGCAGAACCCGGTATCCCGAACCCGGCGGTCGACCCGCTCGGGCCCCCGCTCCATTTCAACGCTCTCATCACACCCCACCGCTCGCTGTCGATGCGCGGTTTCACCATTCTCATCGGCATCGTCGCGGCGGTGAACTTCACGGCAGGCATCCTTTTCATGATTCAGGGTGCATGGCCGGTCCTGGGCTTCTGCGGTCTAGAGGTGCTGCTCGTATGGTGGGCCTTCCGCGCAAATTATCGCTCGGCCCGCGCGCATGAAACCGTTCAGCTCTCGGATGAGGAACTGCGCATCCGCAGGGTGGATGCGAAGGGCAATGCGAGGGCCTTCAGCTTCCAGCCCTACTGGGTGCGTGTCGCGCTGCGCGAGGAACCGGACGAGTCGACCCATCTCCACCTGCTCAGCCATGGCCGCGAGCTTGAAGTCGCCGCCGCGCTGTCACCGCATGAACGCGCGGATTTCGCCCGCGCGCTCGAGGCGGCCCTCGCCGGACTTCGCACGGCCCGGCTCGGCGAAACCCCACAGGAAGC
The DNA here is from genome assembly GCA_002480495.1 of Rhodobiaceae bacterium UBA7804. Lineage (GTDB taxonomy): Bacteria > Pseudomonadota > Alphaproteobacteria > Parvibaculales > Parvibaculaceae > Parvibaculum. Next base: position 63,913 of record DLCG01000020.1, on the reverse strand, counting down.
GTGAGCTGCGTCAGTGCGCCTCGCGCTCGATCAGCATCTTCTTTGAAAGCACGTTCCCCTTGTCGTCGAGCTCATAGACGATGGGCGCGCCGGTCGCGATGTTGAGCGCGATCACCTGCTCCTGGCTGAGCTTGTCGAGCTGCATGACGAGCGCGCGCAAGCTATTGCCATGCGCCGCCACGAGAACACGCTCGCCCTTCAGCACGCGCGGCAGGATTTCCTTCTCGTAGTAGGGGAGCACGCGCTCCGCCGTCATTTTTAGGCTTTCGCCGCCGGGCGGCGGCACGTCGTAGGAGCGCCGCCAGATGTGAACCTGCTCCTCGCCCCATTTCTCGCGCGCATCGTCCTTGTTGAGGCCGGAGAGATCGCCATAGTCGCGCTCGTTGAGTGCCTGGTTCTTCACGATCTCGATGCCGTCCTGGCCGAGTTCGGCGAGCATGATCCGGTTCGTCTCCTGCGCGCGCGAAAGGTCGGAGGTGAAGGCCACGTCGAAGCTGAGCCCCGCCGCCTTCATCGCCTCGCCCGCTTCCTTCGCTTCCGCCTTCCCCTGTTCGGTCAGGCCCGGATCGCGCCATCCGGTGAAAAGGTTCTTCTCGTTCCATTCGCTCTGTCCGTGACGGACGAGCACAAGCAGGTTAGCCAAGTCTCGCTCCATTGATCCGTATAAAGAAGGTTATTCGATGCCGAGCACGTCGGCCATGTCGAAGAGGCCGGGTCCCCTCTTCTTACCGTTTGAGCCCTGCCCCCATTGCGCCGCCTTGAGCGCGCCCCGCGCGAAGATGCTGCGGTCTTCCGCGATGTGGCGAAGCACGATGCGCTCGTTCTCCGCCGCAAAGATCACGTCATGTTCGCCGACGACCGAGCCGCCCCTGAGTGAGGCAAACCCGATCTTGCCTTCCTCGCGCGCGCCGGTAATGCCGTCGCGTCCGCGCTCGGAATTCTGGCCAAGGCCGATGCCGCGCCCTTCCGCCGCCGCTTCGCCGAGTAGAAGCGCGGTGCCGGAAGGCGCGTCGACCTTGTGGCGATGATGCATTTCGAGGATCTCGATATCCCATTCGGACCCCAGCGCCTTCGCCGCCTGCCGTACCAGCGAGGCGAGAAGATTGACGCCTAGGCTCATGTTCCCCGCCTTGATGATGGTCGCGTGCCGGGCCGCCGCCTCGATCCGCGCTTCGTCCTCCGGCTTGAAGCCCGTCGTTCCGATGACATGGACGATGCGCGCCTGCGCGGTCAGCGCGGCGAATTCGAGCGAGGCTTCCGGCACGGAAAAATCGATCAGCGCATCGGCATCCTTGATGATGGTGAGCGCGTCCGCGCTCGCCTTTATGCCGAGCGGCGCGGCAAGCCCGGCCAGCGTTCCGAGATCGGTTCCGATATGGGGCGAGCCTTCCGCCTCGATGCCGCCCGCGAGGGCAAGCCCCTCCGTCTCGGAGATGAGGCGGATCAGCGTCCGGCCCATGCGGCCGCCCGCGCCCGTCACGGCGATCCTGATGTCCTGAGCCATGTTGGTGCTCCGTTTCTCCTGCGGGCTCTATAGCAGCCCCGTCTCACCCCCGGAAGACGAAATAGGCCCCGGCTGCGATCAGCGCGAAGCCGATGGCCGTGTTCCATGTCGGTGCATGCCCGAGATAGACGGCTGAGAATCCGGCGAATACGACAAGGGTGATGACTTCCTGGATCGTCTTGAGCTGGGCGGGCGAATAGACCTCGGAGCCGAAGCGGTTCGCGGGCACGGCCAGGCAATATTCGAAGAAGGCGAGCCCCCAGCTCACCAGGATGACGAGCATGAGTGGCGTCGCCTTGAACTTCAGGTGCCAGTACCAGGCGGTCGTCATGAAGACGTTGGAGGCGACGAGAAGCGCGATGGGCGTGAGATAGGCTTGCATGGAAAGGTCCGGCCATGAAAAAGGCCCCGGGGAAGATCCCGCGGGGCCTTTCAAGATTATCTCAAAGCCTCAGCTCTGAAACCCGTCCCAGAATTCCTTCACCTTGGCGAAGAAGCCGGTGCTTTCCGGACTGTTGCTGGGGTCCGAGGCTTCCTCGAACGCCTTCAGCAATTCCTTCTGCTTGCGGGTCAGGTTCACCGGCGTCTCGATGGTGATCTGGATATAGAGGTCGCCCGTCTCGCGCGAATTGACGACGGGCATGCCCTTGCCCTTCAAGCGGAACTGACGCCCCGTCTGCGCGCCTTCGGGAATCTTGACCTTCACCTTCTTGCCGCCGAGCGTCGGCACTTCGATCTCGCCGCCCATCGCTGCGGTAACCATCGAGATTGGCACGCGGCAGAAGAGATCCGCCCCGTCGCGTTCGAAGATGCGATGCGGCTTCACCGAGAGGAAGATGTAGAGGTCGCCCGAGGGGCCGCCGCGCATGCCGGCCTCGCCCTCGCCCGCGAGGCGAATGCGCGTACCGTCCTCGACGCCTGCCGGGATATTCACCGAGAGGGTGCGTTCCTTTTCCACGCGGCCCGCGCCGTGGCAGGCCGGACAGGGCTTGTCGATGGTCTGGCCCCGCCCGTGACAGGTCGGGCAGGTGCGTTCGATGGTGAAGAAGCCTTGGGAAGCGCGTACCTTGCCATCGCCCTGGCAGGTCGGACAGGTGATGGGGCTCGAACCCGGCGCCGCGCCCGAGCCGTGGCAGGCCTCGCAGGAGACGGAGCCCGGCACGCGGATCTGCGCCTTCTTGCCCTCGAAGGCTTCCTCGAGGCTGATCTCCATATTGTAGCGAAGATCGTGGCCGCGCATCTGGCCGCCGCCTCGCCGCCCGCCGCGTCCTCGGCCGCCGCCCATGAACTCGCCGAAGAGATCGTCGAAAATGTCGGACATGGAAGCGCCGCCGAAGCCGCCGCCCATGCCGCCTTGCCCGCGTCCGAAACCGCCCATGCCGCCATCGAAAGCCGCATGGCCGAACTGGTCATAGGCGGCGCGGCTCTGTTCGTCCTTCAGGGCGTCATAGGCTTCGTTCAATTCCTTGAAGCGCGCCTCGGCGTCCTTGTCGCCCGGATTCTGATCGGGGTGGAGCTTCTTCGCGAGCGTCCGATAGGCTTTCTTGAGCTCATCGGCCGTCGCGTTCCGGCTCACCCCGAGCACGTCATAATAATCGCGCTTCGACATCGGAGATCACCGCTTGCTTGCAGGCGCGGTCGCGGATGCGCTTTCGCGCATCCGTGCCGCATTCATCTGAACGGAAGAAAAGGGCGTCATTGCAAGTCCCCGGATCAGGCGGACTTGTCCTGGTCCTTCTTGTCGTCGTCGACTTCCTCGAAGTCGACATCGACGACATCGTCGCCCGCCTTGCTGCTGTCCGTGCCGGCGGCGGCTTCGTTTTCCGCTTCGGCCTGCGCGGCCTTGTAGAGCGCCTCGCCCATCTTCATCGAGGTCTGGGTGAGTGCTTCGCTCTTTGCCTTCACGTCCTCGGCGGAGCCGTCCTTGAGCGCCGTCTTGAGCGCCTCGACGGCCGCCTCGACTTCCGCCTTCACATCGGCGCCGATCTTGTCGGCATTCTCCGACAGCGTCTTCTCGGTCGCGTTGACGAGCGCTTCGGCGTGGTTCCGGGTCTCGACTTCCTCGCGCCGCTTCTTGTCTTCTTCCGCGTGCGCTTCGGCGTCCTTCACCATCTTCTCGATATCGGCTTCGGAGAGACCGCCCGACGCCTCGATGCGGATCGTCTGTTCCTTGCCGGTCGCCTTGTCCTTTGCCGACACGTTCACGATGCCGTTCGCGTCGATGTCGAAGGCGACTTCGATCTGCGGTACGCCGCGCGGCGCGGGCGGAATGCCGACGAGGTCGAACTGGCCGAGCAGCTTGTTGTCCGCCGCCATTTCGCGTTCGCCCTGGAAGACGCGGATCGTGACCGCGGACTGATTGTCTTCCGCCGTCGAGAAGACCTGCGCCTTCTTCGTCGGGATCGTCGTGTTGCGTTCGATAAGGCGCGTGAACACGCCGCCCAGCGTTTCGATGCCGAGCGAAAGCGGCGTCACGTCGAGCAGCAGCACGTCCTTCACGTCGCCCTGCAGCACGCCCGCCTGAATGGCCGCGCCCATGGCGACCACTTCATCCGGGTTCACGCTCATGTTCGGCTCTTTGCCGAAGAACTGCTTCACGGCTTCGCGGATCTTGGGCATGCGCGACTGGCCGCCGACAAGCACGACTTCGTTGATCTGGCCGGCGGAAACGCCCGCATCCTTGAGCGCGGCCTTGCAGGGATCGATCGTGCGCTGGATGAGATCCTCGACGAGCGCTTCGAGCTTCGCCCGGGTGATCTTCATGGTGAGATGCTTCGGGCCGGAAGCATCTGCCGTGATGAAGGGCAGGTTCACTTCCGTCTGCGAAGAGGAAGAGAGTTCGATCTTCGCCTTTTCGGCGGCTTCCTTCAGGCGCTGCAGGGCAAGCTTGTCGCCGCGCAGGTCGATGCCGTTCTCCTTCTTGAACTCGTCGGCGAGATAGTTGACGAGACGCATGTCGAAGTCTTCGCCGCCAAGGAACGTGTCGCCATTGGTCGACTTCACTTCGAAGACGCCGTCGCCGATCTCGAGGATCGACACGTCGAACGTGCCGCCGCCAAGGTCGTAGACCGCGATCAGCTCGCCTTCCTTCTTGTCGAGACCATAGGCAAGGGCCGCCGCCGTCGGCTCGTTGATGATGCGGAGAACTTCAAGACCCGCGATCTTGCCCGCGTCCTTGGTTGCCTGGCGCTGCGCATCGTTGAAATAGGCCGGAACCGTGATGACGGCCTTCTCGACCTTTTCGCCGAGATAGCTCTCGGCGGTTTCCTTCATCTTCTGGAGGATGAAGGCGGAAATCTGGGACGGCGAATATTTCTCGCCATGCGCTTCCACCCAGGCATCGCCATTGTCGGCGCGGATGATGTTGTAAGGCACCATCCCCTTGTCCTTCTGGGTGGTCGGGTCTTCGTAGGAGCGGCCGATAAGGCGCTTGATTGCGAAGAGAGTATTCGTGGGATTGGTAACCGCCTGGCGCTTGGCGGACTGACCGACGAGGCGCTCGCCGTCCTGGGTAAAGGCCACCATTGAGGGCGTGGTGCGCATGCCTTCGGAGTTCTCGATGACTTTGGCGGAGTTGCCTTCCATCACCGCGACACACGAATTCGTCGTGCCGAGGTCGATACCGATGACTTTAGCCATAGTTGTGCTGGTCCTCTTTCACTTGCGGCTGGCCGGGCGGGCCTTGTGGCACCCGCTGGACCGGCGCATTGCTGCATCCGGCCCAACCGGCCCCCAAAGGGGATCCTTCCCGGGCATTTCGGCCCGGTTAAGGGGTTGAAACGTTGCGCTGTATATAGGTTTGGGTTCTACGGCCCGCAAGCGTTGATGCGGCAATATGGCCACAGGAGCGGGACTTTTCGGACTCACTTGAGGTCATCGAAAGGGAAAACCCGCGCCGGCGCTGCGCACCGATGCGGGTTCCATTTCAAAACTTGCCGCCCTGCGGGTTCAGAGCTTGGATTCAGAGCCCGGGTTCAGAGTTTGCGGCCGGGATAGACGTCGTTCCATTCGCAGGCCTGCGCGCTCCAGTTTTTCTGGCGCAGATTTGCCTGCAGGATTTCCGGCGCGGTCATGTCCTCGCGCAGATCCTCCGCCTCGTCCGCCGCGTCCTCATAGCCCGCGGCAGCGGCGAGGTTGAACCACATCAGCGCCAGCGGCTTGTTCTCGGGCTGCTCCGTCAGCATCGCAGCGGCCTTGGCCGGGCCATTGATGCCGCGCACGAGATCGCCCGAATAGATACGGCCGAGCTCGTAGAAGGCGCGCGGCTCGTTCTGCCGCGCCGCCTTGCAGTACCACTCGGTTGCTTTCTGGTTGTTGAATACGCCCGCGCTTCCCGCGATGGTGCAGCAATGTGCATCTGCCATCTTCATCTGCGCCTCGACGTCGCCCGCCGCCGCCGCATCCTCGTTAGCCAGGATCTTGGCATTGTCGCTCGCTCGCGTGGCGCCCTGGATTGCCGCTGCGGCACAGCCGGACAGCATCATTGCCGTGAGGCAAAGCGCGATTATCCTTTTCATGTCTCACCCCCTTTTCGTGCGGGAACTGTCCCGCCACCCCGTGTGACCCGGCTGCAATATGACACAAATAGTGCCAAAAACCGAGCCTCAAAACACCCGGAAGGCGAAACCGGTCGATACCGGCTTTGCGGGCATCGCGCTTTATCCGGGCTATCTGGACGCCGGCGCGCAGAAGGCGCTGCTTGCGGAGCTGCGGGCCGGTTTCGAGGCCGCCCCGCCCTATCGCCCGCTGATGCCCCGCACCGGCCGGCCCTGGTCGATCCATCAGACGAATTTCGGTGAGCTCGGCTGGGTTTCGCGCCCCGATGGCTATGGATATGAACCGTTAAACGGCACGGTTAACGCCCCCTGGCCGGCCATACCGGCGGCCCTACTCGCCCTTTGGGACGAAATCGCAGGCTACCCTGCCCCGCCCGAATGCTGCCTGGTCAATCTCTACGACGCGCCGAAATCGCGCATGGGCCTCCATCGCGACGAGGACGAGGCGGCGCTGGATGCGCCTGTCCTCTCCGTTTCGCTGGGCGATACTTGCGTGTTTCGGGTCGGTGGATTCGCGCGCAGCGACAAATCGAAAAGCTTCAGACTCGCCAGCGGCGACGTGTTGGTCATCGGCGGGGCCTCGCGGCTGCGCTATCACGGCGTCGATCGCATCGTGCCCGGCTCATCACAGCTCATCCCCGGCGGCGGCAGGATCAACCTGACGCTCCGCCGGGTGACGAAACCAACTCAGTAGGGGTGAAAGCCCGGCACCGGCGACACCCCAAACAGCCAGAGATGGCCGTAGAAAAACCCGCCAAAGACGATGAGCGCGAGCAGGATTCGCCACCAGCCGAGTTCGCCGATCTTCAATTGGTTGCGCCCGGCGAAGATGGCCGCAAAAGGCAGGTTCGAGGTCTTGGCCGCAAAGCCGGTCCAGCTCTCGCCGAGGCGTTTGCGCTTCTTGTCGTCGATGGAGAAGGTGCCGAGAATTGCCAGCAGCGCAAAGGTCCCGAAGAAGATGATCGAGGCCTTGTCGCCATTGACGAAAATGTGCCACAGCGCCCAGATCGTCACGCCCCAGAGGAAGGGGTGCCGCGTGATCCGCAGGATGCCCTTCACGGTTTCCGGCTTTTCGGCAAGCGCCTCCGCACCTACCGCCGTCGGGTTCGGCGTCGTTACCCCGATGACGGCGAAAAGCGCTGCCACAAGCACGATGAGCGGCGCCAGATGATAGGCCCATTCGGGCGCCGCCCAGTAGAGATGGTTCGGCCCGAGAACGGCCCGGTTGAAGCTGAAAGCGAGCCAGGAAATTCCGGCGATCGATAGAACCGAGAAGGAGGCGAGCCAGGCCCGTTCTCCCAGAACGCCGACAATCTTCGTTCGGGCGCTGGAGCCCGCTACCAGAAGATGAATGCCGAGAAAAAAAGCCGCTGCCGCCCATAGCTGGAGCATGATTCGCCCTCCTCCCATTGCCGCACCCTGCCGGGCCCGGTCCATAACGCTGTTATAGAAGATGGGGGAGGCCCGGCCAAGATGCAAGACTGACGGGGAGCCTAGCGCGAAAAAGCGAAAGGGTCAGGCCGTCGTGTCGACCTTGCCGCCGTTCTGGGCGCCGTCCTCGTTCTTCGCCACGCCCACGCGGGCCGCGCGCAGCAGCCGGTCGCCGATCTTGTAGCCGGCCTCCAGCACATGGACGACGCTGCCCGTCGGATGCTCCGTTCCCGGCACCTCGAACATCGCTTCGTGATGGTTCGGGTCGAAGCGCTCGCCTGGCTTCGGCGTGATCTCGCGAATGTTGTGGCGCTCGAAAATGGCGGCGAGCTGCCGGTCCGTCATCTCGACGCCCTCGATCATGGCCTTGAGGCTGTCGGCGGCGGCATTGCGCTCATCTTCCTTCAGCGTCGCCAGCGCCCGGCGCAGATTGTCGGACACTTCCAGCATGTCGCGCGCGAAGGACGCGTTGGCGTAGCGCGCGGCGTCCTGCTTCTCGCGTTCGGCGCGCTTGCGCGTATTCTCCATTTCGGCGGCGGCCCGGAGCAGCCGGTCCTTCAGATCCGCATTTTCGGCCTGCAGCGCGGCGATATCCGGCCCTGCGGCGGCCGCATCCTGCGCCTCGCCCTGCGAAGCCGGCTCCTCGGAAAGCGATTCCGCGAGATTTTCCGCCGCTTCCGCGGGTTCTTCGGCTTCTGGCTTGTTCTTTTCGTCGGTCATCTTCTTGTCCGTAGTGGCCTGGAGCTTGCGCGCCTTGCGTCTGCCCCGATGTGCGCGCCGGGCGAACATATGTCAACCGGGCAGCCCGTCGCGGGTCCTGGCGCGGCGCATCTAGTTGATGAGGCGGCCCACCAGCTTTGCCGTGTAGTCCACCATGGGGATCACGCGTGCATAGTTGAGCCGCGTCGGGCCGATCACGCCGAGCACGCCTACCACGCGCTGCTGCGTGTCCATATAGGGGCTCACGATGAGCGATGAACCCGACAGCGAGAAAAGCTTGTTTTCGGAGCCGATGAAGATACGCACGCCATCGGCCTCTTCCGCGAGACCGAGAAGTTGCACGAGGTCGCGCTTGTTCTCGAGCTCGTCGAAAAGAAGCCTTATGCGTTCGAGGTCTTCCACCGCATGCACATCTTCGAGCAGCCGCGAGCGTCCGCGCACGATGAGCGACTTCGCAAGCGGATCGTTGGTCGTGTTCGAGCCCGACCAGGTGGCGAGCCCGGCCTCGATGACCTTGGCGGTGAGCTCGTTGAGCTCGGCCTTCTGCTTTTCGAGCTCCCGCGCGAGATAGGTCTTGGCCTCTTCGAGCGTCCGCCCGCGCAATTGCGCGTTGAGATAGTTCGTCGCCTCGGCGAGCGCCGAAGGCGTCAGACCCTTGGGAATATCGATGACGCGGTTCTCGACCGCGCCGCCCTCCGTCACGATGACGACAAGCGCGCGGCCCGCATCGATGGGCACGAATTCGATATGTTTCAGCGCCGCTTCATAGGTCGGCGCGACCACGAAGCCCGCCGCATGGCTGAGGCCGGAGAGCAGCTTCGAGGCCTCGTCCAGCACGTCTTCCACGCTCTTGTGCGATCCCGCCACCTGCCGTTCGATGGAGATGCGCTCCTCGTCGGAGAGGTCGCCGATTTCGAGAAGCCCGTCCACGAACATGCGAAGCCCGGCTTCGGTCGGCATGCGTCCGGCGCTGGTATGGGGCGAGAAGATGAGACCGAGCGCTTCCAGATCCGACATCACGTTGCGGATCGAGGCGGCGGAAAGCGACATTGGCAGCAGCCGGGAGAGGAAGCGCGAGCCCACCGGCTCGCCGGTCTCCAGATAGGTCTCGACCACGCGGCGCAGGATCTCGCGCGAGCGCTCGTTGAGATCCATCACGCCAACCATGTTCGCCACCTGCCTCCTCCTAAGTCTCTGATATTGAGAGATAATCTAGAACGCTTTCCCGCGGCTGGAAACCTTTATCGGAGAAATTTGCGCATCGGGCGAGATAGGTGCGTCCCCGGTCCCTGTCAACGGAGGCGGCGGGACGGGGCAGGGCGGCGGCGGTGCCTTTACGGAAGGCCACCCCCCATGTAACAAGGCCCGGCACGAAACGATCAGACAGCACTGGATTCCGAAATATGCGCCCTTCCGGACGTCAGCCGCATGAAATGCGCGCCGTCAGCTTCGAACCCGGCATCGCCAAGCACGCCGAAGGCTCCTGCCTCGTGCGCTTCGGCGATACCCATGTCCTCTGCACGGCGAGCCTTGAAGAGCGGGTGCCGCCGTGGCTCAAGGGCGGCGGGCAGGGCTGGGTCACCGCCGAATACGGCATGCTGCCGCGCTCGACCCATGAGCGCATGCGCCGCGAGGCGAGCGCCGGCAAGCAGTCCGGCCGCACGCAGGAAATCCAGCGTCTTGTCGGCCGTTCGCTTCGTGCGGTGGTGGACCTGAAGGCGCTCGGCGAGCGTCAGATCAGCGTCGATTGCGACGTGCTGCAGGCCGATGGCGGCACACGCACCGCGTCCATCACGGGCGCTTGGGTCGCCCTTCACCAGTGCATCGAATGGATGCGCGCGCGCGACATGATCTCGGCCCCCGTCATCAAGGACCATGTCGCGGCGATTTCCTGCGGCATCTACAAGGGCGTTCCCGTCGCCGATCTCGACTATGCGGAAGACTCCGACGCCGACACGGATGCGAATTTCGTCATCACCGGCGCGGGCGGCATCTGCGAAATCCAGGGCACGGCGGAAGGCGAACCCTTCTCGGAAGAGGAATTCCTCGCACTGCTGAAGCTCGCGAAAGCAGGCGTCTCCGATCTCGTGAAGCTTCAGAAGGAAGTCATTTCGAAATGACGCGCAAGTTCGAGGGCGGAAAGCTCGTCGTCGCAAGCCACAATCCCGGCAAGGTCCGCGAGATCGGCGATCTTCTCGCGCCTTTCGGTATCGAGACCGTCTCGGCGGGGGATCTCGGCCTTCCCGAGCCGGAAGAGACGGGCGAGAGCTTCCGCGAGAATGCGGAGCTGAAGGCGCTTGCCGCCGCGAAGGGCGCGAACCTTCCCGCCCTGGCCGACGATAGCGGCCTCTGTGTGACCGCGCTCAACGGCGCGCCTGGCATCTATTCGGCGCGCTGGGCGGGCCCGAACAAGGATTTCGATTTCGCGATGGAAAAACTCCGCCGCGGCATGATCGAGGCGGGCCTCTCCGACACCAGCGCGCATTTCGTCTGCGGTCTCGCGCTTGCCTGGCCCGACGGCCATGTCGAGTATTTCGAGGGCCGCGTCGATGGCGAACTCGTCTGGCCGCCGCGCGGGGAAAAGGGCTTCGGCTACGATCCCGTCTTCATCGCCAATGGCTATGACGTGACCTTTGGCGAAATGGAGCCCGAGAAAAAGCACGGCATCTCGCATCGCGCGGATGCCTTCCGGCAACTTGTCGATGCCTGCTTCGGCAAATAGCGCCGCGTCCGCCGCGAGCCAAACGCCTCTCGATACGGAAGGCGGCTTCGGCGTCTATGTACACTGGCCTTTCTGCCAGTCGAAATGCCCCTATTGCGATTTCAACAGCCATGTCGTCGCGAATGTCGATCAGGCGCGCTGGTCGCGCGCGCTTGCCCGCGAACTCGAACATATGCGCGAGCTTTCGGGTCCGCGCCGCGTGCGTTCCATCTTCTTTGGCGGCGGCACGCCTTCGCTGATGCTGCCGCAAACGGTCGAGGCGGTGCTTCAGAAGATCGCGGCGCTCTGGACGATGGAGGAGGGCGCGGAGATCACGCTTGAGGCGAACCCCACCAGCGTCGAGGCGGACCGCTTCAGGGGTTACCGGGCAGCGGGCGTCAATCGTCTCTCGCTCGGCGTGCAGTCGCTCGACGATGCGCAGTTGAAGTTCCTCGGGAGGCTGCACTCGGCCGATGAAGCGCTCCGCGCCATCGCGCTCGCGCGCGAAATCTTCCCGCGTCTTTCATTCGACCTCATCTATGCCCGCCCCGGCCAGACGAGGGACGCATGGGAGAAGGAGCTTCGCGCCGCGCTCGCCCATGCGGCGGATCATCTCTCGCTCTATCAGCTCACTATCGAGCCCGACACCGCCTTCGCGAAGCTCTACGAGAAGGGCGCCTTCGTTTTGCCGGAGGATGAAGATGCCGCCGCGCTTTATGCGCTGACGGGCGAGGTCTGCGCGGAAAGGGGATTATCCGCCTACGAAGTATCGAACTATGCCGTTCCCGGCGCGGAGTCGCGGCACAATCTCGTCTATTGGCGCTATGGCGACTATGCGGGTGTAGGTCCCGGCGCGCATGGCCGCATCACCGCGGATGGCGTCCGCCTTGCGACCCGTGCTTTCAGGATGCCGGGCGAATGGCTCGAAAAGGTGGAGCGTGAGGGGCAGGGCCTCGAAGCGAGAGAAGAGATCGCACCGGCGGAGCAGGGCGACGAAATGATGCTGATGGGCCTGCGCCTTTCGGAAGGCGTCTCTTTCTCCCGTCATGCGCGGATTTCCGGCACGGCCCTTTCTCCCTCGCGCATCGAGACGCTTGCCGCCGAGGGTCTCCTCGCGTGTGATGGCGACATCATCCGCGCGACGGCGGAGGGCCGCATGGTCCTCGACGCGCTGCTTGCGAAACTTCTCGCCTGATCCTCAGAAGACCTGCGGCTGGAAACTCGTCGGCGCGGGATCGATGACGACCGCGCCCCCCGACCGGATCTCGAGCACGGCGAGCCCGCGCTCCGTGCTTCCATCCGGCATGAAGCGGAAGATCCCGTCCACGCCCGCAAAGCCGTCCGGATTGGTCAGTGCTTCCTGCGTGAAGCGCTCCTCGCGCGGCAGCGTCGAAAGCGCGATGGCAAGACTCACCGCGTCATAGCCGAGGCTTGCGATGCGCGGCGGCGTCGAGCCATAGGCGCGGCGATAGCGGATCAGGAATTGCTCGTGGCCTTCCGGCGGAGGAGCTGGAAACCAGGCGCCGTTGAGCGGCGGCTCGCGCGCAAGCGAAGGATCGTCCCAGAGCCCGGTGCCGAGAAATTTCACCTCGCGCGGATCGACGTCGTAATAGGGCAGGAGAGGCGCGAGCGATTTGAGTTCCGATCCGCCCTCCGGCAGGAACACGGCGTGATAGTTCCCGCCGCCATAGGCGCTTGCGATGCGCTGCGCGGGCTCGTACATGGCCTGGGCACTCGCGGGATAGCTCGTGCTGGCGACGACTTCGCCCGCCCGCGCGGCGACCGCCTGCTGGAAGGCCTGCCGCACGCGTTCGCCATAGGTCCCCTGCGGATAGAGCGCGGCATAGCGCGTGATTCCCTGCAATGTCGCATAGTCGACGATGCGGTCGACATCCTGCGCGAGCGGGAAGGAAAGAAGATGCACGTTGCCGCCGCCCACGGAACTGTCGGAGGAGAAAGCGACGACGGGCACATTGACATCGGCCGCGAGCGGCCCGACCGCGGTGACTTCCTCCGCGAAGAGCGGCCCGAGAATGAGATCGGCGCCCGCATCGAGCGCCTCTTTCGCGGCGGCCCGCGCGCCTGCTCCCGTACCGCCCGTCGCCTTCGGCATCAGAAGGATATTGTCGCGGTCGAACTCGAAAAGGGCGAGTTGCGCAGCATTGTAAAGCGCGTTCGAAAGCGTGCGCACATTCTCGCGCGGTGAGTTGAAAGGCAGCAGCAGCGCCACCCGGATCGGCTCCTCGCTCCTCATGTAGGACGGCGTGTAGAACCGCGAGGGGTCGCGTGTATAGGCGGGAGCCTGCGTCACGGGAGGGGGCGTCACTTCCACCTTGGGCGGCGGCGTCACCTGGGGCGGCGGCGCGGGCTCGCGGCTCGTGCCGCAGGCGGCGAGCAGGAGCGCGAAACCGGCAAGCAGCACCGCTCGGGCGGTGGTCGTGAAGCCGAAGCGGGCGGAAGCAGCGGGATTTGTCACCGGATTTTCCTGAACAGGGACGCGAAACGGGCAGGAGCGGAGGGTACCGGGGGGCACTTCCCAAGTAAACAAGGGGGAGGCGGAGCTTTGCGCCTTCGCCGCCGCCCGTTGCCAAATCGCCCCGCCGGGGCCAAGGTCGCGCCATGACGGAAAAGACTCAGGAAAAAACCCGGGAAAAGATCGAAGGAAAGAGCACCCTCTCGCCGCGTCTTGCGCCGGGCCTTTATGTCACCGCGACGCCCATCGGCAATGCGCGCGACATAACGCTGCGCGCCCTCGACGTGCTTTCCCGCGCCGATCTCGTTCTCTGCGAGGATACGCGGGTAACGGCAAAGCTCTTCGCCATTCACGGCATCGCCGCGAAGACCGCTCCCTATCACGACCACAACGCGGCCGAGATGCGGCCGCGCGTGCTGAGGCGGCTTGAGGCGGGCGAGGCGATAGCCCTCGTTTCCGATGCGGGCACGCCCCTCGTCTCCGATCCCGGCCTGAAACTCGTGCGCGAGGCGCTCGATGCCGGCCACAACGTCACCGCGCTGCCCGGAGCCTCCTCCGTTCTCGCCGCGCTCACGCTGGCGGGACTCCCGACAGACCGCTTCTTCTTTGCAGGCTTCCTGCCCGCCAGGCAGGAAGCGCGGCGCAAGGAGCTCGCGGAACTGGCGGTCATTCCCGCGACGCTCGTCTTTCTCGAAAGCGCGAACCGGCTGGAAGCCGTGCTCGCCGACATGGCGGCCGCGCTGGGCTCCCGCGAGGTATCCGTCGCACGCGAACTCACCAAGAAGTTCGAGGAGGTGCGCCGCGGCACGCTTGGCGATCTTGCCGCGCATTACGCGGAGGCAGGCGCGCCGAAGGGCGAGATCGTGATCGTGGTCGGCCCTCCGGAAAAGCGCGCCGCCCTCTGCGCCCATGAAGTCGACGCCATGATCGAGAACGCGCTCCAGCGCGCCTCGCTGAAGGACGCGGTGGCCGAGGTCGTATCGGTCACGGGTCTTCCCCGCCGGGAAATCTATGCCCGCGCGCTCGAACTTTCGGGAGCGAAATAAGGTGACGGGCCGGCGCGGCGACGCCGCCACGGGCCGCGCCGCCCACAGGTCCGGCCTTCGCGCCGAGGCTCTGGCCGTCCTGCTTCTTCGCCTCAAGGGCTATCGCATCCTCGCCCGCCGGCTGAAGACGCCTGCAGGCGAAATTGACATGGTGGTCCGCCGCGGCCGCTCGCTCGCCATCGTCGAGGTAAAGGCGAGAGGGTCGGGCCAGGCGGTGGAAGCGGTCCTGCCGCGCCAGCAGCGCCGTCTCGAGCGCGCCGCCGCGCATTTCCTCGGGCGAAATCCGCAATTCGCATCGTTCGATCTGCGCTTCGATGTCGTTCTTGTCGAGCCGCGCCGTCTCCCGAGACATCTCGCCGACGCCTGGCGGCCATAATCTCGCCGCAGCTTGCCCCTCATTTTCCGCGCGGCACAATTCACTCACGGGATTCGGATAATGCGAAACGTCTTTGCGGTTCTCGCTGTCGCGGCGCTCGGCGCCTTTGCTCTTGGCGGTTGCGTTCCCTTGATCGCGGGCGCGGGCGGCGCGGCCGCCGTCGGAGCGGCGCAGGATCGCGGCCTCGAACAGGCGGTGGACGACAACGAGATCGCCTTCGAAATAAACCGCAAACTGCTCGGCCAGCGTTCCGATCTTTATTCCGGCGTTTCCACACAGGTCAGAAAGGGCAGGGTGCTCCTCACCGGCCGGGTGCCGAAGCAGGAAGACCGTATCGCCGTCACGCGTATCGTCTGGTCGATCGGCGGCGTGAAGGAAGTGATCAACGAACTCGCTGTGGGCAAGGAAGGCACTTTCTCGCAGTCGGTGAACGACACTTCCATCACGACGAAGCTGCGCGCGCGCCTCACCGGCGACAGCAATGTCAGTGGCATCAACTACTCGATCGAGACGGTGGACGGCGTCGTCTATCTGATGGGTACCGCGCGGGACCGCGCCGAACTCGACCGCGTCCTCGCCCATGCGCGCGACATTTCGGGCGTGCGGAACGTCGTCTCCTATGTCGAGGTGAAAACGCGCACGAATTGAGCTTTCTCATTTCGGCGCTTGCCGCCTTTCTCCTTTCCGCGCCATGATGCCGTCATGGCGGGTCGGAACACAGATTGGGAGCGCGAGTTGCGCGCGGCGGGCGAGGCGCCCGACGCCGAACTCGATATCGCTTCGCTTGCGCTGGCACTCGCGGCCTGCGACCGGCCTCAACTTTCGCTTGCGCCCTACCGTGCTCATCTCGACGAGATCGTTGCGGCTGCGCGCGAGGCGCTCGATGAAAATGCGGCCATGCCCTGTGCGGTCGTCGCGGGCGTTCTTGCGGGCGTTCTCTCCGGCCGCTTCCATTATCTGGGCGACGCCGAAACCTATGACGATCCGAGAAATGCGGACCTTGCTCATGTGATCGACCGGCGGAAAGGTCTGCCCGTCACGCTTGGCATCCTCTATCTCCATGTCGCTTCGAAACTGGGGCTGGATCTTGCGGGCCTCAACTTCCCCGGCCATTTCGTGCTTCGCCTGCGCGCGGGCGGCGAAGCGGTCGTCATCGATCCGTTCAATGGCGGACAGGCTCTTTCCTCCGCCGATCTTCTTGCGCTGCTGCGCGGTGTCGAGGGGCCGGAGGCGAAATTGACGCCCGAGGCATGCGAGGCCGTTGGCGCGCGCGACATTCTCCTGCGCCTCGAAAACAACATTCTCAGCCGCGCGATAAGAGCGGGCGATTACGGCCGCGCCCGCGAGGTCGTCACCCGCATGATCTGGCTCGCACCGCAGCGCGCCGGGCTCCGTTTCGAGCTCGGCCGCCTCGAGGTGCATGCGGGTCACATGGGCGCGGCGGCCGATGCTTTCGAAACCTGCAAGGATCTCGCCGCCGATATCGGCGAAATGCGGATCGCGGGCATGGCGGAAGAAGCGCTTCGCCGCCTTCGCACCAGGCTCAACTAGGCGGAGGCATGGGCAGGCTGCGCACGAAGCCGAGATAGGTATTGGCGGCATCCCCAAGTCCCGACAGCACCATTTCGACACCGATTGTCGCCACGATGATTCCCATCAGCCGTGTCACCACGTTGAGATTGGTCGCTCCGAGATAGCGGACGATCCGCTGCGCCTGCGTAAAGGAAACATAGCTGAGCGCGGCGACGGCGCCGAAAGCGGCAATCGACACCAGCGTGTAGAGGAGGTTCGGATTCGCTGAAAAGCTTACCGCCGTGGCGATGGTGCCGGGACCGGCGATCATCGGCACCGCGAGCGGCGAGACGGCAACCGAGAGCTGCGCCTGCAGCACTTCCGGCGGAACCTCGTCATTGCCCTCGACCTCGCCGGGCACATGCACGCCCGACGAATGACCCTGCAGCATCTGATATCCGATCATCGCGACCAGAATGCCGCCCGCGATCCGCAGCGCGGCCATGGTCACGCCGAACATCTCGAAAATGAGCTTGCCCGCGACGCTGAACAGGATCACGACGCCAAGCGCGATCAGAACGCTGTCCCGCGCGATCTTGAGCTTCACGTCCCGACGGTCTCCCGCCGTGAGCGCAATGAAAACCGGGGTATTCGCCAGCGGGTTGGCGATGGCGAAATAGCCGGCGAAACAGGTGAGCCCGAAGGCGATGGCGTCCTGAAACATGGGCAATGGAATGTCCTGTCTGGATGGGGCATTCCGAGGGTCTTCCATTCCTCTCTCCAGAGCAAGGCATCGGGGCAAGCGATTTTCGGAGAAGCGAGCCTCTGGTCTTTTGTCTTCCGAAGTCCCATCTTCACGCGAACAAAATAATGACCCGCACGAAGGACGTCCCCGCATGCGCGCCAGCCAGCTTTCCGTCGCCATCCAGATGGACCCGATCCAGCACATCAACATCAACGCGGATTCGACCTTCGCCCTCGGTCTGGAGGCGCAATCGCGCGGCCACAGGCTCTTCTATTACGAGCCGCACCAGCTCTCGATGCGCGACGGCCGGGCCTATGCGCAGATGCGCCCCCTCACGCTTCGCCGCGAGGTCGGCAATCATTCGACGCTGGGCAGCCTCGAAAGGGTCTTCCTGGAAGAGGTGGATGTCGTGCTCATGCGTCAGGACCCGCCCTTCGACATGAGCTACATCACGGCAACGCATATCCTCGAAACGGCCCACCCGAAGACGCTGGTCGTGAACGATCCGGCGGAAGTGCGCAACGCGCCCGAAAAGCTCTTCGCCGTCCGCTTCAAGGGCCTTCTCCCGCCAACGCTGATCAGCCGCGATCCGGGCGAGATCCGCGACTTCCGCAAGGAGTTCGGCGACATCATCGTGAAGCCGCTCTTCGGCAATGGCGGCATGGGCGTCTTCCGCATTCGTGAGGGTGACGAGAACCTGAATTCGCTGCTCGAGATGTTCGGCCAGATGAACCGCGAGCCGGTCATCGTGCAGAAATATCTCCCGGAGGTTCGTCAGGGCGACAAGCGCATCATCCTTGTCGATGGCAAGCCCGTCGGCGCGATAAATCGCGTACCCGCCGAGGGCGAAGCCCGCTCCAACATGCATGTCGGTGGCCGCGCCGAAAAATGGATGCTGACAAGGCGCGAAAGCGAGATCTGCGAAATGATCGGCCCCGAGCTCAAGGCGCGCGGCCTCGTCTTTGTCGGCATCGACGTGATCGGCGACTATCTCACCGAAATCAACGTCACTTCACCGACCGGCATTCAGGAGATCGACCGCTTCGACAACGCCAACCTCGCCGGCCTCGTCTGGGACGCGATCGAGGCCCGCCTCTAGGCCTCCTTCCGGCGGAAGGAAGATCACATCCTCGAACTCTCTGCCGGTTTCGTCGAAATGGCGGCGAAGCGCGTCATAGCCGAGCGGCACGAGCGCGTCCTTTCCCCGGTCCATCATGAGAATGGAGTATCCCGCTTCCTCGAAGAAGCGAAGCAGTTCCTCGTGCGAGTCGCCGATCTCCTTCAGCGCCGCCGGCGCGATCTCGCACAGCACCACCGGCCTGTCCCTGAGGATCGTCCTGCGCGCGCCGGAAACGAGGCGCCACTCATATCCCTGCGTGTCGCTCTTGAGCACATCGAGCCTGCGGTTCACATGCCGCTCCTCGATATAGTCGTCCAGCGCATAGACGGGGACGGATATCTTCGCCCCCGGCTTCCAGATGAGGTTCGGGTTGAAGCTGTGTCCGCCGGGATTGTCCTCGTCGGTGATGAGATCCATCGAGCCGCTCTTGTCGGCAAGGCCCGCCTGCTCGGCAATCGTGTTCTGCACCGGCAGAAGCGAAATATTCGAACTCAGAAGCTCGAAATTGCGCGGAAAGGGCTCGAAGGCGACGACCAGACCGTCCGGCCCCACGATCCCCGACGCCACAAGGGCGTAGTGCCCGAAATTCGCGCCCGCATCGACGACGAAGCTGCCGGGCTTGAGGCGGCTGACGAAGAAATCCGTCTCCAGCGGCTCCCACGCGCCGCGCCGGAGGATCACGCGCGTCAGCGTGCCCTTTTTCGGATGCACCCAGGCCGCGTAATGCGGCAGGCGCATGATGAAGGGTTTGGCCGGACGGAAAAGATAGAAGAGGGTGCGCCAGATACCGGCAAGGAGTTCGCTGCTCCCGATCCGCTCGGTCGGGAAGCGCCGCGCAATGGCGGCAAAGATTGAATCGCGCAACACGCCCCCCGCATGCACGTGTGAAATAACTTTACAGAGTGCGGAGGACCTTAGTGTGTGCGTCCGTCACTGTCCATGACGGACGCACGATGCGAAGACGGTGATTTCAGTCTTCCTCGACCGTCGTCGTGGTCGTTTCCGTTCGCACGGTCTGGGGCTGGTCCTGGATGACGGTGCGTTTCGTTACGGTTTCGCTGTCGCTGCCGCAGCCCGCGAGCAGGGCGAGGAATCCGAGCGCCGCCATCGGCGCCGCAATGCGGGAGTGTGTCCGGGTCATGATAGCTCGTCCTTCCATCCGTGATTGATGAATGCCTTGCGGAAAACGGTGCAGACCTCGCGCCGTTCCCTCCGCCATGAAAAGACCCCGCCGCCGCCGCAATTGCGGCGCTGCCTTTGGCCGATATGGAAAATGCGGCTAGTCTCTCGGCTTCCTGTTGCCGGGCGGAGAGGGGTTCATGCGGAAAAATGCAGTGAGATACGGTATCGCGGCCGCGGCGGCGCTTCTGCTCGTGGCGGTCATGTGGACCTTCCGCCCCTCCTTCTCCCCGGCCGAACCCGAACGCACGCCCGAGGAGATCGCCGCCGGCATTCACCGCAAGGCGATCGTGATCGACACGCATGTCGACATTCCGGGCCTTTTCGGATCGGAGAAATACGATCCCGGCCTGCGGGGCGTCCTTCCCGTTCAGGTCGATCTGCCGCGCATGCGCGAGGGCGGTCTCGATGCGGTCTTCTTCGTCGTCTATGTCCCTCAGACGGAACGGAACGCCGTGGGCTACGCGCAGGCAGCGTCCACAGCTCTGGAGAAATTCGCCGCCATCCGCCGCATGACGGATGATCTGTACAAGGATGAAATTGGGCTGGCGCTCACCGCGGCGGATATACGCGCGCTGCACGAGCAGGGAAAGCGCATCGCGCTTATCGGCATCGAGAACGGTTATTCCGTTGCGACGCAGCCCGCCCTTCTCGACTTCTATTACGATCTCGGCGCGCGCTATTTCGGCCTCGTTCACAATGGCCATAACGATCTCGCCGACAGCGCCCAGCCGCAGGAGAAGTTTGCCGACCGGGCGAACGGGGAGGGCGGCGAGCATGGCGGTCTTTCCCCGCTCGGTCGCGCCGCCATCGCCCGCGCCAACGATCTTGGAATGATGGTCGACGTCTCGCATGCTTCCCGCGCCGCGACGCTCGCCGCCGTGGAAGCGTCCCGCGCGCCCGTCATCGCCTCCCATTCCGCCGTGAAGGCGCTTCGCGACCATCCGCGCAACATCTCCGACGAGGAAATGAAGGCCCTGGCCGCGAAGGGCGGCGTCGTCCAGATCGTCGCCTTCGACGAATATCTCCATCCCGTGCCGGACGAAAAGAAGGCCGCGCGGCGCGAGCTGGCCGTCTCCCTCGGCCTCACGAGCCTCGATGCGCTTTTCGGTGCGGACGAGGAGACGAAGGCGAAGTTCGCCGAAGGCCTTGCCGAAATCGACAGGAAGTGGCCCCGCGCCACCGTGGCGCTTCTCGCCGATCACATCGGTTATGCCGTCAAGCTCGTCGGCATCGACCATGTCGGCATCGCCTCCGACTTTCAGGGCGGAGGCGGCATCGACGGCTGGTCGAATGCGAGCGAGACGCCCAATGTCACGGCGGAACTCGTCCGCCGCGGCTATTCGGAGGAAGAGATCGTGAAGCTCTGGGGCGGGAACCTGCTTCGCGTCATGGAGGCTGCCGAAAGAGCGCGAAGGCCCGCCGCCCTGCCCGCCACCCGGGCAGCCGCGCAATAGGCCGCACCTTTCCCGATTGCCTTTGTTCCGGCGCTCGTCTATTCCTCTTGATAATCATTCGCAAGAAAAGAGGGCGGCGCCATGGCGGAATCGAAGAATCTGAGGCTCGATACGAACGACGAAGCCCGCGGCCTCGCCGAAATGGTGCTGCGCACCTGCCGTTATGGCGCGCTTGCCTGGATTGAGCCCGGCACCGGCGTACCCGTCACCTCCCGCGTCGGCTGCGCGCCGGATATCGATGGCACGGTCTTCTTTCCCGCCTCCGGTCTTTCCGCGCATACGAAGGCGCTCGCGGAGGATTCGCGCTGCTCGCTCCTCATCGGCGAGCCGGGCAAGGGCGATCCGCTTGCCCATCCGCGCCTTTCCCTCGTCGCGCGGGTCGTCCGTGTCGAGAAGGGCAGCGACGCCTATGCGCGGCTTCGCCGCCGCTACATCGCGCGCCATCCAAAATCCGAAATCTATCTCGATCTGCCGGACTTCGCCTTTTACCGTCTGGAGGGCGCGCGCGCCTTCCTCAATGGCGGCTTCGGCAAGGCTTTCGACCTCGCGCCGGAAGACATGTTCCTGCCCGGGAGCGAACTCGTCTCGGAACTCGCCAGGGTCGAGGAAGGCATCGTCTCCCATATGAACGAGGACCATGCCGAGGCCGTCGGCCTCTACGCGACGGTGCTGGCGAAGGCAGAGCCCGGCCATTGGCGCATCGCCTCCATCGACCCGCGCGGCCTCGACCTCGCCGCGGACCAGCGCGTGATCCGGCTGAATTTCGCAAAGCCGCTGACCTCCGCCGCCGAAATCCGTCCCGTCCTTGTCGAGATGGCGAAGGAGGCCCGCGCGAAGCTCGCGGGCTGAGCCCTCATCGGCTAGCCTCTGCCGGAACGAAGGAGAGGCGAGCATGAAATACGCGGCGGCGATTTTCCTGATGATTTTTGCCCTGCCCGCTCCGGCGCTGGCGGCGAGTTTCGATTGCGAAAAGGCCTCCACCCCGCGCGAGAAGACGACCTGCGCCACGCCCGAACTCTCGAAGGCGGATGAACAGATTGCCGCGAATTACGAGGCGGCAATGTCGAGGCTCTCGCCCGAGGGCGCGGCGCGCTTGCGCGACGGGCAGCGGTCATGGCTTGCCTTTTTGAGCGAGGCCTGTCCGAAAGGCGGTGCGGAATGTCTCGCACCCTTCATGACGGATCGCGTCGAGTTCCTTTCCGGTGCGGTGAGTGTCGAAGGCGGCAACACCTTCCTTGCGTGGGACGACTGGCGTTTCATCGCGCCTGCAAGGGAAGGCGACGAGGAACTGCCGGGCGCGAACGACATGCGTTACCGCCAGCAACTGCACTACGCGATAGACGCGCCCGATATGGATGGCGAGCGCGCCTTCAATGCGGCAATCGCGAAAGAGGAAGAATATCTCTGGAACGGCTTCGACGGCGAGAAGCGCATGTGGGCGTCCTTCACGCTCAACATGGCGACGCCCGCTCTCGTCAGCCTCGACATGTTTCAGTGGCAGTTTCCGCTCGGCGCTGCGCATGGTTTCGGCGCAGCGGCGCATCTGAACTTCCGGCTCGATGAAGCCCGGCCCCTCCGCGCGGACGATATCTTCGCCCGCGAGGGCTGGGAGGCGGCGTTGACGGAAGCGGTCCTGAAGGAGCTTCGCGCCGATGCGGCGGAAGACGGCGTGATCTATTTCGATGGCTATGAGCAGACGGTCGCCGAGACCGCCGCGAAACCCGAAAACTGGGTGCTCACCGGCGAAAGCCTCGGCGTCAATTTCTCCGTCTATTCCATCGGGCCCTATGTCATCGGCGACCGCACGCCGGCCGTGCCGTGGGCGGCGCTTTCATCCTTCATCGCCGAAGACGCGCCGGTCGGCCGTTGAGGCTTATTCCGGGCGGATGATCGGCGTCGACTGCGAGTTCTTCGCCGGCAGGTCCGCGTCCGAGCGCGTATCGGTCGTACCCATCGGCCCCGGCGCCTTCTGCGACGGGCCGATATCGTCGCTGCCGCCGCAGCCCGCGAGCAGGGCGGCCGCGAGGATGAGCGAAGCGGCGAGAGCAGGCGTTCTCACGTTCATTTTTCTGGTCCTCCATGCGCCTCGCTTCACATAACGCGGCGTTCCATGCCGGGTTCCGGTCGGGGTCAATTCATGTTCTTATTTCGTTCTTGACGAAATCTCCGTTTCCGCTAGCCTTTCCGTAATCCGCCCCGTTTTTCGCCGTAGGGGGCAAGGGCGGAAAGGGGGCTCATCCATGGTCGCGCATATCGAAACGGTCGCCTTTCAGGGTGTCGAGGCGCGGCCTGTCGACGTCCAGGTCCATATCGCGGGCGGTGTCGTCGGTTTCGCCGTGGTCGGTCTCGGCGACAAGGCGGTCGCCGAAAGCCGCGAGCGTGTCCGCGCCGCCCTCTCCGCGATAGGGCTCGGCCTGCCCGCGAAGCGTATCACGGTCAATCTTGCCCCGGCCGACATGCCGAAGGAAGGCAGCCACTACGATCTTCCCATCGCGCTGGGTCTTCTCGTCGCCATGGGTGTGCTCCCTCCGCAGGAGCTTGAGCGTTTCGTGGTCATCGGCGAACTCTCCCTCGATGGCGCGATCAATCCCGTGGCCGGCGCGCTTCCCGCCGCCATCGCCGCCAACAGCCGGGGCAAGGGCCTCATCTGTCCGCATGATTGCGGCCCCGAAGCCGCCTGGGCGGGCATGGGCGAGGACAATCCGGGCGGCGTCCTCGCGCCGCGCTCGATCATCGCGCTGGTGAACCATTTCCGGGGCACGCAGGTCCTCTCCGAACCCGCGCCGCTGAAGGCGGGCGAGGCGGGCGCCGTCCCCGATCTTCGCGACATCAAGGGTCAGGAAACGGCGAAACGCGCGCTCGAAGTCGCCGCCGCCGGCGGCCACAACATGCTGATGGTGGGCCCGCCCGGCTCCGGCAAGTCCATGCTCGCCTCCCGCCTGCCGGGCATTCTCCCGCCCCTCAGCCCCCGCGAAATGCTCGAAACCTCGATGGTCGCCTCGCTTGCGGGCGAGCTCCACCGCACGGGCGTTTCCCGCCGCAGGCCCTATCGCGCGCCGCATCATTCGGCCTCCATGCCGGCCTTGATCGGCGGCGGCCTCCGCGTGAAGCCCGGCGAGGTTTCGCTCGCCCACAGGGGCGTCCTCTTTCTCGACGAGTTGCCGGAGTTTCCGCGTCAGGTGCTGGACAGTCTCCGTCAGCCCCTGGAAACCGGCGAGGCCGTCGTCGCCCGCGCCAATGCGCATGTGACCTTTCCCGCCCGCTTCCAGCTCGTCGCCGCGATGAACCCCTGCCGCTGCGGCCATGCGGGCGATGCCGCGCGCGCCTGCCCGCGCGTGCCGCGCTGCGTGTCGGACTATCAGGCGAAGCTCTCGGGCCCCATGCTCGACCGCATCGACATTCATATCGAGGTGCCGCCCGTCGCTCATGCGGACCTCGCGCTGCCCCCGCCCGCCGAGGGCTCGGCCGAGGTCGCCTCCCGCGTCGCCGCCGCGCGGGAGATACAGGAGGCCCGCTTCGCCTCCCTCGTCGGCCCGGGCTCGATGCTGCTGAATTCCCATGTCGAGGGCGAACTCCTCGACCGTATCGCCTCGCCGGACGATGCGGGCCGCCATCTCCTCGCCGAAGCGGCCGAGCGCATGGGCCTCACCGCGCGCGGCTATCATCGCGTGCTCCGCGTCGCGCGCACGCTGGCCGATCTCGAAGGCAGCGAGGGCGTCCGCCGCATCCATGTCGCCGAGGCGCTCGCCTATCGCGAAACCGTCGCGGGCCGCCTCGGCGCGGCGGCCTGAAGATCCCAGAAAAACAAATCCCCCGTCCTCAAGGAGAGAACGGGGGGTCGTCACTGACCCGGAACGCGGCCCGCTAGGAGTTGAACCTAGATCTCCCTAGCGGTATTAGAAGGTGTCGAGCCTTTCTAATACTAGACGCCGTTGGGCGCTCTATCCGGTTGAGCTACGGGACGGCCGGATTCAGTTTTCTTCTGGCCTCAAGCCCCAAACGCGGGCCTTTGCAGCCAACTTCCACTTGCTAGGGCCGCTGGCGCGTTCCACACGCTCCAACCACCCTTTTTCCCCAGCCGCACGGGAAAGAAATACCCGCAGCTGATTGTCGCCGACTGTGACGTTGCTCTCTTTGAGCGCCTTCAAAATCTCTCCGGTGGTCATGCCCGCGGGCTTGTCGGCTAAAAGGGGTGTCAGCACCTCTTTATAAAACTTTTGATCTAATCGAAGCTTTCGGGGCGCGTTCATTCCCCGCAGCTCTTCGTCGATCGCTCGCATCTCAGCACTGAGGCTATCCAAGAGGCCGCGGATAAAAACACGCCGCCGCACCAGTTCTTCTTTGCGATTCGGGTTCGACATGTAGTGCAAGGTGCCATATGGTTTTTGAAACGTCTATAGAAATAACGCGCGGAAAGTTCTGACCCCCGCAGAAAATTATCGTTATAAAACAACAGATTCGATAGTTGCAAAATCCGTTAGGCTGTGTTACTGAAATGAAATTTCAGTAACACAGCCTAAAATACACTACTTCATTCTGGAGCGAAAAGCACCGCCCCACGCAGGCGTTAACCTTTCCCCCTAACCCTTTGGAAACCACAGCAAGGGCAGATTAACGGGCAATTCCGCTACTTCGCGCACCGGGAACCGCCCTTCATGTCCCTTTTCTCCGTTGGAGAAACGCCCCTTCTCCTGATGGGCCTTGCTGCCGTGCTCCTTCTCGGGCTCGAAGCCTGGCGCCGCGCCGCCGCGCGCGCCTGCGCCCTTCGCGACGAGATCGAAGTCCTGCAGGCGCGCCTCGAAACGCTGCGCGACGAGAAATGGGCGATCGCCGAGCGCGAGGAGCGCTACCGCGATCTCGTCCGCGCCCAGGGCGACATCATCTTGCGCAAGGATCTCGCCGGCCGCCTCACCTATGTGAACGACGTCTTCTGCGACACTTTCGGCCTCGCGCGGACGGACGTCATCGGCAATCCCTTCCTGCCCGAACTTCCCGAAGGCCAGCGTCCGCGCATGCTGGCAAGCTTCGCGGGTCTTGCGACGCCGCCCTACCGTGTCCGCTATGACGAACGAGCGCTCACCACGCGCGGCCCCCGCTGGTTCGCCTGGGAGGAATTCGCGATCCGCGACGAGGACGGCAAGCTCATCGAAATACAGGCCGTCGCCCGCGACGTGACAGACCGCAAGGAAGCCGAGGAGCGTCTCGCCGAAGCGCTCGCCCAGGCGAAGGATGCGAACCGCGCCAAGTCGCTCTTTCTTGCCACCATGAGCCATGAAATCCGTACACCGATGAATGGCGTCATCGGCATGACGAAGCTCCTTCTCGACACGCGTCTCGATCCCGCGCAGCGCTCCTATGCGGAGGCCGTGCGCGCCTCCGGCGAAGCATTGCTCAACATCATCAACGACATTCTCGATTATTCGAAGATCGAGGCGGGCAAGATCACGCTGGATGAAACCTCCTTCGATCCGCGCGCCGTGCTCGAAAGCGTCGCCGAGCTTCTCGCGCCCCGCGCCTTCGACAAGCATCTCGACATCGTCACCGAAATCTCGCCCTCCGTGCCGCGTCTTCTTCTCGGCGACGAGGCCCGCATCCGCCAGATCCTGCTGAACCTCGCGGGCAACGCGATCAAGTTCACGGTGGAAGGTGGCGTCGCGCTCCGCCTCACGCGCAAGGACCGGCGCGAGGGCGGCCGCGTCGAACTGCTGCTCGAAGTCGAGGATACCGGAATCGGCATGGACGAACATGCCCGCGAGCATATCTTCGACGAATTCGCGCAGGCCGATCAGTCCCATGCGCGCCGCTTCGAGGGCACGGGCCTCGGCCTCGCGATCACGAAGCGCCTCGTCACGGCCATGGGCGGCAGCATCTCGGTCGAAAGCGAGGAGGGCAGGGGCTCCGTCTTCCGCGTGGCGCTGCCGCTTCGCCTCGCCTTCGGCGAAACGGATGCACCGCCGCCTTCGCCGCTCTCGGGCCTCTCCGTCCTGATCCTCGACGACCGTCCGCTCGTCGGCGCGGCGCTGGCGCGCGCCGCTTCCGCCGCTGGCGCCGAAACGCAGCTCGTCCCCACGCGCGAAGCCATGTCGCGCGCGCTCGCCGCTTCCGCTTTCGATGTCTTCATCTGCCCGCTCGACGGCGTCGGCTGCGACGGCGTTTCGCTTGCCGCCGAGGTTCGCCGTCTTTCGCCGTCCACCGGCACGCTGATGCTGCTCCGCCCGCAGGACCGCGCCCGCCTCGACGAATTGACGAAGGGCGATGGCGCGCCTTTCGACGGCTATCTCGTGCGTCCCGTTCGCGCGGCCTCGCTCGTCGCGCGCCTCACCGCGCTGCGCGTGCGCGGCTGGATGCCGGATGCGGGCGCGCCGCGGACGCATGACTATGACGACGCCATCATGGAGGAAGAGGAAGAAGCGCCCGCGCCGCCTTCCGCCGATGCCGCCGCGCTTGGCCGCCTGCGCATTCTTGTTGCGGAGGATAACGAGATCAACGCGCTGCTCACGCGCACGCTTCTCGAACATACGGGCCATGAGGTCCGTCTTGCGCGCAATGGCGGCGAGGCCGTCGCCCATCTCGAGGCCGATCATTCCGAAGAGGTCGATCTCGTGCTGATGGATCTTCACATGCCGGGCATGGACGGTTTCGAGGCCACCGCCCGCATCCGCGCGCTCGCCACCTCCCATGCGCATCTCCCGGTGATTGCGCTCACCGCCAATGCGATGGCGGATGACCGTCAGGCCTGCCTCGATGCCGGCATGGACGATTATCTGTCGAAGCCCGTCTCCGCCGAGGCGCTCGCCGAAACCCTCTCGCGCTGGGTCGGCCGCCGCTCCCCGCACCGCTCGCCGGAAGGGCGGGCTGGCGAAAAGACGAATCGCGCCTAAACTCCCCGGGACCATTCAGGGTCCGGCGGGGGTCGCCGGTGTCAGGGGAGAAGCTGGAAATGCCGGCAATCGAGCGCGCCCGCGGCTGGGCGTCGAGCCTCGCGGTCTATCTCGAATACCGCACCATCATCATGCTGCTGCTCGGCTTCTCGTCGGGCCTGCCCTTCCTCCTCGTCTTCTCGACGCTTTCGGCCTGGCTCCGCGAGGCGGGCATCTCCCGCACCGATATCGGCCTGATGAGCTATGTCGGCCTCGCCTACACGATCAAGTTTCTCTGGGCCCCGGTGATCGACCATCTGCACCTGCCGGTGCTGAACCGCCTGCTCGGCAAGCGCCGCGCCTGGATGCTGCTCGCGCAGCTCGTCGCCGCCGGCGCTCTCGTCGGCCTTGCCTCGTCCGACCCCGCAACCTCGCTCACCCCCGTGGTCCTTTTCGCGCTCGTCCTCGCCTTCGCCTCCGCCACGCAGGACATCTCGATCGATGCCTGGCGCATCGAGGCCGCCTCCGATGAGAAGCAGGGCGCCATGGCCGCCGTCTACCAGCTCGGCTACCGCATCGCCCTCATCGCGTCTGGCGCGGGCGCGCTCTACATTGCCGAGGGCGTCTCTTGGCATTCGGCTTATCTCGCCATGGCGGTTCTCATGGGTGTGGGCATCGCCGCCGCGCTCTTCGCGCCTCGCGTCGCGGAGGCGGAAGCCCCCGCCATCGGCGAGGAAGCGCTCGAAAATTTCGCCCGCCGCCATCGCATCGAGGGCCGCGCGCAGCGCATCGTCACCTTCCTCTACCGCGCCGTCGTCGCCCCCTTCGTCGATTTCTTCCAGCGCTATGGCTGGTGGGCGCTCGTCCTTCTCGCCCTGATCGGGCTTTACCGCGTGCCCGATTTCGTCATGGGCGTCATGGCGAACCCGCTCTATATCGACCTCGGCTTCGAGCTCTCGACCATCGCCACGGTGGTCAAGCTCTACGGCATCTGGATGACCATTGGCGGCGCCCTCATCGGCGGCATCGTGACGGCGCGGATCGGCGTCCTCCCCTCGCTCCTTCTCGGCGCCATCGCGGCCACGGGCACGAACCTCATCTTCGTCTGGCTCGCCTTTCAGGGCGCGGACCCGGTGGCCCTCGCCGTCACCATATCGATCGAGAATTTCTCCGGCGGCTTCGCGGGCACCTGCCTGATCGCCTATATGTCGAGCCTCGTGAACCACGAATTCGCGGCCACGCAATATGCGCTCTTCAGCTCGGCTTTCGCCCTGCCGGGCAAGCTCCTGGGCGGTCTCTCGGGCGTCATGGTGGATGGATTCTCCGCCTCGCCCTCTCTTGTCGGCCCCATCGCTGCGGCGGCCCCCCATCTCACGGCGCAAACCGCGGGTTATGTTCCCTTCTTCGTCTCGACGGCGCTGATGGGCGTGCCCGCCATTCTCCTCATCCTGCTGGTCATGAAGGTCCGCCCCGGTCCGGCGGAAAAACAGCCGAATCACCCCGTCCACGAAGCCGCTTGACGCGCTCCGCCCGGAATATACAAGTACCTCCAAGGCCTTAGCCTTGTCATTTCACTGTCGCGCCTTTGTCGCATCCGCCTGCCACAACAAGGCGGACCCGTTTTCGCCGGCCTGCTTTCCTTGGCATTGGGCGGCGATAGTGAAAGGATAGGCAAAATGGCCGTTCGGCGTTTTCTGAGGCCGGAAGAAGGCTTGAGGGCTGGGGGAAGTCTTGTGGCGCCCGCCGGGTTGCCGCAATCGTGGCAGTCCGGGGTGAGTGCGGAAATGGGTTCGGGTTCCGGAATAATGACATCGAGAGAAACGGACCTGCAGGCGGGTTTCGCCGGCACGGCGGCGCTTCCCGTGAGCTATGGCCGCAAGGGCGCGCTCGAAGTGCGTCTTGCGCGCTCCGCCCGCGAGATCGATGCGGCGCAGGCCGTTCGCTACCGCGTTTTCTATGAGGAAATGTCGGCGACGCCCGACGAGGCGACGCGCGCCTCGAAGCGCGATGCCGACCGCTTCGACGAGATCTGCGACCATCTCCTGGTGCTCGATCACTCGCTCGCGCCCGATGGCGAGGCGGATGGCGGCGACCTGCCGCCCGAAGCCGTGGTCGGCTGCTACCGCCTCCTGCGTCAGGAAGTGGCCGAGAAGAACGGCGGCTTCTACACCGCCAACGAATACGACATCGGCCCGCTCCTCGCGCGCCATTCCGATCTCAACTTCCTGGAGCTCGGCCGCTCCTGCGTGCTGAAGCCCTATCGCACCAAGCCGACGGTGGAACTTCTCTGGCACGGCATCATGCATTACGTCACCGCGCACGATCTCGACGTGATGTTCGGCTGCGCGAGTTTCGAAGGCACGGACCCGGCCGCTCTTGCCGCCCCCTTGTCCTATCTCCACCATCATCATGCCGCGCCGGAAGACTGGAAGGTCCGCGCCCTGCCGGATCTCTATGTCGAGATGAACCGGATGGCGAAGGAAGACCTCGATCCGCGCGAGGCGCTGCGTGCGCTTCCGCCCATGATCAAGGGCTATCTCCGCGCGGGCTGCTATATCGGCGAGGGCGCGGTGATCGACCACCAGTTCGGCACGACCGACGTGCTGATCCTCTTCCCCGTGGCGCAGATTTCCGACCGCTATCTCTCGAAGTTCGGCGCGAAATACAACACGCCCGGCAAGAAGGGTTGAGCGGCCAAACCACCTCCGTCGCTATCGCTCCTCGCAATGACGAGAAGACGAAGCCTCAGCGATAGAGATTGTAGGCCGCCAGCGCCGCCATGTTGACGAGGTCCGACACCGTCGCCGTCATCGGCACGATCTGCACCGGCTTCTTGAGGCCGACCAGCAGAGGCCCGATCAGCGTCGAGCCGCCAAGCACGCGAAGAAGCTTCGTCGAGATCGACGCGGCGTGGATCGCGGGCATCACCAGCACATTCGCCGTGTCGGTGAGGCGGCAGAAGGGATAGAGCGCCATCGTCTCGCGATTGAGCGCGACATCGGCGGCCATCTCGCCGTCATATTCGAAGTCGACCTGCCGCTCGTCGAGAATGCGCACCGCATCGCGCACCGTCGAGGGCCGCTCATGCGTATGCGTACCGAAGCTCGAATTGGCGAGCATCGCGACGCGCGGCTCATAGCCGAGACGCCGCGCGACTTCCGCCGCCTGGATCGCGATATCGGCCAGCTCTTCCGGCGTCGGCATTTCGTGGACATTCGTATCCGCGACGAGAACCGTGCGCCCGCCCGCGACGACGAGCGTCACGCCGATGGGCCGCTTCTCGTCCACCGCGTCGATCACGCGGCGCACTTCCTCAAGCGCGACGGAATAGGTGCGCGTCACGCCCGTCACCATGGCGTCCGCATCGCCGCGCTCCACCATCACGGCGGAGAAGATATTGCGGTCGTTGCTCACCAGGCGGTGGCAGTCGCGATAGAGATAGCCGTTGCGCTGCTGCTTCTCGTAGAGGAAGTCGGTGTATTCCGTCACCTTCTCGGAAAGGCGCGCATTGCGGATGTCGAGGTCGGTGTTTGGGTCGAGGCCGATCTGCGTCAGCGTCTCGCGGATCTGTTCCTCGCGGCCCACAAGGATCGGATGGCCGAGCCCGCTGTCGCGGAAGGAAAGCGCCGCGCGGATCACGCGCTCCTCCTCGCCCTCGGCGAAGACGACGCGTTTCGGGTCGCGCCGCACCTTGTCCATGATGACCTGCAGCGTGCCGGCCGTCGGGTTGAGGCGCGCCTGCAGCCGGTTCCTGTAGGCTTCCATGTCGACGATGGGCGAGCGCGCGACGCCCGTATCCATCGCCGCCTTGGCCACGGCGGGCGGAATTTCGCGGATGAGCCTCGGGTCGAAAGGCACGGGAATGATGTATTGCGGGCCGAAGCGCGGGCGCTCGCCGTGATAGGCGGCGGCCACTTCGTCCGGCACGTCTTCCCGCGCGAGCTTCGCCAGCGCTTGCGCGCAGGCGATCTTCATTTCCTCGTTGATCGCGCTCGCGCGCACGTCGAGCGCGCCGCGGAAAATGTAGGGGAAGCCGAGGACGTTGTTCACCTGGTTCGGATAGTCGCTGCGGCCCGTCGCCATGATGGCGTCGTCGCGCACCTGCGCCACTTCCTCCGGCGTGATCTCGGGATCGGGATTGGCCATTGCGAAGATGATCGGCTGATCCGCCATGGAGGCGACCATCTTCGGCGTGATCGCACCCTTCACCGAAAGCCCGAGAAAGACATCCGCGCCCTGCATCGCTTCTTCGAGCGTGCGCGCATCCGTGGTCACGGCATGGGCCGACTTCCACTGGTTCATGCCTTCCTGGCGGCCCTTGTATATGACGCCCTTCGTATCGCAGAGGATCGCATTGTCATGCGGCAGGCCCATCGCCTTCACGAGTTCGAGGCAGGCGATGCCGGCCGAGCCCGCGCCGTTCACCACGACCTTGATGTCCTTGATGTCGCGCTTCGTGAGATAGAGCGCGTTGATGAGCCCCGCCGCGGTGATGATCGCCGTGCCGTGCTGATCGTCATGGAAGACGGGAATGTCCATCACTTCGCGCAACCGGCTCTCGATCACGAAGCAGTCCGGCGCGGAAATATCTTCCAGATTGATGCCGCCGAAGGAGGGCCCGAGATAGCGCACCGAATTGATGAAGGCGTCGACATCCTTCGTATCGACCTCGAGGTCGATCGAGTCGACATCCGCGAAACGCTTGAAGAGAACCGCCTTGCCTTCCATCACCGGCTTCGAGGCCAGCGCGCCGAGATCGCCGAGCCCGAGGATCGCCGTGCCGTTGGAGATCACGGCGACGAGGTTCCCCTTCGACGTATAGTCATAGGCCGCGTCAGGGTTCTCCGCGATCGCCCGCACCGGCACCGCGACGCCGGGACTATAGGCGAGCGAGAGGTCGCGCTGCGTCGCCATCGGCTTGGTGGCGTTGATTTCGAGCTTCCCGGGCTTTCCCTGGGAATGGAAGAGGAGCGCTTCCTCGTCGGTGAACTGGCGGCGCTTTTTGCTCATGATCTATGGTCCGGCATGGTCAGGCGGGGGATGGGGCGCGGGGGCCCTTGTCCCCGCCCTTGTTCCCGGAGCCCGCTTTTTAGGCTGGCAATAGGCCAATAACAAGCGAACTCCGTTGATTTTGCGTGTCCTTGCCACGCTTTCCCTGGCCCGTCCCCATCCCTTTGGGCGCGGATTGGCGTCATGCAGTGTCTTTCCGCCGCGCCCGGTTCTGATTACTCTCCGCCCTCATGTCCGAACGCGCCGCCACCTTCCAGCACGAGAACGAGCCGCCCGCCCCGCCCTCCATACCGGCGGAGGCCACTCCAATGATGGCCCAGTATCTCGAAATCAAGGCGCAGTGGCCGGATGCCCTCCTCTTCTACCGGATGGGCGACTTCTACGAACTCTTCTTCGAGGATGCCGTAGCGGCGGCGGGCGCTCTCGACATCGCGCTGACGAAGCGCGGCAAGCATTTAGGGAAAGACATCCCGATGTGCGGCGTCCCCGTCCATAGTCACGACGCCTATCTGGAGCGCCTCATCCGCAAGGGCTTCAAGGTCGCCGTCTGCGAGCAGACCGAAGACCCGGCGGAAGCGAAGAAGCGGGGCTCGAAATCCGTCGTCGCCCGCGCCGTCCAGCGCCTCGTCACGCCGGGCACGCTGACGGAAGACACGCTTCTCGATGCCCGCGCCCATAACTATCTCGCCGCTCTGGCAAAAGTCGGCAGCGAGGGCGAGTTGGGCCTTGCCTGGGCGGATGTCTCGACCGGCGACTTCGCCGTCACCTCCGTTTCGCCCTCGGGCCTCGGCGCGGAGCTTGCCAGACTCTCGCCGGGCGAACTTCTCGTGCCGGAAGGATTCGCCAATGACGAAAGGAGCGACGAAACGCTCGCCCATTCCGGCGCAACGCTCACGCTCCTGCCATCCGCCCGTTTCGACAGCGGCAATGCCGAGCGCCGCCTCAAGTCCCATTTTGCCGTCTCGGCACTGGATGGGTTCGGCGCCTTCTCCCGCGCGGAACTGGGCGCCATGGGCGCGCTGCTCGACTATGTGGAGCTGACACAGGTCGGCCGCATGCCCGCCCTTGCCGCGCCCCGCCGCGTCGCCGCCGCCGACACCATGGCGATCGACGCCGCCACCCGCGCCAATCTCGAACTCGTGAGGACGCTGCAGGGCGAGACCCAGGGCTCCCTCCTCGCGACCATCGACCGCACGGTCACGGGTGCTGGCGCGCGCGAATTGGCGAGCCGCCTCGCCGCGCCGCTGACGGACCCGCAGGCGATCAATCGCCGCCTCGATGCCGTCGAATGGCTGCTGGAAGCGCGCGATGTTCGCCGCGACTTGAGGGTGGCGCTCAAATCCGCGCCCGATATCGCCCGCGCTCTTTCGCGCCTCTCGCTTGGGCGCGGCGGTCCGCGCGATCTGGCCGCGATCGCGGGTGGCCTTGCCGCCGCCCATGCCCTTTGCGGCGCGCTCGATGCCGCGCCCCCCTCGCTCCTGCCGCTGCCGGACGAGATCGCGGCGGAATGCGCGGCGATGGAAAATGTGGCCGCGGCCCTCAAGGAGCGCCTCTCCGCGACGCTCGCCGAGGAACTGCCCTTGATCGCCCGCGATGGCGGCTTCATCGCCAAGGGTGCCTCCGCGGATCTCGACGAGACGCGCGCGCTCCGCGACGATGCGCGCAAGCTCATCGCCGGGCTGCAGGCGAAATATGCGGACGAGACGGGCATCTCCGCCCTCAAGGTCCGCCACAACAATGTGCTCGGCTATTACATCGAGGTCCCGCCCCGCCATGGCGAGAAGCTGACGCAGGCGCCCTTCTCCGAGACCTATATCCACCGCCAGACCATGGCGAATGCCATGCGCTTCACGACGCCGGAGCTCGCCGGCCTCGCAAGCCGCATCGCGGAAGCCGCGGGCCGCGCGCTTGAAATCGAACTTGCCCTTTTCGATGAGCTCGTCGCCGCGACGCTTGCCGAGACGCCCGTCCTCGCCCGCACGGCCGAAGCGCTGGCCGCGCTCGATGTCGTTGCCGCGCTGGCGGAACTCGCCGCCGAGCGCCGCCACGTCCGCCCCCGCGTCGATGGGAGCCTCGCCTTCCGTGTCGTGGCCGGCCGCCATCCCGTGGTCGAGGCGGCGCTTGCGAAAACCGGCGAACAATTCGTGCCCAACGATTGCGATTTGAGCGCCGACAGCGCGGAACAATCAGGCATGTTGCAAGGAGCGGCGTCCCGCAGCGACATGCCAGACAACGACTCCCGACACGACGCACCCAAATCATTATGGCTCCTCACCGGCCCCAACATGGCCGGTAAATCGACCTTCCTGCGCCAGAATGCGCTTATCGCCATCATGGCGCAGATGGGCGCCTTCGTGCCCGCCGACGAGGCGCATATCGGCACGGTCGACCGTCTCTTCTCGCGCGTCGGCGCGGCGGACGATCTCGCGCGCGGCCGCTCCACCTTCATGGTCGAGATGGTCGAAACCGCCGCGATCCTCAATCAGGCCGGGCCCCGCTCTCTCGTCATCCTGGACGAGATCGGCCGCGGCACGGCAACCTTCGACGGGCTTTCCATCGCCTGGGCCGCCGTCGAACATCTCCATGACGTGAACCGCTCGCGCGCCCTCTTCGCCACGCATTATCACGAGCTCACCGTGCTGGCGGAAAAGCTCGGGCACCTCGCGAATGCCACCATGCGCGTGAAGGAATGGAAGGGCGATGTCGTCTTCCTGCATGAGGTCGGCCCCGGCGCGGCGGACCGCTCCTACGGTATCCAGGTCGCGAAGCTCGCAGGCCTCCCCCCGCCCGTCATCGCCCGCGCGCAATCCGTTCTCGCCGCCCTGGAAAAAGGCAACGACCGCGAGGCCCGCGCGAAGCTGATCGACGACCTGCCGCTCTTCTCCGCGAGCGCCAAGCCCGAAGCTCCGCAGGCGGAGGAAAGCGCCGTCGAGGCGGAACTGAAGTCGCTCAATCCCGACGAGCTGACGCCCAAGGCCGCGCTGGAGCTGATCTACAGGTTGAAGGGGCTGGTGAAGGAATGAGACGCACGGCAGGTGCGTTTTTCGTGAAAGAGGGCCGCCTGCTTCTCGCGCGCCGTGCCGCACACAAGGCGACCTATCCCGATTGCTGGGACATACCGGGCGGGCATGTAGAGCCCGGCGAGACGGTCGAGCAGGCGCTGGTCCGGGAAGCGATGGAAGAACTCGGCGTCACGCCGCTGCAGTTCGAAGAGGTCGGCATCTTTGCCGAACCGCTGCCGGAGCAATACGGCGAAGCGAGGCATCATTTCTTTGCTGTCACCGAATGGCGCGGCGAACCTTCCTTGACCGGCGATGAACACACCGAGCTTCGCTGGTTCACGCTCGATGAGGCCTGTGCGCTGGAAGATCTTGCCATGCCCCGATACAGGGAACTCTTCGCGACACTTCTCGCACAAAGCTGAAAGCGTGTGGGAAGGACGACGCCTACTTCCGCGCCACGTAGATGCACTCGTCGCGCAGCAAGCCCCACTTCACTTCCTCTTCCGGCTTCCGGCGATAGGGCTCCACGGAGGTGAAACCCGCCGCCTTCAGCTTCTCCGCGAAGTCGCGGCCGTAGAAGCGCTTGTGGTCCGTGCCGCCGAAATGGACGAAGCGTTCGTCCGGATCGGTGATCGCCGGGTTCTCGTAGGTCTCTTCGCGCGACAGATTGATCGGCACGGAAAAGAAGCCGTAGCCGCCGGGCTTCAGTACACGGAACATTTCCCGCATCGCCGCCTTGTCGTCGTCCACATGCTCGAACACATGGTTCGCGATGACGACGTCGAAGAAATTGTCCGGCCGGTCGATCTTCGTGATGTCGAGCCGGAATTTCGCGATCGGCGAGTAGAGATCGGCGGGCTCGTAATCCGGATTGTTCTTCATCGCCCGCATCAGCCACTTCTCGGGGCCGAACTGCAGGATCTTTTTCGTCGAAAGGTCGATTCCGTTATCGATGAGATAGAGCTGCAGCAGCCGGTGCCGCTCGCGGCTTCCGCAATTGGGGCAGCGCGAATCCCAGCGCGAGGGCCGTCCGACCGAGAGAAAGATGCCGTGATAGCCGCAGACGGGGCAGGTGCGGTGGATCTTCTTGCGCGAGAACTGCGTGCGGTCCTTCCACCAGCCCTGCAGCAACCGGCTGAAGATCTTCCGCCGGTCGGTGGTCTTGTCCGTGCTCAAGGCCTGTTCGCTCAAAATCCTGTCCTTCTCGTCCGCGCCGCCGGAAAGCCGCGCGCGCCCCGCGCGTCTCCGCGTTTCTTATCAACTTATGGCCTCAGGCGGAAGCGGCGGCGGCACCCTTGCGGGAAGGCGCGCCGCCGCTCGCATGGGGGTCATGAGGCGTCAGAGCGTGTCGGGCGCCACATGCATGGTCTTGATCGACTGCCTGAGGTCCGCCACGCCTTCGGCGGGCTTGCCGTTCTCGCAGGCCGCCATACCCTTCTCCTGCAGCGCCTTCGCCTCATCCATATAGGGCAGGCCCTGCTTGAACTGGGCGACGAAGTCATATTGCGCCTCCAGCCTCTGGCAGAGCTCTTCCGCCTCGCCGGTCGAGAGATTGGCGGCGGCGGTCGCGGCCTGCGCCGGCAGGCTGCCCAGCGCAATGCCGGTGCCGAGGCTCGCGGCGGCGATCAGGGATGAAATCTTGCGCATGGTTCCTTCTCCTTCTCGTAGGTCTCGTCGCTCGCGGGCGTCGGGCAGGCGCCCCCGGCGCAACACCGGAGTGGAACATCGTCGGGGAACCTCACCGGCGCCCGCATGGAGGAGGTGTGCCCCGCTCGTGACGAAATCCCGGCAATTTCGTGGCGAAAATTGGATATGCCGTGAAAATATCGTAATGATTTCGATAGCTTGGCGTGTTTTCATGGCCCTGCTTGATTGCGCGCCCTCCGTCCCTCATCTGGAGGCCAGCTTGTTCCATCGGGCGTCGCGCCGCCCGATTTACCCGAGGAGTTGCCCCTTATGGGCCGTACCTTGCCGAGCCTGCTTGAAATCGCCGATCCCGACGACATCCGGGAAAAGCTCGATGCCGTCCGCGCGACCGCGAAAGACGAGCTGGCGCTGAAGCGTGGCGTCGTCTCGGTGCTGAAACAGGCGCTGACCGAAGGCCGGGAAAAGGCGCGCGAGCGGCTGGAGCAGGGCGCGCACAGGGGCCGCGCCTGCGCCGAGGCGCTCTGCTACCTGCAGGATGCGATCATCCGCGAGCTTTACACTTTCGCGACCGAGCATGTGTTCCCCGCGCCCAATCCGAGCGGGGCCGAGCGCATCGCCATCGCCGCGGTGGGCGGTTATGGCCGCGGCACGCTCGCGCCCGGCTCCGATATCGATCTTCTTTTCCTGCTTCCCTACAAGCAGACCCCCTGGGGCGAGAGCGTCGTCGAATACATGCTTTATGCGCTCTGGGATCTCGGCCTCAAGGTCGGTCATTCGACCCGCTCCATCGCCGATTGCATCCGCCTCTCGCGCGAGGATTTCACCATCCGCACCGCGCTTCTCGAGGCGCGCTTCATCTATGGCGACCGCGATCTCTTCGC
Organism: Rhodobiaceae bacterium UBA7804; assembly: GCA_002480495.1. GTDB lineage: Bacteria > Pseudomonadota > Alphaproteobacteria > Parvibaculales > Parvibaculaceae > Parvibaculum. The sequence goes on along the minus strand of DLCG01000020.1, from coordinate 25,693 downwards.
CGATCTCGAAAAGCGTTTCGACGAGGAAGTCGTCGCCGGCACCGCCAATGAATTCGTGGAGGCGAAGCTCGCCGAGCGCGATGTGCGCCACCAGCGCTCGGGCGAAAGCCGCTATCTCGTCGAACCCAATGTTAAGGAAGGCAAGGGCGGTCTTCGCGACCTCAACACGCTTTTCTGGATCGCGAAATATGTCTACCGCGTGAAGCAGACCTCCGACCTCGTCAAGGTCGGCGTCTTCACCAGGGAAGAATACCAGACCTTCCGCAAGGCGGAGAACTTCCTCTGGGCCGTGCGCTGCGAGCTGCACTTCCTGACGGGCCGCGCCGAGGAGCGCATCACCTTCGACCTCCAGACGGAGATGGCGAAGCGTCTTGGCTATCAGGAGCACCGGGGGCTCAAGGCCGTCGAACGCTTCATGAAGCACTACTTCCTCATCGCCAAGGATGTGGGCGATCTCACGCGCATCTTCTGCGCCGTGCTCGAGGATCAGGAAAAGAAGAAGAAGCCCTCCATCGGCCGTTTCATGCAGGCCATGCGCCGCAAGAAGGTCATTCGCGGCTTCACCGTGGAGACGGGCCGTCTCTCCGTCGCCAATGTCTCCTTCTTCGAGAAGGACCCGGTGAACCTCATCCGCATCTTTCATGTCGCCGAGAGCCACGGCCTCGACATTCATCCGGACGCGCTGAAGCTCGTCACGCGCTCCCTGAAGCTCGTCGACGCATCGTTGCGCAAGAACGAGGAGGCGAACCGTCTCTTCCTCGAAATTCTCGCCTCGAAGAAGACGCCGGAAATCACGCTCCGCCTGATGAACGAGGCGGGTGTGCTCGGCCGCTTCGTGCCCGATTTCGGACGCATCGTCGCGCTGATGCAGTTCAACATGTATCACCACTACACGGCGGACGAGCATCTGCTCCGCGCCATCGGCATTCTCTCCGAAGTCGAGAAGGGCAAGGAGCGCGAGGAATATCCGCTCGCCCATGAATTGATGGGCAAGCTGAAAAGCCGCAACGCGCTCTACATGGCCGTCTTCCTCCACGACATCGCGAAGGGCCGCGACGAGGACCATTCGGATGCGGGCGCCGCCATTGCGCGCAAGCTCTGCCCGCGTCTCGGCATGGGCCCCGGCGAAACGGAGACCGTCGCCTGGCTCGTGCAGAACCATCTCGTCATGTCGGATGTGGCGCAACGCCGCGACATCGCCGACCCGCGCACCGTGCGCGACTTCGCGAGCCTCGTGCAGAGCCCGGAGCGCCTGAAGATGCTCTATGTCCTCACCGTGGTGGACATCAAGGCGGTCGGTCCCGGCGTCTGGAACGGCTGGAAGGGCCAGTTGCTGCGTCAGCTCTATTTCGAAACGGAAGCCCTGCTGCAGGGCGGCGAGAGCGCGCTCAATCGCAAGGGCCGTGTCGCCGAAGCCAAGGAAGCCTTGGCCGCGCGTCTTTCCGACTGGTCGAAATCGGCTGTCGAGCGCTATCTCAAGCGTCACGGCGATGCCTACTGGATATCGACCGACACCGACATGCAGGAGCGCCATGCTCGCTTCATCGAAGGCGCGAAGGAGCAGCCGCTCGCCATCGCCGCCGAGCCCGAGCCCACGCGCGACGTGACGGAACTCACGCTCTACACGCAGGACCATCCGGGCCTCTTCGCCCGCTTCGCCGGTGCCTGCGCCGTTCTCGGCATGAATATCGTCGATGCCAAGATTTTCACGACGCGCGACGGCATGGCGCTCGACATGCTCTGGGTGCAGGACCCGGACGGCACCGCCGTGCGCGAGGAGCGCCGCATCCGCCGCCTCGAAGACATGATCCGCAAGGTGCTGGCGGGCGAGGTGCTCCCGCCGGACGCGATCGAAAGCCGTCAGCGCCGCGAGCGCCGGGCGGATGCCTTCACCGTCGCCCCGCAGGTCTTCATCGACAATGATGCGTCGGATGCCTACACGGTCATCGAGGTGAACGGCCTCGACCGGCCGGGCCTCGTCCATGCGCTGTCGCGCGCGCTCTTCCATCTCGGCCTCACCATCGGCTCGGCCCACATCACCACCTATGGCGAGCGTGCGGTCGACGTCTTCTATGTGAAGGACGTGATCGGCCACAAGGTCACCAACGCCAACAAGAAGAAGGCGGTCGAACGCCATCTCCAGGAAGCGCTGGCCGACCCGATGAAGAAGGCAAGACCCGCCAAGCGTTCGAAACGCGACGACGCCGTCGCCGCGGCGTGATGCCTGCGGTGTGCACGGACTGTTGCCATCTGGACCACCCTCCCCCTGTGAGGTGAGAGGCGTCTTGCACAGCAAGCGAAAAGGTCCGGTGGACCTTTTCGAGCCTCGAACGCCTGGAGCGCAAGCGCAAGGCCAGTCCGCCAAGGGCGGTTTGGGGCGGGGGGATAAGAACTCCAGAACGCAATCTCCTGCGAAGCCATCGATGTCATCCCGGTGACTTGCCTGCACCGGCGAAAGCCGGTGTCCCCGGCTCCTCTCGCATTGTCACCTGCCGTCGCATTGACGTATCCCGCCGGTGCTTGTCGCCGTTCCAATAATCTGCTTACTGATGTTATATGGCGGAAGCATTCGATTGTCCGGATAGTGGAGAACCTCTGTGCAGTTCAATGCGACGCTCATAAAGCAACGCCTTTACTGCCGCGACCGGGAATGCCGCTCCATATCGCGGGACTATGGTCTGGACAATCGGGAGTTTCAGGATCCCGAGTCGTTTATCGCGGCCTTGCTGGAGTGTTTGGGGCAGGCCCCGAGTGACAATCCACTTCGCGTTGAACATTCGGCCAATAAGGTCTTCGAGGCGGCGGTCCGTGCGCTGGCAAGCAACAGTCGTCGATGGATTCGGTTCCTGCAACACCGGGAACAGTTGGAAGAAATTCTGTGCAACTACGATGCATGCGGGTTTGTATCCAGGATCGAGAGCGCGAATCCGAACGGGGTTATCGATGGGATCGCCGACTTGCTGGGCGGGCAGACGGCGAAGAGGGATGCAGAAGCGATTGTGAAGTGGGCGCGATTGCTGTGCGCATGTCCTGACTACTACAGGAATGTCATCGTCGCGTTGGCTCTCGATCTCTGTCGCGAAGCAAACGATAAATGTCGGCGTCAGCTTTCTGCGGCCGAACTGCTTCCCGCCCTTGTCGGGGCGCTTGTCTCGAAAACGAAAAGATCGCGCCAGCGTTGCGAGCGGTTGAAAATTCCCTGCGCGTGCATTGGACTTCCAGGCATGCGTTATGTTCTCGCGAGCGAGTTCTTGCGAAATCTCGGCTGGAACGGTTTCAAGCCTGACCGTCATGTCAAAAGGCTGATCGAGCGCTGGCGCCCCCCTTTGGCGGCGAAACAGCCTACCGAGTGCTACCGCTCTCTCGCAGGCACCGGCGAGAGAGAATTCACAGAGTTCGTTCAATATAGCTGCGCCGGTATGGCGCTAACTCCGCCCGGCATTTCTTATTCGCACATGGACAATCTGATCTGGTTGCTCGGTGCCTATGTTGAGCAAGCCGGACGAGAAACCGGCACGAACTATCTTTCTCCAGATTGATTGATGATTCGCGCTGGAACGTGGCGGCTATTTCGGTACCGACGGTTTCCCCTGTCGCTCCGTGGCGTTCGAATATATCTCTCCGTCGCGCCGTCCGATACCGATGACGCGAACCTCTACCGTCTCGTCCACGACCTTGTAGGCCAGTCTGTAACCCACAGTTCTGAGTTTGATCTTGTAGCAGTCCGGCATGCCCGCGAGCCGGTGTTTTTCGACGCGCGGTGTTTCGATGCGTCGTTCCAGAATTTTCCTGAACTGCTGTTTGATGTCCGGCGCCAGCTTGCGCCACTCCTTCTTCGCGTCTTCGACGAAGCCCAGCCTATAGGTCATCGAGCTCGTCGAGCGTCACATAGGTAACGGACTGGCCCTGCCGCTCGATAACCTTCTTCATGTCCTCATAGTCTTCGAGCCGATCCAGCATCGCTTCATAGGTTTCCGGGTCGAGAACATAGGCAACGGGCTTGTTGCGGTTGAGGATCGCCACGGCGCCTTCCTCCGAAGCTTCCTCGATCACGCGGGCGGGACTGCGCTTCAATTCGCTGATGCTCGATACCTGCGAGGCGGAGATGCGGGACATCTGGACGCTCCTGTAATCTTTTACATACCCTAATTAGCACTTCTAATGATACCTATCAATATTCATTTGTAGACCTATTAAATATACTTAAACGGGAGCTATGTCGGCAAAAGCCGCGATAATCGCAATTTTGCCGGACAAACCGGAAAGAACAGGGATAGAGATTCTGACGATGAAAAACGAAACGGCCCGTCCCGGTGGCCTCAATTCCAAGATGATCCCATGAACCTGGTCCGCTCCGCCGCGACCGTCGGCGGCACCACGCTGATAAGCCGCCTGCTCGGCTTCCTGCGCGACGTCATGGTCGCCGCCGCCGTCGGCACGGGGCCCATCGCGGACGCCTTCTTCGTCGCCTTCCGCTTCCCCAACATGTTCCGCTCGATCTTCGCGGAAGGGGCCTTCAATTCGGCCTTCGTGCCCCTATTTGCGAAGCGCCTCGAAGGGGAGGGGGAAGCTGCCGCGCGCCGTTTCGCGGAAGATGCGCTCGCCGTCCTTCTCGTCGCGCTTCTCGTGCTCACCGTGGCCGCCGAGATCGCCATGCCCTGGCTGATGCTCGTCTTCGCGCCGGGCTTTTCGGAAGACCCGCAGAAATTCGGCTGGGCGGTCGAGTTCACGCGGATCGCCTTCCCCTATCTCCTCTTCATCTCGCTCACCGCGCTCCAGTCCGCGATCCTGAATTCGCTTGGCCGTTTCTTTCCGGGCGCCGCCGCCCCGGTGATGCTCAACATCACCATGATCGGCGCGATCCTCTTTCTCGTGCCGCTGACGGACAATCCGGGCCGCGCGCTCGCCTGGGGCGTCGCGGCGGCGGGCGTCGTCCAGTTCGTCTGGCTCGCCGTCTCGCTCTGGCGGGCGGGCATGGTGCTCCGTCTGCGAATGCCGCGCCTCACGCCGGATGTCCGCCGTCTCTTCCGCTTGGGCGTGCCCGGCGTCATCGCGGGCGGCATCACCCAGGTGAACCTCACCATCGGCACCATGATCGCCTCGCTTCAGGCGGGCGCCGTCTCCTGGCTTTATTATGCGGACCGCATCTATCAGCTGCCGCTCGCCGTCATCGGCATCGCCATCGGCATCGTGCTGCTGCCGGAGCTCTCGCGCCGCCTCCGCGCGGAGGATCATGGCGGCGCAAGCTGGAGCCAGAACCGCGCGGTCGAGTTCTCGATGCTCCTCACCGTCCCCGCCGCCGTCGGCGCGGGCGTTCTCGCCGCCGACATCATCCGCGTCCTCTTCGAGCGCGGCGCCTTTACGAGCGCGGACACGGAAGCGACGGCGCTCGCCCTCGTCATCTACGCCGCGGGCCTTCCCGCCTTCGTCCTCATCAAGGTTTTCCAGCCCGCCTTCTTCGCGCGCGAGGACACGAAGACGCCGCTCCGCTTCGCCGCCATTTCCATCGCCGTCAACATCGTGGCGAGCTTCGCTCTCTTCTTCTATTTCGGCTTCGCCGGCATCGCGACGGGAACGACGCTTGCCGCCTGGGTGAATGCAGGACAGCTCGGCGCGCGGCTCTATGCACGCGGCGAATTCGCGCCCGATGCCATGCTCGCCCGCCGCCTGCCCCTGATCCTTCTGGCGTCGGGCGGCATGGGCGCCGCCCTCTGGTTCGGGGCGGAGGCTCTCACTCCCTTCTTCGAGGACGACCTGCTGACGAGCATCGGCGCGCTCGCCCTCCTCATCGCGGGCGGTGTCCTCGTCTATTTCTTCCTCTGCCAGGTGACCGGCGCCGTCCGCCTCGGCGATCTCCGCCGCGCCTTCACGCGCTCCTGAAAGGCGGTCTGAAAACCGGGGATTTTTTTGTCCGCGGGGGGCGGCTTTATCCCCGGTGGCGGGGACAAACCCGCCCGATGTGACGTTATCGTGACGTTTCGATGACGGTGGCCCCGTTTTATCCCGCAAGACGAAGAAGTCCCCGGCTCTCTTTCGAGAACCGGGGACCCCGGACAGGCCGCCGGAGGAGACGCATCCGGCGGCGCGTTTACTTGGAACTATTCTAATCTGGGGCCGGGCGGTGCCTTCTTCAAGCCAGCCATTGCCTTCGGCGCTCATGCGCCGCATAACCTCGCCCTGCCAAGGCAAAAGCGACGGAATTTCTCGAATGGACCAGCCGCAAAATCGCGTCTTCTCAGGCGTTCAGCCCACCGGAAACCTGCATCTCGGCAACTATCTCGGCGCGATCCGCAACTTCGTCGGCCTGCAGGAGACGCATGAATGCATCTACTGCGTCGTCGACATGCATGCGATCACCGTCTGGCAGGACCCGAAGGAACTCGCCGCGAACACGCGCGAGGTTGCTGCCGCCTATATCGCGTCCGGCATCGATCCCGAGCGCCACATCGTCTTCAACCAGTCGAAGGTGAGCGCGCATGCGGAGCTTGCCTGGATTCTGAATTGCGTCGTGCGCATCGGCTGGCTCAATCGCATGACGCAGTTCAAGGACAAGGCGGGCAAGGATCGCGAGAAGGCGAGCGTAGGCCTCTACACCTATCCGGTGCTGATGGCGGCTGACATTCTCGCCTATCGCGCAACGCATGTGCCGGTCGGCGAAGACCAGAAGCAGCATCTCGAACTCGCGCGCGACACGGCGCAGAAGTTCAACAATGATTTCGACGCGCCGGATTTCTTTCCGCAGCCCGAACCCCTCATCATGGGTGAGGCGACGCGCGTCATGTCGCTGCGCGACGGCACGAAGAAAATGTCGAAGTCCGATCCCTCGGATCTCTCGCGCATCACCATGCGAGACAGCGCCGACGACATCGCGAAAAAGATCAGGAAGGCGCAGACCGATCCCGATCCGCTTCCCGAGGATGTGAAGGGGCTCGAAGGCCGTCCGGGTGCCGACAATCTCGTCGGTATCTATGCCGCCCTTTCGGACAAGACCAAGGCTCAGGTTCTCGCCGAATTTTCCGGCGCGCAATTTTCCGTCTTCAAACCCGCGCTTGCCGATCTGGCGGTCGAAAAACTGTCGCCCATCACGAACGAGATGAAACGTCTGATGGACGACAGGGCCTATATCGACACTATCCTGGAGAAAGGCGCCGAACGCGCCCGCGCCATCGCCGATCCCGTCCTGGCGCGCGTCCGCGAAATCGTCGGCTTCATCTGACGGCCTGAAGGCGGTGCTTGATCGGCGCGCCGCACGTCCCATCTTAAGGAAGGCATCGGGCCGCAAAACTGCTGATACCGGAGGATCGTCCGTCCATGTCCTTTTCTGACCGCCTCGCAGGCTGGCGCGAAAATCTCCGTCATCGCTGGATGTATCGGCGCGGCGACGGATCGCAGACCGCGTCTGGCGGCAGCAGCACAGCGGCGAACGGCAGTGGCGGCGGCTTCTTCGGCAGCCTCAATCGCCCCGGCATGGGCAGCATGGCGAAGCGCGCGGGCCTCGCCATTCTCGTCCTCATCCTTCTCTATTATCCGATCGGCATGTTCATCGTTCACACGATCGACGATGACATCGAGTTCACACCATCCGCGGCAGATAAGGCGGAAGGCGGCAGCATGGCGGTCGCCTTCGCGGCAGGGCTCATCGACCGCGAGGTGAACCAGAACAGCTGGACTGCGAACGACCCCTTCTTTCAGCCGGGCACGCTGCTCGACAACATGCCGAACTTCCAGCAGGGCATCATGTCGGCGCTGGCGCGGTTCGGCTTCGAGCTGACCGACCAACTCGGCCGCACGCGCGGCTCCTCCGAAGCCGATCCCGATCTCCAGCGCGCCGCCGGTCTTCTGCAGTATCCCGGCAATGTCTGGATATGGAATCCGAGCGTGTCGCTTGCGCCGCGCGCCAGTTCCGAGTCGCAATATCGCGACGCCCGGACGCGTCTTCTCGCCTACAATGCGCGGCTCGCAAAAGGCGAGGCGAACTACGACATCCGCGCCGACAATCTGCTGGCGACCATCGAGCGTTTCGCTGCCGATATCGGTTCTTCTTCCGCACTGATCGATCGCCACCTCGCCGAAAGGGCAGGCAGCTTCTTCGATTCAGATGCCGACGACATCTTCTATTTCACCAAGGGCAAACTCTACGGCTACTACATGGTGCTGCAGGGGCTCGGTGCGGATTTCGCTCCCATCATCAAGGAGCGCAATCTGGAGAAACCCTGGAACGAGATGATGGAGAGTTTCCGCAAGGCGGCCCTTCTCGATCCCTGGGTCGTATCGAACGGCGAACTCGATGCCCAGTTCCAGCCGAACCATCTGGCCGCGCAGGGCTTCTACCTTCTTCGGGCGCGCACCCAACTCCGTGAAATCAGCAATATACTGCTGAAATAACGCCCGATTCACATGCTTGCCGGATGCGCCGCGCGGTGGCAGCATCCGGCCCATGAGCGAATCTGGGACATCGGGCGAAAGCGCCACGCCGCAGAAGCGGCGCAAATTTCTCGTCATCGTGGACGGCACGCCCGAATCCGAAGTGGCCATTCACTTCGCGAGCCTTCGCGCCAGCCATACCAACGGCGTGGTGACGCTTCTCGCCGTGATCGAACCCGGCGAAGCCTCCCAGCAATGGCTCGGCGTAAAAAACATCATGCAGGAGGAGGCGCGTGAGGAAGCCGAGGAACTGCTTCATCGCCTCGCCGCCCATGTGAACGAATATGCGGGCATCATGCCCGAACTCCTGATCCGGGAAGGCCGCCGCGCCGAACAGGTCATGCAACTCATCAAGGAGGACAAGGACATTGCGATCCTCGTCCTTGCGGCAGGTACCGGCAAGGAAGGTCCCGGCCCTCTCGTGACCATGGTCGCCAGTGCTTCCGAGAAGTCCTTCCCCATTCCGGTCACCGTGGTGCCGGGCAATCTCACCGAAGAAGCACTGCGCTCACTGGCCTGATTCCGGCGCCTGCTTGATTTGAGCCTTCCGACGGTCCATCTATAGCGCGAACGAAGCGGCCCTTGATGCCGTTAACCCACGCTACCAAAAAGGCTTTTCTCATGTTCATCCAGACCGAGGCGACGCCCAATCCGGCGACTTTGAAGTTTCTGCCCGGCCGCGAAGTGCTTGGAGAAGGCCGCGCCGCCGATTTCCCGACGCGCGAGGCCGCGGAGCGCTCGCCGCTCGCCATGCGCCTTTTCGCCGTCGAAAACGTCACCGGCGTCTTTTTCGGCAATGACTTCATCACCGTCACCAAGTCGGGCGGCGAGTGGCAGCACCTGAAGCCCGCGCTTCTCGGCGCGATCATGGAGCATTTCACGAGCGGCGCGCCGATCCTTTTCGCGGCGGGCGGCGAAGACGATGCCCATGCCGCGCATGACGGCGAAGATGGCGAGATCGTCTCCCAGATCAAGGAGATCCTCGACACCCGCGTGAGGCCCGCCGTCGCACAGGATGGCGGCGACATCACCTTCCAGGGCTATGAGGAAGGCATCGTGTTTCTCAACATGCAGGGCGCCTGCGCCGGTTGCCCCTCTTCCACCGTCACGCTGAAGCGCGGCGTGGAGAACATGCTGAAACACTACATTCCCGAAATCGTCGAGGTTCGCCAGGTCTGATACCGGCGGATTGACTGCCGGTCGGATTTTGTCTCGAGGGCTGGCGCTTGGGCGTGAAAACGGTATCGTGACGCCATCTGTCAAACTCGCGAAGGAGATAGGCCCATGAGCGGCAGGCTTGGGGACGAAGCGCTCGACATCATTTTCCGTGAAGCCCGCACGCATAATGCGTGGAAGGACGAGCCGGTCTCCGACGAGACGCTGAAGGAGCTGTACGAGCTCATGAAATGGGGCCCGACCAGCGCCAACATGTCTCCCGCCCGCATCATTTTCGTGAAGTCGAAGGAGGGCAAGGAAAAGCTCGCGCCCGCACTCTCCGAAGGCAATCTCAAGAAGACGATGGAAGCCCCCGTCACCGCAATCATCGGCTATGACGTGAAATTCTACGAGCGCCTGCCCGAGCTCTTCCCGCATGCGCCCGAGGCGAAGACCTGGTTCAACTGGTCGGATGAATGGGCCGAGATGAACGCCTTCCGTAATGGCTCGCTCCAGGGCGCCTATTTCATGATTGCAGCGCGCTCGCTCGGTCTCGACTGCGGGCCCATGTCGGGCTTCGACATGAAGAAGGTCGACGAGATCTTCTTTTCCGGCACCAGCGTCAAATCCAATTTTCTCTGCAATCTCGGTCATGGCGATCCGGCTGGTCTTTTCCCGCGCAGCCCGCGTCTGCCTTTCGACGACGCCTGCTCGATCGTCTGACTCCCTTCCTCATACGGAGCATAGTCCTTGATCCTTCTCGCCTTTGACACTGCGCAGGGCGCGTTATCCGCCGCCATACGCGACGCCGAGGGGGAGATCGCGTGCCTGTTCGAGGAGCGCACGCGCGGCCATGCGGAAGCATTGCTTCCCATGATCGAAACGGTGCTGGCGGAGGCTGCGCTCGGTTTTTCCGATCTCGACGTGCTGGCGGTGACGGTCGGCCCCGGCACTTTCACGGGACTTCGCGTCGGGCTCGCCGCCGCGCGTGGAATTGCGCTGGCGAGAAAGCTTCCCCTTATCGGCGTGACGACGCTCGAAGCCATCGCCGAACCCGTTGCAGCCGAAGCGGATGAGACGATCCTTGCTTCGTTCGATGCGCGGCGCGAAGAGGTCTACATGCAGGCTTTCGCCGCCGATGGGACAGAGCAGACGGGACCGCTTCTTGTCGGGCTCGAAACGGCACTCGCGCATCTGCCGCGAGGCCCCTTCGTGCTGTCCGGTACCGGGACGCCCCTTCTGGCGGATGTTCTCGAGAGAGCGGGACGGGAATATCGCTTGTCGGAAACACGGCCCCAGCCGGACGCTTCCATTGTCGCCCGTATAGCGCAGAGGCTTGCCGCCGAGCGCGGGCTCGAGACCTTCCATACCCCGCCTGCTCCGCTCTATATCCGGGCGCCCGATGCGAAGCTTCCCGGCGGGCGCGATCCCGGCGAGGCCGCCTGAACATGGGCACGGACATTGCCATCCGGTCCGTTCGCGCAGACGACCTCAAGCGTCTTGCGGCGCTTCACGCCCTTTGTTTCGAGGAGGCCTGGGATGCCGCTTCGCTTGCGAGGCTACTTGCCATGCCGGGCGCCTTCGCCTTTCTCGCCGCGCCTGATCCGGCGAATGACAATCCGGAAGCCCTCCCGCTCGGCTTCATTCTGGCGCGCGTGGGGGGCGGTGAGGCGGAAATCCTGACCATTGGGGTCGATCCGGCTGCACGCGGCCGGGAGATAGGCCGCAGGCTCCTGGAAACCGCAGCCAGCGCCGCCGTTGCGGCAGGCGCCGACGCTCTTTTTCTTGAGGTTGCTGAAGACAATGCAGCGGCGCTCAGACTCTATGAGCGCTTCGGTTTCTATCTGGTCGGCATGCGGCCGGCCTACTACACGAGGGGAGCTGCGCGGGTCGCGGCGAGGACGCTGAAATGCGACCTTCCCTCATTGCCACCGGTGTCATAAATCCTTGATCGTGTAGGGCTTTTATAGGCCCCAAGGCAACTTGCTTGCTAATGACAAACCGGTGGCGCGCGCCTATTATGTTTTTGATGACAGAAAAGACGACAGCGGCCCTGCGCCCCGAAGACATGCCGAACGATCCCGAGCGGATCGAGAATCTCTGTGTGGAAAAGGGAATGCGGATGACGGAACAGCGGCGTGTGATTGCACGCGTGCTCTCCGTCGCGCACGACCATCCCGATGTGGAAGAAGTCTACCGCCGGGCAGCGGCGGTCGATAGCAAGATTTCGATCGCTACGGTTTACAGGACGGTTCGTCTGTTCGAGGAAGCGGGCATCCTCGAACGCCACGACTTCCGCGACGGGCGTTCGCGTTACGAGCAGGTGCCGGAAGAACATCACGACCATCTGATCGATCTTCAGACGGGTTCGGTTATCGAATTTCACAATGATGAGATCGAGCGCCTGCAGCAGATCATCGCCCGCGAACTCGGCTTCGAGCTCGTCGATCACCGTCTTGAACTCTACGGCGTGCCGCTCAATCGCGACAAGAAGACGGACGCCAAGGGCAGCAAGGAGTAGTCCCGCGCCGGGGTCGGCCGCGAGGACGGGAGATGCATATGGCAACCGCGCGGGCCGCCACGCTTCTGGCAGGCTTTATTCTCTCGGCCCTGCTCCTGATGCCGGTGCAGTGGCTGGGGTTGAAGCTGAACCTTTCCTATGCCCGCACTCTTCCGAACAAGTATCACCGCTTTCTCTGCAAGCTGATCGGCATCAAGGTCATTTCCCGCGGCACACCTCATGAAGACGGTGCCTGCCTGATCGCCGCCAATCACACATCCTGGCTCGATATCCCGATCGTCGGCTCGCTCACGCCCTGCTCCTTCGTGGCCAAGAGCGAAGTGGCGGGCTGGCCATTCTTCGGCACGCTGGCAAAGCTCCAGCAGACGGTTTTCGTGGAGCGCGAAAGGCGTACCCGCACCGCTCATTCGCGCAACGAGATTCATTCGCGCATCGCCTCGGGCGACAGGCTCGTGCTCTTCCCGGAAGGCACGTCGAGCGACGGAAACCGCGTGCTGTCCTTCAAGAGCGCGCTTATGAGCGTCGCCCAGCTCACCATCGTGAACGGCGAGGAAGACCGTGAGGACGATCTCGTGGTTCAGCCGGTTTCGATCGCCTATACGGGCCTTTACGGCATGCCGATGAGCCGCTATGCCCGGCCCTTTTTCGCGTGGTATGGCGACATGGAGCTCTTTCCTCACCTCTGGGAGGCCTTCCAGACGGGCCCGATCGAGGTGACCGTCGAGTATCACAGGCCGGTCACGATCCGTGAGATCGGCAATCGCAAGGCGCTTGCCGCCTATTGCGAAAGCTGTTGCCGCTCAGGCGTCTCGCGGGCGCTGACAGGCCGTTTCGAGGAGATGCCCGTCCCCGCCGAGGAGCCGGATGCGCTGCCCAGCCCTCGCGTGGCCGGGGCATGAGGGCGGGCGGCCCTTTCCATTCCCTGCCGGGCCGCGATACGTGATAGGCTTTCTCTGTTTGATCGAGTTCCCTGAGGAGACGAGCGCACACATTGCAAGATAATCCCGCGCCATTCCGAGACGCCGCGCTGGACGAGGACCCTGCTGAGGGCCCTGAAAACGGTTCCGGCGCGCCGCGCAAGAAAATCTTCGTCAAGACTTATGGCTGCCAGATGAATGTCTATGACTCGGCCCGCATGGTCGATGTCATGGCACCCTCCGGCTATACCGAAGTCGACCAGCCCGAAGATGCCGATATTGTCATTCTGAATACCTGTCACATCCGCGAAAAGGCGGCTGAGAAGGTCTATTCGGAGCTTGGCCGCCTGCGCGAGCTCAAGAAGGAAAAATCCGGCCGGGGTGAGGACCTTGTGATCGGCGTGGCCGGTTGCGTTGCTCAGGCCGAAGGCGAGGAAATACGCCGCCGTGCACCGGCGGTCGATCTCGTGCTCGGTCCTCAGACCTATCATCGCCTGCCGCAATATGTGGAGCGCCTGTCGAATGGCGGCCCGGGCATCGTCGAAACCGAGTTCCCTGCCGACGACAAGTTCGAGGCCTTGCCTGCGCCGGAACGCCGAAAGACGCTCGCGCGCGGCGCGACAGCCTTTCTCACGATTCAGGAAGGCTGCGACAAATTCTGCACGTTCTGCGTTGTGCCCTATACGCGCGGCGCCGAGTTCTCGCGGCCGGTATCGCGCATCCTGGACGAAGCGAAGGCGCTCGCGGATGCCGGTGTGCGCGAAATCACGCTGCTTGGCCAGAATGTGAACGCCTATCATGGCGACGACGGAAAGGGCCGCGCGGCATCGCTTGGGCAACTCATCCGTCATCTGGCCCGGATCGGCGGCATAGAGAGGCTGCGCTACACGACCAGCCATCCGCGCGACATGGATGAAGAGTTGATCGCCGCTCATGCCGAAGTGCCCGAACTGATGCCTTACCTGCATCTGCCGGTACAATCGGGATCGGACCGCATCCTCGCCGCGATGAACCGCAAGCACGACGCGGAAAGCTATATACGCCTCGTGGAGCGCATCCGTGCCGCAAAGCCCGATATAGCCATGTCGTCCGACTTCATTGTCGGCTTCCCCGGCGAAACGGAAGAAGATTTCGAGGCGACGCTCTCCCTCATCCGGGAAGTCGGCTATGCACAGGCCTATAGCTTCAAATACAGCCCGCGCCCCGGTACGCCTGCCTCCACGGAAGAAGATCAGCTGCCGGAAGAGGTGAAGAGCGACAGGCTTCAGCGGCTCCAGGCCCTTCTCGGCGAGCAGCAGATTGCATTCAACCGTGCCTGCGCGGGACGCATAATGCCGGTACTCTTCGACAGGCGGGGGCGCGGCGAAGCCCAACTCGTCGGACGCAGCCCCTATCTCCAGTCGGTCCATATCGACGATGCACCGCCGCATCTTTTTGGTCAGCTTGTCGATGTCGAGATCGAGGAAGGGCACAGGAATTCTCTTCGCGGGCGCTTGCTCGAAAAGGAGCCGGTACTCGCATGACGCGTTGGCCGGTCGCGTTTTGTCCGTGCAGCAGGCACGTTGAAAGGACAGGGTGCAGTTGAATACAGCGGGTGGGGTGAAAAGCACGAAGGGTGAGGCCGGAGGCGACGACAGTCTTGTCATCGCCTTCGACGATAATCGTCTCCTTACGGAGCTTTTCGGAACGAACGACAGGAATCTCGCACGAATCGAGCAGGGCCTTGGTGTGCTGGCGACCTCGCGCGGCAACAAACTTGTCATCACCGGTAACGCCCATGCCCGCAGTCAGGCCGATCGCGTCTTCCGCGATCTTTATGCCCGCCTGAAGTCCGGTCAGGAAGTGAATGCCGGCGAGGTCGATGGCGCAATCCGGATGGCGACTGCCCCCGATGCCGATCTCGAAAAGCCCCAGGGCGGTCTCTCGCGCCACCAGATTCAGACGAAGCGTCGCGTCATCTCCGCGCGTTCGCAGACGCAAGGCACCTATATAGATGCGCTGATGTCGAACGAGCTTGTCTTCGGCGTCGGTCCCGCGGGCACGGGCAAGACCTATCTTGCCGTCGCTGTCGCCGTGTCGATGCTGCTGCAGAAGCGCGTTGACCGCATCATTCTGTCGCGGCCCGCCGTCGAGGCGGGAGAGCGTCTGGGTTTCCTGCCCGGCGATCTGAAAGAAAAAATCGATCCTTACCTTCGCCCGCTCTATGACGCGCTCTACGACACCTTGCCTGGCGAGCAAGCCATGAAGGGGATCGAGTCGGGCGAAATCGAGGTGGCGCCGCTGGCCTTCATGCGTGGCCGCACACTTGCGAACTCCTTCGTCATCCTCGATGAAGCACAGAACTGCACGCCTGTGCAGATGAAGATGTTTCTTACGCGTCTCGGCGAGAACAGCCGCATGGCGATCACCGGCGATCCGAGCCAGGTGGACCTTCCGCTCGGCGCGAAGTCGGGACTGAAGGATGCGCTTGACGTGCTCGACGGTGTGTCGGGCGTCGCCACGGTCCATTTCTCCGATGCCGACGTGGTGCGTCATCCGCTGGTGACGCGGATCGTGAAGGCGTATAACGCCCGGGAGCGAGGTCTTCTCGGAGACGGCAAGAAATGAGCGACGGCGCCAGTCCCGGGCGCAAAAGAAGCGCCAAGAGCCGAAGTCCGGTTTCCGGACTCGAGATCGATGTTCTGCGTGAAGCCGGGGATTGGGAAAGCGGCACCGAGGAAACGGTGCGCCGCGCAGCCGAACACGCCTTTGTCGTGACGCGAGGCGGCGAGGCGGCCGAACTTTGCATCGTGCTGGCCGACGACGAGCTTGTCGCGAAGCTCAACAAGGCCTATCGCGGCAAGGAGGGCCCCACCAACGTCCTTTCTTTTCCTGCCGCCGAGATGCCGGACACCGGAGTTCCCGAGGAAGCCTTCGCCCGCAGTGTTCCCCTGCTCGGCGATGTGGTGCTCGCCCGCGAGACGATCGCGCGTGAAGCGGCCGATCAGCGCAAGAGTTTCAGCGATCATCTATCTCATCTGACCGTTCACGGCGTTCTTCACCTCCTTGGCCACGATCATCTCGAAGATCCCGAGGCGGAGGAAATGGAAGCTCTGGAACGCGATATACTGGAGGATCTTGGCGTACCGGATCCCTATGCCGCCGAGCGCAGCGGACACTGACGAGAATCCCGACAAGAACATGGCCGATACCACAGACAGAACTTCATCCGTAAGGGAGGCGACTTCACGCAGCCGCTCGGGCTTTGGCTGGCTGCGAGCCCTTCTCGGCTTTGCCGTCAGCGGCGACAGCTCGCTGCGCGAAAGTCTTGAAGAAGTCATCGAGGAACACGAGGACATGCATCGCGGTCTCACCGCGGAAGAAAGGCATATGCTCGTCAACATCCTCAATTTCGGCGAGCTGCGCGTCGACGACGTCATGGTTCCCCGCGCGGATGTCGTTGGGGTCGAGGAGAACGCTTCGCTCGAAGACGTACTTCGCCTCTATCGCGAGTCAAGCCATTCGCGCATGCCGATCTATCGCGAGACGCTGGACGACCCGATCGGCATGGTTCACCTGAAGGACGTCCTCGCCTGGTTTGCGCCTTCCGAGAACGAAACGGCCGCCCCCCGGCCGCCTTTCTCGCTTCGTGCGATCCGCCGCAATGTTCTGTTCGTGCCGCCATCCATGCCGGCCCTCGATCTGCTGGTGAAGATGCAGGCAACCCGCATCCACCTCGCACTCGTCATCGACGAATATGGCGGCACCGACGGTCTCGTTTCCATCGAGGATCTGGTTGAACAGATCGTCGGCGAGATCGAGGACGAGCACGACACGGATACCGGCCCTGCGCTTGTCCGCCGGGAAGACGGTTCGATCGATGCCGATGCGCGCTGCCCGATCGAGGAACTGGAAGAGATGATCGGCATCCGTCTCGTCGAGGAAGAGAATGAAGACGATGTGGACACGCTGGCGGGTCTCGTTTTCTCCCTGCTCGGACGTGTACCGTTGCGTGGCGAACTCGTCCGCCATCCCGCGGGCCTCGAATTCGAGGTGAAGGACGCCGATCCGCGCCGCATCAAGCGGATGCGAATTCACCTTCTGCCTCCAGCGGAAGAAAGCGCTCCAACTTCAGGTTCGGAAGGCTGATCGCGTGAGGATCGAGAGCGGTCTGACCGCGGGGATAGAGCGCGTCTCGGGTTTTGCGCACTGGCTGTCGGAATTGCGCCGCTGGCCGCGCTATCTCGCGGCTTTTACCGCGGGAGCAATCAGTGTTCTCGCCCTTCCCCCCTACGGCATTCTGCCAGTCCTCTTCCTCACCGTTCCGGTTCTCGTCTGGCTTCTCGACGGCGTGGGCGAGCCGACACGTTCGCGCCGCCGCCGCGTTATGTGGCGCGCCGGACTTGTCGGCTGGTGGTTCGGCTTTGGCTATTTTTTACTGAGCCTCTATTGGGTGGGTAACGCATTTCTCGTCGAGGCCGAGAAATATGCCTTTCTGTTGCCCCTCGCCGTAACGCTTCTGCCGGCGGGACTCGCGCTTTTTACCGGCGCGGCGGCGGCATTTGCACGCCTCTTCTGGTTCCATGGATACCGCCGCGTTGCGGCACTCGCGGTGGCATGGACGATTTTCGAATGGCTGCGCGGTCACATTCTCACCGGCTTTCCATGGAATCTGGTTGGCGAAGCATTCGCGGGCTCCGAAGCGCTGATGCAGGTCGCGGCACTTGTCGGCATCTATGGTCTTTCTTTCATTGCCATGTTGATCGTCGGCTCACCTGCCGTTTTCGATACGCGAGCCCCGCATGCACCCCGCAGCTTCGATCGCGAGTTCTTCGCCGCGCCCGCGATCGCGCTCGCCGGACTCGCGCTGATCTGGGTCGGCGGGATGGCGCGTCTTTCCTCGGCCGAACTTGCATACGTGGACGATGTGAATATCCGCATCGTCCATCCGGACACGCCATTCTCGAAGGACTGGGACGATCCCAACCGGGTGCTCGCCATCATCGGCCAGCTGCTACGGATGTCGGGCGAGGCGACACCGGAACGTCCGCAGGGGATCGACGAAAAAACGATCGTTGTCTGGCCTGAGAACGCGCATCCGGTTCTCCTGGCGCGCGAACCTTATGTACTTGCCGCGATCGGGCGCGTCCTGCCGGAAGGTGCCTTGCTTGTAACCGGGTCGAACCGGGGCGAGCCCGCTCCCGATGGCCCCTCCAACCGTCTTCGTGTTTTCTACAATTCTCTTTATGTCGTGAACTCGTCGGGAGAGATCGTCGAGACATACGACAAGCATCACCTGGTGCCCTTCGGCGAATATGTTCCCTTGCGCCATATTCTCGGGAGCATCGGGCTCGAGAAGCTGGTTCAGTTTCACGGCAGCTTCGATGTCGGTCCAGGCCCGCGCACACTCAAGCTCGATGGCTATCCTCCAGTGGGGCCGCTCATCTGCTACGAGGTCATTTTTCCCGGCGAGGTCGTGGCGCCCGGTGAGCGTCCGTCATGGCTCGTCAACATCACGAACGATGCGTGGTTCGGAGAGTCGGCCGGTCCCTATCAGCATTTCTCCCAGGTCCGAATGCGTGCGGTCGAGCAGGGGCTGCCGATTGTCCGTTCCGCCAACGCCGGTATTTCGGCGCTGGTCGATCCTTATGGCCGAGTGATCGACAGTCTGCCTCTTCAGGAGCGGGGCGTCATCGACGTTCGTCTTCCAGAGGCGCTTCAGCCAACGCTCTATGCCCGTCTCGGCGATCTCTTCCTGGCCTTTTTGCTCGCTGCGGCTTCCGCCGCCGCCTGGTATGGGCGTCCGCCCGTCAACGGCCGTCCCTGATGCTCTGGTTGCATCCGTATTGGCGGGGGAAATGGAGTTTCTGCCAAATCCGCCGCAATCCTGATGCGGGAGTTGCCCCGAGGTTGTAAGGTCGGTCTCCCCTAACGATACCCAAGGCGCAGGCGTGACACGCAAATCGCCAAATCCGGTCGATGTTCATGTGGGCAGCCGGGTCCGCATGCAACGCATGCTGATCGGCATGAGCCAGGAGAAACTCGGCGAGGCGCTCGGTCTCACCTTTCAGCAAGTGCAGAAATACGAGAAAGGCACCAACCGCATCGGCGCAAGCCGCCTCTATGAGATAGGCGCCGTGCTTGGCGTCCCCATCGAATATTTCTTCGATGGGCTAGAGAATGGCGCGCTCAAGGGTGCAGCGGGTCTGCGAGGAGCGGTCGATGTCGGGGTCCTCTCCACCGCCGAGGGCATTCAGCTCAACAGTGCTTTTTTCGCCATTCCCGATCCGAAACTCCGGCGGCGTATTCTCGATCTGATCAGAGCATTGGCAGGGCAGGGCGATGAGCTCGAGCAGGCGGGAAATCAGGCAAAATCCTTGGATTACGGAGAATAAAATAAGGATATGCACTTATGTGCATATCTTTTTGCGTTCTCCTGTTGACCCCGAATACGATCCTTGCAACAACCAGAGCCGCCGGACGCCGCAGGAACGGGCATTCGGCGACATAAAAGTTTTGTCGCATCCCGGCACAAGAAAAGCGCGGACCGGCTTCCTGCCGGATCGGGCGCAGAACTCATCTCAGACCCAAAAGGGAGAGCAACTTGGCTAGGTCAAATTTCCTGTTCACGAGCGAATCCGTTTCCGAGGGCCATCCCGACAAGGTGTGCGACAGGATTTCCGATGCCGTTGTCGATCTCTACCTTGCCGCCGATCCCTTCGCGCGCGTCGCGTGTGAAACGCTGACCACCACCAACAAGATTGTGCTGGCTGGTGAAGTGCGCGGTCCGGACTCGATCACCAAGGAGAAGATCGAGGAAACGGCGCGGCAGGCGGTTAAGGCGATCGGCTACGAGCAGGAAGGTTTCCACTGGAAGAAAGCCGACTGCGAAGTGCTGCTGCATGCCCAGTCCGCGCATATCGCGCAGGGTGTGGACGCGAGCGGCAACAAGGACGAAGGCGCTGGCGACCAGGGCATCATGTTCGGTTACGCCTGTACCGAGACGGACGTTCTGATGCCGTCTCCGATCTATTATTCGCACCGTATCCTGAAGCGCATGGCGGACGACCGTCATTCCGGCAAGACGCCGCAGTTCGAGCCGGACGCGAAGAGCCAGGTCACGATGAAGTACGAGAACGGCAAGCCCGTCGGGGTGACGTCGGTCGTCGTCTCCACGCAGCACAAGGAAGGCGTTTCGCAGTCCGATCTGCGTGAACTCGTTCGCGGCTATGTGAAGGAAGTCCTGCCGAACGGCTGGTTCCCGCCGGAAGAAGAATTCTACGTGAACCCCACGGGCTTGTTCGTCATCGGTGGCCCGGACGGCGACGCCGGCCTCACCGGCCGCAAGATCATCGTCGACACCTATGGCGGCTGGGCGCCCCATGGCGGCGGCGCCTTTTCGGGCAAGGACCCGACGAAGGTCGACCGTTCGGCGGCTTATGCGGCGCGTTACCTCGCAAAGAACGTCGTTGCGGCGGGCCTTTCCGAGCGCTGCACCATCCAGCTTTCTTATGCCATCGGCGTGTCCAAGCCGCTTTCGATCTATTGCGACCTGCACGGTACCGGCAAGGTCGACGAAGAGGCGATCGAAAAGGCCGTTGCCAAGTGCATGGATCTTTCCCCGCGCGGGATCCGCGAGCATCTTCAGCTCAACAAGCCGATTTATGAGCGTACCGCGGCCTATGGTCATTTCGGCCGGGAACCCGACGCCGATGGCGGCTTCTCCTGGGAGAAGACGGACCTCGCCGACAAGATCGCGGCCGAAATCCGCTGATCCCGCATGAGGGCGTGCCGGTGAGCGGCGAGAACGAAACCTCCCGCCGGCATGTCTATGGCCGCACCAAGGGCAAGGCCCTGCGGTCGCGCCAGGCGAATTTGATGGAGACCCTCTTTCCGAGGGTCTCCATTTCGCTTGAGGAAAAGCAGATAGACCCCCGGCCACTCTTCGGCGGGGTGAAAGAGGTCTGGCTCGAAATCGGGTTCGGCGGCGGCGAGCATCTCGCCCATCAGGCCGAAACCCATCCCGAAATCGGCATCATGGGCTGCGAGCCCTTCCTGAATGGCGTCGCGAAGCTCGTTTCCGAAATCGACGCGCGCAGCCTCTCCAATGTGCGTATCCTGAATGACGACGCGCGCTTCCTGCTGGAGCGGCTCGCTCCTGCATCCCTCGCCCGCGTCTTCATCCTCTATCCGGACCCCTGGCCGAAGAAACGCCACAACAAGCGGCGCTTCATGAATCCGGAAACGCTGGGTTTTCTCGCACGGGCTCTGAAGCCGGGCGGCGAGCTTCGCTTTGCAAGCGATATTCCCGACTACATTGCCTGGACGCTCGCCCATGTGAGCCGCTTCAACAGAGAGAATGGCGAGACTTTCGTCTGGACCGCGGAATGCGCGGCGGACTGGCGCACGCCCTACAAAGGCTGGCCCGGCACCCGCTACGAGGCGAAGGCGATCCGCGAAGGCCGCACCCCTTGCTATCTCTCGTTCCTCAGGATTTGAGAGGCGCTTGCCCTTGCGCCCCAAAAGGGGCTATATAGGCGCCAACAGATCAGCGACGCTCTAGAGAGTGGGCTGTCTCCGGAAACGGGGGCCCGCTTTTTTTGTTATCTGGGCCTTGCTGAAACCGTTCCGGAGAATTCGATTTGGCCTCGATGGGCGCAGGCAGAAAACCCGATGACGACGACGAGGATCTCGCGATCCTCGACACGCATCTCGTTGCCCCACACGGCGTTCCGCGCAAGGTGTTCGAACTCCTGCGCCCGAGCGCGGAAGGCATCGGCTTCGAGATCGTGCGTATTCGCTTCGGTCTTCAGGACGGCCATACGCTGCAGATCATGGCGGAGCGGGCGGACGGTTCGATGTCGGTCGAGGATTGCGAGGAGCTTTCCCGCACCTTGTCTGCCGTTCTGGACGTCGAGGATCCGATTCCCGGCGAATATAATCTCGAGATTTCCTCGCCCGGTATCGACCGCCCGCTGACGCGTCCCAAGGATTTCGAGCGCTGGAAAGGGTTCGACGTGAAAATCGAACTCGCCGAGCCCATCGAAGGACGCAAGCGGTTCCGCGGCACGTTGCAGGGCGTGGAAGGCGGCGAGGTTCTCGTTGAGTGCGATATCGAAGGTTACTCGGAACCGCAGGTTCTCGGCCTGCCGTTCGAGAAGTTGAGCGAGGCGAAGCTCGTCATGAGCGACGACCTCATCAGGGAAAGTCTCAAAAGACAGGGCAGGGCGGAAGACGCCTCCGAAGATGCCCCCTCCGACGGAGAATAGAGAATGGCACCGGCAGTAAGCGCCAACCGGCTTGAACTGTTGCAGATCGCGGATGCGGTCGCGCGCGAAAAGTCGATCGACCGTGAAGTCGTCCTGGAGGCGATGGCGGAAGCGATCCAGAAGGCAGCGCGCTCGCGCTATGGTGCGGAAAATGAAATCCGCGCGCGCATCAATCCGCAGACGGGCGATATTCGCCTGGTGCGTCTTCTTGAAGTCGTCGAACAGGTCGACAACGACGCCGTACAAATCGACCTGAAATCTGCGCAGCGCCGCAATCCCGCTGCTCAGGTCGGAGACCTTATCGAGGACGAATTGCCGCCGGTCGATTTCGGCCGCATCGCCGCTCAGACGGCGAAACAAGTCATCGTGCAGAAGGTGCGCGATGCCGAGCGTGAGCGCCAGTATGAGGAATACAAGGATCGCATCGGCGAGATCGTGAACGGCATCGTGAAGCGTGTCGAATATGGCAACGTGATCGTCGATCTCGGCCGTGGTGAAGCGATTGTACGCCGCGACGAGTTGCTGCCGCGCGAAACCTTCCGTAATGGCGACCGCATCCGCGCCTATATCTATGACGTGCGCCGCGAGCAGCGCGGACCGCAGATCTTCCTCTCGCGGTCTCATCCGCAGTTCATGGCCAAGCTTTTCGGTCAGGAAGTGCCGGAAATCTATGACGGCATCATCGAGATCAAGGCCGTCGCGCGCGATCCGGGCAGCCGCGCGAAGATTGCCGTGCTTTCCAACGACAATTCCATCGACCCCGTCGGCGCCTGCGTCGGTATGCGCGGCAGCCGCGTGCAGGCCGTGGTGAACGAGCTGCAGGGCGAGAAGATCGACATCATCCAGTGGTCGCCCGACGCCGCCACCTTCATCGTGAACGCGCTGGCGCCCGCAGAAGTCGTCAAGGTCGTGCTTGATGAAGACGCGCAGCGTATTGAAGTTGTGGTCCCGGATGACCAGCTATCGCTTGCGATCGGCCGGCGCGGTCAGAATGTCCGTCTCGCCTCGCAGCTGACCGGCTGGGATATCGACATTCTCACCGAGGCCGAGGAGTCCGAACGCCGTCAGGCCGAGTTCCTGAGCCGCACCACCATGTTCGCTGAAGCGCTCGACGTCGACGAGATGATCGCCCAGCTGCTGGCGTCCGAGGGCTTCTCCTCGATCGAGGAAGTGGCTTACGTCGATCTCGACGAAATCGCCGATATCGAAGGTTTCGACGAGGACACGGCGCAGGAAATCCAGAGCCGCGCCGTCGAGTATATCGAACGCCAGAATGCCGAATACGATGCGAAGCGCCGTGAGCTTGGCGTTGCCGACGAAGTGGGCGAGATCGAAGGCGTGACGCCCAAAATGCTTGTTGCCTTCGGCGAGAACGATGTGAAGTCCGTCGAGGATCTCGCGGGCTGCGCCACGGACGATCTGATCGGCTGGAACGAAACCGTGAATGGCGAGCGCAAGCATCAGCAGGGCATTCTCGAGGGATTCGATCTCTCGGCCGAAGAGGCGAATGAACTCATCATGCAGGCGCGCCTGAAGGCTGGCTGGATCACCGAGGCCGACCTTGCCCAGGAAGAAGAGGGCGAGGAGGGCGAAGAAACGGATGAGGTTGGTGAAGAAGCCTGATCGGGAGCAGGACGGCCCGGAACGCCGTTGCATCGTCACGGGTGAGAGTGGCGGCAAGGATGGGCTGATCCGCTTCGTGCTCGACCCGGAAGGCCGGGTCGTTCCCGATCTGACGGGAAAACTGCCCGGTCGCGGCCTTTGGGTCACTGGGACGCGAGAAATGGTGGAAAAGGCGGTCTCGAAGGGACATTTCGCGAAGGCTGCCAGGGCTTCCGCCAGTGCCGGCCCGGAGCTCGCGGATCTCGTCGAAAGGCTTCTGGCCCGCCGTGCAGCCGATGCCTTGGGCCTTGCCCGCAAGGCAGGCGCGCTGGAGGCCGGTTTCGAAAAGGTCATGACGGCGATCGAAAGGGGCCGCGTGGCGGCGCTGATTGAGGCTCGCGATGGCTCGCTGGATGGACGCCGCAAGCTCGAACAGCGCCTCAGAGTGGTGAAAGAGCAAGGGATTCCGGGCGATGTCCCCGTTCTGAGCCCGCTTTGGGCCGACGAAATGGGTTTGGCATTGGGCCGCGGAAATGTGATACATGCAGCCCTGATCAAGGGACGCATGCAGGCGAAAGTCTTGGGCGACCTTGCCAGACTGGCGCGCTATGGGCGGAAGGACCGCCCGCAAAAGGCTCATGCCATGTGAAGGCATGGGGCGCAGGTTAACGAAGGATACGAATGACCGATCAGGATACGAGCGAACGCAAACCGAAAGCTGGCGGCAAGACGCTGAGCCTCAAGCGGACGGTTGAGTCTGGCCATGTACGCCAGAACTTTTCGCATGGGCGCTCGAAATCGGTTGTCGTCGAGAAGAAGAAGAAGCGCACGCTGAAGACAGCCTCGGAGGCGGCCGCACCGGCGCCGGTCGAGGAAAAGGCGAAGCCTGCCGCGAAAGCGCCCGCCGAGCCCGCGCCGGCGGAAGTCGCCAAGCCCGCTCCGGCGGCTGAAAAGCCCGCCCCAGCGCCCGCCCCCGCTCCGGAGAGGAAGCCTGCTCGCTCGCGCTCCGGCGTGGTGCTGCGGACGCTTACCGAAGAAGAAAAGGCGGCGCGCGCCCAGGCTCTCGACAGCGCACGCGAGCGCGAGGGTGAGGATCGCCGCCGCGCCGAGGAAGAGGCGAAGCGGTTCGCCGAGGAAGATGCGCGCCGCGAACGCGAACGAGCCGCCGCAGCTGCACGCGCCGCGGAAGAAGCGGCGCGTCTCGCCGCCGAACAGGAAGCGCGTACCCGTTCCGCTGAGGACGCGAAACGCCGCAGCCCGGCCGAGGAAACGGCCGCTCCCGCGAGGCCGAGCGGCAAGGCGGCCACCGAGGAAGATGGTGACGAGGAAGAAAAGCCGAAGCGCAGCGCCGGACATGCCGCGCCGAAGCAGCCCGCCACCCGCCGAACCGAAGAGCGGCGGCGAGGCAAGCTCACCATCACCAAGGCCTTCGATGACGAAGGCGGCCGTCAGCGCTCGCTTGCGTCGATGCGGCGGCGTGTGGAGCGTGAGCGCAAGAAGCATATGGGCGTTCAGGACGCACCGCAGAAGATCGTGCGCGAAGTCGTCATTCCCGAAGTGATCACCATCCAGGAACTCGCGAACCGCATGGCGGAGCGCGCGGTCGATGTCATCAAGATCCTGATGAAACAGGGCATGATGGTGAAGATTACCGATGTGATCGATAGCGACACCGCCCAGCTCATTGCGGAAGAACTCGGCCATACGGTCAAGCGCGTCGCGGAATCGGACGTCGAGGAAGGTCTTGTCGGCGAGGACGACTCGCCCGAGCTGAAGAAATCGCGCGCCCCGGTCGTCACCGTCATGGGTCACGTCGACCACGGCAA